>JAFGJM010000011.1 GCA_016929095.1 Anaerolineales bacterium | reverse complement strand
GCCAACGGCATTGCTGGGTAGCTATGTCTGGCAGAGATAACCGCTGAAAGCATCTAAGTGGGAAACTCGCCTCAAGATTAGATCCCTCATCCCGTTAAGGGAGTAAGGTCGCAGGAAGACTACCTGCTTGATAGGCAGCATGTGTAAGCATAGTAATATGTTCAGCTAAGCTGTACTAATGACCGAGGGCTTAGCTCCGTGGTGCGGAGAACTCGAAACTTTTCTAATGGAAGTGATTAGTCAATTAGTGATTTGTAATTTGGAAAAACCTGATTACCTGATACCTGATTACTAATTTTCTGTTGCAAAGCGCTTATTCAAATAATTATTTACGTGAAAACAGTCTCTTGGTGATTGGAGCGACGGTGGTACACCCGGTCACATCCCGAACCCGGTCGTTAAGGCCGTCAGCGCTGATGGTACTTGGGGGGCGACCCCCTGGGAGAGTAGGTCATTGCCAAGGGACTTTTTCTTTTTCCCCCCCAATGATACAATTTTATAATGCATAATCCGCCTCCCCAGATTCCATCTTCCTTTCAGCTATAATTTCAGGAATACGATCTGGCAGATTTATGCCTGCGCTGTGATACTAATCTCATTATCCAACGCACGTTAGAATATGGCACTTGGGATGAGGTCCGTTTACTGGCGGAAGTTTTTACGTATCTGCCGGTGGCAGCCAGCACCTTTTGGAAAAATTGAATTATGGAACCCACGAATGATCCTTATTGGGAAGCTGGACGCAAGAATTTGGTTGACTTATGGAAATAGGAGAAAGTAACTCTCAGCTAAAAGAGGAACCGGAAACGCCGCTCCCTCAGAATAATAGCAACGCCGATAAAAAGAAAAGAGAAAAACTACGTTTTTTGTTCTTGGGCTACATTCTCATTACCGTTTTTTTTATCGTTGGTATCGCCTATGCTTTATATAAAAGTTATGGGATCGGTCGATCAAGCTCACCCACCCCCACAAATACCCAGGTGATTTCTGCTATAGCCGGCAGTAATTTTACACCGACCCCCAGCCATACATTACTCCCATCACCAAGTGATACTTCACGCCCCCAACCGAGTTTAACTTTCACACTGGTTCCGTATCCTGTATATATGAATAGTCCCTACCCACTGTTCACCGAAAATCCCTACCCTATTTCGACCCAGATACCGATAACCCCGGAACCATTCACGCCGCCATCGGGTATTACACCCGGACAAATGACAACAGAACCTCCCATGACCGTACTCAGTGAGACGCCGCAAATACCCACGACATCATTTATATCGATTTCTACAAGAACCCCAACCCGCATAAAAAATCCATGCCCTTGCAGCCATGACCTGTATGATTGTAAAGATTTTACTACCCATGCGCTTGCCCAGGCTTGTTATGATTATTGTGTTTTGACGGGGTGGGGCGATGCACATAATTTAGATAAAGGCGGTACGGGCATTGTATGTAAAGGGTTGCCGTAAATTTTGGAGTAATTCAGTAATTCATTAACAAAAGATGAGAAATTAAGGTATAATATTCATGATTCGACGTTTGCATCTGTGGTTTGAAGATTGAATGGAGGAACTTATACATTATTCGTAATTGTTTTTTTCTCCTCTAGAACTTGCTTCCGGTTGCATTCGCGAATGTCAACCGTTTTTTTTTATTTGTAGAAGTTTTATTCACGAAAGGAGGTGAGTAAATTGACAACTGTAATGTTACGCTCGAATGAATCGCAAGATCAGTTATTAAAACGATTCCGTAAAAAAGTGGCAAAGAGTGGTGTTTTAAGCACGGTACGCCGGAAACGATGGTTTGTCTCTAAGAGTGAATTACGCCGCATTCAGAAGAAAAAAGCAGTCCGCCGATTTAAACGACGGCAGGTAACCGATATTGAGTAATCGTTGAGAAGAATTAGGTTTTTTATGAATATTGAATCCGGAGGAGTAAGGAAATGGCAAAGGATGAAGGAAAAATCCAGGTAGAGGGCACGGTCATCGAAGCGTTGCCGGGCACCCAGTTTAAGGTGCGTCTGGAAAATGACCACGATGTTTTAGCGTATCTTTCAGGAAAGATGCGTAAATATTACATCCGCATTTTATTGGGAGACAAAGTGCGAGTTGAAATGTCACCTTACGATCTTTCGCGTGGAAGAATTGTCTATCGGCATAAGAAGTATTCCGATATTGGTGAAACAGAAGAAGAATAAAAGCTTTTCCATATTTGTAAACTCCGGATTATAAATAAACAAAAAACACTCTGGTTATTTCAGACAGAGTGTTTTTTATTTTTTCTTCTTATGGTTTCTATCTTTTTACATACGAAGATAGTACCTTCATATAATTGACCCTTTCAAAAGTTGCCGGGTCAGCTACAGCTTGCTGACTCATGCTGCCGATCATTTGCTTTACCGAAATATACTCATGCGCCTCCAACCATGATTGCATATCGGTTAATAAATTAGAGGCTTGATCGATTCCATTCTGTAAAAATTCAGACGCCACCATGACCACACTGGCGCCTGCCATGAGTGATTTCAACATATCTTCGGCGTTGTGCACACCGCTGGTAAGAGCCAGATCGGCTTTAATCTTGCCGTATAGTATGGCAATCCACCTTAATGGCAGGCGTAATTCGTCTGAATGGCTTAATACTAAATGGGGAACCACCTCCAGATTTTCGAGATCGAAATCGGGTTGATAAAACCGGTTGAATAATACCAGCCCATTAGCACCCGCTTCAACCAGCTTTTTTGTAAAATTTGGTAACGAAGAAAAGAAGGGACTCAGTTTAACAGCCAGGGGAATACTGAGGCGTTGACGGATATTGCGAACCAGGTTGATGTAATCATCTTCCAACTGTGCTGCGGTAATGTTCGGATCGGTAACCAGGTAATAAATATTCAACTCTAGCGCATCAACGCCGGTTTGCTCGATCTTTTGAGCATAATCGATCCATCCACCCTGCGATACGCCGTTCAGGCTGGCGATGACGGGGATCTTTACCGCTTTTTTCAGCTCTCGCAAATGATCCAGATACGGTTCAGGCCCCATTTTATAAAGACCTAAATCGGGGAATCCGGTATGTGCTTCCGCGAATGTGTCAGAGGTGCGCATGAGATCATCGTGAAGTTTCAAACTTTCCATGGTGATCTGTTCTTCGAACAGCGAATACACCACAATTGCGGCAATGCCTTTTTGCTCAAGCGCTTGCACGGTGCTCACCTTTTGTGAAAGCGGTGAAGCAGAAGCTATCAATGGATTCTTCAGTGATAACCCAAGATAACTTGTTGAAAGATCAACCATTTTTTTTATCCTTTCTCATCTCCTTCATAGATCATAGCTGCCATTTGTCGATAGAGATCCCATCGCTGACGAGCATCTTTCTCAGCCAGCTTCATTAATGTTTCTGCCCGCTGTTCATCGCTTTTCAGGAGCATGCGATAACGGGATTCGTTATAGGCATATTGTTCAACCGGAATAGAGGGCTCTTTAGAATCGATCGTCAATGGATTCTTCCCTTCTTTTGCCAGGGTTGGATTGAAGCGATAAAGAGGCCAGGCGCCTGATTGAACAGCCAGTTTTTGTTGATCCAGGCCTTTAATCAGATCATAACCGTGCATAGCGCAATGGCTATAAGCGATGATGAGTGATGGCCCATCGTAGGCATCTGCCTCGAGGAAGGCATTTAAGGTTTGTTGGTCGCTGGCACCGAATGCCACACGAGCGACATATACATAGCCGTATGCCATGGCAATCATGCCCAGGTCTTTCTTGGGCATCCCTTTGCCTTGAGCGGCAAATTTTGCGACGGCTGCGCGGGGTGTGGCTTTGGATGCCTGTCCACCGGTGTTGGAATACACCTCAGTATCTAAGACCAACAGGTTGATGTTTCTCCCGGTAGCAATGACATGGTCGAGGCCACCATAACCGATGTCATAAGCCCAGCCATCGCCGCCTAAAATCCAAACACTCTTACGCACCAACACGTCTGCCAGGGATACCAGATTCTTTGCCTGGATTGTATCGACATTTGCCAATTTTTGCTTGAGTAATGCTACCCGTTCACGCTGGGCTTGAATACCGGCTTCAGTGGTTTGGTCGGCATTCAGGATGGCGTCTACCAGGTCTTGTCCAACGGTCGATGCAACCTGAGGAAGTAGTTCGCCTGCTTGTTCAAGTTGTTTATCGATGGTGAGGCGCATACCCAGGCCAAATTCGGCGTTATCCTCAAACAAGGAATTCGACCAGGCAGGACCACGCCCATCTTTGTTTTTAGAGTAGGGGGTGGTAGGTAAATTGGCACCGTAAATTGAAGAACACCCCGTGGCATTCCCGATAACGATCCGGTCGCCAAATAGTTGGGTCAATAGTTTAATGTAAGGAGTTTCGCCGCAGCCGGCGCATGCACCAGAGAACTCAAACAACGGTTGGAATAATTGGGAATTTTTAACCGATTTAGGGCTGATGGCTGTGCGATCAACTTCAGGCAGGGATAGGAAATAATCCCATTTTGCGGCTTCGCTTTTACGGATGGGTGGTTGAGGCGCCATATTGATGGCTTTTCGACCCACCTGGCTTTTGTCTTTTGCCGGACACACTTCTATGCATAAACCGCAACCAGTGCAATCTTCGGGAGCAACGGCTATGGTGTATTTGGTATTCGGGAATTCTTTCCATTTTGCATCCATAGATAACCAGCCTTCGGGTGCATTATCCAGGTATGAAGGATCGTACACTTTCTCCCGAATAACTGCGTGTGGACATACAAATGAACACTTACCGCATTGGATACAAAGATCGGGTTCCCAAATGGGTATTTCCAGGGTGATATTGCGTTTTTCCCATTGGGTCGTAGCAGTTGGGAAGGTGCCATCAACGGGGAAAGCGCTTACCGGTAAAGTATCGCCATCTAATTTAATGATCGTGCCGATAACATCTCGAACATACTCGGGTGCTTCATCTGGTACTGGTTGCCGGCGGGATAGTTTGCTGGTGGCTTTCTCAGGCACTTTTACCTCATGCAAATTCGCAATGGACTGATCAACCGCCGCAAAATTCTGTTTGACTACTGCCTCGCCGCGTTTACCGTATGTTTTTTCAATGGCGTGTTTAATCTCAGTAATAGCCTGTTCTGGCGGTAAAACACCGCTGATGTAGAAGAAACAGGTCTGCATAATGGTATTGATGCGTCCACCCATACCCGTTTCTTTAGCCACTTCATAAGCATTGATAATATAAAATTTTAACTTTTTATCGATAATGGCTTGCTGAGTCTCTTTGGGCATTTCATCCCACACTTCATCAGGGCCATAGATACTGTTCAGCAGGAAGACTGCGCCGGGGGCGGCGTATTTTGTGACGTTGTAGCGCTCAAGGAATGAAAATTGGTGGCAGGCGACGAAATTAGCTGAACCGATTAAATACGGCGCTCGAATGTGTTTGGGACCAAAACGCAGGTGAGAAAGTGTGACTGTGCCGGATTTTTTCGAGTCATAGAAGAAATATCCCTGGGCATAGTTATCGGTTTCTTCACCGATGATTTTGATCGAGTTTTTGTTAGCGCCAACGGTTCCATCGGAACCCAAGCCCCAAAAGACCGCTCGCACGATTTCCGGCGCTTCGATGTGGAAATTGTGATCATAATCCAAACTGGTGTTGGTCACATCATCGATGATACCGATTGTGAAGTGGTTCTTGGGTTCTAAATTCGATAATTCGTCGAAAACTCCCTTTACCATAGCGGGTGTGAATTCTTTCGAGGAAAGCCCATAGCGCCCGCCAATCACGCGTGGGTATGGGCGGTCGGCAAATTGATGATAAGGGGCGCTGCCCTCTGCCAGACCTTCATTGATGGCTGTAACCACATCTTGATAGAGTGGTTCGCCAGCGGCGCCGGGTTCTTTCGTACGGTCGAGCACAGCGATGCTTTTTACGGTAGGTGGCAGAGTCTTCAGGAAATGCTTTACCGAGAAAGGTCGATAGAGGCGAACTTTGATCACACCCACTTTTTCGCCGCGTTCGGAAAGATACATAGCCGTTTCACCGGCTGTTTCTGCGCCGGAACCCATGATGATGATGACCCGGTCGGCATCGGGAGAACCGACATAATCGAACAAATGATAGGCGTGACCGGTTAATCCGGCGAATTTATCCATGGTTTTTTGGACAATATCAGGGCAGGCATCATAGTATGGGTTAACCGATTCCCTTTCCTGGAAGAAGACATCGGGGTTCTGCGCCGTGCCGCGTAAAACCGGGTGATCGGGTGATAAACCACGTGAGCGGTGTGCATGTACCATGTTATCATCGATCATGCTACGTAATACTTCATCGGGTAATTGTTCGATTTTATTGACTTCATGGGAAGTACGAAAACCATCGAAGAAATGTACGAACGGAACACGCGTTTCAAGTGTGGCGGCATGTGCCACCGCAGCCAGATCGTGCGCTTCTTGCACAGAGCAGGAAGATAAGAAAGCAAAACCGGTTGAGCGGGCTGCCATTACATCAGAGTGATCACCGAAGATAGAAAGCGCATGGGTCGCAACCGAACGCGCCGACACGTGAAATACCGCGGGGGTGAGTTCACCGGCTATCTTGAACATATTTGGGATCATGAGCAATAAGCCCTGGGAAGCGGTAAAGGTTGTTGTCAGCGAACCCGTTTGAAGCGCGCCATGTACTGCTCCTGCTGCTCCGCCTTCTGATTGCATTTCCATGACCAATGGCACAGTGCCCCAAATGTTTTTGCGTTTCAACGCAGACCATTCATCGGCAAATTCGCCCATATTTGATGAGGGAGTAATCGGGTATATGGCGATTACTTCGCTCAATTTATGGGCGACATATGCCGTGGCTTCATTGCCATCAATCGTGATCATATTTTTTTTCATATTTTTCTCCATAAGAATCGAGATTAACTCGTGAATTAAAATACTAAGCACCAACTTATAAGTTTATCTTGCCTTGCCCCATTCAGATAGTAATTAAATGCACAAAAAAAACTGCGACCTGTCATATTTCAGACAAACATGGGCGATTTTCGGTTAACATTTGTTTTAACCGGATAAGTTTCATTTGTGCTATACTTTAACCGTGGTTGAAATTCAGCAAATTTGGAAACCCTGGGTACACAACTTGCACCATTGGGGTATGCAAGATGTGGTAGCCACTTTTTTGGAAGTTTCCGGGCCAATAAATGTGATTGGCGCACAAGTGATATACTTGTGTCAACCTTTTTTAAAAAATTTGGTATCGGATCAAAAAATTATGGCGATCACAGGGATATTGGAAGACCCTGCTCAAACACATCGATTTATTTCTTCATTAAGGGAGGCTGAACCCAGGTGAATATCGAATTGTTACCGGGTTTAATATTTGTTCTTGCATTTGGCAGCCTGATGGCAGCGTTCAATTTGCTGAGCAAAAAAAGACCGCCATTTCATTTACGTGAAATCTTTGCATTTTCAAAATTGGGAAGGGCAATTGGATTATCGGTAGAAGCAGGAACAAGGCTGCATCTCTCGATTGGCAGGTCTGGCATCATTAATCCCGAAAGTGCTTCGGCATTAGTGGGGTTAAACGCTCTCGAGAGGATCACCAAGGTAAGTTTATTCAGCGATAAACCGCCTTTAGCAACCAGTGGAGATAATTCAATCGCCATACTATCGCAGGATGTGCTGCATGATGTATATCGATCCATTAAAGCGGAAAGCCGGTATGATCCATACATGGGTCAATTGGCGGGACTCACGCCGCTATCGTATGCAGTGGGTACAACGCCAGTTATATATGATGAACAGGTTTCGACCAATGTCTTATTGGGTCATTTTGGAAGTGAAGTAAGTTTAATTTTAGATGCCGCTGAAAGATCGGGCAGTATTTCATTGGCGGGTAGTGATAATATCCCTGCACAAGCTGTAATCTATGCAACAGCTAAAGAACCGATCATCGGGGAGGAAATATTTGCCACTGGCGCTTACTTGAATAGTGGTACGATGCACACAACCAGTGTATTAGTTCAAGATATAGCACGGTGGGTTCTTATCCTGGTAATATTGGGCGGGGCTTTTCTTAAGTTACTGGGTGTGTTATGAAATGGAATATTAAAGCGGCGATTTCCACTTCTATCGCCATTGCCATTGGGATAATTGTTTTGATAGGGAGTTTCATAAAAATCCCTGTTCTCGTATCCCTACGTGAAGTGTTTTTGCATTGGGCAGTTATTCTCTCTGCTTTGGCATTGGTGATCGGTATTTTGAATTTAGGTTATGTACATGTCAGAAAGATTTCCACCCAGGCAACTGGTGATATTTACAGTGTTATATTGTTGCTTTCGATGGGGCTTACTTTTTTAGCCGTCGGTTTTTTTGGTCCTACGGGAGAAGTATCGCAATGGTTGTATAACAACGTCATATTTCCCATTGAAGCCAGTTTGTTAGGGGTTATCGCTGTGGTATTGCTATATGCATGCATCCGCCTCTTCAGGCGGGGCATCACACTTTTTTCAGTTGTTTTTATTTCGACAACATTGGTTGTACTGTTGGGGAGCGTTTCGATCATGGGTTTACAAATACCTGGGCTGTCCGGCTCGGATGGGATACGCGCATTATTGATCCAGATTCCAGTTGTTGGAGGCGCTCGGGGTATCTTGATAGGTGTTGCTTTAGGGGCGATGGCTACCGGCTTGCGCGTGCTCATGGGTGCAGATCGCCCGTATAACGGATGAAATGAAGATGGCAGAAATTCGTTGCCCTATGTGCGGAAAACCCAATCCCTCTGAACGGGAAACCTGTCAATATTGCCAGGCGCGCTTGAAATCCATGGTGGATCCACAATTACCCGAAAATAATGCTGATGAGCAGATCGGACAAAGTTTTCACGATGCGGACCGAGAAGCGGAAGAGGGAAGTGTACCGGATTGGCTAAAATCTATCCGGGAGGGAGATTTTCTATCAGAATCGGAAGAAGAAGAGGCGTTACCCGCCTGGATTACCGGAGAGGGCGGAGGAGGTTTTGAAGAGCCCGAAGAGGCAGAAAAAATCGAAGTACCAGATTGGCTGCATAATTTACGTCAAGAAGGGGAGAAAGTTCAAACTTCTGCGCTATCACCCGATAAATTAGATGCACACCCCATCGACGATGAACCGGAATGGCTGCGAAAGATCCGCTTGGGACAACAAGGGGATGATATAGAAACAGATCGACTAAGACCGGTAATCCCGGAGCGTGCAGCGCCGCCGCCTGTTGAAGTTCAACCTTCACCTGTAACTGAGGAAGAATCCAGCCAGGATATCCCGGATTGGGTGGCTGAATTAAGCGGAAAATCTGTGTTTACCAGTGAACCCCCTCCAGATGTTAGTGAGAAAGAACTCCCTGAAGAAAAATTGCGCTTCGAGCACAAAGAAGAAGATGGATCATTACTGGCATGGCTTTCAACGCTGGAAGATGAAGATACTATTCAGGCTGAACCCATTTTGTCTGAAAAGGCAAAAGAAATCGAGGCTGTCGATGATGAATCCCTGTTCTCCTCCGAATTATCTGGTTTATTTGATGAAGTAGATACCTTCGATTTTGATTTCGAGGAGGAGACCTCTTCAGAGGCAGCCGTAATTCAAGAAGAGCTGCCTGAGGACATCTTTCCGAAGACGGCTTCGCCATTTACTTCCGAAGAAGAATTAGAGCAGGGGGATAATATACCGGACTGGCTGGAGGGGATTTCTATTACCGGAGAAGAAGGGATAGAAACCGAAGCGCCTGTTGAAACGGAACCAGAATCAGAGGCAGATACGGAAATTACTTCCGCAGTCGTACCAGAGTGGCTGGAAGCCTATCGCCCAGCTGAGACGGTAGAAAAACCAGCCAAACCCGAGTTGATATTTAAAGCTGAAAAGAAAAAATTAGAAGGCGCAGGACCGTTAGCCGGTTTGTATAGTGTATTGCCTGCTGAGCCTGATATTGCCAAATCCAGAAAACCTTCGGCGATTACAGATGTCCTTGAGATAACAGAAAAACAACGCCATCAAACATCGGTATTTGAAGAGTTATTAAGCGGTGAGGGAGTATCCGGAATTCCCGGTGAAAAGCAAATTATTGCCCCACAAAACATTATTCGCATTGTTCTCTTTTTGATCTTATGTATTACGATCATAGGGGTGCGATTGTTTGGGATAAACCTGGGTATCATCTCAACGCCGCCGTCCGAAACCCTAGATGCGATCAATATTCTCAATGCGATGTCTCATGGATCGCCGGTATTACTGGCAGTAGATTATCAGCCTGGTTATACAGGGGAAATGGAAACAGCTTTATCCGTTGTTCTGGATGAGTTGATGGTTAAGGGTGCTTCATTAGCAATGGTATCAACCAATCCGACAGGCCCAGCTCAAATTGAACGTCTGATCTCGCAGGTCAATAAAAACCTGGGGCATCAATATTTGGAAAATGAGCAATATATCACTTTGGGCTACATTGCTGGTGGAACAACCGGATTGAACGGATTTGCTAATCAGCCGCGACGATTTTTCAACCAGGGTGCTGATGGAAAACCGATTTGGGCTGCCTCCTGGTTAAGCAACATCAATAAAATTTCGGATTTTGCTCTGGTTGTCGTTGCCACTGACGATCCGGATACAGCCCGCGCCTGGGTTGAGCAAGTACAACCATCTCTCGAAAACAAGCCTATGATCATGGTTCTCAGTGCGCAGGCTGAACCAATGGTGCGCCCATATTATGAAACAATACCCAAACAGGTAAGCGGCATGGTTACGGGAATTATGGGAGGCGCCGCTTTTGAAAAAATCATCAATCGACCTGGGGTTGCGACCAAACATTGGTCCCCGTTTAATGCGGCGGTCATGATTGCGATTTTGCTGATCGTGATTGGCAGCGGTTATTCAATAATTTCGACATTGATGAAACAACGTAAAGAAATTGCGCAGGAGGGTCGGGGATGACATTCTCGGGTGTAAACCTTGGGGAATTGATTGGCGCGTTTCTGGGTTTCTTTTTTACCGTTGCGATTTTCAGTTATATTTTAGGGGATAATTTTCTTTTCCGTATCACCATATCCATTTTCATTGGTGTAGCTGCCGGATATGCTGCCATTGTGGCTGTCTACAATGTCATATGGCCGCAATTGATATTCCCTCTCTTTTTTGGATCGCAATCTGAAAAAATATTAGCTACGATTCCCTTCATACTGGGGGTTTTCTTGATATTTAAAGTCATTCCCAGATATTCCAGCCTTGGTAATCCTGTAATGGCATATTTGGTGGGTGTAGGCGCAGCGGTCATTATTAGCGGTGCCGTGATGGGTACGATTTTCCCACAGGTATCAGCTTCAATAAATACATTAAATTGGAAAAGTTATCAAGCGCAAAGCGCTACACCTGTCTGGAATTTCATTCAAGGTGCGCTTATTTTGATTAGTACCATCACGACTATGGTATATTTTCAATTTTTTACCGGTTTTAAAGATTTTCGGCTTGATAAACGAAGCGCCATTTTTTCCGGGATTGTATGGATAGGAAAAATCATTGTTGCGGTTACTTTTGGCGCAATATTTGCCGGGGTATTGATTGCCTTTATAACTGCCCTGGTGGAGCGCATGCAATTTATAATAGATTTTATCATTCCTCTTTTCATAACAGGATAAGCTGAATGCCTTCCTCTCAGACTGATGCTGATTCTTTGCTTACAATCGATGTAGGCAGCATAAATACACAGGTTACGT
This sequence comes from Anaerolineales bacterium, assembly GCA_016929095.1. Lineage (GTDB taxonomy): Bacteria > Chloroflexota > Anaerolineae > Anaerolineales > UBA4823 > JAAZNS01. Next base: position 152,913 of record JAFGJM010000011.1, on the reverse strand, counting down.
TATTCGATGTTGTTGATGGCAAATATCGATTTTTAGCCTCCGGGTCTGCCCCAACAACAGCCGGAGCACCGTTCAATGACATTGGCGAAGGTATCCGACGGGCGCTGGATCGATTGCACACCATCACCGGTTGGATACTGGTCGGTGCGGATGAGCAATTGATTGTCCCTCGGGGGATGGACGGCTCAGGCGTTGATGCGATTGCCGCTACTGTATCTGTTGGGCAGCCTATCCGTGTGATAGTGACCGGCTTATTAGATGATGTGTCGTTAGAGAGCGCGCGCAACCTGGCATTATCTACTTATGCGCAGGTTGAAGAAACTTTCGGATTGAATGATCGACGTAAGCTGGAGTCGCGCATCGATGCGATCATGCGAGTGCGCCCCGACTTGATCGTTATATCGGGAGGTACTGATGGAGGCGCTTCTCAGGCAGTGCGCAGGTTAATGGAAGTGATTGGCTTGGGATGTTACCTGATGCCGGAAAAACAACGTCCGGAAATTCTATATGCCGGGAATCAGGCGCTGGTTGAGGAAGTCAAGGCGGCGCTTGAAACATATAGCACAGTGAATGTGGCGCCCAATATCCGTCCCGACCTGGAAGTTGAATGTCTGGAGGCGGCTTATCCTCAATTGGCGTCCATTTTCCGCCGCATTCAAAGCAAAACCATCGTTGGATTGCAAGAACTGGAAGCCACCACGAATGGTAATGTACTTTCCTCAGCGGATGGCATAGGCAGGATCATACGCTATCTTAGCAAAATATATGGCTCAAAAAAGGGTGTTTTTGGAGTAGATGTTGGCGCTTCGGCAACAGTGGTAGCTGCAGCCCATAACGGGAATCTTCGTACAGGTGTATTTTCGCATTTAAGCCTGGGTGAAAAAATCAACGGTATTCTGGAATATACTTCATGTGCAGAGATAATTCGCTGGCTTCCATTCCCGATTACAGAGGATACTTTACGCGAATATATTTACAGCAAGCATTTCTATCCCGCCAGCATCCCTGTGACCCCCCAGGAATTGTTAATCGAACAGGCGATTGCCAGAGAACTTATGAGGCTCGCTTATCAATCCATGACTCCGGGTATTGGTAAGGTGCTGAATCCAAAGGGCGCCAAAAGCAGCCTGGATTTTGAACCAATTGTTGCTTCGGGGAGTGTATTGGTTCATGCACCAAAATTATCTCAAAGCGTACTGATGCTTTTAGATGCTATTCAGCCCTCAGGCATCACGACCCTGGTTTTGGACCAATATAAAATTTTGCCTTCATTGGGTGTGGCAGCGGCAATCAACCCGCTGATGGCAGTGCAAGTATTGGAATCGAATACTTTTCAAAATTTGGGATGTGTGATCTCTCCGGTGGGAAAAGCCAAGCCCGGTACGGTGATCCTAAAAGTAAAGATTACTTATTCTGATGGAAATGAAACCACGGTGGATATTAAAGCCGGATCATTGGGAATCTTACCCATCCAAACCGGTCAATCCGCTAATCTGCAATTACGCCCCTTGCATGGTTTTGATGTCGGTATGGGGGGGGGTGGTCGGGGTGGTCGCCTTAAGGTTGTGGGGGGAGAATTTGGCGTGATTATCGATGCCCGCGGCAGACCGCTTGGTTTCAGTAAAGACCTTGAGCGCCAGCGGGAAAGAAATAAAAAATGGTTGGCTTCTTTGGATAAGTGACATGGCATTTATCTTGCATCATGGGAATATATCGAGATAGACTATGGCAGCAAATGTAGCGCGTATTCATCCATTCACGATTATCCGCCGGGAGCGATATTTACCCATTTCCGGAAAAGTAACTGTTCGAAAAGGTCAACAGGTTGCAGCTTCGGATGTGATTGCAGAAGCCTATTTATCCCCCCAATATGTTCTTTTGGATATTGCCAAAGGGTTGGGTGTTACCAGTAAAAAGGCTGACCAATATTTGCAATGCAAGGTGGGTATGCAGGTAGTTGCTGGCGATATTTTAGCCGGACCCGTTGGATTCGCGAAAAGAGTCTTACGAGCACCTAAAGATGGAAAAATTATCGTTGCCTCTGGCGGGCAGATTTTTATCGAAGTTCATAGCACTCCTTTCGAATTGAAAGCTGGTCTTCCTGGTAATGTGATGGAATTAGTGGATGACCGGGGCGTGATCATCGAAACCACCGGGGCGCTGGTGCAGGGCGTTTGGGGGAATGGATTGGTAGATTTTGGTTTGCTATCTATTTCAGCATCCAATCCTGATGAACATCTTTCCCCGCATAAGTTAACTGTGGGCATGAAGGGTTCAGTGGTTTTAGCCGGTATCTGTAACGATATGGAAGCGCTGAAATCTGCCATTGATTTACCTCTGCGTGGATTGATCGTGGGAGGATTACACCCTTCGATCATCCGGGAAGCAGAAAATGCTCCCTTCCCAATCCTGGTTATTGACGGTATCGGAAATATTCCCATGAACCCGGTTGCCTTTAAATTATTGGCATCCAATGAAAAGCGGGAAGTGAATATTAATGCCGAATCCTGGGATAAACACACAGGCAACCGTCCTGAAGTGGTGATACCCCTTCCGGCAGGAGAAAATATGCCCAATCCGAGGCAAACTGTTGATTTCTCGCCCGGACAACAGGTGAAAATTGTTCGTGCACCCTATACCGGGAAAGTTGGCAAGTTAATGAATATTTGCACCGGAATGACTTCCTTTTCCAGTGGCGTTACCGGAATCGCCGGCGAAGTTCAATTAGAAGGCGGCGATCGCGCTATATTACCTTTAGTTAATTTGGAAGTATTAGAGTAACACTCTAATAGAGCTCCGACATATCGGCGGAGGAATTTTTCAGGAGGAGAATACTATGGCATTTGATAATATGGACATGGATTCAGAGGAAGATCTGGGTGTGGAGGATATCACTCCCCCTGAAACTCCAAGCAACCGCCCATTTTTTGTCGTTGCTGGTATTTTAGGCGCCATTACGCTTCTCGCGGTGGCTTGCATTGCAGCGTACGCCCTTTGGTATTTACCCCAGCAAAACAGAAAAGAAGCCGCCCAGCTTGAAGAGATCAACGCTCAAAACACGGCTATCGCTGAGTCGCTTATTCAAACTCAGGTTGCATCAGCATATACGGAGACACCCACGCCCACGGAAGTGGTCGTTGAACCAACGGCAACCTCGACCCCTGTGGTTGTCGAGGCAACTGAAGTTGTAGCCACCGCTGCCGCAACCCAGGATCCGCGCACGGCCACGGTGGCCGCGTTGTTGACCCAGGCAGCCAGCGCGCAACAGACCAGCCAGGCAACTTCGGCTGCGGTTGCAACATCTACCGCGCTGCCCACCACCGGTTTTGCCGACGAAGTTGGCATTCCCGGATTGTTTGGTATGGCAGTCGTACTGCTGGTGGTTATCTTCCTGGCGCGCCGTTTGAGAATGGCAAATTAATTCTCTACCGGTTTTTTGGTTCATACGGTATGTATATCTTTCCCACTCATGATTGTATGGGTTGAACGGATACGCATTCTCTAACAGAAAGAAAGAATAACGAAACGATCAGGAATAATCGATAATGAGGGAAATTCTCTCCTTGCCATTCCCTGTTCATGGATGGTGGAGGCTTTTCTCCTGAGTAATATAAATAAACAGAACTGTCTCGTTGTTCAGAGACAGTTCTGTTATATTACGGATATGAATAATATTAGAATCAGGCTTGATAAACCAACAGTCGGCAAATTGGGGGATTTAGGTGCAATCCGCTGCCACATGTTCTCCAAAACCGATCAATGCCTGAACCATTTCCTCGCTGCGCCCCTCAGCATACACTCGTAAAACAGGTTCAGTTCCCGAAGGGCGGATCAATAGCCAGGAATCATCTTTGAAAATATATTTCACACCATCGGTGGTAGAGACTTTGTCTAATTCAACATCGGCTATTCGAGAAGGTGCATTTTCCACCAGAGTTTTGATCATCTTATCTTTGGCGACTGGATGGCTTAATCGCAAGTCATTCCTTTGATAAAACGCAGGGCCTACCTGTTGAAGTAAATCGGCAACCAGATCATAGAGAGATGCGCCATTCGAAGCTACAATTTCAATGAGTAACAATCCCATTAAAACGCCGTCACCCTCCGGGATATTACCCCTGAAAGAAATGCCGCCCGATTCTTCACCACCCAATAAGATATCTTCTTTGAGCATAAAATCGGCGATGTAATTAAAACCAACCGGGGTTTCATAAACCGGTAAATCGTAACGTTTTGCCAGTCGATCGATCATACGAGATGTTGAAACGGTGCGTACTACCGGACCTTTCCAGCCTCGTTTTTCGACCAGGTGTTTAAAAGCCAATGCCATGATTTTGTGCGGATCGACAAAGTTACCGCGTTCATCCATAGCGCCGATACGGTCGGCATCGCCGTCGGTGGCTAATCCGAAATTTCCCATATGAGTACTGATGGCGCCAGCCAGAGAACCTAAATTTGACATGATAGGTTCAGGGTGCACACCGCCGAATCCCGGGTTCATCTCGGCGCGTATTTCCTGGACTTCACAACCGGTGCCTTGCAAGATGCCTTTGATCACCCCGCGGCCGGAGCCATACATTGAATCGACCACCAGCCGCTGGGGATGGTCGGCGATGGCGTCAAAATCGATCAGCGTCCGCAGATGGTCGTAATAAGGTGGCAGGGGATTGAATCGCTGGATCAAGCCGAGTTTCCTGGCTTGCTCGAAATCCATCAGGTTAGGCCCGCGGGCACGTTCTTCGTTATCATTTAAATAGATTTCGACTTTTCGACATTGTTCACTCAATGCGGAGCCGCCATATGCCGCTTTTAATTTAACTCCGTTGTAGCGGGGCGCATTATGCGAGGCGGTGATCATCACCCCTGCGCGAGCCATTAAATGACGCACCATATATGAAATGGCTGGTGTAGGCGCATCCGATTGTGCCAGGTATACCTTGTAATCGTTAGCCGCCAGTACTCGCGCCACATCCACGGCATAGCGGTCGGAGAGAAAGCGCGTATCAAAACCAACGATGATATTGCGTTGGTTGTTGCTGCCTTCGATCCCCGTACCGTTATTCCAGGATTCGGAATTAACCGCATCGGCGATCGCTTGAGTCACCATCCGCAGATTGTGAAATGTGAATGTATCGGATATTACAGCACGCCAGCCATCGGTGCCGAAGTGAATAGGCATGATTGTTCTCCTGTGGAAAAATTAGGATTTTATTCTATCACTACTCCACGCATCTTATGGATGAAGAAGAATTATAGTTTTCTAATTTTTTATAGGTGAGGTGTGACTGGTGAGTGGTGAGTGGTTCTTGCCCTGTTAATAATTAATGTGGATTTCGGGTTGGCAGAGATGGGGTTGCGTTCATAAATTAGGAGGCAAAAACTGGGTCATGTTGGCATAATCCATGCACGCTTATTATATGTATCAGCGCTATTATGCCTGGTTATGAAAGTGATCGGCGACTGCTCAAAAGAACCATGGTCAATACCTGCATTTTTCGTGTACGCAAAAAAAAACGCTTCATTCCTTTATTCATTCCTTTATTCATGCTTTCTTTATTCGATTACCGATTTTGATCATGGAAAATGTTGGATTGAATTACTGAAAATAAAAGGTTAATGCTAAAATCAACTCATGGTATATGAAGATCTCGATCAATATGTTGCATTGCTAGAGCAGCTATATATTTTTGAGGGAATTGCCCAGGAGCAATTAACCGAGATCGCTGGTTTGTTCGAGCGAGTGGATGTCAATCGCGGTGAACGGATATTCGATGAGGGCGTTGAGGGGGAAGATTTCTATATCATTTATTCCGGAAGAGTGCTCATCACAAAAACCGAGGGTGATCACCAACGGGTATTGGCGATTTTAAGTGAAGGTGATTATTTTGGCGAAGAGGCTTTAATAAATAACCGGCCTCGCTCAGCTTCGGTGACAGCATTAGAAAAAACGGTTCTATTAAGCTTGAACAAGGAAAATTTCGAGTCGGTGTTGAAATTTTTCCCTTTGGTGCGCAGACACCTTTCCAAAACTGCTGAAAGCCGCTACCTGGCGCGTAAAGAGAAATTCGAGTGGCTGGGAAAAGACGAGTTGATTTACCTGGTCACGCGTAAACACGAAGCATTCTTATTAGTTTCCTTGATATTACCGATCATCATTGGGGTGGGATCGGTGCCAGTGGCAGGCTTGAGTATTTTAGCTTCTACTGCATTCTTAAAAGCTGTTGCATTATTCTTCGGGTTGGGAGGCATATGTATCGCATTGGTTTGGGGAATTTGGAAATGGGTGGATTGGAGTAATGATTATTATATGGTAACCAGTCAGCGAGTAGTTCGGCTGGAAAGGGTGGTTGGTATCTATTCCAGCCGGCGGGAAGCCCCCCTTGCCAATGTATTGACGGTTAACGTTTTCAGCAGCCAACTTGGCAGAATTCTGAATTATGGGGATGTAGAAGTGCGTACCTACACGGGGGGAATTTACATGAAAAACCTGGCTCAACCTTATCTTCTGGAAGCTTATGTGCGTGGTTATCAGGAAAGGGCTGTACAACGACAAGAAAAAGCGGAACTAAAAGCAAACCAGGAAGCTTTGCATAGGCGGATGGCGACGGCTGATGGGAATGATGAGGTTGATAGGACGAATCAACCCATACCGAACAAAGAGCAACCCCAAAATCTTGAAAAAAACAACCAGCCGCCTCATTTTCTGGAGTTGATCAAAACTCTTTTCACGGTGCGTTATGAGCAGGGAGGAGCCATTGTTTATCGTAAACACTGGTTGGTATTATTGAAAAAAACCTGGAAACCAACAGTCACCTTTTTAATGTTGATTGTTTTGACTGGAATTGTTTCATGGCGGTTGATATCCCAACAACCGGCTCTATTATCCGGATTGAATTGGGCGGTGGTGTTATTTATGTCTTATGTGATCACCTTTGCCTGGTGGGTGTATCATTTTTTGGATTGGAGTAACGATATATATAAGATTACCCCCGAGCAAATATTGGATATCGAGCGAAAACCGCTGGGCAATGAGGAGAAAAAATCAGCCTCACTCGATTCGATCTTAAGCCTGGAGCATTCACGTAATGGTATTCTACAATTGATTTTTAATTATGGGGATGTGATTGTGAATATCGGACAATCGCAGTTTACCTTCAGAGGGGTCAATAATCCCGATCAAGTTCACCAGGATGTCGCCGATTACATGGAAGCGCGCCAACGCAAGAAACGGGAAACGCACATTATTCAAGAACGACGGCGCATGGTCGACTGGCTGGACATTTATCACCAGGAAGCCGAGAAATTTGATTCATAAACAACCGATACAAAAATAAAAATCTTTTTGAGGAAGCCAGGAAGAAAAGGAAATCAGAAAAATTTTTATAATAAGGGCAGGAAAGCAGGAAGTTTTTTTCATAATAAAATACGCGGGCGTTCTTCAAGCCATTATCGGGAATGATAAGTAAAGTGGACAAATTTAGGGTAAAATTATATTTAAGTACTTTTTATTTAATGAGTTTTACGAGGTGATTATGGCTGTTCGAGAAGTTGTTTGCCTCCCAGAGGAGGTATTACGAAAAAAAGCCCGCAAGATAAGTGAATTTAATGCTGGTTTTCAAACGCTGGCGGATGATATGGTGGAAACCATGAGGCTTGCTCCGGGAGTGGGTCTGGCTGCGCCGCAGGTCGACGTATCTCAACGCCTGATTGTGGTGGAATACGGCGAGGAAGAGGATGAAGAAGCGCCGAAGAAGTTGTATGTTGTTGCTAATCCGGAGATCGTGTATTTTTCAGAAGAACAAGTGATGGGAATAGAGGGTTGTTTATCCATCCCAGGTTTTGCCGGTGAAGTCCTGCGTGCGAAAGAAGTCGTGGTTAAAGGGCAAAATCGAAAGGGAAAGCCAATAAAGATCAAAGCCCGCGATTGGTTAGCGCGAATTTTTCAACATGAAATCGATCATTTAGACGGCGTCTTATATATCGATAGATCAGAAAAAGTTTGGAAGATGGAAGAAGAACCTGATAGTCCAATACCCATAGATTGCTAAATCATCTTAGTCGTCATTTAATCGATTTAATACATATTATCTGGTGTGCCACGGCGCTTAACCTCCGTGGCATTTATTTGAAAATTTTATGCATCTAACCCGCCTGTCACTCACTAACTTTCGCAATTTTGCCCGCCTGGATATCGACCTCAGCCAAGGCGCCCTCGTGCTGGTTGGCAACAATGCCCAGGGGAAGACCAGTTTATTGGAAGCGATTTATTACGTTTCTACCATGGTTTCTTTCCATGCGGAAAGCGACCGCCAGATGATCAATTTTCTGGCCAGCCGTGAACCGCTGGCGGTTGCTCGGATCGTGGCGGATTTTTGTCGCGGCGGCAATGGGCATCGCCTGGAGGTGCGCATTATCCAGGAACCTAATGGGACGAATGGCAACTTTAGGGTGAGAAAAGAAATTCTTTTAGATGGGGTTAAACACAAAATCCAACAGGTAATCGGTCATTTCAACGCCGTGTTATTTATTCCGCAAATGCTACAAATTGCCGAAGGCGCACCGGAAGAACGACGCCGTTACCTCAATTTGGCGCTTTCACAAATCGAACCGGAATATGCGAAACTCCTGGGAGATTATCAGCGGGTTCTAACCCGCAGGAATGCCCTGTTGAAACAACTTTTCGAGAGGGGCGGCGATGAAAAACAACTCGAGTATTGGGATGAAAAATTGACCCGATTTGGCGCACGGATCATACGCGCCCGTATTTCTGCAATTCGTGAACTTGAAAAACTGGCTGCATCCATTCACCTCTCGCTAACCCGAAATGGTGAGGTTTTACGCATGGTGTATCAGCCATCTTATGATCCAATTCCCAAACCAAATCAACAATATACGCTGCCTCTGGATGTGAACGCAGATTATTGCAATATCACCCTGGAGACCATAGAAACGGGTTTCAGGGATACGTTGGTTAAACTACATCGCGACGAAATTATGCGGGGGGTGACAACCATTGGCCCTCATCGAGACGAAGTACGGTTTTTGGGCAATGGAATAGACCTGGGTTCTTTCGGCTCCCGTGGACAAGTGCGCACACTCATCCTGGCGTTGAAGCTGGCAGAAGTTGCCTGGATGCAGGAAAAAACCGGTCATTGGCCGGTATTTCTGCTCGATGAAGTATTGGCAGAATTGGATATTCAACGTCGAAAAGACCTTCTTTCACGCCTGGTGAATTGTGAACAGGCAATTCTTACAACCACCGACCTGGATTTATTTGCCAGTGAACTCATCGATACAGCCCATATCTGTCGTATTCAGGATGGGCGCATTCAAAGCGGAAAGGAATAAAATTCATGAGTATGCAAGGCTATATCTTTCAAATCGGTGTTTCCGAAAATGGAATACCCAAAATTGGCAGGCATTCAGCAGAAATAAATGAATTGGGTCTCACCGAAGATCGTGTCGGAAACCCCAAGAAGCAAACCGGGCAGGATTTTGCGGTTTGCCTCTTTTCGCTGGATAGGATATTGGCTTTGCAAAGGGAAGGTCACCCGGTTTTTCCGGGATCTTTAGGTGAAAATTTGGACATTGTTGGCCTCGATTGGGAAAAGGTGCAAATTGGTACGCGCCTTGAAATCGGCAGCGATGTATTATTGGAAGTTACCGGATATGTAAAACCTTGCACGTCAGTGCGGGAGTCATTCGTTGATGGAAATTTTGTCCGAATTTTACAGAAAAAACACCCAGGCTGGTCACGAGTTTACGCTCGCGTCTTGAAACCGGGAAAGTTGAAAATTGGTGACAGGGTGAGTATTCAGGGATAAATCAGATGGGTTTTTTGGCGGGTATCCCAACCCGGCGCGGATATCGCAAGGGCGTAGCCGCTACCTTATCGATCACCACCAGGTAACGTTCATCGACAACACCAGGTAAAATAATTGGTGTTAATCGGCGCAGCCTGCCTCCCAGGAGGTGGGTTGCCCGATCGGCGGCGTGCGCTTCAGCGGGACCGCTTTCACCTTTCATGGCAATTGCGCTGCCGCCGATACGCGCCAGGGGTAACAAGTATTCCACTAATATCGGCAAGGCTGCGACGGCTCTCGCCACCACCCAATCGAATTTCTCCCGATAATGCGGCATTTGACCGAGTGTCTCTGCCCTTTCTTGAACCACTTCAACTCCATCCAGCCCCAATGATTTCACAATATGACGGCAAAAATTCGCTTTTTTGCCTACCGACTCTACCAGAGTCACATGTAACTGAGGGCAGGCGATCTTCAGGGGGATTCCCGGAAAACCAGCGCCGGTACCAATATCAATCAGGCGCTCAATGGGTTTCTCTTTTATGACCGTGAGACAGGTGAGTGAGTCGAGAAAGTGTTTGGAACGGATTTTTTCTGGTTCTTGAATGGCAGTAAGATTAAACCGCGTATTCCAATCCAATAGCTCTGCTTCGAATTGCAGCAAGCTATTCAGTTGCCCAGAACTGAGAGAAATACCTATCAAATCTTTCACAGAACGCGCCAATTCATTCATCCATCAAATTATACCTTTGGATGCATGGGGTGGGCTGGCAAATTACTTGCAACAAATACGAAAAGCGTCAGGAAGAAGCCAGGAAATATAGATGCCAGGAATTGAAGAGATCAGTAAGATCATGACACTGTTAACCGATACCTGATAATAAATATTTATCTGATAACAAATACCTGATAACAAATAACAGACATCATCTTTCATGCGATCATTGAGTAAACTACCATTTTATATAATTTTCTTGATTTTGATCTTACCCTTACGGGAAGCATCTGCCAGCCTGCCAAAACAGGCTTTTATTAAAGGGATTACCGGTCGGAAACAAACCCTGAGTTTATCTTGCGAATCTCGCTCGGCAGTGGATTGGGCGGCATATTGGGGAGTGAAAATCGGCGAAAAGAAATTTATGAATAAATTACCCCGTTCAGATAACCCGGATATGGGATTTGTAGGTAATCCCAATGATGCCTGGGGAAATATTCCACCCGCCTCCTATGGCGTGCATGCCAAACCGGTAGCCGCCTTATTGCAGCAATATGGATTGGATGCCCAGGCGCGTAAGCATATGGGTTGGGAGGAATTGAAAGGGGAAATTGCTGCCAGTCGTCCCGTGATCGTGTGGGTGATCGGACAAATGACACCCGGAAAGATAGAAAAAATCAAGACTAAAGATGGCAAATGGGTAACGGTTGCCAGATATGAGCATACCATGCTGGTCGTCGGGTATGATGCTAATAACATATATGTTATCGATGCATACACGGGGAATAAGCAAAACTACTCCAAACGTGCATTTTTACGGTCGTGGTCTATATTGGGAAATATGGCGATCACCGGGGGTATTCGCCAAAAAGTGTTGAAGCCGGTTGCACAGCCAACACCATTGGCTGATGAAAAGATGCGTGTGTTCATGCCTTTTGCGGCTTTCAGCCCGTAGAATAGGATTATATTTGGGGGAAAGCAGGTGTATTAAGCCGGGTATAAGAAAAAAGTGAAGAATCTGAATTGCATCCTGTCATTCGGTGTGTAGCGAGGTATGTATTGGACAATTGCTAAGATTCTTCAGTCGCTACGCTCCCTCAGAATGACAGAGAAAAAAACGGGCACTCAAAATGACAGAAAAGAGTTCACAGAACGACAGGGAGGAATGGTGATTTCTCTAATTGACATGACATAAGGGCTGTTGAACCAAATTGGTAATCTCAGATTTAATTCATGGTTTACTTAATGAGAATTTCCGAATAAAAATGATTTAAAAAACATCCCTTTCCAAGCTTACCGGAAAGGGATGTTTGTGATGACTATTCGTACAATACGATGGTATTTTACCCTTGTGCGGGCGGCGTTCCACCTGATGGGGGTGAAGATTGAATTGTGGCGGGTGATTCTTTGGCTTTTCGGCGCGCCCGATTGCGTTTGATTAAGCGGATAAAAGCTCTGATGGGCAGGAAGAAAACTACAAAGAAAACCAGTAAGATGGGCACAAAGAAGATGATAAGCCAGATGACGATGTTAGCCAGCACTTTAAGGGTATTGATCAGTGCCTGGATGGCATCTTTCGCGACGCCCACCGGTTGCCAGCCGCCGATGGTCAACGGTTGGACGGCTTCATTCGCCAGGATATCGACGCTGATCGATGAAAGCGCAGAAGCCTCATCGTAGTATTTGATCTGACCTTTTACCACTTCAATTTGTTCACGAACGCTCACCAGTTGGTTATAAACAGACATGACGTCTTCGGTGCGGACGGCATCCTCCATGATCTTACGGAGTTGTTCTTCGGCGCTTTCCAGATTACGCAGCCGGGATTGCAGATCGGTATATTCACTGGTGACATCCTGGCTATTTATGGTTTTGCTCAATGGATCTTGATCGCTTTGATTTTCAATGGTTTCTATAGCCTCATCCAACACTTCTTCTGGCACACGGATGGTGATTGTGGCGTGGGGGACTTCCACATTGTTTTCCAATGTGTATTTACTCAAATTCGCTGAAACCACCCATCCGTCTAAATCATCAGCCAGTTTAGCAATAGTGTCCATTGTTTGGGCTGGATCATCAACCACGATACTCAAGCTGGCGTTTTTCAGTACAATGCGCTTCACGCCCTGGGCGCTCCCGGAATAGCTGCTGTACTCTTTCGCCATTTCCGGCTCCCACATTGTCATGTCGGCTTCCGGCGCCGCGGCTGGCATTTCCATTCCTTCTTCATATACCTCTCTGGGCGCCAAGGAATTTTTCGCTGCGGCGCATCCATAAAGAAATAGCATGCTGGAAATCATAAGAGAAATGATGATATATTTCAAAATACTGCGTTTAGATTTCAAGGGTGTGTGCATTTCTTTTCTCCTATCGTTTTATTCTTAAGACGTAGAGGCTATTCGATAAGTTCCCATTACCAGCCAGAGGAAAGCCGTTGAATATGCCTGGAGGGTAATCCGGCATTGTTCATACGTTTTTGAACATCGGCGATTTCATATGTAACGCGCCGATAATCCCAGGTTTGTTGATCTGGATCGAAGATCGCATAAGCCGCACGTGGATCGCGATCGCGTGGCTGCCCTACCGATCCAGCGTTTAGGATAGCGCGTGGTGATAATTCAATTTTTTTATTGGGCGTAGGGATGGTCAATGAAGCGTTATTCTGGTCGTTTTTTAAGTGGAAAATGAAGGGTAGATGGGTATGCCCCACGAAACAGAAATCGGTATCGAAATAATCGAAATTACGTGTGGCGGTATAGGAATCTAATAGATATTCCCATATCGGTTGACGCGGGCTTCCATGTGCCAGTGTCACGTTGTCGATTTGGATTTTATTCGGCAGGCTTTTCAAAAAAGTCTCATTTTCTGGTAGTAAAGCGTTCTGAGTCCAAACGATTGTTTGCCGGGCTTCGGGATTGAAGGCATCCGTATCGATCAGGTTTAAAACGGCGGCATCATGGTTTCCAATTAAGCAAACCAAATTGGGTAATTGACGGATACATTCGATACATTCATTGGGATCTGGGCCATAGCCCAACAAATCCCCCAGGCACCAGGCGCTGTCGATTTCTCCTGCATTGGAAAGAACCGCCTGCAGAGCAGTCAGGTTGGCGTGGATGTCGGAGATTATTAAGATTTGCATAGTATAGTTGCCAGGGATGATCCTTATCTTTATGTAATTATACCCGCATCGTTTCCCAAACCTGATACAAACCCAAATTTCCCTCCTCGCCATCTGAGTAAAAAGTGCGACGAATTGAAAAGCCGGCTGCATCTGCCAATCCCTGTAATTCAATCTCGCTGAAATGGTGGACATATCGCAGCCCTTGCCCGCCGTGCCGCCAATCTAAAAGAAAATCACCCGAGTCAACTCCATCAGGGCTTATGCCGATTGAACTCCAGGGTTGGATGCGGGCGCGAAGACGCGGGCTGTTCAGGAATTGCCAGACTGAAAAAATAAAAAAGGATTGTGGAATAGAAGATTGGGTAAGTAATTTTTGCAGGCGAGATAGCAATTGGAGCCGTCGATCTTTACCCGGTAGATGATGCAAAACGGCAAAGGATAACGCTAAATCATATGGAAAATCGGGGAGAGGTATTTCCCAGCCAGGTGCAGCCAGGTCTACCAGGAAGAATTGATATTGGTCAGGCAGATGGTTCGATTGATCGTTTAAACGGGTTTTTGCAATATTCAATAAATTCCGGCTTATATCACACCCAACATACTGCCCCTGAAAATGGGAGTTTATCAAAGCCAGCGCCAACTCACCATTACCACATCCTAAATCCAGGATACACGTACTTTTAATGATGTCTGGCAGGATAATTTTTATTCCGGGTTGCAGCCGTAAGCGGGTCGAAGAAAAGTGATGTGCAAAGGTCTGGTAAAATTGATGATTAAGAACAAGTATTTGCTCTTCAGCGCGGGTTTCCACGCTGATATTATAAACTTCAAACCGGGAATATGGATGGTTAATAGCGAAGCCTGGAATAAAGCCAGGGAATATACTCCTGAGAAATTAACCTTAGCGCGTGAGGTGTTGGAGGAAGTGCGCGTTGGGAATGATGTGTACGCATCAGTACGGCGGCACCCATTGCCGGATGGGGGTTATCTGCCCAAGCATATCCTGGTCGCCGTATACCATGACCTGGTCGATCGGGGGGAGATAAAAACAGATGCCCAACTATTGGCGCGCATCCGTATGAAACCGATCCGTACACTTTCAGGGGTTACTACGGTAACCGTGCTCACAAAACCGTTCCCCTGTCCCGGGAAGTGTATATTTTGCCCCGATGATATTCGCATGCCAAAGAGCTATGTGCCGGATGAACCAGGAGCAAAGAGGGCTGTGGAGCATGATTTTGACCCTTATGCGCAAGTTGCAGCCAGACTCCAGGCACTCAAGGCAGTGGGTCACCCCACCGATAAAGTTGAATTATTGATATTAGGCGGTACATGGAGCGCATACCGACGGGATTACCAGGAGTGGTTTGTATTGCGTTGTTTTGAAGCGTTGAACGGGGCTGATTCCACCACACTGAACCAGGCGCATGCCATCAATGAAACATCTGCCCATCGTAATGTCGGATTGGTCATTGAAACCAGACCCGACCTGGTAACCTTTAAAGAACTTGCCTGGCTACGCTATTTGGGCGTAACCAAGGTGCAGATGGGGGCGCAAAGCCTGGATGACAAGATTTTAGCGTTGAATCAACGGGGGCACACGGTGGCGCAGACTTACCAGGCCATGGATTACTTAAGAGCCGCCGGATTTAAAGTGGTATTGCATTGGATGCCTAATCTCTTTGGCGCCACACTTGATTCTGACCGGCAGGATTTTTCGCGCCTTTGGGAAAATCTGTGCCCCGATGAGCTAAAAATCTACCCCAATCAGTTGTTAGAAAATACGGCTTTGTATGCCTATTGGCAGCGCGGGGAGTATCACCCCTATACAACCGGGGAATTGGTGGATCTTATTGCTTCTGTAAAGCCCACCATACCGCGATATTGCCGGGTAAACAGGATTATTCGTGATATTCCTTCTAACTATGTGGTAGAGGGTAATAAACGCACCAGTTTACGTCAAGACATTCAAAAAGAGATGGCATTACGCGGCACGAAATGTCAATGCATTCGCTGTCGTGAGGTGAGAAAACATAAGGTAGATGCAAAAGATCTGATATATAACGACCTGGTTTATCAAGCAGGGAAAGCGGAGGAACATTTTCTTTCCTATGACACCCAGGATGATCAATTGGCCGGATTTTTAAGACTTTCACTTCCGGGTAAAGAATCGCCATCGACAGAGATGGAAGAATTGGAGGGAGCAGCCATCATCCGTGAGGTACATGTATATGGGCAATCCTTGCAGGTGGGGCATGAGCAGGATGGCGCAGCCCAACATATTGGGCTGGGTACTCAATTGATCCATGAAGCTGAGAACATTTGTCAATCAAAAGGGTACCATCAGCTGGCGGTGATCTCTGCTATTGGGACACGCCGTTATTACTCGAACAGGGGGTTTAAACAGGAAAGATATTATATGCTCAAAGAAATTTAGGTTGTGACACTATACATATTTTCTAGTGATATGCGTCTCTTGATTGAATGAATAAAATCTGTCAAAATAATACAATATTGAACAAAACAATCCTTGGAAGGGAGTGATTATGTGCGCGAAATCGAAATTTCCTGGCCTTAGAAAGTTTGAGCCAACGAAGCTTGACCTGAAGTTCCCAGTCCCCTCTGACATTGAAATTGCGCAAGCAGGGTATTTAAAACCCATTACGCAAATCGCAGACGAGGTAGGTTTATTACCCGAAGAGCTGGAATTACACGGTAGCTATGAAGCAAAAGTTCGTCTAGAAGTATTAGATCGTTTGAAAGATGTTCCAGATGGTATATATGTCGATGTGACCGCAATTACCCCCACGCCATTAGGTGAGGGTAAAAGCACAACTATGATGGGATTAAGCCAGGCATTGGGCGCTCACCTGGGTAAACGGGTTTTCACCTGTATCCGGCAGCCCAGTCAGGGGCCTACATTTGGTATTAAAGGCGGCGCGGCTGGCGGCGGTTATAGCCAGGTTGTACCCATGGAGGATTTCAACCTCCACCTGACGGGTGATATTCATGCCATTACAGCCGCCAATAACTTACTGGCAGCCGCTATTGATACCCGTATGTTCCATGAAGGCAATCAAACAGACGAGAAACTCTTCAACGCCTTATGCCCGCCTGATAAAGAGGGGAAGCGCCGTTTCTCAATGTCCATGCTGCGCCGCTTGGAAAAGCTGGGCATCAAGAAGACCAATCCGGAAGACCTTACCCCTGAAGAACGCAGCAAATTTGCCCGCCTGGATATCGATCCTGACAGCATCACCTGGCGGCGTGTGATTGATACAAACGATCGCTTCCTGCGCGAAATTACGGTTGGGCAGGGACCTGAGGAAAAAGGCAAAACTCGCCGCACTGGCTTCGATATTTCTGTAGCCAGTGAAATAATGGCTATTCTTGCTTTGACCACCGATCTGGCTGATATGCGCGAACGCCTGGGGCGGATCGTGATCGGCACTAATAAGGCCGGCGAAGCGATCACCGCCGAGGATCTGGGCGCGGCTGGGGCTATGACTGTCTTGATGAAGGATGCCATTAAACCCACCCTCATGCAAAGTCTGGAAGGTACCCCTGTGTTCGTTCATGCCGGTCCCTTTGCCAATATTGCCCATGGCAACAGTTCCATCATTGCCGACCGTATTGCCCTAAAACTGGCAGATTATGTCATCACAGAATCGGGCTTTGGTGCAGACATCGGTATGGAGAAATTCTTCGATATCAAATGCCGATATTCCGGGCTGATTCCCAATGTGGTGGTATTGGTTGCGACCGTACGCGCCCTCAAGATGCATGGTGGTGGTCCAAAAGTTGTCGCAGGAAAACCACTTGATCCTGCCTATACCGACGAGAACCTGGAATTGTTAAGGGCAGGCTTACCGAACCTGCAACATCACATCAAGAATGCATTAGGATTTGGTATTCCGGTGGTTGTGGCAGTCAACTCATTTGCCGCCGATACAAAAGCCGAAGTCGAACTGGTGCGCAAAGCAGCCCAAGAAGCTGGGGCTGAAGATGCGGTCGTTTGTACGCACTGGATGGAAGGCGGTAAAGGTGCGAAAGACTTGGCTGAGGCGGTAGTCAAAGCAGCCGAGAAACCCAGCAACTTTAAACTCTTATACCCGCTGGAAAAATCCATCAAAGAGAAAATCGAAATCATCTGCAAGCAAATCTATGGCGCCGATGGAGTAGATTATTCTCCGGAAGCTGAAGCCAAGATTGAACTCTATACCCGTCTTGGGTTTGATAAGCTGCCTTTATGCATGGCAAAAACTCACCTTAGTCTGAGTCATGACCCTGCCCTCAAAGGCGTTCCCAAAGGTTATCGTATTCCGATCCGGGATATCCGCGCCTCGGTGGGCGCAGGATTCTTATATCCGTTACTGGGTGAAATGCGCACTATGCCCGGCTTACCCACACGTCCGGTTTTTTACGATGTAGATCTGGATCTAACGACGAATCGGGTGGTTGGATTGTTCTAATCACAACCTCTGATCTTATTTTATATTGCGTTGATTTAGTCAACGGCGCAGGGTTTTTTCCAACCTGCGCCGTTGGGTTTTCTAATTCGTAAGGTAAATATTGCTGAAATCCTTCTATAATATAAAGGCTATTTCTAATCTAGATATTGGGTGAGGTATGCAAAGGGAAGAGATTTCCTTGAATAGTTCGATAGGTGATAAACAATATCGGTTCCTGATTGATGCCATCGATGAAGGTGTTGTTCTTTTCGATCCTACATCCACGCAAATCATCGCCGCAAATACCAAATTTTTCGAATTGATCGGCAAAGAATGCCAGAATGGTGATCAGGGATTATTTTACGCGCTGGTCGCTATAGAAGACGCCGACCGCTTTAATCGCATCCTCAACACAATTCGCCAAAAGAAAGCATGGGAGGGTATTCTTTCCTTTAAAAACGATAGCAGCTTTCCTCATGAGTTAAATTTCCACGCCACACTAGTCGATGACGAAAGCCGGTCAATTATTCAAGCCATCATTCGTCCCACACAAGCCGGTAAAATCATCGATCGGCAGCACATGGAAGAATCAATCCGTCAGCGAGCGGAAGAATTAAAAGTGTTGCATGATCTTTCACTTAACATTTCAACAATTCAAGACCAGCCGACACTACACAAAAATATTATTGCCTATGCTGCGCGTTTATTGAATTCAGATGGGGGTTGTCTATACCTATGTGACCCAGAAGAAAATTGTGTAAATCTCAGTGCAGAATATCCAAGCCATACCGGCAACTATAAGACCATAAAATTCAAATTTGGAGAAGGGGCGGCTGGTTGGGTGGCGCAGAGCAAGAAACCCCTGAATATATCACAGCCTTCGGATGTTCAAGAACCGTTCACTTTAACCGATACCGAAGAATTATATGGCGCGATGTTACTTGCACCGATGGTATGGCAAGGTCAGATCAAAGGTGTGATGCAAGTTTTCATTGCCAGGGGCGAAAGAAAGTTTACTGAGCCTGAATTAGAGCTATTAACCCTTTATGCCAATCAGGCGGCTATAGCGATTGAGAATGCCCGTTTATTCGAGGCAGAGAGATCGGCGCATGAACAAGCTGACCTGTTTCGAGAAGTTGCGCAAGTTGTCAATGAAAGCCTGGTATTAGATGAAGTTTTACAACGCATTCTTGACCAACTCAAGCGTGTATTGACGTTTGCCACTTGTTCCGTTTTATTGTTTAGAGAATACGGGAAACCCGCTTTAGTGGCTGGCTCTGGTTATATTGACGAAAAATTGACCAGTCGTTTTGCCAGCGAGGTATTGGTTGAAAGTCCCATCATAAGACGGATGGCTAAGGATTTACAGCCTGTTGTTATTCCGGATGTTCGTTTACACCCGGATTGGATCTGGGTGAAAGGGGCGGAGCATGTCCGTTCATTTATGGGAGTGCCTATCATCGCACAGCAAAAATTGATCGGCGTCTTGATGGTCGATAGCATTACACTGGATTTTTTCAAACAAAGCGATTTACAAAAATCGAAAACCCTGGCGCAACAAATGGCGATTGCCATCCAAAATGCGCGCTTATTTGATTCTGAAAAAGCAGCCCGTGAACGCGCTGAAGCGTTAAGAGATGCGGCGCGTATTATCAGCTCCAGTTTATCTTTATCTCAAGTGCTGCAAGGCGTACTGGAACAATTGTCGCGGGTCATCATTTTTGATACCGGGAGCATTATGCTTTTAGAAGGGGAGAAACTTAAGATAAAAGCCTGGCGTGGTTATGATTACTATTATGAACAGGAGACGGTTGATTCGATATCATCTGATTACAAACGTGAAAATCGAATAATAAAGACGCTGAAGAGTAAAGTCCCCTATGTAATTCGAGATATTCGAGAGGATCCCTCCTGGGAAATGACCCCAATCAGCGAGCATATTCGTTCATGGCTAGGCGTACCTCTGGTAGTAAGAGATCAGGTCATTGGTTTACTTAATCTCGATAGGGTGACTTCTAATGGGTATACGAGTGATGAAGTGACCACGGTCCAATTGTTTGCTGTGCACGCTTCAACTGCCATCGAAAATGCCCGATTATATGAAAAAGAAGAGGAACGCGCCACCGAGTTGGAGGCTCTTCGCCAGGCAAGCATAAGCCTTACCTCCAGCCTTGAGCTGCAGGCTGTGTTAGATGCGATTTTGAAAAGCGCATTGAAGTTGTTGCGCGATGCGAATAACGGACATATATTTTTATATTCCGATGAGGATAGCGGTCGATTAACTTTTGGCGCATCGCTTTGGTCGGATGGGAGATATGGACAACCCATAGCAATACCCAGACCGGACGGGCTTACTGCAACCGTGGCAAAATCGGGGGAAATCCTGGTAGTAAACGACATGCAAAATAGCGATATGTATAAAAATACGCCGAAAGATTGGCATGGCGCTATTGTAGGTTTACCCTTGAAAATTGGTCTGCGTGTGGTGGGAGTCATGAACATCTCCTATGATACACCGCGCCAATTTAGTGAAGAAGATCTTCATCTCTTGCATATGCTGGGAGTGCAAGCGGCGATTGCTATCGAAAATGCCCGATTATTTGAACAGGCCGCCACAGAACGGCGCCACTTAGGGTTGCTCTTTGATATCAATAAAGAATTAACCGCCACATTTGATGTCGATGAAATTCTCGCCCGCGCAATTTCTCTTACCAGCCGCGTACTTAATGGCGTTTTAGGACAAGCTTTCCTTTATCACCCCGAAGAAGAGCTCCTGATTCTGCATTCGTTATGCGGGGTAACACCGGCATTATTGCCAGATACCCATGAAAAAATCAAGCTGCAGTTGGGGGATGGATTAGCCGGTTGGGTTGCCCTCAATCACTTGCCTACAATAATCCCGGATGTGAATCAGGATGTTCGTTGGCTCCGGGTCGATGGCTTGGATGACAACATTCAATCTGCCATTTCCGCACCGATCATGGCAGCCGATAATATTTTGGGTGTGATCAATGTTTTGCATAATGATAAAGATGCGTTTTCTACCAACCAACTCGAATTACTGCAAGCCATTTGCCAGGAAGTGGGTTTAGCATTAAGTAATGCCAACAGCTATCAGGAGGTTAAAAGGCGCCTGACGGAGATGACCTTGATGCAATCGTTGGCACAAAAGTTCAACCAACGTCTTGAGGTGCAGGTTATTTTGGATGAGGTGGTTAAACAATTAGGTGAAATGTTTGGATATCCTCTGGTGGAGATATTCCTTACCGATGGTGATCAGTTGAAAGTGAAAGCTTTCTATGGTTCGATTGACCCTATCAAAGAAATAGCGGCAGGAGTGGGTATTGTGGGCAGAGCCATTCGAGTTGGGAAAGCCATTTTAGTTCCGGATGTTTCGGAAGATGACGATTATATAAAAGATTATCCCAATACTGTTGCCGAGCTAGCCGTGCCCATATTTCGAGAAAATGAAGTGGTTGGTGCTATCAATATCGAAACCGACCGTTTGAGTCAATTATGTGAACGAGACCGTGAATTATTGGAAGTATTAGCAGGACAGGTTTCCATCGCGCTGGAAAACGCTTTACTTTATGAACGGGTACACGAACACGCTCAAGAACTAGAGATCACAGTTGCCCGGCGAACATCTGAACTCCAAGAGCTTTATCAGGTCAGTCAGAAAATCGGTTATATCCTGTCATATGATGAGTTATTCCACATTTTGCTGAGCCATTTGAGGTCGGCTATTGGCACAGAGATAGTGGCTGGGTGCTATTTCCAAAACGGATACCGAAAAATCTCGGTAGAAACAATCCGGCCAATGGCGCCTTCGGCGCTTAATGAATTACGTGAACGGTGCGAGTCGATTGTTACGCAGGATAGCGGTAGTGATAGCAAGATTGCAAAAATTCCTGTTGAAGCGGTGTTATGCAGCGATTTGCCACATGAAAGCACCCAAATTCAAGCTTTAGATTCTGTCCTTGAAGCACCTATATTAAGCGGGGGGAAGTGTGTGGGTATGTTAATCGTTGCCGGTTCAGGGGTTCGACAAGAAAGCGAGGGGCAAAAACGATTATTAAGCACTTTTGCTCATCAAGCCAGTATGGCGGTAGAACGTATTTCAGCGATCTTGGCTGCTGAGCAACAGCGATTAGAAAACCTGGTAGAGCATTTACCGGTGGGTGTGTTATTTCTGGATTCGGATCAAAGGTTGTTGGTGTCTAATCCGTTAGGCAAGGAATTGCTCACCGTATTAGACGCGCGTATGTCTGATAATGTATTGATTGAGCTGGCAGGTTTTTCCATCGAAGAAATCATCAATTGTCGCGCCGAAACGGTACCATTGGAAGTTGTTCAAGAGGGGTTTTTGCACCGTTATTTTGAAGCGCAAGCGCGCCCGGTAGGAGAAACAGAGCAGCAATGGGTGATCATGTTGCGAGAAATCACCCAAGAAAAAGAAAATCAATCCCGCATTCAAATGCAGGAACGACTGGCTACCGTAGGACAATTGGCAGCTGGTATTGCGCATGATTTTAATAATATTATGGCAGCGATTTTAGTGTATGCAGACCTCTTGCGCAGCGACCCCAATTTGCAGCAAGCCAGCCAGGATAGGTTGCTTATAATTCAACAACAAGTACAACGAGCGGCAAGCTTGATTCGACAAATTCTGGATTTCAGCCGCCGATCGGTGATGGAGCAGTCTTCCCTGGATGTATTGCCGTTTATCAAAGAATTGGAAAAAATGCTGGTTCGGGTCATTCCAGAAACTATCCACCTGGAATTAAAATATCAGCAAGGCAGTTATCTCATACATGCCGACCCAACCCGTTTGCAGCAAGTTTTCATGAATCTGGCAGTAAACGCCAGAGACGCCATGCCGGAAGGCGGGACATTGGAGTTTTCACTCAAGCGCATAACCTATCAGGCGGGCGACTTGTCTCCCATTCCCGATTTACCTTTCGGGAATTGGATTGTCATTTCTGTTAAAGATTCTGGTCAGGGCATCCCCGTTGAACACCTTCCGCATATTTTTGAACCCTTTTACACTACCAAACCCATTGGGCAAGGGACTGGTTTAGGGTTAGCGCAGGTTTATGGGATCATCAAACAACACGATGGTTATATTGATGTTCAAAGCCGCAAGGGCATGGGAACAACTTTTACAATTTATCTACGCTCTTTAGATGAGATCGATGAGCATCCGATAACCGTGGAAACATCTTCTTTAGATGGGGTAGGGGTATCTGTACTGATCGTAGAGGATGATCATGCCACGCGTGAGGCATTAAAAGCTTTGTTAGAAGCCTATAATTATAAAACCTATATAGCGGTAAATGGGCTTGAGGCGCTTACTTATCTTGATGAGCAAAGTGGTTCGATTGAACTGATCATCAGTGACGTGGTTATGCCCAAGATGGGGGGGTTAGAGCTGTACAACGCTATTCAAGCTCGTTGGCCAAACATTAAAATGCTGTTTGTTACCGGGCACCCCATGGATGGTGAGAACCAGAAATTACTTGAACGAGGGAGCGTCCATTGGCTGCAAAAACCGTTCTCAGTACAGGAATTCAGTCAGGCGGTACAAAATTTACTTGAAGCCTGAATTTTGCATCTACTTCGCAACCAGGCTGAGAATCATCACCAGGATGATCATCACCGCAATGAGTGCAAATACAGCCTGTTGAATGTGAATCCGCTTTTGATCGCGGGGGGAACTTGATTTCTTTTTATTTGCCATAACTGCTCCAGATAGATAATAAAGATTATTCCAAATAAGATTTAATGGCGACTGCCAATTTGGGTGTGATGCCAGGGATGGCGGTCAATTGGTCGAGGGTGGCTTCCTGGATTTTCTGGATCGATCCCAGATGCGTAATTAACGATTTCCGGCGGGCAGGCCCAATTCCCGGAATTGCGTCCAATCTTGAAGCCAACCCTTCTTTGGTGCGTAATTTGCGATGAGAGGTGATCGCAAAACGATGGGCTTCATCTCGTACCCGCTGTACGAGGTATAAGCCTTGTGAATGACGAGGCAGCATGATCGGCTGGTTTTGGCCGGGGATGAATAGCTCCTCATTTTGTTTAGCCAATCCGGCAACGGGAATTTTTCCAAAAAGCTCGAATTTCTCCAATACGGATACAGCCCGGCTTAGCTGTCCTTTACCGCCATCCACAATCAATAAGTCTGGCAGCAAGGCAAAAGCCGGGTCTGGTTTTTTGCCAGGAGTCTGAGAGATATCCTGAGCGGCCTGCCAGCGGTTGAAGCGTCGGGTTAGCACCTCTTCCATACTGGCGAAATCATCCGGACCCTGTACCTGGTGGATGTTGAAACGACGATAGTGTTGCTTTTTGGGTGTACCCTGTTCGAAGACTACCATGCTCCCCACGGCGGCGGTTCCTTGTGTGTTGGAAATATCGTAACATTCGATGCGGTTTAATGGTGCAGAAAGATTAAACGCTTGTTGAAGTTCATTGAGCGCCTGCAATTGGCGGTTTTTATCTGCCTGCCATTGAGCCTGGAGGGAGCGTAATGTTTCAACGGCATTCTCGGTAGCCATTTGCATTAATTCTTGCTGCTGCCCTTGTTTGGGTACTAATATTTCTACAATTTGACCGCCGCTTTTTTGGCTGAGCCATTGGCGGATAATATTGGCTTCTTCGATTTCATGGGGCAATAATAGCTGTGCTGGTAAATTGGGTGATTGATCATAAAATTGTTTAATGAACGACTCGAAAACGTGAGCATCGGGGTTGTCTGCCGCGCCTTCCAGCAAGAAATAGTCTCTTCCAATAAGCTTTCCTCCGCGAATAAAAAACACCTGGATACAAGCTTCGCCGTTTGAACGCGCCATAGCAATAACATCTGAATCGATATAATCGCTGGAGATCACCTTTTGCTTTTCGACCACATTTTCGATGGCGCGAATTTGATCGCGCACCAGGGCGGCTTTTTCGAAATTCAATTTTTGAGAAGCCGTCTCCATTTCCGTTTGCAGCCGGGAGACGATCGGCTCAGTCCTTCCCATGAGAAATTGACACAAATCATCGATCATCTGCCGGTAACCTGCCTGGGATATGGCTCCAATGCAAGGTGCTGCACATAGTTTTATATCGTGGTAGAGGCAAGCCCGCTCGTCGTTGCCGGAGATCTCCCGGTCGCAGGTGAGGTAAGGGAAAATGCGGCGAATCACGTCTAATGTTTGGTGAACTGCCCATACACTGGTATAAGGCCCATAATATCGTGACCCGTCTTGAACCATCTGCCGGGTCACGGTCACTTTGGGAAAATTATTCCCCCAGGAAACTTTTATGAAGGGATAGCGTTTATCATCCTTTAGTCTTACATTGTAATGTGGGCGGTATTTTTTGATCAGGTTCATTTCAAGGATCAAGGCTTCTAACTCAGAATCCACCATGATCCATTCAATGTCCTGGATGTGCCTCACCAATTGGGTGGTTTTGCGGTTTTGCTGGGATGCGCTATGGAAATAGGAACGTACCCGGTTACGCAAATTGATGGCTTTGCCAACATAAATCACCTTGCCGTTGGCATCCCGCATCAGGTAACAGCCGGGCTTGGCAGGTAAATTATTGATGATCCCGCAAATTTTTTCGGGTATTTCCATAGCATAGATTCTAACATGGTGTAACAGCGTTTACGGGAAAATGATGAGCAAGCCAGGGAAAAAAGCCCATACTAAAAATATATTTGGTGAGTGGGTAAGCAATCCCATCCCAACCCACCCTAAATTTTACTTATTTTTGTCAGATCGGAAGGATGCCCGGTGCTATAATTAGGCAGTTTTTGACAGGGTAAAATTTATTATCCGGGAGGCGTAATCTGTCTAAGCCATTAGAAATTGTCATTGGTGAATTGCTTCGCCAGAAAGGGTGGCGCTTGGCGGTGGCTGAATCCTGTACCGGCGGCTTGATTGGCAATTTGATCACAAACGTTGCCGGTTCTTCGACGTATTATGTAGGAAGTGTGACGGCTTATGCTTATGAAGCAAAAGTCCGCTTATTGGGAGTAAAATGGGAAACTTTAGAGAAATACGGCGCGGTGAGTGAAGAAACCGTAATAGAAATGGCGCGTGGTGTGCGCATGGCTCTGGCATCCGATATTGGCATATCGGTAAGTGGGATAGCTGGTCCCGGCGGAGGCACACCTGATAAACCGGTGGGTTTAACCTGGATAGGCTTAAGTGATCCAACGACAAATAAAGCCTGGCGAAATATCTGGCGGGGGGACCGTATTGCTGTAAAACAACAAGCCGCTCAGGCAGCCATGCAATTGTTGGCAGACCACCTGAGCGAATTACGTCGTTAATGCGATTGTCGGGCACAGGTCAAGATGGTTTTCCCAGGCGGCTGCGTTCCTCTTCTACGATGCTTTCTTCAAGTTTTTTATATAAGGGAAAGGGCTGCGAAAGGGGTTTCCCCGGTTCGAGTTGACTTGGCATCCATTTTCCCGTGGCTTTGGTTTCGTCATATTGTAAAACAGAATGCGTTCCCAGCTCATCCTGGATGGGACAGGTGGTTTGGTCGCCGAAAATTGGCTGTGTATAGCCGAGATATTGATTCAATTTCTCGCAGGTGAAAGGCAGGAAAGGCGCCAGCATGATCTTGAGGGAATCGATGGCTTTGAGGGCTGTGAACACCGATTTAGCTGCGGCGTCTTTATCGGTTTTTATCGCCATCCAGGGAGCGGTTACATCTAAATATTTATTGATTTCAGTTGCCAGCCGCATGGCTTCCAATAAAGCTGATCGTAAATGCACGGCATTCAATTGTTCGGATACGTTTTTAAAGCCTGTTTCTACAGTTGCCAGTACTTCCTGATCTTCGGCTCTTAACTCGCCTGGGACAGGGATATGTCCCTCCCAATGTTTGTAAGCAAAGGATAGCACACGGTGCGAAAGATTTCCCCATGTGGCTACCAATTCATTATTATTTTTATTGAAGAAATCTTGCCAATCCCAATCGGTATCCTTCCCCTCCGGCATATTCGCTGTCAGATAATAGCGTAAAGGATCGGGGTCGTAGCGGGATAGAAAATCCAATCCCCAAACGGCCCAGTTACGGCTTCCGGATATCTTTTGCCCCTCCATATTCATAAATTCATTAGCAGGGACATCATAGGGAAGATTGAGAGATAACCCACTTTTCCCATCGAATAGTTGGCAAAACCACTCACCGGCGCCGGCAAGCTGGGCTGGCCATATCACGGCATGAAAGGGGATATTATCTTTACCAATAAAATAATAACTGCGTGCATCGGGATTGACCCACCAATCGTACCAGGCATCTGGTTGGTTATGGATTGCAGACCATTCGATAGCAGCCGAAAGGTAACCAATGACTGCTTCGAACCACACGTAAAGACATTTCCCTTCCCAGCCTTCTTCGGGTAAAGGAATGCCCCAATCGAGATCGCGGGTGATAGCGCGTCCGTGGAGGTCATTAGCCAGGATTTGACCCAAGGATTGCCGCAGAACATTGGGACGCCAATACGATTCTTTTTGGCGTAAAAAGTCCACCACCACTTTTTGCAATTTCCCCAAATCCAGGTAAAAATGTTCTGTTTCGCGCAATTCCGGCGTGGAACCATCCACTTTCGAACGCGGATCGATTAATTGGGTGGCGTCCAAAAGTGTGCCGCATTGGTCGCATTGATCGCCGCGGGCATTATTGTAGCCACAGATATAGCATGTCCCTTCAACATACCGGTCGGGGAGAAAGCGTTTTTGAGAAGGCGCGTACCATTGGGTTTCTTTTTGAGTATATAGATTGCCGTTTTTTTGCAGGGAGGTGAATATCGTTTGGGATACTTTGAAATGATTTTTAGTATGGGTGCTGGTAAAAAGGTCGTAGGATATGCCCATCTTTTGGAAAAGTTCAAGAAAAGAGGCATGGAATTTTTGATAAACAGCGAGTGGGGTGGTGTTTTCTGCATCAGCCCGTACAGTAACGGGTGTGCCGTGAGCATCCGATCCTGAAACCATCAATACCCGGTTGCCTAACAGGCGATGATAGCGGGCATAGATATCGGCAGGGAGATATGATCCGGTGATATTTCCCACATGGATATGTGAATTTGCATAAGGCCAAGCAACAGCTACCAGAATATTTAGGGTCACGATATACCTCCAAAGATTTTTAATATGAAAAAAGGCTGTCCATCATGGACAGCCCGATGTTTTGTAAATGGTTTTTACTTAATGAAAAACCCTCGTCCACAGAGCTGTCCGTTGGCGATTATGCATGCCCATTTTGAACATGACCGTAATGAAAGTTGTATAAGTTTGATCCATGATCAGATAATCCAATAAATCACATGTTCGATGATCGAGGTTTGGTAAGTCTAAAACGGTGAAACGGATTTGTCAAGATTAGGAAATCAACTTAGAAATATTCCCGTAATAATCGGGCGCGATAAGGGTGACGCAGACGCTTAAGAGCTTTCCCTTCTATCTGGCGGATACGCTCACGGGTCAAGCCGAATTTATTACCCACCTCTTCTAAGGTATAGGGATGATTGTCATCCAGGCCGTAGCGCAAGCGAATAATGCGCGCTTCTCGGGGGGTGAGGGTGGTTAATACATTTTCAACCGCTTTTCGCAGCATGTTATGATGCGTGACTTGTGAAGGGGTGGGTGTAATTTGATCTTCAACGAACATTCCGAGTTCAGAATCATCTTCATCCCCAACCGGGCTTTCCAACGAAAGGGGTATCCATGAAACTTGCAGCATCCATTGAACTTTCTTGATGGGCGTATCCAATTTTGTCGCCAACTCTTGTGTGGTAGGAGGTCTGCCTAATTCTTGCTCCATACCGTGATAAACCTTATACAGATGCCGAATACGATCAGTCATATGAACCGGTAGACGGATAGTACGCCCTTGATCGGCGATAGAGCGGGTAATCGTCTGGCGGATCCACCAGGTGGCATAGGTTGAAAAGCGGAAGCCGCGCCGGTAATCAAATTTCTCTACCGCTTTCATCAATCCTAGATTTCCTTCTTGAATTAAATCCAGGAAGGGTAAGCCTCTTCCCAGGTACTTTTTAGCAATACTCACTACCAGGCGGGTGTTGGCTTTAATAATATGTTCACGAGAAAGCATACCTTCTTTCACCAGTATATCCAGGTCTTTTCGTTGTTCGGGTTTCAAACGTCCATTGGCGGATTTCAATTGACGCTGCGCTTCGCGACCTTTTTCAATGGACATTGCCAGACCGATTTCTTCTTCTATAGAGAGTAATGGTACACGCGCCATTTCCTTTAGATAAATTTCAATCGTATCATCGGTTGTGTAGTGATCGATAGGCGTGATATTATCAAAATCACTCAAGGCGGAATCGCTGCCCAATATCTCTTCTTCTTCCAAAACTTCGATACCCTGACAGCGTAGATAAGCAATGATCCGATTCTGTTCAAAATCAGCTGATGATGGTTCAGGATAAGATTCCCCGATATCACTAAGCGTGATAAATCCTTGCACTTCCGCTTTTTCCAACAAGCCTGAAAGCGCTTCATCTTCCATTATTGATATGCCTGGATAAACCATACACAACCCTCCTGAAGAGCAGGCAAACATGATATGAATCGATGTGGATAAAAACTTAATTTATATCGCTTTTATCTAAAAGAGATTTCAGTATCGCCAATCTTGGATCGATTGTGTCTTCCTCATGGTTACATTTTGTTTCATTTAGATTTTCACCACAAATTGGACAAAGTCCTTTACAATCCGGCCTGCATAAAGGACTCATTGGCACCTCTAAAAGCATATATTCTCGAATGATAGGGGCAAAATCAATGTGAGCGTCTTCGGGTAAAATCAATCCGGAATCGGTCATCGAATCACGAGAGAAGGCATATAACTCTGTAAATTCTGTTTTTAAAGATTGGCTGAAAGGAGTCAAACAACGCACACAATCACATTCCGCCAAAGCGCTTAATTTGACTTGAACAAGCAATCCCTGTGCTGTTCTGGTAATACGAGCTACACCGCTTAGATCCATAAAGGTAAAATCGGAATCTAAGTGGAGAGCAGGGACATCGAAAATAAATTCCCGGCTGTCCCCCACAGATAGATTAACTATAAAACCAACGTTCAGCCGGAGAGGGTTGCTGGAGTGAGGCACTGGCGTATACTAGCGTATAATCGAAAATAATTAATCTAAAAATCGGTTTCCGACATTATAGCATAGCAAAAAACGTCCGTCAAGTAATACATTATATTTTGATTGATTATGAAAACTATAAATTAAATATTGCATTCGAGAGAAATTCATGCGACAATTATTATTAGCGACCAATAACCGCCATAAAATCATTGAAATTCAAGCGCTTCTGAAGGGATTGAATATCATGATAACCACCCCTTCAGATTTGAACCTGATATTAGAAGTTGAAGAGAATGCGGGTACTTATGAGGAAAATGCCGCGCAAAAAGCCAGGGCTTTCGGAGATGAAACAGGGCTGATCAGCCTGGCGGATGACTCCGGATTGGAGGTGGATGCCCTGGGTGGTTTGCCCGGTATATATTCGCGCCGTTTTGCGCCAATTGATGGGGCAACTGATGCAGATCGTCGCGCGTATTTGTTAGAACGCCTGACAGGGATACCTCGACCATGGAAGGCTCATTTTCATTGCACGGTAGCGCTTTATATGGCAGGAAATATCATATTTACGAAGGGTGATTGTTTTGGCGAAATAATCCCGGAGGAACGCGGCAGTCATGGTTTTGGTTATGATCCCATATTTTTACTCCCGGAGTTTAGCCTTACGATGGCTGAACTTTCACTGAATCAAAAGAACCAGGTCAGCCATCGAGCCAGAGCAATACAGGCTGCCGTTCAAATATTAAGACAACATATATAAATCCTTGCTGATTGGTTAGGTAGGATTATTTTCTTTTTTTTAGGTTATGATAACATCATGCGCCAGTCTATCTCGAATAATCTGATCCATTGGACTATCATCTCCATGCGTTGGCTGACAACTATCGGACTGGCTATCAGTCTGACAGCGGGGGATTACTCATATTGGTTGTTAGGAATTTTTCTTTTTATCGTTTGTGCCTGGAATATTTTTCATTCTGTAGTGATCATTCTTAATAAACGGTTATTCTCCGAGCGTTACTTGATCATATCGGGTGATATCGTTTTTGCTCTGGTATTGTTTATTTTCACGGGGGCATATCAAGGACGGATATTTTGGGTGGGGATAATGCCCTTATTTTCCGCAACGTTATACTTTTCATATCAAGGAGGATTGATCCTGGCGTTTGCCAATACCATCATGCAGGGTTTGATTGGTGCATTGATCAATGAACCACGCGTAGCACTCATTTACATGATTGTATTATTGGTGGTTTATCTGGGAATTGGCGCAATATTGGGATATAGCAAGGGTCAGTTGAACACCTGGCTTGAATACAAGAAATCTTCGGAATTGGACCGGCGACAAAAACCCCATGCCTTATCCTCTGAACATTATGGATCCATTAATGAAATTATATCCGCTTTGGGTACCACATTAAACTATGAACGTGTTTTAGAAATAGCCCTGGATGTCAGCGCCAGTGCTTTATCCAATTTCGAAAGCCCGGACGATCGATTGGCTGGCGCCGTTTTGTTGTATTCTTCAAACCCTGATGAGAGCGACCGCCTAGTGATTGAATCAGCGCGCCGCTTAACGCCTGCTGATATGCGTGTGAGTCTACCGGGGGTAGAAGGATTGATTGGTCAGGCTCTTACCCAGGGAGAAGCCTGTTATGGATTAGAGCCGGAAAAGGATGCAGAACTGCAACGGATTGTCGCTTTCAGATCGTGTGACTCCATGGGCTGCTTACCCATTCGTTTGGGGCTGGAAGCTTATGGCGTGTTAGTATATGCGCACCCCGAAGCAGATTACTTTACGGACGATCGCAAAGAACTGTTAAATATTATTTGTAACCAGGTTGTGAATGCTATTCAAAACGCGCGTCTTTACAATGATCTGGAGCTTGAGAAAGAAAGAATGATGGAAATCCAGGAGGATGCACGAAAAAAACTGGCTAGAGACCTTCACGATGGCCCAACACAATCGGTATCTGCCCTGGCGCTACGCGTGAATTACGCCCGGCGGTTGATCGAACGTGATACCGATGCAGCAGCAGAAGAATTGTATAAAGTGGAAGAATTAGCCCGTCGCACCACAAAAGAAATCCGTCATATGCTTTTCACCCTTCGCCCATTGGTTTTGGAATCGCAAGGTTTGATCGCAGCGTTTGAATCGATGGCCGAAAAGATGCGCGAAACATACGAACAAAATGTTATTATTCAGGCTGATCCCAATGTTATCCCAAAGCTGGAACCGGGAAAGCAAGCCGTGGTTTTTTATATCGGTGAAGAGGCAGTGAATAATGCGCGAAAACATGCCCAGGCACCTCATGTTTGGGTACGCCTTAAGCTGGCCAGTGAAGGGATTGTAGTCCTGGAAATCGAAGATGATGGCGTAGGTTTCAATGTTGGAGAAGTGAACCAAAACTATGAAAACCGAAGCAGCCTGGGTATGGTGAATATGCGTGAACGCACAGAATTGGTGAACGGTGTTATTCAGGTAAATTCTGAAAAGGGGAAAGGGACATTAATTCGGGTATTTATCCCTACCACCGAGGAAGCAGCCGATCAATTGCGTCTTAACCGCGATATCTAACTTAATCAAGCAAATATAACCACTTTCAGCATTGTCAATTTAATCATTAGTGGAAAGATGGGAAAAAAGTAAAAAGCCTATGCCGCGCAGTGCTGATTTCTACTATTATCACTATTATGCCAATCAAGGTCAAGCAGGGCTACCGATCGTTTTGCTGCATGGGGCGGGAGGCAATTATTTATCCTGGCAGATGGAATTACGCCGAATGCCTGGTTTTAGAATCTATGCATTAGACCTACCCGGACATGGTAAATCGGGAGGGCGGGGGCTGCAGTCTATCGAGGCTTATGCCGAGAGAGTATTGTTTTGGATGAATGTGATCCGATTACCTGCGGCAGTTATGATCGGACATTCCATGGGTTCTGCCATCGCGATGTGGATTGCACTCAAACACCCGGATCAATTACTGGGATTAGGCCTGGTGGGCGCCGCAGCGCGTTTAAGGGTATCTCAGGAATTGCTACAGGATGCTTCTTCGCCAACTACAGTGTATAGTGCCATTGAGAAAATTGTTCGTTGGTCTTTCAGCCCTGCGGCGCCGCAACGGATAGTGAATTCAGCTATCAAACACCTGGGAGAAACGCGCCAGAGTGTCCTTTATGGGGATTTGGTGGCATGCAACACCTTCGACATCACCGATAAAGTATCTGCCATCAACGTGCCAACGGTCGTCATTTGCGGTGAGGGTGATAAAATGACGCCCCTCCGGCATTCTCAATTTTTAAAATCCCAAATTAGTGGTGCATCTTTGCATATTATTCCGAATGCAGGGCATATGGTGATGTTGGAAAAGGGTTTGCAGGTAGCCAATATAATAAAATCATTTTTAAAAACTATAAAAAATTAGGCGACTTGCAAATTTTGGTGGGCGCAGGTATAATTCCCCCACTATGCTTGCGGGCGGTTAGCTCAGTTGGTTAGAGCGTTGCGTTGACATCGCAAAGGTCGTAGGTTCGAGTCCTATACCGCCCACACAAAGATGCGCAATTACAAATTCTATATTTGATAGATAAGTATTGCCGACGGTATTATTAAAAAAGAATTTAGTTGTATTGGATGGGTGGTATCGTTTGAGCAGAGACGCTCTCCCCCCAGGGGGCTGAGCGTTTTTATGTTGAAAACATGTTGATTTTTTATGGTATATATATAATCATGTTGACGATTCTTGCAGGTTTATGGTATCATCCCAAAACTATCCGCATGGAAGTTATCATTTGAATGAATTATTGAGAGGAGTGAGTTATCAGCGCAAATAATTTTCGGGTTAATGAAACTATTCGAGTGCCTGAAGTGCGTTTAATCGGCGCAGACGGCGAAAATGTCGGAGTTGTTTCGACGGAAGAAGCCATGCGTTTGGCGCGAGAAGCCGAACTTGACTTGGTAGAAGTGGCTCCAAACGCAGACCCCCCGGTTTGTAGGGTAATGGATTTTGGCAAATTTGTTTACGAACGGGCGAAAAAAGAACGTGAAGCGCGCCGGGCGCAAACAAAAATCGAAGTGAAAGAAATCAGACTCCGCCCGAAAACTAATGAACACCATCGTGATCTTAAAGTGCGTGATGCACGTCGCTGGCTGGAAGCTGGCATGAAAGTAAAAGTACGCGTGCGTTTTCGCGGCCGGGAGATCACTTATCCGGAAATTGCGCTTAACGATTTAAAAGAGATTGCCGAAGAATTATCAGAAATTTCGATTGTTGAACAGACCCCTGCTTTAGAAGGCAGGACAATGCTCATGATTCTGGCGCCTGGAAAGACGGCAAAAAAGAAAGAAAGTTAAGCGCAATAAAGTTACCTATGATAAAATGTGTTACTACCCGCGGATAGTAATATCATCCGCGGTATTTTGTGTGAGAGGAGTATGGCTGTGCCACGTAAGAAAACAGTTGGTAAATACAAAATCAAGACGCATAAAGCCACTGCCAAACGTTTCCGGTTGACGGGAGCGGGTAAGCTGGTGCGCACAAAAGGCGGAAAAAGCCATCTGCGTCGACGAACCTCAAAGCGCACAACGCGCCTGTTCGATGAGATGGTGCCGGTGAAGGGCCGCGGTATTATTAAACGCGTTCATCGCCTGGCGCCTTATTTGAAAGATTAATTCTGGTAAATCATGGTTATGCGGCTACTGGGTGCATGAAACAGAAGGGAAGAGAGCCTTTCGGCGCTCAGGGGTACGCAGGAGAGTAGATTATGGCACGAGTAAAGACTGGCCCCCATCGACGCCAGCATCATAATAAAGTATTAAAAATCACCAAAGGGCAATTCGGCACACGCCACCGACTGTTCCGTCGGGCGAACGAAGCCATGTTAAAAAGCTTATGGTATGCCTACCGAGACCGGCGTACCCGCAAGCGTGATTTACGGCGTCTATGGATTGCCCGTATTAACGCCGCTGCCCGACAAAATGGCACAACTTACAGCCGGTTGATGCATTCTATGAAAAAGGCTAATATTGCACTCAATCGTAAAGTATTGGCAGATTTGGCAGTACGCCAACCTGAGGCTTTTACTGCGGTCGTTCAAAAAGCCACAACCGATTAAATTTTCCTGATAAGCATTCAACCTGAATTCAGGCTTCGAAATCCTCGGGATGTATCATTACCCGAGTGATTTCACTTTAATTTACTCACAACCGTTTGTTGAGAATCAACGTATGGTTAATTAAACGGTCGATATAGTATAATGCCGTAGTTCGGAGGTATTTAATGAATCAAAGGAAAGAGCGCACCATTACGGAATCGAAAGGGGGCGGTGTTTTTCAAAGTTTTGCTGGCACAATAAAATTGGTGATCAAGTTGATGGCCGATCGGCGGGTAAACCCTTTACTGAAATTATTGCCTATCGGTACGCTGGTTTATTTGGTTGTTCCGGATATCATGATCGGCCCATTGGATGATGCTGCTGTAATCGGTTTGGGAACATATTTATTTATCGAATTGTGTCCTCCGGACATTGTTAAGGAACACCGGGATGCGATCAAAGGGATTTTTACCGGTGAAATTCCTGATCCCATTGATGAAGATGCCGATATTGTGGATGCCGAGTTTTGGGAAGAAGAGAACAAATCTTGATCGACTGTGCGGGAGGCATTTTCTTACTTGTCAGACGATCATAAAAGGGATATCGATCAATATAAACGTGATTTAAAAGATCATCCATATCACGTCCCCGGCTCGTTTTCCCCGCGATTAGTTATATTTCTCATATTTATCCTGATATGCACCAGTCAAATCGGATGTAAAATCCTGGGGGCGGTTACTACTCCTGTGACGGATACACCGCAAATCCCAACGCAAATTCTGCAACCCACCTCGTTTGTTGAAAATGTTCCAATCTCTACCATCACACTGGCTCAAAATCCACCACTATTACCTTCGGAAACACCCACAATTTCACCCACGCCAGCTCCTGATTATTTTGCCAATCAATATCCATTAAGCGATAACCATTACATTATCCCCTTGACGGTGAGACATATCACCATTGACCGCGCTATCTTTTTCTTCGAGTTAAGCCAACCCGCCGAAGGGCGGTTGGTGTACCGCTCCATTGAGGCTGACCATCCGATACAGGGTGAAATTGCCATTTCGGCAGATGAAAGCCGGCATATGCTGACTGTGGAGAATTTACTCCCAGGGATCGAATACCAGGCGCTTGTGCTTTTGGGGACTGACTTCATCGATTTTCAACGTCCCGCGTTCAATGGTACAGATTGGGGCGCGGTAAATTTTCGCACAGTATCCGGTGAGACACCTATTAAAGTAGGTGTGTTGGGTGACGCCAGCTTTGGAGATGAAGCCACACAAACTTTAATCGCATTCATGGCGTCTCAGGATCTGGATTTTGTTCTTCATACCGGCGATGTGGTCTATGAGACCGACAACACCGACCTGGTTTATTCGTATTCTCTCAAATATTTCGAACCATTTTCTCCATTGCTACATCAACTGCCCGTGTATACGGTTATGGGAAATCACGATTATGATAGAGCGGTTGAATGGCAGGGTAACCCTTTTTATGATTATGCATTTCCAGCTTTCTCAGATCCTGATTTTACTTATCCGGGTTCGCGCCGTGGAAATCAGTATTATGCTCTCGCCTATCAAGATGTGCAATTTTTAATGCTCGATTCGCAGGTATTATTCGGGGAGGCAGGCCGCGCTGAGCAAGAAACCTGGATGAAAGAAAGACTTTCGGATGCACGCTATCGCATCACTATCCCGGTTTTCCATGTTGCGCCATTTAGCAGCAGTGCGGTCCACCCCGACGACAGCTTGCCGGTGAGATACGCCTGGTTACCCATTTTCGAAGCATCGAATGTCCCGGTGGCTTTTTCCGGTCATTTCCACCATTATGAGCGGTTAATGGCTAATGGCATCACGTATATCGTAACCGGTGGAGGATCATCCACGCTTTATGCGCAAGGCAGCCCATTGGCGGAGAGTCAGATCTATGTGAGGCGCACACACTTTGTGCGCATGGAAATCTACAAAGATCGTATCGAACTCCAGGCTATAGCCAAAGAAGGGGATATTATCGATCAAGCAACTATTCTTTTGCAATAGTTTTTCATTTTTTTGCAGAATGAAAAAACATCGGGAATGATTTATTCCCGATGTTTTTAATCCCGATAGTAGCGATAAAACAAGGAAAACGCTATTGCGGTTTCAATCTTGCGCCTCCCAGGTAGGCGGCTTTTACGTGTTCGTTTTCTTTCAATTCAACCGCAGGCCCGTTAATGACGATTTTCCCGGTTTCCAAAATGTATCCGTAATCGGCTATAGAAAGCGCTTTCCGGGCATTTTGTTCTACCAATAAAATCGAGACCTTTTCCTCTTCATGGATCTGTTTGATGACTTTAAAGATCTCCTGAACAAGAATTGGCGCTAATCCAAGGGAGGGTTCATCCAGTAGCAAAATTTTCGGTTTACAGATCAAACCTCGCCCAATGGCAAGCATTTGTTGTTCCCCGCCTGAAAGCGTGCCAGCCAGTTGTCTTCGGCGTGTTTTTAGTATTGGAAACAAGGTGAAAATCCACTCTTTCGTTTCCTGAATCTGGCGGGGATTTAGCTGCTTGCGCACCCCCCAGGCGCCGATGTTCAGGTTTTCTTCCACGGTTAATGTGGCAAAGACTTTGCGTCCCTCGGGAATATGAGACATACCCAATCCGGCCAGTTTAAAGGGCTGGTATTTGCCAATATCATCGCCCATCAATCGTACTGATCCGCTTTTGATGGGCATCAGACCGGAAATCGTTTTTAGTAATGTCGTTTTCCCTGCCCCATTGGCGCCCAGAACGGCTACCACATCTCCGACGGGAATTTCAAGCGAAACGCCTTTTAGCGCCTCTACTGCGCCATAGGCAACAACCAGGTTTTCAACGGATAGCAGCGCGTCTATGTTATTCCTCCTTTCCCAGATAGGCTTCAATGACCTGGGGATTTTGATAGATCTCGGTTGGTAAACCTTCGGCAATTTTGTTGCCCATATCCATCACGGTAACCCAGTCTGAAATACCCATCACCACATTCATGTCATGTTCGATGAGGAAGAGAGTAAACCCTTCAGCGATCAAAGTCTTCAGGAACTCCATCAGTTCTTCGGATTCTTTATCATTTAAACCGGAAGATGGCTCATCGAGGATCAAAAGGTCCGGGCTGGTTGCCAGGGCGCGGGCAATTTCCAGTAACCGCTGTTTACCATAAGGCAAATTTCGAGCAAGTTCGTTGCGGTAATCCCACAGACCTACTTGATGTAAACGATAGGAAGCGGTTTCTAATATTTTACGATCTTCCTTTTTCTGAGCCGGTGTATGAACAATCGATGTCCAAATACCGCTGCGGGCATGGCAATGGGGCCCGGACATTACATTTTCGATACAGGTCAGAGAAGGAAAGAGACGGATATTTTGAAATGTACGGGCGATGCCTTTGGAAATGACCACATGCGGTTTAAGGCTGGTAATATCTTCCCCTTCGAAAATCACTTTTCCGGTTGTTGGGCGATATATGCCAGTGATGACATTGAAGAGGGTCGTTTTTCCGGCGCCATTCGGCCCGATTAGAGAGGTGATCTTGCCGGCATTGATTTGCATATCGAATTTATTGACTGCCACCAGACCGCCAAATTGCATGGTCAGGTTTTGTGTTTCCAGCACCACACCGTTATTTTTCGGGGCGGATTGGTCGGGGGAAGGAGAGGGGTTCACATCGGCAGAAGTTTTTTGGGGCGAGACGATCTGATCTGAGTGTTTTAGAACCTCATCGATATACTCTTCCTCCTTGTCGGGAATCCCTGATATGCCAAGACCGGTCAGGCCTACTCCTTCTCTTCGGCGGGGCAAAATGCCTCCCGGACGGAAAATCATCATTACCATGAGTGCTGCACCGAAGAAGAGTAAACGGTAACTGGCAAACTGGCGGAATATTTCCGGGAAAATCACCACAATGGCTGCTCCCAGCATGTTGCCAGGAATAGAGCCTAAACCGCCTAGAAGCACAATCACAAAGAAAAGCACCGAATCCATGAAAGTGTAGTTAGCAGGAGAGATGATCATCATTTTGGAAGCATAGATATTACCAGCTAATCCTGCCAGCGCTGCCCCAAGCACAAAGGAAATCAATTTGTAATGTCTTACATCGACCCCATTGGCTTCGGCAGCAATTTCGTCTTCACGGATAAAGTTCCAGGCGCGTCCGACCCGCGATTTTTGTAGATTGACCAGTCCAACGATAATCAAACCCACAATGATCCAGACATAATAATAAAACTGAGTTGGACTGCGCAAAGTGAACAATCCAAAGTCGGGATTGCCAATACCAGTGATACCATTTGCCCCATTGGTTAAACCGAATGGGTTGTTAAGCGCAGCGATGCGGACGATTTCCCCAATCCCGATGGTAACAATGCATAAATAATCGCCGCGCAGATGGATAATTGGCGAGGTCACAATATAGGCAAAAGCCGCGGCAGTTATGGCGCTGAGGGGAAGCAAGATGATAATGGGGATATCCAATTGAATGTAGAGTATACCCGTGGTATATGCCCCGATCGCGTAAAATGCCGCGTGCCCAAGATCAAAAAGCCCCACTTCTCCCAGCACGATGTTGAGACTCAAACCAAGCAGGACATATATCCCGACAAAAAAGCCAACGTCGATCCAGTAATTGTTGACTTTGGGTAGAAAAGGATATACAAGGAGAATAATAATCACTAACCCAATCCAAATCATCGAACGACGATTCGATGGTTCGGCGCCGGATTTCTGTGATTTCATGAAATGTTGGGAAAGTTTCTGAGTGATATTGCTCATAGTTTACACTTTCTCCGCCACTTTTTCTCCAATGAGCCCGGTGGGGCGCACGATCAAAATGATGATCAGGATCAGGAAAACGAAAACGTTCTTCCATTGTCCGGAGACAAACCCTTCGAAAAGTGCTTCCAGCAAGCCCAGCAATATTCCGCCAATCATTGCCCCAGGGATGTTGCCGATGCCTCCCATAATGGTGGCTGTAAAGGCTTTCAATCCATATCCCCACCCCATGGTAAAAATAATACGGCTGTAGTTCAGACCTGCAAAGACGCCAGCCAGGGCGCCCAGGGCGGGACCAACCGAAAAGACAAACAGGATGATCGTTTGAAAGTTGATACCCATTAAGGTGGCTGTTTCTCGATCCAAGGCGGTGGCTCTCACCGCTGATCCAAATAATGTCTTTTCCACGACATAATAAATCAAGCCCATCAACGCCCACGAGACGATAATCGTGACAAGTTTGATATAGGTGATATGCACATCACCGAATAATAACAAAGAGCCGGTGGGGATACTGGTCTGTGGATAAGCCTGGAAACGTGGACTCCAGATAGCCATGATGCCATTAGAAATGAAGATCGAAGCCCCCAAAGCAGAGACTACCAGAGGTAAGCGCCCGGCTTTATATACCGGACTGTAAGCTACTCGTTCGACAATCAAGCCGCCAACGCCCAGCCCTATCATGGCGCCGATGAGGGCTACTACAACTCCCCCCCATATACCAAATGTACGCGTTACCCATCCGGAACCGAAAACCAGGATGGCGTAGCCAATGTAACTGCCCAGGGTGAAGAAGTCGCCGTGGGCAAAATTGATCAGTTTCATCACCCCGTAGACCATGGAATATCCCATAGCCACCAAAGCATAAAACGATCCGATGGTTAAGCCGTTAGTAAGTTGCTCAAGGAGCAATTGCATGGAAGGCCTCCTCGCTGAATGTTAGTGTCATAGGGTGTTTAATATCCCCTCTCCCCCAATTCCATTATTTTTGAATTGGGGGAGAAGTGGAGTGGGTGAGGAAAACCTCAGAAATTTTATTTATTTCTGGTAAAGTTCCAGCTCACCCTGATCGTTGTAAATATATGCGTAATAAGGGATATCCTTGCGGTCGCCGCGTTCGGTGAACATCAATGGGCCGGTGATACCCGCCGCGTCTGTCATGGTACGCATTGTTTCAGCCACCTTGTCCGGATCGGTTGTGCCGGCTTTCTCAATAGCGGCTGCCAGGGCATTGAGTGCATCGGCTGCGTAAACAGCCCAGATCGAGCCTGGCATCTCGTTGTATTTCGCTTTGTACGCATCCATGAACTCTACCGATTCGGCATAGCTCAGGAATTGAGGCATGGGCTCATTGAGATGGACGGAACCCTTGATGACATCCACACCGGCGATTTTTTCAAATTCGGGGGTGGGTACCGAGTTGTTACCCACGAAGAGGCCGGTATAGCCTGCCTCGCGAGCTTGTTTCAGCAAGAGGGCAGCTTCAGGGTAATAAGCGGTGAAGAACCAGACATCGGGATTGATCTCTTTGATCTGGCTGACGACGGCTGAATAGTCGCTTTCACCAGGGGTGATGGCATCGTAGTACACCAATTCAACCTGACCAGAGTCGATGTAGGATTGCAGGAATTTCACAGCATCTTCTGCTACGCCCAAGCCGTAGTCCTGGTTGTCGTGCATAATGGCGATGCGCTTTGCTTGGAGTATTTCTACCGCAAATTTGGCGAAATATTCCGACTGCGTGTCATCTCGGCCTGCGGTTCGGAAGAAATAGGGACGCTGGGTGTCCATCGTCAGGCGGACAGCCGTGCAGCCATAACCGACAGATACGACTTTATTGGCATCGTACAGATCAGCCGCCGGAGCGGTCACCGAAGAACCATAAGAAGCGATAACTGCTTTGAGACCTTGTGATATGAGTTTTTGAGCGGCCAGAGCGCTGTCCTTAGGATTGGATGCATCATCGGCTTCAATGATTTCGATCTGTTTGCCAAGCACGCCACCCTTCTTGTTAATTAATTCCTTGGCTACTTCAACACATTGTTTAGCCCATTGCCCTTCAGAAGCGAAGTCTCCGGTTAGCGGGACTTGTAAACCGATCTGGATGGTTTCGGGCTCCGCAGCCTGCTGCCCACACGCGGTGAGCAGGAAGGACAGCGCCAGGATGATGGTAACTAGGATGGTGGAAATTCTCTTCATATTCTTCTACTCCTTATCTTGAAAAGTATAGGTGGAATGGAGATAATACTACTCATACTGCTTTGATAATTAACGCAGAATGAAGCCATGCCGCAGTGGATCTTGCGGATCGATAAGCCATTCACATAAGCCAACGATATTGGCACTACCCGACAC
The DNA here is from genome assembly GCA_016929095.1 of Anaerolineales bacterium. Taxonomy (GTDB): domain Bacteria; phylum Chloroflexota; class Anaerolineae; order Anaerolineales; family UBA4823; genus JAAZNS01. Next base: position 110,452 of record JAFGJM010000011.1, on the reverse strand, counting down.
TTCCGGAATAACGGCTTGGTAGGGCCCAAAATTCACGGAAGAAATCACTTTGCCGCTGAAGGTTGTGCCAATGATACTCTCTATGGTGATGGACTGGTTGATTTCCAGTTCGTTTTTAGCATAATGGAGAGCTACCCTGGCGCTGACACCGGTGCCGGTTGGACACCGATCCACTTCACCTTCAGCGAATATGCATACATTCCGGCTGTGATGACCGGCTTCCAAAGCTTTTCCGACAAAAATTGTGCCATAGAGGAAACTCAAGTCTTCTTCAAACGGATGTTGGATTGGCACTGTATCCATAATTGCACGTTTGATACGCATCCCCCAATCGATCAGGGAGCGAAAATCTCTATCTTCAAGCCCGATACCCAATTCGTCTGCCTGCACAAAGGCATAGAAGGCGCCTCCAAAGGCGATATCAAAGCGCACCTGTCCCAGATCTGGGACGCTTACTGTCTGGTCGGTGAGATACACAAAAGACGGTACATTGTGGAATGAAACATCTTTAACATGCTTGCCTTCTCGGTGAGCGATGGCTGTGACCAGTCCTGCGGGGGTATCCATCTTGACGACCGGATTTTCACCTTCTTTGGAAAGAAGTCCTGTTTCCAGCAGCACCATGGTTAACCCAATCACACCATGACCGCACATCGTGCTGTAACCTTCATTGTGCATGAAAATAACCCCTACATCACTATCTTCTGTGACGGGCTCGGTTATCAACGCGCCATACATATCTGCATGACCACGTGGTTCCCACATTAGAGCTGTGCGTAAGTAGTCCAGGTTTTCTTTCAGATAGCGTCGTTTATCCAGGATTGTTCCTTTTGGAAGAGGAGGAAAACCATCCACAATCACCCTTAAGGGTTCCCCTGCAGTGTGGGCATCAATGGTTTTAATGCGCGGCCAATTTGCCGCGGGTGTCCATTCAAGTTTCATATGGTTTTGTGCCTCCAGAAAACGGGTAGATAATCCTGGTTTTTCAATTTGTGATAAAACCGGCATCCATTTCACTGCGGCGATGTAGGAAATGGATTTCATCAAGAATCTTAACAGACTATAGAACTTGTGAGCGATCTAAAAATATGCTTATCTCTCGAAAGGTTCACCTCCTTTCCGGTTAACGAGATTTCTCAATCTCCAATAAGTCATATTCCAATCTCACCATTAAATTTTCCCCCGATGATGAAGATACCGTTTTCAAGTATACAGGCATGACATCATCTAACGAATTTTTACACATATGAAAGATTCTGTCAATAAAAGGCAGCATTATTCTTTAATAAATATTCGGAATTTTTGGGGAATACCCAATTTTCGTGTTGCCAGGAAATATAAATGCATGTATGGTTGTAGGTAAGATCGACAAGAACCGAAACCCATCTTTAAATCATATTCTATTCGATAAGCGCTTATAATGATAAACCAGAATTCAAACCTCGATCAATGATCTGTGTGAGAAGATATGGGTATTTGTCAATAAATTAACCATTTCTTTCAATAATTGCTTTAAAATTAAATTCATGGGAGGGATAATGACCAATCACATTGTTGTCGTTGGCAGCATCAATATCGATCACGTGGTGCGCTTAGCGCGTTTGCCTAAACCGGGCGAAACAATCCGGGGAGAGAATTACCAAACATTTTTCGGAGGCAAAGGCGCCAATCAGGCGATTGCTGCCGCACGTTGTGGCGCGCCGGTGATGATGCTCGGAAATTTGGGAGAAGATGACGCGGGGCGGGCAGCGAAGAAGAATCTTGAGGTGAATGGTGTTGATACTTACTGGATAGTAAACGACCCACAAACGACGACCGGGATGGCAATGATCCTGGTGGAAGAAGCGGGTCAAAATATGATTGCAGTAGTGGGTGGCGCAAATATGCGACTGTCGCCTCAGCACATCGAAGAATCAGCAGACTTGTTCCGGGAAGCCAGACTGATCATCGTACAGTTGGAAATTCCTCTGGAAACGGTTTCGGCGGCAGTATCGTTTGCTCGTAAAACGGGCGCGCACGTGGTATTAAATCCCTCTCCGGGACAAATCCTTCCGGATTCAGTGCTAACCCGGGTGGACAGTTTGGTTTTAAATGAAACAGAATTGGCATTAATCGAAGGTGACTCATCTATTGAAGTAAGCGCCGGAAAACTGACGCAAAGGAGCGGGGCGAGAGTGATCGTTACCTTAGGAGGGGAAGGCGCTGCCATCTGTGCGCCGGATCACGCGTTGGAATATTTACCCTCCCACAACGTGAAAGTGGTTGACACCGTGGGAGCGGGCGATGCCTTTGTGGGCGCCTATGCGGCAGCAGTCGTAGAAGGTAAGCCGTTTGCTGAAGCGGTCGCCTGGGGTAATGCTGCCGGGGCGTTAGCGGTCACCAAAATGGGCGCACAAAGTGCCTTGCCGTTGAGGGATGATGTGATGCATTTGATTAGAGAAATGCCGGCTAAAAAGGGATAAGAAAACCCATTAAAAACCCGAGTTTACTACGAAATATGCTCTTGACAAGATTTCAAACATTATGATAAACTCATCGAGTTCTAATAATTCTTTAATGAAAGGAGCTGTTTTCTACATGGACAACGTATTTTGCGGAAAATTACGAATGGGTAGCGCTTACAGCGGTGTATTATTCCTTCTCGGAGTGCGCCTGTAGACTGACAGACTTCATCAATTTGTAGACTTCAGCCACGGTGCACCCGCCCGTGGCTGTTTTTTTCAATCGACCTTTTTTTTGCGATCAGCCATGGGATGACCTGTGGCTGATTTTTTTTATTTTGAAAAATAGATAGGAGGCAATCATGATTACAAATTTGATTATTAAACTCGATGGATTGGGCGGGGCTAGTTTTTGTGTTGGGGATGATCCCGATGAGGGCATCCTGACTGATACGCAACGGCACAGATTTATTCTGATGCATTCATTGGATGATTTTTGGTTAAGGATCAGAAACCGGTAATTCTTGATTAAGTTTTCCGGTTTTGGGAGTGGAGTAACATCATGATTACCATCGACGTAACAGACGAACTGGAAACAAAAACTGAAAACGATAAAATCCCCAAACGCCGCTTATGCGACATTATTTGGTGGGGTTTTTGGAAAAATGGACATAACACATCTCATCCTAAAGCAGAGGAATTGATCTTCCTGGGTCAGATTACTCTACAGGGTGAAATACACAACGGAAAATGGAGAGTTTAATGGAATGCTATCCGCGTGCTTACCAGGATGCCCGGGATTTGGAAAAAATGCGCCAGTTATTAGCAGCGGGCAAGAAAGCCGATAATGGCTCATACTATGTCCATCCCGGCGACCTGGATTGGTGGCTGCATTATCTATCCCAGGAGGACAGACGCGATCAGACGATTTTTCTTTGGGAAAACTCCCAAGAAGAACTCCTCCTGGGATGGACTCTCCTCTCCCCTGAATGGCATGCTGTGGATGTGTTTATCCATCCGAGATTGCGCGGCTCGCTTGAAACTCACTGCATGTTCGAATGGGCTGTAAATCGCATGATTGCCCTGGAAAGTAAGCAGCATATACAAAAAATCCGCACCATGTGGATCGATGAGAATGATGTGGCTGTCATTGCTATTTTGGAGAACCTGGGTTTTCAAAGGGATGATTTTGTGATGAACTATTTGGAAAACGGGTTAAGTAATATTGATGATACGGATATGTACATTCCGGAGGGTTGTACCATTCGAGCGATTTCAGGAGAAGAAGAAGCAGATAAACATGCGGCAGCGTCTTACGCCGCTTTTGAATCCGAAAAACCTTTTGAACAATATGTCAAGCGCTATCGTTCTTTCATGCGTTCTCCAGTCTATCACTCAGAAAGAGATCTGGTTATCGTGGCGCCTGATGGGGGCTTTGCCGGATTTTGTATGATTTGGTTGGATCATGAAAACCAGGTTGGGCTTTTTGAACCGGTAGGCATCCACCCGCAGTATCAAAAGAGGGGTTTGGGGAAGGCATTATTGCGGAAAGGATTGGAAAGGATGAAAGCTTATGGCATGCAAAAAGCCATGGTTTGTGTGGAGCATACGAATAGTGCGGCAATAGCACTTTATCAAAAGGTTGGATTCATACCAGTAAAGAATCTAAGAACGTATACAAAAAGAGTGGATTTTCAACACTCTGATTGATTATTGAGTTAATATCATGGAAACCAATACGCTAGTAACAAATGATGAGATAACGACCATGGATATAAAAAAGCCAATCGCCTCTCCCCCCTTGTTGAATAAGATGATGGTTCTATTTATGGGAGCGATGGTGCTGGCAAATATATCCGGTTTTATGTATGGTCCGTTATTGCCCCTTTACCTGACCTCGCTGAACGCCAGTGTGGTTCAGGTAGGTATTTTCTTTACCCTATCCAAGATCATCCCGTTGGCTTTGCAGATATTGGGTGGGTGGATGTCGGATAATTTGGGCAGGCTGCGCAGCATTGCTATGGGTAGTGTGGCAGGAGCGGTTTCTTTTGTCGGCCTCATTCTGGCGCCTACCTGGCATTGGGTTTTATTGGGAGAAGGTTTAGGTTCTATATGTCGATCTTTAGTAGCGCCCAGCTACCCGGCATTCATCGCCGAACATTCCACCGAAGAAAACCGCGCCCGGGTATATGGCATCACCGAAACCGTCTTCATGGTAGTGAACGTGATCGGTCCACCCCTGGGAGGCTGGTTAGTGGATAATTATGGGTTTAGATTCATGCTTGTTGTGGCAGCAGCCCTATACTTGGTTGCCACATTCATCCGGATTGGCATGGCGCGCACAGCCGCACGAAGTACTGAAGCCAACCCGCAGCGATTATCGATGGAAAGCTTACGGACCAACCTGGGCACTATGTTCGGTTTATTGGCTGCCGGGGGTTTGGTAACCTGGATTCTGGTGACGGACGGCGTCAGAGATATTGCGTATGAGATGTCATTCACACTTACGCCTTTATACCTCAATGATATTGGCAAAATGAGTGTGCAGCAAATCGGTTGGATGGAATCGGTGTTCGGCATATTCATGATGATCACCACCACCCCTGCCGGTTGGCTGGCGGATAAAAAGGGAGAACGCCTGGGCATTCTAACAGGGTTTGTATTGCAATTTGCTTCGTTGTTACTTTTCACCCACGTGACGACGCTTTGGGGCTTCATGGCTTCCTGGGCTTTGCTGGGTGTCAGTGTGGGATTGATGTCGCCGGCGTACAACTCCTTGATCAGTAAAGCGGTGCCCGAAAAAGTGCGCGGCACAGCCATGGGATTGTTCCAATCCAGCCTGGGGTTTGTATCTTTACCGGCGCCTATGATCGGCGCTCAGTTGTGGGATAAGGTGAACCCGCAATTCCCCTTCAACCTTACCGCCTGGGTAGCATTGTTAATCACGCTGCCGATTTGGAAAAAATTCAAATTACCTGCAAATGGGAATAATCACCAGTCGGAAGAAAAATAAACAAAAGACGAATTAATACACACGAATCAATCAATGGATGATTTTTTATGGAGATAAACATCATGGAAAAACTTTTAACTCAAATTAATTTCATAATTCTCCCGGATGCGCCGCAAATTTCCGGGTTATCATTTCGCGGATTTCAAGGCGAATCCGATTATCCCAAAATGGTGGCGGTCATAACGGGTTGTAAAGATGAAGATAAAATCGAGAGAGTCGATACGGTAAAAGATGTAGCCCGTACATATAAATACCTGGTGAATTGTGACCCCTACCAGGATATGTTATTTGCTGAAATTGACGGAGAAGTTATCGGCTATCAGCGCGTGTTATGGCGCGAGGAAGTGGACGGTAACCGCATCTATATAACTTTTGGATTTTTACTCCCTGCCTGGCGCAATAAAGGCATCGGAACGGTGATGTTGCGACATGCTGAACGACGTCTGCAAGAAATAGCTGCCAGCCATACAGATTATGACAAGCCTCGTTATTTTGAAACGCAAGCGCTTAATTCAGAGGTACTTCGACAGGCGTTATATCAAAAGGAAGGCTACAAAGCAATCCGCTACGCCTTTGATATGGTACGCCCCGATCTTGAAAATATCCCGGATTTGAGTCTTCCTGAAGGGATAGAAATCCGTCCTGTTTTACCAGAACATTACCAGACAATCCGAGATGCCAGTATGGAAGCTTTCCTGGACGAATGGGGATTTTCACCTGAACTTGAGCCGCCTGTGGAAGAATGGCTTGAAAACCCAAACTTTGATCCAAGCTTGTGGCAGGTTGCCTGGGATGGCGACCGGGTAGTGGGAATGGTGCTGAATTTTATCGACCAACGGGAAAACAAAGAGTACAAGCGTAAGCGCGGTTATACAGAGAATATCTGTGTGCGCCGTCCCTGGCGTAAACGAGGCATTGCGAAGGCATTGATAGCTGCCTCTTTGCGAGTTATAAAAGAACGCGACATGGAAGAAGCTGCTTTGGGTGTGGATGCTGAAAATCCCAGCGGTGCATTGCAATTGTATGAAAGCATGGGCTATCGGATGATCAGGCGATACAGCATCTATCGTAAACCGTTAAATAATTAGAAGATCCCCACACTCACTCCCTGCCTGGAAACGGGCAGGGAGTGAGATGGCAAGGCGTAAGGATAGCAAAAAACTTGTACTAGAGCAGGGTAAAATATAGCTCACATCGTAATTGCAAAAAGAGGAATTACCTATGCCCATAGAAGGAATCATATTCGATTTCGGCGGCGTGATCATGCGCACCGAAGATCGACAGCCACGTATGAAATTAGCGCAAAGACTGGGGGTTTCTGTCGAGGCGCTCGAGAAATTAGTATTTGCCAGCTCGTCTGCCAAAAAAGCGGAGATGGGTTATATCGGCGCTCACCAGCATTGGCAGACAATAGCAAAAATTCTGCAAGCGCCTGAGGAAGAGATCCCTGCCATCCGACAGCAATTTTTCGCCGGAGACCGTATGGATTGGGCTTTGCTGGAAAATATACAGTCACAGCGTAAGAAATATCGTACAGCCTTACTAAGCAATGCCTTTGACGACCTGCGCATGGAATTAACCGGTGAGTTACCAGCCGCCAGTGCTTATCATATCTCGAAAACGGATCAGTTTCTCGATTTTTTCGATGAGGTCATCATTTCTGCAGAAGTAGGATTTGCTAAACCAGATCGACGGATATATCAATACGCAGCCGACCGGTTACATGTCCCTATAGAAAAATGTGTCTTCATCGATGATTTTTCTCTCAATATTGAAGGTGCCCACCGGGCGGGGATGAAAGCCATTCATTTTTTAAATCTCGAACAGGTTCATCGGGACCTGGATACTATTCTCAGCCATAATCATTCAAAGTAATCAATGGGGTAAATCATGGATATTAACAGCCTCACGATCACTCAAACTTCACAGCTCTTAGATGCCGGACAAATATCTCCGCTTGAATTATTACAGGCTTATTTGCAGCGTATCGAAAAGATTGAGCCATTAATCAATTGTTTCATCACTCAATCCCCTGAAAATGCGTTGACGCAGGCTAAAAAATGTAAGCAAGCACCAAAACTTCTAAACCCATTATGCGGGATTCCGGTAGCGATTAAAGATTTATTTTATACCAAAGATATACGGACCACCATGGGCAGCCGATTTTACACAGAATATCTGCCTGAAGAAAATGCCCGAGTTATTGAATTGCTTTATGGCACAGGGATCGTATGTGTGGGCAAAACCAATATGCATGAAATTGCCCTGGGAATTACCAATATCAATCCCCATTATGGAGTTTGCCGTAACCCCTGGGATACCGAACGCATCACCGGGGGGTCTTCGGGCGGCTCTGCCGCGGCGCTGGCTGCCGGTTTGTGTTTGGCAGCTTTAGGCAGCGATACCGGCGGTTCCATCCGTATTCCAGCCTCTTTGTGCGGCGTGGTGGGGTTAAAGCCTACGTATGGACGGGTTAGTTTAACTGGTGTATATCCGCTCAGTTGGTCTTTAGATCATGCCGGTCCAATGGCAAGGTGCGTCGAAGATATTGCAGCATTGCTGCAGATTATGGCTGGCTATGATGCACAAGACCCGGTATCGGTGAATATACCGGTGGAAAATTATTCATCAAAAATCAAGCAAGGGGTGAGGAACTGCCGCATTGCGCTTGCCAGTGATGCCCATTTTTCAAATGCAGAAGAGGATGTATTGAATGCAGTAAGGGATGCAGCCCGGGTGTTCGAGCAATTAGGCGCCACAGTGGAAGAAGTGGATTTTCCGGGAGGACATGAAGCGGCGACCATGAATGGTTTGATCGTTACCAATGAGGCGTCTGTTGTCCATGCCAGGCATATGCGTGAACATCCGGATTGGTTCGGAGAAGATGTGTATGAACGGCTGCAGAAAGGTGCGGCTTACACTGCTCAGGAATACATTCAAGCCAAGAGAGCGCAGGCGACTTTACGCCGCCAGTTTGAGCAGTTCTTTAGCAATTACGACATATTATTAACCGCTACGACACCCATTACGGCGCCCTTGATCGATCAATTAGATAATGTAAAACAAGCGCCGGTATTAACCCGCTTTACCGCGCCATTTAATCTCACCGGTTTACCGGCGCTTTCCCTACCTTGCGGATTTTCGGTGCAAGGGTTACCGATTGGTTTGCAAATCGTCAGTCAGCCCTGGGCGGAGACGACGATTTTCCGGGCTGCTTATGCATATCAACAAGCCACGCCCTGGCATTTAAAACATCCTGATCTAGATTAATTTTTTACACCTCGCAAAAAAAATGTTACATTCTATAAGACAACAAATGGCGAGTTTAAATCGTTCAGCGCGCTTGTTTTTAATAGCCATGATCATCGACGGCATTGCATATAGCGCCTGGATATTATTTTATAATTTTTACATCCTGGAGAGGGGTTTCAGCAAGGAGTATTTAGGTTTGGTCAATGCGATGCCATCGATCGCGGCGTTGATTTTTGGCATCCCTATTGGTATGTTATCCGACCGCTGGGGGAGAAAACGCTCCATGATGGCGGGTGTGGGCGTGAGTATTTGTTTTATGGCAGTGCAATTACTTGTTTCTTCCCCTAACTTGATATTGATCGCTGCCTTTATCGTTGGGCTGGCCAATATGCTATTTTACATCAGCCAGGCGCCTTTTATGATGAATGCATCAACACATGATAACCGGGCTTTGTTATTCAGTGTAAGTTTTGGATTATGGACAATTTCCGGGGCGGTGGGGAATTTATTCGCCGGTCAACTCCCCGATTTATTTTCCCGAATCCTTCAGGTACCGGCCAGAGATGCGAATGCCTACCGAGCAGTATTATTGATCAGCGTTGGCTTGAGTATATTGACATTGATCCCCCTGGCGATGATCCATGAAGAAAAAGTAAGTCAACATAAAAATACCATTAATGAAAAACCCCCTTTCTGGCGGATTTTTTCAAAACCAATTACCCAAAAATTGGCTATCCCCAATTTACTGCTTGGTTTTGGGGCAGCGATATTAATCCCGTATATGAATGTCTTTTTCCTGGATAAATTTGCCTTGCCCGATCAACAACTGGGGGTTTTGTTCAGCCTTTTAGCTGTATTTACCGGAATTGGTTGTATTATCGGTCCTCGCCTGGCGCATGTCTTGGGGGGAAAGATCCGTGCAGTCGTGGCAACCCAGATTGCCAGTGTCGTTTTTCTATTAATTTTAGGCTACTCTCCGGTATTGGCATATGCTTCGATCAGTTTCTTAATGCGCGGGGTTCTGATGAATCTGGCTGTACCACTTTTCCACGCCTTTGCCATGGAGCAGGTAGATGATCGTCATTTTGGTACATTTAATAGCATTATGGAATTGAACTGGCAAACAGGTTATGCGGTGGGTCCTTATATCTCCGGAATAATTCAACAGCAATATGGATTTAATCCATTATTTGCTATAACCGCCATTTTATATACCTGCGCGACCCTCATGGTATGGGTATTTTTCCGCTCGAGTGATCGCTTGCCGAATCAGTCTGAAGCCTGTTAGGGGTGAACGGAGCTATTGATTATTATCATGAGTGTTTATTAGCGTAACTCAAATGGAAATGTTGGGTTAACCAGGTTATGAACATATATGATTTTCCTTATAAAATTGGAAAAATGAAACGGGATATCTTTGTTTTTCAAAAAGATGAACTTGGGGTATACTCAGCATGGATGTTAACTTTTGGGTAATAAATTCATCTAATTTTGCAAAGAAAAATCCGGGAGGTAGCGCGTCATGAAACGTGCGGTTAGTATTAGTATTGGCTCGTCAAAACGTGACAAAGCCGTTGAAGTTGAACTGCTAGGTGAACGAGTGAGCATTGAGCGGATAGGAACAGATGGGGATATGGAGAAAGCCGCACAACTCTATAAAGAATTGGATGGAAAAGTAGATGCTTTCGGTGTCGGGGGCGCCGATTTGGGTGTGATGGTGGATGATAAATGGTACCCTCTTTATTCGGTGCAACCGATGATCCGTTTTGTAAAGCAAACACCGGTTGTGGATGGTGCAGGTCTTAAAAATACGCTCGAGAATCGGTTAGCGCCATTCATCCAAAAGGAAATTGGGGATTATATTAAAAATAAAACGGCCTTTATCACTGTGGGAGTAGATCGCTGGGGAATGTCGCAATCATTTCTTAAAAGCGGGTATGAGTGTGTATTTGGCGACTTAATGTTCACTTTCGGTTTACCTTTTGCAGTTCGCAGTGAAAAGTCATTAAAGACGCTGGCAGCCTTGTTAATGCCTGTTGCCGGACGTTTACCGTTTGAATGGGTTTACCCGACGGGTGAAAAACAGGATGTGCGCAATCCTAAATGGGAGCAATATTACAATTGGGCAACAGTTGTTGCCGGAGATTGTCATTACGTGAAACGACATATGCCGTTCAAATATGAAGGGAAGGTCATTGCCACAAATACCACTACGCCTGCGGATGTGGAGACTTTTCGCAAGGCAGGTGTTAAATATTTAGTCACGTCCACGCCAGTGTTGGAAGGGCGGTCATTTGGCACTAATATGATGGAGGCGGCTTTGGTAGCCATCTCCGGTAAAGGCAGAATGTTAACCCGAGATGAATATAACCAATTGTTGGATCAGTTGAAACTGGAACCACAATTGCAGGAGTTAAATTAAATTATGGATGCGATCGTAACCGCCGGGGGAATACCTGAACAGGGTGAACCCCTTTATGACTTCTCCCGCGGAGAATACAAAGCTCTACTGGATATTGCCAGCAAGCCCATGGTCCAATGGGTTTTAGATGCCATCGATGACGCCAAAACAATTGAACGTGTCGTACTGATCGGTCTCCCCGAAGATATCGATATAAAAAGCCAAAAATTGGCAGCGATGTTGCCAACCCAGGGTGACATGTTGGAGAATATTCGCGGCGGCGTGAAAAAAATTCTTGAAATCAATCCCGATGCACGCCACACCGTTATTGTTTCTTCCGATATTCCATCGATCACCGGGGAAATGGTGGATTGGGCGGTTAATGCCGCCATGCAGAGTGATGAAGATATTTATTACAATGTTATCGAAAAAAGCGTCATGGAAAAACGATTCCCTACCTCCAACCGCTCTTATACATTTTTAAAAGATATAGCCATTTGCGGTGCAGATTTAAATATCATTCGTACAATGACGGTGACCTCCAACGATAAAATGTGGCGAAAAATCATTGCGGCGCGTAAAAATGTGTTTAAACAAGCCGCTTTAGTGGGATATGATACATTAGTTCTGCTTTTATTACGGGCGATTACTTTAGAAGATGCGGTTAAAGTGGTGACGAAACGCCTGAATGTGACCGGGAGGGCTATTGTTTGTCCGTATGCTGAAATCGGGATGGATATCGATAAACCCCACCAATTGGAAATCCTCCGTGCGGATCTAGCACAAAAACAAGGGGCATGAATACCTCCGGATTATCTCGATTGGGGGTGTGGGATGATACCAATTCTCGCCGCTTAAGAATTGCAGAACGGCCGGGAGCGTTGCGAACGCTGGTCGCCATTCTGGCGCATTCGGGTGATTCGTGGCTCTGGATTGCCGGTTTGGCTTTTGTTTGGTTATGGGGAGATGACGCCTGGAAAGCACGCAGCGAAATTCTTGCCCTCGGGATTGTTTTCACAGCCGTGTTAGTGATGATATTAAAATTCACCATCCGCCGCAGACGACCCGAAGGTGAATGGGGACGCGTGTATCGGGCTACCGATCCGCATTCTTTCCCCTCCGGGCATGCGGCGCGCAGCGCATTGATCGCGGTACTGGCTTGCAGTTTTGGCATTCCCTGGTTTGGGATCATCCTGGTTATATGGGCGCCTCTGGTAGCGCTTGCCAGAGTTGCCATGGGGTTGCATTATCTATCGGATGTGATCGTCGGGACGCTGATCGGGGTATTGATTGGCGCGGGGGTAATATTGTTGATATAAAGACCATTCGATAATACAGGATCTTTATATAAAGTTACTATTGTCATTTTGCACGAAATGTATTTCAAGAAGCGAAACCTCTTACAACATTGATGAAAAGAACTTTCGTTTCACTCAGGGTTACAGGCTTCTTTTGAGACAGCCTCAATTTATAGACTATAAAAAATACTTTCAAAAAACCGATTTCTGGTCTTTATTTCCCCTTTAATTCTTGTTTGAATGACTCGATGGCGGCTACCGGGGTGGGGTCAACCTGATAAGCCATTGCCATGTAATAAGCCATGTAATCGCCAAAATGCAGTAAAGTCCACATATTTGCAAGAAGCGTATCTCCACTGGCGTCGATGATATCCACGCAAATCCCCTGAAGCAAAAAGGCTTTTTTGGTCAGTTCAATCCGTTGTCGATTGCGGGGGTCATCGGAAGGTGAGCGCAGGAAAAGAACGGCTAATTTTGTTAACACGTCTTCAGGATACACAGATCCCGAGATGGTGTTATGGTTCGCTTCGGGGATGAATTCAAATTGCCCCCATGCTTTAGCCAATTCATTGATCTGACCTTTCCAGCGGCGGGCTACAGGCGTTAAGGCACCCGCGCCAATGATGGTGACATATCGCCCACAAAGTTGATCAGCCATACGTTTGGCAGGATTGGACACCACTGGGACATTGGCTTTTAGGGTCATTTGCGCCTGCCGCATGGCATTTATGGCTGATGATAATTCTTGGGTGGGGTCTGCTATTAAATCCAGGCGGGTAAACAGGGATAAAAGTAATCCGAAAGAATAACCCACCGATGCACGCGGCTGCCCGATGTTGGGAAAGAGCCATAGGGGGATATTCCTTTGAGTTGCCATCTCCGCCAGTTTACCTCCGGTGGTGATAGCAATCAACGAGCATCGATTTTCAACAGCTTTTTCGAATGCCGACAGACTCTCTTCGGTGTTGCCGGAATGTGATGAACCGACAACCAGGGTATTTGGTCCTTCAGCCCAGGCAGGCAACTTATAATCCCGGTGCACAAAAACTGGCAACCGGCACTGTTCGGAAATATAGCTGGTTAATAAATCTGCACCAATGGCTGAGCCTCCCATCCCGGCGATCAATATACGTTGGATTTCCGGAAACCCAGATAGCGGCAGGCGGTTGCCCAATTGCCAGGCCTCTTCCAGTTGGTCGGGGAGTGTATCGATCTTGCCGAGCATATCTTGTCGATCGAAATTTGTGAATTGAGAATAATCATCCAGCATCATGAGTAGACTCTGTCCTTTCTTCATCCCGCCATCGTTGAATGACGGAATAAATTTGACGGCGCGGCCAGCCTGAAATTTCTGAAGCTGCTTTCGCGATTTGTTTAGCAGATAGACCACGTGCTAATGCTTCCTTGATCCACACGTTCAAGTCGTTTTCCGACCAGCGGTTTTGTGGCTGCGGGCTTGCTTCCACCACCAGGGTGAATTCGCCACGCGGTTCATGCGCTTTGAAATGCGCCAGGACTGTATCTGTATCGCCGCGAATGATTTCTTCGTGTATCTTGGTCAATTCCCGGGCGATGGCGATTTTTCGATTTCCCAGAATTTCTGACATATCACGCAGGCAGGCCAGTATCCGGTGGGGGACTTCTAAAAAAATAAGCGTAAAAGGATATTCAGCCATTTGAGATAGACGCTGGCGGCGCTCGTTGGTTTTTCGGGGCAGGTATCCCAGGTACAAAAAAGCATCGGTTGGCAGCCCGGAAGCTGCCAGGGCGGCAATCGGTGCGCTGGGACCGGGAATAGGCGACACAGTATGCCCGTAGCGCAACGCTGAGACAACCAGTTCATACCCCGGATCGTTTACTGCCGGAGTACCGGCGTCGGATATCAAGGCGATGTCGCCCAAGGCTAATTGCTCGAGAATATAATTGAGTTTCGTATATTTATTGTGCTCGTAATAGCTGGTGACGGGGGTGTTGATTTGAAAATGCGAAAGCATTTTTCGAGAGCGGCGTGTATCTTCACAGGCGATCAACCGCACCTGCTTCAAGGTGTTCAGGGCACGCGAGCTGATGTCTTCCAGATTTCCAATAGGTGTGGCGACAAGAAATAACGTTCCCATTTCGTATTCTTACTACCGCTCATCAGGTGTAATCGTTTTAGAATGCCCGAGTTGTTCGATGATGATTTGGGCGATCTGGCGGGCGGCTTGCGGTCGGGCTATTCTTCGGCAAGCCTGGGCAGCTATTTGTCTCTGTTCGGGTTGGTACAGCCATGTCGACAATCCGGCGACAATTTCTTGTGGTGTGGGCGCCCATAACCCGGCGCCTTCATTGACCACATAGGTCACATTTCCATCTTCCTGCCCGGGTAAGCGGCTATAGAGGATCATGGGCAAACCAGCATTTAAGGCTTCACAAATGGTGCCTGGTCCGGCTTTGGTCACTAAAATATCTGCACCGCGCATGAATTCGGGCATTTCTTTCACAAATCCATAAATGAAGGTGGGGATCTGGAAATTTGTGGCCTGTAAGCGTTCTTTCAATTTTATGTTGCGTCCGGTGATCACGACCAGGGAGGCCGGTAAACCCGCTTCTGATATGGCAATGGCTGTTTTCTCAAGAGGCCCCATACCCTCTCCGCCACCCACCAAAAGGATGACCGGTTTGTTTACAGGCCATCCAAGTTCCTTTTTAATAGAAGTCGAATCTCCGGGAGGAACGCAAAACCGATCCGATACCGGCAAACCAATCACTCTTACTTTTTCCGCATCCATACCGAAAATAATGGCGCGTTGGCGGGCAATCTCGGTGGGTACCACGCAAAGATCGGTCAAATGGTGATACCAAAGGGCATGAGTGGTGACTAAATCGGTGACCACGGTGATGAATGGAGGATGTTTTTTATTTTTCAGGGTTCGCAAGATAGGCGCCGCAGCCAGGGGGTGTACAGAAACAATTACATCACAAGGATTATCCCGTACAAGGTTTCGAATAGATCTACGCACATACGGGTAAGCGCTGCCAGTCAATATCCGGGCGCGGCGGTGGGAGTTGGTTGCCCTGTACCCTAATCCCCAGGCGCTGGGCACCTTTACCATTTTCGGATAGAGTTCAGGCATATAATTTAGTGGCAGCGGAGCATATTCCTTGAATATATCCACCATTTGTATAATGAAATGATCTCCATATTGAATATGAATGGCTTCGATAATCGCTTCTGCTGCACTGCGATGACCGCCGCCTGTATCAGAGAAAAGGAACAGGATTCGAGGAAGCGTATTATTATCCGGGTTGTTCATTTTGATGATTGGTGATTACGGATTTTAACCGCTTGGCAAGTGTACGCCGGGTTAATAGAACCCGCCTGCCGCATTGCAGACATTCCAGTCCGATATCTGCACCAAGGCGTACGATTTTCCAATCGTAACTACCACAAGGATGTGGTTTACGTAAACGGACGTGATCGTCCAATTTTAAATCTGGTAGCACGACGGCATTATAACATGGGCGTTGCCGTGAATTATCAAAGCTCGATGGTATAATCCGTTCGGAGGAAAATGATTTGCTCGATTTAAACCCGTCTTCGCTTTTTGCTCGTTTAATCATTTTATTGATAGCTTTTCCCGTTCATGAACTGGCGCATGCCTGGACAGCTGATTTTTTCGGTGATGATACCCCCCGCATGAATGGCAGACTCACTCTCAATCCATTGGCTCACCTGGATCCGATTGGCTCTTTACTATTGTTGGTAGCCTGGTTTGGCTGGGCAAAACCGGTTCCAGTAAATCCATACACACTACAAAGGAAATCCCCATCGGCTATGATGTGGGTTTCTTTGGCAGGCCCGGCTTCCAACTTATTCATGGCAATTCTTGCGGCTATTCCTTTTCGTGTGGGTTTGTTATCAATTTTCGATGCTCAGTCCGCCATGATCAGTGCGGGCAATCACTTTTTCCCTACCCTTCCTCAGATTTTATACCTGTTTATTGAAATTAATTTATTGTTGATGTTGTTCAATCTTATCCCAATTACTCCCCTGGATGGCGAGAAAATTGCCAGCTATTTTTTCCCGCCCTCATGGGTGCGATTCATGGATACGATTCGTCCGTATGGCCCCATGATCTTATTAGCAGTAGTTTTCTTGGGTATATTAGGTAAAATTATCCACCCGCCATTGGCGCTTCTAATGAATTTATTGGTAGGGTAAAGTTTGGGTATCATTTACCGCAGTGGTCAATTTTGGCAGGCTTTGCTCGTGTCGCCTTCGGCGGATGATATGGAATTGGTGCGTTCAATATTACCGTCAGAGCAATGGCAGTTATTTAAAAAGATGTCACCCGCAGAGCAAGTGCATTGCATTAAGACGGCGCGTTGTTTGATAAAAAAGGAACATAGACAACCCGATCTCCTGGCAGCAGCCTTATTGCATGATGTGGGCAAAACGGTTTATCCTCTGAGATTATGGGAGAGAGTGTGGCTGGTGATTGGGAATACATTTTTTCCCAAATGGACAGCGAGATGGCGCCGTGAAACGGATTTTGCGGCACTTAATGAAAATTACTGGCAACGTGTTTTCGTGGTTTTCCACCGGCATGCCGGATGGGGCGCCGATTTGGCAAAACAAGCAGGCGCCAGCCCATTATGTGTTAATTTGATCCGTCGCCACCAGGATGAAATTTCCATGGACGCCAATTCCATGGAAGATCGATTATTATTTTATCTACAGGAAGCAGATAATTTGAGTTGAGGGAGAGATGTCGATAAACATAACCATTGTTGGATTAGGTCAGATTGGTGGTTCGATTGGACTGGCTCTGGCAAACCAAAAACAATTACTCACGCGGTTGGGTCATGATCTTGAGATCGAAGTATCCAAAGCGGCGCAGAAAGCGGGCGCGATTGATAATTTTCATATCAATCTGCCAGCTTCTGTAGAAAATGCAGATTTGGTGATCCTGGCGCTGCCCTTCGATCAAATGTACAAAACCCTGGAAGTCATTGCGCCGAGTTTAAAGGAAGGCGCGGTTGTAATGGATACCTCACTGGCAAAACAACCGATCATCGCATGGGTAAAAGACCTATTCCCGGAAGAGAGGTATTATGTGGGTTTAACGCCTGTCCTTAACCCAGATTATTTATATGAATGGGAGACAGGTTTTTCTTCTGCCAAAGCCGATCTTTTTCATAACAGCGTCATTGGGATTGTCTCATTATCGAATACACCCTCCGATGCCATAAAACTAGGGTTCGATTTAGTAAATTTACTGGGCGCGAAGCCATTTTTCACTGACCCGATGGAAATTGACGGGTTAATGGCCACCACACATGTGCTTCCGGAAATAATGGCCATTTCTCTTATGGATGCCACCTATGGGAAACCCGGATGGAAGGACGCCCGCAAGATTGCCGGACGCCCATATGCTCACGCAACGGTTGCCGGGCAGATGGATAAACCTCAGGCATTGGCTTCATTCATCAAATCCAATCAACCAAATATTATGCGCCTGATCGACGTACTGATCGAAGAATTGGTGCTTTTAAAACAACACATATCCGACGAGGACCAATCTACATTGGCGACACGATTTGAGAAAATCTGGCAAGGGCAGACTCATTGGCTGCAAGAGCGGCGCTCTTTTCATTGGGAAGATGAAGATATGACTTCCGGCGCCAAGGCACCAACCACTGGCGAGATTTTTGGCCGGTTTATTGGATTGGGACAGAAACACCCCAAAAAGAATTCAAAAGACAAATGATGAGGTAAGTCATGTCCAAAAAATTAAACTGGATCCAGGATGAATTACACAACCTGCAAAAGGCAGGCTTATATAATCGTATCCGCACCATAAGCTCTGCGCAAGGCGCCCGTTTGATCGTCGATGGCAAATCGGTTCTTAACTTTTGCTCGAATAATTACCTGGGGTTAGCCAACCACCCTCAGGTTGTGGCTGCTGCGGCAAAAGCGGTGGAGACATTTGGCGTCGGACCGGCGGCAGTACGAACAATCGCCGGCACCACGGATTTGCATATGCAATTGGAAGCGCGTTTGGCAAAATTCAAGGGAGTCGAATCAGCCATATCCTTTCAATCGGGATTCAACGCCAACATAGCCACCATTCCCGCCCTGGTAGGCAAAGAAGATGCCATATTTTCGGATGAGTTGAATCATGCCAGTATCATCGATGGCTGCCGCCTGGCGGGGTCGCGCATTGTGCGATATACCCATTGCAACCCGAACGACCTGGAGCGGGCATTTCAGGATGAAAAAGAGAAATACGGCAGGGCTTTAGTGATCACCGATGGCGTCTTTAGTATGGATGGCGATATCGCCCCGCTGGATGAAATCTATGCGGTCGCGAAAAACCACGATGCCATTTTGATGGTGGACGATGCGCATGGAGAAGGGGTGCTGGGCAAAGGTGGACGCGGTATTGTGGATCACTTTGGACTGCATGGAAAAGTGGATGTTGAAATCGGGACATTATCTAAAGCTTTTGGTGTTGTAGGCGGAGTTGTGGCTGGCAATCCTCTGGTAGTAGAGTGGCTTGAACAACGCGGCCGTCCTTTTCTGTTCTCTTCGGCTATGACCGCTCCGGATACCGCTGCCTGCCTGGCGGCTTTGGATATCCTTGAAGCCTCCACTGAATTGGTAGATAAGTTGTGGGATAATACCCATTATTTCAAAGGTGAGTTGCGGAATCTTGGCTTTGATACCGGGCAAAGCGTCACACCGATCACCCCCATCATGCTGGGTGAGGCGCCAATGGCGCAACAGTTCAGCCGGGAGTTGTTCGAGAACGGGGTGTTTGCCATGGCGCTTGGTTTCCCCACTGTGCCTCGCGGGAAAGCCCGTATTCGGGTAATGATCTCGGCAGCGCATTCACGCCAGGATCTGGATGAAGGATTGCAAGCATTTGCTTTCGTTGGCAAAAAACTTGGCGTAATTCAATAACTGGTAAAATAATTAAACCGGGAACGAGTTTAATAGTATATATTAATGAGTGATTGTTTTGGGAAGCGATAGGAACTACGCGATCAAGAAAACGGATCAACGGTAGGATTAGTGCCTGCCCACAGGCAGCTTACTTTACCGGCAAGAGAGCATTCCATCCCACGCGAGCAACGATGCCCAATTATGCGCGGATTTTGATCCGGCAACCACTCGGCAGGGTAGATTAATTCAGCTTCCAGGCTAACATTCTCGCCAACGTGGTGGCAATAACATATTTTTATGGGTTGCCATATTTTTATTGCCATTTGGATTCCTTTGATTGATTGTGTATTAATATTTTATTTCTAGTTTTTTAATAACCAAATATTCGAATAATATAAGGCAGTATTGGATAATATGATAAATTGTGTCAATATTTTAGCATGAATTTTGGATCATTATTTATCAATACTTGCCCAAAAAGATATTTGGTTGACATTTCGTTGTCATGTCGTATAATCTTAAGAATATATCTCGAATGGAGGTGCAATGGAAAAAGAGACCGTTTTTTATATTTGAACCAACAAAAATCTATTTAGTTATCGAGGAGAAGTTTATGAATAAGACTATGCTTTATAAATTAGGGGTGGTACTGGTTCTACTCAGCATAATGTTGGCTGCATGCGGTGCGCAACCAACGGCTGCCCCGGAAGAGCCTGAAGCACCGGTGGCTACCGAAGAAGCACCGGTTGAAGAGCCCGCCGAACCCGAAGCACCAGCTGAAACCGAAGAAGTTGTTGAACCTGAAGAACCCGCCGAACCACAGGTATTCTGGACAAAAGAGCTTCGCCAGGCGATTGCTGCCTCGATCGACCGTGAGGTAATCGTCGACCGTGTCTTCGAAGGCCGAAATGCACCTGCGTATCATATGGTTCCACCTGGATATCCCTATGCTACGGAAGCTTTCCTGGACAAATACGGCACGCGTGATCTTGAACTTGCCAAGCAAATCCTGACTGACCTCGGCTATACAACCGACAATCCTTTTGTATTCGAACTGTGGTACCCACCCGAACACTACGGCACCACCACTGCCGATGTTATGCAGGTCATTAAGGAACAGGTTGAAGAGACCGGTTTGATGAAAGTAGAGCTGAAAAGCCAAAACTGGGCAGAGTATGTGGACAGCTTCGTTGCCGGAAAATTACCCATGTTCATGCTTGGTTGGTTCCCAGATTTTGCCGACCCCGACACCTGGTTAACTCCCTTTGCATCCTGCCTGCAATCACCTGATAACGGCGTCAACTACTGCAACGAAAAAATGGATGAACTGTTGACGAAAGGTGCTGCATCATCCGATCCAGCAGTGCGCGAAGCCACCTATAAAGAAATTGGTGACCTTTACGCAGTGGAAGTACCCACAATCCCCATGTTTTGGGAACCGGAATTTGTAACCGTCCGTAATGGCGTTGAGGGCGTAAAGATCGGCGCACCCTTTGAATTCAACTACAACATTGTTAATTTCACCGCTGATGCCAGCCCTGCTTCTGGCAGCGCAGATACCGTCATCATCGGCACCACCGATGAGGTGAACAGCCTGGATGCTAATGACGCTTATGCCACCCACGACTGGGAAATCCTCAAGAACACCGGCGTACCCCTGTTGACATACGTCGCCGGCGAATCTGAGTTGGTGCCTGGCGTGGCGGCAGAGATGCCCACTGTCAGCGATGACGGCAAAACCTATACCTTCAAACTGCGCGAAGGCGTTATGTTTGCTGATGGTACGCCTCTGACTTCTGCTGACTTTGTCTATTCATGGGATCGTTTGAATGCTTTAGAAGGCCAGGTTTCCGGTTTGATCCAGATCTACGTGGAAAGCGTGGAAGCTCCGGATGATCTGACTGTGGTATATCATCTCAAGGATTCCTTTGGTTTCTTCCCTGCCCTGGCAGCCACGGCTCCCTTTGTACCGGTGAATCCCAATAATTTCCCGATGGATAGCATCGTTCAATTTCCGGAAAAGCTTGATGGTATTGGCCCATATCGTATGACTTCGTATGTAGCTGGCGAGCAGATGGTTTTGGAAGCTAACCCGAATTACTTCGGCGATGATAAACCAATCATCCCGAAAGTGATCATTCGCTACTTTGCTGACCCGACCACGATGAGTCAAGCTGTCGAAAAAGGTGAGATCGATGTCGCCTGGCGCATCCTCGGTGCAGTAGAAGCCACCCGGCTGCAAAGCGTGGAGGGCTTGACTGTTACTAAGATCGATGCCCCGACCTTGCGCTACCTGGTGTTTAACTGCACCTACATGACCGGTGCAGAATAGATCGGATAGATTTTGGGGGACTTTACCCCAAAAAAAATCTGATTGACCCAAGGGGCGAAGCTTGCTTCGCCCCTTGCTCAAAAACTTGTATGGAGTGAGTAGTATGTCTTCCTCCTTGAGGAATTTTTTAATTACACGAATATTTTTAACGATACCCATGATCTGGATTTTGATCACCATGGTCTTTTTTGTCATGCGTGTATTGCCAGGCGACCCAATCCGTTCTCAGCTTGGACCAAAAGTGAGCGAAGAGCAAGCTAATGCCATTCGAGAACGATTGGGATTGAATCGTCCATTATATGTGCAATATTTCGATTTTCTTTGGAAAATGGTGACGCTTGATTTTGGTACGGCACTTACCCAGGGTGAACGACCCATCATCGATGAATTGGGTGAGAAACTCCCGGCGACGATTGAGCTAACCATCCCTGCTATGGCCTTCACTGCAATTTTCGGTATAGCCAGCGGGGCTTACGCCGCTAAAAACCGAAAGAAACCCATTGATTATGGACTGCGCTTGTTCAGTATCGCGGTTTATTCTATTCCGATATTTTTTATGGGATTGCTATTTCAGATCATATTCTCTGTGCGTATTCCCATCTTACCTCTGGCAGGCAGGATGGATACTTTAATGATGACAAATTTTCAGCCGATTACCCATTTTTATATACTGGATTCGATTTTACAAGGCAACTGGAGTGCTTTTTGGTCTTGTATTTCTCATCTGATTTTACCTTCTCTTACCCTGGGGCTGGCTTTAACGGGCGTTTTTATCCGTTTGACACGTGTAAATATGATCGAGATGCTCCAGGCAGATTTCATCACAGCCGGCAGGGCGCGTGGTTTACCTGAACCTCGTCTGGTATATAAACATGCATTGCGCAATACTTTCATCCCTATTCTCACATTGATCGGTTTGCAATTCGCCATTCTATTGGCCGGCGCCGTACTTACCGAAACGACGTTTTCCTGGCCAGGAATGGGACGTTACCTGGTAGACCGCATCGAATTACGCGACTATACAGCTGTTCAGGCTACGATTGGTGTTTTTGCCTTCTTTGTGGCTATCATCAGCCTGGCCATGGATTTTCTTTATGCTTTCGTGGATCCCCGGATTCGCTATTAAGGCCTGAATTATGACAAATAAAGATCATCAAACACAAGAAATCGACCCCAATAGCGTTGTACCTCAATGGCAACTGGATTTGGACCGGGTAGGATTCGTCCGAAAAATGTTTATGGCGCGCAAATGGTATGGCGGAGATTGGTGGTTTGTTGTTCTAAGCGCTTTGTTATTACTATTTATCATTATCGTGGGGATTTTTCCCCAATGGTTTGCACCATACGACCCGCGGGCTGAAGTCGGACCGTCGCTGCTTGCCCCCGGCGAAGCGCCTTCAGCTTTTGTTCTGGTTGTACAAAAAAGTTCAATAATAGAAGCGTTTAAGGAAATCGCATCATCGAAAAATAATGTTGGCATTGTGGTTGCCAGCGCTTCCAGCCAGGCTTTACGTGAAGCAGTGGACGCTTTGAATAAAGAAGCGGAAGCGGAAGGGCAGCCGGGCACTTATAACCCCCGACCACGGCGGTTTGACACAATCGAAGAGGGTTTACAAGCTCTAGCTGATGGCAATGTAGATGGTTTTATTGCTGCCCCCTCGGTATTGGAGGGTGTCATTGAAAATTACCCGACCCTCGAAATTAGAACATCGTTGCGGGAAGAATCCGGAACAGGTTTTATTTTGGGAACCAATCAAATCGGGCAGGATATTTTTAGCCGCATCATTTGGGGCACGCGTATTGCTTTGATTGTTGGGCTTTGCTCTGCAGTTGTGGCGGTATTGGTAGGCGTTCCCTTGGGATTGATCAGTGGATTTATCAGTGGACCGTTTGACCGTGTAATGACCCTATTGATGGACAGCCTGTATTCTTTTCCTGGCTTGATCCTGGCGATCTCTATCGCCGCTGTGCTTGGCGCGGGCATTGGAAATGTAATTGTAGCGATTGCTGTGCTTTATGTGCCAACTTATTTTCGTATTGTGCGAGGGCAAACTCTCTCAGTAAAGCAAGAGTTATATGTTGAAGCCGCACGCAGTTTAGGCGCCAAACCAATCACGATTTTATGGAAATATATATTTCCCAATGTGATCCCTTCGATTGTGATCATCTTCTCAGTTAATGTGGCAGATGCTATCTTAACGGAAGCCGGGCTTAGCTTTTTGGGTCTGGGTTTACCCCCCGATACCCCCGACTGGGGCATCGATTTGGCGCGTGGGCAAGATTACCTGCGCCGCGCCTGGTGGCTTATCACTATGCCTGGTTTAATGGTCAGCATGGTCACATTGGCTTTTAGTATGTTGGGCGAGAGTTTATCTGAAATTTTGAACCCTCGGCTGGCGGAGTTGTAATATGAATTCTGATGAAAAAACTCTCGTTCAAGTGCGTAACTTAAGCGTTACTTACCATACCCGCCTGGGACCTGTAAGCGCGGTGAACGATATTTCATTTGATATAAATCGGAGTGAAATATTAGGATTGGTGGGCGAAAGCGGATGTGGGAAAAGTACTTTAGGGAAAGCTCTGATGCGCATGATCATGCCGCCTGGAGAAATTTCCGGTGGGTCAATACTTTTTAATGGGAAAGATGTAATGCAGTTCGATCAAAAGCGTCTGCGGGATTTCAGGGGGAGACAAATCAGCATGATCTTTCAAGATCCCATGACTTCACTCAATCCGGTACAAAGAGTGGATGAGCACGTGATTGAGGCTATCCAGGTTCATGAAGAGAAACCAGATAAAGAAGATGTAATAAGCAGGGTGAAAGCGCTGATCGAAAGATTAGGCATTCAGGAACGTCGTTTGCGTGATTATCCACACCAGCTTTCGGGCGGAATGCGCCAACGGGTGATGATTGGATTGGGATTGGTATTGAACGCCGATTTGATCATTGCTGATGAGGCGACCACCTCATTGGATGTGATCGTTGAGGCGATGCTGGTCGATCAATTACGCGAAATTCGAGAGGAATTTGGGGTTGCGCTATTAATGATCACCCACAACATTGCCCTGGTGGCGGAAATTGCCGACCGGATAGCGGTAATGTATGCCGGCAAAATTGTTGAACTTGGTGATATCAAGGAGATATTCGATAATCCATTGCACCCATACACGAGAGGCTTATTGCGATCGGTGCCAAGTATTCGTTTGGATGATCGGGAAGAATTATTCAAAATGAGCGGTGAACCGCCTAACTTAACACACCCGCCCTCGGGTTGCCGGTTTCACCCACGCTGCCCTGAAGCCATGCCCATTTGTTCACGAATCGGTCCGGGAATGGATGAAGTATCTCCGGGACGGTGGGTTCATTGTTGGTTATATCAGGACCATCCACAAAAAGACCGCTCTACCATAAAGGTGAACGCATGAGGGAACTACCTATTATTATTAATAACGAAGAAAATTTTAGTTTAGTGGAAATCACGCACTTAAAGAAATGGTTTCCGGTACAACAAAATTTTTTAGATCAGATATTAGCCGGACATATTGATCACGTACGAGCAGTGGATGATGTCTCATTTACGATAAAACGAGGCGAAGCCTTTGGGTTAGCCGGCGAAAGCGGGAGTGGAAAAACTACGATTGGCAGGCTGGCAATCGGGTTGGAAAAGCCTACCGCGGGAAAAGTATCTTTCGATGGCATCGATCTATCTTCATTGTGTGATGAAGATTTAAGGAAATTACGTCGTCGCATGCAGGTGATATTTCAAGACCCCATGGCGTCATTAAACCCGCGCATGTGTTTGGGAGATTCCATCTCTCATGGGTTAAAAATCCATTATCCGGAAAGCGCGGCTGAACACCGTGATATCACCTTGAGCATCATGGAAAAAGTTGGGTTAACGCCGCCTCACTTCTTTTTTACCAAATTCCCCCATCAAATTTCCGGAGGACAGCGGCAGCGAGTGGTGATTGCCAGAGCATTGATCACGAATCCCGATTTAATACTGGCAGATGAACCCATTGCGATGGCAGATGTAAGTGTAAGAGCCTTGTTATTGGATTTAATGGTTCAATTGAAAAATGAATTGAATTTGACTTACCTATTCATTACCCATGACCTGGCAACCGCCAAATACATTTGCGATCGCATTGGCATTTTATATTTAGGCAGAATGGCAGAGATGGGCGATTTGAGAGAAGTATATGGTTATCCTCTGCATCCATATACGCAAGCTTTAATGGCAGCGGTTCCGGTGCCCGATCCTCACAAGCGGCGAACCCAGATCATGCCGGCTGGAGAGATTCCAAACCCCATAAATCCGCCTCCGGGCTGCCGGTTTCACCCCCGCTGCCCGA
Source organism: Anaerolineales bacterium (assembly GCA_016929095.1). GTDB lineage: Bacteria > Chloroflexota > Anaerolineae > Anaerolineales > UBA4823 > JAAZNS01. Next base: position 84,428 of record JAFGJM010000011.1, on the reverse strand, counting down.
TTGCCAAGGGTGTATGTTCCAAAGATGAGCCAGAATTACGTGAATTGCGCTCCGGGCATTTAGTGGCTTGCCATTTTGCGGAACAATTCTTGTAACTAAAGAAATCGTATGCTTTCATCCTTTGACATTCTTCGTTCCCCCGGCTAAAATGGGGGGTGAAGAATGTCTTTAATTAAGGGAAATCACATGAGCGCATGGCAAGGGAAATATGTAATAGGATTGACAGGCAATATCGCCACTGGAAAAAGTGTGGTTCGCAAAATGGTTGAACACTTGGGGGCATATGGCATTGATGCGGATGCACTGGGACATCGCGCCATTGCACGCGGCGCCCCGGGGTACGAAGCAGTGGTGGATCATTTTGGAAAATGGGTTCTTTCACCGGATGGGCAAATCGACCGGAGTAAATTAAGCTTGGTGGTGTTTTCTGATGCAGATGCCATGGCTCGCCTTGAGACGATAGTCCATCCCCTGGTATTACAAGCGGTAGATATGCTGATAAGGCATTCCAGGGAAATGGTCATTGTATTAGAAGCGATAAAATTGATCGAATCAGGATTAAAAGATAAATGTGACTCAACCTGGGTAGTATATGCCCCCGAAGAGACTCAAGTAGCGCGCCTGGTACAAAAGCGTGGAATGAGTGATATAACAGCCCGGCAGCGGATTGCCGCGCAATCGCCTCAACAGGGGAAGATCGATGCGGCTGATATTATCATTCGCAACGATAAATCTTTCGATGATACCTGGCAGCAAGTGTTTGCCGCCTGGCTAAAGGTCGTCCCGCAAACAGAGGCTGGGTTGACGGAACAGGTGAAAACCCTGGCGGGGCAGATGTCAGTGCAGCGTGCGCGCCCTAAACAAGCCATGGAAATAGCAGAATTTATAAATCGGGTAGCCGATAATCAACGCACCATAAAATCTGAAGATATTATTGCCTGGCTGGGTGAAAAAGCGTTTTTGTTGCTTAAGCGGCAAGAAAAACTGGTAGGGATTATTGGATGGCAGGTAGAAAATCTGATTGCCCGGGTGGATGATATTTATTGGGAGGCTGAAATCACATTTTCAGATGTTATGAAGGCTTTATTGGAGGAGATGGAAGAGGCTTCACGTAACCTGCAATGTGAAATCGCGCTATTATTCATTCCACCGCATCTGGCAATTCAAACTCAGGTGTGGGCATCATTAGGGTATAAGGAAGGCAATATCAACAGTCTAAGTACGCGGGCCTGGCAGGAAGCTGCCAAAGAATCGATGCCGCCGGGTTGTATTCTATTTTATAAGATATTGCGGAAAGATCGAGTATTAAGACCGGTTTGATGACAGGGTAATTGTGATAAATAATCTGGTCAACGACATCATTTTTATATTTGAACGATTGAACTGGCTAAATCTGGTGGACCTGTTCCTGGTCACCCTGGTGTTTTTTGTATTGTTAAAGTTGATCCGGGATACCCAAGCCATGGTGTTGTTGCGCGGCGCTTTGCTGATTGTGGTCTTGTTTAGTTTGCTAACCAGCCTGGATGTATTGCCGGCTTTTTCATGGGTTGTAAGTAATACATTACCGGCGCTTCTATTGGCTGTACCGGTAATCTTTGCGCCAGAAATCCGAAGGACATTGGAACGTTTGGGGCGAGCGGGAACGATCATACCGCCAAGTTTAGCATCTTCGACGATACCTAAAGCCATACCGGCGATTGTCAGCGCCGTTGGACAACTCTCTGAGCACAGGCATGGGGCATTGATTGTTATCCAACGCATGGATAATCTTGCTGAATATGTGCGCACAGGTGTGAAATTAAATGCCCTGGTTACGCCGGAACTGCTTTTGCAGGTGTTCTATCCAAATACACCGTTACACGATGGCGCTGTGATCATTTCCGGGTCACAAATTATTGCTGCAGCATGCGTTATGCCGCTTTCCGCCAGTGGTGTATTAACCCCTTCACCTGACAGGCATATGGGACTACGGCATCGCGCTTCGTTGGGAATTTCGGAAGTATCAGATGCTGTAGCGGTGGTGGTTTCAGAAGAAACCGGGAATATCACCGTGGTGCATGGGGGTAGAATGATACGGCGTTTGGATTTAGAGCGGCTTGAGAATGTTTTACGCGTGATTTTCAGTCCTTTGGACGAGCGACGAGGATTTTTCGCATGGTATCGACGCCTTTTTTCTGGAAATGACAATGTAAAACGGGACAAATAGGATGTTTGTTAGAATACTTCGTTGGTTTGGAAAAAATACAAGCACCTTTATTCTGGCATTCATGTTCGCGTTTGTTGTTTGGATTTCTGCAATCATTTCTTCTGACCCAAATGAAGTTCAAGCATATCCGCGGCTGATCACAATTTCGGTTGTAGGATTGGATTCGCAGCTCATGGTGGTGGACGAGTTTTCTACGCAGGCGCGCGTCACACTCAGAGCGCCGAAATCGATATGGTCGCGATTAAATACCAATCCCGATTTGATCAAAGCATGGATCGATCTGGCGGGATTAGAAGCCGGGAGTCACACGCTGCCGGTAAAAGTTCAAGTCGCTGCAAATCCCAATCAAGTGATCAAAGTGGAACCGGAGGAAGTAAACCTGACCCTGGAACGATTGATCACTAAAACATTTCCGGTGGAGATGTCGATCAATGGCGAGCCTGCCCTGGGGTATCGTAAAGGGTCTGTGACGGTTTCACCAGATGAAGTGAAAGTATCTGGTCCTGCATCCGAGGTCAGTAAAGTGGTAAATGTTGTTGCGTCTCTTGATATCGATGGCGTCAATGAAACTGTTCGCAAAAATGTTGATGTAGATTGTTTGGGGGAAAATGGTGAATTTATTTCGGAAATCGACGTTTCGCCGGCAACTGTTTTGGCGTCCCAGCAAATCTCTTTGTTGGGCGGGTACCGCAATGTGGTTGTAAAAGTTTCCACTGAGGGACAAGTTACCAGCGGGTATTGGGTTACAAATATTTCAGTCTCACCGCCCAATGTAACCGTGTTTTCGTCTGACCCTCAATTGGTAAATCAATTGCCCGGTTATGTAGAAACGAAACCGGTCGATTTAACCGGGTTAAGTGATGATGTGGATATCAGGGCAACATTGGATTTACCGCAAGATGTAACCCTGGCAGGGGAAGAGAGTGTCCTCATCCGTCTTAGTATTGCGGCTCTGGAGGGTAGTATTCCGATTTCTTTACCAGTGCAAGTCATTGGTTTATCTCCGGAATACTCGGCAAATATTGCTCCGGACACCGTGGATGTCTTGATCAGCGGGCCTTTACCTTTGATCAACAGTCTTACCTCAAGCGGCATTCGAGTATCTGTGGATTTAACCGGCATGAAACCCGGGACGTATCAGGTTATCCCCAGGGTCGATTTACTGCCTAATCAGCTTCGGGTGGCGTCGATCTTACCGGAAAATGTGGAAGTGACTATTACAAAAGCTGTTCTAACCACACCCACTGCCGTGAAATACCCCACTGTTTCACCCACGCCAATTTTACCCACTCCCACCAAAACACCGTTTTTCGAGCCATAAATATGACAAAACCTGTTGTTGCATTGGTCGGACGACCTAATGTGGGTAAAAGTACCCTTTTTAACCGCCTGGCGGGAGAAAGACTGGCTGTGATCGATGATATCCCGGGCACTACCCGAGATCGTTTAATGGCAGAAGCAGAATGGTCTGGGCATGTGTTTAATATTGTGGATACAGGGGGCATTGACCCAAGCCAAATCGCTTCAGGTTCGGGGAAGAAACCACTATCGGTTGGCTCATCCGAGTTCATCCAAGAAATCCGCTTTCAAGCGGAAATTGCCATCCGGGAAGCCGATGTGGTTTTATTCATCACCGATGCTGAAAGCGGGGTGACTCCGGCTGACCGGGAGGTGGCGGACATATTGAGGCGCAACCAGGAAATACGAGATGGACAGGCCTGGCCGCCGGTTATATTAGTGGTCAATAAAGCAGATAACGAAGCCAGACGGGCGCATGCGGTCCAATTCTATGAATTGGGTTTGGGAGAACCCTATCCGATATCCGCTCAGCACGGCACAGGTACGGGAGATCTATTGGATGTTCTGGTGAGTTACCTGGCAACCAGGGGGGAAGAGGAAGAGGATGATTCGGTAAAGATCGCAATTGTTGGAAAACCGAATGTGGGTAAATCCAGCTTGTTAAATAAGCTGGTGGGAGAGGAACGCGCCATTGTCAGCCCGATTCCCGGCACCACGCGTGACGCGGTAGATACAAAAATTATATATCAGGACATCCCGGTAACCCTCATCGATACGGCAGGCATTCGCCGCCGGGGGAAGATCGAACAGGGCGTGGAAAAATACTCCGTGCTGCGCTCACTGCGGGCGATTGAACGTGCAGACGTGGGCATATTGGTCACCGATGCCACCAGTGGGTTAACCGCACAAGATGCGCATATCGCCGGGTTTATTCTCGATTCGTGGAAAAGCGCCGTAGTGGTGGTGAACAAATGGGATGCCATCGAAAAGGATACTTATACGGTAGATCAATATACAGCGCATATCCGGGAAACATTGAATTTTATGGATTACACGCCAGTGTTGTTCATCTCAGCAAAAACCGGGAAGAGAGTGGATCAGGTATTGCCTATGGCGTTGCGAGTTCAAGAGGAACGTTTGGTACGGCTTTCAACATCTCAAATCAATAAGATCATGCAGAATGCTCAGCACCAGCACCCGGCTCCCTCACATGCGGGGAGGCAGTTGAAAATCTATTACGGCACGCAAGTTCGCAGCGACCCACCTACGTTTTTATTGTATGTCAATGACCCAAAGCTGGGACACTTTTCTTATCTAAGATATTTGGAAAATTGTATCCGGAGAGAATACGGATATATGGGGACACCGATAAGGATTGTAATGAAAGCGAGGCGGTGAACCCGCTGCTCACCTTACAGAGAAGATTGTTTGTTGTCACTATTCCTTGCCCCATCCCCTGACAGGGCTTATAATCATTTAACGTTGTATCGGAGGTTTTTTTGGAGAATTTTCAATCGGAGATAATCCCGGAATCCGGTGAATCAGTCCAGCAAGGCTCTCATTGGCTGAGGAATATACTGGATATTGTAGAAACGCTGGTTATTGCATTGGTGTTATTTGCAGGGATCAACGCGATTTCCGCGCGAATACGTGTGGATGGGCACAGCATGGAACCCACTTTACACACCGGTGAATTCGTAATTGTATATAAATTGGCTTACCGTTTCGGTTCGGCAAAAATAGGCGATGTGATTGTATTCCATCCCCCAAACAACCCTACCGAGGAATTTATCAAACGGGTAATTGGGCTACCGGGCGATCATGTGGTCATAAAAGATGAGAAGGTCATGGTTAATGGCCTGGTTTTGGAAGAACAATATATCAAGGCTGCCCCGGGGTATGACGTGGATGTGATCGTCGATGAAAACGGATTATTTGTGTTAGGTGATAACAGAAATAATTCATCGGATTCGCACGCTTGGGGAGCTGTACCATTGGAGAATGTTATTGGTAAAGCCGTGGTTATATATTGGCCGCCAGAAAATTGGGGGTTGATCAATCACAATGAGGCGGTTGTGGCTGCATCTCAAAACTGAGGATGAATATGCCAGATATCAAACGTATTGTCGAATTAGCTAAAACATATCAGGAAAAATTGCCTGAACCTCCTCCGGCTTTAGATTTTCCGACAGGAAAACAGATCGCCGGTTGGATCGATCACACATTACTCAAACCCGATGCCACAGCCGGGCAGGTAACTGCGCTTTGCCGGGAGGGTCTGGAATATCGATTTGCATCAGTGTGTGTGAACCCGGTTTTCGCGCCCCTGGCAGCCGGTATCCTTCGAGATTCAGAAGTAAAAGTATGCGTGGTGTTAGGTTTCCCTTTAGGCGCAGAGTTACCGACCGTGAAGACCTTTCAAGCGCTTTCTTCCATTCAGGCAGGCGCTCAAGAGATCGATATGGTGATCAATATCGGCGCCTTGAAAGGTGAGGCGTATGGTTTAGTATATAATGATGTCCGCTCTGTGGTTGAAATTGCCCACACTCAGGGTGCGCTCGTTAAAGTAATACTTGAGATGGCTTTATTGGATCAATTTGAGAAAATCGTGGCTTGCTTGCTCTGTAAGGAAGCGGAGGCGGATTTCGTAAAAACCTCGACCGGCTTCAGCATCGGCGGTGCGACCGTTGATGATGTACAACTTATGTATCGACTAGTAGGGCGAAAATTAAAAATCAAGGCAGCGGGGGGAATTCGAACGTATTCGGATGCAAAATCCATGATTTACGCCGGAGCATCGCGTATCGGCGCCAGTTCTGGTGTAATAATTGTTCAGGAAGCTGTTGGGTAGAAAGAAAGGTATTCTCATGACAGATGACCCAATGCTAGACCAGACAGAATATTTTATGCCTTGCCCAGAATGCCAGACCGGATTGATGCGGTTGCGGTATATCACATACTTTACCTGGTTGAACCAGGAGTTGATCACAGTACCCAATTTTCCGGCCTGGGTTTGTGATCTGTGCGGTAGACGGGATTATGATACCCAAGCCATAACCTGGCTGAACGCCATGCTCAATCCGGAAACCGGAAGACGACATGGCAAACGCAAAAAACCGTTTACTCCCCACATAGACCACCCTGCGCCGTCGGAACCGGCATAGGATTCATCATTTATTATAGATTAGTGGTCTGGCGAGCATTAAAGTCGCCAGGGTTTTGCCATCGTTGATTTGACCGCTTTCTGCCAGTTGGTAGGCTTGCTCGATAGGCATGGTTTCCACCTGGATAAATTCATCAACATCCCCCGGAAGAGGATTGGGTTTCAATCCGCGGGCGAGGAATGCGTACAAATATTCCGAAGAATACCCGGGCGCCAGGTAGAATCCGCCAATTTCATTCATCTCCTGGGCAGACATGCCTATCTCCTCCCGGATCTCGCGGTGAGCGCAGAGTAGAGGTTTCTCACCTTCTTCCAGGGTACCGGCGGGCAATTCGAGCATTTCCAGGCCAGCCGCATGACGGTACTGGCGGACAAACCAGATGTTTTGGTTATCGACGGGTAAGATCGTCACGGCATTGGGATGTTTGATGATCTCAAGCTGCATGAGCATCCCATTTGGCGCCTGCACCGAATCCACGTACAATTGAAATGCCTTACCGCTATAAAGAGGTTCCGAAGCCAGAGTTTTAAAAACCATGAATTGTTCTCCAATAAAAAAATACGGGAGTAGCAGCTTTATTTCTGCGGCTACTCCCTGTGTGATTCCGGGTTGGATATGATATCAGGGGATGGTAATTTTCTGACCGGGGGTCAGTTTATAGGGCGATGTTAATCCGTTGACCTCTGCGATTGAGATTGGGTCCACATCTCCAAATTCGCACGCAATGGTATAGATTGTATCTCCTGACGAAACGGTGTAAGTGGTTGGATGGTTCTTTAAGGCGCGCTTTCCAGGGAAATCGGTGTTTTTAGGGATCCTTAATGTCATCCCTTCATGCAGGACCGAACCTTCGGTCAAGCCATTCACGTTGAGCAGAGAAACCGGGTTGACATCAAAGCGCCGGGCGAGACAATAGGGGAATTCGCCTCTACGAACGGTGTATGAATTGGGGACTTCCTTGGCTGTGGTTGGGATTGCTGAAAGGGCTTCTGTGGGCGCAGCGACGACACTTTCCTCTGTTTGGGCAACCGTAGGGGTGATTTCCAGCATGGCTGATTCTTCGGTCGTTCCTTCGGAAGGCGCTTCAGGCGTTTCCTCGATTTCCAGGATCGGACCCTCGATGGCGATTGCCGTCTGTGTGGCAAAACTCTCCAACTGGCTCATAATATCATCCGGCGTTCCTGGAACAGGGAAGCTTTCCTCTTCTTCGGTGGTAGGGGTCGCTGTCGATTTGGAGGCGGATTTCACACACCCGGATGATCCAATAATTACTGCTGCTAATAACATGATCATCAGAACGCGTTTTATGTGCATGTTACACTCCTTGATAGATTACCCACATTGATCCTCACCGCGGATACCACCCCGCTTTGCCGGATCAAAATTCCAATACATTGAAAATTTTGCAATAATACTAGCACAGTCATGTCAAAGCGTCAAGCGGCTTGGACAAAAGGGCGTTATTATTATCGTAAGGTTATTGTATGCAACTTATGTGCCAGTTGGCATGAAAATTATATGAGAGAGAAGATATAAAGAAATGATGAATATTATCTATAATATATTTGGAAAAATATCTTCTGGAATTTTCGCCACTATCTGAACCGATGGCGTTACAATACCTGGAGGATTTATTAGTGGTTTACCGGCTGGTAGTTTTTACCATCAAATCTACACGAAAAACCGAATAAAATACTGTTTGATTCCGTTAATAATACGAAAGAGAATGATATGCGCCATATTAATCGGAGGCGGTGGTGGGCTCATCGAATACAGATGTTAGCACTGACTTGATCGTTAAGGCGCAGCAAGGCGACCAGGAAGCTTTTGGCGATCTGGTGCGATATTTTCATGATCGAGTGATTAACGTGGTTTATCGTATGTGCGGCGACCGTTATCTGGCAGAAGAGGCAGCTCAAATCGCTTTTATCAAAGCGTGGCAGCACCTTAGCGACTTTCGATTGCAAACCAGTTTTCGCAATTGGCTCTATCGTATCGCCATAAATACAGCGACGGATATCATCCGAAAAGAGAAACCCGATGAAAATCTTGATGACATTCAATTGATCTCCAATCAAGAGAATGGCGATACGCATGTAGAAAATGAAGAACGCAGGCAGCAGATCCGCAAAGTTGTGCTGGCGTTACCCGATGCCAGCCGGGCGGTGATCGTTCTTAGAGAATATGAAGGGCTATCTTATCGAGAAATTGCGGAGACTTTGGATATTTCCATGGGCACTGTGATGTCACGCCTGAACTATGCCCGTAATCGATTGGCAGAAATGCTATCCGGTTACCTGGAGGAAACATGAGCGATCATATTGGCTCTTTGTTAGATGCCTATCTGGATCATGAGCTTTCGCCTGTTAGAATGCGTGCCATTGAAGATCATGTTGCAGATTGCGAGTTTTGTCAAAAGGAGATCGAACAGCGCCGAAAGCTAATCGTCTTGTTGAAGGACGCGCCACCCGTGCCTGCCGTACACTCAAAAGATCAATTTGCCGCCATTATCCAATCGCAATTGATGCCAAGACCCGCTAAACCCTGGACATATCAAGGGGTGTTGAGATTGGGGTGGCAGGCAGTACCTGTGGCGCTTCTGTTTACCATAATATTTATCCAAACCGTTTTTTGGTTGGGTAATGCTATGTTAATCATCCCCGGTGGAAGCGATATGCTGTTGGGTAGCATACCCGGGTTGCCTATCGAGATCAATCTTAGTGATCCGATACAAATTGTGGTTAATTTATTCCGAATATATTATTTTCCTGCCTGGGATTGGCTTACCGGGATCATAGCGACTTTAATCATCAGTATTACGTATATAGCATGGATGATTATTTGGTGGGGACAGCAGCAATCTACCAATAATCACCGCATGGCATTATAAGGAGAAAAAATGAATTACGCAAAAATATTAAAACGTGGTTGGGAAATCCTTTGGAGTTATAAAACTCTGTGGGTTTTTGGAATTATACTGGCGTTGACCACAAACTCCGGCTTCAACGGAAATGGAAGCAGGACTACCCGCAGGGAGGTTGATTCGGAGAACTTTAACTTTACGCTTCCTTCGAATATTCAGCAGACCATCGATAAAATCTTAGAGACATTCAATCGAACGTTATTTAGTCAAAATTACAGTACCTTGATCGGTATTGGAATAGCCGTATTGATTTTTATTATATTGATATCCATTATTTTTGCGATTGGTCGCTATGTCAGCCAAACGGCATTGATCAAAATGGTGGATACCTATGAAACCAGCGGCGAAAAAGTAAATTGGCAGCGAGGTTTCAGGCTGGGCTGGTCACGTCAAGCCTGGCAGTTATTCTTGATCAATCTGGTGATTTTTCTGCCTCTCACGCTCCTGACGATGGGATTTTTGGGATGTGCAATCATGCCTGTGATTGTAAGCATGGCGGCGAACAATGAACCCACAGGTCCGGGCATGATTGCATCGATAGGGTTGTTTTTCCTGATCATTTTTGTTGCCGCCATAATTGGCATCATCTTGTCGTTATTTATGGAAATCATTTATCGGGAATGCGTCCTTGAGGGGCAGGGCGTGATGGCTTCCATTCGTAACGGTTGGAAAAAAGTAACGCGCAATTTTAAAGACGTATTCTTGATGTGGTTGATCCTCATTGGTGTCCGTTTCGGGTATTTCCTGGTTACCATACCTATAGTGATCTTGCTCATAGGCATTGCTTTACTGGCGGGAGGTGGTATAGGTGTGGCTCTTTATTTTGTGGGCAATGCAATCAGCGCGACTTCCGGATGGATAATAGCAGCCATTGTGGGCGGGACTATTTTCATGATCATCTTTTCATTCCCCAAGCTTTTCCTGGATGGTGTGTTTGAAACCTACACGTCTTCTGTGTGGACTTTGACCTATCGAGAACTCAACGGATTGGATCTTGGCAAAGAAACTTTACCTGCTCCTGATTTCGATGAACCGAAAATGGCAGAGAAGGATGACAGTCAAATATTAGATCAAGAGATACCGCCGGCAATCTAGATTAGCAATTACCGATAAGGCAACAGGAACCATGCAAAGGCAATCCTGTTGCCTTTTTTTGTTTATTTCTAAAGCAGATTATCACCTTTCAAAAATCAATTTTCCTGCACTATACTATATCCTACATATTGGGTAAAATTAGATATGTATATTTATTTTGGTATTTTGGTTTCGGGAGAGAACCAATGAATAGCAAATTATTTTTATTGGCGGTTTTGATGTGTTTATGGCTTATCGGCGCAACCCAATGCAGCCCTACCCCGGTTGTAACAGAGCCGATTACCACTGCTGAGATTTCACCTTTGCCTCTGGATGGGAAAAGCCTGGTGGAGACACAATGCATTTCCTGTCATGACATGGATCGGATCGAGAGCCAAAACATGGATGCGGATGCCTGGAAGGTTACGGTGGCGCGCATGGTCAAGAAAGGCGCCGAATTATCCAGTGAAGACCAAATGGCGGTTGTCGAATATTTGGCGAAAACTTACCCATAAACGAAAAACACATCCGGGGATATATCACGGATGTGTTAATTTTTCCAATTTTTTATAACGTTGAATTATACCCCGACAGCCACTTGTTGTGCCGTTTCCATGGCTCGCTTGGTCATCTTCCCGCGTTCTTCGGTATTCAGGATCCGTTTTCGGATGCGATAACTGACGGGGGTAACTTCCAGCAGCTCATCATCGCTCAAATACTCGATAGCCTCATCCAGGCTCATTTGACGGGGCGGGTTGAGGCGCACTTCGATATCCTTATTCGAAGAGCGCATGTTGGTTAAGTGTTTCTTCTTGCATACATTCACCGCCAGATCGCCGGGGCGGGAGTATTCACCCACAACCATTCCTTCGTAAACCTCTACCCCCGGACCGTAGAATAATCCGCCGCGTTCTTCAGCATTTTTAAGACCATAATTGCTGGTTGCGCCCGGTTCCCAGGCGACTATCGACCCGTTAGCACGGGTGCTCATAGCGCCGGTCATGGGTAGATACCCGTGAAATAGGGTTTGAATGACACCCATACCGCGGGTGGCGGTCAGGAATTGATAGCGGAAACCCAGCATACCACGCGTTGGCAGCAGGTATGACATATGAACGTTCCCATCGCCGGTATCCTGCATGTCGATCATCTGCCCGTGACGGATGCCAAGCATTTCCACCACCACTCCCACCGTGTCCGGGCTGGTGTCGATATAGACTTCCTCAAAGGGTTCCAGGATTTCACCATTTTCGCCTTGTTTATAAATCACCTCCGGGCGGGAGACCTGGAATTCATAACCTTCACGTCGCATCGTCTCGATCAGAATTGCCAGGTGCAGCTCGCCGCGTCCGGATACGATGAAGGTATCGGCGCTATCGGTTTCGGCAACCCGCAAAGCCACATTCTGACGAAGTTCATCATATAAGCGCTGGCGTAATTTCCGGGAGGTGCCCCAGCGTCCCTCTCTGCCTGCCATGGGCGATGTGTTTACACCAAACGCCATACGTACAATCGGTTCTTCCACTTTGATAGGTTCTAACGCTGTGGGGTATTCCGGGTCTGATAATGTCTCGCCAATTGCGATACCTTCCAACCCGGCAATCGATACAATTTCACCGGCTTCGGCTTGTTGTATCTCGATGCGTTCCAATCCCTGGTGCACATACAGGTAGCGCACCCGCTCAGGAAGGATTTCTCCTTCCAGGGTAAGGCGTGCAACGGGTGTATTGACTTGCAGTTTACCGGCGAAGATGCGTCCTACAGCAGTGACGCCGCGGTATTCATCATAACCCAGGGTGGTGATGAGCATTTGTAATGGAGCATCTGCATCCACTTTTGGGGCGGGAATATGTTCGAGGATAGTCGCGAAAAGCGGTTGTAGATCTGGTCCTAATTCAGGGATCATGCCCGCTTGGCCGGTGATGGCGTTGGCATACACCACAGGGAAATTTGCCTGCTCATCGCTGGCGCCTAATTCGATGAACAGGTCGAAGGTTTTATTTAATGCATCCATGGGGTCGGCATCTTTACGGTCGACTTTGTTGATAACCACGATCGCCCGATGGCCGCGTTCCAGAGCTTTCTTGAGCACGAAGCGAGTTTGGGGCATGGGTCCTTCGGCGGCATCTACCAACAATAAGACGCCATCCACCATGTTCATCACCCGCTCCACCTCGCCGCCAAAATCGGCGTGACCGGGCGTGTCCACGATGTTGATCTTGACCATCTGCTGACTTTGGGGATCGAAGATCTGGATGGCGGTATTTTTGGAAAGGATGGTTATACCGCGTTCGCGCTCCAGGGCGTTTGAGTCCATTACCCGTTCAGCGACAAGCTGGTTTTCACGGAAAACGCGGGCTTGTTTGAGCAGCCCATCTACTAATGTGGTTTTACCATGGTCGACATGGGCAATGATGGCGATGTTACGTAAGTCAGTTCGTTCTTTGATCATATATTTCCATTACATACGGGTTGTTTTTTGCCAATTGTCTTTATTACCGCGCAAGCAGATAAAACACCTTAAGGATAGATGTTTACCGGTTTCCGCTTTCCCTTCGATTTACTCGGCGTAAAACTTAGGGTGACAACCTGCTATAAAACAACCCCCATTGATAACAAAAGATTTTATTGAAGGTAGTGATTATACTCCAAATGAAGATGATATTGAGGGGGTAATTATCTCATTTGTTATCTGGGGGGGTCTAAAAAAAAATGCCTGTCGCCCTGAGTGGAGCGCTGGGTTTTTCCATATCTAGAGTGAGATATTTCGCTTTGCTTCACGAAACACTCTTCGTGTAACATGACAAAATCATTTTTTTGGAAAAACTCAGGTAAGGGGGGAGAAGTTTTCGCCACCACAGGGGCGTACTAGTGCAAGATCAATACCGTTATTCTTTTGGAAACCAATGATTTATCGTTTCGATGACTATCTGTGCTTCTTCCTTTCCCATCTGTGGATAGATGGGCAGGCTGAGGATTTCGCGGGCAGTTTTTTCGCTCGTCTCCAGACCGCCAAATGAATCGAATTTGCCTCGATAAGCGGGCTGCAGGTGGATAGGAAGCGGGTAGAGGATTTGCGTCACAATGCCATGCTTTGCCAGAAATTCCTTCAAGCCATCCCTATCAGAAGAACGGATGGCATATTGGTGGTAGATATGGCGCAGGTCGGCGAATATACTCGGTCTGATAACCGGCGAGTCTTCCAGGCCTTGATGATAAACTTCCGCCAATTTTATCCGCCGTTGGTTATCTTGATCCAGATATTTGAGCTTTACCCGCAACACGGCAGCTTGAATATCATCCATGCGGCTGTTGATCCCCATGGATTCGCTGATATTTTTTGTTTTCCAACCGTATTGTCTCAATGCCCTGATTTTTTCGGATAGTTGGGCATCATTGGTAACCACCATACCCGCATCGCCAAAGGCGCCCAGGTTTTTGGTTGGGTAAAAACTGAAAGCGGCAATATCTCCCCAACTGCCCACCCGCCGCTTATTGAACAGGGCGCCATGCGCCTGACAGGCATCTTCGATGACCCATAAACCATATTGTTTTGCCAGGGAGGTGATCGCCTCCATATCTACCGCATAACCGTATAAATGCACCGGCAGAATCGCTTTGGTTTTTTTGGATATATTTCTTTTTAGAAACGTTTCCAGCTTATTGATATCAATTGTGCAACTATCATCGATGTCAATGAAAAACGGTTTTGCCCCGCAGGATTGGATGACAATGGCGGTAGCCACTGAGGTAAATGGCACGGTGATCACTTCATCGCCGTGTTTTATTCCACAGGCTTTCAAGGATAGCACCAAGGCGTCGGTGCCGGAGGCCACCCCTATACCCTGGCTGACTCCGATAAACCGGGAAAATTCTGTTTCAAACGCGTTTACTTCCTCGCCCAGGATATATTGTCCTCCATCTAATACACTTTGTATGGCGGCGTTCAATTCGTGGCGGTGTTCCTCGTATGCCGGTTTTAATTTAAGTTTTATTTCTGGGACGTTTTTCAATGTTAACAATACTCCCGGATATTTTCGCGATAATAATCTAAAGTCGCCGCCAGTCCATTTTCTAAAGATATTTTTGGCTGCCATCCGGTCAATGCCTGGATTTTTTGATAATTTGTATATATGTTGCCGATTTCGATCTTTATTCTATCTTCGGGGTAGTTGGTCACGATGATTTCTCCTGTACCCCATAATTCAATTAACACTCTGGCGACATTCCCCAAAGTCGATATTTCGCCTCCCAAATTGAACACCTCGCCAAAAGCTTGTTCATGGCAGCCAATGCCAATTAATGCATCGATGACATCGTCGATATAGGTAAAATCACGGACTATATTTTCATCCCATAACTCGATCGAATTTGAATCGAACAAACTCTTGATCCAATTTCCCAGAAAGGGGAGGTACAATCCGTTTATCCTCATGCGTGGTCCAAACGTGTTAGTCAGGCGTAGAGAGATGGTATTTAAGCCATATATTTGGTGGTAAAGACGTAAATAATGTTCTGTGGCAGCCTTATCGACGCCATTAATATCTACGGGTCTAATGGGGTGATTTTCTTTAGCTGGGAGTTCGGTCGTTTTACCATAGACCTGGCGGGTGCTGGTAAAAATGATGCGAATGTTGGGATTGTGCAACCGACAATATTCCAACATGGCTAATTGAGCGCGGGTGTTGATATCGATATCTTCTATGGGTTTAAGTAAAGAGCTTAGATGGCTGCTTTGGGCTGCCAGGTTGAAATAGAAATCAACGCCATGTAGTAATTCCAAAAATTCGGGAGAGCGAACATCCAGAATATGGACCTCAACTTTATCTCGATACCCGTTGATATTAAAATAATTTGCCCCATGGTAAGAGTAAAACGAGTCGGCGATGATGACTAGCGATCCGTTATCCACTAATTTCCTGACTAAATTCGACCCAATAAAACCTAAACCACCGGAAACGAGGACTTTTTTTCTCCTGAACCCATCGTTTATCATTCAGTCTTCCTGTCTTTGTTGAAAACGAGAATCATATGATCCCTCTAAACTTGTTTTATAACCAGTTTCCACCACAACCGGATCAATTCATTTGCCGACCGCCATAAGTGGCGCCAGTTAAAAAACTGAGAAAAACCAACCGGTCGATGATAATGGTGTATGGGCGTTTCGGCAAAGGTAATCCCGGCGGTCTGAAATTTCTTGACCATCTCGAGGCAAATCGCCCCGCTGTTGCTTTCAAGTTTGATCCGGTCAAAAAGCTCTCTTCGGATCAGGCGGAAATCACAATCGATATCCTTCAATTTTAAACTGAATAAAAATTTGATACTTACATTATAAAGCCACCCGATAATGATGCGATATAGCGGGTCGCTGCGAGAAATTTTATAGCCGTTTACTAAGTCAATATTGCCCTCTAATACCTGCACCAACTGGATGAGTTCGAGAGGATTATATTGCGCATCGCCATCGGTATAAAATACCCATTCTTTGGCTGCGGCAGAAAAACCGCTGCGCAAAGCCGCACCATATCCTTGATTGTAGGGATGATGGATCACTTGTAATTCGGGGATTAACTGTGATAATTCCTCCAATATTTGGGCGGAGAAATCGGAGCTTCCATCATTTACTACGATAATCTCATAGTCATCTGTCACTTGCGTGAGTGCTTTCCGGGTGGTCAGTACCATGCTGGCAATGGTGGCATAATCATTATACGCAGGGAGAATGGCGCTTACAGCGGATATTCGAGGAGACGGAAGGGTATTGATCAATAGATTAAGGCTTTCTCCCTACGACAAACAAACTTAACCCATAAGGTAATCCGATTGTTGTTACCGGGATGGCTTCGAGTTTCAAGATCATTTTCAAAAATTGATTGATACATTTAAAATCGATGGAAAGGTCGGACGGTTTTCCTGGTTCGTATCGATTGAATTTACCGATGAGCCGATATAGAAGAGCAAAAGGAAACAGGAGTGTGTTGGCATAAGATAAATGCTCAACGATGAATCCGGATTGGGTTAAGAGCAACGCGATTTGTTTGGCAGAATATCGTCTGACTGTTTGAACGGCGTCGTCGTGGTGGCTTATTAACCAGCTATAAGCTGGTAAACGGAGGATCAGACGACCGCCATTTACCAGCACCCGAAAAAATTCTTTGATTGGGGTCACATCGTCAGATACTCCAATATCACTGAGTACATCGAAGCTGGAAACCAGGTCGAAGGTTTTAGGTTGAAAAGGTATATTTATAGCAGATGCACACACGATATTATCGATCTCTCTTATATGACAATAATTCAAGGCATTGCTGGACAGGTCAAAACCTGTCACCCTGCCGTATTCTGACAGAAATGTTGCCATAGCAGCGCCAGCGCCGCAGCCGGCATCTAAAATTTGCAGTTTAGCGCCCGCGGAATACCAGCGATTGAGCAGGCTCTTCGAGATTTCTGCCATACCAAGATACCACCAGTGGCGATCTTCTGATTTGTAAAGCAGCTCGAATTCGTTAGGTTTCATCCATCAAATAAATACTTATCAAGGTACTCGGTAGGAAGCTAAAATTATCTTATCACAATCGTATTTGTGAAATAATACCCCACCGGGATTTATGCGCACCCAATCGTGTAATTCTTGAATACGGTTGGGGCTGGCGACAATGATATCTCCTGATATCATGTCAATCATATCTATCGACTCATTGACATTAATGATCTCTCGTTTTTGACTCAGAAAATCGACGGTGAGATGGGTACCGTAAGAAAACACATCATCGGATAACAGGAACAACGAAGGCTCTTTATCAACTTCAGCGGCATATTGTCCCAGGTATGACGCAAAGCGGGTTTGTGTATCTGAGCCATATTTGCATTGACCGGCAAAATCAAAGAAATATGTCCAAAGATTGAAAATGATCAAACTAATCATTACGACGGAGGTAATGGTAATATATTTGGGAGGTGAATGGCGCCAACCAACGCCCATCATTTCAAGGATTTGATCTAACGCATAGGCTGAGATAATTAAAGCCGGGGGAAGTGCGGCTAACATGCGGTATGCATCGGCGGAGGGGGGAAGGGCAAAAACACCAACCGCTACGGTAAATCCCCAAAAATATCCATTAAGAAGAAGGAAATTTGGGGAAAACACGCGCCAAAGTATCAAAGCCAGGCCTATCCAGAATAATGCCGAGGAAATCAAGGTCAATATTGGGATGGGCGATCCGTAAAAATCACTGGCTGGGTAGAAGTTCAATGACAGAAATGCGTGTATGACACGTTTTGCCAGGATTAGTACCGCGCTTTGACCGGTTGACAGCATGGTTTCTTGAAGCCAACCGGATTGAAAAGTGCCGTCCATATTTAATCGGCTGAAAAAATCTCCCGGATGTACAACCGCATACTCCAGTTCGGGAAGAACAATAACAATGAAGCCTCCCCAAAACACGAGTAATTGTTTAAAAGCCGGTTTCAGCCAGGATCTGAAAAGGAAGAAGGAAATTATCATATAGATAATCAATAAACCAATGACAATTTGTGCAGATAAGTAAATGTAGAAATGAAATGCCAATAAAGCGCCGCCCAGGGCAGCTCGCCATGAACTGCGTTTTTGAACAGCGCTCAAGAAAAAATATAATTCAAGCGGTACGAGCCATGTACCTTGAATATATCCTACGGAAACCGAGCGGCTGAAATGCAGATGGGCATGGGAAAATGAAAGAAAGACCGCCGATAGTAAACCGATCCGATGACCACCGATATACCTGGCAAGGAAATATATCGCTGGAATCCCCAGAATTCCGGCAATGGTGGGTACAACCCGTAATGCAAAGGGAGTTGGTCCAAACAAGGTGATGCAGAAATTGACCGCTTGTAGATAAATGACACCAAAATTTTCCCAAAGATGGAATGGGTTTGCCATGATATTCGTTCCGGAGCTTATAGCCGTCAATCCCATCCAGCCTTCGTCTCCATTGAGTACGGCGGGAATTGTGCCTAATCTGTATAACCTCAAGATAGCAGCGAATAGCGTGATTAACCCCAGTTGGATCAATTCCTGTTTGTGGTCTTTTAGATAAATTCTGGTTTTTTCAATAAATTCACTGAAATCCATAAACGCCGCTAGATAACAGCAAGCGCTCATAAACCAGAATGAAATCACGGGGATGAAATTTGCGCGATTCGCCTGAGTAAAAGCGTGCGCCGAAATAATTGCCATAAAGGCAGCGACGATCGAGGTGATGATCCACGCGGTGGTACCAGATATGGGGATGCGGGAGAATAACTTTTGAATAGCTTTGCCTGGCTTGAAAGCGAGGTTGGCAATGAAAATGATTACCCCCGCAATACATAGCCATAATGGTTTGGGTATTATGATGTTTTCGTTTGGCGGGGTAGCAAATAGATATATCTGCCCTAAGATCACGAGTGAAATTGAAAGAAATGTAACAAATCGATGAATTTTATCATTGGCTGAATCTTTTTCCGGCCTGTGTTCCTTCATTACGGGCAACTCCATTTTTCGATGATGTTCGCAAAAATGATTGGAACTGTGTTTTGATATGTACGATTGGATTACTAATTTATATCATAAATATTAACGAAATATTATGATCTGGTAAAAAATATTTCATCAATTTTGTAAGTATTGATAAATTTTCCCGAATCACACGACAAAAATCCGGTTAAATAAATTATAATAAACTAAACCAGTTAATATTATACGGGTGACATTATGCCAGTTAATGAAAAAGAAATGCTCGGAAGATTATTATCCAATGTTTGCCGGATCCATGCTACGAAAGCAGATCTATTTTTAGACCAATTGGGGATATACCGGGGGCAGGCATTTTTATTAAAAACGCTTTCCATACAGGATGGATTGACCCATTCAGAGATCGCCGAAATACTTGAAATATCTCCGGCTGCAGCAACAAAAGTGATAAAGCGTTTAGAACAGTACAACTATATCGTACGCAAATCGGATCCGAAAGACGAGCGCGTGTCACGCGTGTATATTCAAAAAGCTGGTGTGGCCATTATCAATCATATCGATCACTGTTTCCAACAATTAAACCAAACCATGTTCGAGGGTTTTTCTAAAGATGATTTAATAAAATTCCAGGAATTATTATCGCTCATCCGAACCAATTTGCTTAATAGTGAACCATCCCCTGAAGAACAACAAGTGTAATGAATTGTCATTGAGGGGGAGTACCAGAAAATAAAATCTCTTCATGGTTAATGATAACAATTTGAGAAAGGCGCGATAACACACTAGAATTTTGAAAATATATGATTACAGTACATTGACAATTTGTCATAAACCCATAATAATACGCAACCAGTTAATATTATAGCGGTTAATGAACAACGAATCAATATAGTTTTTGAAGGAATAATATCAATTTTGGAGTATAGGATTGATCAAGAAATTATCTATTTATATTCAAAGGTATGAAAAATACGCAATAGTGGTTCCGATTTTTGTATTTTGTGAATCTTTATGTGAGCTGTACATGCCACTGTTAATGGCTAAAATCGTGGATATTGGTATTCCAAATGGAGATATTCCCTATATTTTTCAAATAGGGTTATATATGGCGCTTCTGGCGTGTATAGCCATGGTTTGCGGTTTTTTCATTATGAAATTTTCGTCTCTGTCAAGTCAGGGATTTGGCGCAAATTTACGCGACGCTATGTTTAAAAAAGTGCAAAGTTTTTCATTTAAAAATATTGATTATTTCAGCACAGCCTCGTTAGTCACCCGCCTGACCAACGATGTGAACAATATGCAGCTCACGGTCATGATGATGCTGCGTATCATGTTACGGGCGCCTATGATGTTGATCATCTCTTTTTTCCTGGCATACAGCATCAATGCCAGGTTATCCATAATTCTGGCAGTAGCGATTGTGGTTTTAGCGAGCAGCATCTGGTTGATCGTCAATACCGCAGTAAAACTTTACACTCTTGTTCAACAAAAGATCGATGCCATTAACAGCGCGATCCAGGAAAACTTGATTGGCATTCGAATTGTCAAATCATTCGTACGATCTGATTTTGAAAAAGCCAAATTTGGGAAAGCCAATGATGCTTTGACAGAAGCCGCCATTAAGGCGGCAAATATTGGGATTCTGGTTATGCCCATCATGATATTGGTGATGAACGTCGCCACACTGGCAATTATTTGGAATGGCGGGTTGATGGTTTACACCAATGAGTTAGGCGCAGGCGAATTGATCAGTTTCTTGAGTTATGTATTTCAAATATTACTCAGCGTCATGATGATCTCGATGATAATTTTAATGAGCGCCAGGGCGCAAGCCAGCGGCGAGCGTGTGGTTGAGGTTTTGGATGCCAGGGTGGATATCGTAAATAAAATTGAAGCACAACAGGAAATGCTCATTGAGAAAGAGCGCCTCCAATTGCCCGCACAATCAATGGGGAAGATGACATTTCCTAACGTTCAAAAAGGGAAAGTGGAATTTCGGAACGTTTACTTTAAATACAATCTCGCCGGCAGCGGGGAAGATGTGATCTCCAATATTAATTTTGTTGCCCAACCGGGTGAAGTGATTGCCATTGTGGGAGGGACAGGCACCGGTAAATCAACAATGGTGAACCTGATCCCGCGTTTATATGATGTGACAGATGGTATGGTGCTGATTGATGATATCGATGTGCGCGATTACGAGCTGGAAACCTTGAGGCAAGATATTGGGGTTGTGCTGCAGAAGAATACGCTGTTTTCGGGCACTATCTATGAAAATCTATTATGGGGAAATGAGCATGCCACCCGGGAGGAAGTGGAAACCGCCGCTAAGGATGCGCAGGCGCATGAGTTCGTAATGTCATTCCCGGATGGGTATGATACGCAATTAGGGCAAGGTGGTGTGAACGTATCTGGAGGGCAAAAACAGCGATTATGCATTGCCCGGGCGATGCTAAAAAAGCCCAAGATATTGATCCTGGATGACAGCACCAGTGCCGTCGATTCAACCACCGAGGCGAAAATTCGAGAATCGTTTTATCATCGTCTTGCCGATGCAACAGTATTTATCATTGCCCAACGCATCAGTTCGGTCCGGGATGCCGATAAAATCCTTGTTCTGGATGACGGTAAAATCGTTGGATTTGGTACGCATAAAGAATTGATGAAAACCAATGCGGTTTATCAGGAAATTAATTCTTCACAGCAGGAAGGAGTTGCCGTCAATGAATGAGCGAAAAAAGGCAAATTCCACAGCCGTAATGCACATGGGACCGCGTAGAGGACCAGGGGCAATGGGCGGCTTTGAAAAGCCTAAAAATGTAAAGAAAACTCTCTTCCGGCTGTTGAATTATTTAAAGCATCACTATCTCGCATTGATCGCGGTCATATTTTTATTGATAATCAACACTTCCAGTATGCTGGCTGGCAGCTATTTTCTTAAACCCTTGATCAATAATTATATTCTGCCGGGTGATTTTGCAGGTCTGGCAAAAGGGCTTATCACGTTAGGAGTGATCTATTTGGTAGGCGTAGGCGCTATTTTTGGGCAAAACCGTTTAATGGTTAAAATCGCCCAAAAAACTACCAATACAATCAGACGGGATTTGTTTCATAAAATGCAAGATTTGCCCTTGAAATATTTTGACACCCACACCCATGGCGAATTGATGAGCCGCTATACCAACGATGTCGATAATGTGCAGGTTGCGCTGGAACAAAGCATCGTTCAATTGTTATCTGGTTTGTTATCGTTTGTCGGATCGATTGTCATGATGATGGTTCTCAGTCCGATATTATTCATTGTCACTGCTTTAGTATTGGTTCTGATGTTTACCGTCATGAAGAAAATCACCTCCAAAAGCGGAAGCTTCTTTAAGGAACAGCAAAAAAATATCGGCATGGTTAATGGCTATATTGAAGAAATGGTGGATGGGTTGAAGGTGGTTAAGGTCTTTAACCATGAGAATATCGCCATTGAAAAATTCAAAGTGCTTAATGAAAATTATCGTGTAGCGGCAACCAATGCCAATTTTTATGCCGGGATTGTGATGCCAGTCATGGGAAATCTCAATAATATTGGCTATGCTGCCACCGCCTTGTTCGGCGGCATTCTTTCAGTCATGGGACGGTTCGATATCGGTTCGTTGGCAGCCTTTCTCCAATATAGCCGGCAGGTAGGGCAGCCAATCGCCATGATGACAAATCAATTGAATAATCTCCTGGCAGCCATGGCTGGCGCCGAGCGGGTTTTCGAGGTTATGGATCAGGAGCCTGAAATCGATGATGGCATTGTTACACTTGTGGGAGTTAACATAAACGATGAGGGTTCCATTGAGGTGAATACCGATGGCGCCCGACCGACACATTGGGCTTGGAAGTACCCCCAACCAGATGGAACGGTTGAATATATCGAACTTAAGGGAGATGTCCGTTTTGAGGATGTTACTTTCGGGTACGAGCCTGAAAAGATCGTATTAAAGAATGTATCGTTATATGCCAAGCCGGGTCAGAAAATTGCGTTTGTGGGTTCTACCGGCGCCGGTAAAACCACTGTTACCAACCTCATTAATCGATTTTACGATATTAGTAAGGGCAAGATCACCTATGACGGCATCGATGTAAAATTGATACAGAAACAAGACTTACGGCAATCCTTTGGGATGGTGTTGCAAGACACCCACCTGTTTACCGGTACAGTAATGGAAAATATCCGCTATGGGCGATTGAACGCCACCGATGAAGAGTGCATTCAGGCTGCAAAACAGGTGAATGCCCACTCGTTCATAAAACGTTTACCCAAAGGATACGATACGCTTATTACCGGAGATGGCGCCAATCTTTCTCAAGGTCAGCGGCAACTGTTGGCTATCACCCGCGCCGCAGTGGCAGATCCCCCGGTCATGATATTGGATGAAGCCACCAGCTCGATCGACACGCGCACCGAGCGATTGATCGAAAAAGGTATGGATGCGATCATGAAAGACCGCACAGTGTTTGTAATTGCTCACCGTCTTTCAACCGTCCGAAATTCCAATGCCATTATCGTACTGGAAAACGGCGAAATCATCGAGCGCGGCGATCATGATGATCTGCTTGAGCAAAAGGGTAGATATTATCAGTTGTACACTGGTCAGTATGAGTTGAGTTGAGTTTTTACCAGCGGGCGTGGTGTTCTTCAGCAAAGCCGATCAAATCTTTCACATCGATGACCTCGCCGCTGTCCAATGTAACCCGACCGTGATACCGCCCAAACATCTGGTGCACCTCACTGTGGATCAGCGCCAGGTTGGTGGTCGCCACCCGCTCTTTAAAGGGCGTGAAAGTCAAATCCAGCCGGTCGGCGTTATCTTTGAAAATCCAAGGCTGCATGTAATCCGCAGGATTGTAATCAAAGCCGACCTGATCCAGTTTGTGGATGCGTCCATCAAGAATGATGCAGTTTTCGGTCGCCCGACTTAAATCGCCAAATCCTTTCCCAAGGTTCAAGCCGATAGTGTGCCCATCTGATAAGAAACCGGATGCGCTTGCCCAATTCCAGAAGCTGCTGTATTCCCAAACCCCGCGACCCCAATCTAAAGAGCCCAGGCATTCCTTGGGATTTAATTCTTCGCGAATTTCACCATAATGGATATAACCTTGTGCCGGCATACAATTGATCTTGCGGTTGTAGTAAAACCGGTTTGAAAGGATGGGGATAACGATGGTCATCGATTCGTGTTCCGGCGGGCAGGCCAGGGTGATATCGGCTTTGACTCCGCGTCCCTGGTGGTAGGTAGGCCAGTCGACAAAGATACGCCGTTCACCAGACCTGGCTTCGAAGCGCAGGGAGGCGTGCTTGTTGGCAAAAAGCGTATCTCCATTTTGGCTGTTTCGCGGTATTTGTATGCCGCCGCTCAAAGGGATGACCAGTCCTTCTTCATACAACTCATTCGTTGCGAAATCCAAAGTGTAAACGAAAACATTGCCCGCGTACCCCAGGTTGGCGATGGTAGCCGAAAAGAAACGCTGTGGCGTGAAAACAGCGTAATAATCCCATCGCTTGATGCGGAAGCGCTGCAAGAAGCGTAAGGTATAGAAGCGGGCATTTTCCAGACTACAATCCAGCATGGGTTGGCGGGACCAGCCAACCTGCGCCAGATGCCCGTGTGTGTCTAATAGGGGACCGGATTGGGTAAGCTCATTTTGCATGGGTGGGAAACCTCCAGATTATGTGTAAGGATAATATCCTTTTGTTTTATCAGTACGAGAACTTTGCATGGATGCAATTTTCGTCGCTAAATCATTATATAAGATTAATCATGCTTTCAATAGCATAAATATCGCCCACTTTTTTTGTGTTATACTGCGGAAGATAAATCATAGGTTTTCCGGTTCAAACCTTCCAGAGCCATAACTTTTGCGATCGACCGAAAGGAATGAGGTTCTGGTTTCATAAAAGCGAAACCAAATATGTTAGACATGGTTTCGTTTTTTGTTTTTAAATCTTTGATGAGCTTTCCAAGGATGGTCAAGGAGGCATAAAATGATAAAGAGACATTTCATAAACATGGTTTGTGTCATTATGATCTTTCTCATTATTTTAAGTGCTTGTGCCTCTCCTACCACACCGCCTATCGAAACGCCTGCACCGACCAGCACCTCACACCCTGCGATAATCACATCTGAAGTGGTGATCATCATTCCAAGCGACACACCATCCCCCACTGCAATCCCAATACCTGAAACCACCATCATCGATATTGCCAACCACGAGCATGATGTGACGATATTTGGAGAAGACAGCAATAATTTATTATCGGGAACTGCGGATTTATTGGGGGTTTCCTTAGCCAATGGCGATTTCAATGGCGATGGGATTATGGATATTCTTACAGGCGCCAGCGGCGCGGATGGTCCTGGCAATGAACGTGATCATGCCGGGGAGGTTTATATCGTATTTGGGGAACCTGATTTACCCAGTCATATCGACGTAGCTGGGATTGAGGGGGTTTTCCCGGATGTGCGCATCTATGGCGAGGAATTTGGCGTTCAATCCAGCTTATTCGCCCCGGGTGATAGTTTGGGAGAGGTGATCACCACCGGGGACCTCAACGGCGATCAATACGAGGATATTATCATAGCTTCCCCGTTAGCCGATGGCATTGGCAACCAAAAACCAGATACGGGAGCGGTTTATATCATTTTTGGAAGATCCACGGAAGATTGGGAACTATTGCGTAACGCCTCAGAAACACCTGTCATTTTCGATACCGCGGGGGCTTCCGGGTATGAGCCCGATGTGGTTATCCATGGCAAAGATTTAGAAGATGTATTAGGTTGCAGCCTGGCTGCCGGTGATGTCAATGGTGATGGCATGGAAGAACTTTTGGTGGGTGCGTGTTATGCCGATGGACTGGAGAACAGGTCCGCAGAGGCTGGAGATACCTATATATTTTTTGGACGATCTATCGATGAATGGAAGAATTTATCTCCCATAGATTTATTGAGTTCACCCGACGTTGCGGATATCGTGATTTATGGCAGGGATATGGGTGATAAATTGGGCAGCGCTCTGACGAGCGGTGAGGATGTCAACGAGGATGGGATGGTTGACTTTATGCTGGGGGCATATATGGGGGATGGGGCAGATAATGCTTTTCCGGATGCCGGTGAAGCATATGTATTTTTTGGACGTGAGGCGGCTGCCTGGCGAGATCTTTCGCCAATAGATCTTTCAACCCAAATTGCCGATGTGACCATTTTTGGTGCAGATGCAGGTGACACACTCAGTTCATTGCTTGGTTTGGAGATGGCAGATGTTAATGGTGACGATATTAGTGACCTACTCATAAGCGCGCCGAATGGTGCGGGCATTAATAATAAACCTGCTTCGGGAGAATTGTATATTATATTAGGACGCCATACCTGGGATGCCGCCATAGAGCTTTTATCCTCGCCAGCCGATATCATCATTTATGGAGTTGATGAGAACGATAAGTTTGGCAGTTCTCTAAACAGCGGCGATGTGAACACGGATGGAATGGCGGATATACTGATTGGCGCTCCCGGCGGGGCTGGCCCGGAAAATCAGCGTGCCGCCCTTACAGGGGAAGCCTATATGATTTTTGGTCAACACTTTGCTGATAATTGGGTTGTCGACTTGAGCATTTCAGGTTCAGCGCAAATCACGATCTTTGGCGCGGAGACATACGATAGTTTGGGAACTGCCGTAACCTGTGGAGATATTAATGGGGATGGTGTGGTAGATATTGGCGTCAGTTCTGTATATGCCTTTGGTCCAGACAATAAAAGACCAGAAGCCGGTGAGGTTTATGTAATATACAAATGACAGCACAATCACCCTTATACATTATCAAAAATAAGGATTTTCGTTATCGTTACACCATAATATGGGATCGGTCAGGGTGAATCGTTTTTAAAAATATTGTACATCAGTGATTGGCATGGGCGCGAATATGGATGCCAAGGCAACGGATGATTATTGCGAGAATCAATCTTTGGTCAGGCGCAGAATGCTTTAATTGTCTCTAAATAGACATTTAGACAGGTTTCCACGCTTTCCAGTTCTACCCATTCTTCCAACGCATGAGCGCCGGCGCCGCTGGGACCAAAGAGCACGCATGGAATACCAGCTTCCCAGAGGGTGGCAGCATCTGTGCAATAAGAAAGTCCGGTTGACATTGGAGAAAAGTTCAGCACATCCGTATTAGCGGCTTTTACCGCCTGAACAATATCGGCGTCCTCTGGAGTTTCAAACGCCGAACGAAAGAGACCGGTGCGCACTACGGCTTTGTGTGTACCATCGTCGTTTGATGAATGGTGGATAGCATTTTCTAATTCGGCTTTAATTAATTCGGGTGTCTCTCCGGGTAAGGTTCGCCGCTCCAGTGAGAGTACGCACCGTTCAGGGTATGTCGATAGTTCTCGGCCGCCCTTGATGACCGAGGCGTGTAATGAGGCGTGACCCAGTAGTGGATGGGGAGGACGGTTTTTAAGGGTTTTTTGTAAGGCTTCCAATCCAATTAATACATGTCCCATTTTCATGATGGCATCTACCCCCAGGTCGGGGCGGGAGCCATGAGCAGCAATCCCGGTAGTTTCAATTTCCAACCATACATAACCCTTATGAGCGATGATAAGTTGTAAATACGTAGGCTCGGCAACGATTGCGCCATCGGCTTTATAAAGCTCGGCAATTTTCGTAGCGCCAATCCCGGCATACTCTTCATCCACCACGGCGCTGAAAATCACATCCCCACGTAGTGAAAGTTTTTTGGCTTTAGACGCTGCCAACATACAGGCAGCTAAACCGCCTTTTGTATCAAAAGCGCCGCGTCCATAAAGACGACCAGCACGTATATCAGGCGAGTGAGGGTTTTTCATACCTTCGATACCAACCGTGTCCATATGCCCATTCAGAAGCAGGGTTTTACCGCCTCCGCTGCCGCGGGCAATGGCTGCCACATTATTCCGGCCAGGGGCAGATTCATGAGTGTATACTTCCAACCCGGCATTTTCCATCCACTGGGCGATGAAATCGGCGATTTCGGCTTCACCCGCCGCGCCAGAAACCAGATCCGGGTTAATCGAATCGATGGCGACCAGGTCGCTTAGGAGAGTTTTTAGCTGATTGTTCATTGTTCCCTTTACATATTAAACCTCACAGGTTTCCAAAACCTGTGAGGTTTAATTTCGGTTGTCATGATTTTATATTATATCAGCGGATGAGCACTGGCAGGTAAACTGAATTGGGAAGAAATTCGGCGCCTGCCGAGAGGATGACCTGAATATTATCCAAACCCCAGCTTTCGTCGGAAATATCCTGTAACCCTAAAGAGGCGAAATTCAATGCCAGGGTTTGACCCACATGATCGAAGGTAAATTCCATGTTATAGACCGAATCCATGATAGTGCTGCCCCACAGGTATCCCAATGAATTGATCTCATCTGCGCCGGATAATGATGTGTATTGATCGGCAGGATAGTTGCCCGGGTAGGACTGGGTGAAATCAGGAAAGTTACTGAAAGTGGTATTTAGTAAGGATAATGGCGATGTTACCCCGTTACCTGCCAGAATCTGCCAGCGGTCGGCGCCCACCACGCCATCGCTGAAATCACCATCCCAAGAGCGAATGATGAACAAGTCGAACGATAGTGTCACCAGGGTATGCTCTGTCAGGTTGGGTATCGAGAGGCACACATTTTCCTGGGTATTGAACTCGCCCAGGAAACGGCGAGAGCCAATGGGTGTGGTGCTGGTAAATACGTTGGAACACCAGTGGTCGCCAATGCCAATTTCAAAATTGTTGCTGTAAGCTACCAAACTTGGCAACACCTGGACCGTCAATGACGCGGTGTTGTTATCCATATCAGCATCTGCCTCAAAGCCATCGAGAGCGGCATTATTGGTTATGCCGCCAAGTGTGGATGTACCCAAGTTGACTGTAATGGTAGCCGAGAAGCTGGCGCCGCTCGCCAGATCGTCTATATCGCAGGAGACGATCCCCAGATTTTCAATGCATCCCGTCGAAGCAGATACGAATGAAGCTTTTGCGGGAAGGGTATCGGTGAACGTGATTTGAGTGGCGTTGCTAGGACCGTGGTTGGTGGCTACCAGTGTATACATCAAATCTGCGCCAGCCAGGGTGGGATTAGCAGAGGCGCTCATGGACAATTCAAGTTCACTCATGGGAATGATATGTAAAGTGCCTTTTTGGAATGTGATGTCGTAATTACCCGATGTTACCCCCATGGGGGTAACATCGTAATTGCCAACAGGACTGCTTTGGGTAGCCGTGGTGGTGAAGCTGAGTGTGCCGCTTAAATCATCAACGGTTTCATTGTTGACAAAGCCGGTATAAACCGCAGTGAAGGCTGGCAAGGGATCGGCGTAGTATTTCACAGCATCATTGGCTTTTACCGTCAACCCAATTGAAGAGATCTCACCGGTGGTGACCGGAATATATGTCACATCATAATTATTGCCATTATTGCCATCGCTGAT
Organism: Anaerolineales bacterium; assembly: GCA_016929095.1. GTDB lineage: Bacteria > Chloroflexota > Anaerolineae > Anaerolineales > UBA4823 > JAAZNS01. Next base: position 54,767 of record JAFGJM010000011.1, on the reverse strand, counting down.
CGTTCCGGCAGGCGTGAGGGTTTTGCCGGTTCCCACATCTTTGGTGTCGAAGGTTTGCGTCCAGACCGCGGTATCGCCGAGTGCCAGGCTGCCAGTGGTGATTGAGGGTTCACCGGTTGACGAGATCGTGCCGTCATAAGATTTGCTGTCGGCGGCGGCGGTTACGCTAATGGGAAGCGTGCTGATGGTGAGCGTATCGGTAGCCACGCCCTGGTAATTGATATGATCGACCGTTCCGACAACAGTGTAAATGCCGGCATTACTGGGGGCAGTGAATGACCCATTGTAGGAAACATCCACATCGAATCCAGGCGGATTGGTTTCTGCAGAAACTGCTTTGGGAGTACCATCGTATGCCTGGTTCAAATTGCTGAGAATTACCGTTACTGTCTCTTTATCATTGGTCAGGCTGAAATTCACGCTGTTCGCGCCGGAGGCGCTGGCGATGACGCTATACGGACCACCGGCAACACCATTAGCGGTGGCAGTGACCGTCACCGCGCCATTGGCTGAAATGGTTGCCGGAGATGCAGCAATGATAGCGGTAGCATCACTGGAGGGTGGGGTGAAGGTCACCAACCCGCCGGAAACTGGTTCGATGGGTGCACTTGCTGTCACTGTTAAAACAAGCGGATCAGGAAAGGCAGTGCTGATGGGAGTATGCTGCGGAGTTCCGGAAAGATCATCAAATGAATACCCTTGCGACTCAAAAGCGCCGGCGTCGCAGATATCGTTTTGCGGTCGGATAACGCCGCGTTGATCGGTCGAAGCGCAGACGCCATCCCCTTCGATGACATCGATGGCTGAAGAACCGGGTAAGAGAGGAAGCGTGGGTGTGCTGCCTCCGTAATCACCCAAAGGGGCAAGCAGCGGATTGGTATCGATGATATTAATACAACCTCCACCAATCGGGCATCCACCCTGAATGACATTATTGATTATTTGGATTGGGCTTGCGCCGGAAACTTCGATTTGACCTGTCGAGTTGTTCCACAAAATGCTATTTTGCACATCCAGGCTGCCGCCGGTCTGATATATCCCGCCGCCGGTGCTGGCTGAAGCATTAGCGCTCATGGTGACATTATTGAGCAAGAGGGTGCCGCTGGTGTTGTAGATGGCACCGCCATAATCGGCAGCCTGGTTATTAGCGAAGGTGACATTGGTCAGGTCTACGTTGCTGGCACTGTTCATGAAAAGCCCGGCGCCGTACGTGGTGGCGGTGTTGCTGATGACCGTAACCTGGGTGAGGGTGAGATAACTGGAAGAACCCAGGTAAATGCCAGCGCCAGAGGTTGCTAATCCATCGGCTACAGTAAGATTTTGTAAAGTAAGTTTTATCCCACCAGAACCGATATCGAACACCGGATGTAAATAATTCCCGCTGATGGTGATGGCATGCGTCTCGCCGTCTATGGTTAACGCGCCTGCCTCGTCCATGACCTCGGGTAACGCTGATGTAAGGGTGATAGTCTGGTTGTCACCCACAGCGAACAAGATCGTGTTTTCGGCAGCCATTTCGTTGGCAGCGTCGATTGCATCGCGCAGGGTGCAATGCACGTCAGAACATAGATAATCGAATTCATCATCGGCGGTGGTATTTACGGTGAAGGCAGGTCCAGGCTGGTAGGCAGAGAAAAGCGTACAGGCATGAGAATCAGTCAGGTAATTATCGTCGCCGCCATAATCCACCGTATAAAAGAAACTCTGAGCCGGGAGTGAATCGGATTCGGCGACGCCATCGGTCAGTGTTTGTGATTGAGCGGTCACCGGTGTGCCGGTACAGGTGGGGTTATCGTAGATGGTGAGGGTGATTACACCGGTTGGGGTGATTAAACCGGTTGGACCGGTAACGGTTGCCTGACCGTGGACTAATGCGCCAATTGGGGCGGAGGTGATCGGGTTATGTTCGCTATCCTGAATTTCGGTGGACAGGGTTGAAGCGGCTTTATTCACCGTTACCGAATCCGAATTGCAGTCGTTGTTGGTTTCATCGTTTTCAACAATCAAACTATCCGGGTCAACCGAGCAAGAGCCGCCGCTGCGTGGGTTATCTAATGCGCCAGCCACCGTGGGCGTCACCGGAATGGTGACATCAAATTTACTCCCGGATTCCCCCATGGTCACCGAACCGTCCGCCGAACAAGTAAGGCTGTTGCTGACAATATTACAACTTACGGTCCCAGTGATGCCGTTGGTATTCTGCACCAGCGGGGTGCCATAGATGGCGCCGGAAGATGGTAAATCATCTTGAAGGAGCACTTGCGCAGAAGTGAAGCTGGCTGAGATGAGGTCAGTATTGGTGACTGTCAGCGTCCAGGAGAAGGTTTCACCCAAGGTTAAGCTTCCGGAAACATTGTTTGTTTTACTGACAACCAGATCGGGCGCATTAACAGTTACCGTATCCGAACTACAGTTGTTGTTAGATTCGTTAAGCTCAATAATTGCGCCATTCGGATCGACCATACAGGACCCGCCGCTGCGCGGATTAACCAGTGTACCAGGAGTGGTAGGTGTAACCAGGAAGGCGGCATCGAATTTGCCGCCGGAATCGTCAATAACCACCGCCCCATCTGCCGAGCAGGTGAGGGTGTTGCTGGCAATCTCACATGCGACTGTGCCGGTGATGCCGCTGGTATTCTGCACGATTGCCGTGCCGTACGTTGCCCCGGATGAAGGGAGATTGTCTGTTAGGATTATTTGACCGCTAGTAAGGCTGGAAGTCATGCTGCCGGTATTGGTTACGGTAACCGTCCAGGTGAAGGTATCGCCGTAGGCGATTTCCCCTGCCACATTGTTGGAAACTCCGGCGATCAAATCGGGGGCGATGCCGGTTGATTCAAAGGCGCCCCGGTCGACGATAGGGGCAGTCCCTTCACCTGTATCGGCTATCGTGGTCACATCCATAAAGCGCGGTTTCCCTTCCAGGTCGGTGGTGACGCCAGATAGGTACGTGGCATTGTTGTTGCCTGAATCAATCAGTGTTGATGTGGGGATCAGATTAAGATCGCCGTAATCGTCGTCTTCAGTGCCCCAGGTCCCGTCTGATCCGCTGCTGGCAGTTCTTACAAATCCGGGATCATCATAGGTTATTGTAGTATGATCCAACGTAGTATAACCTTCACAATTTAAGATATAAGCATTATAGAAAAGGCTATTAACCAGGGTTGGTTCAGAGTAAGGGCTTCCCTGACGGCATTCAAGCCCGATTGAATTGGCTGTAAAGGTGGCGTTGGTTATGATTGGGTCTGTTAAATTAAGGTAAACCTCTGAATATTCGCCTGAAGATCCGACAAAGGTAACATTGGTCATTATATCCGGCCCGCCGTTGATGAGATTCATCGCCTGGCCGTCGTTATAAGCGATATTGCCATAAAAACCGACATTGGTTAATGTGAGCGCGCCGCCATGCCTTTCAATGCCGCCAGAACCTCTACCCACATTGCGGATAAAATCGACATTGGTGAGAACCAATGAGTCAAATTGTGTATAAATTCCACCGCCTCCGGAGCCGGCGATATTAATTGCGCCATTGCCAATAAAAACGGAATTGGAAACAGTGGCAGTGCTACCACCGTAGAAGTATATACCGCCGCCAAAACGGTAGGCATAATTACCGCTGATATGCAAATTGTTTAAAGTAGGGCTTGCCCAGCCTGAATAAATCCCACCGCCATCGTAATAGGAAGAATCATCATCGGCGTAAGCAGCGGTGATGGTAAAACCATCCAGCACCGTGGAACTGGACGCGCCAAGGGCGACATTGACAACCCGGTAGTTGTTGTCGTCGCCGTCGATGTCGGTGTAATCGGTGACCACCCCGTTGGCGTCGGTGGTATCGTCTCCGGATACATCGCCGCTCAGGATGGTCAAGTTGGCATCCGGGTCACGTTGTGTGCGAAGGGTTTCCGTTCCGTCGAAGCCGCCGTAGATTTGCAAGCCGTCTTTCAGGTTGAAATAATCGGTGCGGGCAGCGCCGGGCTTATGAATGCCTTCTGCCACCCATATCTCATCGCCAGAGGTGGCTATGGAGATGGCGTAAGTGAGGGTGCAGGCATTTGCCCAGTCAGAGCATGTACCTGTGGTTAACCCGGATGGTGTTGCATAGTAGATACTTGCCGCGCGGGCGTTTGAAATAGGTACATAAAGAAAAACGAGCAGAAGAAAGCCTATTGCCCCAGATAATGTAACACGCTTCATTGTAATGCTCCTGTTTTATCGAATTTATTAATATGGCAACAATACGAATAGTTAGAGATCATCGCAAATATTAGGACGCCCTGTAGCGCGCTCATTATAATCAATATGATCATTGCTTTATTGAAAAATCAATTGAAAAATAATATTTCCTGGCATATTTGTTAAGTATTGAAAAACCTCACAGAGTATCTCAATCTGTGAGGTCTATGGAAAATTTACTGATACGGATGTAAAACTTATATAGCTGGTGTTTTCAGCAATCTTCAATTCATTGCGTGTTTGGCTTTAATAGCCTCAGCCAGGTTATCTAATTCGGTAAAAATCGTTTCTTGGGGCAGACCTTTACACAGCACCGTTCCAAGCATCTCAACTTTCAGGTTAGGAATCAACCCTGAGATTTGTTCTACGGCTTTAGTACCCCAGCCATAAGAGCCAATGATGGCGGCATATTTTAGCTTGGGGCGTAAGGCATTTGCCAGAATAGCGGCATATGCCACATTGGGATGTGCGCCAACAAGAACCGTAGGTGTACCGATCACAATGGTGGCTGCATCGACCAGTGACATCGCCAGTTTGCCGATATCGGTGGTGGAGAGCTCGAATTTCTGCACAGAAACGCCTCGCTCTACCAGAGCTTCGATGAGGTAATTCACCATGATTTCCGTACTGCCATGCATGGAAATATATGGGATCACCACAAGATTGGATACCCGATCGGAAGCCCAATCTTCATAACAATCCATAATCAATTTAGGATGATCCCATATTGGTCCATGGCTTGGGGCAATCAAATCGAATTCAAGCGCATTGATTTTCTTTAAGTTGTTTTGGATCATTTTTCGGAAAGGCATCATGATTTCAGCGTAATAACGCTTGGCGGCTTCTATGACATATGGATTTTCACCGGCATAGAGATCGGATGTCGCCAGGTGCGACCCCATGAAATCACAAGAAAACAAGATGCGGTCTTCCGGCAGGTAGGTGACCATGGTTTCGGGCCAGTGAACCCAGGGGGTGTAGATGAACCGGAGGGTTTTATCACCCAATGAGAGCGTTTCACCGTCTTCTACAGTTTTTATTTTTTCGGCGGGGATTCCCAGGTGATCGATCAGCAAATCCTTCGCTTTTGAAGAGCATAACAACATTGCCTGGGGATATAAATCTAAAAATTGAAGAATGGTCCCCGAATGATCTTGCTCAGAATGCTGAGATACGATGTAATCGATTTTTTTTACATCTGCTAATTGGCGTTTTAAAACATCAATCATGGTCGGGTCTACGGCATCGATCAACACGGTTTTTTCAGACCCTTGAACCAGATATGCATTGTAACTGGTGCCATCGGGCAGGGGGATCAACGCATCGAACAGTTCTCGATTCCAGTCTACAGCCCCCATCCATTGAACGCCCTTACGTATTTCTCTTGGTTTCATAATTATTATCCTTATTATATGTATCGTTAACTAAGAAGCATAAATCTGTATTGTTTGGTCAGATTATCATCTATTGAATATGCCTAACATTATCAATTTTATCAATATTATAAATTATACCCGAAAAAATATTTAAAGATAAATGAGCAACCAATAGCCTCCTCGTTCTCCCGCCCACACCTGCGTCCTGTCCATTGGACAGGACGCAGGAACGGAGGCTTTGCCTTTGGATGATAATAATTCGGATGTCTATAATGCAGCGAATTGACTGATTTTCATTTATAATATCGCTTTACAGAATACAAATCGGTGGTTCTTTTAAAAATCTTGTTGCTACCGCAGCTTTAATAATGATATATAAGGTAAAGCTTTATTTAAAAACTTTACTCTAAAACCAATATATAATGTATAATAATACATAAATATTATTTTTATTGAAATTCCATGGTAACAAAATATATAACAAAATATAGAATACTGAGAAAAAATTTCCGGAGGCGTTATATGACTCATCACCACAAGCATAGAACATTGTTTGCTTTATTCATAACACTAAGTATGGCAATTGGATTAATTACCCTGGCTCATGCTACACCGGGCGATCTGGACACTTCTTTTGACAGCGATGGGATTGTAGAGGCGTCATTTAGTGGGAATCCGGCAGTGTTTAATGGTATTGTTGTGCAGCCTGATAATAAAATCATTGCTGTAGGTTTTAAAGATCAGAATTCAGATTGGGCTGCCCCTGTTGATGTTGTGATGGCGCGCTATTCGGAGGATGGCAGCCTGGATACCACTTTCGGTACAAGCGGGATTTACACTGCCAGTATTAATGGGACTGACGGCCGTTTTTATGCTGCAGCTTTACAGCCGGATGGCAAAATTATTGTAGTAGGCTATAGCGTAAGCGGCGGAAACAAAGCCTTTCTCGTCACTCGTTTTACCGCAGATGGAGCTTTAGATACCACCTTCGGCAGTTCAGGCATGACATATTCCTCTTTTGGGGCGGGCGACGATCAAGCTTATGACGTGGCAATTCAAGAAGATGGTAAGATCGTGGTCGCTGGTTCTGCAGAATCAACCACCTTGTTGTATGATTTTGTCATTGCCCGTTATACGGATGCCGGTGTTTTGGATACTACTTTCAATCCCGGTGGTACCCCCGGTTACGCGATCGTCCCCCTTCAATCCGATGCCCGCGATTATGCCAAGCATGTCGCCATACAATCGGATGGAAAGATTGTCGCTACGGGTCCGGTTGAAACGGGAAATTTTTCGAACATCTATAATATGGCGACCATCCGCCTGACCAGTGCGGGTGCGCTGGATACCACTTTCAATAGCACCGGAATAGCGGCTTATTACGGCAGCGATAGCGCTGATACTTGTGGAGGTATGGAGATTCAAAATGATGGCAAGATTGTTATGGCTGCCGTTGTAGGCAGCAGCAATATTGGCGCAATACGTTATACGACTGCCGGGGCTGTGGATACCACTTTTTCACCCGCCGATTCTGGCAGTACAGATATTGTAAAAGATGCAGCGCTGCAACCCGACGGTAAACTCGTCGTTACCGGCTTTAAAAATGAAACTGGTTATACTTGGGACCCTTTCGTGGTGCGCTATAACACCGATGGAACCCTGGATACAACGTTTAGCGGTGATGGATTGGCTTATACAAATCTTGGAACCAATACAGATTATGGATTGGCGGTTGCCGTGCAACCGGATGGGCAGATTGTTGTAGCGGGATACAAAAGTAGCGGCGGGTACGCTGCCATCCTTCTCCGTTATGACACTCGAGTCACTGGGACGGCTACGGTAGGCACTTCCGAAACCCCGATTGGCAGCACCAATGTTTCAGCCCAGGTGCCATCCGGTTCATGTGAAGTGACGGCAATCAAGAAAAACGCCTTCCCCGGCGGTACAGCCGATGATGGCGAGATGCCCGCGGTATGGGATATAACCGGAACCGGTTGTTCCTTCCCCATGACCCTCGAATTTTGCTATAGCGACGCTGAACTGGCTAACGCCATGAATGTTACCGAATCTTCATTGGCTGTTTTCAAATACAATGACGGAAGCGGAAGCTGGATATCGCAGGGCGGGACGGTGAATACCGGCAGCAACTGTGTGACTTTAACCGGAGTCTCCGCGCTGAGCGATTGGACGCTGGGGGATACGACCACCTCAGGCAATTCGGGTCCAACGGCAGTGGCTTTGGATTCATTTAGCGGTCAAGCCCGGAAAATGGTCCCCTGGCTGCTTGTGGGGAGTTTCGTATTGTTATTATTATGGACAATATATAAGCAGCACAGTCAAGCATAATTCCAGGTAAATTGACAAATAAAACAAATAACCTCACAGGTAATGAAAATCTGTGAGGTTTTTTATAATTATCACGGATATTCATTTCCCCATAATTAACCCCGTTTGCGTTCCCGTTGAGCGATGGTCATCCCAATCAATCGGGAGACGACCATCGCCACATATCCGATACCCACGAATTGTTCAATCATCACAATAATTCGCGCCGGGTCTGTTACCGGCAAAATATCACTGAGACCGGTGGCGGTAAGATTGGTGAAGCTCAGCGATAACAACTCGAGGAAGGTAAGCGATGGTTCGGGATTTATACTGCTGATAAAACTTCCCGGGATCCATGTTTGACAGGTCAGATATGCATACGCAAATCCCCAGGCGAGCAAGGTGAAGGTAGCCGCCGCGGCAAATAATTCATCGGTCGTTACGCGGTAATCTCCCATCATGTAAACAATCAAGGCGCCCGTGGCATAGAAATACAACACGACATTGAACAGTGATGTCCACAATAGCAGGTGAGAATTGATCGTCAGCGCTGAGAGGAGTGAGAAGATGAAAGCAGGGGTTGCTATTACCCATCCAATCCATTGAATTTTTGAGCTGCGGTTAACAACCCAAACCACCAAAACAAGTACCAAAATATTAAATGCACTCAGCAATGCTTGCTGGTTGTGAAATTCATCGAATAAAGCATATAACATCAGAAACAATAATTGGGCGCTGAGTAAAAATGCGGAAGGGTGGTGATGAGCGAGGGTACGCCGGATTTGATAGAACATGTTTGAACCTCAATAATTTTGATTAGACCTCAATTCCAAAAACACTTCTCACCAGTAAACCAATAAGAAATGAAAAAGCCGCCACACCCATACTTATAGTGAACATTTCAAAAAAGCGTTTGCTAAAGGGCAGGTCTTTTGCCACCGATATATAGAAATTAAAGGCATAAATGATAACGACGGCAATGAACAATGTGATAACCAGGCTTACGAATATCCAGGAACCCGTTTGTGGGAGCAATAAATATGGCGCGATGAGAAAGAAAACAGTGATCAGGTAAGCCGCGCCGGTGTATAAGGCAGATTTTTTTGCCTGCTTATTTCCTTCGGCGCGCGCCGAGAGATATTCTGAGGATGCCATCGAAAAGGCTGCTGCGATGCCGGTGATCAGACCGCTGACAGCAACCAGTTTGCCATTTTGAAGAGCCAGGGTTAGCCCTGCCAATGTTCCGGTCAGTTCTACGAGAGCATCATTTAAACCTAAAACTATCGAACCCATAAAGGATAGAAAATCTTCATGCAACATATTCATCATGGCTTGTTCATGTTCTTCTTCTTCCAAACCAAGTTTCGCTGCGCCGGGAATATATTTTTCGAAAGCGGCGTATTCTTCGGCACCGGCTTTTTCTCCCCTTTCGATTAACTTGATCGTAAATGTCAGCCCTAAAATGCGGGTAAGCCATATCACAAAGCTGATCAGAAATTTGTTAGGCGCCACCTCGATCTTACTCAGATCTCGCCAGAAGCGATAGTGCTCTAATTCTGTTTTTGCCATTTCCCGCATCACCTCGGCGTTATGTTCATCCTGGATCATATTGGCGAGTCGGTCGTATAGCCGCTGATTGGTTATTTCATCACGTTGGAAGGCCAGAACTTGTTTTAATAATTTTTTCTCCATGATTGTTGAACTCCTTTACATTCAACACACCGCAAAAAGATATGGCTAATTCTTTTCTTTGTATTTGATAAAACAACTATATACCTGACAGTTTTTATGAACTATCATTACGAGTAATACCAAAGCGCACAAGCGCTCTTCTTCCCGGAAGGAACAAACCCGCCTGTCATTGCGAGTAAAGCGAAGCAATCTTGTCATTGTGGAATATGAGACTGCTTCGTCGCTGCGCTTCTCGTAGTAACAGTTCCTTAGAAGCGAGCAACGAGAGTAATAATCGTGATATCAATGAGTAATTTCATTTCAATATTATTCATTAATTGGCGACTTTTCCATGAAACATCGTCAGAGTGAAAAATGCGTAGTAATCCGGGGTATTCAATAAAAATTCCGGTGATGTTGGCGTGCAGAGACGCTGGTATTCTACCCAATCTTCTATGCACACTTCCGATTCAATGCCTGACCAACGCATTTCAAATAAAGCGATCATGGCATTACGCAAATCATCATTCAAAGGGGCATAAGCATCACAGGCAAAGGTTTGGGCGCGGATATTCACTAAACCGGTCTGGTGAAACCACCCCAGGGCGCGTAAGAAATGATTTTCTGGTTTGGTGTTTTTGGTAAAGGGCGCGATCCCTGAACTGGTGGCATTAAGGTGAGATTCCATAACCGGGTAACCGGGCAGGATTTTTTCGGAAGACCACACCAGGATTGCCACATCTCCCCCGGGCTTCACCACACGGGCAAGCTCTCTTATCGCTGGCAACGGTTCAATCGAAGGGGTATATCCAACCAAAAACGAACTCCAGACCCAGTCGAAATATCCATTTTCAAAGGGCAAGGCGGTTACATCGCCTTTTTGGAATGTGATTTGTTTGGATACCCCTGCTTCACGAATAAGATTTTGTCCATAATCCAGAAATTCCGGGGCTATATCGATTCCGGTGATGTGCCCGTTTGATCCCACGGCATCTGCCAGTAACAGGGATTGCAGCCCGATGCCGCATCCGGCATCCAGCCCTTTGCTCCCCAGAGGCAGGTGAAGCGCCTGGATAGCCGATTGAATGGCTGGCTTTATTAACGGTTGGGATAGAACCATACTGCGAATATACGAGGCTGTGTTGGTCATAGCAGATTACCTCCACCTTGATAATTATTTGGCGGGTGATACGTTGAATGAATGAAAAGAATATCGCATTGATTTGTTGAAGTATAGCAGAAAACAAAGAAGATAATACTCCCTGGATATTGATAAATATCAATGGCATTGAAAATATTTTTGTGTAACTCACTTAATTAGATAAAAATTCGAAAAGGGGCAATAAGGATTAATCACAAAAAGCCGGGATCGTAAATCCCGGCTTCAGTGATCCTGCCAACCCCATATATAGCAAAAATTATTGATTGGCGAATAGGAAACCATTTTTCATTATTTGTTATTTTTTCTCTGTAGATAGTGTCTCCAACGGTGAAAAACCTGCCTGATTCTGAGGGGGAGAAAATAGCTGCCGGATGTTTCTGATCAACCAGCTCCAATGCAACAACATATGTGCGCCGATGAGGAAAATCATAACCACACCGCTAAATGTGTGCAGTCTGGTAATACGCTCGATAGGAGAGATCCAACCCAGTACACCTGTCAATGTGCACATCACACCCATAATAACCATGCCCAGGGCTACAGCACGGTTTTGACGTGTGCGTCTGGGAAGAGTTTTGGTTGGGCGGGATAAAACCGATTTAATCCATGTACTTTTGTGCTTGAGGTGAACAGCCGCACCAATCAATAACAACGCGCCCGCCCAGGTATGAACAGATACATTAGCGGCATTGGAGTTGTTTTCGACCCCTGTCAGGGTAAATATCGTCGTAAAGAACAAGACGGATAATAATGCGATACTGATCATTTGAAATGGATTGTTTTTCATCAGGTTCTCCTTTATGATAGATAAACTAAGCTTATCGGAGAAGCCGAATTGGCTGAAGTGCGGCGTATCATGATTGCCCTTGACACCGCTCAGTAAAAAATATGACCTGATACACAGTGTTGTATGACAGGAATCATGGGCGTAAATAAACTTGTTGTGCTATGATATTTTCTATGAAAAACAGGGCGTTGGAACCGGGAATATTAAAAATATTCCGTTTCTTCCTTCTCATCCAATTGTTGCTGATCATGGTCAATGTCACCGCGCATTCCCGGCGCGGCATATTGACAGATTGCCCGTGGTGTGCAGTGATATTCGGATGTGCAAACATCGTTTTATTATTGGGCTATATTTCCTTCAATAAATTGCAAAAATACCTCGGTCGGTTTTACTTACCGATAGCCCTGGTTTATGCGGCGGTTTTTTCAATCGTCATCCAAAATTTTTTCCTGGAAATCCGCTTTTCGCCCTTCGATGGCAGCAGCGAAGAAACCGCCTGGCAGCTATTTCTCTTTTTATTTATTCCTCTGGTGCTGATCAGTTGGCAATATGATTTAAAAGCGGTCATTGCGTATTGTATATTTACAGGATTCCTGGATTATTTCCTCATGAGTTGTGGGCGGGATGAATTTTATTTGATCGCGGCGACTTATCGACGGTTGATTTTTATTCGCGTCCTATCATTTTTAATTGCCGGATATATCATTTCGAATATCATGAAACAATTCCGGGAACAACGCGCCGCGCTCCAGAAATCCAATCGTGAATTGGCTCACTATGCCTCCACCCTGGAACAACTTACCGTCAGCCGTGAGCGCAACCGAATGGCACAGGAACTGCACGATACCCTGGCTCATACACTCAGCGGGATTGCAGTACAGCTCGAAGCTGTGCAATCTTTATGGAAGGTTAATGCCGATGAAGCCCAAGTGATGTTGAGTCAATCGCTAGTCACCACGCGTAATGGATTAACTGAGACCCGGCGTGCCCTGCGGGCTCTACGCGCCAGTCCGCTTGAAGACCTGGGATTGGTCCTGGCTTTACAAAACCTGGCGCAGGCCGCGTCTGAGCGGGCAGGATTCAGACTAATCTGGCAGGTGCCTGATCAATTGCCAAAGCTGCCTCCGGATTTTGAACAAGGGGTATACCGTATCGCGCAAGAAATTTTCGAGAATATTGTCCGGCATGCCGGCGCCAAAGAAGTTGTTGTTAAATGGGTAAATAAATCGGACCTGATTACGTTATCCATGAGTGACGACGGGGTTGGCTTTATGCCTTCCGAAATGGACAATAATCATCATCATGGATTAACAGGTATGCGCGAAAGGGCTCAAATGCTGGGCGGAGAGTTAGAGGTGACCAGCCAACCGGGAGAAGGAACTTCAATAATATTATCGGTCAAGGTACAAAATGGTAAGAGTATTGATATGTGACGACCAGGATATCGTCCGTGAGGGGATGCATGCTATTCTCAAGACTTCGCCCGAAATGGAAGTGGTTGGTGTAGCCGGCGATGGCGCTGAGGCGCTTGAATTGATTTCGCAAACCAGGCCGGATGTGGTCTTGATGGATTTAAAGATGCCCATCATGAACGGTATCCAGGCGACACAACAAATTCGAACCCGGTATCCTGAGGTGCGCGTGTTGGTATTGACCACATACGACGCCGATGAATGGGTGTTCGATGCCATCCGCAGCGGCGCTGCTGGTTATTTACTAAAGGATACACCGCGAGAAGCCTTGATAGAAGCGATCAAAGGTACTGCTATGGGTAAGACGCATGTCGATCCAAATGTGGCAGGAAAACTGTTCACCCAGGTGAGTAAAACACCCGGCATGGTTGACACAACCATAGCGGACAAACTCAGCGAACGAGAACGGCAGGTATTAAGCCTGCTGGCCGGCGGACTGTCTAATGCAGATATCGCAGCAAAATTGTATTTATCTGAAGGTACTGTGCGCAATTATGTCAGCGCAATTTTTAGCAAACTGGATGTATCAGACCGCACTCAAGCGGCGGTGTTGGCATTGCGTTATGGGTTAGCCGATTGGCAAGATCAATAGGGAGGTTGAAAGTAAAAAAGTTTTATGAGTCATCATGAATTTTTTAGTTTTCAAGCCAAGTAACTAAACTGCTGATTTCGCAGAGTTCAATGATTACACTGCATTCATACCCCCTGTCCTGTGGATATCCCCCGTCCCTATCTGCCTCCCCCAAAAATCGCAGATTGTTGGGGGAGGTGAGGAGGGTGTAGGAGAAAGTGAGGGGCTCCTGGCTTCCTCGTTTATCTTTTGTTTTCTTACCAAGAGACCAATAAAAAGAAAATCAGCAATTAAACAACAGAAAACAATTAGAAAACTGAAAGCTGGCAGCTAGAAGCTGACAGCTTTTTTATTCTGAGCGGGCTAAGGAACTGAATAAAGCAAAAATGCTGGTAATCAACATGATCGCACCCGCAGAGAGAAACAATGGGGGTAAACCCACATCCAGCATCAAACCAGTCAAACCTTGCGAGAATGGGTCGAATATCACTTCCGCGAACATGGTCACACTCATCAGACGGCCTTGCATATCAAGAGGCGTTTGGCGTTGCAGCCATACAATAGCGACGACGCTGACGAACCCGATACCAAAACCCATAACTAGAAGGGTAAGCATGACAATAATCAAAGAATCGGTAAACCCTAAAATACTGACAGTGATAGCCAACACAAGCGATAAACCGATCAGTAAACGGCCTGGATGCAGCCGGTTGCCTAAACTGCCGGCGCCCAATGTGCCGACAAGCGACCCGACACCCAGCGCTACCATTAGACTACCATAAGCGGCCTCTCCACCCAGTTTGGCTTTAGCCAATGCAGCCGTGCCTACCGTTAATGGCCCCACCAGGGCAAAATTCAAGATGGCAATGATCACTAAACAGGCGCGAATGACTGGATTTCGCCAGGCATAACGCAATCCTTCGATGATCGAACCGAACATGTTATTGGAATTCATCCCTAAAGCAGAACCATTTAATGGGCGTGTGCGCATGAACCACAATAGCACTACACCCACTGCGAACAGCCCGGTGTTGATGGCAAAGGTACCCGATAGACCTGTCCAACCGATCAACAAAGCGGCTATTGCCGGTCCGGCGATTTGGGTGATTTGATCGCCGGTTGAAACCAGGGCGTTGGCGGAATGTAATTGTTCTTCATCGATCATCTTTGGAATGATGGCGGTGGCTGCGGGATAAAAGAAGGCATCGTTCATCCCCTCGATCAAGGCGATAGCGAACAGATGCCAGGTTTGCACAGCATCAAACCACAATAGAACAGTTAATACGCCCACAGCCATTGAGATAACAGTAGATGCGATGCGCATGATCGGCAGCGGAGACCAGTGATCGACCAGCGCGCCGCCGACCAACATGAATACCATGCGCGGCACTGCCCCTACCATTAAGACGGCACCCAATAACGCACCACTGTCAGTGAATTCCAGTAATAGCCAGGTTAATGCCACATAGTAGCATTGACTGCCCAACATAAAACTGGTATAGCCTAAGCATAACGAACGAAAATCAGCCCGCTTTAAAGGCTGCCATAAAGAGTTGTTCTTGATATTTGTGCGCATGTTGATAACTCACAATTTTAAGGGATGAATCAGGATTTTTGCGAAATAAATAATGGCATGCTTGAAAAATCAGAACGATAAAATGAAAATCTCATGTAAAGGCATACCTGGACCCGCCAATGCATTACTTGTTCAGAGAATAAGCTGGAGTAATTACAGTTCGAAGATATTGTACGCTGCCGATGTTAGCGTAAGTAGAGCGCAGTCGATGGTAAAAATAAACGCCAACATTCGTTGCAGCCAATTACACCACCCCGGAAAGTTGCATATGGAATCTCATAAAGTGTTCAATCGACGATAAAAAGTGTGGCTCCCTCCCTGGTAGAAGATCGATGTGGTTCTGCATTATCGGCGACTTGATAACTCGTGCCGGGTTTTAATATGAATTTCCGACCGTCTTTTAGTTCGGTATTCAACTCGCCTTTGAGGCACAAAAGAATATGACCCTTTGAGCACCAGTGGTCTGCCATATAGCCTGGCGAGTATTCCACCATGCGGACGCGGATAACTCCAAAGTTTTGAGTGCGCCAGGTGGCGACCCCTGTTTCACCTTTATGTTCGGTGGGTTCAATGGACGACCAATCAGTCGTTCCAAAAGGGATATCGGACATTTGCATGATAATTTCTCCTGAATGTAAGGCGCTCCTGATGAGCGTTCTGCATCATGTAATTAAGACGGCATCGCGGATATTAGATAGGTCGAAATGTATAGATGTATGAAATTGACACAGCAAGGATTATGATTATAAATTTAAATATCCATCCCAGTGTGAACTGTTTTTTGATATGTTGATGTATATACTCTTGAGTGGGGTGTCCCTCGGGTATATGTAAAAATTTCGGTCGCCATTTCAACAGAATGAAATAATCGATAAAGAGTACGTCAAATAGGGAAAGGCATGTAACCAGAAAAAAGGTGATCAAAAAAAGCATCATATAGGAATAGGACTTACTCGATAGCACCCAGAGATCGAAACCGGTAAAGAATATCACCATCATCAATAAAATCGTGATTGTGACAAGTCGGCTTAATAGACCGGGTTTTTGGGATGTACTGTTGAATTGCCCTTTAGCCTTTTTGTAATAGAAACTTTTGCGATAGATAGTGAATGAAAGTCCTACCATCAGGATCGATCCCACAATGAAGGCAACCAGGAATTGAAAAATCAAGACACTCATGGCATACTCATTTCACACATTATAACCGACACAATGGAATATCATATATAAACATCCGATGCGTGATGAAGTGTAGATATTTTTAATTAATTAGTGTAAGATTGGGTAATCATAAAATCTAATTCCAGCAATCGAAAGAAACGCCCATGTCACAAATATCTTTGAAGCGCATCTCATTAAGCACCTGGCTCATCATGGCAGCCCTGGCAATCACCGGGCAAATCGCCTGGGCGGTTGAAAATTCCTGGTTCAACACCTTTGTTTACGATACTATTACACCAGACCCACGCCCTGTGGCATGGATGGTAGCGGGCAGCGCTATTACCGCGACCTTGACCACCCTGTTGATGGGCACACTCAGCGACCGTACCCGCTCCCGATGGGGGCGCCGGCGCCCGTTCATTTTGTTCGGTTACATTTTGTGGGGATTGTCAACCGTATTGTTTCCAACAGTGGCTTATATCAAAACGACCAGTTTAGCGGTCATCATGGTTGTTTTGGCTGACTCACTGATGACCTTTTTCGGTTCTACTGCCAATGACGCTGCATTCAACGCCTGGACGGCGGATATTGCCACCAGCGATCAACGCGGCCGAGTGGAAGGTGTGCTCAATCTGAGTGTATTCCTGGCGCAAATTGTGGCGATGGTGGCGGCTGGTATCATTATTGATAATGTTGGGTATTTTACATTCTTCTATGTATTAGGCGGGATTGTGATCGTAGTAGGTTTAACCGCAGGCAGTTTGCTTAAAGATACGCCAGTCAACGGTAGCGATGAACACAGCAGATCCTTTTGGGCGGAATTTGTGGAATTATTTGACGTTGATATTCTGCGAAAAAACCGCACCCTATTCATCTTACTGCTTTTCATCATGATCTCCAGCATTGGCATGGAAGTGTCGTTCCCATATCTAATCGTTTATCTTAATAATTATATTGGCGTCACCAAATCGGAATACAGCATTATCGGTGGGGCGGTAATGGTGGGAAGCGCCATTGTGGCAATTCCCTTTGGCATCCTGGCTGACCGGTGGAGTAAAAAATTGATAATTGCCATTGGGATCACCATAAGCAGCATTGGCGGTATATTACTCTCGTTGGTAAACAGCCTACCGCTATTGGCATTGACCGGTTTCTTATGGCAGGCTTTTTATCTTGCGGTATCCATCGCTTCGGTCGCCTGGCTCAAAGATCTGCTTCCCGAAAAAAACCGCGGCAAATTTCTGGGCATCCGCATGATCTTCTGGATCGCTATCCCCATGGTGATTGGACCCTGGATTGGCTCGACGTTGATTCAAACATATGGTATGCCAACAATGTTGAACGGTGAAGCAGGCTTTATCCCGGCGCCCATCATTTTTCAGGTAGGCTCGCTGATTTCACTATTGGCGCTTATCCCGTTATATTTCATTCGTACTCGAAAACAACATGACCCGAGTCCAACTGCGGCATGATTTCTGGCGTCAGCGGCTGGAAGTCAACGCACAACAGGCAATCTTCCACCAATGGGAGCAGCTTGAGGCTTCAGGCTGCATCGAGAATTTTCGTATTGCTGCCGGAATATCAGATGGTTTTCGGGAAGGATGGTTTTTCGCCGATTCGGATGCATACAAATGGCTGGAAGCTGCCGTACGCATTCAGGCGGCATTCCCGAATACTCGCCTTGCTACTCTGATCGATGATTTTATTGATCTGATTGAGCGCACTCAGGCTACTGACGGCTATTTGTACACATATAATCAAATCTTTTTTCCCGATACGCGCTGGCAGAATTTACAGATAGAACACGAGCTATATTGCCTTGGTCACTTGATCGAGGCGGGTGTATCGCATTACGAATCCACCGGCAATACGCAATTATTGGATATTTGCCGAAAAGCTGCCAACCGGATAGTGGAAGATTTCCGAGGAAAAGATGCAGGATATACGCCTGGTCACGAAGAGATCGAGATCGCTCTTTTGGGACTGCATCAGGCGACCCAGGGAGATAAGGATTTCCTAGAGATGGCGCGCCAATTCATCGAGCAGCGTGGACGTTCGAAAGATTTTGCATTCGCGCTTCTTCGTCAAAATATCCGGGTGGGAGCGCGCGATAAATTTGTCCGCCAAAAGAAACAAGCATATCAGGCAGCTCATCCGGATTTCAAGCCTTTCACGTTACCTCCCGGCAACCTCGCAAAAAAATCGTGGAATTCAACTCTGCGCTGGTACGCCAGTGTTTTAAGCGGAAAATATTTCCAGCAGCATGCACCGGTCAGGGAACAAACCATACCCGTGGGACATTCTGTGCGTTTTGCTTACCTGGAAACGGCAGTTGCCATGCTGGCGCGTTTGAACGGCGACAGAACGCTCATTCCAGTTCTCAAACAAGCCTGGGAACATATGGTTTCTCGCCGCATGTATATTACCGGTGGCATTGGTTCTGTCCCCAGTCTGGAGGGATTTGGCAGAGACTATGAACTCAACCCGCAGTATGCCTATACTGAAACCTGCGCTGCACTGGGGAGTCTATTTTGGAATTGGGAGATGGTGCAGTTAACCGGTGAAGCAAAATACAGTGATTTGTTCGAATGGCAGCTCTATAATGCTGTCAGTGTGGGTATGGGGCTGGATGGAAACACTTATCTGTACAATAATCCTCTTGTATCTCATGGGGAGGTGGCGCGACAACCCTGGTATGCCATTCCATGCTGTCCATCCAACATTTCCCGCACATACGCCAATATTGGCAAGTATATTTTCTCCACCCAGGCGGGGGAATTGTACATTCACCAATATTTACCCTGCGCACCGCGGAAGCAAACCATTCAGTTGAAAGATGGCGGAACGGCGACACTAAGCCTGCAGATCGAATCCAATTTACCATGGGAGGGGCGTGTGCGGATAAAAATAATGGATATCCTCAATGCGAACGGAAATCAAGCATCAGAATTTGATGTGCTGCTTAGGCAACCATCCTGGTGTGAGGAGATGCGCATAGATATCATTAACAGTGTTGTCGTGAACACTCCGTTAACTCGCCGTGAACCGAATAATACCGCTTCAGGTTATGATCCGGGATCGGCTGTTTTCCGACGGATACATCATTCTTGGGCACCCGGCGATGAGTTGGCGATCGATTTTGATCTACCGGTCCACATATGCCGCGCGCATGACAAGGTCAAAGGGCACCATGATAAAGCGGCGATAACCAGAGGACCCCTGGTCTATTGCCTTGAAGGCGTTGATAATCCTGGAGTGGATATCTTCACCGCCCGGCTTGATCTTGACTCATTGGAAGCCGTTTATGACGATGAGTTGTTGGGAGGAATCGTTAAACTCATGGGAAAGACGGTGGACGGAACGCCACTTATGTTTATCCCTTATTTTCTGTGGGGCAACCGGGGGCTATCGCATATGACTGTTTGGGTATGTATTTAATCATTTTGGAGTACTTTTTTTCGACCATTCAAATTTTCTTTGTACTCTGGAGATTAGGATGAAAAAACATCAATTAATGAAAATTGTTATCGTGATGATGATCAGTATTTTTCCGCTGGCATGCAGTTTGTTCTCCTCCTTTACTGATCAAGCGGGAAAAGCTAATACTGACCAAAATTCTGTGGAAACAGAACAGGTTTTGATAACGGAGGTCACTCAAACAGAGACCATTATCGAAGAATCAGATGATTATGTTGGAATCGAATACATTTACACGGATGGATTGGCGACAGCTCTTTACCATTTATATGGCAATGTATTGGATCATTTTGTGGATGTAACCCTCACCAATAACGGATCGGAGATGGTTACTCTGCTGGTGGAAACCGAAATCGAAGGATACAGCACTACGGCATCCGACACGGTGGATATTTTGCCTGGTGAGCAGGAGGAAATACATCAAAACCCGCGCTTGGTTCCGGAAGCAGTAGATAAATTAAATTCGGAGCAACTTGGTAATTTCCATATTGTTATCACGCAATTGGATAGTGATAGAGATCGTCTTTTACTTGAAGAAACCAAAGAGATTTTGTTATATTCCCGCCGCGATCATGTATGGATTGAAGGGGTTGATTTGCATGGTCAATTTGATATGTATGCTGCCTGGGTAACACCGACAGATCCGGCTGTAGAGGAATTGATCCGCACTGCCGCCGATTACACCTCATCCGGTATGATGACAAACGGATACGGCGGAGTAGTTAATGATGAAGAAGGAACCGTTTGGGATAGGTTGGAAGCACTCTGGACAGCAGAGGATAAGGATTACAACCTGACATATATCAGTACCATGGTTGCTTTTGGCCCCGATACATTTCAACGCATGCGCATGCCCTATGAAGTTCTTGAACAGAGAAGTGGAAATTGTATCGAACTTACCACCTTGTTTGCTTCGGCAACCGAAGCCTTAAAGTTGGAAACAGCCATCGTTCGAATACCCGGACATGCTTATGTGGCCATACGCA
Organism: Anaerolineales bacterium; assembly: GCA_016929095.1. Classification (GTDB taxonomy): domain Bacteria; phylum Chloroflexota; class Anaerolineae; order Anaerolineales; family UBA4823; genus JAAZNS01. The sequence continues at coordinate 33,967 of JAFGJM010000011.1, read as the reverse complement.
CCGATCAGGAGAATGCCAATTACTACTTCATTGAAACCACTATGATCGGAAGGGCGGATTTTAATGAAGCCTTAGATGTCGGTAATGTGGAATGGGAAGAAACATTACCCCACCTGGATGCGGAAGAAGAAGGATATGCCTGGATAAATCTGGCGGAAGCTCGTGAGAAAGGCATTTTACCCATGCCCTGGCGATAGTGATCATTGGCGTCACATAGATTTTAATCTTGGTGATAATCATAGAGACCGAATGAACATGTCGAGCAAATCAACTCAAGCTGAAGCTTTACGCACCCCCTGGGAGCCTGCATTACCATGTCCTTTGCCCGAATATCCCCGTCCGCAGATGACACGCCCGTATTGGGTAAACCTGAACGGATGGTGGGATTATGCCATCCTATCCAAAGAAAGCACTGTACCAGGAACATATGACGGCAAAATATTGGTACCCTATGCGGTGGAATCGATCCTCTCTGGTGTTCAGAAGCCTTTGTTGCCTGAACAAAAATTATGGTACCGCCGCGTTTTTCAAGATCCTCGCCCCGAACTATTAAGGGATATGCATGAAGGAGGAAGGATATTGCTGCACTTTGGGGCGGTTGATTATGAGTGCGAAGTGTGGGTCAACCGGAATTGTGTGGGTGGGCATTATGGCGGTTACCTGCCATTCACCATGGATATCACCGATAACCTTCATGATGGAGAGAATGAACTGATTGTCTCCGTATGGGACCCAACCGACGCCGGTTGGCAGCAGCGCGGTAAACAGGTGCTAAAGCCTAAAGGTATCTGGTATACAGCCATATCCGGCATCTGGCAAACCGTGTGGTTGGAAGGTGTACCATCCGTTTATATCCAATCACTAAAACTGACTCCCGAGTCGGATCAGGAAATTTTAACCGTAGAATTAGCAATTGGTAATGAAGGGAACATTGAAGGTATTCAACTGGTAATTGAGATACTTTCAAATGGGGAAACAATTGCCTCCGGTGCGGGATTAGCAAATGCACCATTAAAAATAAACATACCGCATTCAATAAAATGGAGCCCTGCGAACCCCCATCTGTATGATTTAATCTTACGGCTCACGCATGAAGGAAACACCCTGGATGAAGTGGGCAGTTATTTTGCCTTACGAAAATTTGGCCTGGAAGAAGATTCCGCCGGATATTTCCGTTTTACCCTGAATGGGGAGATGATATTCTTGTTTGGTCCTTTAGACCAGGGGTATTTCCCGGATGGGTTATACACCCCGCCTTCTGAAGAAGCCATGTTATTCGATATTGAGTACGCTCGGCAGATCGGGTGTAATATGATCCGCAAGCATGTCAAAGTCGAACCTTTGCGTTGGTATTATCACTGTGACCGCCTGGGTATGATCGTGTGGCAGGATATGCCCAACGGCGGAATACCGGATAGTGATGTGGTGGCTTTTCTCTCGTTAACGATAGGGTTTCACCGCAACGATCAGCGACGCTTGCAGCGCTTTGGCAGAGCCAGTGATTCTAATCGAGCGGAATACCGCGAGGAGCTGCAAGGTATGGTTGACTATTTATATAATTCACCCTGCATTGCGGTATGGGTGCCATTCAACGAATCCTGGGGGCAGTTCCATGCAAACGAAGTGGCGAAATGGCTGAAAGACTATGATCCCGGCCGACTGGTAGATCATGCCTCCGGCTGGTTCGATCAGGGCGGCGGTGATTTTCTAAGCAAACATGTCTATTTCAGAAGGTTATATCGCCCGCACATCGGTCGTAAGCGTGCCTTTGTCATCTCGGAATTCGGCGGTTTCAGCTTGAAAATACCTGACCATATGTGGGATGAAGACAAAAAATTTGGATATCGGTTTTACGATACGCGGGAAGCATTAACCCAGGCATATTTAGACTTATTGGAGAATGAGTTGAAACCGCTTGTTTCGCAAGGTTTAGCGGCTGCGGTTTACACCCAGACCACCGATGTAGAGATTGAGATCAACGGTTACCTGACCTATGACCGGAAGTTGGAGAAGATGGATGCGCAAAAAATCAGAGAGGCGCATGAGAAGATAATCGAAGGGATGGACGATTCTTGATCATTATCGGATTGGTGTGGGGGAGGAGATAACACGGATGTTGATTTCCAATTGACTTTAAGATTTATTTCTATATAATATAAATAACTGACTGGTCAGTTATTTAAACTTTAAATTGTGAGTATCTTTTCCTATGTCCCCTCGACCCAATGTAAGTGATGAACGTAAAGATCAAATTCTTGAGGCTGCTGCGGATGTCTTTACAAAAAAGGGTTTCGATCAAGCGCGTATGGATGATATTGCCAATCAAACCGGACTAAGTAAAGGCACTCTATATCTGTATTTTAAAAGCAAAGATGAATTGATAATCGCCATATTGGAAAAAATTTTCCATAGCGTCGTAAAACAGCTTGAATCAAGAAAAAATTTAGAGCTTAGTGCTACTGAGGCGATTTCTCTCTATACCGAAGAAGCCATCCGCGATTATAAGATGATGCTTCATATCTTACCGGTCACGTATGAATTTTTAGCATTAGCATTTCGCAATAAAACAGTGCAAAACGCCTTAAAAACATATTTCCACCACTACATCGACAGTATGATCCCGATTATTCAACGTGGGATCGACTCGGGCGAATTTCGCCCGGTGCAGGCGCTTGACGTAGCCATTGCCGCCGGTGCAATCTACGAAGGTACCATTCTCTTATGGATATACGATAATACGCTAATAAGTGTGGAAGATCATATTCGTTCGAGTATAAGCCTGTTACTGGAAGGTATCCAAACATCGGCTTAACATCGCTGGAAAGAGAAATAATGCGAAAAAAGAGAATCAGAGTGAAATCCGATCGTATGCGTTTATGTAAAAGGAGTATGCTATGGAATTCATCATATTGATCGCTGCGATGATCCTGGTCGGTCTGCTGGTGGGTTGGATCGCAGATTTTATCTGGAAGGATAATCGTCCTATTGGTGTGCAAGGCGATTATATTGCAGCCATCATTACCGCAGTCGCCGTCGGGTTAGTCGATTGGTTCGTCATCCCGGCGATGGGATTTTCAAAAGGGCTTCGTAATCTCGGCGTGGCGCTTGAACCGGCATTAGGGGCGCTGTTGGTGTTGTGGTTGATCCGGGTAGCCAAAAAATGAAGGCTATCGATTACTAACGAGTTTAAAACTTACAAAGCGATTTCTAGCAAAAAGGTCTCATCGAAAAAAAATGGATCATCGAAGCAGCATGGTTTTGTGGCGATGTGAGCATGAGCAATGAATGAAAAAATCGTCGAAATCGAAGGGCTTACCCGTATTTTTAAAAAGACGCGTGCAGTAGATGGTCTGCATCTGATCATCGAAACCGGGGAATTATTCGGTTTGGTAGGTCCAGACGGTGCGGGAAAAACGACCACACTTCGATTATTGGCAGGTTTGCTCAATATAAGCGAGGGAACGGCTGCGCTTATGGGCTTCGATCTTAATAACCAACCCGATTCTATCAAGCCGTATGTCGGTTACATGGCGCAACAATTCAGCCTGTACGGAGAGCTTTCGGCGCTGGAGAATTTGCTTTTTTTTGCAGAATTATTCGATGTGTCTTCTAAAGATTTGGAGGAGCGCACCGAGCGATTGTTGGAGTTCGCCGGATTGCTGCCGTTTAAAAACCGCCGAGCAGCACACCTTTCGGGCGGTATGCAGAAGAAACTCGCTCTGGCTTGTACACTCATTCATGAACCTGAAATTCTTTTACTGGACGAACCCACCACTGGCGTGGATCCGGTTTCCCGGCGTGAATTCTGGAATATTCTCACTGAATTGCATTTGAGAGGCACAACGATCATTGTGAGTACCCCATATATGGATGAGGCAGATCGATGTTCACGGGTGGGTTTGATGTATGCAGGTAAACTCATCGAGTGCGATACACCACACAATATTCGTAAAAAAATCGATAGTGAAATCATCGAGGTTTGGCCTGTAAATTGGCAAAAAGCCCTGGACAAAGTGATGGAACTTGAAAACATCAAAGAAGTTCAAACCTATGGCGAGACGCTTCATATCTTGGTTGACTCAGGGGAACGTCAATTACCTGAAATCAAACGATCCCTGAAAAAGGCGGGTATCGAGGTGCGCAGCATCCGTGTAGCCCCGGTGCATATGGAGCAGGCGTTCATTTCGTTGATCCGAAGGATAGACGCATGAATTTCCGGCATGTATGGGCAGTGATGCGTAAAGAGTTTCACCATATCATACGTGACCGTGCTACTCTATTCTTGGTGCTGTTCACACCAACCCTGTTGCTTTTATTGATGGCGTATGCATTGACGGTAGACATCAAGCATGTCCCTATTGCCGTGTTGGATTACGATGCAACCCAAACCTCGCGGGCTTTTGTGCAGCAGATTACAGCCGGTCAGGATCTGGATTTGTACGCCATGGTATACAGCATCGATGAGATCGATGCCCTGCTGGTGAACGGAGAGATCAAAGCGGCTTTAGTCATCGCGCCGGGATTTGACCGCGATTTATTATCATTGCGTGGAATGCCCCTGCAAGTGATTATCGATGGTACCGAACCAAATAGCGGTAATTTTGCAGTGGAACATATCTCAGCGCGGGCGGAAACATTTGTGGATTCGGCGGTGTTAAGCCAATGGCAACCCGCAGGAGTATCGTCAGATTCGCTCTCGGTGCTGGATGTACGCGTGCAAACCTGGTTCAATCCGGATTTAAAACCCCGCAACGACCTGGTTCCAGGGTTGATATCAATGGTATTAGGATTGCCGGCGCTTTCCGTTGCGCTAACCTTAGCTCATGAGCGTGAGCATGGCACCTTGGAGCAATTATTGGCAACGCCGATCAAGCGCGCCGAGTTATTACTGGGTAAGATTTTTCCCTATGTCGTGGTAGGGCTATTGAATGTGATTTTAATTCCCTGGCTGGCTATTATGTGGTTCAAGATTTCATTCAATGGTAATTTTGCATTGTTTTTTGGACTTTCAGCCATTTTCATGTTCGGTGTATTGAGCATGGGAATTGTTGTGGGTGTGTTCATGCGAACCCAGGCGGCTGCCCTGGCATTATCGTTTTTAGTGATTTTCTTTCCGGGGTTTTTCCTGACTGGTATCTTTTTTCCACTGGCTTCCATGCCGGAGGAGATGCGCATGGAGGCGATGTTCCTGCCGGGGACGCATTATGCTATCGTCACACGCGGGATTTTCTTGCCCGGTGTGGGTATGGAAGTACTTTGGCCTTATGCGGTGATGATGGCGGTATTAGGTCTGGTATATATTGCACTGGCCGCTTTATTCTTCAAGAAAAAATTAGGATAAAGCTGTGCCTTACTCAACTGGAATGAGATCATCACCTCAAAAAAAAAGAGATAGGTTTGTGAAGTAGCGTTATGATTAGACGTATTTGGTCTCTGGTGATCAAAGAATTTATCCACTTGAGAACGGACTGGTGGTTGCCTGCATTCATGCTGCTCGGTGGGGTTACTGAATTGTTATTGGTCGCCTGGGCAACTTCACGTCCGATTACCAATCTGCCATTGATGGTGCTTGATTACAGCAAGAGTGCCCAAAGTCGTGCGCTTATCGTTGGGTTGGAGAATACCGGCACCTTTCGCGCCGCTGAAGCGGTGGATGATATGCATGAAATTACATCAGCGCTCGAGAAGGGGAAAATCAATGCCGCGGTCATTATTCCTCCCGATTTCGATGATATGATGGTTGCATCCAATGGACAACCTACGCTCCAAATCTTACTTAATGGTGCGGAAAGTACCCCGGCATTGGAAGCGTTGCGCGCCGTAGACGGGCTGGCGCGCGATATCAACCAACGGATCATCATCCAACGCCTGGGGTTAAGGTCAGATGAATTCGCAGGATTTGATGTCAGTCTGCGGGTGTGGTTCAATGAAAACTTATCCGAAGCGCTCTACACAACCCCTGCAGAACTTGGTTTGATGCTTGAATTTACAGTGCTTTTGTTCGCGGCGCTGGCTTTCTCGCGCGAACGCGAACTGGGAACACTGGAACAATTACTGGTTATGCCATTCTCATCACTGGAAATCATTATCGGTAAATCTATTCCGGTGGTAATTATTGCTATCACCGATTTTGTGCTCATGCTGGGGATGATTCACTTTGCTTTCGATGTACCAATCCGAGGTTCGTTTTTTCTGCTGATGGTATTGGCGTTGGCTTACTTATTGGTTGAACTCAGTAAGGGATTGGTCATCTCGGTGATTTCGCGCACCCAGCATCAAGCATTTTTACTTGTGATGCTGGTGGGTATGGTGGACTTCATGTTCACCGGCTATGCTGCCCCTGTCGAAGGGATGCCGCAGGCTTTACAATGGTTTGCTAATCTGATCCCGGCCCATCACTGGTTGTATATAATGCGTAGTATTCTGCTTAAAGGCAGCGGACTAAATGTTCTTTATCCACACGTACTGGCTCTGGCTGCCTTGGGATTAATTATTGGTACATTCTCGTTGCGTTTTGTGCGTCGAGCTTTGGATTGAGAGAACTAAAAATCACGACATAATGATTTAAAACTTTCTTATTCTTTTCAATATAGTGTGAAAAACCATGGATTATCAACCGGCAATTCTTGCGAAAGATCTCACCAAACGCTTTGGGGATTTCACCGCTGTCGATCATATTAATTTTAATGTGCAGCATGGAGAAATATTCGGCTTCCTGGGGCCGAATGGTTCTGGCAAAACCACTACCATTCGTATGCTGCTTGGATTGATGAAACCTGGCGAGGGTTCGGTTGAGGTGCTCGGCTTGAAGGTGGAAAAGGATACCAGCAAAATCCGCCCGCGGGTGGGATATATGTCCCAGCGTTTCAGTTTGTATAACGATCTGACCGTCCTGCAAAATCTGAATTTCTATGGTCAAGCTTATGGGTTAGAAAATTCCTTGCTGCAAAAACGGATCGCGGAAGCCCTTCATATGGCTGGTTTGGAAAGGCACGAAAACACCCAAACACGTGACCTTTCCGGTGGTTGGCGCCAGCGATTGGCGCTTGGCGCAGCTATCCTGCATCGCCCCGAAGTTTTATTTCTCGATGAACCCACGGCTGGCGTAGATCCGTTATCCCGCCGCGCCTTTTGGGATTTACTCTACAAGCTTGTTTCCACCCCCCTCCAGCCGGAAACCAATCAGGCGAGTTTGGAAAGCGAAATGAGAGAACAACGGGGTGTCACAGTTTTTATTACCACACACTACATGGATGAAGCTGAACACAGCCATCGCCTGGCTTTCATACAGCATGGCAAAATCATCGCTAGCGGATCACCCATTGAAATCAAGACTCAAAAAATGCCTGGTGATGTTCTCGAAATTTCCCCGTCTGATGCCGCTGGCGCCGTCAAAGTTCTGCGCTCAGCCCAGAATGACGGGAAATTACCCCTGAATGAAATTGTATTATATGGTTCGCTTGTTCATGTCATTGCGCCCGACATACTCCGCCATGAACAGGCGATTACCGTCATATTGCAAAACTCAGGTATCCAGCCAGGAGTGATGACTGTGATCGAACCATCGCTTGAGGACGTGTTCATTGCCTGTATGAAATCATAATGCCTCCCTGTTTGTGGGGAGGAAATGAGAGAGGGGATTACGAATCGGTGATATGTTTTTTTTTATTTTTCGTCCCGCAGCACTTTGAGAGAATAAAGCAAGGCGATCAATTGAATGAAAGCGCCTGTCCAGAACGATAGGGTGGCGTATATGTCATAGGCAACACCAGCCCATAACGGACCGGTTGCCCTGCCCAACGATTGGAATGAATTGTTCATGCCCATCGCTGCCCCCTGTCCGCCCTTGGCGCGTTTCGAAACTAGTGCGGTAACGCTGGGTTGTAATAGAGCATTACCAAAGCAGAAAAATAATGTTGCAGCTACCAATGTCCACTTGCTAAACGCAAAAGCCATGAGTGAAAAACCGATGATGCTGATAATTAAACCGCCGCGGATTACTTTGGCTTCGGTAAATTTACGGGTCAATGGACCGATGACAATCCCTTGCTGAAGGACGGTAAGAATTCCAATGCCGCCCATCATAATGCCCAATTCGGTTGGATTCATACTGAAGCGGTCTTTTCCGTACATCCCGACGATCGATTCCATATTCGACAGAGCAAACGCCAGAAGAAATGCCATCAGGTATAGAAAACCAATGGGTCCACGCAAGCTGTTGAACAATTGACTGACGCGTGATTCACGGGCTGTGACAGGGGTGATATGCTTCTTTTCAGCCGGAAGCGATTCGGGCAGCAAGGTGAGTATGAAAGGGATGGCGATTAATGCTAACAAGGCGCTGGCAAAGAAGGGGATGGAAAGATTGATCAATTCCCCGGTCGATGCATCGGTTGTCACCTGCAACAATCGGGTGATCGATTCCGGCAATGGCAGGGTCAGGCCAGTGAGCAAACCTCCCAGCATAGGACCAAAGATCATACCAACCCCCATGGCAGCGCCCATTAAACCCGCCCCCTTGGAACGGTCTTCCTCACTGGTGATATCCACCATATATGCCATGGCAGTGGGCAGCGTTGCAGAGGTAAGTATGCCTGCCAGGGTGCGCGCTACTAGCAAGTGGGTGATATTCTGAGCCAGCCCTTGCAGCATAAATGAGATGAAATAGCCAACGATTCCGATTAACAGGATCGGTTTACGCCCTGCGCGGTCGGAAAATCGGCCCCACATAGGCGCAAAAATGAATTGCATTAGAGAATACAACGCCATCATCAGCCCAAGCGCGCTGGCTGAAGCGCCGAAATGGGTGATGTAAAACGGCAACAAGGGAATGGCTATACCAAACCCTAACATAATAATGACTAATGAGGCAAATAAAATTGCGATCGGTGTAGCTTGATTTTTCATGCAATAAAGTCCTATGGTCCAAAATGATTTTTCAAGTATAATTCATATATATTAATAGTTAATATATATTAACTATAATCGATGGGAAAACATGTGTCAATCCTGGTTACCAGTTTCTGGTGTATATGGGTGAAACGGAATGATGGATAATGACTTGACGGCACTATTGATGGATTGGTTGAAAACATCGCTAATGCTCGCATTGCATGATATTACGCGTCTTACTCGACGAACCGGGTTGACATTGGCTCAGATGAATGTTTTGTTGCACTTGTATTACAGCGGGCCGCGCGATGTGAGTCATCTTTGCGAAACAATGCAAATTTCACCCCCCGGAACCAGCCAGATGATCGAGAGGATGGTTCAACTAGGTGTTGTGGAGCGCAAGGAATTTCCTGGAGATCGGCGGGTGCGGATGGTCGATTTGACCGAGTTAGGGCAGCGAATTATTTTGGAAAGCTTGTCAATGCACCGCGCCTGGGTTGAACAGTTGTTTTCTGAGTTATCGCCTGAAGACCGCGAATGCCTGGTTTCAACCCTTCCGAGATTGATCGAATCCGCTGCTAAAGTGGATATTCGCCCTTCTTGAAACAAAGATGTTGGTGAGATTCATTTCCCTGATTTTCCTTAGAGATAAAGCTGCCTGAGTTTAGTCAGGATTACAGCTATAAATAATCCCATCCCGACTAATGTCAAAATAATCCATGGATAATGCGATTCAGGCGCAGCATTGAAATTATCCAGGATTACTGCGGTGGGGGCGTTATTTCCCACCGCCCAATCAGAGAAATGGGTAACGTGATCCACGGTAACCGATGTATTGGCAACATAACTGGAAGTGTTGCATTTCCATTCATCATCCATCCAGCGACAAAGCGCATCGTTGGCATCTGCGGAGGTGTAGGGCAAGGTCATCTGGATATCAAAACCGGTTGCGGTGTTGTTGCTGCTATCCAGTCCTCTAAGGGACCAGTAATATCCTGTTTGTTGGTAGGATTGGGCATTGGGGTGGTTTTTGTTGAATCGCTGCATACTCAGGCAATCGAGTGTTCCAAGGGTGTTAATGTGAATATCCACCGGCATATTGCCGGAATAAAAGGTGTAATCACCCCCTTCGACCAAACCACATTGTCCTTCACCGGCTGTCCAATAAGAGACGTACCTCACCCGTTTGTTATCGGTACGGGTGAAATAGCCTCCCACGTACATTCGACCACGCCCGTCATAAGCCAGAAACCTGGCTGCGCTGGCATATCCGGTGTCATAGTCGTACAAGCCATTGCCTAGGGGAGTCCATGTAGAGCCATCCCAGCGGGCGATGCCGACACACCCGGATGAACAGGTTCCGGCTGTAGAGAAATTACCACCCGCATACAGGTTACCAGTGCTATCCAGTGCCACACTGTAGACTATGGCACCGCTTACAGACATCCCTGTGCTTAAAGCGCTCCAGGTGGAACCATCCCATTTTGCCACGCGATTACAACCGCTGATGCAGCCGGGCATCGAGGTGAATATACCCCCGGCGTAGAGGTTATTATTGCTATCCACCGCCAGATCGTAAATAATCCAGCCAGCTCTTCCGCCTATGACGCTCCAGGCAGACCCATCCCATTTAGCCATATATTCACAGCCACTCAATGCGCTGCAGCTTCCGGCGCCGAAGAAGTTTCCTCCCGCATACAAGACACCGGATGAATCAAAAACCAGTGAGTAGACCCCGTAACCACTGGTCATTCCGCTGCCAACGCTGCTCCAATTCGAACCATCCCATTTGGCGATGAAGTTGCAACCGCTGGTACAGGATCCGGCGCTGGTGAATTCTCCCCCGGCGTACAGGTTGCCGCTGCTATCAATTGCCAGGGAATCCACGACGTCGTTCATCCCGCTCCCCAGGGCGCTCCAGGTTGAACCGTTCCACTTGGCGATGTAATTACAGCCGCTGGTGCAACTTCCCGCACTGGTAAAAGTGCCTGCTGCGTAAACATTGCCGCTGTTGTCTACCGCAATGGAATGAACAATATTGTTCATCCCGGTTTCCAGGGCGCTCCACGATGAACCGTTCCATTTAGCGATGTATTTACAGTCGGTGCCTCCGGCGGGATAGAAACATGCGCCGGCGTATTCACTGAACGCCCCCCCGGCATATAGGTTGCCGCTGCCATCCACAGCCAGAGCGTAGACATCACTATCTACGCCGCCCCACATGGGGATGGGAACCAGATCATAATTCGCCCAATTATTGGCAGGCGGTGTACCTTCTGCAGGCAAGGCATTGGATAAAAAACTGCCGTAAGCCGAGGTAAATGTAATGAGGGTTAAAAGCAAAACAATGAGGAGAGAATAAGGCTTTTTCATTTCGATGGTTCCTCGTTTTATTTAATTTTGGCTGGTTATTATCGAAAGTATTTCGCTGAAAATTAATACGCACCCCTTGAAGCTTGAGGTGAAATAGGTTACCGGCGATTATAATCTTTATGTAAAATCAGTGTGTTAAAAAATTATTATGATCGGTTAGACTAATTATTTACTTGGATGAATATCTGTTTGGTTCGTTGAAGGGGTGTCATATCGAAGATTTCACCGAAAATATTTATTGATCGTCTTTTTGAAACTGTGTTTTATACAGATGCGCATAAAGACCGCCTTGCTCTAACAGGTGGCTATGGTTGCCGGATTCGACGATTTTCCCCCGATCCATGACCAGGATCAGATCTGCCGCCAGAATGGTACTCAAGCGGTGGGCAATGACGATGCTGGTACGCTGGGCTAATACATAGCGCAGTGCATCCTGGATCAAGGCTTCCGATTCACTATCCAGGCTGCTGGTGGCTTCATCGAGTACTAAAATGCGGGGATTTTTCAGGATCACCCGGGCTAATGCAATGCGCTGTTTCTCGCCGCCGCTCAAACGGTAGCCGCGCTCGCCGACAATGGTATCGTAGCGATCGGGAAGTCCCTGGATAAAATCATGGATATTGGCTACCTGGCAGGCGGTTTCTAATTCTTCTTGAGTGGCATTCAAGCGAGCATATTGCAGGTTGGTGCGGATGGTATCGTGGAATAGATAGGTTTCTTGGGTAACCATTCCGATTTGCGCCGATAATGATTCGAGAGTCAGGTCTCGAAGATCGTGTCCATCGATGCGGATGCATCCCGCATTGGGATCGTACAAACGCGGGATGAGATAAGTGAGGGTAGTTTTACCAGCTCCGCTTGGTCCCACCAGCGCCACAAGTTGTCCAGGAGAAGCTTTGAAACTGATTTCTTCGAGAGCGATACTGCGCGCCTGGCTACGTAAGGCAACTTCTTCATCTTCCGTTTTTACCTGAGTCCCCGATAGTACTGCTGTGACATTTTCCATACTACCATAGCGGTGAACATCGCTTAGTAAAATTTCATCCCCGGTTTCGTATTTAAACGAGACATTTTCGAATACAATCTCCCCCCGGATTTCTTTAAGTTCGATGGCTTTCTGTTTTTCAGGGATATCCACCGGTAGATCGATCACTTCAAACACGCGCTCAAAACTGACCATTGAGGTGGCAAATTCCACCGGAGCGTTCGCCAGACCTTGCAGAGCGCTATACAGGCTGCCCAAATATGCGCCAAATGCCACGATGGTGCCGATGGTGAAAGCTCCTTGAATGACGAAATAACCTCCCAGTCCATACACCAGGGCAGTGCCTACGGCGCTGATCAAACCGATAATCGCCATAAAGATCGAGCCGGTGAAGGCGCGTTCCACGCCCAGGTCACGAACCTGTGCGGCACGCTGCCCAAAACGCTCGATTTCCAATTGCCGGCGACCAAATAGCTTGACCAACAGAGCACCGCCGATGTTGAGGGTTTCATGCATGACGGCGTTCATTTTTGCATTGGCTTCCATCTGTTTACGGGCCATATCACGTAAACGAGTACCCAATGAGCGGGCAGCGAAGATGAATAACGGCATGATGATCACACTGATAATTGTAAGCCGCCATTCAAGAGTCAACATTACGAGCAACACCGCCGTCGCCTGGATGATTTGGGTAACGATGCCCACAATGGTGCTGCTGATGGCATTTTGCGCCCCTACCACGTCGTTGTTGAGACGACTCATCAATTCGCCCACTTTGGTGTTGGTGAAGAAGCGTAAAGACATACGCTGCAAACTGGCATACAGCGCCAGACGCAAATCGTAGATCACCCCCTCACCGATACGGGCGTTTATTCGACGCTGAGTAACATTGAGCCCACCCACAAAAGCGGGTATCAGCAAGAGAGCTATCGCCAACCATATCAAGCGCTGAACATTGCCTGCCGGGATGGTGTGGTCGATCAAATCCCGTAAAATGAGGGGTGTAAGCAGCGTCAACCCTGTATTTGCTAATATCAGCAATAACATACTGAAAATCAGCCAGCGGTAGGGTTTTGCAAAACTCAATACCCGTTGGAGAAGATCTCGGGTTATTTTTGGCTTTTCATCTGTAGAACGGAGAATGCCATGTAAACCGTGGTGAAATCCCATAACAATACCTCATCCATTTCGATAATTTCATGATTTTATACTGATGATTATGCCACCAAATGAGCAGGAAAAGGATGTCAGTTTTTTGTTTTCAGTACTCTCGCTCCCTTCCCGCTTATGGCGAGGAATGAGTGGGTGGGTTACGAAGAGTAAGTTTTCGATAATAGAAACTTCTTTGAGAAAATAACCGAAGAAAATTAATAAGCTTGTTATATTTTTTTTATAAAGTATATGAATGAAAGCAATTCTACCTATTTCTCTACATTTACCCCTCTAAAAATAAAGCCCTCCACGCAGTAAGGAGGGCTTTCAGTACATATCATTTATTCATTGTATCAGATTCAAGCCATCAAGACGGGGTTATCACTTTTTCGCATTGCAGCCATTCCGGATCTCGGGTGAAACCTAATTTATTAAATAAATTCTGCATCGGATTGTTGGTAATGGCAGTGCAGGTTTTAAAAACGGGGATATTATGATTCTGTGCGAATTTTATGGCTCGCAGAATGAGCGCCAGTCCGATATGCTTATTGCGAAAGGCAGGCAGCGTTCCAAGCAAGCCGCCTAATAAGGCACGGTCAGACATTTCGATAACCGTTTCATGCAACGCAATGTATTGATCCTTATGAACGGCAATAAAGAAAGCCTGCGGGCTGGTTGTAGGATCTTCAAGCGTTATTTTTACCCAATCTTCATAGGGGATGATGGTGAATTCCGGCAACTCGCTGGGCATATCTTTGGCTAGTTCCATATAAAGGTCGTAGACTCTACGGTCGCGATCCTGGTTGTTTTTTATATCATGTAAAGATTTGATTGAAATGCCCTCGGCTTTAAGAGTTATTTCGAGATCTGCATAGGTTGATAAATCGCACCCTGCAACATCCAGGTGGACAGGTGTTTCCCGCCATACTTCTTTAAAACCGCGTTTTTGCACGAAGGGATAGCTCTGTAATTGATTTTCCAGGATATCGGTGCGCAGGATTATCGGATCGTATGGCTGTAATTCTTTCATCAATTGCTTATACAAAGCCGTTCCAATCCCGTGTCGGCGGTAAGCCTCCAGCACCTGGATATTGATATAAAACTTCTGTGGGTGAAAATCATCCAAACGGCGCCCAAAAGAAGCAGCGCCCACCACTTTGCCTTCTTCCTCAGCCACCCAGCGTTGATACAGGCACTTGGGATCGCGGTTGCGGTCAATCTCCATCCAAGTTTCGGGGTCTTTCGGCCAGGCAGGCCAGACAATATTGAGGCTGTTGCGGATTTCCACGATGGCAGCATAGTCATCAGATGTAAATTTACGAATATTCATCGTTGGTTTTTCCTATGATAAACAAAAAAACGCAGGCGTATAATTGCACACCTGCGTTCAAAAAGTCTGAATGGGTTAGTTATAACGTCCTGTCAGGAGGTACGCAAAATACAAGCTCGATTATATTAATGCTGACCTTCATGTTAGCTTGTCAAACCTCCTTCCAAGGGGTAATGTCGCATGATTATACTATTTGCGAATTATCATTGCGAAGGAGCACATTCACTTCGTTCAGTGAAAACTATGCGACTGAAGCAATCTTCTTAATGAACGTCTATTTTTACAGATTCTAGATTGCTTCAGGGCAACGAACGCCCTTCGCAATGACAGAAAATTAAAAGTGTAGGGTAGCTAGATTTTTTTATGGTCATTAATATTTATGTTTCACTCAATTTGGCATTATTGAAATTTCCCGGTAGGGGCTGTCCCAAAAGAAGCCTGTCACCCTGAGCGAAGCGAAGGGTCTACACTATGATAATGTGAGATGTTTCGCTTCGCTTCGTGAAACACACTTCGTGCAACATGACAAAATTGACTTTATAGACAGCCCCTACGGAAATTGGTATTTATAACCAATATAGTTGGTTATATGCCTGAAAAGGATTATTAAGATTATTCCATGCGATTTTCAACTTAACGGGGACATTGAAATGATAGGAAATTGCTGCGTATAAAAAAAAACCTCCCACAGGATTCGAACCTGCGGGATGTTTTTAGTGTAGAGTTGCCTTTGACTTTTTAGATTTTCCCAGTTAGGGCGGATTCGATTTTGTTTGCCAAATTCAATCCATAGAATAAAATATGACAGCGTATTTTGGAATTGATCCCTTATCTCGGGATAAGCGGTAAAAACCCTGTATTTGTTCTTTCTTAAAATCAATTTTCTGCTTTTCAATCACATATTATGAATTGGTAGAGTACTGTTTAAACCAGCCCCACCCTAGCTTCCTCCCCGTCAACAGAGAGGAAAGTTGGGGTGTTAAAACCCACCGTTTGTATTCTTGATTATGTATAAATATGATGATTGAAATTTATTAAAAATCAACATGATCAAGTCTGGTCAATCAATCACTATTCTTACAATTCAACAAATGCCCTTCATGTATATTCCAAAAAAAGTAAGGGGAGGGGTGGGGTGTGATTGAGAAGAAAAAAATATGTAAAAAAGATTAAATTGAAGTAACGACTTTAGTCGTTTTATACAATTAATAAACGACTGAAGTCGTTACTACAGACATCATTTATACTATGACACATTCCTAGGGACTTAGCGCGATATATTCACAGGCGCCAATATCCGGATTGGCATCTCGCCGAAGATTTTCACCATCTTCTGCCGGGGCGCCGGTAGAAAAACCGGTGTTCACTGCCGGGCTGGCTTCTTGCAGGTGGAGATCGACTGGTGGCCAGCCTGAGATAAAAAGTGGATCGGCAGTCAGGTCATTCAAGCCATGTCCGCTGAGTTGCTCCCATGTGCCATCGACAATCTCCAGGCGGGTGAAGTCGGGATCATGACCGGTCACAAACTCAGCGGTAATTTCGCCCTGCTCCCGGCTCCAATAGATATTGTTCTGTTCCTGCGCCAGTGTTACCCCCGGTCCAAGATAGATACCGGTAGCACCGCCCTCCAGAGGATGCGCATTGAACGCGAAGATATTATTTATCAGCGTTAATAATACGGGCGGCGATTCCATCTCTTCGGGGTAACCGGCAACCAACGCCCAGTTACGCTCGCTGTAAGTTGTGTCCCACATATTGAATGCAATGGTGTTATTGATGATTTCCAGGTTTCCGGGAAACGAGCCTGCCCATACCGCACTGCTGCCTTGCCCCCATATCATATTGTTCTCGATGCGACCGCCTGCCCAAAGTTTGATACCATTCAGGTGGTTGCGCACCACGCGATTGCGGCGCACAATAACGCCCACGGCATTACCTTCACGATCCCGGGAATTGAGATCGATGCCATCGCCGCCGTTATCGTGGATGTAGCAGTCTTCCACCAGGACAGGATAGCCGCGGGCGAATTCCAGACCATCGGAGCCATAAAAGGCTTCTCCCTCCAACCCGGTGTCGAATATCTCTAAACGACGGACTACTATGTGATTACACGGACCGGGTGTGCAGTCCACAGCCGAATACTGGCTGCCATGGATGAGACTGTCTTCCAGAGTGATATATTCGACCGGTCCTTCTATGGTGGGCGATTCGGCGCTCTCACCATAGGTGAAACGGATCGCTGCCTCCCCACCCTCGATTTCAAGATGATCTAACTGGATATAACGGTTTTCGCCTGATAATTCTATCCCCCAGGTGGTGAAATGTCGCAGAATGAAGCCGCTGATCCGGATATGGGATGTGTATTGATCCAGGATCAATAATTCTCCTGCATCACCCTGACCATCCAGGATGGGTGTTTCGCCTGGATAAGCGATAAAGGTGACGGGGACATCCTTTTTGCCGGAAACTACCAGGTGGGTTTCTTCTGCCAAATACACGCCTCCCCGGAAACATACCACTTCGCCGGGCAGGGCAGTATCGGCAGCGTGTTGGAAAGTTGACCAGGGTTGAGCTTCGCTTCCGGGATTGTCATTGCTGCCTTGTGGGGCGACATAATGGGTGCAGTTGACATTCCGTATCGGCGCCAGGGTGATGGATGGACTCGTGGCGGCAGAAGGCGCCGCCTCAGGTGCTTTCATCGTCTCCTTTTGCGTCAACGTGCAAGCGAACAAAGAGACGAACACAAGTATGATAAGAGGATACGTTTTACTCTTTAAGTATCTTTCCAAATCTATCTCAAAATCACTGGTAAAGTGATGCGGTTTATTAGTACGAATCGCCCGCGAATTTCGTAGTCAGCTCCAGGCCAGTTATCTTCCTCCACAACCAGACAATCGTCAAAGAATCCGCATGCCACCGCCGGGGCTCTTTGTGAGTATGGACCCGTATCTATATAAAACTGGTTGCCCCAGGGTGCGTCTTGTCCGGGCTTCACAAAACGACCGTAGACATCATCGCCTGTACCTCCGCCGGACACGTAGCGCCAGGTGACCAGGTATTCATTGACATACCCATACGCTACATTGGGTTCGGCGCGAGTGTCAGTCCCAGTGCTGTCAATAGAGAAGCCACCAGAGGGACCTGGCAAACTACCATCTCCACTAACCCGGCGGGCATAGATATCATAGTCAGTGGATCCCGAAGTACCATCCTCCCAAACCACCAGGTATTCATCCGTTCCAGCCGCTACGGAGACAGCGTTCTGATCGAAGGAGTCAGCACAGATGGATTTCTCGCTACTGAGCGTGCCCATATTGGCTGAAGTAATTTTGCCGTAGATATCTCCGTTGGTGGCACTATTTTGATATGTGTAAGTGATGAAATATTCATTCCTTGTCGCGTTGTAAGCGACATCGGGTAAACGGCGCACCTGATTTGTCCCCGTAGCGATGTTGCGCCAGGATAGCAATTGCCCACCACCGGTACCTCCACCAGATGCACCCGCCACCCGCTGAGCAGCGATATCGCGCATGGTGCTTGACCAGTAATTTTCATAGACGACCAGATACTCGTCGTTCTGGCTGTTGTATGCCACTGAGGGGTACCACTGTTTGTCGGAATCGCCGTTGATTAGGAATTCCTGATAGGCTGGCAGACCAAGATCGGCACCGTTCCATTTTACCCGCCTTGCCCAAATATCATAATCGGTGGTGTTGATCTGGTAGGTATAGACGATCAGATACTCGTCCTGGATCGGATTATAAGCTACATCAGGAAGGTAGTTCCATTTGTTTGCGTTGCTAACTATAGTGAACCAACTCTTGAGTGTCCCGTCACCTGCCACGCGCTGCGCATAAATATCCCGCGTGGCGCCGCGATCGTTCTCAAAGACCACCAGATATTCATCATGAACGCTGTTATACGCCACGGCGGGATTGTAATTATCCACTCCATCAACCATAATGTTGATGAACAGGGAAAGAGGCGGAGCAAGCGCCGCTGCTTCTTCTGTTACCCCGGCGGGTTGAGAAGGTTTGGTTTCTTCCGGCGGAACGGGGGTTTCTGTCGGCGGCGCGGCAAATGAGGTACGGCTTCCTGCTGTCAGCATTACGACACCGGTGAGCAATGTGATCATTATCTGTTTGGCATTCATCGTTTCCTCCATAAATTTTTCATCTCGGCTGAGCTGATCAGTGCAAATTTGTCAGGTTAATTGGCAAATAGATCTCACACATCAGAAAAATGTTTTTTAGTTATTCCCGCAATGTGGCTGGGAGAAAGATTTTGTACCATATGGGGCAGGATGACAGATGCAGGCTGTAAAGGCTGGAATTGAAACTACCCTGAGCGCCGTTCAGTGTAAAGAATTGACCATCCCAGCCATCGCCTTCCAGGCGGTACAGGCTATAAGGGATTGGAGGACCATAGGCAAAGTCACTCATCCCCTCCCGAAAGTAAGCTGAGGCGGGCAGCAGAGAACCGTATTGCGAAACGCCATTGGCAATCCACAGTTCATAGCCATCCTCGGTAGCCTGCCACCCATCCGCCATACCCCACCAGGGTTCGGGCAGTGTGCCTAAATCCTCGCTGGATGGGGTATCGGCTGCCAGGTCATAGCATTGGGTGGTGTTGTTGATCTGGTGGTTGTGATCGGCTCCGCCTGCCACGCAAATAGCACCATCGTCGCCTATCCAGGGTACGTACCATGAGGCATGAAATCCAAACACCACGCCCATATTCGGAAAGACGCCGACGTACTCGCCTCCGTTAGTTTCGGGGTCGTATCGCCATAGATTGCGGGTTGTTCCTCCACCTTGACCTATATTATTTCCACCAGAAAGATAGCACATGTTCTTATCCGTAATACCGGGTTTGACCGTGGGATTGTTGAGCAACGAAACAACATCGTAACCCCAATGACCGATATAATCGCCCGGGAAGAATGCGGGAATGGGACGGGTGTACCACTGGTCAGCCGTGATGTCATAAACATGCAAGGTGTCAGTCACTATCGTATCCGGGAAGAGCACCACGATCTCATGCGCGGTATCGGGATTGGCGCCATCCAGACCATAACAGCCGTCCATGGGGTATTCGATCACCGGCGTGATCACGACTTGCGATTCGAATCCACTTTGCCATGTATCACTCGCCGGGTCGTAGCGCTGCACCGCACCGTTGGAACCATACCCACCGATAGACCACAAGCCGCCATCCCTGTGAGACGCCCACACGACCACGTTATCCATCGTTGGGATGCCGCTATCGGCGCGGCGTCGCCAACCGTCATTCTCGGCTACGGTTTGCGTGATGAAGGATTGATCCCTGTAGCCGCCACCCTCGATGGTCAATTTCCCGGTGATAATTTTTCCCGGTTCAATGCACAGGTTTGGTTCGAAGTAAGCCGGGAAGGTAAGAGTAGCGATTGAAGTTAAGTCTAATTCAAGTGGGCCTGAAAAATCCGCATTAATTGCTTCATATGTGAGATTGGCTGATGGTATACTCCCCGCGCTGTAATTTTCCAAATCGAACACCAATGATTGAGTCATACCATTGCACCCGGTGATGACTACCTGGCTGGGCATCAATCGCAGCATAGTGCATTGTTCCATCATGATTTCACCATCGGTGATTTCGTGGGGTGGATCGCCGTCATCATCACCGGAAAGCCCCCAGTAAATCGGGCGATCACCGGTGTAGCTGGAGTGTATAGTGATGTCCACACAGAATTCCCAACTGCTTCCCGCGCTGATCTCCCCTATAGGAGTAGGAGTCTCGCTATCATTGTCGACGTAAAGCACTTCGTATGAAAACGAGTTGGAGCAGGTGAGATTCACGGGGTTGCCCATCGAATCTGTCGCATCTTGCGAATTACAAGCAATACTCCAGGCAGGTGGGTTGTGCGGTACTGTCAATCGCACGCGATCCAGCCATTCCGAATCGGGAGATGCGTTGTAGACTTGAAAGCAATAAGTACGGGTTGTTCCTGGGTGATAACAATTGTATGTCTTCACCACGGAGTTGGAAATATTCATAATGCCGCTGGCGTCATCCTGCTCACTGAAACCGGTAAGACTCGGAGTGGATTGGTCTGCCGCGGTGGTAAAGGTGCCTGGCTCTTCCTCACGTACTTCATCCACAGAGCGTGCGATATCGGTTCCGAGTACGAGCAGAACGATGACGAGAGCAAATCCGGTCAAACTTACTACCAAGGCTAACTTATCCCGGTTTATGGTCTTTAAGTCCATTGCCAACCTCCTTATTGACCAACCAAAATTGCAAAAAACGTTAAGGGAGGTCAAATCCCCCGATTAATATGGATGAGTACGGATGCCGATAGATGTCCTTTACCTGGGATGGGAAAATTACCGGCAGTTATAGGGGCGGGTGGGGCTGTCCAAAAAGATGATTTTGTCATGTTGTACGAAGTGTGTTTTACGAAGCAAAGCGAAACATCTAACTTTGATTAAAGGGAAGACCCTTCGCTCCGCTCAGGGTGACAGATTTCTTTTGAGACAACCCACCCAAGTGTTAATAAGGCCACGACATTGCTGTGATAAAAAATTATTTCAAATCACCGAATGTTAAAGAATATTCTGAAAAGTTCGAATGATTGGGTTGAATATAACAAATCCTGGTGAAAGCTTCACATCATAATTGATGAGGCACCTGGTTAGAAGCCTTTTTAAATTGTAGCATAATCCCCCTAAATATTAGTAGATATAAATTGACTTCTTCACTTAAAGTTAATAATTATTATTTTAGCATTATGCAACTTGCAAATCCAAAGACTGGTGATGAATGCGGGCGTTTTGGGTGCCTGCCAGCACCTGGGAAACCATATCTTCCGGCACATCCACAAACGAGCGGTTGGATTGAATGCGTATCTTGCCGATGACCGAGCCGGGAATATCTGCGCGTGAAGCGATCACGCCCACAATTTCATTGGGGCATATGCCATGTTCTTTGCCCATATTGAGCTGCAAACGCACCATACCCGGTTCGTGGGAGTTGCCTGACCTTGCGTCACGCGAATGGCTTTCGCGACGAGAACGGGAGCGGGTGATGCCGCGTTCGGAGGTGCGGCTGGCAGATCGGGTGCGGTAATCTGACACTTCACTGATGGCGTAGATGGGGCGCTGTTTTTCTTCCGAACGGGCTACTTTGAGAGCTGCGGAGGCGATATCCAGCAAATCGTAACCTTCAGCGACCATCTTTTCGACCAACTCACGCTCTTTCTGAATTCGACCACGCCGCAGCCAAACGGCAACTTTATTGGTAAGTTTTTCTTCCCGAATGTTACGAATACACTCTTCGGTGGGTAAGGCGGCGCGCTGGATTTTCTTGCGCATAAAGGCTTCTACATTGCTCAGGCGGCGGCGTTCACCCGGTGAGACCAGGGAGATGGCGATGCCGCTTTTACCGGCGCGCCCGGTGCGGCCGATGCGGTGGACGTAGATTTCAGGATCGTCGGGTAACGTGAAATTGAACACATGGGAAATATCATCGATATCCAGGCCTCGCGCCGCTACATCCGTAGCCACCAGCACCTGGATCTGGTTCTGGCGGAATCGATTCAGGGTGCGTTCTCGTGCATCCTGCGCCAGGTCGCCGGAGAGCGCTTCTGCCGGAAAGCCGCGTGAGGATAACTCGGCAGCCAGGTTGGATGTTTCAGCACGGGTGCGTACAAAGATCAAGGCGCTGGTCACCTCTTCCACCTCGAACAGACGGGTGAGGGCAGCGGCTTTGTCATGGGCATTGACCAGATAATAGCGCTGTTCGATGGCTTCTACGGTGATCTGCTCGCGTTGAATGGTCACCGGCTGCGGCTCGCGCATATAGCGCTCCGCCAGACGGCGAATTTCTTTGGGTAGCGTAGCAGAAAAAAGGGCGGTCTGACGTTCGGTTGGCGTTTTTGACAGGATGGATTCGATGTCGTCAACGAAGCCCATGCTGAGCATTTCATCGGCTTCGTCCAGCACCACGGTATGGATGCCGCTCAATTCTAACACGTCGCGTTTCATCAGGTCCATCAGACGTCCGGGTGTACCCACCACAATATCGACGCCGCGGCGCAATTGCCCGATCTGCGGTCCATAAGCCTGTCCACCGTATACTGCCAGCACACGCACGTTGCTATGACAGCCATATCCGGCAATCGCTTTGGCGACCTGTAATGCCAGCTCACGGGTGGGGGCTACCACCAGCCCCTGGGCGTGTTTCTGCCCGGGTTGCAGGGATTGCAGCATGGGCAGGGCAAAAGCAGCGGTTTTACCCGTGCCGGTTTGCGCCTGACCGATCACATCCTGACCGGCTAGCATAAGCGGGATCACTTCGGATTGAATGGGGGTGGGGGTGGTAAAACCCTGCTCGGATACAGCCTGAATTAACTGCGGGTGCAGGTTTAGTTGGTTAAATTCGGTAATCATCAAAACTCCTAAGTTTTATTAGTTTAGGGATGTTGAAAATCATTAATGAAAAATATCAGAAAGCTCGGGCAGAAAAAAATGTCATGTTGAGCCATGTCCTGAGTGATACGAAGGAGCAGTGAAACATCTGCATTGATAAAGCAAAGACTCTTCGCTTCGCCAGAGTGACAATCTTAATTTATAGCTGCCTTTCCATAGTCATATTTTTTTCTGCTATGGATTCAACATCCTCGATTATTTCGTTTTGATGATCCCAGAATAACCCAGGGTGGCCAACTATTGGAAAACAGCGCTCCTCGCGGAGCGGCAGGGGGAGCCAATAAAAAAGCCCGATCAGGATCGGGCAATCATCCGAAAGCACCAAAACATTTCCCTGTTTGCCCTTTGGAGGGCAAGGAGTGAAGTATACCACAGAATTGTGGGGAAGGGAGAAAAGAAGGTAACAAGGTAATAAGGTAATAAGGCAACCAGGCGACAAGGAAAAAAGAAGACAATTATGGATATTCCTTGTTACCTGATGCCTTGTCACTGATTAAGATACCATATGGAAGGCAGGAGCCCCTACCTGCCTCCCCCAAAAATCGCAGATTTTTGGGGGAAGTGAGGAGGGGGTGGTGATGTCCGAACAGGTGGGTAAGAAAGCAGGAATTGTTTTCCGTTAAATTAAATGCGGGCTTTCTTCTGATCTTAGAACGAAATTGGAAGAACGAAGATCAATTAAATAAAAAGAGGGAGTAACCTTCGGACGGAACCTTAGGTGTGCCCTCTCATCGTGATGAAATTATCATAGCAGGATTTATTTATATTTTCAATACAGGATCGTTGATCATCACCTATTGAAGTTTGAAAATGGATAAGATAAACCCTTTTCACCCCGGTGAAGTTATATTGGAAGAATTTCTTAAGCCCTGGGGCATGAGCCGCAATCAATTAGCCCAGCATATGGGGATTACGGCTACCCGGCTTAATGATATTGTTTTGGGCAGACGGGGAATTACCGGCGATACGGCGCTAAGGTTGGCGCGGGCGACAAATACCACCCCCGAATTATGGATCAACTATCAGGCTCTTTACGATCTTGATGTCGCAACAGATAAATTGGGCGACTGGTTATTGGTCGAAGTGACGCCGGTGAAAGAAACGGTGGTAGGTTAAAGGCTGAGCCATAACTTGCTTAGCAATTATCGGTTTTTTCACTTAACGGTCTGTGGAGCGACGCCTGAAGGTAGGTTGGGGTAAATCCGTTAACCATTGCAGCAGAGCGCTAACACTTCCGGTCGCCAGGGCAATGCTTGTATCCGCGGCGCCATAATACAGGTTGATGGTATCGCCATCGGCGCCAATAGTATAGCCACACGGAAAGACCACTTTATCCACATCGCCATGGTTCTCGTAGGGTTCTTCAGGGCTAAAGACCCACTCGTCGCCGCGTTTCAGGCAGTGTTCCGGTTTATCTAAATCAAACAACGCCAGGCCCAGGCGGTAAATCGAGCCAGCCGCATTTTGTTTTACGCCATGATAAATCACCAGCCAGCCCTGTGCGGTTTCAATGGGGGGGGAAGAGAGACCGATTTTATTGGCATCCCACCATCCACCAAGCCTTGCCTCCAGGATTTGTTTGTGCCCACCCCAGTAATGAAGGTCAGACGAGTAGGATATCCACATGTGAGCGCCGGTTGCACCAACTGGGCGATGAATTAATGCCCAACGGCCATTGATCCGGTGTGGCAAGAGAGCGGCATCTTTGTCTTCCGGTTGCATGATCACACCATAGCGCTCGAAGGTGTGGAAATCTTTGGTAAGCGCCAGAGCAACGCCCGGCCCACCACGCGCAAAGGCGGTATAAACGATGGCATACTGCTCCAACTCGGGGACGAAGGTGATGCGGGGATCTTCGATGCCCCACAATTCTTCCGGATAGTGTTCGGGGTCTCCCACAAGTGTAGGCTCAGTATCAATCTGCCAGTTTTCTAATCCATCGGTGGAGCGAGCAGCGCACAGGTGGGAATGTCCGCGTCGATCTTCTACACGGCATAATAGCAAAGTGGTTC
Source organism: Anaerolineales bacterium (assembly GCA_016929095.1). Classification (GTDB taxonomy): domain Bacteria; phylum Chloroflexota; class Anaerolineae; order Anaerolineales; family UBA4823; genus JAAZNS01. The sequence continues at coordinate 8,755 of JAFGJM010000011.1, read as the reverse complement.
CATCGGGAAGTAAAGTTGCCCCGGGGTTAAAAACGCTATTAACCCGATATGGCCAATTCGCGGCTGTCAGGATAGGGTTGAGTTTGTGACGTTGAAAGAGTTCCAAGGGTCGGTTGTTCATTGGGGTGGAGTTCTCCAGTTCTTACAAGATTTTCTGCTAACTTTAATTCCAACAGCGACTGAAGAAAAGCCAGCGTGGATTCTGCGCCTTGATTCTCATTTAGCCGATCGGGATGCAAACCATCGCGGCAACCGCCCGTAGTTGGGTCGTATAGCGGAAGGTTCAAATCATTGCGCCCTAAAAACCACTCAAAAGCGCGCCGGGCTTCTTTACGCCAATGCTTTTCGCCGGTAACCTTATAGGCTTCCAGGCAGGCAGAGATCGTGGCTTGCGCCTCCACCGGTTGTTGATCGAAACGAGCGCGTTCACCACCCTTTTGATAAAATCCGTTGGAGCCTATGGGAACAAAATGTTTTCCTTCCGCATCCGCATACTGCAAGTCTGCCAACCAATTAAGCGACTCTAGCCCTGCTTCAGCCATTGATGAATTTTGCAAACATCGACCGCACAACAACATGGCATGCGACAAGGCAGCATTGCAATAAGTCAGCTTATTCTCGAACCAAAACCATCCATCCAAGCGGTTGTTTTTGTAAAGTCCCAATAACCTGCCTGCTAATTCTTCCTGTACCTGGCCAACACGCCGGTCACCGGCGAAATGTTGGAGATACTCGTGGATGCCAATCAGAGCAAAAGCCCAGGCGCGAGGACTGGTTGTCTTAAGGATGGCTAGCAGGGATTGTTGGAATATGCGACCGGCGATATTGTGAAGCGTTGACGTGGTCGTACGACCCAACACAGTACCCAATGCCCACAAGGCGCGGCCATGGCTGTCATCCGACCCGCTTTCTTCAAGCCAATTTCGTTGGTAATCCATGAAGTTTCGAAAACGCCTGGTTTCCATATTAAAGGCATACCAGATGAAGGCAAGATAACGGGTTGCCAGGTCAGTCGCCTCTTTGTTGCCTAATTCCTCGAGAAGTGCGCTCACGATTAAGGCACGCGCATTATCGTCGGTTGTGTAACCTTCACGGTAGTTGGGGATCGTGAAAATGGCATGTTGCAGGATGCCGGTTTCATCTGTCATGTGATGCAGGTGAGTCAGTTTGAGCGGGGGTAATTCACCCTCTCGCTTATCCAACGGTTTGACCGCATAACCTGCCTCGACGAATTGATGCCGTTCTGAGCGGGCGCGTTCAAAACTTCCCATATACCGCCGGGCAACCTGCTGCCAGACCATATCCCGACCATACAAATAGGCGCGTTTACGCATGGCATGGCGCTTCGCCTCATTGTCTAAAAGATCATTTACCTGATCTGCCAACGATTGCGGGTCACGAAATGGCACTAATGCTCCGCGCTCTTCAGCCAGCATTTCCTCAGCGTACCAATAAGGTGTGGAAATGATGGCTTTTCCTGCTCCTAGTGTGTAAGCCAGTGTACCGGAGGTAATCTGCGCTACGTCGAGATAGGGCGTGATATAAATGTCGGCGGCGCTGATAAATTGAACCAATTCTTCCAGAGCGACAAAACGGTTATAGAAGATCACATTAGCTTCCACTCCCTTTTCGTGAGCAAGTCGTTGCAGGGATAATCGATACGTTTCACCTTCATTTTGAATGACATGAGGGTGGGTTGCGCCGACAACGATATATACCACGTTCGGGTGTTTTGCCAAAATTGCGGGTAAGGCTGTGATGACATTTTCGATGCCTTTATTTGGCGAGAGCAAGCCGAAGCTAAGCAGGACGCTTTTACCTTCTACACCAAATAAATCCTTATAAAAACTTGGATCTACAAAGGGTACGTCGGGAATACCGTGCGGAATCAGATCGATCTTTTCAGGTGGAACATGGTAGACATCTTGCAGGAATTCGATGCCGCGTTGACTCATGACCACCACTCGGTCGGATAAAGAGGTAATTTCTTCGAGCACCCGCTTTTGATCGCGATCGGGATTTTGCAAAATGGTGTGCAGGGTAGTGACAATCGGCATGCGCAATTCACGCAGCAGGGCAAGGATGTAACTGCCGGCTCGCCCTCCGAAAATGCCAAATTCATGCTGCAAAGATACTATGTCTACATTATTGATATTCAGGAAATCTGCCGCGCGGCGATAGGATTCAATATCTTTCTCGGTTAGTTCGAAGCGAACACGAGAGGGGTATTCATAGCCTGCCTCGGTATCATTGACAGGCAGGGCAATGCACGATGTGCTTTTAAATTCATCGGTTATTGATTCACATAAATCGGTGGTAAAGGTAGCGATTCCGCACTGGCGGGGCAAATAATTACCGATGAAGGCAATCCGTTTAATGATCGAATGGGTTTTATTCTCCAAATTACTTAATTCCTTTCAAATACCCCTCTTGTTTAGCAAAGCCTGGTTAATACAAATAAAAAGAGGCGGTCGCCAAGACGTCGCCTCTGCCATGCCCGGAAAGAAATGGGCAAAATATTTAATTGGTAGGTGGATTTGTCACGGAAGCCGTTTATTCGTAGTTATCATTACTATAACCGATTTCATGGGAAATAGCAATCCTTGTCATATGATATATTGATAAATAATATAGAATTTATAGATTATTGCCTATACACAATTCATCTGTGGATTCTTCTCAACCACTCGTTGTCGCTCTGCCTGCCAACGCTCCGCTGCTATAGGCAAAGTGCCGGTTATGCCCCCCGCATGACCCCAACACATCCAGTGTTATTTTGGCGGTAAGCATGTAGCCCAACCAGTCACACCGATGATAATTTCTTTATTCGGATTGGTTACATGGAAGGCGATGGCAATCGCCAAAACATGAGCTGCGCTATTTTCGATATAAATATCTTCTCAATAGACAGGTAGATTTGGGTATCATTGAGATCAAGAATCAGACTTTCTACTTGAATATTTAAACGTTATTGTCTGTTCAGGAAATCCCACTTTATGTGTTCTTATCGCCCGACAGGCGCCCTTTCAACACAGCAAAGGTATCAAAATTTATGGGCACACCACCCTGAATGGCATTGAATTCGTCTTTCGGATCGATACCGGCGTCAAGCGATGCAATATACAGCTCGGTCAATGCCAGGTAGAAATCGCGGAAATCGGGTCCATCCCCCCGCATAGAGGCAGCGGCTAATCCTATCAATAACCAATCCCGGTTTTGCGTTTCTTGCAGCCGCTCTGCGCATTGGTATATAAAACCGAGCAGGTTATTGAGAATACCTTCTTTATCTACAATTGCCTTCCGGATAACGGCGCGTTGTGTTGGGGAGGCTGCCAGATAGACGCGGCATAGATTTAAATAGAATGCATCGATTTCTTCCGCTGGTGTGTAGATTCTCATGGCATCACGAGCGGATTGCTGCTCGATGAGGGGAATTTGGGATAGGATATCTTCGAGTGATGGGATTTTTTCAGTCATTGATGTGCCGGGCTGCCTTGTTTCATGATTTCCCGATTGACTAATACCTTTTCACTGATTTTTTATTCAAAAGGCGGATCACCAACCTGCCACAATATCCAGGCGTTATTTTCCCCCTGGTATTCTACGATTTCCGGTATAAGATGCGTTTCATCGACTTTAAGGGGAACGTTGATCAGGCAACCATCTTCGAATTCGATAAGCAAACCCAAATCAAGGTATTCGTCGATCGAGCTTACTTTTTTGCCAATAAACGTACATAATTCTTTGTGATATCTAAAATCCCTGCGGTCGTAAACTTTACGTCCGTTGTAAATTAGCGGCTGATAATAACAATTAAACCGGGGTCCATTGAAATCGATTTGTAAATAATCGATATCAAAGGTAATCGCAGAGAGTTCTTTGCCTGCTATATCATCCAGGGGGTATTTTACCAAAACCGATTCAGGTGTATTTATGGGTGAAAGGTTTAATTTAGTAAAGTTTTTTTCAAGAAATGAAGCGCGCTCCTCCTGGGTGGAGAAAATTCTTACGTCCGAACACTTTTTTCTTCGATTGCAGAAACGAATGCAATACTCGATGATTTCACGGGTTTTATCTTTATCATAACTGTAATATTTTCTGGTAAAGGTGACAAGTTTAACCTCATAAAGTTTATCCCAGGTGCCTTTACCGGAGGCGGTTAGCGTTTCGTAGTTTTCCATTTATATTTCCCAATAGCAATACACATATTATACGCATATACGCCATAAATACGAATCAAATTTCAGGAATATCCAAAATAATTCCGAATTCCTTCGTTTTTTCCCTGGAAAGACAGTTGCGCTAGAAAAGAAATTATAATGAGAAGATCCATCCTGCTTATCTTGACAGTATCGACGCAGGCTATATAATTAGCCAGTTAATGGGTGAAAGGCTGAAAGCGTCATGATATTAAAGTTTTTCACGAGTTATCTCACGTTTTATTGATAGATCATATTATTGCTTAGTCACCCGACAATTTGCACCGTGTCAATGCGAGAAATGCAGCGACGAAGCAGTCTCCATCAATGTAATAGATTGCTTCAACAGGCAAAGAGCGCCTGGTTCGCAATGACAGAAGAAGTGGGTTTCTTCCAGAATGAAGCGCGCTTGAATGCTGTTGACTCGCTTGCAATGACAGTTCATGAAAACTGTCAGGTGGTTTGTTTATTGCTGGAATTTTTGGAGATACTATATTGGAAACATCGCAGAAACATGAAAAGAGATGGTTGATATTAGGGGTAATGTGTATTGTATTATTTATTATTTCCATCGATAATACCGTGCTAAACCTGGCGCTGCCTTCCATCGCCAGCGGATTTGGCGCTACAGCCAGCCAATTGCAGTGGATCGTGGATGCGTATACCCTGGTTTTTGCGTCATTGCTGATCACAACGGGATCAATCGGTGACCGTTATGGACGCAAACGCTCGTTGATCATTGGGTTAGCGCTTTTTGGATTAGGTTCATTAGGGGCTGCCTTATCCTTATCGACCACGATGCTGATCGGTTTTCGTGCCTTATTGGGATTGGCGGGGGCTTTGATCATGCCTTCTACGCTTTCCATCCTTATTGATGTCTTCAGAAATGGCAGGGAGCGGGCAAAGGCGATCGCTCTCTGGTCCAGCATCTTTGCGATTGGCGCTGGGATCGGCCCCCTGATTGGCGGAATTCTCATTAATTATTTCAACTGGAGTTCGGTTTTTTATCTTAATTTACCGATTGTGGTGATTGGGATTGTGGGGGGAATTACCCTGGTGCCGGAATCCTCGGATTCAGCCACACCCAGACCGGATTTTCCCGGTGTTTTTCTTTCGGTTACCGGATTAATATCGCTGGTGTATGGCATGATCCGGGCTGGTGAAGACGGTTGGACATCTGTCCCGGTGTTGCTAACATTTGGAATTGCTGCGGTGTTTTTAGCCGCCTTTATTTGGTGGGAAAATCACTCAAAAAACCCAATGTTACCGCTGGTTTTCTTTAAAAATATGGCTTTCACCGGGGCAAACGCTGCTTTAACAATCTCTGCTTTTGCCATGATGGGGAGCATTTACTTTTTCAGCCAGTTTTTCCAATCGGTGCAAGGATATTCCCCAATCATGGCGGCGGTTTGCATGGTGCCCATGAACATCACGGTTTTTATCGCTACCATGATTTCGGTGCGAGTTGACCGAAAGATGGGCACGAAATTTACCATGAGCCTGGGATTACTTTTCTCTGGGTTAGGGTTGTTTCTCTTTTCTCATTTTGCGGCAATTAATACATCTTATTGGTTTATTTTGATAGCTATTATTTGCCTGGGTATCGGGATCGGTTTTACGATGAGCCCGGCGACCACCTCGATCATGAATTCTTTACCGCCTAATCGGGCTGGCATCGGTTCGGCGATGAATGATACAACCCGTCAATTAGGCGGCGCGCTTGGAATTGCCGTATTGGGCTCCGTCATGAATGGGATTTATCGAACCGAATTGACTGCATTGAACGGTGTTAGCGGCTTATCCGGATCGATAATGGATCAAATTAGGGGCAGTGTGCAAAGCGCTCATTTGTTTGCCCGGGAATTGGGGGGCAACCTGGAAGCTGTGATTGTTCAAGCCTCCAGCCAGGCATTTGTGGATGGCATGCAACAGGCCCTTTTCATAGCCAGCATTGTCATGATCCTCGCAGCGATCACAGCATGGAGCATATTACCCGGGAAGGAGGAATCGTTGCAATTGAGGCACGGTGAAGCGGCACAGGATTAACCAGGTCATTTTACGCCGCGGATTATTGCCAGAGTACCCACCATAAATGGCAGCTTGACCAATTTCGGGATAAATGGTTCATTACAGGTACGGATAAACTCTACTTCACTTACACCCCATTGGCGGATGGTGTTTAGCAATGCCTCGGGTGTTCCGTAATAGGGGGTGAGTAGGAATAAATCCTGAAAAACGAATACACCACCCGGTTTCAACACTCGCAAAGCTTCCTGAATAGATACGCGTTTATCTTTAACGTCTTGAACCTCATGAAAAACCAGGTTACTGACCACCAGATCGAAGCTGGCATCTTCAAATGGTAACCTGGAAGCGCTGCCTTGTTTGAATGAAATTTGTTTTTCCACGCCCGCAATCTCTGCATTAGCAGTACAAAACTGCATGGAGTAATCCCAATTCTTTCCCCAGTAATCCATCCCGATGATTTCTGCTTCAGGGTATTTCTTGGCTAATTTAATAGTCAGCGGGGCGTTACCGCAGCCAATATCTAAAACTTTCCCGTTCCCTTTCCAATCGATATGGGAGACAACCAGCTCCTGGATCTTGTCCTGCAGGTTACCAAAACGAGATGAGAATATGATCCAGGCGATTATAAAATATCCGGAAATTAAAAGGAATAAGATAGCGGGAATCCAAAAGCCCCAATGGATGAAGCCTAACGCCAGACAAATCAATCCTAATATGCCGGGGATAATAATCATTTTTCCAGGAACCCAATTGCTAAAATTTTCTTGTTGTTTTTTCATATCTTTTATTCACTCTCTTTTTCAGTTGAAGTTTTATTTTCAACCTGATAAACCTTCTGAATTAATATCAGGAATTGTTCGAGAAAAGATTGGTTTAGTTCTTCAATTGTTCCATCCAACTGCAAGGTTTCTTTGAATTGATTCCGATACCTGGTCCAGAAATGGATGGGTCCGATGGTCATGGTGAGCAGGGTAACCGGATCAACTCGAGGATCAGCTTTCCCATCCATTTGCATTTGACCCACCACAGCAGTCAAACTGGCGGTGATGTTTGTTTCTTTCTCTAATAATTCTGTTTGGTTTTCTAAAAAAGCCCATAAGGATATGCGGTTGTAGATAGTATCTTCACTCCAGAATTTGAAAGTCGCTCGCAATACATCATCGATCATCTGCTCTTGGGTATGCGATTCCTGCCCGGTTTTAAATACTGTCTCAAGGTATCCCTTAGCCAGGTCTTCCAATACTTCATGATAAAGATTCTGCTTGTTTTTATAGTGATGCAGAATTAATCCATCTGATATGCCGCATTTCTTTGAGATCATCGCCAGGGAAGAGCCAGCGAAGCCTCGCTCGGCAAAAACCTGTTTGGCAGCCGTAAGCACGGCTTCTTTGGTTGATTCGCCATCTCTTGCTTTTCGCATAAAACACTCCTTAGTACTTAGTTAATACTAAGTAAATATATCGTTTTTGTCAAGAGGGAAAACCACTTTTTTATGCAATTATTTATTTTCCCCCTTGACTATTACGCTACGTCATAGATTATGATTGGGCTGAATGATGAGGCAGACCATGTATACGATCCGTCAATTATCCAGGCTGGCAGGTGTGACTGTACGTACGCTGCATTACTATGATGAAATAGGGCTGCTTAATCCAACCAGCATTGGAGAGAACCGCTATCGTTATTACGATGAGGATTCTTTGTTCCGCTTGCAGCAAATCCTTCTTTACCGAGAGATGGGTATGCCGTTAACACAAATCAAAGAGATCGTCGATAACCGCAATTTCGATCTGGTTTCTGCTTTGCAGGCGCATCGAAGCGCTCTGCAAAATAAAATCAATCGATTAAAAACCGTTGTCAATACCATAGATATCACCATCATGCATCTAGTAGGAGAAGTGCCTATGAGTAACGATAAAATCTTTCAGGGTTTCAACCCGGAAAAGCAAAAACATTATGAAGAGCAAGCCGAAAATATGTGGGGCGAAAAAGCCAAACAATCCATCAAGCTTTGGTACAGCTATAGCGAGCAGGATAAGCAAAAGATCATGCAGGAAGGCAGCCAGATCTATACGGATATCATCGCCAATCTCGATAAAAGGCCACAAAGCCCGGAGATTCAAGACATATTGATCCGCTGGCATCGACACATGCGTTATTTCTATGAACCCACTTTAGAGATACTCAGGGGATTGGGTGATATGTATCACGATAATCCCGATTTCAACGCTACGTTTACCCAGATGCATCCCGATCTACCCAAATTTCTTAAGATAGCCATCAATTATTATGTTGATACTCTGGAAAAACAATAATAAGGTTTTGAAAATATCGATCTTCCACCGAAGGTTTTATGATAACCGGCATTCATCGAACGAGAGATTGAGTGATATTGAAATATGTGATAGATAAGAAAACCTCGAACACTATACATCAGCGAAAATAAAAATTGGGGCTGTCCTAAAAGTCAATTTTGTCATGTTGCACGAAGTGTGTTTCACGAAGCGAAGCGAAACATCTCACATTAT
>JAFGJM010000010.1 GCA_016929095.1 Anaerolineales bacterium | reverse complement strand
AAGATTGCTTCCCTAAAGAGATGCTACGGGATTGTCGCCCTGGAAGGCAACTCGCCATGACAAGCGGTAAACTGTCGGGTAACTAGTATAATCTCTAAAATTTTTTAAATAATTTCCAATACTCATTCAGGTAATTTCCTGGTCGCATAGATCCGTAAAATCGCGCTCGCGCAGCATACTGCGCTTCCAGCCGGTAATTTTTGGCGCCACATAGGGCAATAATCGCAATGTATAGTAGGGCGGTAAAACGGGAATGCCGAGAAAATCACCAAAAACAATGAGAACAAATAAATGTTCGAGATGGGAACGTTCTTTGTGTAAATCACGCACCATCTCGTACACACTGGCGCCATAGATAATCTGACCAAGCGCTTTAATAAATCGACGAATTTTTAGGTTGATATCCATGTGCAGTAAATTGACTATGAGGTCGCTTTCGATATGTTTACGTCCTCATCCTCTTTCCCCTTCTCCCAAAATGGGAGAAGGGGAAAATCTATCCAAATTACCAGGGGTTGTCCCAAAAGAGCCTGTCACCCTGAGCGAAGCGAAGGGTCTATATTTTTATAATGTGAGATGTTTCGCTTCGCTTCGTGAAACACACTTCGTGCAACATGACAAAATTGACTTTTTGGACAACCCCATAAGGAATAAGGGAGATATCAATCAGGCTTTGGCGCCCTCAGCTTTCTTGGCCAGGTGGCGCCCCATGGCTTTATAGGCATCAATTGCCAGAACGACGGAAGTGATCACCAGATAGACGGCGATCAAGCCTGCCAACCAGTTCCCGATCACCTTATCGATGGGCAGGTTGGGGGTAGTCAGCACCTGATTGAATACGTTGTAAGCCGTGATCAACAAGGCGCAGACCGTGGTCACGAACATGAATAAGAATGGAATGAGGGTCCACAGGTAATTCTTACCTTTAGACATCAACCATAGCGTAACCAGCAGAAGCGCCAGGGCAGCCATCAATTGATTGGCGCCGCCAAACAGCACCCAAATGCGCGCCCAGAAGCCAGTATAGACCAGTAGAGCCGAAAGCAGCAAGGCTACGATCGTACCAAAGGGTGCATTCTTAAAAAGTGGAATTTTATCACCCAAGAATTCGGCAGAGGCGACACGCATGAAACGCACCACCAGATACATAATGGTCAAGCCCATCAAGCTTAGGAAGACCGAGCCATAAGGCAAACCAAACGCCGTGGGAACGCCAATCTTCGCCATCATTTCACTCAACCCGACAGCAAAGATACCGGCGTTCTTACCAGCGGCTACCATGGTCACGTACCCCGCAAAGCCTTTCGTCACACCGACGCCCACAACAGCGGTAAGCAGCGACAGGGTTGCCAGGAACATTTCCAGGAACATGGCGCCACCGCCCACATACAGAGCATCGGTTTCCTTCTCCAATTGACGGGCGGTGCCGGAGGAAGAGACCAGGCTGTGCCAACCGGATACAGCCCCGCAGGCGATGGTCACGAACAAAATTGGCCACAATGGACCAAGCGCCAGGGGCGTTGTCTCTATAGCAGAACAATCTGCCGCAGCGCACAAGTTGCCGTTCCAATTGGTGAATGCCGGGAAGTCAGCCGGGAAAGCCGGGTGCCAGATCAGCAAACCGATCGTACCGCCCAGGATCCCCAGGAAGACAATCCAGAATGCAACGTAGTTAATGGGCTGCGCCCAGCGCCAGATGGGTAGAATGGCGCCAAAGTAGCAAATGACCAGCACTACCAGACTCCAAATGAATTGCGGGCGGGTTACGGCTCCGAAAACCGTGGCATAAGCCGTTGAAGTCGTCCCATCGGCGGCTGTGGTCATCACGCCCCCATTGATCACGCCGTCGATAAAACTCTTTACGGGGGCTAAAGTCCCCAACCAGATGCCTACAAATGCCAGAACAACAGTCAGGATGCTGGTTACGATGATGTCCATTTTCCATTTATAGGTCATCTGCCCTGCCAGCAAGCCGATGCCAATGACCAGCAACACCCCCAACGGAACAGCCGGGTTGGTCATCAGGTCATAGCCTACAATCTTGCCGAAAGCCCCCATGATGAGCAGCAAATAAAAATAGATGAAGGTTAATAGTATCGTGCGCGCCCGGGGTGAAATGAAGCGGTAAGAAAGCGCCCCAAAAGATTGTCCTTCTTCCCGCACGCCCAAAATGATGCTCGAGTAATCCTGCACCCAACCGATGAAGAAGGTGCCAAAGATCACCCATAATAATGCGGGCAGCCAACCCCATTGCACCGCAATGATCGGCCCGGTAATCGGGCCTAAGGCAGCGATAGATTTGAATTGGTATCCAAATAAGACGTTACTGTTCGCTGGTGTGAAGTCCACGCCATCCATATACATTTTGGCAGGCGTCGCCTTCTTTGGATCCGGTTTGATGATATTTTTATTAATGTATCGCGCGTAAACTCCATATCCCAAAATAATCCCAAGGAAGCCAATAATCAACGCTATTACAGCATTCATGACAATCCTCCTATTAATCAATGTATTCTTTTTTGATAATTAGTCCGAGTTATGCATTAACACCAATAAGAACATCACACCTCGCATTGAATTTCTTATATTCACCTCCTTTTTTAGGGTCTAGTAGAATTTTCGACAAACTCATTGTGAACCGTGTGTTAAAATTAGATAATTAATAAAGTAGGAGGGCTCCATGAGCTTGCCTGTACTGATCTTGTTCATCGGTTCTGCATATATTGTATTGATAGGCATTCTGTCTCTACTCAAACGCGAGGAACTGTCGACGCAATTTGCGATAGAGGCAATTGTGATTACATTTATCTTCTGCGGGTTGACGGCTTACACAAGACTTGCTATCCATCCGGTTCTATTCCTATTGATTGTTTATTTCATCACCATGCGGGTGCCGTTGCTGGTGGATATTGGCACTATATTTGCCAAACGGAAGCAATTTCCATTGGCGGAAAAATTTTTCAGTTTCGCCTTGCAATTGTGGCCGGATCGATCCAACACGTGGATAGTGCGAATCAATCAGGGGGTGGCTTATTTTCAACAAGGCGACTTCGATAAAGCAATCCATGTATATCAAGAAATCTTGCAATCGATAGATCATTGCCGGGTAAGCGCAAAACTAGAGGCGGCTGCACATTACAATCTGGGTGTAGCCTATTTGCGTCAAAATAAAGACGCTCAGGCCACAGTCGAGTTTAACATTGTTGTTGATTCCTGGCCGGCGACCGAATACGCCCGCCGCGCCAGTGATAACCTCGAAAAGCATCGACGAAAAAATATCCCATCAGACCAAATGTAAAGGTACAAAAAAAAAGGAAAAACGCCAAAGAGTAAACACTCGATGGCGTTAGTGGCTGATAACGTAATCCGGTTAAACAATCCCCATAATAGGGATATATTAGGGAGTTTAACGATGCTTCTGTAACTCACAGCGGTTATGATGCCCTATTTAAAATCCACTTATCATCGCATTGATAAATAATAAATAAAGCCACGCGCCATGTCTATGTTATTAATTTTACAGCCGAAATTTCTGCTGTCAAGCGCAATTTGATTAAGATTAAGGGATAATACATTTTTTGAATATCAAGAAGAAAACCGGGTAAAAATGAAACAAAAATGATGCAATTCATTATTAATTTCAATACTCATCTTTCTGGTTACTCCTCCCATATGGGCAAACATACAGACATAACCCGCACACCCTCACGTCGCCTTTATCTACCATAGACTGGAAATACCGATCACATACATCAGCCCGATAGCGCACTCCACGAGGTTCTTCGGGAATAAAGTGTTTTCCGGTGAAGGCATGCACCGGGCAGATATCCACGCATTGCGTGCAGTCGCCGCATCGATCTTCCAGGAGTTCACGGCTGGGCTTCAGCGGGGCATCGGTTAAAATGGTACCCCATCTCACCCGCGGGCCATGGTCAGGTGTTACCAACAGGCAACTCTTGCCTATCCAGCCTAATCCACTTAAATGAGCGGCTAATTTATGTGAGAACAATCCGCATAATCTTTCATCGCGGGGAGCGCGGGAAGCAGGAATTGGATAAGCCAGGTACCCGGCATCCTGGATAATTCCGGCAATTTGCGAGGTCGCTAAATCCAGGCGCTGATTGACGATGTTATAGGCGTGATGATTGTAACTGATCCTGACCCCCATATCACTTTGATTGGGTAATAAATCTACAATAGCATTGGGCAGGACAATACCAATGGAAATTGAACATGGAAACCGGGCAATGAATTCGCCGCCTTGATCTCGAATGAAATCGTGTGCTGATTCAAGCTTTGCGGTGCCGACGTAATTTACGTTGAATGTTTCGGGAATACTCTCAATGAAACTGGCGATATCCATCCTTTGCCTCCGCCGACGATTATAGCATGTAAAAATTTTCCGTCATTGGACATTCCTAAGGTGTTTGGTTTGTTGCGTAAAGGTTCAGCAATCATCCGTTCAGCCTTACAATTCGTCAATTACTCCAGGGAATGATTCTCTTTTTCTGCCATTGTTCAGAATTTGTTATTAATTATGAACCTGATATAATTCATTTATCCCTATCATGATCGCTTACCGGTAATTCCATTTAGAACATAATTCGAATAAACTGACGTGAGTTCTTCAATAAGCTTTGAAGGATTATTGAATCAAAGCCTTGACCAAGAACTAGACGGCGAAATCGCCGCATCATTGAAGAATGCCAGGGCTGCATTGGAACAGGCACAAAGCCTGGGGGATGCGGATGCCTGCGCTGAAGCATTAGCGCGTCTGGGCAACGTTCATTACCGCCTGGGTCATTTTAAGAAAATGGGGGAATTTGCCCGTCAATCCCTATCAATGGCCGGGCAGAAAACCCGCGCCAGAGCAGATGCCCTGATTTTACTGGGAGTACATGCCTTTGAAACCGGCTCTCTGGAGGATGCGGAATCTTACTTTCTTGGCGCCGCTGACCTGTGCCGTCAAATCGATTATCCCCATTCTTTGTTCCGCGCCTTGCACGATATCGCTGCTTGTATTTATAGTATGCGCGGACAATACAACCTCGCCCTGGCAAATGATGAAGAGGCTTATCGCATCGCCTGCCAGATCGATTCACCCCAACAACTGGCTCCTCTCATAGCCATGTGCAATGTTTGCATTGATATCGGTCTCTTAGATCGTGCACAGCCATTATTGGAAAAAATTCATCACTGTGTTGCTCCCCAATCATATTATTATGGTTATTATCTAATGTTGGTGGCGAAGTTTGCGCAATTTGAAGGTGATTTTTCTCTGGCACTTTCAAGTTATGACCAGGCTCGCATTATTTCCGAAAAAACCGGTGATATCCCTTTACGCGTTTTTATCAGCTTAGGTAACAGTTACTGCAACCGCAAGATGGATAAACTATCCTGCGCTTCGGAATGGGCGAACGACGCCGTCGAATGGGCAAGCCGTACCGGTAACCGGCGCATGCTGGGCAGGGTTTTAACTGAGCGCGGTTTTGTAGCCTGGGTATCAGGCAGCCCCCATTTGGCTGAAACTGACCTGCGCACGGCAATTCAGGATCTGACTGAGCGTCAACAGTTTTTCGATCTAACTCTTGCCCAATTCTATCTGGCTGCCTTGCTGCATTCCAATCGAAATCCGGAAGCAGAAATCGTGTGGCAGCAAGCGGTTGAGCGCATCCTTACCCGGGATTATGGCTGCATTCTTGACCGTAATCGGGAACTGGCTTATCCATTGATCGCGGCATTTGCGAATAGTAAAAATTCAACCCTGGCTGAATTGTCCATTCGCTGCATTACATACTTACAACTAATGCCTCCCCCGCCTGTACACATTCAATTGTTGGGTGGATATCAAATAAAACTGGGTGGGCGAATGATCGATTATCACCAATTACGGAAGCGGCGGGCAGGGGAATTGCTGGCGTTGCTGCTGCTGGAAAAAGGAAGGTCTTTGACTTTTGATCAGATTGCCGATACTTTTTGGGGGGATAAAGACACCAAAAATATTCAGATGCTCTTTCACCAGGCAACCTCCAGTTTGCGCCGCATTTTGGAGTCCCAGCTCCCCGAAAAATTTTCATCCCGATATCTCTCCGTGATTGAAGGCAGTGTGACCCTCACGCTTCCGCCAAGATCAACTATAGATATTGAAGTATTCGAAAAGCATTGTTTGGAAGAAGATTGGGAAAATGCTCTGGCGATTTATTCGGGCGATTTCTTGCCCGGCTACTTATATTCTGGCTGGTCAACAGCGCCGCGTGAAAGGTTGAAGCGCTTATATTTACGCACTATACTGATTTTGGCGCACCGCCAATGGGAGGCAAGGCACCCCCGGGAAGCAATTGACCTGTGTCTCCGCGCTCTGGAAATTGACCCCTGGCAGGAAGATGCCGTGCTGCTTTGTATGCAAGCTTGCCTGGCTTTGAATGACCGCCCTGGTGCTATTCGCGTCTACCAGGAACTGGAAAGAAGCCTGGTAGAAGACCTGAAGACAGAACCCCAGGCCTGTTTACAAGAGCTCTACCGATCGATTATCTAAGGTTATAGTGAAATCGATAGCGCGGAGTAGAGTAAATTATCTCCCCCGTGTATTGCGCGACTTAATAATAAATAAATACGTATAGATATATAACAATTCACATGTAGTGGGTTGTATGGGGTGGGGTTTGCTTTAGCCCCTCTTAGAAAGAATTAAATGTTTACCAATAATCAAAAAACGCGAGTTCTTATTGTGGGCGCCGGTATAGGCGGGATCGCTTCGGCTGCCCTTCTTGCCCGTCAGGGATTCAACGTCACCGTGGTGGAAAAATGCGAACAACCCGGCGGACGCTGCGGGCGCATGACCGTCGAGGGTTTCACTTTCGACACCGGCGCCACCTTGTTAATGATGCGCGAGCTTTACGAAAAATTGTTCGCCAGCCTGGGCGAACGATTGGAAGACCACCTGGAATTGCTGCGCGTCGATCCAACCTATCACCTGCATTTCCCCGATAAATCTCAACTCCAACTAACCGCCGATATGCTTTCTATGCAGCGCCAGCTGGAAGCCATCGAACCGGGCAGTTTTGTACATTTGCTCCGCTACCTTCAAGAGGGAAGTTCTCATTACACACAATCCATTCCTCGATTAGTTGAACATGATTTCCGCAGCTTGCCCGAATTCATCAGCCCATCTAATTTGCTGCTGGTTTTACGAATCAAAGCATTAACCCGCCATTCCAACAATATTGCCAGATATTTCAAAGACCCGCGTCTACAAATGGCATTTACCTTTCAAGATATGTATATGGGGCTCAGCCCTTACGAATCGCCTGCCCTTTATTCAATGATGCCATATACCGAACTCGCCGATGGTTTGTGGTATCCCCGGGGAGGCATGTACCGCATCACCGAGGCATTGGTGAGCATTGCGAAAAATTTGGGGGTGCAATTCATACTGAACACGCCGGTAAATCGCATTGTGGTGAACAGCCATCATGCGACCGGCCTGGAAATGAACGATGGAAGTGTTCTATCGGGCGACATCGTGATTGCCAACGCCGATACAGGGTATGTCTACGACCAGCTTTTGCCTCCCAACGGGCATCCCCGTATCATCGATACGAAAGAGTACGGTTGTTCGACGATCATGTTCTATTGGGGTTTGGATAAACCATACCCTCAATTAGCCGCCCACAACCTGTTCTTCAATGGTGATTACCGCCAGGGGTTCGATGTCATTTTCAAAGAATTATCCATGGCAGATGAACCCAATTTTTATATCCATGCTCCTGTCCGCATCGATGCCTCTATGGCGCCTGAAGGGCAAGAGACATTATATGCCGCAGTCCCGGTGGGGCGAATCAGCCAGCATAAGACTCAAGATTGGCAGGCAATGGAAGCAAAAGCCAGAGCGTTCATATTACGGCGATTGAAGCAGATTGGCATTACTGATTTTGAAGAGCATATTAAGGTGGAGATCAGCTTCACCCCGCAAGATTGGCAAAAGCGCTATAACCTGCCCTTTGGTTCCACGCACGGATTGAGTCACAAACTCACCCAAATGGCATATTTCCGCCCGTCATACCAACATGCCCGCTATACTAATTTATATTTCGTGGGTGCCAGTACGCACCCGGGAACCGGTATTCCCACGGTAATGGTTTCGGCCCGCCATGTAGCCGCCAGAATTCAACGCGATTGGTCAAATTAAGGAAAGATTCTCATGAACACCGCCGCTTTAGCCCATAAAATTACCTGGGCAAGTAGTAAACAATCGTATTTAACCGCCGTACTATTGGCAGACCGAAACCTGGTCGATGATTGCCTGCGCGCCTACGCCTATTTCCGCTGGGCAGACGATATGATCGATATCTCGATGCAAGATGAAAACACTCGCCTGGCATTTATCGAACGGCAAAAATCCCTCATTGATATGCTTTACAACCAGGAGCAGGTAAAAAACCTCACTCCTGAAGAAACCATGCTGGCAGACCTGATCGCCCACGACGGAGGAGAAAATAGCGGGCTGCAATCATTCATTCGCAACTTCATGGCTGTGCTCGAATTTGACGCCCTCCGGAAAGGGCATCAAATCGAGCAGACTGAGTTGAACAGATACACCAATCTCTTATCGACCGCCGTTATGGATGGCATCCAATATTTTATCGGTAATTGCTATGCCTACGCCAGGCCCGAGACGCGCTGCCATGCGGTGATGGGCGCTCATATCACCCACATGCTGCGCGATACATGCGAAGATATCCCCGCCGGTTATATCAATATACCCGTGGAATATATCGAATCTTCGGCGATCGATCTGCAAAGCGTTGAAAGCGAACAATACCGCGATTGGGTGCGTGAACGCGTTCAAATGGCGCGGGGTTGTTTCAAAATCGGTAAACGCTATATCAACGCATTGGAGGTTCTACGCTGCAAGCTGGCAGGTTACTGTTACTGCGCCCGCTTCGAGCGTATTTTGGACGCCATCGAGAAGGAAAACTATGTGCTGCGTCCCAATTACGATCACATCAAGGGACTTTCTTCCTGGCTGGCTATGGCGCGTTTGGGGATTGAGGTAATTTTCAGGCATTTAATGGGTAAAATCGTCTTACTTTTCCCCTATGTTAATCCGTTAAACTCAACCCGTCCTGGTATACCAAGGCGCTCTTTGTAAATATTACTCGCAAGGAGGGTAATCGGCAGCGTTAATTATTCCGTTTTTTATACGGGGAAAATTGAAGCCGATATTCTCTGGGCGAGAAGCCATAACGCTTTTTAAAAGTCCGGCTAAAATGGGCGGAGTCGTTAAATCCCCAGCGGAATGCCACATCGGTGATATTTTTGCTTAGTCCGGCTCGAACCAGCTCGCTGCGGCAGCGCTCAAGACGGCGTTCCAATATCCAGTGGGAAACAGAATATTTTTCCTCTTTGAACAGAAAATGCAGATAGCGCACCGAAATCCCAAAGTGCTGAGCCAGACTTTGGGGATTGAGATCAGGGTCATCCAGATTTGCCTCGATATGATCCTTGATACTGGCTAACAAGCTTGCGCCGGCGAAGGTTCCGATGGCGTGCCGCTCGCTCCATAAACACGCCGCGATCAACTCGAGGGTGGTTTCCGCGGCGGTATGTTCCTGGCGGGTATCCAGGTAAACCGCCTGGGAACTCAACGACGAAATCAGGGAGGATGCCACTGCCCCCAACCCGCTTTGCCAATCGATACATTTGCCTACCAGGCTATCGACATGCGGCAGTGCATTGCGCATCCGATTTTGGGGGACGAACAGGGTAATTTTTTGAACGTGTGAATAAAGGCGAAAATTTGTTGGAATGGTCGTATCCCATAGCAAGAAATTTCCGGGTTTCAGTAAAGAATAATTACCGCGACATTCCACGCTTTCATGACCCATCAACATCAGAAGCAGGCCATAATAAGCCGCATTGTCCACAGCGATTTCGAAGTTTCCCCGCACCCCGCTACAGGGATCACAAACACAGCGTACAACTCTTAGGTCCCCCAATAAACCCATCTCCAATTCCCCCAAATAACCTTCGGCTTGATTTTTTTCCAAAGACCAGCGCAAATGCGAATCATTCAACATGGCTTGCCATGCGTCATAGCGTTCTTTTACCCGAAAAGGCTGGGTTGACCAATTCATCACACGACGCGTATCTTGAACTTGCATTACCATGCGTCTCCTTTCAAGAGTCTCGTTCCGTGAAATGTGACGTTGCGCTCTCAATCAAATAATTCTACACGCTAAAACAAGAATATTCGATGCTTTTCACCTATAAATATTATACAGTATACACCTAAATAAAATTATCAAGGTGATTAGAAAGGAACGTCAATATGGGAAGAAAGCTAAAAGATTCTGTTTTCATCCTGGGTGTCGGTTGCACCCGCTTTGGCAACCTGTTGGAAACACCTGAACTCAAAGGTCTCAGCCTGCATGAGATGGCGGCGCAAGCCGCTCAAGAAGCGATGGCCGATGCTAAGGTCGACCCCCAGGAGATCGATGCCGTCTTTGTCGGCAACGTGACCTACCCCACCTCTCTGCTTCCGGCAACCTACAGTCAGATTGCCGATTGGTTGGGGATCCAATTAAAAGCCGGTGTGCATTTCGATGCGGCTTGTTCTACCACCAACGTGGGTATCACGATGGCTGCCATGGGAATTGCTTCCGGCGTATATGACAAAGTATTGGTGGTCGGGCTGGAATCCACACTAAGCCAACCCAAAACACTGAGTCCTTACGAGCGGACCACCATTCCCACCGAGGAAATGTGGCTATGGACCGATCATTGCGTCGGTCAGTCCTATAGTGTCCCGCAAGGATACGATATCTTTCCCACCTACAATGCGTTCAACGCCATGGGATATTGCCGCAAGTATGGTCTCAGCCTGGATGAACTGGAGCATGGACTCTTCGAAGTCTGCCGCACGCGGCGCCTGCATGGATCTATGAATCCAAAAGCCATTCGCCAGGAAACATTAGAGCAAGAGGCGAAAAGAATGGGGTTCGATGATCCCTGGAAATTCTGGACCTCCCGTTTCAATCCGCATGTCGCCTGGCCTTCGCGTTTGAACAGTGTGGTTACCCCGGCTGATGGCGCCTCTGCCATTGTCGTGGGACGGCGTGAAGGTGCCGCCAGTTCACAACCCGTAGAGCTGCAAGGCTTTGGCATCAGCGTGATGGACCTGCCCTGGTATGACGAAGATCCCACTGTGATGCCTATCGATCAAGAATCGTTCAAAAAAGCATATGAGATGGCAGATATCAAGGCTAAAGATATCGATTATCTACACACGCACGATTGCTCGCACATCATGGGCATCTGCGTTGCCGAACTCTCCGGGTATCTCCCCCAGGGTCAGGGATTGAAATATGCCGAAGAAGGTCGTTTACGATTTGATGGCGACCGGCCTATGAGTACCCATGGTGGACGCCACGCCTTCGGTCATGCCTGGGCTGCCAGCGCCGGATCGGATACTTACGAAGCCGTGAAACAAATCCGCGGCCAGGCTGACGCTAGACAGATCAAACCCTTCCCTAAAACGGCAGTCATTCACACCCATGGATATGCAATGATCAGTACCGTTTTAGTTCTCAATGGAGGTAACTAACATGGCTGAATCCATTATCAAGCAATATTATGATGCCCTTGGACAAGGTAAGCTATTGGGAAAGAAATGCAAAAAATGCGGGGCTTATACCTTCCCTCCAACTACCGCCTGTAAGAAATGTGGAAGCAGTGAGCAGGAATGGGTAGAATTATCCGGAAAGGGGAAACTCCTGTTTCTTTCACATGGCATGGCGCCACCTCCCAACCCGCGATTTGCCGAAATTGCCCCCTATGCTTATGGACATATCTGCCTGGATGAAGGTGTTTTCGTTCAAGCCATCATCACCGGTGTAAGCATCGACCCCGATACATTGAAATCGTATTATGAGCGTGTCCCCGTAGACGTCGTTCCGGATATCCAGGAAATTAAAGGATTGAATGTTTTGGCGTTCAAGGTGGCATAACGTATGAAAAACGAAGAAATCGAAACCATTGTATTGGAAATTGTTGCCAAAGTTGCCAAACGAGATGTGCAAGAGCTATCGCTGGAAAACCGAATTGCCGAAGACCTGGGAATGAAATCGGTCAGCCGGCTCGAATTAGCCGCCTTACTGGAAGATAGCTTTCCGGTGCAGATCGACAATTTCGAGATACGCAAGCCAAAAAGCATTGCCGAATTGGTCGATTTGGTAAAAACAAAAATGTAAACAGTTATTGTAGATGGGATCGCCGATCCCATCTACAACGCCTGGATAGACATCTTGGAGCAGTGACTTATGGGTGTTATGGAAACCTTTGCTCAAAGGGCAAAACAAAATCCAAAAACGATCATATATCCCGAAGGGACCAACCCGACCATCCTGAAGGCGGTAAAAACGTTGAGCAGTGAGGGATTGGCGAAACCGGTATTGCTTGGTAAGCCTGAGGAGCTTATAAACGTAGCGGCAGAGCTTGGCATTGACCTGAGTGATGTTCCCATCGTACATCCGCAAACATCGCCTCTAATGGAACAATATGTGAACCTTTATTGCCAGGAGAAGGACATGCCGCCCGGGGTAGGTCAGCGGATCATGAGGCAGCCGCTGTGCTTCGCTGCTATGATGGTGAAAACGGGAAAAGCCGATTGCATGGTGGCGGGCATCGATCATCCCACCGAAGAGGTCATTCTAGCCAGCGAATTGATCATCGGTCTTTGCCCGGGCATCAGCGTGATCTCCAGCTTTTTTATCATGGATATTCCCAACTTCACCGGCGGGGAAAACGGCTTATTGATCTTTGCCGATCCAGCGGTCAACCCCGACCCCGACGCTGAGCAACTGGCAGATATTGCCCTGGCTACAGCCCAAAGCGCTGAAGAAATCCTGGGATGGGAGCCGCGCGTTGCCATGCTGTCGTTTTCAACCAAAGGCAGCGCCAGTCATCCATTGGTGGATAAAGTGATCAACGCCACAGAATTGGCTCGCCAAAAGGCGCCGCATTTGCTGATCGAAGGTGAAATGCAAGCCGATGCCGCCATCGTGGAGGCGGTGGCGCAAAAGAAAATGGGTTCCGAAAGCAAGGTAGGCGGGAAAGCCAATATCTTGATATTCCCTGATCTCAACGCGGCGAATATTTCTTGTAAATTGGTACAAAGGCTGGCGAAAGCCCATTCTTATGGGCCGTTTTTGCAGGGATTCAATCTGCCAGTCAGTGATCTTTCACGGGGTGCCACAGTGGATGATATCGTAGGCGCTTCCATTATCCTTTCCGCGAGAGCGTAGCATGAAAATATTAGTCATCAATTGCGGCAGCGCCACGGTAAAATTCCGCCTTTTTCAAACACAAGGACAGGATGAACTTATCAGCCTGGCAGGGGGAATTGTCTCCGGTCTGGGTAAAGAAGACGCGCAAATGTCATATCATATTCCGGATTTTCGATTTGAACAACAACTTAACCGCCCAGGGTATCGAGAAGCCATCGAAGCAGCTATCCAATGTTTAACGAATCCCAAGTATGGGGTAGTGCGGGATGTATCCGAAATCGACGCCGCCGGTCATCGCACAGTGCATGGCGGAGACAAGTTCACCCATTCCGTGCTGGTCGACCGGGATGTCATCACCAAGATGGAACAATGTTCTCACCTGGCGCCGCTGCATAACCCGGCGAATTTAGCCGGGATCAACCAGGCGATGGCTCTTTTACCCAAAACGCCGCAGGTGGCGGTATTCGATACGGCTTTTCATCAGACGATCCCCCTGCATGCTTCATTATATGCCATGCCTTTTGAGATGTACGAAACGCATGGCATCCGAAAATACGGTTTCCACGGCACCTCCTGCCAGTATATCGTGCACCGCGCCTCCCAGTTATTGCACCAACCCGTCGAGAAAATTCGCATGGTCATTTGCCACCTGGGGAACGGCGTTTCAGTGACCGCAGTCAAGAACGGGCACTCGGTCGAAAACAGCCTGGGATTCACCTCCCTGGAAGGCGCCATCATGGGTACCCGCTGTGGGGCGCTGGATCCGGGGGTGATCCTGTACCTGATGACAGAATTGAACTTCAGCGCAGAGCAGGTGTATACCATGCTGTATACCAAATCGGGTCTTTTGGGCATTTCCGGGGTGAGCAATGATATGCGCACCATTACCGATCTGGCAGAGGAGGGTAACCCGCGTTGTCGGTTAGCCATCGAGATGTTCGCCTATCGCTTAAAAAAATATATTGGCTCCTATATCGCGGTGATGGGGGGCATCGATCTGTTGGTTTTCACTGGCGGAATTGGCGAAAACTCGCCCATCGTCCGCTCGCTGGCAGTTAAAGATTTGGGCTTTTTGGGCATCGAAATCGATCCCGAACTCAATGATAAAGCGCTGGCTGTAGAAAGTTTGATCCATAGAAAACCATGCCCGGTGACGGTCGCCGTGATCCCCACCAATGAAGAGTGGATGATCGCCAAAGAGACGCTGGAAGTGTTGGCGGCGCGGGACAGGAAAAATGCCATCGAAAAGGGCGGGGAGATCGTTAAAGAGATGAATTCATGATCGGGATTGGCATCGATATTGTTGCCATAAACCGCATGGCTGAGACCATCGAGCGCTCGGGGGATATATTCCTGCGGCGGGTGTTCACTCCCACCGAGATAGAAAGCGGGAAGCGCTGCGACCATCCGGCGGCATTTTTTGCCATGGCGTTTGCCGCCAAGGAGGCGGTCTTTAAAGCGTTGACTTTGAGCTGGGAGCAGGGCATCGACCTGCGCCATATAGAAATAAACCGGGGAGAAGTGGGGCAGCCTTTGGTGCGTTTATCCGGGCAGGTGGAAAGGGCGGCGAAAGAAAAGGGGTGCGGGAGGGTGGAAATCAGCCAGTCCTTCGAGACGGATATGGCAGTGGCTGTGGCGATAGCGGTGGAAGCCTGAGTTAATAATCAAAAAACAATTGACAATTTAATCCATATTTAGCCACCCGACAGTTTGCTAGTTGTCATTGCGTGGAGCGTTCTTTGCAACACAGCAATCTTCTTCTCTTTTGATATGATTGCTTCGCTTTGCTCCTAAGGAACTGTCATTCTGAGGAAGCCCGCCAGGGCGACCGAAGAATCTGCACGATCATCAATTAGATTCTTCGCTGCGTTCAGAATGACAAGAGAGTTGAGTTCCTTTCAGATAGAAGAACGACTTAGCGGTGTGGACTTACTCGCAATGACAGAAGATTAAAAATATTGGATGGTTAGATCGATATTACGATTTGGATAGTTGATATATTCTCGAATCATAGATGCCACCTTTTCCCACTAATTGCATCTAAATTAGAAGAAAAGGAGAGTTCCCCATGAAACGCAATATGTCTGATCTGGATCGTATTATCAGGGTGGTTGTGGCCGCGTTATTCGCTTATCTGTATTTTGGCGGCATCGTCACCGGTACGCTGGGAATCGTGCTGCTCGTGCTGGCTGCCGTATTTTTTCTTACGTCGCTTATCTCGTTTTGCCCGCTGTATATACCCTTCAAGTTCAGTACTTATAAAAGCTAAACGATCTCTTATAATTCACCTCACCCTTTTCCTACTGGGTTTGTCAAAAAAGTCAAAAATGTCATGTTGCACGAAGTGTGTTTCACGAAGCGAAGCGAAACATCTAATTAGATAGTGGAAAGACTCTTCGCTTCGCTCAGAGTGACAGCCTTCTTTTTGGACGGCACCAGGGGGCTGGGGGTGGGGTCAAATAATCAAGGTGTATCACCGTTTTCTCAAATATTCTTAGATCAAAACTATTTATTATTGACTGCTATGAACTTTTCAGAATTCCAACAAAAAACTGCCGCCTCAGGCAAGCCGGTCATCGTCGATTTCTGGGCTGCCTGGTGCATGCCTTGCAAGGTCACCAAACCCATTCTCGAAAGACTGGCTGCCGAATATGCCAGCCGTATCGAGTTCATTGCTATCGATGCCGATGATTCGCGCCCCGTGCTGGAGAAATTCCGCATTTTTGGCATCCCCACCCTGCTGGCGTTACGGAATGGGCAGGAAGTGGGGCGTCTCACCGGCGCTTCAGGTGAAACCCAATTCCGCGCCTTTTTCGATGCCCTGGCGGAGGGCAAAGAAATCAAAGTCTCACTTGCACCTATCGACCGGATCATCCGATTAGGCGGGGGCGCCATATTGGCTGCTATCGGCTTGTCCACCGGCAACTGGCTGGTGGTCGCCCTGGGTGGCATCCTGGCTTTCCTGGGCATTTACGATCGCTGCCCGGTGTGGAACGCTATTACCGGCCTGGTGCACAGGAAGTTGAATACATCTACCGGGGAATAATCAGTTACATTATTTTTCACCGTTTACGGGGAGGGGTTGGGTGTTGAATAAATAATTTCACTTATCGATTTAAACATTACAAACCAGTAGTTCATTTGACGATAGGAGATATAAAGGTATAAACCCTGTTATTTTTCGGTAAAAAAAACAATTGTGTGTGGCTAAGAAATGCGCTAAGATTATTTATAGTTAATCAGCTAAAACTATGGAGACATCTCATGAGCAAACTTACGACAGAATTCGTTGAATTACCCGATATAAAACTCGCCATCCGCCAGGCTGGAGAAGGACCTGCCCTGATCCTTCTCCATGGCAATTCCGGGAGTAAAAGTCAATTCAAACGATATCAATTGGAATACTTTAGGGATTATCACACCATCGCCGTCGACAGCCGCGGGCACGGGGAAAGCATCTCCACCGATGAGTCGTATTCCATCAACCAATACAGCGATGATATCATCGGTCTGTGCCAGGCAATGGGCATCCAGCAAGCCTATGTGATCGGTTACAGCGATGGAGGCAATATCTGCCTGTTTCTCGCCAAAAAGGCACCCCATATATTCACCAAAATCATTGCCATCTCACCCAATTACCTGGTGAGCGGGACAACAGATGGATCATTGAAGCTCTTTCAAAGTGCTTATAAGATATTTCGATTAGCTGCCAAATTGGGGATCAATACCAAAAAACCACTCATGCGCTTTCAATTGATGCTGGAAGATATCGGCATCAGCGACGAGGATTTGAAAAGCATTCATGCCAATATGATGATCCTGTATGCCGAGAAAGACATGATCAAAGAAGATCATATTTTGCAGATGGGACACCTGATACCCGATGTGCGCGTCCAAAAAATCGATGATTGCACGCATTTATCCATCATCAATAAACCGGCCGCTATCGAGGCGATGAGACAGTATTTGGTGGAATAGAGTTTATATAAAATGATATACACCCTGTAGGGTCGACGCAAGCGTCACCCTTTTCTCGCGTATGCGAGATTCGTAAATTAAGGGTATTGTATTTAATTTACACCATTCTGTAAAAATTATGTGATAATTTAGAATAAATTTTTTTTATTATGTCCACCGGTGAAATAGACCTTGGGAAAATTTTATTCCTAACTATATCAACAGGAGGGCAAAATGAACCATATGAAGTGGCTGTATTGTATTAATGGGATAACGTTATTGATCGTATTTATCGTTGGTTGTACAGCACCCGTTACCCCCGCTACACCGCCAACGCCAACCCTTTCATCGCTTCCCCATACCACAACACCGACCATAATCCCGCCCGCTTTCACCCACACACCCACACTGCCTATCATCGTCGCTATCGATGGCGCGACGCTCACACTCGAAAAACCCCCAATAGTCGAAGATGGGGTGGTTTTCATTCCCTGGCGAAATGTATTTACGGGGCTTGGATATATCACCTATATCTACACCGACCTGGATGAACCATATATTGGCGGGACGAAGAATAGAAACGATGGCAACATCACTAACTTTCACTTACAACTTAATACCAAAGAACTTCTCGTTGATCCAGGTCAGGCATCCAGCAAGACGATTACCCTCAGTGCATATCCAAAAGTTGAGAATGGCGAGGTGATGATTCCGCTGAATGTTCTATCTGCCAGCCTGGGTGCATCGGTTATATATCATGACAAAACTGGTTATATCGATATTGATACAGGTCGCAACGTTGAAAGCCTTAACCTGCAAAAGAGCAGTCCATTCAACGCCAATGTGTTTCTGCGCAAGACTTCAGATCAATTGACAGATAACCGCATCACCAGCCTGGCAAGCGGGCTCTCGATGATCGACTTCAATCAAGAGGGTGAAGAGGAAAACTCCCATCTCAATTTAACCGAAATCATCGACTGTGGTATCACCCGTGTCAATCTCACCATCAATAACCAGGATTGGGAGCCTGAAAACTGGGATATATCCGAATTCGAGATCGATCCCAGATATCGACCATTATACGAACGCATTAAACAAGCCGGGATCAAAAGGCTCACCTACAACCTGATATTCAAGGATAAGGATTTTCTCAGGAATGGCGGTACATTGGGTTACCCTCGTTTCAAGGATGAAGCGGAAATCCAACGCTACCTTGACTATGTACGAACCACCGTACGCTATTTCAAAGGCGTGGTAGACACTTACGAGATATGGAACGAGCAGAACATAGAAGGCAGCGGTCAATACATCGAACCGGAGGACTATATCGAAGTAGTGAAGCGGGTCGTGCCTGTTATTCGGGAGGAAGACCCGGCAGCTAAAATATCAGTGGGGCAAACCACACAGTTCGACGATCCGGCATCACGCGAGTATATCTATAAAATCATCGAATCAGACCTGATGCCCCTGGTGGATGCTATTGCCCTGCACACCGCCTTTTGGGATTCTCCCGAACATGAGAGCGAGTATTATTATGCCTATCCCGAGCATTTACAAAAGGTAAAGGAAACCGCCTGGGCGCATGGCTTCAAGGGGGAATTTATCGGCGGAGAAGGTAACTTTGCGCCTGGGAGCCATATCCCCGAAGACATGAAAGGCAGAGTGCCTGAGTATAGCATGATCAAAGCGGGAAAGTATGCCGCCCGAATAAATGTGATGAGCCTGGGTTTGGGGTTCAGCGGGGGGAGCTTTGCCATCGGTGGGGGGGATGGACCGGCATATAATATGCTATGTAATACAAGTACCATTTTCGCCGGGGCTGAGCCGCAAGAGGTAGAGGTGAAAATCCAAAGCCGCGCCGAGAAAATAAGAGATTACAGTTTTTTCCTTCCCAACGGGGATACCCTGATTGCCTTGTGGGTAGATGATGTCGCTGAAGACGAAGATGCGGGTGAAGCCGGGATAATAAAGATTATAGATTATTCTAACCACACAGCCACCGCAATTGATATCCTTAACAACACCGAGCAGGAAATCATTTATTCGGTAGAAGGAAATGATATGGTGATTGAAAACCTGCTGATCAAAGATTACCCGATAATCCTACGGCTAAAGCCGTCCTAATAAGTGAACGAGAGTTAGGAGCTGAATGTTCAGGAGGCAATATGATAAATTCAGAAATCCTTCGTCCATTGTTGTGCGGATTGCTATGCGTGGGTGGCGCCCTTGTGGTACTGGCTGGCGTCATTGCTATAATCGTCATCAATCAAAAAAATAGCCGGGAAAAGTACGCTGTTCCAAAACACTGGCTTCCGGTTCAGGGACGGATAACCGCGACATCCATAGAAGAGGCTGCCCGCAGCAACACGGATGAGGATGAGTCTTACCTCCCCATGGTAACCTTCGATTATGCCATCGAGGGTAAGGTTTACTCCGAAAAGGATGCGGTGGGGCGACCATCCAACCTGGCCTTAAAAGCCCGGCGCACACTGGAACAGTATCCGATAGGAGGAAATATCACGGTATATTACAATCCGGAAAAGGTCGATGAGTGCCGCCTGAAGATACCATAATGAGCAATGCCTTTTTCTGGCGATCGATACCCTTGAAGTTGTTTTTGAACGGGCAGCATGTAAATCGTGGTCACCAGCCTCGTTGAAGAGTACTATTGATTATCGGGTGCAATTCACTTAATGTTTTCGATGAGAGACCCATGATAGAAACCATCACTTCCATAAAAGACGAAAGGGTCGTTTTAGCACGTGCCATAAACACCCACAAAGGTCGCCAGAAACACCAACGCATCCTGCTCGAGGGTGAGAGGATACTGGATTGGGCAGTTGAATATGGCATCGATATCGAATACATCCTGGTAAGCGAAAAGCACAGTTCGAGAATTGCGGAAAAATACCTGCCAATTCATTTAAAAATCTATCGGGTATCCGAAGGTATCTTGAAGAAAGTTACCGACACACAATATGTAATCCCGGTCGTCGCGATAGCCAGGATGCCGCAATATACGGATACAAATCCACCTTTTATAGTGGTTCTCGACGCCGTTCAGGATTTTGGCAACATCGGCACCATCATCCGCACCTGCCAGGCTTTCGGCGTCAAAAAGATCATCAGCCCATCTCCGGATTTCGATATGTAT
This sequence comes from Anaerolineales bacterium, assembly GCA_016929095.1. Classification (GTDB taxonomy): domain Bacteria; phylum Chloroflexota; class Anaerolineae; order Anaerolineales; family UBA4823; genus JAAZNS01. Next base: position 202,445 of record JAFGJM010000010.1, on the reverse strand, counting down.
CATCGCAAAACCATCGAAGCATCCAGGGGAAGTGTGTTTACCACACACCTGGATTGTTTTCCCGACGTCGGCGCTACCATTCGTTATCTAAAAAACCAAGGCTATCAAATCCTCGCTACCAGCCCGCGAGGCGCGGAACTACAATCGCTGGTCAAGCTGAAACGGCAGCCTGCTGCCCTGGTGGTTGGCAATGAGACCAGTGGAATAAACCCCGAATTCGAAAAACAAGCCGATTTCCTGGTGCAAATTCCAATGGCTCATGCTATTGAAAGTTTAAACGTCGGCGTAGCGACCGGCATCAGTATTTATGAATTAAAATTGAAACAGGTGTTGACTATGATCGAAGATTGTATAAAATCCACCCTGGGGCGTGAACTCAATGTGGCAGGTATGCTGGTCCAGCAGGCGCTGGATGCTGAATTAAAAAAAGTCACCGATTTATCCAGCCGGCAAGTCATTTTCATGATGGTATTGAAATGCGACCAAAAAATGAGCCTGCCCGATATGTGCAAACAATTTGGTGTTCTTGAAAGCGAAGCAAATACTTTCCTCAAGCCAATGTTGAATGACGGATTGGTCGTTTTGGATAAGACACTTATGATAACGGGTAAAGGTGAAGAGTTATTGGCGAAATTATGGCCGATTGTTGAAAATACAGAAAGTATAATTTTGGCAAGCCTTTCAGACGATGAACGGAGCCTGTTGTTCAGGCAACTACAAAATATTCAGGAAAAGTGTGTGCAAATCATCAAGCGTTGAGAAACAATGCGTGAGTCGATGAGGACAAAAAATGGCGGTTAACAATAAAGGGAATACTTCAAAATTTACCACACCAAATTCAAGCCTGGTCGGTTTCTATTCGGCAATCACAACCGCCGCATTGACGGTTGTCACGTTTGCCCTGGCGATAATCGCTATCCCGATATCCGGGGCTAACTGCGCGGAGGGATGCATCGATTATCCTTATCTGGACACGATCAGCCAGTACCCCAGAGATTTTCTATGGATGTATCTGGCTATCCCCATGCTGCTCGCTTATGTGGCATTCATGGTGTCTATCCATTTCTATGCTAACGAAGAAAAAAAGATATTCAGCCAGATCGGGTTGCTCTTCGCGGCGATGTCCGCTTTGATATTGATCGTGGATTACTTTATTCAGGTATCTGTAATCCCCATAAGCCTGATGCATGGTGAAACCGATGGTTTGGCAGCCTTGATCCAATACAATGTACATGGCGTGTTCATTGCGCTCGAAGATTTGGGATATTTACTCATGAGCCTGTCATTCCTGTTTATGGCTGCGGTGTTCTCGCAAAAAGACCGTTTGGAATCAGCCATCCGCTGGATTTTTATCATCGCATTTATTCTGGCTATTGTCTCGCTGGCTGCTATCTCGATTAATTTTGGGTTAGACCGTAAGGATCGCTTCGAAGTTATAGTATTATCTGTGGACTGGCTGGTATTAATCATCAATGGCATCCTTCTTAGCAGGGTGTTCCGCAAGCATATGAAAACACGCCGTTAATCAACCGTTTTTCTTGATAAATCTTCAATAGTAGGATAAGGGTAATATGGCATCCGATATAGAATTTGTTGATTATGTGACCGAACAATGTGCGGAGGCAGGACACATCACTTATCGAAAGATGTTTGGCGAATATGCTATCTACTGCAATGGCATCGTGGTGGCGTTGGTGTGTGACAACCGGGTATTCGTCAAACCGACCGCAGAGGGCAATCGGTACATCGGCGAGGTCGTCGAGGCACCGCCCTACCCCGGGGCTAAAAATTCTTTTCTGATCGAAGAGCATTTGGATGACCGCGAATGGTTTAGCGGATTGATCGGCATTACCGAAAAGGAATTGTTGAAAAATCCAAAACCCAGGAAACGCAGTAAATCGATAAAAGCGGGTGAGAAATGAACGACCAACCCCCCAGTGAATATCGGGCCGAATCAGCTTCTCAATACGAGAGCCAGGCAACTGAAACAGCCTGGCATGGGCATGAAATCTTGTTTGGGTTGATGTACTTCACCAGCGTGCCAGTCAATGGTTTCTATCAGCCGGGCAAGTGACAGAAGCCATTCGCTATGCGATTGGCGGGCATCATTATCCCCGATGCGGGGTGGAGCAGTGGCAGCTCGTCGGGCTCATAACCCGAAGGTCCTTGGTAAGTACCCCAAAGGGGTATCGAGTCCAAGCCCCGCTACTATTACCAAAACGCCCACAATCGGGCGTTTTGGGTTTTTACATGCAGGTATATCCATTATGAATTACCTTGCTTGAAGAATATATCCTTTAGAATTATTTTTCATGATATTCATTTCGACATTTTTTTAGGGGAAGCGATAAAAATTGGGATAAGTTAATGAATCAACATCAACGATTTTGTCAAATAATTTCAGGTGAGAGTGTTGAAAAAGTATTCATTCAGAGAAAAAAAGAACTCGATATCTGCATCAAGACATATCCATGAATAATTTCTCGAGAATATTTTTTATTAAAATTATGAGTTTTTCTCCTTTCGGAGAAGCTTATCACAGGTTCTATCCAGCCATCCTTTATAATATTATCCGAAAAAAATATAATAAATACTGAATGAATAAATGTAATTACGGAAATTTAATTCGAATAACATCTCAACCCACAATATGGTAAATTAACCTTAACAGCAAACAATCTAATAATATTTCATTCTCTTGGTCGCCAAAACCATTAGGAGGATACGACATGAAACGCTTTAAAAATATTCTGGTGGTCTTCAATAGTAACACTGATAACCGGGCTCTTCTTTTTCATGCTGTAGATTTGGCTCAAAGAAATCAGGCTTCCTTGAAAGTAATTGATGTTATTGAAGAAACACCCTCCATTCTCCCGAAACCAGGATTACAAAAACCAGCGGGCGAGGTGCAGCCGCCAACAATCAATATTATTGAAGAGTTAATATCTATACCGCCCGTATCAACATCATCTGAATCTCTGAATGAAGAATGGAAAACTAAGGATGATACGACAGAAAAACTAGTGATTGATATCCAGGAATATATCATGCAGGAGGAAAAGCGCAATCTCCAGCAATTTGTTACCGCAATACAACAAGCCGGAATACCAGTGCGTAGTAAAACCTTTTTGGGCATACCATTCATCGAAATCATCAAAGAAGTATTGCGAAACCAACACGATCTGGTCATGATCACTGCTGAAGGTAACGGTAGTTTAAAAGACATACGGTTCGGAAACACTACGGTACACCTTATGCGCAAATGCCCCTGCCCGGTTTGGGTCATCAAACCCAGCCAAAACAGACAATTTGAACGCATACTCGCTGCCGTGGACCTGGATCAGGAAGATAAGGTACGAACTGCGCTCAACACAAAAATAATCGAGCTGGCTACTTCGTTAGCCAGGTTGGGACAAAGCGAACTTCTGATTATTCATGCCTGGAGAATGGTTGGGGAATCGATAATTAGGGGGCGAGGAGAATTTTCAACCGATCAAATTGAAGGATTGCTTCGAGAGACCAAAGAAGCACGTCGTCAATCTTTGATCGAATTTTTACAACAGCATCCTTTAGAAGACCTGAAACACAATGTATATTTATTGAAAGGGGAAGCTGGAGAATTGATTGCTGAGCTTGCTCAGACGAAGGCAATAGAACTCATAATAATGGGCACAATCAGCCGTGCAGGTATAGCAGGGTTGCTTATTGGTAACACCGCCGAAAAAGTTTTGCGCAAAGTGGATAGTTCAATCCTGGTCATCAAACCGGAAGGATTTATCACCCCCGTCAAATTGGATACTATGTAGGTCGCATTTGAATAAATTCCCGCAATCTTACCTGCGCAGGAATCATCAAAAGGTTGGTAGAGAGAAATACTAGAAATATGGGTACACGCCTTGAGCCTTCTGGATTAATCAAATTTTTTATGGCTTCAGTCAGTTCCTGATCTTTAGATTCGTTCTCTAGACACAAACATGGCATATTCCAATGAATCACAGTAAGAAATTGTAGCATGCAGCAAGAAGGATGATACTTTTATGGAGAATCTACCAAGGGGATTTCTCTTAAGATAAATATGGATGATATATGATGACAAAGCGTATTTTGCAAGGAATTTTCTGGATAGGGGTTTATCTGTTAATCACGCTTACACCGCTATTAATTTTGCTGGCTGGACCACGACCTGCTGGTAGAGAATTTTGGCGTGATCTATCAATTGGTTTAGGATATTCTGGCTTTGCAATGGTAGGGCTACAGTTTGTTTTGACAGCCCGCTTTAAAGCCATCAAAGCGCCTTACGGCAGTGATATTGTGTATTTCTTTCATCGTCAAATATCTTTGGTCACCTTCGCTTTAATTCTTGCCCATCCCTTGATTTTATTCATTTTTGATCCTGACCTTCTCCGCCTACTCAACCTGGCAACAGCACCTTGGGCAGCCCGCTTTGGGGTGATTTCGCTAATTTTGCTGGCAGCATTGATCATTTTCTCTGTCTGGCGCAAAAAATTGCGAATCGAATATGATCGATGGCGTATATGGCATGGTATTATGGCTATAGGAGCTGTGGCGCTGGCTATAACTCATATTGAGTTGCGAGGTTACTACCTCAACACTCTTTGGAAACAGCTCTTTTGGGGGTTTTATGGTATTTTTTGGATCGGGATTTTGACCTGGGTGCGGGTTGTCAAACCAATTATATTACTACGCAATGCTTATCTCGTCGAAGAAGTCGTTCCTGAACGCGGTAATGCCTGGACAGTTGCGCTGCGTCCCGAAAACAACAAACCTTTTTATTTCCAACCCGGTCAGTTTGCCTGGATCACAGCATGGGATTCGCCTTTTCAAGATCACGAGCACCCATTTTCATTCTCTGGCAGCGCAGAGAAAAGCACGCAATTATTTTTCACAATTAAAGAATTGGGGGATTTTACTGCTTCCATCAAAAATTTATCCAAGACTCAACGGGTTTATGTTGATGGTCCTTATGGGTCTTTCAGCATCGATCGTCATCCTCATTCAGAGAGGTTCGCTTTCATCGCGGGGGGTATCGGAATCACACCGATTATGTCAATGCTTCGTACTTTGGCTGATAGGGGCGATTCACGGCATCTCACTCTCATCTATGCCAATAAAACGCTTGAGGCAGCTACCTTTCTGGAAGAAATCGAAGAATTACCTCAAAAATTAAATCTCAAGGTAGTCCATGTTCTTAAATCTCCACCAGAAGGTTGGCGTGGTGAAAAAGGTTTTGTAACCGCTGAAATCCTGGAACGGCACTTGCTAGTAGAACACATACCTGACAGGATTGAAATTTTTATTTGCGGACCGGATCCCATGATGGATGCTGTGGAAAAAGCACTAATTCAGCTTGGTATTCCTATGGGTGATTTTCATTCCGAACGATTTAATCTGGTTTAAGGAGGATTTATGCGTCAGCGAGTTGCTACATGGATTGCTATTTTTATTGGATTGGTTGTAGTTTTATTAGCTTTTATCTTCGCACTTCTTCAACAGGGGTAATAAAAGATGAATATGTTCATTATCACTCGGAACATTATTAACCTGCTTTCCTCTTCTACGAGCGAAGCTGATTGCAAACGAAATTGGTATTTCCATTATTGGTAAACATTAAAAAACTTGAACAATAAATTCTTACTAAAAATTTTCACCCACAAAGCAGAACAAAGAAAAATCAATACAACAATACAATCAATTAAAGTAAAAAACTTTTAGACGAGTATCTATAAGACGTGTTTTAGAAACATAGTGGCTTATGCTATCACTAGAATATCCAGGTAATCCTTAATACTTACTGATGATTTTTTTATCTTATTGCAATCAATATCTCAGAAAAATCACCGAAGGCCTTGAATATAACTGGTTAGCTGCTCTACGTGAAATTCCAATTCTTCAATAATATCTTGTACTACATCGCCAACTGAAATGATGCCAACCAAGCGATCATCATCCATCACCGGTAAGTGGCGAATGTGGTAATCCACCATCAATGTCATACACTCATTAACAGTTTGGGTTGGTTTAACGGTGATCAATTCTCTTGTCATCACGTCCTCAATTCGGGTTTGCTCAGGGTCTACGCGTTTGGAGCCTAACTTTCGAGAAAAATCGCGCTCAGTGAAAATCCCGACAACCTGAGAGTCTTCGATGACCACCAGCGAGCTAATACGTTTCTCAAACATTAATTTTAAGCCATCTGTAACAGTCGCTTCCTTTGAAATAGTCCATACGTGTTCACCTTTTGCCTTAAGTAACTGTCGCACGGTATTCATTTCGATCTCCTTGCTATAATTTAATAGAATAGAGTCTATGATTGACTCACAATTTCATAGCCTATCTGTTGAATGGTGACTCTTCACATTGATTGGCTAAGCTGCCAAAATTATTTTATACCAGCGTTTAACTTGCGCCGAAACCATTTTTCAACCTCGATGATGATGTATGCTGCAACACTGACTATAAGCACACCCAGCCAGGGTAACAGAGAAATTGGTGCGCTGTAAAAAATGATATTCATGAAAGGTGCATAGGTAAACAATAACTGGATCAACACCATCAAAATCGCACCGCCTACCGACCACCAGTTAGAGAAAAAACCCAATTGAAAAGGAGAGAGCGTTAGCGAGCGTGCGTTGAACAGGTAGAACATCTCAACGAAAATAACCACGTTTACTGCTACTGTACGAGCTTCAGCCAAAGATGATCCACGCCCCAGTTCATACTCGAATAAACCGAAAGCTCCCGCCAAGATGATCAAGCTCACCAAGACGATACGCCAAATCAGCACACCATCAAGAATGGGTGCCTTAGGATTGCGCGGCTTACGGCGCATTAAGCCGGGTTCCTTTGCCTCAAGTGATAGGGAAATCCCCAACACCGCCACCGTCACCATGTTGATCCATAAGATTTGGATAGGCAAGATGGGTAGAGTAGCCCCGATGACAATAGCTGCCAGCAGTACCAGACCTTCACCCAGGTTGGTTGGTAACGTCCAGACAATAAACTTGATCAGGTTATCATAGACGCCTCGCCCCTCCTCTATTGCGGCTTCAATCGAATTGAAGTTATCATCAGTCAGGATCATATCCGACGCTTCTTTGGATACATCTGTACCGGTGATACCCATCGCTATTCCAATATTGGCTTGTTTGAGTGCCGGGGCATCGTTCACGCCATCGCCAGTCATCGCCACCACTTGGTTGCGTGCTTGCAAAGCCTCCACCAGGCGCAGCTTCTGCTCGGGAGCTACACGGGCAAACACGTTAACCTTTTCGGCTTGCTCGATCAACTCAGCGTCAGAAAGTCGGGAAAGTTCTGCACCAGTTAGCACGGCTGAACAATCATCCTGACATAATCCAATTTGTCTACCGATAGCGGCAGCAGTGAGAGCATGATCGCCAGTGATCATTTTTACAATAATACCGGCTTGCTGGCTAACGCGGATGGCTTCCAGAACCTCCGCACGGGGTGGATCGATCATGCCTTGTAAACCTAAAAGTGTCAGGTCAGTGATGGTGTCATAATTGATTTTTTTCGCGCCTGGTTTATCCAAACGGGCAAAGGCAAGTACACGCAAACCTTGTGAGGTTATTGTTTCAAGTGCCTGGCGAAATTCATTGCTATTGCATGAAGTTACATTACCCGAGGGGTCAAGCGCTCCGGTGCAGAGATCGAGCAATACCTCAGCCGCGCCTTTTATGTAAACCGTACCATCCTCATGTAATGTGGCCATATATTGGTGCCGCGAATCAAACGGGATAGAATCCACCCGGGCAGGGAGGGTTGAATTATCAAGGTTGAGAGAGCCTTTGCGGGCAACAACCAATAGCGCCCCCTCTGTGGGGTCACCCTGAATAGCCCACTGCCCCTCTTTCTCGACAAGCTGGCTGTCATTACAAAGAAATCCCGCCTTTAATGTCTCAATCACAGCCGCATCATTGGTCCAATCTCCGGAAATTTCTCCATCTGGCTGATAACCAACACCGCTAACATCATAAACCCCGCTTAAGGTATAAATTTTTTTCACTGTCATTTGATTCTGAGTGAGAGTACCGGTTTTATCGGAGCAGATAACGGTAGTGGAACCCAGGGTTTCTACCGCTGGCAAATTACGGATGATGGCGCGACGACGAGCCATACGAGAGACGCCAATCGCTAATGTGACTGTTATCGCTGCGGGAAGTCCTTCGGGGATAGCACCAACAGCCAGCGCAACTGCCACCATGAAGGTATCTAATGCTGGTTGGCCGCGTAGGATGCCGATGCCAAAGGTGATTGCAGCTAAAATCAGAATGGCAACCAGTAGCACCCGGCTGAACTGCCCAATTTTTCGAGTTAATGGCGTTTCCAATTCGGCTGCGCTGGAAATTAATTGAGAGATTCTCCCCACCTCGCTGTCATCACCGGTAGCCACTACTACGCCAGTAGCAGAACCAAAGGTTACAAGAGTCGAAGCGTAAGCCATATTGCGGCGCTCTGCCAATACTGTATCTTGCTTAACAATGAGGCTGGCGTCTTTCTCCACCGGGTGTGATTCGCCTGTAAGTGCTGCTTCTGTCACTTGGAGATCCCGCGATGCCAAAAGGCGTAGATCAGCCGGGACACGTGCCCCAGATAGTAATTGCACAATATCACCTGGTACTAGTTCTGACGCAGGCAGGCGAATCACATTCCCGCTTCGAATAACTACAGCTTCGGTGGTCATCGTTTTCGCCAACGCAGCAATCGACTTTTGAGCTTGCGCTTCCTGAATATACCCGATGACTGCGTTGACCAGTACCACCCCGAAAATTACCGCTGCATCTATGGGGTCCTTCATGATAGCTGTCACCAGGCTGGCGACAAGTAAAATGATCATTAGCGGGTTATTAAATTGATGCAGAAAACGAACCAATGCACTTTTTTCTTTTTTGGGGGTCAGAACATTGAGACCAAAACGATCCTGGCGGTGTTTTATTTCAAATATATCCAATCCCTTTTGTATATTTGTTTCCAGGAGGTTAAGAACTTCGTTTTCAGGTAGATGATGCCAGTGTTTTCCAAGCAAGGAATTCATCGTAGCCACCTTTTTAATTCTAAAATTTACATGAATATTATCAGAAAATCAAGTTTCTTCTCTTGAGAGTGTTGCAAAAATATTCATTCAAAGAAAGAAGGTATTTTTCACCAATCGCATATCTTATTTCAATTATCTTGTAATTTTCTAATTCATGCAACCTTATCCATGGGATGGTTCGTGGTAAACAAAGTCGATAAACCCATCTTCTGGTGAATGATCATGGGCTCTTTTAGTGATTCTCGTTACAGTATCCAATCAGCACAATAAATGATTAGCTGATGCCTTGGTTGTTTATATCTTAGCTAATCATCCCAATGGATATCCCATGGAATAATCTTGCACAATTTATGGCAATCATGCTCGAAACGTATGGGTTTGAAGTCAAGCGTGGTGTCGCTGACATTCCGACTGCGTTTATCGGAGAGTTTGGCAAGGAAAAGCCGGTGATAGCCATCCTGGGTGAGTTTGACGCCCTGCCGGGTTTCAGCCAAAAAGCCGTCCCTTACAAGGAGCCACTGATCGAGCATGCTAATGGACATGGTTGTGGTCATAACCTTCTTGGAGCAGGCTCATTAGCGGCAGCGGTGGGCGTGGCGTAGGCGATTCCCGCAGGAGATGTTTCGGGGACCATTCGGTATTATGGCTGCCCGGCTGAAGAAGGCGGAGCAGCCAAGGTGTTTATGGTAAAAGCGGGCTGCTTCGATGATGTAGATCTGGCTCTCACCTGGCATCCAGGGATGTTTAACAGCAGTATCACTATTCGCTGTTTATCGATTTTAAAGGCGTTTTTTAAATTCCATGGCAGAGCAGCCCATGCATCCACAAACCCATATTATGGATGCTGCGCGCTGGATGCAGTCGAATTGATGAACGTGGGAGTGAATTATCTGCGCGAGCATATGATCCCCGACGCGCGTATTCACACCATCATTACGAATGGAGGTGAGGCGCCAAATATCGTGCCCGCCTTTGCCGAATCTTGTTACTATATTCGTGCGCCCAAGATGAGCGATGTGATGGCGCTCTATGAGCGCGTTCAGAAGATTGCCAAGGGGGCTGCGATGATGACTGGCACCGAATTCGAGGCTGTGTTTGTTAGCGCCTGTTCCGGTCTGGTCAGAAACGATACAATAACGGATGCGCTGTATGCCCAATTAGAACAAATCAAACCACCGACTTATACGCAAGACGAGTTGGATTTTGCTGAAGAGATAACCAAGACTTTACCTGTAACGCCGTTCCTTCGCGAGTTCGGAAAAATGATCGGTATCCCTGATTTAGAGAATTCCCCGCAGTTGAAGGGGAAACTGCTGGCTGATGGTGTTCTTCCGCCGATTAAAACTGACCTGATTGGACCAGGCTCTACCGATGTCGCCGATGTAAGCCAGGTTGTCCCCTTATCTCAGATCGCCACGTCTTGCGGTGTGGTGGGAACTTCTCTCCATACCTGGCAGCAGGTTGCTCAAGTAGGCATGGGGATCGGTCATAAAGGGATGATTTACGAGGGTCAGGTATTGGCAGCGACAGCGATCGATTTTCTATCCAATCCACAATTGCTGGAGAGCGCCAGACAGGAGTTTTACGAGCGTACCAAAAATTCTCCCTACGTTTCTCCGATCCCCAACGATGTAAAACCGTTTCCCGATAGCCAGCTTCTGATCGACCAGTAGCCTACACCTCAATATTTGGAGACTTGACTTCAATCGTTATTATTGAGAATTTTAACGATTGAAGTCGTTTTTATAATTTCATTTTCCTACCAGCTTTTGGTAATCGTTTCCACCGCTGAATTCCGATCCATCTTATTTCATCGCACTATTATGAAAGTTCGGTTTGATTATTGTGCTTTTTATTTGCCCTAAAAAAAAGAAAACTGTATAATAATTTATATTGATAGGTATCACCTGCCAGCGACGAATGATCAGGCACAATGTGTTGATCTTAACCTGATTGCTTGCCACAAATGCAGAATATCAATTCAATATTATCTTGGGCGAACAATGCAGTACGGTTAATATCGTTCACCGAAAAAACAATACCTCCCTATCATTTATTAGCTTTGTAGAAAAATCCGATCATCAAAGAAAGGAGATTTCAATGGCTTCGAAATTACGAGCTTTCGTTGGGTTGGCTCTGATTTTCGCGTTGCTTGGGTCTGTGCCAGGAAGCGCGTCTTCAACAGGTTATGTGGATCTGCCCGGCTGGCACTGGATTTCTGGGGGCGGAATAGCCGGCGTATCTTTTATCAACAACATGGTCGGGTGGGCTGTAGGGGGGGGCGGTTTGATCATTCATACAACCAATGCCGGCTTAAGTTGGACCCCTCAGACCAGTGGCATAAAATCAACGCTTCAAGATGTACAATTCCTGGATAATGATCACGGTTGGGCTGCAGGTGATGGCGGCGTGATTCTCGCAACTGACGACGGCGGCGTAACCTGGGTTACTCAGACCACGCCCACCAGTGAATATCTCTATCGGGTATATTTTGTCAATACCAATTACGGTTGGGCGGTGGGAGATAACGGAACGATTTTGACCACTCAGAATGGGGGTCTGTTGTGGACCTCGCAAACCAGTAATACCACCGAAACGCTGTATGGCGTGGATTTCGTAGATACCACTCACGGCTGGAGCGTTGGGGCAAACGGCACGGTTATCGCCACCACCAATGGAGGATCAACCTGGAATGATCAACCCTCTTGCGATGAAATTCACGCCCTTTATGATGTGGATTTTGTAGATCAGAATAATGGCTGGATCGTCGGCTGGGGCAGCGCTCTGTGGACAACTTCCAATGGCGGAACGAACTGGGGCGAGTGGATCTTATCAGGCTGGACCCGTAACCTCTATTCGCTGGAATTGTCGGATGCCAATCACGGCTGGGCGGTGGGCGATGGCGGTTTTATCGCCAGGTACGCATATCCCTCCTGGACTGAACTTACAAGCGGTACGGACGCCACGCTGTACAACCTGGATTTTGTAAACGATCAACAAGGCTGGATAGTGGGCAGCGCCGGTACAGTGCTCTCGACGACTGATGGCGGCAACACCTGGGTCCACCGTATCGAGTCTGCAGATATGACGGTCAATGGGATGTATTTCATCGATAGAAACCGGGGATGGGCTGTAACGGGCGCCAGTATCGCTGGCTTTCCGGGCGAAATATTATACACATCCGATGGCGGTAAATCCTGGGGGGTTCAGAAAAGCGGCATTCCCTACATGAATGATGTTCAATTCATCACCGAACACCGGGGTTGGGCGGTAGGGGGACTCTACGGGTCAGGAACGATCTTATCCACCATTGACGGCGGTGTTAATTGGGACTCGCAAACCTATCCCGTTGGCGGGCCTATGCACGCAGTTCAATTTACCAGCCCGGATGACGGCTGGGCGGTAGGCGGCGCGGTGGGCGGTAACGGGTGGATCTTGAAAACCATCAACGCGGGGAGTGATTGGACGCTTGAGAAAACCATCTACTCGACCGCAATACACGATGTCTGTTTCAGCGATTTTTATCACGGCTGGGCGGTAGGTGTAAATGGAAACATCTGGGCAACGGTGAACGCCAGTGATTGGTTTACCCAAACCAGCGGAATAACCGAGACCATAAAATCTGTCTATTGCTACGATCAATACCTTTGGGCTGTAAGTGATAACACGATCATCGCCTCCTTAGACGGGGGTAATAACTGGAGTACCAAGAACCACGGTTTCCCTGATGTTACTTTCATGGATATGGATTTTGTCGGCCCGGCATGGGGTTGGGTAGTAGGCTCGGATGATTCCAGCAGTGAAAGTTTGATCCTGGCCAGCGGTGACCTTGGCAACACCTGGCTGGAGGAAGAAACCCCCATTGATGCGGGACTGTTATACAGCGTGCATTCTTTCCGTCATGGAGAAGGTCCTGTGATATGGGCTGGAGGCATTAACGGATTACTCCTCTCCAACCGTCCGAGCAACACGGTACCGGTAACCGGGACCGTAACCGCAGCCGATGGCGGGGATGCTTTTTCCGGCGATGGAAGCACAACTATCCGCTTCCCCACCGGCGCGGTCACTTCCACAGTGATCATTACCCACACCCCCATGAGTGCCTCACAGTTGCCATCCACCGGTCAGCTCACAGGTTACCGCATGTTCGATCTTACGGCGGTATACAGCAGCACAGGCAATCCTGCCAGCCTTGCCCCCGGCGCTTCCTATACGATCACCGTGGATTATTCGGGGTCATTCTTGATCGAAGATTCGCAATTAGGTCTTTATTATTGGAATGGCAGCGCTTGGGTTATGGAAACCACCAGCAGCGCTGACTTTTTCCGCAATACAGTGACAGCCAACCCCGACCATTTATCCTACTTTGCGGTTCTGGGTAAAAGTTATGCGATATATTTACCTATCGTGATCCGATAATATTTCACTTGTATGAAAATAAAAGATAAATAAGGAAACCAGGAGCCCCCCTCATCTCCCGCTGCCCCTACCTGCCTCCCCCAAAAATCTGCGCTTTTTGGGGGAGGTGAGGAGGGACGCGTCAGATCGTTTGATAATAATCATGATTTAAGCACCGCGTTAGCAACCCCGGTTTATTGAGGTCTGCACACAATCTGTTCTTCAGGGGAAACGCCTTTATGTCTTTCCGTTGCTGCTTCCTTTAATTCACTGTTATTTTCTAGAGGTGCTTCCGCTTTAATCTCCCTGTGATTTTCTTCCAGTTTCATGATCGGGCGCATAAGCGGGCCTGTCACAGCCATCAACAACGACACCACACCTGCCACCACAAACCAGCCCTGCACGCCGATCCAATCTGCTACCGGTCCGGCAATGGCTAAACCCAATGGCGCCGCCGCGCCGGCAAGTGAGCTTACCAGTGTGAATACCCGCCCCTGCTTTTCCGGCGCCACTTTATCCTGCAGAATGGCAAATAACGGCCCGTTGACAATGGGCATGGCAAAACCGCCGATGAACATGCTGGCAATGGCGATATTCAAATATTCCGCCGGCGTGAAACCGATAGCGAGCACACCCAAACCGCAAACAGCCAGTCCCATCAGCGTGGTCAGGATGCGCTTTTTAAAGCCTCCCCACACGCTCAATACCAGCCCGCCAGCCACCACACCGATGCCCATTGCCGATTCCATCCAGCCTAATTGCAGCGCCCCGCCCTTGAAATGTTCGGTCACCAGGAGAGGAGTCAGAGAGAACGCCGGGTTGATGAAAAAATTGAGAACGGTTGCCATGAGCATCAATAGCATCATGCCCGGCCAGGCTTTCACGTAGCGGAATCCCTCCAACATGGCTTTAAGCGCCGAACCCTGGTCTTCCGGCGATTGCTCGGGCTGCGGAATGATGACGAAAAACAGGCAGATAATGGCAATAACCGCCGTCCCCACATCGATAGCCAAAATACCCTGCATGGGTATAACAGCCAATAACAAGGCGCCCGCCATCGGCGCGACGATGGACATGGCACCGCGTAGCGCTTGGTTTAGTCCGGCAATGCGTGATAGATGCTCTGTGGGTACCATGAGTGAGGTAGAAGATTGCATCGCCGGCCAGTGGAAGGTCCCGCCCAGAGCTCTTATGAACATAATGACATAAATATGCCACACTTCTACTTTATCCGCCAGGAACAGCGCAGCCAGACCCAGGGTTGCCAGTGCGATCAGCCCATCGGCAGCCATCATTACCAGCCGCCGGCTCCAGCGGTCTACCAGCGCACCGATATATGGGCCGAGGAACACATCCGGCAAGAAAGCTACCAGGGTGGCGGTTGCTAAAATGGTGGCTGACCCGGTGCGCTGGGTGAGATACCAGACCAGGGCAAATTGCACCAGGCTGCTGCCGAATAAAGAAAACGCCTGCCCGGTCCAGACGACGAAGAAGGGCTTCATAGATTTAACTTGAGTGGATTTATTATTCATCATAATTGTAATCACATAGATGACAGGTTGCCTAAAAGGATATAATTTTACTCTAAATATTTGATTTCTTACGTATAACAATACGTCATATTTTTTAGGAGGTTGCAAAAAATAGCTGTTCTCTCACCAGGGAATGAATACCTGCTACCATGCATAATTGATTTTTCCCAGATAATTTACTGGCAATGTTTCAACTATGTATAATTTTTCTGTTTTACTCTCTGGCGAAATCTGAAATAAAGTATTGTAAAGCGACATCCCCATCCATTTGGCTGGTTTTTATGGCTTCATCGACCTTTAACAGGCGGCGATAGATATCTTCAAGTTCACCCGATGAAAACCTTTGTGCCTGTTGGAACAGATGACGGGCGTACCCTTCAGAGATTTTCATTTCCCTGGCCAGGCTGCGAATATCACCCCCGCGGTCCAAACCATCTCTGGCGCACAACAGGGTGCGAAATTGGTAGGCAATGCTTGCGACAAGCATATAGGGTTCGGTGTTTTCCAATTCCTTGCAAACAACCCTTAGCGCCTCACGTACATTACGCTCACGCAGGGCATTCGCCAGGGCAAACTTTTCTAAAACACTGGCGTCAGGGGTAATATCCCTCACATCGTCGGCATCTATCGGACGTTTGTAATTCACATATATGAGAAGTTTTAAAATCTCCTGGTGCGCCATGCGCGGATTCTCGCCACACAAATCTGCCAGAAGCCCGGCAGCCTCATCGGTAATAGATCCCCCAGCCTGTATGGCTTGCTGTTTTATCCGCTCCGCCAGGGCATGACTTTCAAGAATAGGAAAATTTTTAGCATAGGCAATTTTTGGCGCTTGCTCTGCCCATGCAACGAGCCAGTGTGATTTTTGTTTATCGGTTTTATGATCCTTTTTAGGGAGAAGGCTTGTATTTTCCACCAAGACCAGCCGGGTAGTCGGCGGTAGATTTTCCAGATATTTGATTAATTTTTCTTGGAGTTCGGGTGTATCTATGGTATTGATTAAATCATTTACCACTACCATCCGCCTGTCCCCCAAAAAGGGAATTGCCGCTGCGGTGGTATACAACTCATCTAGTGACAGGTTTCGCCCATCCAACCGGGAGATATTCATAGAAGCAATAGCCGGATCGCCCATCTCTTTTTCCTTCTCGGAAATTAATTGAGCAATGGCAAATTCATCTTCGCCATGAAAGATGTATACAACCGGTATTACATCATCAGACAAGGTCAGCCTCGTGTGGTAATACGATGGGCGCGCCAACCGCCGCGCTTTGTGGCATGGATGCCGGTTACATGTAAACCGGCCGGTAAACTTTCGGTGGTAAACTCGCGTTGCAAGATCATGCCAATCGGTTGAGCGGCCATCAATGCCAGGGAGGCTAGCGAGATTGCCAGAGGCAGGCGCTCGAGTTTATCCCGCCAGCGTTTACCAACCCCGGTCATGGCCAACGCGGCCGCCACACCCGCCAAAATCGATGCCGCTGCCAGATTGGTACCGCAATTGGGATGCACCGCCAGGTTCCGCTCTCCTTGTTGCAGCCGGCTTAACGCCTCGTCGACCGCGGTTTGAATTTCATCGGTGGTTGCATCGCCCATGATCCAAAAACCGCCCGCGTCGGAATGCCCGGCAAAGCTGGTGCGCGGGAAACGCTGCGCCAGCATATGCAGTGTGGCATGCTCCAGACCATGGTTACGGCGGATGCGAGAGATAAACGGGTATTCAAGGATCGATTGTATAAAATTGGGAGTAGGCATAAAAACTCCTGATGTGAATGATAAGGATACTTTTAAAGAAACCAGGAACACAATAATCCTGGAAATATTCCCATTAGGAAAGCAATAATTGATTTAATTTGATATATAATTCTCTAAACTCGACTCACACTTTACTGAAAACAGATAACTTAATATTCCGTATCATTCTACCATTTGAAAACAGATCAAGGATAAATCGATAGCGATTGTTATATATTAATGATTATTTCCAAACATTCGTGGTATCAGCCTGCCGGTTCGCTTCTCGTATTCAATATAGGCTTGCCCAAAAGACTCTTCCATTACTTTTTCCTCTTGCCCCATACGAATGGCTACCAATATCCCAAACATCAATACCGGTATCACGGTCAGGACCCAATTGCTGGCTAACAACCCTCCCCCCAGGTAATTTAAAATATAGGCTGAATAAATGGGATGCCTTATCCTGCGGTATGGGCCTGTCTCGACCAGCAATTGATCTTCTTTCGAAACCACAAACGAAGAGAAACTCTTTCCCAAGTGGTGGTGCGCCAAACCCAACAAGGTAATCCCAACAATCAGTAAAAAACATCCAAGCCACCTTACCCAATCCGGATAGCGAAGTGCATAGGCAAACCCAAAAACCCCGGGGGTGAAAATATATTCCGCGCCAAATACGATCGATGTGAGCGCCGCAATAGCACCCGCCATAAGACTGAGCTTTCCCTCTTTGATATCAACGCCTCTCTTTTCGCGGAATATTCTTGATTGATAGTAGATGCGGATGGTCATCATAGCTACGAAAGCCAGGAACATAAGGACACGAAATACTATATCTTTATTCAATTTTTACCTCCAGGTGCACCATCATAACCCGAATAGCTTGAAACAAAGTAATATGTTGGATATCACATTCCCTTTCCCTACTTCGCAAAAATTTTAGGGAAAAACCGGCCTGTTTGGTTCATATAAGCGAGATATTCATCGCCAAATTGCTCCTTCATCATCATCTCTTCGATGCCAGCTATCCTGTTGAAGAAAACGGGCGATAACACAGCCCATAGCAACAACAACCAGATTTCCGATACCAGAGCAAGTCCAAGGAAGCACAGCATCAACACGGAATACATGGGATGCCTGACCCAGGCATACGGACCCCGGGTAATTATCGTGTGACTGTTTCGCAATTGAAGTGTCGTAGACCAATACTCTCTCAGAGTATGATGCACCCATACCAAAAGCGCAAGGCTGAAAAATCCAAGCCCCACACCCAGCCAGCGCAGCCATTCCGGTAAGGGAACAGTCAACCAGCTTGATGGTGAATCGGCGACTGCATAGAATGCAACCAGCGCCAGCATACACAAAAACAGGATCGGTCGCAATATAATACTCCATTTCCCCTCCCGCGCGACTGCAGACTGGTCCAATTTCCAGCTGCTTTTACCCGTTTTTCGAACTTTCACGCCATAGAAAAGACGGATACACAATAGACCAATAAACAGAATAAAAAATATCGTTTTGAATATATTTTCGATAGTCATAGTGACTTCCCAAAAGAATTTATAAACGATTTTTTATGCTATCAGACTTTAATTCAGCTCAAGAAATCCCACGCCAAATGATCAGCAAACAAAGATAAATAGTTATTTGAATTGTGTATATTACTATGAATTCTCCCTATGCACAACTTGTCATTGGAAAATTCTCAGTTCAGGACACAGACTTGCTCTCCTTGCATTCTTCAATTTATGGCAAAAGGTGCGGTTCACGCCACATGAACCAGGCATGCACACCAATGATTTCTTTTTCAACCAGCACTTCAAAACCATACCGCCTATACATTGGTACCGCCCCTGCGCTGGCGGTTTCCAGGTAGCAAGGCATGTTGGCTTCGTCGGCTAACGCGGTGAGATACTGCATCATCAATGTACCGTAACCTTTACCCTGGCATTCGGGTCGCACGCCCAGGTATTGAAAATAGAAGTGAGGCTCTTTAGGGTGGATTTTACCGGCAAACCTCTGCCAATCCAGCAATCTCCGCACGCTATAATGGCTATAATCCAAAAATGCTCCCATCGTCATCCGCGCCCGGAAGATCCAGGGAAAGGGATATGCGCCCGGCGGGTAAATGGCAGCCACAGCAACGATCTTATCCGCCTGGTTCATTTGCAGTGCGATACCGCGGCGAATGCAATCTTCCACTTCGATTGCAAAATCGACGGCTAAGTTTCGAATCCGCTCCTCAGGAGTCTGGTTTATATAAATTGCCAGCGATACCGGTTCGTCGGCAAATGCACAGCCTAAAACATATGCAGCCTCTCGGCAGGTTTGTAGGGTGATCGGCAATATTTTGTGTGTTGAATCCATGATGCCTCGGGGAATAAGCTATAAGCTATAGGCTATAAGTTTGCAGTTATCAGTGAATAGTTAATTATCTTCCTGCTTTCATGCTTTCCTTATTAAAATTCCTGGCTTCCTCATTTATCTTTATGAACTGCTTTGTAGCGTCTGGGCAATGCCTTGTGCCCAGGCGGTGATGGCGTTCCAATCTCGAAAGTCGCCTAGCGGTGATTTTACCTGTTTGATCATCCATTTATCGATGAAGCTGGCTTTATTTTCATCGACGCTGCCATGAAACACCGTAATGTTTTTAGGTTGTATCCGATCGATAACGGGCTGTAATTTTTGGGGGTAATGCCAGCCTTGCAATAATTCAACCGGATCTCCCTCACCCGTAGGCCCACTTGAAAACAGCCACACCGGGATTTTTGCCATCTCCAGTTCATGAAGCTGCAAGAATTTTACCGCCTCTTTGCGCCATGCGCCGATATACACTGCGCTGCCCAAAACCACGGCTGAATAAGGTTCGATATTGCGGATTTGTTTGACAGGCTGCACATCCACCTGCAGCCCGGCATCTCGCAACGTTTGCCCGATATGCTCGGCTATCTCCGCGGTTGCACCGTACTTTGTGGCATAGGTTACCAAGATTATTTTGTTCATTGATATTTCCTATCTGTCTCTCTCGTTTTATCGGAAAAGTCAACTATGGTACTGTAACTATTAATAATTATCCCACAGGCATCAGGGCTGTACAACACTTTCCATTAATAACTGCCTGCCGATTTCCCCGATATCTTCGAAGGTATTTGTTAAAACGACAACGCCAGTCTTTTTTTCATCGATAAACCCGGCGAATCCCCAATATCCTCCCGTGGCGCCGTGATGTTCGATGATTGGGATATTATCCCGCCTGACGATATGCCAGGCTAATCCAACCTGAATATCAGAGTTAGCCACAAAACGCGGCTCATGCGTGACCTGCATTGCACTATACAGGCTGCTATCATCTAAACCCATATTTGCCGCTAAAAATACAAGCAAATCCTGAGTATTGGAACGCAGATTACCGGCGCCTGCCAGAGTGGGATTATCCCAAAGCGGAAATACCACGCCATCATCATATCCGGTTGCCAGATGTTTTTCCATTTCCGGGGATAACAGCGAGCGCGTGTTAGGCATATATAATTCATTGGCGATCCGTCCAATAACCAGCTCCTCGTAACTCATCCCGCTACGTAACGCCAGGATATGACCCAATAAACCCATTCCAAAATTTGAGTATTCGTATTTTTCACCAGGCGTTTGCTTTAATTTAATCGCCTTTAATGCAGAATACATTTGTTCAACGGTGTAATCTGCATAGGGATTAAATTCATCTGCCGGGTTGAAATTATCGGGAACATTTGGCAGTCCGGACGTGTGAGATGCCAGATCCAATAAAGTGATAGAGTGACCATTATAGGTGGGTACGATTTCATTTTCGGGAAGGTATTTCTCGATAGGGTCATCAAATGAGACTTCACCGCCTTCGACCATATCAGCTAATAGAATAGCGGTGAAAACTTTACCAATTGAACCGATATCGAAAATTGTGTTTTTGTCTACCGGTTTATCGCCGGAAAGTGTTGTTGTACCATAGGAATAAAACTCGCTCCCGCATGGCGCTACAATCCCGACTACCATGCCGACATTAAGACCGTTATCAACATTTTCGCGTACCATAGCTTTAATCGATTCGGGAATCAAACCGGTGCAATCTTTGTATACAATTGATCCCGGTTGATGTCTCGGTAAAGAACAACTATTTCCAACCATCGTTAGCATGAGGCTAAAAAATGCTATTAAAACAATTGCCCTTTTCATTGAACAACCTCCCATAAGTATATACATGGATAGATAGCTATCACTATTCTATTAATTTTCAAACCAACGGAAATAGTATATGCATATTATTTCGTTATATCAGAAAAAAACGTGAAGGGTTTTCACAAATATATAGGGCTTTCAAACTCATTACTATTACACGAGTTAACAAACAAAAGGTTCATTTTGCCTCTTGACTCTATGGTTACCATAGGGTGTATAGTAGGGGTAACGGAGGCAAAATGAAGCTAAAAATTGGCGATTTCGCCCGTATTAGTCAGGTAACCGTGCAGACGCTGCGTTATTATGACGATCTGGGTTTGCTTCACCCGGCGGATGTGGATAATCTGACTGGCTACCGCTACTACGATATCGACCAGTTGCCTCACCTGCACCGTATTCTAGCGCTAAAAGATCTGGGCTTCAGCCTGGAGCAAATCACCCGCCTGATGCAGGGTGACCTTTCCCCTGCGGAACTACGCGGTATGTTGACTCTAAAGCAAAGTGAATTACGCAACCAGGTACAAGAACAGCTCGACCGCATGGAACGGCTGGAAGCCCGTTTGCGTTTGATCGAA
Source organism: Anaerolineales bacterium (assembly GCA_016929095.1). Classification (GTDB taxonomy): domain Bacteria; phylum Chloroflexota; class Anaerolineae; order Anaerolineales; family UBA4823; genus JAAZNS01. Next base: position 180,924 of record JAFGJM010000010.1, on the reverse strand, counting down.
CAAGAAAACCACCCCCTTACTTACGAAGTGTTGCTTAAACCGGTGGCTGCATTTTCTGTAGCATCCGTGCGCCGCATTATCCCCAGCTATTGGGATGAGGGTCCTCTCTGGGTCGATTTGTTCAATCAATTGGAAAAAGCCGGTGTAGAACCAGTCAATCCCTGCCTGTCGGTTTACCATGCCTGCGAGCCAGAGATCGACGCCGAGGTTTGCGCTCCCGTCGCCTTACAGCCAGGAGAGCGGGATGATCTGCATATTCATACACTGCCGGCAGTCGAAACAATGGCTTTTACGATTCACTGTGGTCCCTTCACCGGGCTGGCAGGCGCATACGCAGCATTACTCAAGTGGGTCGATGCCAATGATTATCACATTGCCGGACCCGACCGGGAAATATATTTGCAACTTCCGAAGGCTGGGCAGCAACACAGCGATCAAAATGCTGTCACAGAAATGCAAGTGCCTGTCCGTAAAAAGAATGGATAAAGAAAAGAGGAAGAAAAGGAATTCAGGAATATTTCTTATATGAAAATAAAAAATTAATGAGGAAACCAGGAATAAAAGGAAGCCAGGAACCCACCTCATTCCCTCCACCTGCCTGGGGCTGTCCCAAAAGAAGGCTGTCACTCTGAGCGAAGATAAGAGTCTTTACATTATGCGGACGTTCTCCGTCCAGCATAGCGACTAATAAAAACGGATAAACGATAACGTATTTCATCCTTACATTTGGAGAGTTAAAAATGAACGAAAATGGAATCACATTAACCCCTATTGGACAAGTAAAAGCAGGCACAGATGGATTTGCTCTGAAGATCGATCCCGAATACTGTGATGCTTTACTGGGTCTAAATGAGTTCAGCCATGTGATGGTTTTATGGTGGAGTCATTACCTGGACTCGCCCGAACACCGCAGCGTTTTGATCGCTGAACAGCCATATAAAAACGCCCCCGAAAAACTGGGCATCTTCGCCACCCGGTCACCGCTGCGCCCCAACCCAATTTGTGTGTCTATAACCAATGTGTTGAACGTAGATACCGAAAACGGTTTGATCATCATCCCCTGGATTGATGCCGAAAATGAAACCCCCATTCTGGATATCAAACCATACCACCCCTCCAGCGACCGAGTGCGGGATGTAAAAATGCCTGCCTGGTGCCAGCATTGGCCCGGATCATTGGAAGAATCAGGTGACTTCGATTGGGCAGCCGAATTTGTTAACGCACAGTAAAATCAGCGGTTCACATTCATTATATGAAAATAAATAAGAAGGGGAAAATTGGGGCAGATCTTTGTATCTGCCCCACTGCGCGTCTATAAACTTAAAACATCTCTTTTTTGGTGGTCACCACTGTGCCGAGGTAACGGAAATCACCCGGGCGGAATCCGGTCTGCTTGCCCACATTGATCGAAATCAATTGAATAGGGACGATCTCGGCAATCGGTAGCCCGATACCGCGATATTTGGGCAACACAATGCTTGGAATTTCTTTTTCAGGTGCATCCGCCAGCCAGAAAACCTTTGCTCCCAGTGATTGCGCCTTCAGGCTAAGGCGCAGGTCTTCGGCTTTGGTCATCGCCTCTCCTGCCAGCGAGAGCACCATGTAGCTCTCATCTGCCAGTTCCACCGGACCGTGCCAGAATTGCCCGGTAGACATCCCTTCGGCGTTAATTTTCGGGCCTTCTTTGAAGCACAATGCCGCTTCCATTGCCGATGCGTAGGATAAACCGCGCCCCACAATAACCAATCGACCTACTTTGCCTAGCAATGTATCCAGCGATTGAAGATGCTCTTCCCATTTTTCTGTATAGTCCTGTAAACCCTGTAAAGTAATTTGCAAATCTTCCATCTCACGATCGATCGATTTACCGGCACATTGCAACGCCATTAATTGCGTGGTCGCCAGCGTGCCCACATAGCTGCGCGTGGATAAGGTGAAATCATCGCCCGAGTATAGAGGAATATACAAATCCGCCTGCGTTGCCAGAGGGCTATCGGAAATATTGGTATTGGCTAAAAGATACGGATTGCCAAACTTCGCCTTTTGAGCCAGCAGGCGGGTGATCTCTATAGACTTACCCGAATTGGATACCACCCAAAGCAGCGATCTCGGTGTCACCAGATCGGAAGCATAAGTGAGTAATTCGCTGGTATCCATCCAAAACGCCGGGAGACTGCCTTTTAGAAGGTACAACCAGGCCGGGTAAGTGCCAAAAGTAGAAGCGCCCATCCCGGTGAGAATGATTCGGTCAAAAGCGCCTTTCTCTAAACGACTTCTTAAATCTTTTAATAAGCGCGAGTCATAACCCTGGAGAACTTTTTTAAGGGCTTCAGGTTGTAATTGAATATCTTCTAAAAACGGAAATCGTTCTACCATTATTTTCTCCTAATCATTGATTTGTATGATTTCAAGCACTTTCTTGCTGCGATATCAGGAAAGCATAAGCTGCGCCGTAAACACCGGCGTAATAATCGAGGCTGTCGGTCTGAATGACTACACTCTCGGCTGGCACCATATAGCGGTGGTCGGCAATCACTTCACGAATAGCCGGCTCGAACAGATCAAAATATCTGGCCATTCCGCCGCATAAAATGATCTTATCTGGCATGAACATCGAGATGATATTCAACAACCCCACACCTAAGTAATAACCTTCCTGCTGCACTAACTGTAAGGCAATCTGATCGCCTTGTTGGGCAGCCTGAATGACCGCCGGCGTATTAACATCTTGAATATCATTGGCAGAAAGAATCTTTAGCCAACCCCGTTCTTCGGCGGCTTTGCGGCGCGCAAAATTTTGAAATGCCTCGCCCGACGCCAGGCTTTCCCAACAGCCAACCATGCCGCAATAACAATGGACTCCGCTGGATATATCGATGATATGGTGCCCGCCCTCCGGATGAGAGCCATCTAAACCGCGGTATACCTTACCATGATCGATGAAGGATGTACCTATCCCCGTACCGATTGTAACAACATATAACCGTGCGGCGCCCCGCCCATTTCCCTGCCAATATTCCCCCAATGCTGCGGAATCGGCATCATTCTCCAGGACTACTGGCAAGTCAAAGGTCTCATGCAGAGGTTCAGTAAATGGGGTATATTGCCAGGCTGGTTCGGTATAGGGATTGATCACCGTTCCCGATAGCCTGTCAACAGGGCCAGTTACACCGGCACCTATCCCAACGATGGAAAGATTTTTATACTGGTTTAATAGCAAACGTGTCAACTCGATGACGGTTTGCAAACCGGTTTCAGGTTTTCGGGGAGTCGGTAAGGTTTTCGCTTGAATATCTAATGCTTTCCCATTGGTGGAAATCAAACCCACTCTGGCATTTGTGGCTCCCAGGTCGATGCCAATGATATATTGCGGCTGCCCCATGCATCAACCCTTCACGGCGCCGGCAGTTAACCCGCTGATGATATAACGCTGGAAGATCAATGCCAAAACCACAGGCGGGATGGCTGCAATCACGCCGCCTGCCATCATGGCCGTGATATCCACGGCATAACGGCCGGTGAATTCCGCAATGGCTACAGGCACAGTTTTAGTGGCAATGGTGCTGGTAAATATCAAGGCAAAGAAGAATTCATCCCAGGCTGAGAGAAAGACAAACAGGGAGGTGGAGATCAATCCCGGCGCTGAGATGGGTAAAATCACCCGATAGAGGATCCCCATCCGCGAGCAGCCATCGATGCGGGCTGCATCTTCCAACTCCACCGGGATTGTTTCAAAAAAGCCCGTCATGATCCATATCGCAAAAGGTAATGCAAAAGAAAGGTAGGTAACGATCAATACAATAGGCTTATTGAGGTAACCCAATCGGGAAGCCAACAGATATAACGGTATCACCAAAGATACTTCCGGTATCATGCGCGTCCCCAGGATGCCCATCAATACTCCCTTTCGAAAGGGAAAATTGATGCGCGCCAGGGCGTAAGCAGCCAATGACCCCACAAAAAGCGCAATAAAAGTAACCGAACTGCTGATTAAAAATGAGTTGCCTAAGGTGCGGACGAATGTTTTGGAAACTTCAGAGGTGGCAAATTCGGGATTGAATATACTGATGTAATTTTCAAACGTTGGGTGCTTTGGGAAAAACGAAGCCGGAAGAGCTAATAAATCGGAGCGGTTGGATACACTGGAAGAAACCAGCCAGATTACCGGCAAAAAAATTATCAGGTAAACCGGAAGGGTTAGCGAAAATAACCCGGCTTTTTGGAAAAATTTACGATTATGAATCATAGCCGGCTTTCCTCCGGTTTATACAAGAATCGGATGTAGAGCATGGCCATACCTAGAGTGAAGAGTGAAATCAAGAAGGATAAGGCAGAACCCTTCCCCACATGCCCATATGTGAAGGTCTCAAAATATGTAAGGAAAGAAATAGCTACGGTGCCAAACGCCGGTCCGCCGCGGGTGATCACATAAATGATGTCAAAGACGCGAAAAGCTTCCACGGTACGGATGACCAGCGCAATAAGAATGGCAGAGCGTAATAAGGGTAAACGGATACTAAAGAACCGTTGTATCGCATTGGCGCCATCTACGGCAGCTGCTTCATCCAGGTCTTCAGGAATGCTTGCCAGCGCGGCCTGGATGATGAGGGCAATAAACGGGAAGCTGTGCCAAATATCCGCCAGAATAACCAGGTTCATGGCTGTCAAAGGGTCAGTTAACCAGGCCACATAATGATCGATAATACCAATTTTTAATAGAAGTGCATTCAATGCCCCGTAATCAGCGCTATAGATCCAGCGCCACATCGCGCCGTTCACCACGGTAGGCACAGCCCAGGGGATGATCAGGCAGGTACGTAATATTTTCCAACCGACCGGATGGCTGTGAATAAGCTGGGCGACGGCAACCCCGAAAATCAGTTCAATCCCTACACTCATCACAGTAAAATAAATCGTACGCCAAATAGTCGCCCAAAAGACATCGTCTTTTATGATGCTTAAATAATTTTCGATGCCGATAAAGACGCCACCGGTGGGTCTTGAAAGCGGTGTTTCAAAGAAGCTGAGATAAAGCGTGCTTAATACAGGCTGCAGGGTAATTCCTAAAATAATGAGTAAACTTGGAATTACTAAAAGCAACCCGATTTTTGCATCTTGCTTGCGAAGAGAAGTAGTAGCCATCTTAGATAAATAAACAAAAAGATATATACAGTTACTTCTGGCAGGAAGTATAAACCTCCTGCCAGAAGTATGGTGAATGGATTATTGATATTTCTCTTGCAGTTCTGAAAATTTCGCGGCCGCCTCATCCAATGCTTCTTGAGGCGTCTTCTGCTTTGTCAGCGCCTGTTGTAAGGCAAGCTGAAGCGCCAATGAAGCTTCACTGTAATAAGGGACTTTCGGGCGAACGTGTGCAAACGGAATTTGCTTGACGTAATTGGGGATAAGCACCTGGTTAGCTTCACTATAAGAGATCAGTTTATCCAGATTTTCGCCTTCGTAGCTGGTTTGCCAGGCAGGGGTGCTGTATTTGGAGTATTCATCCTGAATAGGCTTGCTGGTCAAAAACTTAATGAATTCCCAACCAGCTTCTTTGTTTTCCGAAGCATTGGCTACACTCCAACCCATTGATCCGTTGATGGTAGCCGTCTCGATCCCTTGATCCAGGCCTTTTTGGAAGACAGGCACTAAAGCCATGTTAACCTGTCCATTGATGATTGATTCTTCCGATTCAAAGTTTGCCAATTGGTACATGTAACCCCAGTTAAGCGCAAAAACTGCTTTACCCTGGGAGAACACATTACGGACATCTTCTTCCAAATAAGAGATGGAAGCCGGGTTGGTATAGCCCTTATCGATGCTGTCGACCATCCACTGAACGACTTCTACACCTTCAGCGTTATTAAATGTAGGATTGCCGGCTTCGTCCACAAAGGTGCCGCCATTGCCGAATAACAAAGCCACCAGTGTACAAATGGAACACTCAGCTTGAGCCCACGACCACACCATGGGATATTCCACCAGACCTTTGTCTTTAATAGCCTGAGACATCTCTTCGAGTTCTTCCCAGGTCTTGGGTGGATTTTCATAACCGGCTTCTTTTAAGATTTTTTCATTGTAATAGAAATACATGCCGTCAATTCCCCAGGGCAAACCATACACAACGGAATCAACGGTGGTGATTTCCCAACCAGAGGGGAAAATCCCAGCTTTCATTTCATCTGTAATCTTATCCGACACATCATACAGGTAACCGGCATTTGAAAATTCTGCATACCAGATGTCATCGACTAAAACAACATCATATGCCGGGGGGGTGGTTGCCATAGCTGTGGAGATTTTATCGTGCAACGCCTCGTAGGCTACATATTCAATTTCCACTTTTGCATCGGGGGTTTCTGCCATGTAACGATCAGCAACTTCATTCATCGCTTCCACCGGATAACCGGCTTGTTGCATGGTTAATACCCGTATGGTAACCGGCTCTTGCTCGGCTTCTTCAGGCTGGGCGGCTTCTTCGCCAGCTTCGGCGGGTGCGGCAGGTTCAGTTGCAGCGGGGGTGCATCCGACCATTCCTGCCAGCATGACGATTACCATAAATAAAACAACGATTTTCGACCAGAGTTTCATCGACTCCTCCAGATTTATTTAATTATTAATTTGAATATTTACAATATTCACCGGTAAAAGATTCATCCTTACCAATAATCAATACGACGATTGAGATATATTTTTTCCGATTTCTCCTTTCTCTAAAAAATATTATGGGTCAGGAAAGCTTGCGTAACATATAAAAATTTGCCGCCCGGTACACCAGATTCACAATCGAACCCATAACGGCGGCGCGGTAGCCCAGTGGAGATGCAACCAGGTTAAACGGGAAGGGGGTGGAAGCGGAAACCCGTTGTTTAATTGGCTCGATCAACAAATCGGCTGAACGCGCCACTCCGCCTCCAAGTACGATGACATCCGGGTCATAACAAACAGCCAGGGTCACAACAGCCAAAGCAAGGAGATCGACTGTTTCATCGACGATCTGTACAGCCCAGGGTTCTTTTTGGCGGGCTTTATCAAAGACATCTTCGGCAGTGATAGCATTGAGCTGCTCTTCAGAGAGGGTTCCAGTAAGGATTGTTCGGGCGCGTTCCGCAATGCCGGTGCCAGAAGCCAGAGTCTCTAACGGGCCAAAGCCTTGATGGCTGCGTCCCTGACCCAGATGCGCTGTGGACGGGAGCAAGAACCCCACTTCGCCGGCGCTGCCTTTTGAACCGCGATAGACTGCGCCATCGATAATGATCCCGGCGCCGATTCCGGTTCCAACGGTGATCAAAGCCAGATTATTGATTGCCTGCTTACTCCCAAACCACATTTCGCCCAATGCTGCCAGGTTTACATCATTATCCAGCACCACCGGAATATCAAATTCCTTTTTCAAACGCTCTTGTAATGGGAATTCCCGCCACCCCAATGCAGGCGAAGAAAGAACGATTCCCCGATCAACGTCGACAGTGGCGGGGATGCCAACCCCAACGCCCAACAAGTTTTTATCGGTTGTCGTTGCCTTTTTTACTAATTGGGTGATTATTTCCACCAATAATTCAAAATTTTTATCACCACATGTACTGTTTGTAGGGACATTGATCTCTTCGATGATTTCGCCGCTCAGGTCGGCTAATGCGCCAAACATTTTTGTACCCCCGCAGTCCACACCAATCGCCAGGTGGGCATGGGCATTGAATTCAACCAGGGCGCGCCGTCGACCGCCGCTCCATTCCTTATGATCCACGGTTCTGAGTAATTTTTCTTCCAGCAGTTCTTCAACAATTCGCATTACAGTGGGGAGGCTGATCTCAAGCCGCTGAGAAAGCTCGGTGCGCGATATTGGCCCTTCTCTGCGTAGTAGATCGAGAACAGCAGTTCGGTTGATGTGACGCAGATCATTGGTAGTGATGGTTTTGGTAAATTTCATAAATATCCTTTAAAAGGCTGAAATCTTTAAAAAACAACAACCAATTGTTACAGTCTGCATGAAAAACTTTCAGTCTGATTGTTACTATTGCTATGGTAGCAGATTTTTTTTGCATAGTCAAGTCTTCATTCTCGAAATTATTACCTGTTCTGATCTGTTGGGGTAAATTCGCAACCGTATGGTTGTTTTTTAACACTTCAATGCGAGTGAAAGCTTTCGCTTCAATATCAAATATTCACTCACGAATATGGCTGGTGCTCCCTAACGAAGATAACCAAGATATTCCGCTTGAATTGTCAACATGGTATCTAACAGCGCCTCGGCTTTTCTTACACTGTTGACCACCGGGTCTACCAGCAGCGCCTGAAGCGCCAACTCTTTCGAGCCCGTAATAACCGCTTCGGCAGTAAGATCGTGTACAGCCGCTTGATTTCTGAGCAGACCGGCATAACCTTTGGGAAAAGGCGCCATTTCTACGCCCATAATGCCGCTCTTATCGACAGTTGCCGGGACTTCTACACATAAGAATTCAGGGAGTTCCTTGATATAGCCTTTATTCGGAATGTTTACTCCAAACTCCTCGGTCTTTTTATCGGTAAGCATCTCTTCGATGATTGGAATCATACGGTACCCTTCTTGCTCCTTGGTGCCTTTTTCCAGCAACTCCGAGGCTCTCACCGGGCTTAAAGTGGTCCTCTTATACCAGTTATAAAAATCAAGGATACCTTGATGGTCTACCACATCATGCGCCCATGGTAAATATTCTCCAAAATGGCTGTCATCCAAAGCCGGCAATACCTTAAAAAGCTTGATGAATTCAAACACAAGATTATTTTGGGGTTTATCCCTAAAATACTCGGGCGCCTTCAATAATATTTCAGGATAGGCGTCCTTTCCTGTATCTCGATAATGCGCGGTCAATAAAATACTAAAGTGATTGAGTCCACCAGCCGTTATTTTCAGGTTGCTGAAAGGGATGTGGAGGATATTTGGAACGGTCTCGATCAATGATAATACACCTTCGCACAACCCGATAACTTTGAGATCAGGAAATTTCCGGTGGATTGTGGTGCAGATCCGGCTCATCGGGTTACTCAGGTTAAAAACTGTCGCATCGGGGCAAATCGCTTGAATATCCTCGCAAATTTCCAGAATTTTCGGGATTATTCGCAACGAGTGGAAAATACCCCCGGGGCCTCCATTCTCGCCATAAATTTGAGGGATGCCATATTGCATGGGTATTTTCCAATCTTGCTCCCATAGATCGTAGCGGTTACCGACTTCGATTGAAATAACGCAATAGTCCGCCCCCTGCAACGCTTCTTTCCGGTCTGTTGTGGCAATCAGCTTGTAATTGAGATTGTTATGTTGGATATATTCTTTGGTTGTGGCTTCCACTCGCTTCAATGCCTGTTCGTTGATATCCAGGAGCACAATGGTTGAGCCTTCCAGAACTTTACTCCGAAAGATTTCTCCCAATGTGCAATAGCCAAACATGGCACTGCCAGCTCCAATTAGAACGATTCGTGATGTCATATTTATTTTCTCCTTTCTTCTGCTTATATTTCTCTTGCATCACCGAGAATTACATTTGTGCGATTCATAAGGAGACACAGAGTATCTACCAATATCAGGCATAAACGGTTTCATTCTATCCGCTTGATTTGGAACGGTCAATATTCCTTTATGTGAACATAAAAAACCTCTTTCTCGCTTTCTCCTGCCTCTTATCCAGCATTTTTTATTTGCTATCACTGGTTATTTGTATATAATAATTACAGAAACATTCTTACCCAGACATTTCACCAACTATTCCGGCTTCCTTCAATGTTTCTTCCCTTTCTTTTGTAGTAAATATTTCAATCATTTATATATCCATATGATGTGGAATGAACAAATTGTGCTTTTGGGATTGTATGAACCTTAATTTTCCGATTATTGCTTACATCAATTGCTGAGATTGTTTTAGGTCGAAAGACAAATCCGAGGAGGAAACCCTATGTCGCACATCAAATTCTCCAAACTTGGCGCCGCCGTTATTCTAGTTGTTTTTCTTCTGGCATTCATGGTTGTTGGTGCTTTGGCGTATATTGGCGATCTCAACCTCGATAACCAGATCAATACATCCGACCTCGAAATCATCCGCCAGGCGCTAGGTTCCAATGAATGGCAAAATCCCCCCAATTGGAATCCGTTTGCCGATCTGGATATGAATGACAAAGTAGATGCTATGGACCTGGCTATCGCCGGGCGCAGCTATGGATCGGATCGGGCAATTCATTTCCCGCGCCGGGTGTCCAATTCCGGTTATGCCTATGAACAGGCAGCTTGCCTTGACGGGCTCGATCGTATTAATATCATCTGGAGCTCTTCCAGCAAAGTTTATTTCAGCCGCCTGGACCGCTATGGCAACACCCTGGTCGATGATGTCTGGTTAGATAACACTTCATCCACCCGGGATGTAGCTGCAGGGTGTGATGAAAACGGTAATGCACATGTCATCTGGAATTGCCCGGAAGGACTTTGCCAGGCGCGCTTCGATCTCTGGGGTTACCCGGTGATTGAACCATCGGTGGCGTACGACCAGACTACTTCCAACCAGCTGGCTATCGACCTGGATTCCTCCGGCAACCCGCATGTGTTCTTCGAAAAAGATTGGCGCAATGTCCAAATTTATGCCCGTCTCGATACGGACGGAAAATTCGTCCTGAGTACCTCGAGCCAGCTTTCGGGAAGCAGCACTACCCCAATCTACCGGGATATCGCCGTGGATTCAGAGGGCAACATCCACATGATATGGTATGAATTAGAGGGCGATGACCGGGTTTACTACACTCGCTATAGCGTCAGCGCTTCCCCGACCATTACCGATACCATCATTGGCTACACCGGGTATGACGGGCTTATTAATAGTTCTCGTGAACCGGCACTGGCTGTCGATCAGGACGGCAACGCCTTCATCATCCACCCCAATATCACCGAACATAAGCTCTATCTGGATAAAATTTCCCCCGATGGCAGCTTCCTGCTGGATGACTATGAAATCTTTCCGGAATGGGAGATGGGCGGTTATACCCCAAAAAGTGAATTATCACTGGATAGTGCGGGTTATATGCACCTGTTTTCCATCACTGCCTGGGGGCGCAGCGTCCTTAAATCTGCGTATGGATCGTTCACCAACGATGGCACGCCGGTTTACCCCATGCGTTGGCTCATCTATGGTAATCCTGTCTACGAGCCTAATATCATGGTCGATTCATTGAATGATATCCATTTCACCTACAATCCTAATTACCCCAATGGATATCCACCCTGCCCCGATAACAGCATGTGTTACCAGGGCACAGCCTTCGACCCCGATGCTTATGACCTCACCCTCAGCGACCCGGGAATCGACGCCGCCCACTTATCCTGGGAGCCGCTGATCGCTCGCTGGAATGCGCCGGTAGTGATCACAGCTACCGTATTCAACGCCGGCTGGGTTGCCTCTCCTTCTACTTCCGTGCGAGTGGATATCGAGGTCACCACCGATACCGTGCTTGGACCGCCGGCGCAGATGGATATATCCATCCCTGCCCTCTCGCCTTTCGAGACTCACACTTTCACTGCCACCATTTCGCTACCCTCCACACCGCCTGCCGGGTTGGAGGAGCTGGAATACCTGCGGCTTCTCCTTGAAGTCGATCGTGAGGGTCTAATCTCCGAGACCACTGAAGCCAACAACACCCTCTCTTTACCCATCCTGGTGCAGAAATTGCCAACCAAAACCGGATTATTCCTCATCGTGCGCGATGACACCGATACCGCCCGGGGTGGCAGCGGGCAATCGATAAACACCGGATCAGCCAGTATTGAGGGAGGTACATATTCCAAGAATAATATCCCGGTCACCGAATACACCACTGTCCTGGGAGACGATATCCCGGTTACCGCCGATGTTATCACGTATACCATCGGCTGGGAAGCATCCGGGTATACCACACCCTCGGATGTAGAAATCGGCGTCAAGCGTAACGCTTCCGATCCCTACACCATCGACTATCAGAGCAGCAACACTGCTGTCCTGGTGACCGACCGCTGGGGCAGCCTGAGCGGCACCATCTCCAAATCGGACGGAGGCGGAGGCGCCCTGGATAGCGCAAAGGTGCGTCTAACCGGAAAAGGATTATCTATCGAGGCAACCACGGATGTAAACGGTCAATACTCCCCCTCCACGCTGGCAGATCTTGGAAAGCTTATTCCAGGTATATATGATGTTCGTATCAGCCGGGCTGGTTATGCCCGTATTACCGATACAGTGACTATCGATGCGCTTGAAGATGAAGTATTAGACAAAACCATGCAGCCCACTACCGACGCCTACATTCATGGCAATGTGGTCAACGATTTCGACAACCCGGTGGTTAACGCCAATGTCAATGCCTGCGGAGCAACCACCGTGACCGATTCCCGGGGCGTCTTCGATCTGACAGCCAATGCCTCCTGTACAACCCTGCAGTTATCGCGTTCTTCGTATGCCAATCTTAACGAAACCATCGCACTCACCGCAGGTCTGGAAGTGGATGTCGGCGAACTGACCATGGAGTTTGACCCACCCCTCTACGTTTTTTCCGAGAGTAATAAAGTCGGCAGTAGGGTCATCGACCAATCCACCGGCGATCTACTCCCCGAACCGCCCGATGACGCCAACTGGCTGCAAAAACAAATCTACGAGCAATTCAAGAGCAAATTCTGGGCGGACTTCAGAATTTATATCGTGTATGGCGCCTATGCGTATAACGCGGCCGCCGGGTATAGCGGCGCTTCTGATGATCGCCATATGAATTACATACAGCTCACTTTTGACCCAAAAACCTTCGAAGTCCATATGTTGCTCACCTCCGTGACCTTCTCTGGCGTGCCAATTCCGGTGCCTATCGTGGATGATTCAGGAGAAACGACGGCGATATGGATTGTTGAAGCCCGCCTGGTCAATACGTCCAACGGTCAGGTGATCAAAAAAGTCTATAACCCGGTGGAAGGAAGCGCTTACGAGATCATCACCGATGACACTACCGTGACCTATGACTTTGACAGCCAATCTATCAGCGATTGGGATAACACCGAAGTATGGTTGTATTATAAGATCGGCAAAAATGTCGGCGGTTCTTTCACCTCCATGTCCGGGCAGTTATACCAACACGACCGTCAGATCATGAAGTTCAAATTGAGCACCGGCGATATCTGGATCGATTATGGTCTGGGCGAGTTCCCGCTGCCCTGAGCAAATCAACATGGAAAGGAGAACGATCATGATGCGCAAAATCTCTTTGATTATATTGGCAATATCCTTACCAGCGTTGGTTGTGCTGTTTCTCAACCGCCAACCTGCCGGGGCTGCCACACCCCAATTGGGTTGCAATCCCACGGTTCTCACCGTAAAAACCGGGCAAACCTTTTATTACACGGTTGCCGTTACCGATACGGAGGATGTGTATGCCTGGCAGTTCGATATGTCGTTTAACCCCACTTACCTGGAATTCATCGGCGTGATCCCGGGAAATCATCTGGTCTCGGATGGCGCTTCAGGTTACTTTGTCAGTCCGACCTCGATATCCAACGAGGTGCAATTGGCGGCGTATACCCGCCTTAGTGAACATGTGGGTGTGAATGGCAACGGTAACATTGCCCATGTCTATTTTCGAGCCATAAAAGCCACCTCGGGCACCAACGGCACTTTGAACGGGATCTTGTTATTAGATCGCAATGCCCTGGATGTGGACTTCGATACCGTGAATAGTTTACGCTGCAAGGTCATCATCAGCGATAGCGCCCCGGTATATGCCCAGCCAGGCGTGGGTCATCCGGCGAATTTACCGCTTATTGATAAATAAAGGCAGAGGCTATTCTTATCCAAAGCCATAAATGACACCTGTCATTCCGAAATATGACAGGTGTTACTATGTTTTATATTTGATTTTGCTATTATATCTACAAATAAACATATACGAATTTGCATATATTCTTTTATTGTTATCTTGAACGCACTCCTTTCCTCCCAAGAAGCCACTCAACTTCATGCCGATATCTGTTCGGCTCTTTCTGATCCAACGCGTATTTTGATTCTGTATGCCCTTGCAGAGCAGCCCCGCACGGTAAACGAGCTTGCCAGTGCCCTCTCGCTCAGCCAGCCGGCTACCTCGCGTCACCTGAAAGTTCTGCGCGAACGCAGTATGGTCACCACCGAGAGGCAAGGCGCCAGCATACAGTATAGCTTGAACGACGAGCGCCTGATTACCGCTCTGGATATTTTACGCGAGGTTTTGCGAGATAGCCTGGCACGCCGTGCGAATCTGATCAAATCCACAAACCGTGTGCACTCTTCAGAGCCCCTCCATCAGGAGATTATATGAGATTCTCCCGTTTCACCTGGTTCATTGGCTTATCCATCACCGCGGCCGTCATTATCATCCCCCTTATTCTTTTTCTGCCCCGCGCCGCAGAATCGCGTGATAACCCTCAAGCCTTTGTGCCGCAACAAATCACTCACACCAGCCATGCCGATTTGCTGCCCGGACCATATGCAAACGGGCAGGAAGTCACCCAGGCTTGCCTGGAATGTCACCCCGATACCGCCGAACAGGTCATGCAAACGACCCACTGGACCTGGGAAAGTCAGCCGTTCAACATCCCCTGGCGTAATGAATCGGTGACCATTGGTAAGATCAACCAGATCAATAACTTCTGCATCGGTGTGCAAGGGAATGAAAAGCAATGTATGTCCTGCCACGTGGGCTATGGCTGGCAGGAAAACGTGGATTATGACTTTTCAAACCAACATAACGTCGATTGTCTGGCTTGCCATGCCGATGCCAACACTTATGCCAAGGGGTATTTTGGGAACCCTGCAGAAGGGGTCGATTTGGCTGCCGCGGCGCAGAGTGTATCGGCAACCACCCGCGAAACTTGCGGGAAGTGCCATTTCGACGGCGGCGGTGGTAACGGCGTCAAACATGGCGACCTGGATGAAAGCCTCTATTTCCCCTCTGCCAACCTGGATGTTCACATGGGTCAATTGGATTTCCAATGCACAGCCTGTCATGTCACGGAGGACCATGTCATTAAAGGGCGTATGGTCGCCGACAATTACACCATCGATCCTTGGGAACAGGTGGCTTGCACCGACTGTCACGTCGAAGCGCCGCATGAAGATGAACGATTGAACAGCCATGTCGCTTCCGTGGCCTGCCAGACCTGCCACATTCCCTCGATGGCCGTCAAAAACCCCACCAAGACTTTTTGGGATTGGTCTACAGCCGGGCAGGATATTCCCGAAGATCACTATACCTACCTGAAGATCAAAGGTACATTTATATACGACAAGAATGTGAAACCCCATTACTTGTGGTTCAACGGCAACCTGAGCTACCGCTATTTGTTGGGTGACACAATCGATCCAACCCAAATCACGTATATCAACCTGCCCGCCGGCGATATCCAGGATCCCACAGCTCGGATTTTCCCCTTTAAAGTTCATGTTGCCAATCAGCCTTACGACACAGTGAACAATTATTTACTGCAGCCTATCACAGGCGGTACAGATGGATACTGGACCAATTTTGATTGGGAGCAGGCCTTCGAGTTGGCGGAAGATGTAACCGGTCTCGCATATAGCGGTCAATATGGATTCACCGAAACCTGGATGTACTGGCCTACCACCCACATGGTCCAACCTTCACAATATGCTTTACAATGCACCGACTGCCACGGCAAGGAAAGCCGCCTGGACTGGATCGCCTTGGGCTATCATGGCGACCCTCAAATTTGGGGCGGTCGATTCCAAACAAAATAACCTCAGGGGAAAAAATGCCACAAACCTCTCAGATAAAATGGTCCCCCCTCACCCTGCTCATATTGGGACTTTTGTTCCTGATTTCCGCTCGCCAAGCAGCCGCCCGCCAACCCAAGCAGGAACCGGTTCCAGCCAACCCGATCCACCCCGTCTTTGCCATTCTGGATGAAACCGGTGCGAATGTGTTACAAAGCGGCAATCCGCTTTCCACCATGCAAACCTGCGGTCAATGCCACGATACCCGTTTCATCTTGGAACACAGTTTTCATGCAGACCTTGGATTGAGAGATTACTCATCCAGCCCGCAAACCGATACGGCTCACTCCTGGGATAGCAGCAATGGCTTGTTCGGGCGTTGGAATCCGCTCACCTATCGCTACCTCTCCCAGGAAGGCGAGGCGAATTTAGATTTGACCACCCCGGATTGGATCAGGCTGTTTGGGCGTTATGTGATTGGGGGCGGTCCGGCGGCTACCAGCCGCGCGGGAAATCCGCTCACAAACATAGCCGCCCGGGCAGAAGACCCGCAAACCAGCACATTCGATCCGGTTTCGGGTACATATGTTGCCTGGGACTGGCAGCAATCCGGAGTGGTAGAGATGAACTGCTTTGTGTGCCATTTGCCCCAACCCGATAACGCCGCCCGCATTCAGGCGCTCGAAGACGGACGATTCCGTTGGGCGAGTATGGCTACCCTATCAGGCAGTGGTATCGTAGAGCAAAATGGCGATACCTGGGTTTGGAACCCGGATGCCTTCGATGAAAAAGGTGAATTGGATGGCGCTTATATCGCCCTGCAAGACCCGGATAACGACAACTGCGCCCAATGCCACGGCCTTGTCCACAGCGTAGAGACTCCTCTCACACTGGCAGGCTGCACATTGGATAACTGGCAAACAGCCACTACCGGGCAAATTATCTCCGGGCAAAAAATATCTCTCTCCGGGATGAATATTTCCGATAAAACTGCGCTTGCACGTCCCTGGGATATCCACGCCGAACGAGGCTTGCAATGCACCGATTGCCATTTTTCACTCAATAACCCGGTATATTATCGGGCTTCTGCAGAAACGCAGCCCGCGCATCTCGTATTTGATCCGCGCCGCCTGGATATTTCTGAATATTTACAAATGCCTGACCATAATTTTGCGCGCGGTCAGAGTGCGCAATATAACGTAGCCCCCGAATTGAAGGATACCATGCGGCGCTGTGAATCCTGCCACGATGCCGGTTCGACACATACCTGGCTGCCTTACGCCGATCGCCATATACAAGAACTGGCTTGCGAAGCCTGCCATATTCCTCAGGTGTATGCGCCTGCCGTGCAGCAATACGACTGGACGGTGATAAGCGCTCAGGGAGAACCGCTCAGTTTATGCCGCGGGGTAGAGGGCAATACGGGCACGATAACCGATCTGGTGAACGGTTTTCAACCCGTGCTATTGCCGCGCCAAAATATTGATGGAAAAACATTGCTGGCGCCATATAACCTGATCAGCGCCTGGTACTGGGTATATGATGACCCCTCCGGAAAGACACTGCCGGTGCGTGAACAAGACCTGCAATCTGCCTGGCTAAAAGACGGCGATTATGCTCCCGAAATCAAGACTGTTTTCGATATTAATAAAAACGGCAATCTCAGCTCTGACGAATTGAATCTGGATACTACTGCCAAGAAAAACCTGATCGCTGCCCGGCTGGCAGCCCTGGGATTGAAGAACCCTCGTATCCAGGGCGAAATCCAACCGTACAGCATCAATCACGGTGTGGTGAACGGTGAATGGGCTACCCAAGATTGTCAGTCCTGTCACAGCGATGCCTCGCACATTTCCCAACCCATGAAGCTGGCAAATTACGTCCCCGGAGATGTGGTGCCCGAGTTCGTTCAGGATGCCAACACAATCACCAATGGCAGATTGTTCATCGAAGGGAATGCCCTGATCTACAAACCGGCGACTCTGGCACAGGATATGTATATCTTTGGACATGACCGTGTGCCCTGGGTGGACTGGCTGGGTGCGCTTGTCTTCCTGGGCGTTCTGGCGGGAGTTTCCGGGCATGGGGCGATGCGTATCATCGCTGCCTTACGCCAACCGGCTCATACGCCCAAAGTCAAAAAAGTATACATGTATGCCGTTTACGAGCGTTTTTGGCATTGGCTGCAAACTTTTGCCATCGTGTTACTGCTGATCACAGGCTTGATCATTCATCGTCCGGACATGTTCGGCTTATTTAATTTCAAATATGTGGTCATCACCCACAACATTCTGGCAGTTTTATTGGTAGTCAATGCTGCCTTATCTTTGTTTTTTCACCTGGCCAGCGGCGAAATACGACAGTTTATCCCCCACCCGTATGGTTTTTTCGACGATGCCATTCTACAGGCGAAGTTCTATCTGCGGGGCATTTTCAAAGGGGCTGCCCATCCTTTCGAAAAGACTCCCGTGAAAAAGCTCAACCCACTCCAACAAGCCACCTATTTTGTCATTCTGAATGTTTTATTACCCCTGCAAGTGATCACCGGGGCTCTGATGTGGGGCGTGCAACAATGGCCAGCCGCAGCGGATGCCTTGGGCGGCTTGCCTTTCCTGGCGCCATTTCATAGTTTGATCGCCTGGCTGTTTGCTTCATTTATTGCTGCCCATGTGTATCTGACCACCACTGGTCACAAACCGCTGGCGAGTATCAATGCCATGATCCATGGCTGGGAAGAAGTGGAAGAACATCCTTTATCTGTTGAGGAGGAAGCGCAACATGACCTCTCTGGCAACGACCAAACCCAAGGGACGCAGCCTGAAAGCCCGGCTGTTTAATCGTCCCGAAAAACCCTATGTGAATCCCTACCTGGGAGGCACACTTTTAGGCATCGTGCTTTTCCTGGCATTCTTTATCACCGGCAACGGGCTGGGGGCTTCGGGTGGATTGAATCGCTTTGTGGTTTTGATCCAGGATTGGATAGCCCCCCAACACGTGAATCGGGTAGCGTATTTACTCAAAATGGCTGGCGGCGATAAAAACCCGTTGGACGATTGGGTGGTGTTTGTGGCTGCCGGAGCCATCCTGGGTGGTTTCTTTTCCGGTTGGTTGAACGGGCGTCTTAAAGTAGAAACCAACAAAGGGCCCAATATATCCGTGCATACCCGCTGGGGGCTGGCTTTTCTGGGTGGCGCTATCATGGCATATGGCGCCCGTATGGCACGCGGCTGTACCTCCGGGCAGGCATTATCCGGCGGCGCCACGCTTTCCGCCGGCAGTTGGGTGGTGATGTTTGCCATTTTCGGCGGCGCATATGCCCTGGCTTATTTTTTGAGAAAGACATGGTATTAAACTCACCCCTCTGTTTCCCCATTTCTGAATAATGGGGAAATGAAAGAGAGGATGGAAGACGTATGACACCTTTTCCCTTAGCATTAGAAGCGTTATTTGGCAAAGCCGGAATGTATCTGGTTTTCCTGGTGATCGGTATTGCCTTCGGCTGGTCACTGGAGATTTCCGGCTTTGCCATCTCTACCCGTTTAGCGGCGCAGTTTTATTTCAAAGACCTGACAGTTTTAAAGGTAATGTTCACCGCCATCATCGTGGCGATGGTGCTGCTTTTCAGCGCCACGGCGCTGGGTCTGTTAGATTTCAACCTGATCTGGGTCAACCCCACTTACCTGTGGTCGGGTATTATAGGCGGTTTGATCATGGGTGTAGGTTTCATCATTGGCGGGTTTTGCCCAGGCACTTCACTGGTATCCATGGCAACCTTTAAAATCGACGGGGGATTTTTCGCCCTGGGTACGTTGTTTGGCATCTTTGTATTTGGTGAAACCGAGCAGTTATTCGATGCCTTCTATAACGGCAGTTATTACAGCCGGCTTACTTTGCCCGAATTTTTGGGATTACCTGTCGGCGTGACAGTTTTATTGGTGGTTTTGATGGCGGTGTTCATGTTTTGGGGCGGCGAGCAATTGGAGCGAATTTTTGGCGGTAAGAATCCCAAAGAAGCCCCGCGAATAAGGATTTTTGGCGCGGGCGTTCTGGTGTTGATTTCCCTGGCATTGATCATTATCGGACAGCCGACCACGGCCAGGAAATGGGCTATGTTAGCACCTACCAAGGAACAGGCATTGATCGATCGCCAGGTGCAAATTCACCCGGGAGAACTGCTCACATCGATCTATGATAGTAAGATCAATATCGTCATGCTGGATGTGCGAGATGAGGCAGATTACAATCTATTCCACCTCCGCGGCGCCCGCCTTGCGCCTTTAGCCAATCTGACAGAGATCATCCCTGAACTCTTATTAGAACCTGCCGCGAATACGGTTTATGTAGTGATGAGCAATGACGAGCTGGCAGCCACTCAGGCATGGATGGTATTGACCGCGGAAAGCGTACCCAACGTGTATATTCTGGAAGGTGGGATTAACCACTGGCTGGACTTGTTTGCCTCTGAAGATTCTAACATTGCACCCACTCCCATCCCTCCCGGCGATGACCGGTTAAAGTATACCTTCCCGGCAGCCCTGGGCGATCGTTTCCCGGCAGCAGACCCCAGCTTGCATGACTATGAATTTGAATATACGCCAAAAATCCAATTACAAACCAAGCGAGGTCCCAGCGGTGGAGGCTGCGGGTAAAGCGTTACGATATACCCTTCTTATTTCTATTTTTAAAAAACGTCTCCCATTTTGAAGTAAAAATGGGAGACGGATTTTTTTATCTAAAAGTTGATAGCAGACAATATCTTTATGCCGCGGCTAACGCCTCGCTGGATGACTCCTCTTCTGAAGATACCTGGGTCAATACGATTTCGCCATCCTCCACAACGACCTTTATGGCATCGCCATCCTCGAATTCACCAGCCAGCAGCGCATCCGATAAGCGGTCTTCGACCTTGTGTTGGATAACACGCCGTAGAGGGCGGGCACCCATATCCGCATCAAAACCTTCTTCTGCCAATTGCTCTAATGCTTCGGGGGTGGCGGTTAATTCGATAGCATGTTCTTCCAGACGCAACGCCACCTTCGCCAGTTCCAACTCAACAATCTGTTTGATGTCGTCACGGTTGAGTGAGCGGAACACAATGACTGAATCCAGGCGGTTGACGAATTCGGGACGAAAGACCCGTTTCAACGAATCCATTAATTTTTTGCGCATTTCGTCATACGCCATCCGCTCTTCCAGTTCTTCATCCCGTTTCAGGGCGAAGCCGATGCTCGATTGACGTTTGATCATATCGGCGCCGATATTGGAGGTCATCACCACGATGGCGTTGCGAAAATCCACTTTTCGGCCGCGCGCGTCGGATAAATGCCCTTCCTCCATGATTTGCAGCAACATATTATGAGCTTCTGGGTGGGCTTTTTCAATCTCATCGAACACTACGATGGAATAAGGCCGGCGGCGTAAGGCTTCCGTCAATTGACCAGATTCTTCATAGCCCACGTAGCCAGGCGGCGCGCCTACCAGCCGGCTCACCGTGTGACGCTCCATGAATTCCGACATATCCAGTTGAATAAGCGCATCTTCGCTGCCAAACATGAAACGCGCTAATGCTTTGGTCAACTCGGTTTTTCCCACGCCGGTTGGTCCCAAGAACAGGAAGGAGCCAATCGGACGGCGGGGATCTTTTAAGCCGGCGCGCGCCCGGCGAACAGCTTTGGCAATCGATTCCACTGCCTCACCCTGACCGATGATATGTTTGCGCAACTCTTCTTCCATCTTCAACAGACGCTGTGATTCTTCTTGAGCAAGCTGCATCAATGGCACACCGGTCCACATAGAAACCACCTCGGCAATATCTTCAGCAGAAACCACGGGGCTGTTAGTGCGGTCCCAGCCGGTGCGCAGCCGTTCAAGCTGGTTTTCCAGGGCTTCCTGCCGTTCGGCAAAATCTTGAACATCATCGAAGCGGTTATCTTCCATCGCCAGGGAACGGTCTCGCCTAATCTGCCGCAACTGGTCCATCAATGCTTTGGATGTCTTGGCAGCCGGGCTTTTATACATACGCACCCGTGATGACGATTCATCGATCAAGTCTATGGCTTTATCCGGCAGGAAACGCTCCGTCACATAGCGGGCAGAAAGCCGTACCGCTGCATCCAACGCTTCATCGGAAATAACCAGGCGGTGGTGTTCTTCATAAGCCGTACGAACCCCATGCAGGATTTCAATCGCTTCGTCCACAGTGGGCTCTTCTACCATAATGGGTTGAAAACGGCGTTCCAGGGCGGCATCGCTTTCGATATGCTTGCGGTATTCATCCAGAGTTGTTGCACCGATGACCTGTAATTCACCTCGGGAGAGGGCTGGTTTTAAAATATTAGCGGCATCCACGGATGAGCCGGCTGCGCCGGCGCCCACCAGCATATGCACCTCATCGATAAACAGGATGGCGCCAGAGGCTTTTAATTCATCGATCACCCGTTTTAGCCGCTCTTCGAATTGCCCGCGGTACATGGTACCGGCTACCAGTGAGCCGACATCCAGTTGCAATACGCGCTTATTCAACAAAGGCGCCGGTACATCGCCTTCGATAATACGTTCTGCCAGACCTTCGACGATGGCGGTTTTTCCAACCCCTGGTTCTCCGATCAGAGCGGGGTTGTTTTTTGTGCGCCGCGCCAATATTTGGATGACGCGTTCGATTTCCATCTGCCGCCCGATGACCGGATCAAGCTTACCGTCTTCTGCCAAACCAGTCAGGTCGGTGGCAAGTTGGTCGACCATGGGTGTTTTTGTTTTCTGCCCCTCTGTTTGTTTTGCCGGTTTCTGCTGCTGCTCGGTGATGGCGCTTCTTTGCGAAGCTGTGCTTTCCTGCAATACTCGTCGTGTCTGACGCCGGATTTGTTCGGGCGTCACACCCAGTCTGCGCAGCGCATCCATGGCAATCCCTTCGCTATGACGCACCAGGCCTAATAAAAGGTGTTCCGTGCCAATGTAATGGTGTCCCAAACGCCGGGCTTCATCCACCGCATATTCCAGCACCTGTTGAGTGCCTGGCGCCAGGTCTAGCTGGACAGAACGGGATTTGCCCGGAGGGGACAATCGTTCAACAACTTCTTGAATTCGTTCGGGTTCCAGCCCCAATTCGCGTAATACTCTTCCAGCAACGCCCCCTTCTTCTTTGATCAGCGCCAGGAGCAGGTGTTCGGTGCCGATTACGCCATGCCGCATTTTCTCGGCTTCCTGGTGCGCCAAACTCAAAACCCGGCGCGCACGCTGTGTAAATCGTTCCATACCAGCCAAGGGTCTACCTCCTGAATCATACTTACAACAATAAGAATTTCTCGATTACGAGAATTTTTGTCCAATTCGATTCTACCAGAGTTTATTGGCAGCTTGTACAAATCAAACAAGAATGAAATGAAATTTTACACAATTCTTATTTTGCGTTTATCCTCGTTTTCGTTAGATCAAAGAGGCATAGGATGAAGAAAAAAAAGCGCACCTTCCGAGGGTGCGCTGGTTTTACCTGGCAGAATTATGCCTCGGTCGAGACTTCAGGGACTGTATCTAAAGGTGGTTCTTTATCTTCATCGGATGGAACAGGTTCTTCTTCCTCAGGACCTTCCGTGGTATCAACAACTTCATCAGGCGCTTGGGGTTCTTCTTCCTCAGGGTTTTCCGTGGTATCAACGACTTCATCAGGCGCTTGGAGCTCTTCTTTCACTGGACTCTCTTCTACTTCACCAGCTTCCTCCATTGGCGCCGACACTTCTTTCTTCTCGCCATCTTTTGCATCCCCCACTTCCTCTGCCAGAGCCATCTTCCAATCCAAATCGGCATAAGCTGGAGAATCTACTTTGCGCATGCTTAGTCCGATACGTCGACGTTCCGGGTCGATCTTGATGATGCGCAGTGTAACCGTTTCGCCCTCTTTTACCGCTTCCTTGGGATGATTGATACGCTGTTCACTGATCTCTGAAACATGGATTAAACCTTCCAGGTTTTCATCCAGGCGGGCAAAAGCCCCAAATTTTGTAAGGTGTGTGATTACACCCTGGACCAATTGCCCTTCGCGTAAACTCTCTACTTTTTGCAACCAGGGGTCTTTCTCCAGTTGCCGGATTGATAAACCAATGCGCTTGCGTTCGCGATCGATGCTGATCACGCGTACATTAACTTCCTGTCCAACTCGCAAAACCTGACTGGGATGTTGAATGCGATCCCATGAAATTTCAGAAAGATGCACCAATCCATCAGCGCCATCGATATTTACAAAAGCTCCAAAATCTGCCACACTGGTCACCCTGCCAACGCGCACATCGCCCTCATCCAAACCATCCAACAGGCGGTCTTTCAAGGTTTCTCGGGTTTCCTGTAACGCCTGCCGTTCGGAGAGGATCAGGCGCCGTCGCTCGCGATCGACTTCGATGACCGTCGTACTGATCTCTTCGCCAACCATCTTACCCCAGCGCTGTTCGGGCGTATCGCCGGTTAGTGATGCACGGCGCACCATGCTAATTTGCGAAGCGGGTACAAAACCACGCAACCTGCCCAAGGGTACCAACAATCCGCCCTTGTTATATCCGATAATTTTGCTATCGAAAGCATCCCCGGAAGCCTTTAAAGTATCGGCTTCTTCCCAATCGCGTTGTTCACGTGCCCGCAAATAAGATAATACAACATTACCGTTTTGATCTTCGGGTGTGACAACATAGACTGGGATTTCCAATCCGACATGAAAAGCATCTCTTTCTTCGGATGGGATACTTTCTAATTCTTTGCCTGCGATAATCCCTTCGGACTTGGTGCCAACGCTTACGAGGATTTCATTCTCACCCAAAGTGGCAATGACTCCTGTGCGAATTTCCCCTTGTTTGGGAAAATCTATTCCTAAGCCCTCTTCTTCTAACAAGCTTTCCATAGATGTTTGTTCATTATGGTTAGGTGGGTCTATTGCTTGAGTCTCAACAGGCTGGCTGCTATCGGGCTGCACCCCCTGCCCCGTGATGGCATCAAATGTATCCATAAATTATACGAGCTCCAATTCGGTGAAAAGATATACTACATTATATCATCCAAAAAAGCAAGTTGACAACGGTATTTTATGATAACATTATGGGTCGGTAAACATTATACGTAAGGATTAGTCAATGCCCCCCATTTACCCATTCACTGCCATCGTTGGACAGGAACGCATGCGGCGCGCCCTGGTGCTTAACGCGGTTGATCCGCGTATCGGCGGCGTGCTTATCCGTGGTGAGCGTGGCACCGCTAAATCCACCGCAGCCAGAGCATTGGCAGCTTTACTGCCGCGTGTGGCGGTAGTGAGTGATTGCCGTTTTTGCTGCAATCCCGATCAACCCGCCACCTGGTGCACCGAATGCCGGGAGCGGGTCGAACGCGGCGAAGCCTTACCGGTGGAGTTGCGCACCACCGCATTCGTCAACTTACCCGTTTCGGCTACCGAAGACCGCGTGGTGGGCACTCTGGATATCGAACAAGCCATTCAAAAAGGCGAACGCCACTTCGAACCGGGTGTTCTGGCGTCAGCCAACCGCGGCCTGCTTTACATCGACGAGGTTAATCTGTTGGACGACCATGTGGTGGATATTTTGCTCGATTCGGCGGCCATGGGTATGAATATTGTCGAGCGCGAGGGGATTTCCTTCACTCACCCGGCCCGCTTTATATTGGTCGGTACCATGAATCCCGAAGAAGGCGACCTGCGCCCGCAATTACTGGATCGCTTTGCTCTCTCGGTGGAAATTCGCGGCATCCACGATGCTCGCGAGCGTGTATTGATCATGGAGCGCAACCTGGCGTTTGAAGCCAACGCCGAGAGCTTCCGCCAAGAATTCCTCCCGCAAGAAGAATATTTGTCCCATCAAATCGAACAGGCGCGCACCCTGGTCGACCAGGTGACATACACCAGCCGCAACATGCTCTCCATTGCCGCTTTGAGCGCCGACATGCACGTAGATGGTCACCGCTCCGACCTGGTAATCCTAAAAACCGCCCGCGCCCATGCCGCTTTCGAAGGGCGGCTTGCCATCACCGATCGGGATATTGCCCTGGCGGCTGAATTAGCGCTGCCGCACCGCATTAAACGTGGGCCGTTTCATCAAGCAGAAATCAGCATGGAAGACCTGCAAGAGCGCATCGAACAATTGCAAGGCGCTTCTGCAAGCGCCGGCAAACCAAAACCCAGCGATGCAGAACAAGATGAAGCCGTCGAAAAAAAAAAGAAGTGAGGCTGGAGGCTGAAAGCGAAACCAGCCAGGAACTGCCTTCTGAGCCCAATCCCCAAGATATATTTGATACCGGGAAAACCAACTGGTGGGATGGAGGCGAGAAAGTCAAGATCGGCGCCGCTTTTACCCCCCGCAAGATCGAAAATCCTTTAGACCGTATCACCCGCCGGCATAGCGGCCGGCGATCGCGTACCCACACCGAACGCAAACGCGGGCGCTATATTCAAGCCCGCCCCTCTCCCGGTAAAGTCGATGATCTGGCGTTCGATGCCACCCTGCGCGCTGCGGCGCCCTTTCAAAAAGAGCGCCTCGAACAACGTGAACGGGTAGCTTTTGCGGTGCGTTCCGGCGATTATCAACGCAAGATCCGAGTTAAAAAAGCCGCCAATCTGGTGCTGTTCGTGGTGGATGCCTCCTGGTCGATGGCCGTCGCTGAACGGATGACGGCGACCAAAGGCGCCATCCTATCTCTGCTTACGGATGCCTATCAGCGCCGTGACCGGGTGGGGCTGGCTGTATTCCAAAAGGACCGCGCCACCCTGGTGCTGCCCCCCACCAATTCTATCCAACTGGCGCAGATAGCTCTGGCGAATATCCCTGTAGGCGGCAAAACGCCGCTTTCCGCCGGGCTGCTATTGGCGCACGAGGTGATCCAGAAAGAGCGCCTGGTGCACCCGGATATCAACCCGCTGATCATCCTGCTCACCGATGGCGCAGGGAATGTGGCTATGTCAGGCATGCCGCCGCTGGACGAATCGCATCGCATTGCGGCCCAAATTGCCAGCGATCACATCCGCAGTGTGGTGATCAATATGGAGCATCCGGCATTCGACCAGGGGCTGGCGCAGGGATTGGCAGAAGAATTGAAAGCCCCCTGTTATACATTAAGTGAATTGAAAGCAGATGTGCTCTACCAGAAAGTAAGAGAGGAGATGGGCGGTGGGGGGTAAGAAGCAGCCAGCTATCAAGTGTTTATAATCCATTTCCCATGAGCAAAACCCTGTTTAGAACGATTAGTCTCCTATAAGGGCAATAAATACAATCAATTATTCTATGTGGATGTAAGGAGAAATTCGAGATGCGAAATTTAATAATGAATGGTTCGAATGTAACCGATGACTTATTGGCATTTGCTCAAGATCTGGTAAGAATTAATAGTCTTTCGGGGCAGGAAGGTCCTGCAGCGAAATTGGTAGCATCGAAAATGGAAAGCCTGGGTTATGACGATGTGCAAATCGACCGTTATGGCAATGTTTTAGGTCGCGTTGGTAATGGTGAACGCAGCCTCCTCTTCGATTCACATTCCGATGTGGTGGATGTCACCGATGAAGAACAATGGGAAATACCGCCATTCAGCGGCGTCATCATCGATGGCTTTCTGCATGGGCGCGGCTCTGTGGATATGAAATCCGGAACCGCTGCCTCGGTTTATGCCGCAGCCATGGCTAAAAGCCAGGGCTTGCTTTCCGGGAAGACGGTTTACGTCTCCTGCACGGTGGATGAAGAGTGTTGTGATGGGGAAGGTCTCAAACACCTGCTCGAAGAGCGCCAACTCAAGCCCGATTTTGCCGTGATCTGCGAACCCTCCGCTAATGTCATCACCACCGGACACAAGGGGAAAGCCCAAATCGTGATCAAGACAAAAGGTGTTTCAGCGCATGGCTCTGCGCCCGAGATGGGCACAAATGCGATTTATGAGATGGCTGAAATCATCCAGAGAGTAGAGCAAACCAATCGGGAACTCATGCAAAAAAGCGGCAGAAAAGGCACACTGGTGATGTCTCAAATTTCCAGTACGGCTGCTTCATTGAATGCCGTCCCATCGGAATGCCAGGTCTACCTTGACCGCAGAATGGTACTCGGCGAAACGAATCAAACTATTCGGGATGAAATGGAACGCAT
The DNA here is from genome assembly GCA_016929095.1 of Anaerolineales bacterium. Classification (GTDB taxonomy): domain Bacteria; phylum Chloroflexota; class Anaerolineae; order Anaerolineales; family UBA4823; genus JAAZNS01. The sequence goes on along the minus strand of JAFGJM010000010.1, from coordinate 153,074 downwards.
CATTGCCGGGAAAAAAGCCACCTGGGAAATCGGTACGTTATACAGGAAAACCTGGACCGGTGAGGACATCATGTATGAACCGTTACACCCGGCCTGGGAAATCAGTTTGGATCATCCATTAACAAAAGCGTTCATCGAGGCTTATCGTGAAACATTCGGCCACGCGCCGGAAAAATTCAACTATTGGGATTTCAGCACCAACGCCGTTGCCCTGATCGGAAAAGGAATACCCACCATTGGCTTTGGCCCGGGCGAGAGCAAACTGGCTCATATGTGTAATGAAAAATGCGCAATAAGTCAAATTGTGGATGCATGTGAGGTTTACTGCAGGGTAATCAAAAATTTTTGATAGCGCAATTCGCGCTATGAGCAAGCTGCCGTTTTTTTTCCATGCCCCGCGCAAAAACCACAGAGAACTGACCTGAAACGGTTATGGAATACATATTAGCAAGAATTTCACAGGGTATCACATGATTTTTTTTATTCACTCTTCAAATTTGTAAAGTGCATTGCCTTGCGGCGCGGTAAGACCTGAAATATACTTAGTATTTAAGTACTGGCTAATAAATATCTTTTGTTATGACCATCTGGCACTTCGGTCCGTATTCTTTTGCGCTGATCACAAGCGGGATCATTTCTTTTATCCTGTTTGTTATCCTTTTACGTACAAGAAAAGAACCATTGGCAAGGCTATTAGCCATAGGGCTATTAGCTGAAGCCGAATGGAGTTTTTTTGTCGGTCTTTCCTCCGCAAATGCCGTTTTATCTCAAAAATTGATCCTGACGAAAATCAGCTATTGGGGGGTATATAGCTGTGTCCCCCTTTTCCTGCTATTCGTCATTCATTATGTTGGTAAATCCAAATGGATTACCCCCCGCAAATTAGTCCTGATATGGATTGCGCCTGCCATTATGATCATATTGGCAGGCACAAACGAATACCATCGCCTCATCTGGACAGATTTTATACCCTCGGCGCTTGAAGGGGAAAACGTATATATATTTATAAGAGGGCCAGCTTACTGGCTGGGGGTGGTGAATAACTACGCTATGCTGCTGGCAATTACCATTTTGTTGTATCGCAATATGGCAAAATCAACACATAAAATTTACCGCCGCCAATCGCTGCTCATGCTTTTTAGCGCTGTACCTCCCTGGTTGGCAAATATTATCTATGTTATCGAATGGGAACCGATCAGAGGCATCGATTTAACCCCTGTTGCCTTCTCATTCACCGGTTTGTTACTTTTTATCAGTCTTTATAATTATCGATTGCTGGATCTGACGCCGTTGGTGCGCGACACACTTTTTGAAGGTATTAAAGACGCCATCCTGGTACTGGATCAATATAATCGTCTGGTTGATGTCAATGCCTCCGCTGAAAAATTGCTTAAATACGACCGTAATCATCTCATCGGTCGACCTGCCAATGAATGCCTGGCTTCAATTCCTACCCTCATAGAAAAATTGAAATATGGTCAAGATTTCCATATCGAAATTACTCTCTCCGATATCGAGCGCCGGGAACTGGATATCAATGGCAGTCTTATCTTTTCTCCAAATGGAGAAGAATTGGGCAGGTTGATCACAATTCAAGATGTAACATCTTTGAAACGGGCAGAATATATGGAGCGCGAAGGCCGCATTCTGGCAGAGGCGCTTAGAGACGTGGCTCTGGCTGTTACCAGCACTCTGGATATCAGCGAAGTGCTCGACCGGTTATTGGAAAATGTGTACTGCGTGCTGCCCTGCACAATGACCAATATCGTGCTGGTCGATGATGATGGCGTGGGGCGGGTTGCGCACTATCGAGGATACACCGATCCAGGCGTGATCGAATGGCTTAAAAATATTTCCTTTGATATTGACGAGGTTTATAGCTACCACTATATGGATGAGACCGGTCAGCCGCTGATCGTACCGGATACACATGCGGTAGATTATTGGAAAATCAAAGATGATAAATTGCGCAGTTACCTGGGCGCTCCGATTTTGGTCAAGGGAAAAGCAGTGGGCTTTCTCAATCTGGATCATGAACAGGTCGGTTATTACAATACTGAACATGCCGAGAGGTTACAGGCTTTTGCCAATATGGCTGCTATCGCCCTTGAAAATGCCCGTCTGTTTGTGAAAGTCAACGAACTGGCGACCCATGATGGGTTAACCGGTATCAATAATCGCCGCCATTTCTTCATTTTGGCTGCCGTTGAAGTCCAACGCGCAATGCGCTATGAAAAACCGTTATCCTTACTCCTGATCGATATCGACCATTTTAAATTGGTCAACGACACCTATGGGCATCAGGTTGGAGATGTCACATTGCAAAAAGTTTCCGGCTTTCTGCAAACCATGGTGCGCGATATCGATATTCCTGGGCGTTATGGCGGAGATGAATTCTGTGTATTGATGCCCGAAACGAATATTCCAGATGCGTTGATTGCCGCAGAACGTTTACTGACTTTGATCCGAGACCTTGATGTGATCACTAATCAGGGTACTAAGCATATCACCGCCAGCATCGGCGTCGCCACTTTGAGTAAGAACGTGAGTTCATTCGACGAATTACTGCATCAGGCTGACCAGGCACTTTACTCTGCCAAACAAAAAGGGCGAAATCAGATAGTAGTGTATGAAAAAACTAAAGAGTTTCTAAATGTTCACCATGGGTGATTGACTGATCGCCAATTTTGACCGATATCAGGCCGATTGATTTACCAGCCCACGAATATAAAAATTTTATTAAAAATCTATCAGAATTGTCAGCGATAGACAGAGCATTTATTGACGTTCTTTGCGCCTCGTGGTATCATAATACGGATTATTTTAGCACTCTCAATGCGAGAGTGCTAATTTGAAACAGGAAATAGAATGAGTACGCTGAGCGAACGGCAAAAATTAGTCCTGGCGCTGGTGATCCGCGATTATATCGACACCGCCCAACCGGTCGGGTCGAATCATCTTGTGGAACATTACAACCTGGATATCAGCTCCGCTACGGTGCGGAATGAATTGGTGACATTAACCGAGAAGGGTTACTTACGCCAACCGCATACCTCCGCCGGTCGTGTTCCCACCGAAGACGGCTACCGTTATTTTGTGCGCCAATTGATGGGGCATACCGAACTGCCCGATAACACCAAGCGCACCATCGCCCACCAGTTTTACCAGGTGGGGCATGATGTAGACCGCTGGATGCGCCTGGCTGCTTCGGTATTGGCGCACCAATCTCAGGCAGCGGCTTTAGTCACTGCGCCGCGTGCAGAACAATTACGCTTTAAACACCTGGAGCTAATCTCTACCCATGGCAGACAAGTATTAATGGTGCTGGTATTGGGAGGCGGTGAAGTACGTCAGCAGATGCTGGCGCTGGCAGAACCGGTCTCGCAAGAGCGCTTGAGCGCCGCCGCCATTCAGCTTAACGCCAACTTTCAAGGTATGGACCTGGGCAGCATCGCAACCTATAGCGGACAGATGGATGCTCTGGAACAAGATATCATCAAACTGATAACCGAAGACTTACACCATCCTGGTGATATCCTGGGTGGCGAAGTATATAGGGATGGCATCTCGCAAGTATTGGCCGAACCAGAATTTGCCGAGGTGGATGTGGCGCGTAAAGCACTGCGCATACTGGAAGAACGTTCTCTGTTAGAAGATCTGCTATCGCGAACTGTGCTCACCGCCAGTGTGGGGGGCGTGCAAGTGTTAATTGGCGGCGAAGGCACCTGGGAAGAATTGCGCGATTGTTCGATGGTATTAGCGCGTTACGGAGCCCCCGGATTGGTCACCGGCACCGTGGGGGTCTTGGGTCCTATCCGCATGGCGTATGGACGATCCATTTCCACCGTGCGTTTTGTCGCCGGCTTGTTAAGCGACCTGGTGGTGGATTTGCATGCTGAATAACAACAAACTTATCTTTCGGAGGCATACGGATAAAGATGTCAGATGAAATAGAAAATAAAACAACGACACCTGAAGATGAAATATTGGAAAACCAGGCGCCTGAAGAAAGCCACGAAGACTTGAAAACCCAAAATGAGGAACTCCAGTTAAAGGTTGCTGAGTATCTCGACGGGTGGCAGCGATCGCAGGCGGAGTTTTCCAATTATAAAAAGCGTATCGAGCGTGAAAAACAGCAAATGTATCAGAACGCGGTCGGAAATGTCATAAAACGTTACCTGGACATTATGGATGACTTGGAACGCGCCCTTAAAAATTGCCCTGACAGCAAAGAAGGCGCTGAATGGGCGGCGGGGATCGATCTGATTTATCGAAAATTTGTAGCGGCCCTGGAAGCGGAAGGCGTGAAGATCATGGACGCCCAGGGACAGCTGTTTGACCCTAACATGCATGAAGCCATCTCGCACGAAGATTGCAACACCGTAGATAGCGGTCAGATCATTGAGGTGGTTAAACAAGGTTACCTGATGGGTGACCAGATATTACGCCCAGCGTCTGTACGGGTGGCTAAATAATTTTACTTTTTGGAGGAATTATCTATGGGCAAGATCATTGGAATTGATCTAGGAACAACAAACTCTGTCGTGGCAGTGATGGAAGGCGGCGAACCGGTCGTTATCCCATCCGCGGAGGGCGAACGCCTGGTGCCATCGGTGGTGGCGGTTAACAAAAATCACGAACGGCTTACCGGGCGTGTGGCGCGTAACCAAGCAGTGGTAAACCCCGAAAATACCATCTTTTCTATCAAGCGCTTCATGGGGCGAAAATATGACGACCCCGAGGTGCAACGCGCCCTCTCCCGCGTTCCTTATAAAGTCGCTAAAGCGCCCAACGGCGATGTGCGCGTGGTATTGGATGGCAAAGAATATTCGCCTCCTGAAATTTCTGCCATGATCCTCGCCAAACTTAAAGCAGACGCTGAAGCTTACCTGGGTGAGACAGTCACTCAGGCCGTGATCACAGTGCCGGCGTATTTTAACGATGCGCAACGCAACGCCACCAAAGATGCCGGTAAAATTGCCGGTTTGGAAGTGCTGCGCATCATCAACGAACCTACCGCTTCTTCTTTAGCTTATGGATTGGATAAGAAAAAGGACGAAGTCATCGCTGTATATGACCTTGGCGGAGGCACCTTCGATATTTCCATCCTGGATGTAGGTGAAGGCGTTTTCCAGGTGCATGCCACCAACGGCGATACCTTCCTGGGTGGCGATGATTTCGACCAACGGGTGATCGATTATCTGGCGGACGAATTCAAGCGTGAAAATGGCATCGACCTGCGCAGCGACCGCCAGGCGCTGCAACGTTTAAAAGAAGCCGCTGAAAAAGCCAAGATCGAACTTTCTAGCATGATGCAAACCGAGATCAACCTTCCTTATGTCACCGCCGATGCCAGTGGTCCTAAACACCTGGTCATGACCCTCACCCGCTCTAAGCTGGAACAATTGACCGGCGATCTGATCGAACGCAGTTTGGGTCCGGTGCGCCAGGCGTTAAAGGATGCTGCCTTCGACCAGAGCAAGATCAATGAGATCGTGATGGTTGGCGGCATGACGCGCATGCCCGCAGTGGTAGAAGCCGTGCGCAAGCAATTCAATAAAGACCCGCATAAAGGCGTCAATCCCGATGAAGTCGTGGCTGTTGGCGCTGCTATCCAGGCTGGTGTATTGGGTGGTGAAGTAAAAGACATTCTTTTACTCGATGTTACGCCTCTCACCCTCTCGGTGGAGACATTGGGCGGTGTTTCCAGCGGTATGATCGATCGCAACACCACCATCCCCACTCGCAAGAGCCAGGTTTTTTCCACCGCCAGCGACGGACAATCGCAGGTAGAAATCCATGTGCTACAGGGTGAACGCCCCATGGCGACGGATAACAAGTCTTTGGGAAAATTTATCTTGGATGGCATCCCACCCGCTCCGCGTGGCGTTCCCCAAATCGAAGTGACCTTCGATATCGACGCCAATGGCATCCTCAAAGTGACTGCCCAGGATAAAGCAACCGGGCGATCCCAAAACATCACCATTACCGCTTCATCCGGCTTGAATGAGAGTGAAGTCGAGCGCATGCGCAAAGAAGCCGAAGCGCACGCTGAGGAAGATCGCCGCCATAAAGAACTGGTGGAAGCGCGCAATACCGCCGATAACGCGGCCTATACCGGCGAAAAAGTGCTCAAAGACCTGGGTGATAAAGTGCCCGCCGATATGAAGACCAGGGTTGAAGAACAAACCGCTAAAGTACGCCAGGCTATGGCAACGGATGATGTCGAGAATATCCGAAGCGAAACCGAAGCGCTCAACCAGATTATCCAGGAAATTGGCGCTGCCGCATATCAACAGCAGCAGGCAACTCCAGAACCTGAAGCAGCCGCCGAAGGACAAGAGCCCGACGCGGGTAGCCCGCCCCCCGGTGACGATTCGGGCGAAGATGTGGTGGATGGAGAGTTCAGGAACGTTTGATGATTACCCCCACCCCCAATCCCTCCCCCGAATTGGGGGAGGGATTGGAGTAAATGTTTATGGGACATTTTTCGACTTATGACTCAACGTGATTACTATGAAGTCCTCGGTGTAGGACGTAACGCCAGCAATGACGACCTTAAAACCGCTTTCCGGCAGAAAGCGCGTCAGTTTCACCCGGACGTGAATAAAGACGCAGACGCAGAAGAGAAATTCAAAGAGTTGAATGAAGCATATGCAGTCCTTTCGGATGCAGATAAACGGGCAGCTTATGATCGTTTTGGTCATGCTGGTGTACGCGGCGCCACGGGAATGCCCGATTTTAGCGTCGATTTTTCCGACCTTTCGGACATCTTCGATTTCTTTGGTTTTGGCAGTTTTGGCAGAAGTTCGCGGAGGGCGCGTAATACACCCCGCCGGGGCGCCGACTTACAACACCGTCTCGACCTGACCTTCGAAGAAGCCGTATTTGGCGTCGAAAAAGAAATCGATATCAACCGGGATGAAGTGTGCAGTACCTGCAACGGTTCCGGCGCCGAACCGGGCACCTCCCGCACTCGCTGCAGCGCCTGTAACGGCACTGGTGAAGTACGCCAAGTGCGACAAACCTTATTGGGTTCCATGGTACAGGTCACCACCTGCCCTACCTGCGGTGGTCAGGGTGAAACCATTTCTACCCCTTGCCATACCTGCCAGGGGCGCGGCGTAGAACGAAAGATGCGCCGTAAAGTGGTCACCGTGCCGGGTGGGGTGGACAGCGGCACACAAATTCGTCTGGCTGGCGAAGGGCAGCCAGGCATGAACGGCGGTCCGCATGGCAACCTGTATATTGTGCTTAATGTCAAACCCCACGAATACTTCAAGCGTCGTGACAATGACATCTTGCTCAACCTTACGATCAACGTAGCTCAAGCTGCGCTGGGCGCCGAAGTGCAAATTCCCACGATAGACGGTCCGGCGACGTTGAAGATCCCGGCTGGTTCTCAACCCGGTAAAGTACTACGTCTGCGGGGAAAAGGGGTACCTTACTTGCGCAGTAATGGCAGGGGAGACCAATTAGTGCTGCTTAATGTTGAAGTGCCCGTTAGGCTGAACACCGAGCAGCGCGAGTTATTTGAACAACTGGCTAAAAGCCTGGGCAGTGAAGTGCATCCCGTCGAACGAAGCTTTATCGATTGGCTTAAGGATGCATTGGGGGGGTAAGAGTTTTTTTTTATTAAGCCCTCACCCCCGTACCCTCTCCTAAAATTGGGAGAGGGGTGCAAGGGTGAGGGCTTTTTGGATAACATCAAATGACCAATGAATGGCTGGAAGTTTCATTAACGGTAGACGGCGAGCTGGCGGAAGCGGTGGCAGAAGTGCTGGCGCGTTTTGCCCCGGAGGGCGTGGTCATCGAAAGCACCCGCATCGATCCTGGCGGTTCACCGGAAGGAACCGTAGTAGGACCATTACGCGTAGCTGCTTTCCTGCCGGTGAACGAGCAAATTGAAGAAATGCGCCAAAAGCTGGAAGAGAACTTATGGTATTTGGGACGTATCCAGCCTCTGCCTGCTGCTCACTATCAACAAATCGCGCAAACCGACTGGTCGCAAAGTTGGAAAGAACACTACCAGCCAATCGCGGTCGGTCAGCGATTGGTGATCGTACCGGCATGGATGGAAAACCCGCTGCCGGAGCGTATTCCCATCCGCATCGATCCAGGGATGGCGTTTGGCACGGGTACGCATCCCACCACGCAATTATGTCTGGAAATGATTGAAGAGATTGTGAGATATATCCCCCCCAACCCCCCTTCCCGGGGCGGGAAGGGGGGCGATTCCTCTTCCTTTTCTCTCTCCGTTTCGGGGAGAGAAGGGGGCTGGGGAGATGAGAGAGGTCCACTAAACATCATCGACATCGGCTGCGGTTCGGGTATCTTATCCATTGCGGCGCTCAAACTGGGAGCAGTGCACGCTTTGGGTGTCGATATCGACGAGCAGGCGATCACAGCCGCCTGGGGAAATGCACTCGGAAATGAAATTGAAGATGGCCTTGAACTGGGGGTGGGTTCGGTGGTTGAAATCCGCCAGGGGAAGTTTTCACTGAAAACAGCCCCGCTGGTGGTCGCCAATATTCTGGCGCCTGTGATCGTGCAGCTTTTCGAAGTTGGTTTGCGGGAGCTAATGGAACCGGATGGTAAACTGATCCTTTCCGGCATCCTGGCAGAACAAACCGACCAGGTGCTGGCGGCTGGGGAGAAGCACGGGTTGTCTTTGGCAAGTAAAAAACAACTGGGGGACTGGGTGTGTTTAATGTTGGAACTTTGTTCTGTTAATATATGTTAATACGTTATTGTTAATTATGTAACGATTGGAGTATAATGCAGGCTGGCTTTGGATTTTTTCCACCTAACGCATATGGTCATAATTAAATAGTATCAACTTGGAGTCCCAGGGAATTTTCGTCCTATTTGTATGATTGTTGATCTACACTGTTAAACACTCGTATCGTAGATGGCAAATCTTCGGTTGTTTGTTTTAATTTTTAATTCAGTTATATGCAGCATCTCTTTATTTTCATTGGTTGGGAAAGAGTAAAAATAATACAGACAAATTAACAAATTAATGCCGGGGAGGTGAGATGGAATTCATTTTGATTCAGATATTTAGCAAACTAATATTCGAGCTCAATAAAAAATTTTATTGGAGGAAAACATGGAATTCAAAAAAATCGTCACCATATTAGTTCTGTTCGCTTTGTTGATCGGCGCGGCAATGGTCGGCAGCCGTCAGAGTATTGCTCAAGCCAGCAGCCTGGCTGACGCGGAGGGTATCCGCGTGCCCTATTCTTGGACATTAAGTGATGCCACAGGTAAAGCAGCAAAAGACGGCGTGTATGCCTTTACCTTTGAGCTTTACGATGCTAAGGAGGGGGGCGATCTGTTATGGTCGGAGCAGCAAAGCAATGTCAAGGTGAGCGGCGGTAAGGTAAACGTAGAGCTGGGGACGGTAACACCTATACCCGCCTCTTTGTTGGATGAAAAAGACGCACGCTATTGGCTGGCGGTTTCGCTGCGCGGATCAGCAGAAGCATCCTTCACCGACCTGTCCCCCCTACAATCGATCTCATTATCTCCGCAAAGCACGGATGCTTTATCCTGCCCCCACAACCATTTTACAGATGGATTTTCTGGGAGTAATTCAGAATATGGATTGCTTATTGAAAATACCAGCACCGGCGATGGTTTACGCGCCTATAGCAGCTCGACAGCATATAACTATGCTGCTGTATTTGCAGCTAATGTTGCAAACGTCGCCACGGGTAATGGTGGGCCGGCAGTTTATGGGTATAGTGAAAATGGTTATGGAGGCACTTTCTATAGTGGTACTTACCGTGGCTTGTATGCTGAAGGACCGGATATGGGTGGCTATTTCGAAGGCAATGCCAACCATGGTGTATACGGAACCGCCACCAGCACCACCCTCCCCGGGGCAGCTACTATTGCTGGCGTGTATGGTGCCAGCGCATTAGGCCGTGGGGTATTAGGTGTGGATGGTGGCACCAATTCCGACGACAATTACGCAGTGTACGCCCAGGGAGATATGCGAACGACAGACGATCTTTATGTATATGATGATATGTGGGTAACTGGTTATGCTACATTCAGTGGCGGTAAATCGGGTTTTGTTGTTGATGTTGCCCAAAATGATGATACGGTCGCGCTGGAGGCAGGCGACGTGGTGGTAATCAGCGGCGCCGGAGAAGCAGTGCTGGGTGAAATCCCGGTGATCAAAGTGCGCCGCGCTACACAAAGCGATTGTAACGCCATCGTTGGTGTGGTTGACCAGCACTTTACACCTGCTCCAAAGTCAGTTCAGATCAATGGTGAAGGGGAGACAAAAATTGAAAGCGTCATCGAGGAAGAAGCTATTCAACCCGGTGAATATCTCACCGTGGTCACCCTGGGCGCCTACAAGATGATCAAAGTGGATGCTTCCTTTGGCGCTATTAATCCAGGTGACCTGCTGGTGGCTTCGTCCAACCCCGGTTATGCCATGGTCAGCCACGATCCTAAAGTGGGCACTGTGATCGGTAAAGCCCTGGAAAGCCTGGATTCGGGCACAGGAACTATCGCCGTGCTGATTGCGTTCCAATAGGAGGCGGTGATGAAAAAACACATCATCATCTTCAGCGTTCTGCTGCTGGCAGCCCTGGCGCTGCTGGCAGGCGGGATTGCCCCGGTGCAGGCGGAATCGACTACTTTGACCGGTGGCAATTACGTTCTGACTGCTGCCTCATCGGAGAGCAGCGCGGTGATGAGCGGCGGCGAATATCAACTCGCTCCGGCTGCCCTTCCAGGAGAAGATGGCTGTTGCTGTAAAGCCAATATGCCGTGTATTATTCGATAGCGGTTTTAACGTTCCAACGTTATAACACTTAAACGTTGGAACGTTCTTTTTGGTAGGTTGCCAGGCTCATATCCCCTACGAATTCCGGTAAATTCTGATGCCACATCATCTGACGGACAGCAGAGGCTTCTCCAATGTGGTACCAATAGTGGTAGATATTACGCATCAGCATCGTACCCACACTCTCGTCTAGCGGCTTGCCATTGAAATTGAAATGGGTGAGCAAGATTTCTGGCGTGACTGTATCCAGGTAAACATCTGCCGCAGCAGTGATTTCCCTCCAAAGTTCCCACATCTCTTTGAGTAATGGTGTACTGGGGGGTTTTCCATAACCCACGCGGTCGTTCAATTCCGGGTATAAGGATATCCCCTGCGCCAGTCTCACCCAATAACGGGTCTCCTGGTTTGCCAGATGCCCCACCATCCAGCTTATGGAATTCATGGGCAGTATCTGTCGGGTGGCATCGGCTTCATTCAAGCCCTCCAGACAGCGCACTAATTCGCTGCGGGCAAAACGGAGTTGAGTGACGAGTGGGTGGATGGGCATAATAATAATCTCCCAAAGTCAGTTTATCGTTTGAAAATTTTACGAATTCGATGACCATTCTTATCAATTACCACAAATGAATTGGAAAGTTCTTGTTCCGGGTACTGATTTAATACTTTTGCTAATTCCTTATGAACAAAATCTTGAGTGGATGAAACCATACGGAGAAATAAAACGCCTTTCCCTATTGCCTTCACAAAAACAAGGTTGCCAAAATCTTTATCACACGTGATGAATATCCTCCCTTGATCTTGGGCTATTAATATCAAAATTTCATCTTCTGCTTGCGAAAGACCGAGTTGAGCAGCGTTTACTACATCATGCCCCAAACCGATAAGGAAATGTTGGGTAACTAAGTAAACATCCTGATCGAGCAATAATTTCATGCCGTTGACGAGGCAAGATGAATGTCTTCAGCAGCTACAAGCGCTATTGCATATTGGAGGCAAGCGCGTATATCGTCTACTGTGATTGCAGGATAATAATCTGCGATGATTTTCTCAAAAGTATGCCCCTCATCCAGCAATTCTAAAACATTTTGCACTGGAATGCGTGTTCCTGCAATGCAAGGTTTACCAAAATGAATATTTGGATTTACAGAAATGTGCTCTAACAAGTTTCACCTCAACATTAATTATATATCTTTTTACTATTACCGCAATAACACCGGCAAATAGGTGGGTACGGGCATTTCATAGGCGCCAATATCATAACCAACCCCAACCGGACGGGGAATATTATTGTATGAGTTGGATTCGGGATGTCCATAATCACCCACATCGATGCAAGGTGAACCGGGACGCAAGGCAAAGGCGCCAAAGCCCTGGCCAAAGAATAATGGATCGACTTCCAGATAAAATGAGGCGCTGGGGCTGCTGGCGCCCAAACTATTACCCCACACATCATTGCGTGTTAAAGCCATACTCCACGTTGCACCTATCTTCTCTATACCATATCCGGTGTTTGATATGACGAGTGTGTTGTATAAATACAAATGGGCATCATTTATGACAATGCCGGAATCGTCATTCATGCTAATGGTATTGAAATTGGATTGGATATGATTCCCGCAATTATATATCGACAGACCTGTATCGATGTTATTGACGATCAAGTTATTGGTCAGGGTTACGTAATCGCTATAGAGCAGCCAAATTGCCCCGGAATTGCTGCCTATATTGTTTTCAATCCGGTTTGCATCGATCCTGACTCCGGGAGTGGTATCCGTTTGGAAGATGCCAATACCGCTTCCTCCACACTCCGTGCCGCTGATAGCGTTGTTGACAATAACATTACGGAACATCTGAATATCGGGACTGTTGATCACACCCACGCCCCCACTATTTCCTGTATAACCAGTTGCAGTATTGCCGCGTATCTCATTATCGGTTACCAGACCAGAAGTGGCATTTTCGAACAATATCCCACCCCCATCGGCGTAACCTCTAATGGTTGAGCCATTTTCTCCGGTCACGGTGTTGCTAATGATCGTGTTCAACGTAACGGTGACCGTGGAAGCATTGGCATAAATACCCGCGCCGCCCAAATAGCCGGTAGTATATCGTACCGCTTCATTTTCTTGAATGTTATTCTCGGTTATTACGCTATCGGCGCCATTTTCGATTGCCACACCACCCCCAAATATGGCTGCATTGTCATGGATATTATTTTCATAAATTTCAGCTCGCGAACCGGCGCCGGTTATTAACACACCCCCACCCACCGGTGTTCCCAGGCTGTTCGCATCATTATCATATATATCATTGCCTTCCATAACAGCCTGGCTGCCGCCTTCGACAAGAATCCCTCGTTTATTGAAGGCAATATGGTTATTGGTTACCTGTGGCTTGGCGCCATTGCCGATGTGTACACCATAATAGGTATTGGGCAGAGAACCTCCCGCTATATCCATCCCGATATGGTTATCCGTGACTGACCCGGAATCGACTGCGTCCATGGTGGCGCCGCTCCATTTGTTATATGCGATCAAATTACCGGTGATGACATTACCTTCCCCATACCACACGCTGACGCCGTGATGCCCGTTTCCGCCATTTAACTCATAATACCCTTTAGCATTGGTGCCCACATAATTGCTTGAAACGACATTGCTCTTGGCGTTTGCGCCAGTGATCAACACGCCATTATGACCATTTTTTGTGATCACATTGCGCTGGTAAGTTCCTCCTCCGCCAATGTGATTATCCTCTGCTGTATCAGAGACATACACACCGCTATAACCAAAATTCACAATTTCTAAGCCATAAATCACGCAGTGTGAGGCTTTGATCTCCAATCCATTGGCTGCTAATGAGGCGCCATCGATCATCACGCCGGGCACCATGGTATCGCTCCAGTCATACCACATGTCGCTGCCATCGATGACCGTGTAATCGTCAACAATAGCTGGTAAAGGGGTGGCTGGGGATATGGTCATCGTAATCCCGGAATCAAATCGGATGGTTTGCCCACCGCTGCATATATTGGCTTCTTCGATAGCTGCCCGCAGGGTACAAAAATCGCCGGATGTGGCACAGATGCAATCCCCAGCAGTGACATCCGCACTATCGCCAGCGCTATTGACCCAAAAAGTTTCATCGGCAGCTTTAGATATCTTGATAAAAAGAAAGGAGATCATCAATCCGGTTAATGCCAGGCTTATTAGCAAAACGGTAATAATGCGGGAAGATCGGTGAGTATACATTTCAACCTCCTGACAATAACCGAAACCTTGTGAATGATAATAAATCATTATCCTCCTCCCTTAAAGGAAATGCGAATTCCTGCATGACACTTTTTATTCGATGCTATGAATTATGGTTCTTATTAATTTGGAATGGATTCGTAAGTGTCTTGCTAAGTTGAAATCATTATATAAATATTCCACAGCGGAGTCAATATACCATGAATATTTTTAGTCATTCAGAACACATAACCATAAGGCATAATCACATAAATATAATAACAATTAAGCAATATTTCATTGATAATTTTACTTTTTTAGCATATAATACGCCTGTGGAATACCAATACAATCTACTCGTTGCAGAACATCTGGATGAAATCGATCGGAAGATCATCACCGCCTTGCGTGAAGATGGCCGTACGGCATTCTCACAAATTGCCCAGCAACTCAATGTCTCGCCCGGCATGATCCGCATGCGTTACAACCACATGGTTGAAAACGGTACACTCAAGGTCATGGCGATCACCAATCCTGTAAACGTCGGTTATAAAGCGATGGCTATGATCGGCGTCCGGTGTGATGGAAGCCAAATGATGGCCATCGCCGAAAAGATCACTGCCCTGGAAGAAGTGGTTTATGTCGTACTCACCAGTGGCCGTTTTGATATTCTAGTGGAGGTGATATGCCGCGATCAAGCAGAATTGCTTCGATTTCTCACCGAGAAACTTTATCAAATTGAAGGCATAAGAGATACCGAAACATTCATTAACCTGAAAATACTCAAAGAAAGCTACATCTAACTATAAAGGATACACAGCATGAAGGTATTACTCATTGGAACAGGCAGTGTGGGCGAGGCAATTGCCCTGGTGGCGGCAAGACGACCCTGGTTGGAGCAAATGGTTTTGGCTGATTTTAATCTCGACAGGGCGCGCGAAGTACAGAAAAAACTTAGAGACCCACAAAAATTCCCAATCGAAAAAGTGGATGCCAGAGATACCGCCGAAATGGCGGCATTGGGGAAAAAATATCACGTCGATTTGATCATGAGCGCGGTCAATTGCAATGTGAATGATTTTATATTCGATGCCGCATATGAAGTAGGCTGCCAATACATGGATATGGCTTTAGGAGAGTTAGGCGCCAATATGGGCAAATACCTGCTCGACCGCTCTGATAAATGGGCGCAAAAAGGCTTGTTAGCAATTATTGGCATGGGCATGGATCCCGGGGTATCCGATGTCTTCGCTAAATATGCCGAAAAACACCTTTTCGACGAGATCGATGAAGTGGGCATCCGCGACGGCGCAGCCATGGAAATCGAAGGGTATCCATTTGCCCCTACCTTTTCGATCTATGACGCCATCGAAGAGTGCACCGACCCGGCTCTGGTATGGGAAAAAGACAAAGGCTGGTATGATGTGGCGCCGTTCTCTGATCCCGAAGTATTCCCCTTCCCCGAAGGGATTGGTCCTCTGGAAGTCGTCAATGTAGAGCACGATGAGGTGGTGCTGGTGCCTCGCTGGGTTAAATGCCGAAAAGTGACCTTTAAATATGCCTTAGGCGACGTATTTACCAACGTGATGAATGTGATAAAATTGCTGGGATTGCATTCTTATCAGCCCGTAGATGTTAAAGGTGTACAAGTGGCGCCGATCGATATGATGGCAGCGTTGCTGCCTGACCCCGCCAAGATGGGGCCGTTGATGACCGGGAAAACCTGTGTGGGCACCTTTGTAACCGGATGGAAAGATGGTAAACCCCGGCGAGTTTATCTTTACCAAACCACCGATAACCAGGAGTCTATGAAAAATTACGGCATTCAGGCGGTCTCATTGCAAACCGGCATTGGACCTGTGATCGCTATGGAATTATTAGCAAAAGGTATCTGGCAGGGTAAAGGCGTGGTAGGACCGGAGGCATTCGATCCCGACCCTTACCTGGCATTGATGCCGGAATTCGACTTTCCCTATGGGATGGTCGAAATGTAAACGCTTTGTCAGAAGCGATAAGTGGGGAGCGCTTGTCGCTTCATTCTTATCCTCAATCCCCCTAAATTTGCCCAATTTGGGAGGATAAAGGAAAGACATCCCCTCGATGCCAGAGGGGATGTTGCTTTCTGTAGATGGGATCACCAATCCCATCTACAGATCTTTTTTGTTCATCAGGATTCTAACAGCCTCTCTGCGGCTGATTTACCGGAATACAATGCCCCGCCGGTGCTGGGACCAGCAAAATAGTCGCCGCAAAAATAAACAGGACCTTCCTGCGTATCCGCCCAAAAATCACTTAGCGCCTGCAGATAACCGGGGCGGAAGGTTGGCACTTTGCCTTCCCAATGAAAAATCTTGTGCGCTTTAAAAGTATCCTTTAATTGCGGAAAGATATCAACCATCACCGTGACGGCTCGGGCGATCAATGCTTCATCCGGTTCATTGGTGGGATAGAGCGAAACACTAGGATCGGTGAGCATGAGCCAGCGCCCGTCTTTATAGAATTCAAATCCCATCGCACTGATGGGTTGTTTTAATATTCTAGGAACAAAGGTGCCAATGACCGAAGGCTGGAAATCAGTCTCGCAGATATGATATTGAAGGGCGCCAGGGGCATAATTAACTTTAGGAAAGAAGCGCTGCCATGCCGGGCGTGGATCACTCAATAATTCAAGGACATGCGTGCCAGGAATTGCTACGATAATGCTATTGGCGGAGGCAGAATGAGTAGCGCCGTCCTTCATATAGGTTACAGTGGCACCGCTGCCATCTTTTTGCAGGTCTATATGAGTTACTTTGGCTTGTAGTTCAACAGTTACCTGTTTTGCCAGCGCCTCCGGAAGCGCCCCGATGCCTGTTTTGAACGTTACCGAATCGGCGTTGAGATAGCTTACCATCAATGCCAGGAAAGCCTTGCGGGATACATCGTATCCATGATAGGAACACATGGTCTCGAACATGGGGATCGCCCACCATTCGAACATCTCTTCGCTGATGCGGGATTTAAAGAATTGCTCAAAGGTGACATCATCATCGGGACCCGGCGCCTGTTCCAGATGATAGGGATTTTTCAGCGAAGCCACACCCAGGAAATGGGGTATCAATTTCAGCATAGCGAGCCGCGCCTTCAACGAAACGCCGCTCCAGCCCAGGTAGGATGGAATGGATAAAAAATTGGCAGTGTGCAACTTGCCATCCCGGTAGATAGTCGTGGTCAGCCCTTCTTCAGATTTGACCAACTCATTTTCCAGCCCCAATTCGCGCACTATCCCCAACAAGAATCGATCGGAGGTGGTGACGAATTTTGCGCCGCCATCCACGCGGAAGCCCTCCCAATCGATAGTGAACATCCGCCCGCCGACGTAGTCGTTTTCATCCAGCACCAGGGTTTGGATACCGGCTTTTTTCAGTTGATAGGCAGCCGTCAATCCGGCGATACCGGCGCCAATGATAATGGTTTGGTGTGTGGTCATGATAACCTTCCTTTACTATAAGGGGTCAAGATTATTGAGGCACAACGAAATCTTCACAATATGCATGTGTCGATCAGCAAATATCCACCCAATCTGAATTTCCTTAGTTGTAAAGATCGATGCCGCGGCGCGGATTCGTTTTGTTCGACGGTTGACATGGCGTACTATCCTCTCCTGAAATCCCTTAACCTTCATGCTTACAACGCAGCTATTAGTATAGTGCAATTTTATTGAGGAAGCAATCGAGAGAATTGTTTTTTAAGCAATTATTCAATCCTCCGCGTTTGAGAATTCACCTGCTTATATAAATTTCTCTCTCATTTTAGCAAAACGAATGAATTTTAATCTTCGCATATCATTTTTACTAAATCAGATTCCATTTTGAGAAAAACCGATGACCCAATTTTTCGTCCAATCTCAGGCGGCACAGGGATCATCCTTTTTAACCTGGATGGGCGGGCAGTGGATATCACGATTTTATCCGCTAGGAGCACCGCTTCTTTCAGATCATGGGTTACAGAAATGATTGAAAAATGCTCATCCAGCCACAACTGGTGGATGTCTTCTATGATTTCCATTTTGATTTTAAGATCCAGAGAAGCAAAAGCTTCATCCAGGATCAAAAGGTCAGGTTGTATGATCAGCGCACGCGCCAGATTGACCCTTTGCCGCATACCACCACTTAATTGAAAAGGTAAATAATGCTCAAACCCAGTAAGCTTAAGCCGGGTGAGTATCTCCTTCATATCCCTTTGCCCATCAACAAATTTTATATTATGTTCTACATTACGCCAGGGTATCAGCCTGGCTTCCTGGAAAACAAAACCGATCTTTAAATTATCTTTGTCGATCACACCACCGGAAGGTTTTTCCAAACCGGAGAGAATTCGAAGAAAAGTCGTCTTCCCGCAACCGGAGGGGCCTAAAATCACCAATCGTTCTCCTTTCCCCAATTCAATATCCCAATCTTTCAGCACGGGTAAAGCTCCGAATGATTTATTTAATCCTTGTACCTTTAAACAAACATCCATCGACGGGATATTTTCCATAATACAAACTTCACGCTTTTTTCCATTATGATGCCCAAAGAAACCGCAATGAGTGTCACTGCCCAGACTCTCGGAAAATCGATATTCATGCGCGCCATTAATATCTCAACACCCAATCCTTTTCCACCGCAAAGATATTCGGTAACCAGAATGACCTTCCATGCCTGACCAATACTTACATCCAGTATGGCGACGATAAAGGGCATGAGAGTACCTATGTATATATCTTTGAGGATTTTTTGACGAGTTACACGATATACCCGCGCCATTTCCAGGAGATTCTTATCCAGGTTACGCACACCAGAGACTGTGGTAAGGATCGAAATCGGCAAAAGTGATATAGAAGCGATATAAACCGGGCCTTTCCAACCGATTCCCCAGGCAAATATGACCAGAGAAAGCCACGAAATGACCGGCACCGCCTGGATCAACATAATGATTGGGCGGCAAATTTCATACAGTGAGTCAGATAATCCCAGTAATAAGCCCAGGAGGATGCCCACGATCATGGTGAACAGTAAAGCCAGAACAACTTTCGAGAAAGTTTGCCAGGTAGCAAAGAGGATATTCGCAGAAAACATTTCGACCCAAAAAAGGCGGAGCGTTTCCCATGGCGGTGGAATAATATTTTTATTGACGGTAAGCGCCAGTCCCTGCCAGATGAGGATAACCAAAGTGATTCCCACTGCAATTTGAAGCGCATTTAGAAATGCTTTAGTGCGGCACTTGACGATTCGCCAGGTTTTCGAAGATAGACTATTTATCTCCCCCTTAAAAAATGGGGATTGCTTACCTGGCAAAGAAACTTTCATCAGGAATCTCTTTTATACCTTCCGGATAGGTTTCTTGCATGGTTTCCAGGAAATCAATCACATTTTTCATGATTTCCGAGGCTGGCTTATAGTCAAATTTTATACGCTGCAAAGCGGTTTGCATAACCGCAGCAGGGATGGGCAAGATTTCTGCGCTGGATTCTACAGCGGCGGCTGTGTTTTCATTTGCCCAACTCGTGGATTCGGAAATGGTTTGGCATATAATTTGCGTTTCATTTGGGTGAGCACTAAAAAAATCTCGCCTAACAAACAAGCCGGCAATGGGAATACCGTTCTTTGCAGCGCTAACTTCCAACCAGTAGTCTTGATAATCCAAAACCATTTCACCGCTGCCAGACGCCAAAGCAAGGGTAACATAAGGTTCGGGCAGGGCTGCAAAATCGATCTTTCCCTCTTTGAACAGCGCCACGATTTCCTGGGGCGGGGCATAAGCAAAAATCACATCCTCATCCGGCTGTATACCCTCCTGGAGAAGCGCAAAACGAGTGAGAACATCCACGGTTTGTCCTTTGGCTTCGGGACTGTAGACGGTTTTACCCACCAGAGAATCCCAGCCGGTGAAATCTACTGAATCGGCAGCGACCAGGTAAAAAACCTTCCATTCATGAACGCCTACTAAGACAATATCGATGCCGGAAGCTGCCATATTGACACCAGTGGTCACGGGCAGAACCGCGAAATCCACCTGATCTCCCGATAAAAGACCAATGGCTTCATCGACTGTTTTCCAATATTGGATGTTAATGGTGATATCCCCCTGAATGTTTTGACTGGCAATGCCCGCCACCGGAATGACGGCAGGTCCTAATGGATTAATTAAATTCACTTCGGTTACTTTAGGTAAAGCAGGTTGTTCAGTTTGGGTTGTATTTACAAGTGAAGAACATCCAACAATTGCTAATGCCATGAAAAATAAAACGAATTTTGTAATTACTTTGTTGTTTAGGGACATAGAAATTCGCCTCGTCTTTTTTCTTTCGATGTATCCTGGTGATCTGTCAAGGCTTATTCAATTGATATATATTCTTATAACTTCTCATGAATACTTTTGGCATACGCGTTATGCATAATTCATACAAAGAGAAATGCTTGCCCAGCATCTATACCTAAGCACTCTCCAATAGCACCGCAAAACGCAGGTTCAAGCCGGATAATTACGAGCTTCTTCGATTCGTCGATGGCTTTCCAAATATCTTCCGTTCAATCGACCGCCTATAAGTTGCCGGCAGTAAAGAAGTTGACGCATCGACCGTAATTGATGCATACTGTATTATATATAGTTGAGAAAAATTTCAATTTTTCATTCGATTTACATATGTGGTATGCAGCAGGTGATGCGATAGAGAACTTAGAGGTTCTTTTAGAAACTCAGAATATAACGCCTTGATTTCCGGGTTTTCGTGACTCATTCGAATTTTACTCTTTTGGCGGTCATCGGTGTTCAATCCCTTTGTACGCCCTGCGCGGGTCGCATTATTCGTAGGGATAGGCTGCCCGCCTCCGCCGATACAACCGCCAGGACAGCACATAAACTCAATGAAATGATATTCAGAGAACTCACCCCCCGACTGCACAGATTCGCACACTGTGCGAACGTTATACAAACCATGTGCTACTGCCACTTTCAAAGTTTTATTCCCAAGCTGTAATGACGCCTTTTTTATTCCTTCAAGGCTTTCAAGGGTGGAAAATTCCAGGGGCTTGGGGGGGCGCCCGGTAAGGATAGTAATGGCAGTACGAAGTGCTGCTTCCATTACGCCGCCGGTGCGACCGAATATCGGCGCGGCGCCGGTATAACTGCCAAGCATGCTATCAGCTTCTTCGTCCGGCATTTCCGCCAGATCGATATTCGCCATTTTTAGCAAACGAGCCAGTTCGCGTGTGGTGAGAACAATATCATTGTCCGGATAAGAACTTTGGTTGGGCTGAGGCTGGCTTTCTTCCCAATACTCATTCGCATGCGCCATTTCTGGTCGAGTTTGCTCGTATTTTTTCGCCGTACAAGGCATGATCGAGATCACGCACATAGAGACAGGATCAATGCCCAACGATTTTGCTCCAAATGTTTTTGCAATGGCAGCGAACATTTGCTGCGGGCTTTTGGCGGAGGAAATATGGAGCAATAGATCAGGGTAGAAGGTTTCAGCAAAACGGATCCACCCCGGGCAACATGATGTGAATTGTGGCAGGACGCCTCCAGTCTGGATGCGCTGAATTAATTCATTCCCTTCTTCCATAATGGTCAAATCGGCGGCGAAATTAGTGTCCCACACTTTTTTGAAACCCAATTTCCGTAAGGCTGCATAGATTTTACCGGTAACCAGGTCGCCATCGGGAATGTTAAATTCCTCGCCCAGGCTGGCTCGAATAGACGGAGCGAACTGCGCCACACAATACATTTCTTTATCATTAAGCAAGCTTCTGACGTTTTCGGTGTCATCTACTTCGTGCATGGCGCCAATCGGATCTGAAAATGGACATTTATCACATCCCAGAAATTCGAGGATGCTTTCGCTGCTGCCTCTGGCGCCCATTGGACAATGATGAATGCATTGACCGCAACGAACGCAAAGATCATCATCAATGATTATTCCTTTGTCTTCATCAAAACTGAGAGCGCCCACACCTTGTTGGTCTCGACAAACTTCAATACAAGCTTTACATCGCACGCATTTATTGGGATCGTGAATGATTGAAGGGCTTGAGCTGCGCATTGGAAATGAAAAATTCTCCCATGCTTCGAGCGTAATGAACCCAGTGCTCTCTGCTTCTATCGCTACAGACCGCTGCCATTCTGTGATAAATGTGCATTCATGGTGTTCTTTCAAGAGCTTTGCCCGCGCTTCCAGTGTTTGCTGCACATTCTCCGAATGAGTTTCAATCGTCATGCCGTCTTTTGCCATCCTTCGTTTGAGCGCCGGTAACGTAACCAGTTGCCCGTCGCACTCAGCCAGCCCCAACTGAGGGCAAAACGGGTTGCGGATGCATTCTTTGAGTTGACCAAGAGGAGGGTTCGCTATCGTCTCCCCTGCCTGATGGATCACATCGTAAATCGTGGCTGGTGTTGGGAATTCAATTCGTTGTTGATTGATGGTAATCCACATGAATATGCTCCTTGTGTATGATTTAATCTTTGATTTTTTCAGTATTGCTATTTTCAGGTTTTCATTTTGATATAGACCTGTTCAAAGCAGACTACTAATAATAAACAGACCATAATTGCAACCCAGGCTAAAGATAATTTATAAGTTTTGCATATATTTGCATTTGCAATTATACGCATTAATTAATGTTTGTCAATTTGGGTTTTGGCTGGGAAACGGGGCGTCGCCTATGTCAATGCAAAGGAGTTCGTTAGGACATTTGAAGCACCGAAAAATGGAGAGAACTGCTTTCAAGAAGAATGACCTTTGATCGTAGAAAAGTGATGCAAAATTACATAAAGGAGGAGGGAATTCGCAAAACAGAATCAATATCCAAAAAAAATAAGTGCGACGCACTCATGGAGTACACCGCACAAATTCTGCATTCACTAATCTAATTGCTTGAACCTGTACTACCTTATGATAACTGGCAAATAATCCTTCAACCCTTTGTAACGTACCAGACTCAGGTTATAGTTACCCATGCCATCATAATATTCTCCCGCCAAGACAATTTTTCCGCCGTTTTGCAGTGATACAGCAGACGCTTGTCCCATGTAATTCACGTCAACTGTGTTCGCTTTCCCTCCGGCGCCAAAAGTAGTGTCAAGGATGCCATCAGGGTTATAACACGCCATTGCCATATATCCACCGGATTTGCCTACAACGATAATTTTCCCGTCGGGTTGTATGATAGCATCTTCAACATTATCGTAACTCATTTCTCCTGATGGCGAAACCGAAAAATCGGTGGTCACAATGCCATTCGTTCCATATGGTGATGATAAAAATAATGATACAGATAATTCTATATTTCATCATTACCTCAATATGGTTTTATGCATGAATAGGGTTGGATGATTAAGGATTGATTTAAAACATCTTTTCCGATAGTTTACCCGAATCTTTCAAAACCAGTAAATTATCATACATTCTTACACAATTATTTTAAGATTGCTGCGCTTCATCCCCTTTCAGGAGATTCGCTTGCAATAACAGATGTGCAGGGAAAAACAAGTGCACTCCTTTTTAACACATAGCTAAAAGCTTCTCTTCCCTTACCTGGCTTCCCCCTCCATCTCCAATCCGGGAATGCGGCTCACTTTTTCGATGTAATTCAACACGATTGATAAAATACCTATGATGATCAAATAAAACACCGCCGCCGTGAGATAAGTCTCTATGGGGTTGAAATATTTCGATGAGAGTATCTTGGCTTTGGTCATCAGGTCAGGTACGGCAGTCAAATACACAATAGAAGTCACTTTAACCATCGAGACCACCTCATTTGCCCAGGCAGGCAGCGCCAGGCGAAAGGCTTGTGGGACAATAATATATGTTATGGCTTTGAGTTTATTCATGCCCAGTGATTGAGCTGCCATCATCTGCCCGCTGCTGATAGCCTGAATGGCGCCCCGGAAGTATTCCGCCTGGTATGCGCCGCTGTTCAAGCCCATCGCCACATAGGCAGCCATGAAGGCTGATAAAGTAATTCCAAACTGGGGTAAACCGTAATAAATAATAAACAACTGCACCAATACGGGTGTACCGCGAAAGATTTCGGTGTAGGTGGTAGAAATCGCGCTTAATGTTTTACCCCCATAGATGCGCGCCAAAGCCGCCGGAAACCCAATGAAAAAACCGGCGATTAATGCAACCAGGGTAATCTGAAGGGTGATAAGTGTACCCGCCCACAATTCCGGGATAGCTGTTTGCAAAAAGATCAGGTATGCCTGCATGGGTTATCTTTGGTTATTATCTCCAATTGAGTAAACGCCTGCTGTTGAGGTGGACGGCGTCCACCCCAACAAAGCCTCTATTTTTGTTTGCCATATAGTTCACTGATCTTGCCCAGGAATTCACGCGTACGGTCGTATTGTGGGCGGGTGAACATGTGCTCGGGAGAACCCTCTTCAACCACCACACCGTGTTCCATAAAAATAATGCGCGAGGCGACCTCACGCGCAAATCCCATCTCATGGGTAACGCAGATCATAGTCATGCCCTCGCGCGCCAATTTTTGCATCACCTCCAGCACTTCGCCAATCAATTCCGGGTCGAGAGCCGAGGTCGGTTCATCGAAAAGCATCACGCGGGGGTCCATGGCCAGGGCGCGGGCAATCGCCACGCGCTGCTTTTGCCCACCAGAAAGCTGCCCCGGAAATAAATCGGCTTTCTGCTTTAACCCAACCCGGTCCAGCTCCAACAGCGCTTTTTCTTTAGCTTTTTCGGGCGTCAATCCCAAGACTAACTTCAAACCGATACTGACATTATTCAACGCATTCAAGTGATTGAACAGGTTGAAATCTTGAAACACAAAACCGATATGACGCCGGGCTTTGTTGATATCCACCCTGGGATCGGTTAATTCCACGCCATCCACCCATACATCTCCTTTGTTGGGCACGGTAAGCTGGTTAATGCAGCGCAGTAAAGTGCTCTTGCCGGTGCCGCTGGGACCGATGATAACTACCACTTCCCCTTCCTGAATTTCCAGGGAAATTCCCTTCAGGATTTCATCTTTGCCATAGGCTTTATGGATATTTTCGAGCCGGATGATCGGTTCAACCATTTGGCATTCCTTTTCATTTGTAGCGGTAATTCATGAATTACCGTTACGAATAGATTTCATTGCCCTGGAATTTTTAATTTGCGTTCCAGGGCGCATAAACCGCGATTGGTTAAAAAGGTAAGCACAAAATAGACTACCGCCACAGCGATGAAAGCGGTAAAAGGCTGGTAGGTGCGGGCGCTGTAATATTGCGCCTTACGCAATATTTCCGGTACACCCAGCACGTAAACCAGCGAAGAATCCTTTACAATAATCGCGGCTTCATTCGACCAGGCAGGAATAGCCTGTCGCAATGCCTGTGGCAGGATAATATGGCGGATAGCCTGCACCCTTGTCATACCCAGGGTGCGGGCTGCCATCATCTGACCGGAACCCACCGAAAGCAGCGCCCCGCGTAAAATTTCGCTTTGATAGGCGCTGCTGATTATTGCCAGGGAAAGCGAGCCCGCCCAAAAAGGCGTCAAATTCACTAAGGCGGCGATGGCAAAATACATGAGCAATAACAGTAAAATGTGCGGTAACGCCCGAATGATCACCGATACTACCGCAATAAGCTGGGCAGGCGTTTTACTGCCGTAGACGCGCACCAATGCCAGTCCTAACCCAATGATAAAACCAATCCCCAGGGCAAGAATCGTGACTTCAAGGGTGACCTGTAGGCCGGTGAGGATATAAGGTATTAGTCCGGTAAAAGTTTCTGTCATACTCTATTCTGATTCGTGGGCTTTATTGTCACTGCGAGGAACCCGCCAAGGCGATCGAAAAATCTGTCATATCGACAGAAAAATTCTTCGCTTCGCTCCTAAGGAACTGTCATTGCGAGAAGCGCAACGACGAAGCAGTCTCATACTCCACAATGACAAGATTGCTTCGCTATGCTCGCAATGAAAGGCAGGTTTGTTCCTTCCAAAAAGAAGAATGCGTACACATTGAGGTTTTACTCGCAATGATAAAAATCAAAACCTACAACCATAAGGGATTATCCCACAATTTCAGAGTTTGCCCGATGCCCATGGCTTTCGCTGTCTGGTAAATGCGTTCGGCGACGATAATATCTTCGCTGCCCATGCCCATCGATTTGAACAGAATGTGTTGATTCGGGCTGGTGCGCGGTTTAACCTTGCCGCTGACGATATTTTTCAGTTCCAATATTCGGCTAGTATCGAGCGTGCCGGCGTTCACCAATTGCGCCAGGTATCCAGGGGCGTAATGACCGATAGCGCCCCAATCGTCCACTACCAGAACATCGGCTCCCAGGATTTCAGCCTCTTCGGCTTCGTTGGTGCCCATTTGCGCATAGAAGTTGGCGCCCTTGATCCATTCCCTTTTAAGGAAATGCTTGCGGGTGGTGGTTTGGGTGGCAATGACTTCCGCCCCTTCCACCGCCTGACGAGCGTCATCCGCTACACGGATTTTGATGCGGTTGCGGAATTCTTGCGCTAGCCCCTCGCTTTTACTGTGGTCCAGATCGAACATGCGCACTTCTTCCAATTTGGGGAAGGTTGCCAGATATGTTTCGATGGCTGTACGGCCAATGACGCCAGCGCCAACCATACCGGCAATTTTCGAATCGAGATTGGCCAAATATTTTGCGGCTACCCCTGAAGCCGCCGAAGTGCGCATGGCGGTGATCAACGTGCCGTCCATAATGGCGACCGGGTGAGCAGCATCCAGATCGTGCAAGATAACCAGGTCGATACCGTAGGGAAGCCTGCCGGTTCGCTGGTTTTCGAGCGATTCGGCTGCCCATTTTACACCAGCACGTTTGATATTGCCGCCTAAATAAACCGGCATCGAAACCACTAATCGGCCCCGGTCTTTGGTGATAGGGTCGGGAAATTCCATGAGCGTCTTCACGGGTTGATCGATCTCACCGGCTGCATACATTTTAAAAACCGTCTCGATATCATCGATGGTTTTCTTCATGTCCAAAACGCCGGCTTTAATGACATCTTCTTGTTTGAGAAATAAAATTTCAGGGGATTTTGCTGCTCCCATAATAAACTCCAGCACTAATAATTCTATTACCCCATACTTCCCCGCGCGCGAAGAAGTATGGGGAATAAGGTTATGTTTACTCTAAACCATATTGTTGGGCAAGCTGATCGACAAAGCCTTCGTCGACCAATGTCTGAATGATTTTATCCAGTTCGGCTTTTAGGTCGGCTTCACCTTTGGTTAAGGCAATGGCTTCACCTGTATCAAAAAGCTTTTCGGTTAGTACAACCATAGCCTGACCGTTGGTTTGATATTCTTTCGCAGGACCAGCGTCGGTGAGCACCAAATCGATGCGCCCGGCTTGCAGATCCAAAATGGATTGGTCGGCGCGTTCATAGCGAAGCACATTTTCAGCAGGCATTTTGCCGGCGTCGACCAGATTCTCGGTCACCCATTCATCCAGGGTGGTGCCGGTTTGAACACCGATTTTGTAATTAGCAGCCTCTTCGGGGACAGCCAGAGTAATGGCGGATCCGGTTGCCGCCAGGAAAGAACTTTTTTGGTAGTGGTAAGCGGTGGAAAAATCGACTTTTTCCAGCCGTTCTTCGGTCTCCGTCATGCTGGCGATGACCACATCCACCTTGCCTTGCTCAACTGCAGCTACAAGGCTGTCGAATGCCATATCCTGGATTTCGACTTCGACGCCCATGCGCTTGCCAATCTCCCGGATCAGGTCCATATCGAATCCAACAAAATTATCCTGCTCGTCTTTATATTCAAAAGGCGCATAATCGGCTGATGTCCCCACAACCATTTTCCCGGCGCTCTTGATCGCTTCCAACTTATTAGCAGGCGCTTTAGCGCCGCAGGCGCTCAAAATTAGGGCGCCTAACAATAAAACAATCACGATTCTTGATAAGGTTTTCATTTTCTCCTCCGAAAATTATAAAATTTTATAGATGCGTGACAAACTAATATTGAGTGAGTTATATGTTTACCTCCTGCAATTGACTGATGTAAGACCCGGTTTGTCGAAATTACTACCGAGTCTTGTTTGAATTGGATTTAACGACGGGAAACTTGAGCCAGGACTTTTTCGAGAACAGCCAGGGCTTCATCGATTTGTGTTGAAGATACTATGAGTGGGGGTATGAACCGTACCACCTGACCGTAAGTTCCCGCCATGTATGCCAGCAAACCATTATCCAGGCACAGATTCAATGTTTGCATGGCGGCTTGCGGATTTGGTTGTTTATCGCTGCCCGGGACGATCATCTCGATGGCTAACATGCAGCCTAAACCACGCGCTTCACCGATGATTGAATATTTCTTTTGCAGAGCTTGCAATCCTTCCAGAAAACGCTGCCCTTGCTGGCGGCAATTTTCGAGGACGTTCTCTTCGCGCATCACCTGGAGAGTTGCCAAACCAGCGGCGCAGCTCATAGGGTTGCCGCCAAAAGTGGTGCCATGCGAGCCGGCTTTCCATTGACTCATCAAATCTCGGCTGGCGACGGTGGCGCCCAGGGGAAAACCGGAGGCAATACTTTTAGCCACCGCTAAGATATCTGGCTTCACACCGAAAGTTTGAGCCGCGAACATCTGACCGGTTCTGCCAAAACCGCATTGCACTTCATCCAGGATGAGGAGTATGCCATGCTGGTCGCAAATCTGGCGCAGAGCTTTGAGAAAATCCGGCGGCGGAACGATATAACCGCCTTCCCCTTGCACCGGTTCTACCAGGAAGGCAGCTACATTATGAGGCAGTATCTGGTGCTGGAAGAGCTTCTCGATGTGATACATCGTCCATTCCAGAGCAGCTTCGGGCGAAGTGCCAAAAGGGCAGCGATAGGTATAGGGATAAGGGGCAAAATAGATACCCGGTACAAAGGGTTCGTAATGATCGCGGTATTTGGCTTTGACGGTGGTGACCGAGGCGGCGCCATAAGTTCGACCGTGGAACCCTCCTTCAAAGGCAATGATGCCGGGGCGCTGAGTGACATAACGCGCCATCTTTATGGCGCCTTCCACGGCTTCGGCGCCGCTGTTGCCGAAGAAAAACATATCCAGGCCGGAGGGTAATACATCGATCAGAGCATGGCATAATTCCAATAAGCTCTGATGGATGGTGATGCCCACTGCGCTGTGCAGCATGGCTTCCATTTGCTTCCTGGCGGCTTCCATCACGCGGGGATGATTATGACCGATGTTGGTGACGCCAATTCCGGAGGTGAAATCCAAAATACGACGCCCATCGGCAAGATATAAATAGGCGCCTTGAGCGCGCTCAACAGGTAATTCGGGCCAATCTTCAGCCAAACTTGGCGCTAAAAGATCGTGTATTTCTTTCATCATATTAAGGAATTCAGTGTTATCGGTCATGAGGTCTTTCTCCCAATTTACAAATTAGCCAAGTTTATCACTAATTATCTGTTTTTCATCACCAATTATAATCCCAAATTCTCCCCACATACCCTTGACAAAAGAACATGTGTTCTATTATAATAGCACAAATGTTCTCAAAGTTTTGGCATTATTATTGCAGTATAAAGCGCAGACGGTAATAACTGCCGGATAAGGAGTTTTTGATGAATATCGGAATGCTATGGTTTGATAACGACCCCAAAGCCGAGATGACCAAGAAAATCGAGCGGGCGGCTTCCTATTACC
The DNA here is from genome assembly GCA_016929095.1 of Anaerolineales bacterium. GTDB lineage: Bacteria > Chloroflexota > Anaerolineae > Anaerolineales > UBA4823 > JAAZNS01. The sequence goes on along the minus strand of JAFGJM010000010.1, from coordinate 123,366 downwards.
GTCAAAAATACGGCAAGGCGCCCAATGTGTGTTTTATTCATCCCAGCATGTTGAAGATTGAAAACATCGAAAGTCCCCCTAAGATCGTAAAAGCCGGGGGTATCGAAGTGCGCACCTCCGGTTCGGTGCTGCCCAATCATTTCTGGATTGGTGTGAATGGGTCACACGCTGCCAACGAAACGTAATGCCCCTGGGGTTTTATCATCGAACGCCAATTGGTGGTTTTCTCCATTTTTTCTCCCAATTACAAATAATCCTTTTAATTATTCATTTATTGTGTTTTACCGTATCAACACCGGTAAAAACACCTGATAACCCGAGTTATCTTCCAGGGTGAAGAAATCGAAATCGGCTGGTATCGATGTAGATGCGAAATCGTCGCTTACCTCCAAACCCACTCTTGGATTGGCAAGCGTGATTGTATAAACACCCACCGGATTCCATAAACTATCTTCCAAACTATAGCTGGCGGAATATGCATCACCCACCCTGGTAATTTGAAGCAAAACGGTACTGGCAGTAACCGGTGCGCCAAAAACGCCAGGCGTTCCGGCATACTCGTACAGGAAACCGACCCAATGACCACTATCATAAACGCGGTGAAATTTGACATAATTATCATCATCCTGATAAACAATAAGACCCGCTTGATGACAATTTTGGGTGGGGGTAAAATTGAGACGGGTGGTTATACGAAAGTCGCCAGGGTTTACAGAAGTTAATAAAAGGTTCTCCTGGTCGTTTCGATTAAATGTTAAATTTCCGCCCTGCGTGATAATACGCATGAAACCCGGGTGCGCTGTCAGGCTCCAATTGGCGGCGTCTTCCCGCACCCAACTCCAGCGGCTATCCAGTGTGGCGCTATTGAAATCATCTGTCCAGGTGCTGATGTATGATGTCGAGGACGGTTTGGCACATACCGGAAGTACGACCAATAAAACAGCAATCAAACTGATTGCCAGCCCTGAAGCGGCTAATAAAAATACAGGTGCTTTTTTCATCATATTCCTCCAAATATAAAAACTGCCGTATGAATGTTTATTGGTTTTTATCCTGTTGGTTTTCTCGATCGGCACCTGGCAATTCATCGGAAAATCCATAATCTGAGGAAAACGACATACATCGCAAGACATCGATGAGATTTTGCCCGTCTGTAAATATGCGGGTTTCCCCTCTGCCGATCGATTCAACCGAGCCCCGTAAAGAATTAGGGAAACTGGAATTAATAAACAGCCGGATAACAAATACCTGGGTTTTGGTCATAATGGTTGATTTGATTATGACAAACAGGACTGACACAGGACTGACAGTTTTTAGACAAAACACCCCGGTGATAATCCAAAAGGGGAATGAGCCTCCATCCCCTATCGGGCGTCAATTATCCCCTTCGATTTATTCGGTGATTAAGTTAGTTATATACGGGAATGAATACATAAAAAATCCGGGGAAACGCCGGGTTTATTAAGATTTTCTATACTACTATTCCTGATGGTTTATGGCGCTCAAATCAGTCAATAGATCTTCCATAGAATGTTGGAGCATGGGTTTGAGGCGGGCGCGAATAACCCAATGTGGCTTTTGTTTACGAAGGGAAAGCCGCATTAATTGATGCGCGTAGCGTTCCAGGAATTTTTTCACAGGCTCCTTCATGGGTGTATCTTGATCGACAACCGCAATCTGTAACCCGTTTGCCAATGGATCGATAAGCGTATATTTTTCTTTCTCGACCGTTTCCCGGAAATCCCGGTCGTTGCGCCGTCCGGCTTCCAGCCATAAATTTTTCTTGGGCGCATCACGCAGATTGATTTTCAAAATCAACTCGTCCTGCCGCCCGCGCAGACGGTCGAACAGCCAGAATAGCATATTCTCACGCGGCGATAAAAGGAACACCGCCTCTATATCTTGAATGGGAGCGCTGGCGTTTTTCACGAGTAGACGCCCCCCGGTTGCCATGCCGCCTAAACGCTCGCCCGCCGTTACCTTTCCCCAGCGTCTTAGCCCCGGGTGCAGCCAGGCAACCACTCGTTCCGCCAATTGGCGGTTGGCATAATAACCGTAGGCATAACCGGCGATCAATACGGCGCAAATCACAATGACAATCCACTGTCCGATGTCCAATTGCATGATGCCCTCCCGAAGATCTTATTTGAATTTTAGCATAAAGAGAAGATAGCGGTCAGCTTTCAGCCGTCAGCAATCATTCTTTCGTTGTCGGTTTATAGCTATTAGCGCTCAGATTCAGCCAAAAAAACCGCTACATTCTCTGCTTCCTATCTGTCTCACCGCTCATAGTGCTGATATCTGTGTAATCCGGAAAAAAACGTTGGTTTGTTTATCTATTGATTAAATCCGAGTGATTTTTATGCTCATCCACATACAAAATAATGGTGCTATAATTAATGAATTATTGGTGGGGTGATGAATTGATGCAGAGCCAAAAAAAACAATTGGATACATAAAAATCGAGAATAATCCGGCAATCGAACACTTTTATGGGAGGGCTATATGCGACGACCCTTTGGGATAATTATGTTGTTATCGCTTTTCATGGCGAGTACTATTTCCGGCACAGCGATGTCAAAAAATCCCGGCACAAACGATAGTACCGCTTCTGCCAATCCAACCCGGTTTGTGGTCTTCGAGGCATTCATGCGCTCCACATGCGGTATCTGTAATGCCGCGGCGCCAAATATCGACCAATTAGCCCAGGATTATCACGGTTTGCCTGTCGTATTTCTCGAGTATGATGTTGATAATGCGCCATACTCTCGCAAAATCCGCTTTTGGTATAGTTACAGCGGTACAACTGTGATGCTGCCCATGATCGTGGTTGACAGCGGTAATCAGATTGACCATGGATATACTTATTTTTATTATGCTTATAAATGGATGGTGGATGATGCATGGACAAGGCCGGCTCAGGCTGATATTAAAGCCGGCTGGAGGCGAGATGGCGATAAAATCGTAATTTACGCTACGGTTAAAAACCTGAGCGGCGAGACGCTCTCATCGTCGGGTAATTCGGCTGCCATCCATGCTATCGTTTACGAAGACGCCCATGTAAAACTCACCGATCATTTTGTGCGAAAAACCGTCGAAAAAGAAATATCCAATCTTTCTCCCGATGAGACCGGCGCATTTACGCTTGAAACATCTAATTTATCGGACGTGGTTTGGGAGAATCTGCATGTCATTGTGCTGGTCGATTACCGCCCAAATGGGTCATCTGGCGCTTATGATATGCTCCAGGCTGCCGAAGCCCTTCAAATTAACACTCCGTTTACCGCTCTGCCCAATTCATTTTCATTTATGATCGATCCCGCCGATACAAACATCGAACCGTTATCGATGAATTTTCTCGGTCTGGATTCCATCAGTTGGACTGCGGTACAAAACGGCGCCTGGTTTTCTATCACGCCTCCCAGCGGGACCATCACCACACAGCCTGCTATTTCGGTTGACAAAAATAACCTGTCCGCAGGATGGCAGCAAGGCAGTATCACCTTCACATCCACGGACGGGCTCTACTCCGATCAAGTAACAGTGAGTGCTTTTCTTGGCTCGGTAAAACGCGTATATTTGCCAGTCAGCATCAAATGAGAGTAAGCGATGTTATCAGCCATCAGCTGTCCGCGGTCAGTAAACAGTCATCAGTTTTCCCGATGGTACGCGCCGCAATCAGTCCTCGATCAGCGATTTTCGGTTCTATGACTTTTCTGCGAAATCAAAGCAATCACATCATTCGCGGTTTTCCAGGGTAAGGGTAAAATTGGTTTTAATGGGTGAACTGCCACACAATTGACTTCATTTTTCAAACCTAAACAGGTATGAATGGGAATTTATGGCTGGATAATTCCATTGTTCGGGATGGAAGGCTGGCAGGGGTTATCGATTTTCAAAATGCTTCTTTCAGCAATCCGCTATTCGAGTTTCTCTTATCATTCTTCGGAGTGCCGGATTTGCAAGGCTGGGGTATAGAACACCGTTACTGCCAGCGTATCGGAGTTGACCCCGCGATCCTTCATTGGTATCATGGGTTGGAATACTTTGATACCCTGCGCTGGGTTTTGTTCACAGGTGAAAGTTTTGTCCAACATACCGCAGAAAATTTGCAGCTAAACTTGAAAAAGTGGCTTGACCATGCGCATGTTTGATAAGCAATTACCAGCCTAATTTTTGGCGAAACAATATCTTCTCATATCTGTTATTGATCCGGATTATGTGATACGACGAATATGTCCCCTATCCATAACGCAAGTCAAAACCCCGCCATTGATTTAGCCTCCCTCCCTCTGCGTTACCGCTTTGCCCAATTGAGCGGCGACGAGACCGTCCCCCGCCCCGCCATCGCCGACCACCCGCGCACGCAAGCCTGCGCCCGGCTTATCGACCAGGGGGCGGAAACCCTGCCCTTCCACGGCTTCGACTCCCTGGAATCGATCCTGAAAGTCTTTGGCGAGCACGGCATCGACCGGGATGTTTATCAATTTAAGGCAGCCTTTGAGCGCGTCGAGGCACTGGATGAGAATTCGCCTCAGCTCAGCCGCGGGCTGGGCAAGTCAGGTAAAAGGCTGGACGATTACCGTTGCGGTGGCGGTATGCTGATCAGGGCCGCGATTCTGGCGCGTGCGGGTCTGGATGATGAGATAATCATCGCAAAAGAGATAACCGAATCGGTGGCGCTATTTACCGGATTATTGGGGGTGGCGAATAAAGATGAACTGGTTATGCCATATAGAGATAAGTTCATCATGCACAAAGGTATTGCACTGCCCAGCTATTACCATCTTGTGATATTAGCCCATACCCAAGGCTGGCGGACACCGGAGAACCTCGCACACCTCAAGCAGGCCGTGAGCAATCTGTGTCGATTATCGCTTCCGCATGCCCTGGTTAAATGTGGATCTCAATTGGTAGCGCCTGCCTATTTGAATGAGCAACACTGGCTGACTCCCTGGAAAATCCATTATGACTCCGAAAAGGCGATGTGGGTAGAACGCACGATCTTGCTGCTTCAAGCCAGTATCGCCGATGAGAAATTTCTGTCGGTCATCAAGGATTTCGCGCCAAAATTCGTAGAACAATGGTCGAAATCTATCCGCAATACCCAACCGTTTCTTAAATGGGGCGCCTATTCAGGGATTGGCTTGGAACCGGATTGGAAATCCGGAGAGCGAAAAAAGGTCGATCTCTGGTTCCGCCAACGCCAAATCGAATGCCTGCTTCCCATCGAGAATCAGCCTTGTTTTAGCCCTGTTTAGGTTAGAATTAAATGTCGTAGTGATTGGAAGCGAAATATCAGGAAAATCAAAGCATGGATTTTTTCCCCGGATTTCCCCTTATCCACACCAAGATGATGATCCCAGCCATGCGCGATCGCATGGTTCATCGTTCCCATCTGATAAACCGAATCGATGAAGGAATCAACCGGGGATTCGTTTTAGTCTGTTCGCCTCCCGGATATGGAAAAACCACCCTGATCGCCGATTGGGCGCAGCAGACCGACCCACCTGTGGCATGGCTCTCGCTGGATGAACAAGATAATCATTTACCCACACTGAACCGATATTTCCGCAATATTTTGGAATTTTTTTTCCCATCCATCAAACAGCACGCCGCCGATTTTCCTCCCGAAGGGAATGCGGAAGAATATTTCCACTATCTTATGGTGGCATTGATCAATGGATGCTCCCAGTCAGACACCAATTATTCTGTGGTGTTGGATGATTATCAAGTCATTCAAAACCCGCACATTCACGAGGAAGTGGCATATCTTATTGAGCATTTCCCCAACCATTTGCGTTTGATCATGTCCACGCGCAATAACCCGCCTTTCCCGCTATCCCGGCTGCATGCCAATAACCAGCTTTTAGATATTACCGAAATGGATTTGACTTTTTCGGAGACTGAAACAAAAGAATTCCTTAACGAAACTGTTCAACTTCACCTTACAGAGGAAGAAATTCAACAATACTTTCAGCAAACCGAAGGCTGGGTCACAGGACTGCAGCTATTAGCGCTTTCGCACATCGAACCGCAATCCATTCCGGCAAACCACCCAATAATCTCTGAAGATTCAAATGTAATCCAAGAATACTTGATCGAAGAAGTGATAAACCATCAACCGCCAGATGTACAAGACTTTTTATTGCGCACCTCGATCCTGGATAATCTGACCGATTCGTTATGTGATTATGTGCAATATAAAAAGGATAACCAGCCTGATCGCCAGGAACTGGTTCGAATGCTTTATCATTCCAATTTGTTTTTAATTGCCTTGGATAAAGAAGAACGCTGGTTTCGCTATCACCCACTTTTTGCAGAAACTTTACGGCATTTACTCAATGAAAAATACCCGGAAGAAGTTTCCGAGCTTTATATACGTGCCAGCGAGTGGTGCGACAAAAACGGGCTTTACCAGCAGGCTTTATCCTACGCTTATGCCAGCGGTGATAGATCGCGATTCATAGCGCTCCTAGAAAAGTATGCGATTAATGATAAAAATCGAGGGGTTATGGATTTCATGAGCTGGATAAGAAAAATCGACGAAGATGTAGTTTCCAAAAATCCAACCCTTTGCATTATCTATGCCTGGGGATTAATGATGTCGTTTGAGCTGGATTCCAGTGAAATTTGGATGGAGAAAGCAAAAAACCTCCTGGATAAAAAGTCAGATAGCGGGGAACAAATACCAAACGAAGATACGCTTTGGGGCTTGACTTTTTCAGCGCAATCAACCCTGGCTGTTCTACGCGGCGATACTGACGAAGCTTTTAATTATTCCAAAAAAGCCATCACATTGCTTTCGGAAGAGAACAGCTTATCCTATTGTTTTACATTATTGGATCGAGCAATAATCCTATCATTTAATGGGGAAATCGATGAAGCAATCAGTATTTTGGATGAGACTATCCGCGTAAGCCAGGCATCCGGCGTCTGGCTGGTTATGATGATTGCCCGCAGCCTTATGGGGGAATTGCTCATCGATAAAGGGCAGCTCAGTCAGGCAATGATTTTATTCCAGCAATCTCTTACTTTTGTCTCCAAATCATCCCGTAAATTTACCGGGATTGATGGTTTTTTATACAAGGAAATGGGAGAGATCTTTCTGATTCGCAATCAGCTCAGCGAGGCGCGCCAATATTTGCTCTTGGGGTGCGAATTATCATTGAACTGGCTGCCCGCGTTCAGCGAGCTGGATTCTCACCTGCGGCTGGCTCATTTAAACCATTGCCTGGGTAATATCAAAGGAGTGAAAGAAGAGCTATCAATAGCGAGGCACAAAGCCAATATCAGTCAAGGTAAACTCGATGACTTGATCATCGAGATGGAAGAAGCAAAGTTTAACCTGTTACGAGGGCAAATCACTGCGGCAAGGAAATGGACGATTAAATATCAATTGCTCGAAAAAGATAATCAAAATATTTTCGAGAAAATCCCTGTGATGATCAGGCTATTGGTGCAAACACTATTGGCGCGTTTCTTTTTAGCGGAAGGGAGACAAACACACAATTCCGAAAAATTCAGTCAGGCAATCGATATATTGAATACACTTGTTCCGTCGTTGGTGAAATCCGGTTTGAATCAACATTTGATAGAAGTATATATACTTTTAGCCTTGAGCCACCATGAACTTGATCAAACAATTGAAATGCACGAATATATCGAAAAAGCCCTTATTCTGGCAGAACCCGAAGAGATACGCCAACCTTTTATCGATGAGGGTATTCCCATGGCACGTATACTTAATCAATACTTGGGAAATTTAAAACAAACAAAAAGCACATTCTCTTTGCCCAGCCGGAATTTTGTTTCAGATATAATATTCCGCTTTACCAGGTGTGCTGACATCGGGAAAATACCCAAGAAATCCCCGGATCCGGAACCCGAGATTGACGCTATTATCGTCGAATTATTAACAGCTCGAGAAACCGAAGTGCTTACTCTGGCAGCGCAAGGGCGTACGAACAATGAAATCGCCCAAACATTATTCCTTTCTGTAAACACGGTAAAACGCCACCTGAATAATATTTTCCAAAAATTGGGTGTTACCACCCGTACCCAAGCCATTGCGGTTGCCCGCCATCATGGGTGGATCCAGTAATTTCCCCTAATAAATTTAATTTTATACTTGTGGCTGAAGAATTATTTCTGTTTTTGGATAACCCGTTATTACTTCAGCCGCAGTATCCCTTCCCAGTGATTTTTTTAAACTGCCGGGGGAACACAATGTGAATATTAAAATAACTTGACTTGACTTCGTATACTTATATAATAATATACACAAGAAGTGTATTAAATTGCAGCATGGTATAAAACTCGTCCAAAAACAGACGAATGGGCGAGTACAAACGAAAGGGGAAAACCGCCATCGATGAATTCACAAATTTGAACGGTTTATGGTTATTGAATAGCAGCTACATTAATCCAAGTGCTTTTATAAATATTCGATTTTTAAGAAAAGGAGAGAATAAATGTCAGAAAAATTGATCAAGGCAATTGCAGAGATGGACGATGAGCAAGCCATCACCCTGACCAAAGAATTGCTGTCTCAAGGGTCAGACCCGATGGAAATTCTGGGTGATTGCCGCTCGGCGATGGAGATTGTTGGAAAGCGTTTCGAAGAGGGCGAATACTTCATTTCAGAATTGATCCTGGCAGGCGAAACCCTCACGGCAATATCAGGGTTAGTCAAACCGTTGTTAAAAACCAGTCAGGCGGAAAAGAAAGGCGGGAAAGTTATCATTGGCACAGTGAAGGGCGATATTCACGATATTGCAAAAGACATCGTAACATTCATGCTCGATGTAAATGGCTTTGAGGTCAAGGATCTGGGTGTGGATGTGGCGCCTGAAATCTTCGTTGAAACCATCAAAACCGACCAACCCGAGATTGTAGCGTTGAGTGGATTCCTAACCCTGGCGCACACATCGATGAAAGAAACCGTGGATGCTATAAAAACCGCCGGCTTGCGTGAAAAAGTAAAAATTATGATCGGCGGCGGGACAATCGATGCACAGGTTTGTAACTTCGCTAAAGCCGATGGATGGGGCACCGATGCCATGACCGCCGTCAGCTTAGCTAAACAATGGACAGGAGCAAATTAACATGAGTCAAACATTTATAGATCCCGATGCCGGAAAGAGCACGGAGCAATTATTCGCCGAACGTTCAAAACGTATAATGGATGCCTTCCAAATGAAACAGCCGGATCGTATTCCGATCATGCTGGGCTTAGGTTATTTATTAGCCGATATGGGCGGGGTAACCCGGCAGGAACTCTATGAGAACCCGGCTAAATCTCTTGAAATTCAGAAAAAGATTGCCCTGGATTTCCAGCCCGATACCCTCTTTGGCCTGTTCAGTTACCCGGGCGCCAGCATCGCCCTGGGAGACCAGATGACAAAATGGCCCGGGCATGGATTGGGACCAAACGGCTCTTTCCAGTTTGCCGAACAGGAATTCATGAAACCGGAAGATTATGACGCCTTTTTAGACGATACCGCCGATTGGGCAATTCGCACCTATCTACCACGTGCCTTCAGTACTTTAAAGGGATTTTCTGCCCTGCCGCCTTTCCAAATGTTGGCTTTTGGACATTATTATTTGACCAACCTGCCTGCGTTTGCAGCCCCGCCTATCGTAGAAGGTTTAAAAGCCATCAGTAAAGGCATTCAAGCCACCTTAGAGGTGAACGCGGGAGTCATGGAAACAATCAAAGCCATGGCAGAAATTGGCTTTCCATTCCCGGCCATCCTGACTGGCGCATTGGTCGAAGCGCCTTTTGACTTCATGTCGGACACGCTGCGTGGTATGCGCGGCATTATGGTAGATATACACCGCCGCCCGGAAAAATTATTAGCCGCCCAGGAGAAAGTGCTGCGCTTTGAACTGGAATTTGCCGTGAATTTATCCAAAGCCACGGGTTCGCCATATGCCTTTCTCCCGCTTCACCGCGGTTCCGATGGCTTCATGTCGCTGCCGCAATTCGAGAAATTCTACTGGCCGCAGCTCAAAAGCCTGATGGTGCAATTGGTCGATAACGGAATTACACCCTGGTGTTTCTATGAAGGGGTTTGGGATCAGCGACTAGAATATCTGGCAGAACTGCCTAAAGGGAAAACCGGCGGCCTGTTCCAAAGCAGTGATATTTTCAAAGTGGGCGAGGTGCTGGGCGATACCATGTTTATCATGGGCGGCATGCCTAATTCATTGCTGCAAGGCGGAACCGTGGAACAGGTGCGTGAGCGCACCAAACAGGTGTGTGAAAAATTAGGTAAAGGCGGCGGTTTTGTAATGACCACCGGCGTTCTTGAATTGGAAGGCAGTGATCCCAAGTTAATCAAAGCCTGGGTGGATGCCACGAAAGAGTTTGGCGTATATTAATCGATATCCGCCGATCGCACACTGAGGATCGCACTATCTAAAAATGCTCTTTCGATAGTTGTATATAACAAAGGAGGCTGTCTAAAAAGTTGATTTTGCCATCTTGCACGAAGTGTGTTTCACAAAGCGAAGCGTAACATCTCACTCAGTTTATGAAAAGACCCTTCGCTTCGCTCAGGGTGACAGGTTTCTTTTAAGACAGCCCCTCAATATATAAAGCTATTGCGAAGCCCATTACTTCTGGCTGAAGCAATCTTCCTCACACGCTTGCAGATTGCAACGAGGGCACTTTTTGTACCCAGCTAATGCACCAATTCATACCATCTACCGCATCGGTAGACCAGTGATCTGCGCTGACATAATTACACACATCACTGTTGACCTGCCCCCCGATAATAATAGGGATCGAGGCGGTTTGTGGGTCGGCGCGCAGCAACGAAACCGTGCGTTTCATCGATTTATAGGCACTATTTAATAAACAGGAAAGTCCAATCACATCTGGTTTTAGTTCTCGCGCTTTACTCACGAATTCTTCTGCCGGCACATCCACACCCAGATCATGCACAGTGAAACCATTCACCTTAAGCACAATTTGCAAAAGATCTTTCCCGGCATCATGGATATCTCCCTCCACGGTGCCAATCAGCACCAGCCCCAGCGATTTTCCGTTAAATTTCATCTCGGTCAGCGGTTGGACGATATCCATCACTTCTCGCAAAATCTCCCCGGCTAATATCAAACCGGAAAGGAAATACTCCTGCTGTTCATAACGTTTTCCCACCACCACCATCCCCTGGCGGCAATCGTCGACGATATCAATGGGGTCATCTCCCTGCTTCAGGCGTTGCTGCACCAATTCCAGGACTTTTTGATCCTTTAGATCCGCAATACCTTGAATCAATTCGGATGAGAGATCATTGATTTGTTCAGTCATAATTATCTCCTGCCAGCCCGCTTATGATACGCCTACCGATGTTTTAAAGCGCAATTTGTCGCCTCGACAGATAAACCACCCCCAGCTTGCAACCCGGTCATGAATATCATAAAAAATATGCTCGATGCGAAAAGCTGGCGCTTCGTTCGATGTTTTTAATAATGCGGCTTCTTCTTTCGTCAATACCGTAGCGTCGATCAACAAGTCGCCGTGTTTAAATATAGTTTGACCATTACCGGTAAATAAACCACTCAGGGACGTCACTTCCAGCTCTGCTTCCACCGTGGGGTTCTTGGGATCCAGGATCAAGTATTCCTTGTGCACCATAAGCGGTGATTTATCTTGCAATAACAATCGGTGAATATAGATGACTCGTGCGCCGGTTTTTACGATCAATTTTTGAGCAATGCGCTCATCGGCAGTGACCGCTGACGCCCGAAGAATGCGCACGGTAGTACGTTGATCCCCAAAGATTTTCTGTAAACCTTGCAGATCGAAAGTGGCGCTGCCAATCATGATTGGCTTGAGAAAAGTGCCCTGCCCCTGCCTGGTTTGGGCAATATCCTGTTCGACCAGGATTTTTATAGCCCGCCGTGCGGTGATCGAGCTGACCTGGTATTGACTGCACAACTCAGCTTCGGAGGGTAAGCGCTCGCCGGGAAGAAATTCCCCAATGGCAATTTTCCGGCGCAAGATATTCACCAATTGGTTATATGCCGGTTCAAATGAATCGCGGTCTATTTCGTTTAATGCGGTTAATACGGGAGCATGTCGGTTTATCATTATTAGACCATTTTTGAAATCATGAAGATAACAATATTTTACTACAATTAACTTGACTTAACTTAGTATACTATTATAATATTATACATGCATATATTTGTCAATAATAGTCTTTTGCTGCGCTTCTCGAATTCTTGCGCGGGTTATATTGTTAGGAGAACCCCATGAAAATAATTGGTGAAAAAATAAACGGCACCCGTAAACTGGTTGGTAAAGCCATCGCCGAAAGAGATGCCGCTTATATTCAAAATCTGGCGATAAAACAAGTGGAAGGCGGCGCGCATTGGCTGGACATCAACGCCGGAACGCCTCCCGCACGTGAAGCGGATGATCTTGTCTGGCTGATCAACCTGGCGCAGGAAGCGGCGGATGTTCCCTTATGCCTGGATAGCGCAAACCCCCAAGCCTTGCGTACCGCCATGAAAGAAGTGAAGCAAACCCCCATGATCAATTCGATCAGCGGAGAACCGTCACGTTTGGAAGGCGTCTTACCCATCGTGGCGGAATTTGGCTGCCCGGTAATCGCTCTATGCATGGACGACAAGGGTATTCCCAATACCGCGGATGAGCGCCTGGATGTGATCCGTAAAGTGTTTACAGAGACACGCGCCGCCGGTATCCCCGATGAAAACATGTATGTCGACCCGCTGGTGATGACCATCGGTACAAATACCGAGGCGGGGAAGATCATCTTTGGCACCATGCGCCTTATTCGCTCTGAGTTTCCCCAGGCGCATATTTCCTGCGGGTTGAGTAATATATCTTTCGGGCTTCCTGTAAGAGCGCTTATCAACCGCACCTTTTTGGTGCTGGCAATCGAAGCTGGTATGGATACCGCCATTATCGACCCCAACGACCGGGAATTACAGGCGGCTATCTATACCACCGAATTATTGCTGGGTAAAGACCGGCACTGTTTGAACTATACGCGAGCATACCGGGCAAACAAACTCGAAGATAAAAAAACTAGATTTAATTAGGAACCCAGGAATAAAAAGAAGCCAGGAAACCAAAAAAACTTATAGCTAATAGCATATAGCTTACAGCTTTAATGTTCTGAATACTTAATCAATCCATATCGTATAACCAAGGAGAAAATTCATGTCAGAAAAATTAATTAATACCATCGCAGAAATGCAGGAGGAGGAGGCGCTGGCGCTCGCCAAAGAGCTGCTGGCTTCCGGAACACCGCCTTCTACCATATTGGATGACTGCCGGTCAGCCATGGAAATTGTCGGCAAACGCTTCGAAGAAGGGCAATACTTCATTGCCGAATTGATACTGGCCGGGGAAATGGTTAAAGCCATATCCACAGAAGTCAAACCCCACCTCAAAATTAGCCAGGCGACCCAAAAAGGCTCCAAGGTTGTGGTTGGTACCGTGAAAGGCGATATCCATGATATCGGTAAGGATATCGTGGTATTCATGCTGGATGTAAACGGATTCGAGGTATACGATCTGGGAATTGATGTCCCGCCGCAGACATTTGTCGATAAAATAAAGGAGGTCAAACCAGTCGTCGTCGGGTTAAGCGGATTCCTGACATTATCCTTCGAGTCGATGAAGGAAACCGTAGCCGCCATCAAAGCCGCCGGGCAGCGTGATAGCGTCAAGATCATGGTAGGAGGCGGCACGGTGGACGAGCGTGTGTGTGAATACGCCGAAGCGGATGCGTTTGGTATCGATGCCATGACAGCCGTTTCGTTGGCAAAAGGCTGGACAAAATAGGGCTTTTGGGAAAAGGAGTGAATTGATATGGCTAATAAAGTTATTCCAGACGAGAAAAAAACAGCCGAACAACTGTATGCTGAACGAGTCAAAAGGGTTGAAGATGCCACAGCATTAAATATGCCCGATCGCGTCCCATCTTTCATCTGCCAGGAGGGCTTTCCCGCACGCTATGCCGGAATTACCTACGAAGAAGCATTTTACGATCAAGATAAATGGTTCGCCGCCAATGAAAAAACCATGGTGGATTTCGCTCCCGATATGTACTTCGCACTAATGGCAGGCGTGAGTGCACCCGGCAAGTCATGGGAGCGCCTTGGATACTTGCAGCACAAATGGCCAGGACACGGCATTGGACCAGACACAGCTTTCCAATTTGTCGAGGGCGAATATATGAAAGCCGAGGAGTACGATCATTTTCTGGATGATCCAACCGATTTCCTTATCCGAGTTTATTTACCGCGCACGAATACTGAGTTGGCTGGTTTAGGAATGCTGCCTCCGTTGAAGGGCTTAATTATGGGTGCTTCAGGTTTTTCCCCCCTATTGTTAGCCCCACCCGTTGCTTCAGCTTTTGCCGCACTGAACGATATTGCCCCAATCCAGGCTAAGTGGTCGGCAGGAGAAGCTGAATTCTACAAGAAAATGACAAAGCTGGGCTTTCCGGTCCTGTTTTATTCTCTCTCACTGGCGCCCTTCGACATGATAACGGATTTCCTGCGCGGCTTGCGCGGTATTATGCTCGATATGTATCGCTGCCCGGATAAGCTTAAAGCTGCCCAGGATAAACTATTGCCGTTTATGACCGCTATGGCAATTGGCAGGGCAGAAAGCACCGGTAACCCGCGTGTATTCATCCCCCTGCATCGCGGCGCCGATGGATTCATGTCACTGCCGCAATTTGAGGAATTTTATTGGCCGTGGCTGAAACAATTAATGCTCAATATTATCGATGCCGGGTTGATACCGATGCCTTTTTATGAAGGCAGGTACGATCAGAGGCTAGAATATTTGCGTGAATTGCCTAAAGGGAAAGTGCTATCCTGGTTCGACCGCACTGATTTATTCAAAGCCAAAGATATCATCGGCGACGTCACCTGCATTGCCGGCGGCATGCCCGCTTCACTGCTTCATACCGGCACGGTCGAAGAAGTGCGCCAGGTAACCAAACAAGCTATCGAAGTCATCGGTAAAGGAGGCGGATACATCATGACCTCCAGCACTTCATTTAACGATGGCAAACCCGAATTGGTCAAAGCCTGGATCGATGCCACCAAAGAATTTGGTGTTTATTAATCGAATTTCGAGATGCCGATAAATTAACAAAAGAGGCTGTCCTAAAAGAAATCCATCACTCTCAGCGAGGCGAAGAGTCTTATCGTGATTAGATAGGCTGTCTCGCTTCGCTGAGTGAAACTCACTGCGTGCAGCATAACATTATTTTCTTTTTGGGCAGCTTCTCTTTTGTTTGTATTATTGTGAAGAAAGGGGGAAGAATGAGTAGAATAGAAACAATCAGGCAGCAACTTATAAGTTGAGCCTGTCGCCGGCGGTAGTTCACCTGAAGCGAATAACGAATTACGATTTTATCAGGAAAAAATACCATTTCCGCCCGGTTTTATCGAATATAATTTCTCCACATAGCTTTATTGCGGAGTTTATTTTGAAAGACACTTTTATTATTGTTGATTTCGAACCAATCGGGAAGCGAGTAGAAGTAAAACCTGGCGCTTCTATCCTGGAAGCCGCCCGTCTGGCTGGTATACCGTTGACTTCCGATTGCGGGGGTGTGGGGTCATGCGGACAATGTCGGGTGATCATACGCCAGGAGAACAATGCCGTGGAACCACCCACAAGCATTGAAGAAAATGAATTTTCAGAAGACGAATTATCCGCCGGATACCGGCTGGCATGCGAAACCATTGTGCGCGGCGATGTCAAGGTAGATGTGCCATCATCGTCGTTGGTTTCCGGACAGCGATTGCAGACGGAATCAAATTTACACGAAGACGCAAAATCCGATTCCCGCCCCGATAGCATCATCCAATCCTATTCGTTGTCATTAGCCAAAGCCAGCATACACGATTTACGCAGCGACCTTACCCGCGTCCTGGATGCACTGTTTGATCTGTATGGATTATCCAATCTTTCCGCCAGCCCGGCAGCTGTGCGCCCCCTTTCCTCATTGCTGCGCCAAAACCAATGGTTGGTATCTGCCCTGGTGCGCGGCAATCAACTTATCGGCTTCTTAGCGCCAAATCGAAATCCATTGGGGTTAGCGGTCGATTTAGGCACGACCAAAATTGCGGCTTACCTGGTAGACCTGATAACCGGAGAAACGCTGGCTGCCGATGGCAGCCCAAACCCGCAAATCGGTTATGGCGAAGATGTGGTCAGCCGCATGGTTTATGCAAGAGAGACCATGGGCGGTATTAAAACTCTGGCGCAAGCCGTGCATAAAAGCCTGGCTCAACTAGCCCGGGCGCTGGTAGATATGACCGGGCGTTCAACGCAGGAAATCGCCGAAGTTTGTTTGGTCGGCAACACCGCCATGATCCACCTGCTGCTGGAATTTCCCGTGGACCAGCTAGCCATGGCGCCTTATGTCCCAGCCGCCTCGACGCCGTTGGAAGCCAGAGCCATTGATTTGGGATTGGATTTCGCCGGCGATTGCCGGGTGTACATCCCACCCTGCGTGGCTGGTTACGTGGGCGCCGACCTGGTTGCCATGACCCTGGCTTCCGGCATCGGGCAAGATGAGCGCACGGTGATGGGAATCGATATCGGCACCAATACCGAAATCGTCCTGTCATTCCCCGGGCAAAAACGAATGTTTGCCTTATCCTGCGCCTCTGGCCCGGCGTTCGAAGGGGCGCATATCCGCGCCGGTATGCGCGCCGCGGCTGGCGGCATCGAACGCGTCTGGCTGGAAGATGGCATACCGGTTGTTCAAACCATTGGCAAAATTCCTCCGGTGGGAATATGCGGCTCGGGTATTATCGATGTAATCGCAGAATTCCGCCGCACCGAAATTATCAATTGGCGCGGCCGGTTCCAGGCAGAAAACCCCAGGGTGCACAAGGGAAGAGATGGTTTGGAATATCTGCTCGTCCCCGCCGTGGAAAGCGGTACGGGCGAGTCTATTTCCGTCACTCAGAACGATGTAAACGAAATCCAGCTTGCCAAAGGCGCTATTCGGGCGGGCATTACTGCTCTGCTGGAAACAAGCGGCATTCAGGCGGAAGACCTGGATGAAATCGTTCTGGCAGGCGCCTTTGGCACGTACTTAAACCTGGAAACTGCCATAGCCATCAATATGCTTCCCGATATTCCCCGGGAACGCTACCGGCAGGTTGGTAACGCCGCCGGCGCCGGCGCAAAACAGATGCTTTTTTCGCATCGCAAGCGGGCGCAGGCGATTGCCATTGCCCATGATATCGATTATGTAGAATTAACCATTTATCCTGATTTTCGTAGCATTTACGCGAAATCGATGTTATTCAACGAATAAGAAGCAATATTGGTATGGATTACAATAAAACACTGGTCATGGCCTGCGCGACGGTTATCGAGGAAATGACACCTCTACTTCCGCAAGGCATACATCATCAAGTACTCGACTTTGGTTTGCATATAAATCCCGAGAAATTACGGGCAACTTTACAAACGGGAATCGACGCCGTAAACGGTCACATCGAGACAATACTTCTCGGGTATGGCTTATGTTCTCAGGCTGTTATTGGCATCACTTCCCGCAAAGCGACTCTGGTAGTGCCGCGGGTGGATGATTGCATTGCCATTTTTCTGGGGTCGCGCGCCTCATATAACATTCAATGCCAAAAAGCGCCGGGAACGTATTATCTAACCAAAGGCTGGATCGAAGTAGGTGATACCCCTTTTACGGAATACGATCAAATGGTTACGCGCCTTGGCGCAGAACGGGCTGCCCGCATTCAAAAGCTCATGTTTAAAAACTATACCCGCCTGGCGTTGATCAACACCGGGCAATATGAAATGGAACGCTACCGCGAATACACCCGTCAGACCGCCGACCGTTTCGGGTTATGCTTCGAAGAAATCGAAGGGTCGAATACCTTGGTAAAAAAAATGATCGAAGGCAAGTGGGATGACGAATTTGTGGTGGTGAAACCCGGCGAAACGATCCGCTACGAGCATTTCTTTCCCTCTGATTCAGAATAAGCCTATTGCTATTCCAGACTGAAAAGCCTGCGCGTAGATACCTATCGCGTTACCACAAGCGGTAAACACGCGCCTCATAGGGTCGCAATGTAATCTGGCAGATATCCTTTTCGGCATCGACTGGATAATTGCTGATCAGTAGCTCTTGGTTCTCCAAGGCCAAAGGCGCCGGGAGTGAGAATGCAGGGGTGTCGCCCGAGAAATTCAAGACCACCAACAGGCGCTCACCCTTCATACTACGGGTGAAAGCATAAATTTGTGGGTGGTCATCCAAAATTAGAGTGTATGTGCCATAAACGATGATGGGGTGTTGCTTGCGCAATCGTATCAGGCGCTGGTAGTAATAAAAAATCGAATCGGGGTCAGCCAACGCATTGGCGGCATTGATTTCTTTGTAATTGGGATTGACTTTTATCCAGGGTAATCCGTGGGTGAAACCGGCATTTTCCATATCATCCCATTGAAAGGGTGTTCTGGCATTATCTCGACCTTTGCTGTAGATCATTTCCATCACAAACCGTGGGTCGAACCCCATTTCATTAACGGCAATGCGGTACATATTATGGGTTTCGATATCGCGATAGTCTTCTATCGACTCGAATTTTACATTGGTCATGCCGATCTCTTCCCCCTGGTAAATATAAGGTGTCCCTGGCTGCATATGCAGGAAGGTTGCCAGCATCTTGGCGGATTCAACCCGGTATTCACCATCATCGCCGAAGCGTGAAACCTGCCGCGGCTGGTCGTGATTGGAAAAATAGAGGCTGTTCCAGCCTTTGCCTTCCAACGCCTTTTGCCAGTTGGTCATCACGCGCTTCATCTCGAGCAGATCCAGTGGTTTATGCTGCCATTTTCCGACGCCGTGGGGTTCTGCGGAATCCAATTCCACATGCTCGAATTGAAAGAGCATATTAAGTACGCCGGTTTCTTCGTGAGTGATCTCGATACCAATCTCTGGGGTTGCCGTTGCCGCCTCACCTACTGTGAGCATATCGTACTTGGATAAGACTTCTTGCTTCATTTCACGCAAAAACTCCATCAGCCGCGGTCCATGGAAAACCAGATCGCCAGGGAACTGGTAAGGCATCTCGGTGCTGGTAACCGGCGCATCCGGTAAACCAGGCGTTTTAGAAATTAGAGTGATGACGTCCATGCGAAAGCCGTCGATGCCCTTTTTCAACCACCAGTGCATCATGTCATAGACCGCACGGCGCACCCTGGGGTTTTCCCAATTGAGATCGGGCTGCTTTTTGGTGAACATGTGTAAATAATATTCATCGGTGGCAGAATCATATTCCCAGGCTGAACCGCCGAAAAAAGATAACCAGTTATTGGGTTCGGCGCCGTCTTTGCCGGGTCGCCAATAATAAAAATCACGGTAAGAATTATCCCGAGACTTGCGCGCCTCTACAAACCAGGGGTGTTCGTCGGATGTATGATTGACCACCAGGTCCATGATCAGCTTTATGCCACGCTGATGCATTTCATCTAGCAGCTCTTCCCAATCCGCCATGGCCCCAAAATCATCCATGATATCCTGATAATCGCTGATATCGTACCCGTTGTCATCGTTAGGTGATTTATACACTGGCGACAGCCAAACCACATCCACGCCTAATGTCTTGAGATAATCCAGCTTCTGAATGACGCCGCGCAAATCACCAATGCCGTCTCCGTTGCTGTCGTAAAAACTGCGCGGGTAGACCTGGTAAACGATGCTTTCTTTCCACCATGCTTTCTTCATAACCTACTCCTGGCAGCTCGGGCAGAAATAGCATGCCCCGCCCAAATACTGCATTTTCTCGATCGTTGCGCCGCACACAGGGCAAGGCTGACCGGCCGCTTTGCTGTCCATCAGACGCACATATTTACCGCGCTGCCCAAAAAGGTCAAATTCGTCGTAGCGCCCGCCCTTGTGGATGGCTTCTTCCAGCGTATTGCGGATGGCGACATAAAGCGCCTGACGCTGCACGGAGTTGAGATCGGCCAATGACCGCCGGGGGTGTAAACCGGCGTTGAACATGATATCTTGGGCGATAGCGTTACCCAAACCGGGGATGAGCTGGTCCTGGGTGAGCAGACTTTTTACAGAGCGTTTTTCCCCTTTCAATAATTCATCGATCAAATCGTTGAAATACACCAGGCTGAACTCTGATACCATCGGAGTGGGACGCATCCCTTTGATGTATTGTCTTTCCTGCTCTTTTCCGGCTTCGTATAGCTCCATGGCGCCCCACATCTGGGTGAAAGCCGTAAGGAATGACCCTTCTTCGAAATCCAGCCACAGGTGATATTTCTTATCCATCTCTGAACCAGCCGGGTGAAAGATTAATTTTCCGCCAAACTCACCAAAGACCAGCACATAACCCGGCTCCAACGGGATGAACAGCCAGCGTCCCTTGGACCAGGCTACGCCTACCGTTTTTCTCTTCGTGAGGCTGGCAAATTCCTCATGGCTGCGGTTATACCAGACAAATTTGTGCGGGCTGTTTCCCAAACTGCCCTGGCGGATGATCTTGCCGGTGAGATTTTGATTTATTTGTTGGGTGAGGGTGATAATTTCAGGGATTTCGAACATGGGTAGCTCCTGAGAAAATGAAAACACACTTTTTAGTATTAATTTAGTATATCAAAAATGATATTTTATGGTTAAAGACAATCCCCAAAGCAGAATATCGCCCTGAGCGGAAAGAAGAGTTTTTCTTCTCTAAAACCTTACAACATTGATTAAAACCGGCATATACTCCGCCTGTGATTAAAGCCCGAATGGTCTCATCTATGTAAAGATAGTCGTCTCACACATAATTCATTAATTTATTCTTAATATTTATGTCAGCATAATTACTGTATAAAAGAATGTATACTTGGCATCTTCGAAAGTTGGAGAATTTTGTCTATATTCACAACTATTAGCCACTAACACTGAAAAACAAAACTCATATCATTACGTTCACAGGCTTCACTAAAATATTATTGTGTTGCTACTATATCTGCTTTATCCAACATCGGAGGCAATATGCAAAACCATACTCGTTCCAGGATTATCATCTGGCTTTTTTGGATTTGCTTGATCGGTTTGAGTAATTTTATATTCATCGCCAGGATAACCCCCGTCCGGGCAAGCCCGATTACTTTACCAACAGGTCAAATGTCCGGCACCGT
This sequence comes from Anaerolineales bacterium, assembly GCA_016929095.1. Taxonomy (GTDB): domain Bacteria; phylum Chloroflexota; class Anaerolineae; order Anaerolineales; family UBA4823; genus JAAZNS01. The sequence goes on along the minus strand of JAFGJM010000010.1, from coordinate 102,173 downwards.
TTCAGGAACAATTCGAGAGAAAGGGTTGAACCAAGAAGTGCCGCCTCAGATCGTTATTGCTTATAATTCATTTGTTTGCGGTGATGAGGAAGTGCGTAACATCGTAGAGGTATGGAATGTGGGTTTGGATGGGGGAGAAGCCTATGGTCAGGCCACCTTTACAGCTTATAGCTGTATCAACGATAAACTGTCCGGGCCCAAAACACTTTATGGCACATTTTCAGGTGGGCCTAATGGCAGCCTCTTTTTCCCCGATTGGACATATCCTGGATATCCGGAGATCCACTGTCATTTTGATAACGGTACCTTGATAAAATGTCTTCTTACAGAAGACCTACCTTTTTTTTATGTTGAGAATCCCGAAGCTTTTGGCGTCACGCCCACAGAGGCAGTCAGCGATTGTTACCCGGTGATCACCAATATTGATAACTTGAAGCCTGGGGATGTGCTTTCACCGGCGATTGACTTTATTGACGAGAAAGGCCAACCTGTTGATATCATCGGTCATGCCTTATTCATCAACGGGGTAGAAACACATTCGGTAATGTGGGACGGTAATGAGACGCGCCTGGAAGTGCAGTATACCTGTCTGAACCATCGCGGCGATTCCAAGACCATTATCATTCCGGCTTACCAAGATTCAACTCCAGGTTCTACTGGCGGGGAAGGAAGCGCACCGGTCGCGCCTCCCCAATCGGCGCCCCCAATTGGGGAAAGTGAGGCGCCGATCCAACCAGGTGATGGTTCAAGCATCCAACCGGGACATGAAGGGGCTGAACCGCCTGTTAGCCCATCTACGAGCCATTTACCAGTAATTCCGGGCGGTATACCAACCGCCATAGGTATTGCTGGGTTGGCGATGGGGCTGGGCGGCGCGGCAGTCTCCGGAGGCGCAGTGGTGGTGAGCGTTTTAAATACAGCGCTGGCAAAACCGCCAGCCCCACCCCCACCACCCGTATCGAAACAAACAGCACCGCCGAATAAAAAAGGCGCCCAAAAAGAGAAAGAAGCCAAAACGGAGAAAGAAAAAAAAGAGAAAAAGGAAAAGAAACCTGAGCGTAAAGGTTTATTACAAAGCGAGAAAGAGGCCCTCGAGAAATACAAGGAAACACTGGAGACACTTTCGAACTCTGCTGACAAAGGCATCGATTTGCTCGACGGCATTCAGGGAATCAGCGAAGAGAGCAAGAAGCGCCTTACGAAACAGCTCAAGGAATTCAAAGGTACGCTGGATGACATGGTGGAAAAGGTTGGCGATTACAACGACAAGATCGAAATGGTGCAGGATGTGGGGAATAAGCTCAGATCTTTAGGTCAGAAATACAAGCAAATTCAAAAGGCGCACCAGGAGGCTTTCAAAGACCTGGCAGACGTACCTGAGGGAGCTGCCAATCAACTGGCTGACCTTACAACCGCCATCGAAACCTTCGGCGATGTGGCCGATGCCGCGTTGAGCCGCATCCCATACTTCAAGCAAATCTATTCGGATGAGAACTTCGAAGTGACCAAATCGTTCAAAGAATTTTCCACGGGATTGCGCAAGACGCTCTCTAAAACGATTTTCCGTACGGCGATCGAAGCTAAAAAGGAATTTACTGCCGAAGAACTCAAGGCATTTGGCGATAATAAGGTGAATCGCCGCCTGGATCCGGAGATACAAGAGTTCCTCCGCCAGCAAAAACTCAATCAGCCCCAATCAGAGCCAAACAGCATATTGCAGCAAGTGAAAGACTTTTTGTTTGGTAAAGATATTTCTCCCAAAACAAAATCCTTCCGTTAGCCAGGAGCCCCAAACGATGACTACAAACCAAAACGCAGTCAATGAAAGAAATCCACAAAACGAGGACTACGCCTGGCTCGAGCGAACACGGCAGGCTTTCAGGAAACTGGCGCTAACTCCGGATAGCGCTGCGCTGGAGGGCATTATCGCTGAGGGACTGGCGCGGCTGAAAAAAAATACCCTGGATGACCCTATCCTGACTGGGCATATGCGCCTGATGGTTGTCGAAGCGCAACTGAACCGGGCATTGGAATTGGATGACTCCGCAGAGCGCCAGGCGGGATTTGCAGACGGTCGTCAGAATTGCGAGCAGGCAGCGCAGGAAGCGCTGGCAGCGGGCAGCGGTGTGGCGTGTAACCTGTTGCCGCGCGCCATCACGCTGCTTTCCGCCTTGTACAAAGCCGCGCCGGAAGCGCGCCAACCCGGATTAGCCGATAGTTTACAAGAGTTCGCAGCCCAGTTGGACGATGCTTTACTGGAACAGGCTTATCTGCGTCAGAAAGCATTGGAAAAACTGCAAAGCGCCCGGCTGTTGGTGGCGACGATGGAAAGTCTGGCTTTGGAAGAAAGATGCAATTTAATGATCCAGGTTGCCGATCAAGTGCTCGATGCAGGTGATCTGTTCTTAAACGCGGGCGACCTGGAGATGACAGCCCAGGTGCAGGCGGATTTATTAGCCATTGAAACTGCACTAAACGATCCGGCGCTGCCTACACCGCGCCTGAGGTTGTTTGAGAGCCCGGTGGATGAGCATGATTTGCTGCCAAAGCTTGATGAGGGCGGCGTCGAGGAAGATGTGGATGAAGATTTCATTGAGCCCAAGGAAGAAACCCGGGGTGCCAGCCTGCCTCCGGCGCAGCCCGTCCAGGCACAAACCCAAAAGCGTCCCTCTGCCTTGCGCTGGGCGATCTCGATTGGCGGGTTGGTAGTTTCCTGTCTGATGATGCTATGCAGCACTGCGAGCCTGTACTTCGGTCTGACAAACCGCAGCACTCACAGTACGCCAGGATTGCTATCCACACCGGTGGAGGTTATGGCGCCACAGATAGAAGTCGAATCCACTCAAGCGATCCAGCCCGTGACTGTGGATGGCGTCCTTTTTTATGATTTCTCAAGCGATCAGGGCTGGCCAATCGGTTCGGGAAACAATGCCATTTTCGGTGTCGAGAATGGTAGCTACGCGATCGAAGTCATAGGTGAACAAGGTGGACAAGATATTGTCATTCCGGCAGATTTTTTACCCAGGTCGGTGAAATTTGACGCCCTGATTCCCGCTGAATACACAACCGGCTACGGCTCATTTTATGTGTATTGTTATTATCGGGATGAAAATAATTTTCATTCCTTTACATTCAATCCCCTGGATAGCATCATATTTTCTAATCAGGTGATTGATGGTGAGTACCTTGATGCTGGCTCATATCCGGTAATCAGCCTGAAGCCGCCTGGTTCCACAAATCAGATTGAAGTGCAGTGTGACGAATATTCGATGGCGGTGATCATCAACGGGCAGGGTGAAATTGCCTCGATCCACAACGATGAACAAGCTCTTGGCGCTATAGCGATTTCTGCCGGTGGTTTTGGTTTTGAGACCAACGGTTTTAAGGTCTTGTTTGATAATCTATCTGTGTATGAAGCATTACCTTAGGAATGCAGAAATTATTAGATTCTATGAAGAACCCAAGAAATTAAGAAACCAAGAATATCTTTTGTTTAATTACCGATTACTTGATTGCCCGGTACCAAATCACGGATCACCTTTCACCCCTCACTCTTCACGTCTGTCTTTTTTTCGATGCTTCATGACTTCTTTATACATACGCCCTTGCGCCTTATCCTTCTGACGCCTTTCCTGGTAACTCATCTCATAAAAGCTGGATTCATTAAGTAGCTTGAGGTAACTGCGGTAGCGTTCTTCACTCACTTCGCCCTTTTCCACGGCTGCCAGCAAGGCGCAGCCTTTCTCACGGGTGTGAGTGCAATCGGAAAAGCGGCAGCTTTGCGTCAGCTCTTGCAGGTCAGCGAACACTTCGTCGATGCCCTCCTCGGCGCCAATGTTGGCCAGTTCGCGCATGCCGGGTGTGTCGATCAGCAGAGCGCCTTCATCCAGGACGATCAACTGGCGGCGGGTGGTGGTATGCCGACCTTTTCCGTCTTTATCCCTCACCTCATTGGTTTCGAATTGGTCGCGCCCCATTAGATTATTGATCAGGGTAGATTTGCCCACCCCCGAAGACCCTAACAGGCAATAGGTTTTTGCGGGCTGCAATAACTGGCGCACCTGCGCTAAACCGCTGCCAGTGAGATTGCTAAGCGGGAAAACCGGGCAGTGAATATGCGCCTGTTGCACCTCGTCGATACGTTGCTGCACCACCTCGGGGCTCACCAGATCGCTCTTGGTGAGCAGCACGATCGGCTCGATTTGGCCGTCTTCCACCATCACCAGATAACGTTCCAGCCGGCGCAGGTTGAAATCGAAATCACACGTCTGGATGATGATGGCGGCGTCGATATTGGCGGCGATCAATTGATAATCCACCTTCTTGAAAGGCGTCTTACGTCGCAGTACCGATTTACGCGGGAATACGCCATGAATTACGGCGAACGAGTCGTCATTGTGGTATTGCACGGTGACCCAATCGCCCACGGTGGGCATATCCAAACTGGATTCTATAGAAAAAGCCAGGCTGCCAACCAGCTCGGCAAACACTTCACAGCTTTCATTGCGCACCAGGAAGCTGTTCTTGTTGACCGCACTGACGCGGGCAATACTCAAGTCGGGCTTTTGCGAAGCTTGCGCCTGAGTTTGAAACCAGGGGTTGAAGCCAAGATCTTGTAGTTGCATGGTGAGTAAAGGGAAAAGGCAATAAGGTAACTGGATAATCAGGTTATCAGGAAAATGGGGAATAGTGCGTAGTGAGTAGCGAATCGCTGATCGGTATCAGGTATACGGGTATAAAGGAATCGGGCAGCATATAATCAGACATTTTGGTATGGGCGAAAGGGGGATTTGTTAGAAGTATTTCGTGACCGGAGAACAACAACTGGCAATTGGAATATGGCGGAGTAATTATAAATTATTTAATCCAGAATTTCCGTATTCTTAACAAACGAAGTTAACTAAAAACCGCTTTCAATTATCTGTTGTCTTGCATTTCTGCCCCTCTGTCCTCCTGACAAAGGGGTCCTGCATACCATATAAAAGACATCACCCCAGGGCAACATCCAGGAACATCATCACCACAAAACCGAGCATGGCGCCAATCGTGGACAGGTTGGTGTTGTAGGTTTCTCTCTGCGCTTCGGGGATCAGCTCTTCGACCACCACGAAGATCATCGCCCCGGCTGCAAACGACAGGGCATAGGGTAGTAGCGGTTTCATTATTAATACCAACATCGCCCCCAACACCCCGGCAATGGGTTCCACAATGCCTGAAGATTGTCCATACATGAAACTCTTCAACCGCGAAAATCCTTCCCGCCGTAATGGGATCGAGACCGCCGCACCTTCAGGTAAGTTCTGCAGCCCGATGCCCAACGCCAGTGCAATCGCGCCAGCCAATGTGGCGGATGGTAATCCGGCGGCAATGGCGCCAAACGCCACCCCCACCGCCAGCCCCTCGGGGAAATTATGCAAGGTGATAGCCAGCACCAATAATACACTGCGATGCCAGGAGGTTTTCACCCCTTCGGCTTTATCGGTAGAAAGCCCCAGATGCAGGTGAGGCAGGATCATATCGATGAAGAGTAAAAAGGCGCCCCCGGCAGCGAATCCGATTACCGCCGGCAGCCAGGGAATGCCGCCATCCGCTTCGGTGGCTTCGATAGCCGGCAACAATAAAGAGAAGAAACTGGCAGCGATCATCACCCCGGCGGCAAAGCCCAGCATGGTGTTGAGAACGCGCTTTTCGATAGTTTTGAAGAAGAACACCATGGCTGCACCCAGGGCGGTGAGTCCCCAGGTGAAGAGGGTGGCTAATAACGCCAAAATAACGGGATTGACATCCATGATTGAATCGATCATCATCGGTTTCCTTTGGGCGCTATTTTATCAGGGAATGGGAGAGAAGTGTATAAGTGTCATTTGTTTAAGTGTCAGGGGTACGGTGAACGGTGACAGGTTCCCCGGGATTTGTGACAAGTGATTAAGTTACAGGTAAAAGGAATATGTATCTGGTAATAAGGCTAAAAGAAAATTGGTAGTAGTCGTTTATATCAAGCATGAATTGTTTTAGGAAGGTATTTGGGGGCTGATGGTTTTCTCTATTTTCTGCCTTAGTTAATACCAATTATAGATATAATCGGCCAGATTGGTAAAAGAGAAGAGAATGACTAAAGGAATGCCAAAAACAATAACCCCTCCAATAGGACCGTATACCATTATGGCTAATAACCCAAGCCCACTGCCAGCATACACGGCTCGGGAATATATATCACCATTATAACGGAGGGCATAGGAGTGGATCATACTTGCTTCACCACAAGGATTATTACAAATAGCTTTTTTATCAACGATTCCCAACATAAGCGTGCATGCCGGTTTATAATCGATATATCCACCAATTTCTGAGGTGGATGATTGTGTTGGCGGCGAACTCAGTTCCCAGACTGTGGTAAGGTTGTTTGCATCCCACACATTATGATAAATTCGTTTTGATTTAGTTTCCACCCAAATGCCAGATGGATCGACTGCAATAATTTTAGTGGCTTTTTCAGGTGGTGTGGTAGAGAATTGATCCCAATTGGAAAAACATCCATCGTAAGTAGCAAAGCAAACCAAGACTCCAAGGCCGGCACCAATGGTAAATGCAATTGGGGGAAGAAGGATGAATTTTATTCCCCGATGCTTGACATTTTTCAAACCTGCAAGGTTATATAAAACCACCCAACAAAACAATGTAGAAAAGACAATTGGTGCGCATATTATGAGTATCATAAGAGATATAAACCTATCCATTTGGACATACTCCAGATTTATACATGTTTATGTCATAGTTGTTGCTTAATCAAATTCCCTCAATCGTAAATGTAGATCGATTTTTGTATTCTTACGCATTGTTGATAAATCCACACTACGAGCAATCTTATAAAAATAAAAGTAAACCTTTGCTTCCTTCAATAGGCTCAGGCAGCAAACTTTTCGTTGAGTCTGTTGCAGCCAACGATGGGTGTGAAATATTTAGGATAAAGGATACAGATTCCCTTTGTCTGGTTTAGCGGTTGAAAAGAATAAAGTTGATGAATTACCCGGGCATTTCATCTTCGTTTTCAGATCTTGATTTCGTTTTGAATTTTACTCTGGTTGAAAAAAGATCAATGAATCCCCAAAGAGACATAATAAATATAACCGGAATACCCAAAATCGTGATGCCGTACAATGGACCTAATATTGCAAATATGAATCCTTTATCGCCAAAGTAGGATATATTTTTCCTGCGAAAAACCTTGTCATCATCTTGTAAAACAAAGGTATATTCTCCAATGGCATCGTTATTAAGTGATGAAATGCATATAGCTTCAGAATCATTGACATCTAGCATGTAGACACACCTTGGTTGGCAAGATCGATAATTTAATTTTGATTCTAATTCTGAAATCGATTGAGTAAAAAGTTCCCAATATGGATTATTTCCACCTTTGTTATCTTTCAAGTGATAAATTTGTTTTGAAATTGTCTCAATCCAAATATCACCCGAATGGGATATCCCAAGGATTTTATTTGCTTTTTCAGGTAAATCAGGAAGTGATTGCCATCTAAAAAAACAACCTCGATAAAACAAATTAATACCCCAAGACCCTAGGACTGCACCAACCATCAATGAAAGCATAGGCACAATGATAAATTTATGGGTAGCATGTTTTAGGTTTGAAAAAATTGTTACCCTGGCAAAACCCAGGCAAAATGCCATAATGAAGGGTATAAATGTAATACATAAAAAATTTCCCGTCGAAAAAAACATTTTCTATCCCACTCTCATAAACCCAATTGCGATTTTTTCACTTACATATTATTTTCCCAACTCTGTTTATGGATATCTTTCTTATTTACCCGTCAATCAGTGCAGGCGTGTTCGGCGATCCCATCTACAGATATTGTGCACCCTGCAGGCGGACGCCGTCCGCCCCTACATGGTTGCCGTAGGGGTCGACGGCGTCGACCCCATTGCTTTTTCGTATATAATCAAGCACTTCTGACTGAAAAGAAGGGGGCAGTTTTTCTACATATTGCTCGATTATATCCGTGAGTGACATATCACACTCCTTTCAGTACATTACTCTCCAGAAATTATTCTACCTCATTCTTAATCGTTTTTATATCAATCAGAAGTTCCCAACTCCTTGGGTTTCGAAGAAAAACATTGCTATAAATAATGTCTTCCTGTTGCATTAATCGAACCCATGCCATCCGCCCCTACATGGTTGCCGTAGAGGTCGACGGCGTCGACCTGTGATATCCCTGTAGATGGGTTCGGCGATCCCATCTACAGATATTGTGCACCCTGCAGGCGGACGCCATCCGTCCATACAGGGTTGCCATAGGGGTCGACGGCGTCGACCTGGGAGGTCTCTGTAGCCGAGATCAACGACCCCGGCACCAGGCTATCGAATCATCACCGGCAGAAAGACAGCATGGGGCGCCCATACCTTGCCGTAGATATGCCGGTACATTCCAATTATTTGGGAATTTCCATCATATACGAACATCGCTTTCCCTTTGCCCCAGGCTACTGCCGGATTACCATTATCCCAAAATTCGCGGGTAGCGACTTCGATTGACTGAGATGGAACATCTCCCCAGTAAATCGCCCGAATTTGCTCCCCGCTTGTGGTGCTCTTCTGCAAGGTAACCAGATAATCCCGGCTGGGGGTAGAACGGGCAACCACGTCCGGATATATCTCATCATATCCATAGAGTATAGCGATCAAGTATTGGGTAACCAGCACATTGCCGCTTGAGTCGAGTTCTTTTCCGTGGATATCCCAATCACCCGATACCCATGTCTGCCAAACCACCAGGTAACGATCGTGCCCGTTGGTGGTTACTGCCGGGAATTGCTCATCATTGCTATCGCTGCTGATGACGATCTCGCCGGGTGGGCTTATGACCACCCCGGTATTCCCGCTAACACGTGCCCCTCGGATATTCCCCTGGCTGCCGTCTATATACCGCCAGACCACTAAATATTCATCGGTAGAACTGTTGAAAGTCACATCCGCCTGGTGTGGATGATCGGTGGAGGAAATGATGGTGCCGAACAACTTGGTACCATTGCTGTCCAGAAGGGCATGGGCGACATCCGTCGCCAGGGAAGTCGTCGCATCAAAGGCGCTCCAGACGACAAAGTATTCATTGCGGATACTGTTCCATACCACTTCCGGCTTCCTGAAAGTGCGGTTGGGCCAGGTGATGATCTGGAATTCGGGGTCCTGGTAAGCGCCGTTCCAGGCAATCGTCCGTCCCCATATATCGTAGGTAGTGCCGTCGCCGTTGGCGTTGTACCGCCACACCACCAGGTATTCGTCGTTTGTGGCGTTATAAGCGACTGCCGGCTCAGTACGGTTATTGGTACCCGCCGAGACGGAAAACCAACTTAAAAGCTGCCCGGACGCAGACACGCGCCGGGCGTAGATGTCATGATGCCCGCTGAGCCACTCGTTGTGCCACACCACCAGGTATTCATCGTGAACGCTGTTATAAGCCACTGCCGGTTTATAGCGATCACACTCCGGCGTGGTAGGCAATGAAATTTGGATTTCATTTGCCAGGAATGATTCAGCGACCTGAGAGCTATTGAGAGTTTCCTCTTCTAATGGAGCATTTGTCTGTGGGGCAAAACCTTTGGATGGCGAAACACCGCTGACTGCCAAAACCATAGAACCAATGGGCAGTATGATGCATAAGATGAATAACTTCATTTTCCGCATAGGTTTGACAAACATGTTTTCCTCCTTGGTAAAACCAGGCAGGTTTATTGATTATCTCCGGATAACAATCGGCAAATAAATACGGTGCCCCCACAACTGACCGTAGATATTGGTGTTGGTTAATCCAAGTGGCTGATCTTGCCAGACAACCAGGAAATCACCCGCCGGTCCGGCTTCCACTGCCGGGTAATCTACATTCTCACCAATATACTCGGACACATTTCCGGATAAATTCCCATTATAGTTAATGGCTTGACCCAATATCGAACTATCCCCACTTCCCTGGAACTCTCGCCTCCAAACCACATAATACTGCAAGCTGCTCTCTGAAGCGGCTATTGACGGGTTGGTTTCAGCATCAGTTGATGTCGCTAATTGATCAATCGGTGATAATGTTCCATCTTCATTTAATTTGATGATATTGATATTTTGGTTGTCCCACCAGGTTTGATAGGCTACCATATATTTTTCATTGCCAGGGGAATTGGGTATTGCTGCGACCACTGGATTGGTTACTGGCGGGACTTCACAAGCAATATCGAAATTATTTTGATATAGCCCGCCACCGCCATGTACTTGTTGCCCTTCTATGCAATAATCTGAAATGGTGGATATTCTCCATACCACCATGTAACGATTGGCGTGCCGGTTGTAAGCGATATCAATCATTCTCTGAGTCGAAAAACCTGACCAAACAGTGAATCGGCTACCATCCAGAGCGCCGGAATCAGTCATTACCTGACCAAGGATATAGTTATCGGTTGGCCATTCTTCCTGCCATATTACTAGGTAGCGATCGGAATAGGAAGCATAATCCACGGCTGGACTCGTAGGCGTGTACTGATTGCCGGCACTGCGAATGGCAATATCTGATGTATCGAGCAAAGCGCCGTTGCCATCTACCCGCCGCCCTTGAATGCTGTACCATGTAGTATTGGGATCATATTGCTCCCATACCACCAGATATTGGTCGTGTACGCTGTTGTAGGTCACATCCGGGTAACGCCGGTCAAGGTCACAACCATAGGAGATATAAAATGGATTGCCGACTAATTGCCCGGAGGTAGAAATGCGCTGGGCGCGGATATCATCGCAACCGGGGCGGTCGTTGTACCAGACCACCAGGTATTCCTGGCGTTGGCTGTTGTAAGCGATCACCGGGGTAACTTCGTTTTCAGACCCTTCTGAAATGACGATACGCCCATCCATGGGCTTCCCCGCTTCTGCTTTGTTTGATATAAGGAACAGAAGGATTAATACACATAACAATGAGACCCTTCTAAACCGCAATGCTGGATTCATTGCATTTACTCCTTTATTTCAAGGGAGCGCCACGTATTATGTTTTCGTTGTATGATGGCAGATTTTAAGTATATAGGGCATTATGAACTGAAACGGTTCACTGAAGATGCCAAATTTCCACATAACAATAAATATATCCCACTACCAATTCACCAATACGGAAAATTTTTACTTATACAGAATACAGATATTTTTTTTGGTTGTCAAGCGTTTTATATTGAAGTATAGGAACCAATACTCACAAGCAGGGTGAACGGTTGCCAATTATTTAAAAATAGGGAGGCTTATCCTAATCCTCCTCAGACACCCTGATGGGAGATTCTGCAATCGGGGTCTCTTCCTGAAGCCATGCTTTCAGGGTGGCGCGGTAGAGGGCGCGTTCAAAGTACAGACCGCTCGATGACAGGTTTTCATAACCTTTTTCAAACAACACTTCGATGAAAGGTTTCAGTTGCTGGGCATAATGCAGCATACACGCTTCGGGGTGTACGCCCGGCCAGGAATAGCACGTGACGGTTGTGCGGCGGTTTTTGGATGGAATCGATTCAGGCACCATCGAATCCCATTTGGGGTCGTCTGCGGGAAAGACGTACTGATCGAGGTTTCCCTGTGGGATGCCTTCGACGCCGCGTACCACCGGCGGATCGGCGTCGAGTGTGTAAGGATCAACAGCCAGGTCTACAATCACCGCGTGATTCGGCAGCCAGGCGATCCATTCGTTGGGCACTACCGGGCGGGACGCATCGCGGCGCTGAGTGGCATCCACCAGGATATCCGCCTGAGCCATGAGCGTCTTCATCGTATCGGGATTTGGGGCAATGTTCCTGCCAATGGAGATTGCAACCGCCCCGGGTCCATTAGAACCGATATGGTCATTGTTACGTTCGATGTTGCCCAGTTTGGTGGCGGCTTCGATGGCATGCTTGCCGACCATCCCCGTTCCCAGGATCAACACATTGATGGGCTGTTTGTCCGGGCGCACCAATCCTGGCCAGTCTTTTTCCAGCCAATCAAAAGCAGCCTCGATCCCATTCCAGGCTACAGCCTTCATGTTCTCGACCATGCGTAGGTCGTTATCGTTGGTGATGCTGTCGAGTGAGATGGCATTGATACCCAATTCCTGTAAGCGCGCCACTCGTTTGGGGCGGGTGGGATAGTGCAACATGGATATGAGGATAGTGCCGCGTTTGACAAGTTGGAATTCATCTGGCTTGGGTGAGCGTAAGATCAAACTCACATCCTTCTGAAAGGCGTCTTCGCGACTGCAAACGAACACATTTGGGCTGGCGCGCTTGTAATCTTCAAAGTCGTAACCCGAACGAGAGCCATAACCCTCCTCAACGTAAACTTTGGCGCCGAGACCCGCAACACATTGGATGAACTCTGGCAGAAAGACGCGCTTTTCGCCGGACTCCTGTCTCATACGGGGAAATCCAATCGTTTTTGGCAGGTTCATTCTTTATTCCTCTTTTCTGATTTTTTGACCATGATGGTGATGAATTCGGAGGCTTCTATGCCTTTCCATTGCGAGAGCATAGACCGTGCAATGGCGCGCTCAAAAAAATAACCTTTGGGGTTGATATTTTGCACTCCGCCTTTTTCGATGAGCATACGCAAGATGGGGCGTAACTGGTTGCCATACAATTCCATGCATTCCTTGGGGTGTAGACCGGGCCACGAGTAGCATGAAACAACATGCCGGCGGTTTTTTGTGGGTACTCCAGGGGGAATGCGCTCATACGCCGGATCGTTTGGCGGAAACATGAATTGGTCCAGGTTCCCCTGTGGGATACCTTCGATGCCTTTCACTTCCGGAGGATCGATATCGAAATTGTAGGGGTCAACCGACAGGTCCACGAGAACGGCATGTTCGGGTATCCAGCCAATCCATTCGTTGGGAATAACCACCTTGCTGGGATCCGGTCTTTGCGTAGCGTCCACAAGAATATCAGTCCGGCTGAGGATCTCGTGCATGGTTTTCTCATGATTTACCACATCATAATCAACCGCTGTCACCTGCACGCCGGGTATACCGCGCGAGGCCAATAATTGCCAGAGTTGTAAGTCTCCATATCGATTAGCCGCCTGCACAGCGTGCATGCCCACTGCTCCCACCCCTAAAATGGTTGCCTGTATAGGCCCCCGATCTACCCCTTCCATGCCAGGGGCAGGATAAGTGCGCCGGAGCACCTGGAAGCCTACCTCCAGGCCGTTCCATGCCACAGATTTAAGGTTTTCCACCAGACGGCGTCCATTATCATCTTTGAGTGAGTCAAGAGAGATGGCTTCCACGCCAATCGACCGTAGAAGTTCCACGCGTTGTGGGCGAGTGGGGTAGTGCAACATCGAAATTAATGTTGTACCTTTGTTCAATAGCTGCAGTTCATCTTCCGTGGGGCAGCGCAAGACAAGTACATATTCTTGTTTGTAGATATCCATATGCGATAAAAATTGAACTTCCGGTGCAATGGCTTTGTAATCCTCCTCCGTCAGTCCCATCCCTGCGCCATAACCATGTTCAAGGATGACCTTTGCCCCACGGCGGATCAGCCGTGCTACAAAGAACGGAAGGAAATCGCGTCGTTCCCCAAATTCTGCATGCATTCGAGCCATACCAATAGTGATTGTTTCTGCCACAACATCCTCTCAAAATATATACCTGGAAAAATTGACTGATTCAGCTTTGAAAAGTTTATCATAACTTTATGCAAGGATAAAAAAAAACGAATATTGGTGTTTGACAAACAAAACAGCCGGGGGCATCATCCCGGCTGTATATATTGTTTCCTATTGAGGGTGATAGCGTTCACGAAACAGAGTATCGGGATTGTAGCTGGGATCGGCGATCCCAGCTACAGAAATAAACCGCTAATATCTATACCTGAGTGATTATGGAACACTCAATATGATAATCGGCAGGTAGATCCAGGCAGGTGTAATCGCCACCAAATCTTGATAAGTATCGATGCAGCCAAAGGAACAGGTTGTGGTGAGGGTCACGGTGTAATCCCCAAAGGCTGCATAACTGTAGGTGGGGTTGACCGCCGTCGAACTGCCCAGGCTGTCGCCGAAATTCCAGGAATAGGTCGCTGCATAGCTGCTGGTATTGGTGAAATCCGCCTGCAAACCGCTGGTTTGCACCGTGAACCCGGCTAACGGTAAAGGTGCGGTAACGGTCAGGCGCTCATCAGCGCCGATGTCCACCGTCCCGGTAGAATCGCCATCGCCGTCCACCGGACGGGTATCGCCATCGTAATCATCCGTTGGCGCGCCGCTGTTCGTACCGGTATCCACCGCACATGAGCAGATATCCAGGTGATAGTTGCCATTAGCCGCGTCCACAAAATCCGGATCGCAGGAGATATCGGTGGTGCCGGCAGAGATTCCATCGTAATTGTGATTACTGTTATTCCAAACATCATTGTTTGTCAGGGTTACGGTCACCGGTGAAATAGCACGCACGCCATCCGCATTACCTTCGATGATATTATTGGTAAGAGAAGCTTCTGTACCATTTTCTATGCGCACACCGGTTTGATTTCCGTTTCCTGCGATGGTGTTATTGGTCACCGTAAATGTCGAAGCAACGACGATCTTTAATTGCCCTTCTGATTCGCGTAAAGTATTATGCTCAATATAGTTATTTTCCAGCGTACCCTCTCCTGCCGCAATATATACCCCATCTCCTGTATTATCGGCGATGTGGTTATAATTTATGAAAAGAGATTGACCACCCTCAATTGAAATACCTCCGCCATCGTCATCTGCGGTATTTTCAATGATCTCGTTATGTGATAGGGTGAGAGTGGAAGCGCCGGAAATCAATACCCCGCCGCCACTACCTTGGGCTGTATTATTTTGAATAGTATTGCGTGCGACCGTTCCGGTATATATATACAAATACACGGCTGCGCCGGAAGAATTAGACGTATTAGAATAGAACTCGCTATCGAGTAAAGAAATATCACAATTATTGGCAAACACACCGCCGCCATGGTTAGCGTGGTTGCTTTGGAAAAGCGTATCAGAGATGTTGAGTGAACCCGCCACGTTAGCAACCACACCACCTCCCCACAATCCCGCTGTATTGGTGGTTACTGTTGAATGAAGCAATGTCAATGATGCATCATCAACGATCCAGATCCCTCCGCCGTCTCCGTTAGCAGTATTCGAAATGATCTGGCTGTTGTTAATCAGCACATGGGATTCAATATGTGAGATCGCCATTCCACCCCCATAGTTTCCCTGGTTGTCATAGATAATGCAATCGCTGATTATGGGGGAAGCGCGTGAAATGCTCATCCCCGTGTTGTTGCTGTCGGTCACAGTAAATCCTTCCAACCGGGCAGTGTTGGTAACCAAAGCGCTGTTAGCCATCACCATTGGCCCACGCACTCCTTCACCGTCAATAATTGTCTGTGTAGGTCCCGATACACTCACAACAGCAATGCCTGGCTGCATATAGAAGGTCTCGGTGTAGGTGCCGTTAGCCACCAGCACTCTATCGCCTGCCACGGCGACATTTTGCATGGCATAGGCAATACTATAACAGGGCGGGTTTATCCCGTTGCCGCAATTAGCCTGGTCGATACCGGTTGAGCGATCGACCAGCACATCCCCAGGATTGGCCAATGCCCGCTGATTGAAGCCAATCAACAGCCATGCCAACCCTAAACCAATGCCAAGAGCCGTCAATATCAGTACTTTTTTCATCCGCCAACCTCCTGGTAAGTACAAAAAGACGATACAAATTCGTTGTGATTCCCGATGAAACAAGATGTCTATAAAATTTTGAGGAATCGGTGTATCGTGGATGACTCTATCTATTAATAGAAAAGTTAACTCCTCCTTTCCCCTCTGTTATTAAGCACAAAAGAGGCGACATAGCATCAAACAACATAAAAATAAGACCCATCGAAACCACAATGCGATCTCCATTGCATTTCTACTGTATTTCGAGGGAGTAGCCACTTATTATGATATCGTTGTATTATGGCTGATTTTGAGTATATGGGGCATCATGAACTGAAGCGGTTCACTGAAGATGCCAAATTTTCACACAAAAACGAAATTTTCCCACTACCAATGCAAGCATACGGTTATATTTTACTTTTACAGAATACATATATTTTCTATGCTTGTCAAGCTTAATAAAAGGTATCGTCGATCTCGTCGACATATATTTCGTGTCTTATCGATATGAATACCGTCCACCCATGCCTGCAAACATCATAAACTGGTATATAATCACCACATCAGATCTAGACAAAACAAATTCGATTCGCATTGAATGGAAACCGATTATGACCGATAATCCCTCTCCTACAGCTTTGCTTGTCATCGATGTGCAACAAGGTTTATTCAAACGTTCCACCCCTATTTATCAAGCCGAAACACTGCTGCAAAACATCCAAACCCTGATAACCCGCGCCCATCAAGCTGGTGTACCGGTGATCTACGTCCAACATGAGAGTGACAAGGTGTTCCCGGTAGGCTCGGAAGACTGGCAATTACACCCCTCATTACACCCCCTTGAAGACGAACTCATTATCCACAAACAACACGGCAGCGCTTTCGAAGAAACCAGCCTGGGTGAAGCATTGCAAAAACTGGGCACTACTCACCTGGTGATCTGCGGACTGGTCACCCACGGCTGCATTAAAGCGGGCTGCCAGGATGCCCTCAAACAAGGTTACCAGGTAACTCTGGTGAGCGATGCTCACAGTAATTATTCCAAAGACGCCGCCAGGTTTATCGATAAATGGAATACAAATCTTCAATCTCAAGGCGCGGCATTAAAAACGACGCAAGAGATTGAATTCTAGCCTGTCGATGGTCAAAGAAATACAAGCCAGGACCATTCTCAATGCCGTGAAACAACCGGATACCTGGTTTGGCTTGCGTTACAACATGAACCTTTACCGCGGCTGCCAACACCAGTGCATCTATTGTGATTCGCGCAGCGAATGCTATCAGATTGAAGATTTCAGCGAAATCCTGGTCAAGATCAACGCCCTGGAATTATTGAAAAAGGAATTAGCCCGCAAACGCATTAAGGGAGTCATTGGCTTTGGCTCGATGAATGACCCCTACATGCCCGTGGAAGCTATCCATAACATGACCGGACGAGCCCTGGAGATCATCGCCCAATACCGCTTTCCCGTGCATATTCTTACAAAAAGTGACCTGGTGCTGCGCGATATTCCTGTGTTGCAGCAAATTGCAAAGATTTACGCAGCCGTCACACTCACCATTACTACCGCTGACGACCGTCTTGCGAAATCGCTTGAACCCGGCGCTCCGCCCCCCTCACGCCGCTTCCAGGCTATCCAAACCCTGGCTGCCAACGGTATTCTTACCGGTGTGGCGATGATGCCCATTCTGCCCTTCCTTGAGGACAGCGATGAAAACATTACTGCTATCGTAGAGCGGGCGCATGCCTGCGGGGCAAAATATATTCTCCCTGCGTTTGGCATGACCTGCCGCGACCGCCAGCGCGAATATTTTTATAACAAATTGGATCAACACTTCCCCGGAATGCGCCAAAAATACGAACAGCGGTTTGGCAACCGCTATGGCTGTGATAGCTCCCGCGCCGCTCGATTGGATCAATTATTTCGCCAATTAACCGACCGCTTCGGCATCGCCCGGCGTATGCCGGTTTATCAGTTCGATCGGCATACTCAATTATCTTTGTTCTAAGAAATTATGATCTGTTAACTGTCAACCATTCTCTTATTATTGGTCATTCTATCAATTGTGGGGGAAAACAGCAAAAGTAATTCACCCCCCTCAATCCCCCCATTTCAAAACCAAAAATGGGGGGAGGAAAAGATACTGCACTTCAAAACCAGAAATAAGGGGAAGAAAAGATTCTGAAATGTCTTAGATTGCTTTGATTTTGCGCCTTTTTCATTCCTCGTGGCGATACCATTTCATGATGACGGATAATTTTCTTCCTGGTTTCCTATTTTTCCTGGCTTCCTCATAAAAATACTTTATACATTGATTTCGCTGTGATTGAGCAGCGGGCCAAAGATTCTCACCATCTTTTCCAGCCGCGCCGGTTTATCCAAAACCCAGCAGGCGATGAATGTCGTGATAGGCACCGTGGTGAACAACCCAATCGTGCCCACCAGCGCTCTGACGATTTCTTCGGCGAAATAATTGATATTTACCAATGTCGTGAACGCCATATTGCTTTGCGAGAATATGAGAAATAGTGAAAGTGAAGCGCCGAGATATGCCAGCACCAGCGTGTTTACCGTGGCAGCGACATGGTCTCTGCCGACGTTCATGGAGCGCTTGAAGCGCTCGATAAGACTCAACCCGGGATCGGCGCGATAGATCTCAATGACCGTGGAGGTTTGGCCAACCACCAGGTCATCCAGCACACCCAAAGAGCCTATGATAATACCGGCAATCAGCAGATTTTTGATATTCATTTGATTGGATTGTTGCAGTAGATACATGGCATTTTCGTCACCCAAGCCGTTCAACCGGGCAAAATCGACGAAATACACAGCCAATATACCGGTGATCAAAATGGAAAAGAGAATCCCGCATAGCGTGATATGCGTTTTTAAAGTCCAACCGAAAACGAGATATTGGGTGACTGTGAGGAAGAAAAATGAACCGATCAAACTGACCAGGATCGGATTTTTCCCGTCCAATATTTGTGGGACAATGAAATAAACGATCACCAACACACTTAAACCAATCCCCAATAGACTGCGGATACCTTTCCAGCCGCTCACACAGATGCATACAAAGACGAACAAAAATCCCAGGATCAATAAAGAGTTCGTCCTTACGTAATCCACAAAATAAACATTGACATTGCCATCCACCATCTGAGAGACGGAAACCAGGATTTTCTCACCGGTAGCCAAACCATGTGCATCGGCTAAAAGTGACCGTTTGCCATAATCAACGGAAAATTCTGCCCCCTTATACTCGCCTTCTAATATCCGCACTTTCACAATCTGATAAGGCTGAGTGACTTCCCCCAAAGTCACTGTGCCTTGTTCCATAATATAAAGGATTTGAGCTTTCACCGTATCTGCCGTATAACTGATCGTCTTTACTTCACCTTCGGGCGACCTGGTCAACTCATAATAACAAAATAAGAGGATAATCACCCCGACGATCACCGTGATCCAATTCGATCTTTTATTTATTTTTTCCCAAAACATCGATGTACCATTTTCTTTCATTGACTATTAAACAGAGATGGCATATATCAAGAGACTTCCAGCCCGTTTAACTATAGGCTAGTCCAGCCGGTTTGTCTGGCTGGCAAAATCGTTACATTCTATCACATGGGAAATTGGGTGAAATTATTAAATGATTAAAAAAGATGGTTTTTCCACCAATGTCACTCCGATAGATTTATCCCTCTGCTGCTATCGGGTGGATTATTGCACAGCAAAACATCGAAAGAACAAATATACCATCACTTCCCCCTTACCCCCATCTCTCCAAAAACCGGAAGAAAGGGGCAAGAGGGCATATGAGGGCAAAAAAAATCAAGCTTCCGGGGTTTCTTCATCCGGCTTGGCATCCACAACCGGCTCTTCTTCCGCCGATTCAACATCCACAGCCGCCGCTTCAACAATCTGTTCAGACTCCTCCGGCACCACGATCATTAACACAATATAGGCAATTAACCCAGGCCCCCCTAATAGCGTAGCAATCACAAACGCCAACCTCACCAGAGTAGGGTCAATTCGAAAATATTCTCCCAGGCCTCCGCACACACCCATCAGCATACGCTCTTTCCGCGAGCGATATAAACGTCGATATTCCGTAGACATGATATTCTCTCCTTTTCTTTAATGTCTATGATAGTTTACGCATTCCATCCGGGAAGGTTGCATGAAAAACCGGTGAAAAATCCCTGAGGTATAATGGACGCCTGAGGTTGTTATATGTTTAAGCTGGTCATATTGATTGAAGAAATGGAAGATTCTCAGACGTTCGATGACGCCTGGCCAAAATTCTTGCACCTGGCAGAAAGCATGCCCGGTTTACAACGGGAGACCTTCAGCCGGGTGGAAGTCGTACTCTTCGGGAGCAACCGCCCCGGTTTGGTTCATGAGTTATATTTCGATTCGCTGGAAGCCGCCCGTACCGCCATGGCTTCCCCCAGCGGAAAAGAAGCCGGACGGCTATTACAGCAAATTACCGGCGGTCGAATGACGCTTTTCCTGGCAGACCATAAAGAAAACAGCCTGGAGAACACCCGCAAACACGCCGCCGAAAAATCATGAAGCAAAAATTTTCAATGTGCCGCCTCATCCTTTCCGGGATATTGGTTGCGGTGTTGGTGAGCGGATATTTTTTGTACCGCAAATTTGCCACCGATTCCCGGCGTTCGGTTCGCGTCCTGGCATGGTTAAGAAATCCCGAAGCGCACACAGATTGGGCAGTCCGGGTTGGCCAGCGATGCGGGGATGCTCCCTTCATCCTCCCCACCGACGGGTTTGTGGGGTATCTGTGGGATGATTCCTTCCGGGTCAATCATCGTCACCAGGGAATCGATATTTTCGGCGGTAAGGCGCCCGGAATAACAGAAGTCCGAACGGCTTACGCCGGTTATCTCACCCGCCTGCCAGATTGGAAGTCGTCGCTCATTATCCGAATACCCCAAGACCCTTTATACCCCGCACAGCAAATTTGGACATATTACACACACCTTGCCGATTCGAACGGCAATTCCTTCATTATTTCCGATTTTCCCCCTGGCTCCAGCGAGATTTATGTTGAAGCCGGTACGCTGCTAGGCTACCAGGGTAACTATTCCGGCGCTCCGGGTAACCCCACGGGTGTCCATTTACACTTTTCTATTGTATTGGATGACCCTTCCAACCCCGGGCATTTCCTGAACGAACTTGAAATAAAAAACACCCTCGATCCATCGCCTTATTTTGGTCTACCATTGAATGCCAATACTAATAAAGATGTAATACCGGTTTGTTCCAATACGCCGTAAAATAAAGTGTTTGGTCGTTTGTTTTTGAGGGCAATGCGCACTTTGCAATTTCTTTAAACCCAAAAAACATGGTTGCCGGGATGGGATAATATGCTTATAATCGGCTTCACGTGAAAAATAACAAGGAGCTTTTTTGAATGACACGAAAACCTATCAGCCTCTTAATCAATGCGCTGCTTTTTCTCAGCCTTTTGGTATCAATCACAGCCTGTTCAAGCCCATCCACTGACGCGCCGGTACAGGAAACCGCCATTCCTGCGCCAACCGAACCAATCGAACTGCCTACCCTGGCGAGTACGCCTACCAACAGCTTCGCATTTTTACCCACCGAAACAACCGAAGCCATAGCGGAGATCACGCCTACCCCCTCGTTTGATTGGTGCAAATCTGTCGACACACGCGCCGCATCCTCAGATGATGTAAAAATGGACCCCCCTCCCGAAGATGAAGCTTTTGGAGCATATGCCTGTCTATTGGAGATTGTGGGTGTCAACATCAATGATTACACCACCCAGGCAATTGATGTGAAAATCGGTTTCGTGGATAGCGCAGGCATCGTTCATCCATACCGGGCTGTCATTGGCGGTTTGATATATAAAAACTCAACCGTTGAAGATTTCAAATATCCCAAATGCGCCTCACAAAATCCGGAATACTTCACGCTGGACGAATATACGGCATTTCTGCAAACCTTTATCAATCCGGCCGAACCAAAAGAATTTCCATTATTGGTATTATCCAGAGCCAGCCTTAAATATCACTGGCCTCCCGAAGCCTCTTTGATCAACAACTTTGCCGATACGCATCTGATATTAAAAAATGCGGTAGAAACCGACAGCGATTTTCCCGAAGCGCCGGAATCATATCAGCTGTTCATCCTGCCCGGCCTGGAAGTATGTAAATAAAAGCCTGAGTATAAATATACGTATCTGCATATTCCCCTGTATTACGTCAACGGCGTTCCATGCGGCTGTGGCTTGGATAAACGATTCCCCTGGTTGTGATGTAAATGCAAACCGGGGCGGTTAATTCAATTTTTCCCACTCCGCCATTAACGCATTGATCTTCTCTTGCACCTGGACATATTCGCCGCCCAATCGCTGCACCATGCCCGGGTCAGCAGGAGGATTCTCCAGTTGCCGGCTTAACTCCGCCAGACGGCTTTCGAATCCGGCAATTTGTGTTTCGATCTCTTGCAATTGCTTTATCCGTCGGCGGTTTACAGGCGCAGATCGCTCAGTAGTATGGCGAGGCACTGTCTTTTTAGATTTAGCGGGAGCATCGGCAATCGCTTTTTCAGATTCCTTCTGAAGCCGGTATTCGCTATATGTCCCTAAAAATATCCGCAGACTGGTCTCATCCGGCTCGATTTCCCATATTTGAGTGCCCAGAGCATCGATCAGGTAGCGGTCATGCGATACCAATAATATGGTGCCGGGATAGTCCGCCAGCACATGCTGCAATATCTCCTGTGATGGGATATCCAGGTGATTGGTCGGCTCATCTAACAATAGCATATTCGCATCGGACAGGGATAATTTCGCCAGCGCCAGCCGTCCGCGTTCTCCCCCGGAAAGGGTAGAGACCTGCTTATAGACATCTTCACCAAAAAACATGAAGCGTGCCAAGTAGGCGCGGATTTCCCCTTCCAGCATATGCAGGGCTGCAGTTTCAATTTCCTGCACCAGGGTGTTTTCTGCCTTCAAACCTTCGTGCGCCTGGGCAAAGTAGGCAATTTTCAAACTGGCGCCAAGAACTGTTTCACCCGCCAGCGGCGGCATGAACCCCAGGATGGTCTTTAAAAACGTCGTCTTTCCGGCGCCGTTCGGTCCAATCAAAGCGGCGCATTCGCCACGCTTCAACGTAAGATCAGGGGCTCTAAAGAGCGGTTTACCTTCATCAGCATACCCGACCTGTAGATCGTATGTGCGCAGCACCAGATCGCCGGAACGGAGATCGGCCTTTAATTTAAGACTCAACCTCGGTGGGCGAGGGATTGGATTGCGCAGAGCATGCAGGCGCTGTTCGGCTTCTTCCACGCTCATCATCTGTGCGGTTGCCCCGGTTTCCTCGCTGATTTCCATCCATTTTTTACCCTGCAGGCTTTGCAGCCCGCCCTTATCGATAGCATCCAGGGTGCGGCTTAGCCGGCGTAAACGCCCTTTGGCTTGCAAGGTATTCTGCCCGGCGATATTGCGTTTGATGTAATCCAGGTCCTTTTCCAGCCGCTCTTTTTCAGCCAAAAATATCTGCTGGCGTAATTCCCAGCGTTCCTGGCGTTGTTGTAAATAGGCGCTGTAATTGCCCCGGTAAACTTCCAATCCGTCTGACCGCATCTCCCAAACATGATCAACCACCCGGTCTAGAAAATATCGGTCGTGTGAGACGAGTAATGCGGCGCCTTCCCATTGACTCAAATAGCCTTCCAGCCATTCCACAGCGTTAATATCGAGATGATTGGTGGGTTCATCCAAAATGAGCAGATCGGGATTTTCCAGCAATAAACGCGCCAATAAAGCCCGTGTGCGCTGCCCGCCGGAAAGTTGCACAAGGGGTCTTTGAAAATCTTTCTCATCAAATCCAAGCCCGGTGAGGGTTTGCCGGATGCGGGTTTCATAGGTATAGCCGCCCAGCAACTCAAAGGTATGCTGCAATGTGCCGTAGCGCGCCAAAGCCTCTTCTGCCAAAGCCGGCTCCGCCATTTCGGATTCCAGGCGGCGCAGTTCGGCTTCCCGCACTAACAGGTCAGACAATGCACTCAAGCATTCCTGCCATAACACACCCTGGCTTGGGAGACTCGCCTCTTGCGGCAAATAGCCAAATTTTAACTTCTTTGCACGCTGCAAATGCCCCATAGAGGGCTCTTCTATGCCCACCAGGATGCGTAATAACGTTGTTTTACCAACGCCATTAGGGCCAACAATGGCAATCCGGCTGCGCGGCGGGATCGTCAAATCAATCCCAGAGAAAATATCTACCGGACCATAGCTTTTGCCAAGCCCGGTGGTGGTGATGAGCGACATGAGACCGATTATACCGTGTTATAATCGCGCCGTTATGGAAAGAAAACCTATGGATCCAGAAAATAAGCCAAAAAACACGCCTATTAAAACAACAAACATACTGATGTATGCTCTCGTTGGTGCTTTTGCAATAGCGGCACTGCTTACAGCTTACCTGACGTTCATTGCGGTGCGCGATTTCGTGACTTCCTGGGAGATGACGGACCTTCCCGGCATCGCGATAGATATCACACCCACCCCCAGCACCGAAGAAGGGGTTCTGACTAATGCCGAGACACCTCTACAAAGCGCCGAAGGTCCCACACCCCAACCCTGGGACGGCGCCAGCCGTGTCACTTTGCTGGTAATGGGATTGGACTATCGTGACTGGCAAGCCGGTGAAGGCCCTCCACGCACCGATACCATGATCTTATTCACCATCGACCCGCTGGCGCAAACCGCCGGCATGCTCTCTGTACCGCGAGACCTGTGGGTAAGCATCCCCGGATTTAGCTATGGCAAGATCAACACCGCTTATCAGCTTGGCGAAGCCTACGAATTACCAGGCGGCGGACCGGAATTGGCCATGAAAACAATGGCGGAATTTATCGGCGTCCCCATCGATTACTACGCACAGGTGGATTTTGGCGCATTCATTAAATTCATCGACGAAATCGGCGGCGTGAAACTGGATGTTACCGAACCGATAACCGTTGATTTGCTGGGCGATGATACGTTTAAAAAATTGAAACCTGGTCGGCAGGTTTTAACCGGAGAGATTGCCCTGGCTTATGCCCGCGCCCGTAAAACCGAGGGCGGCGACTTCGACCGAGCCCAACGCCAGCAGCAGGTGATCATGGCTATCCGCGACCGGATGATCGATTTCGATTTATTGCCCATGTTGATTTCGAAAGCTCCAACGCTGTATGAAGATCTCTCCTCCGGCATCCACACCAACCTGACTCTTGATCAGGTGATCCGCCTGGCATGGCTGGCGCAACAAATTCCGGAAGGGAACATAAAAAACGGCATCATCGGCACTGCCCACGTAAATTTTGTAAAAACACCCGATGGCATGGACGCCCTTAAACCCCTGCCCGATCAAATTCGGTTGTTGCGGGATGAAATCTTCACCGAAACCGGGCCGGTAAGCCCGGTAGCTGCCAATATGCCTGCCGCCGATTTGATGAAAATCGAAGCAGCCCGAATTTCGGTTTTGAATGGCAGCGCTACCTCCGGTTTGGCAGCTAAAACCGGCGATTTCCTCAAAGAAAAGGGCATGAATATTTCCGAGATTGGCAACGCCGAATCGTTATACAACAATACCACCATCATCGATTACACCGGTAAACCCTACACCATCAAATTCCTGCTGGAAACGATGGGCATAAACGCCAACTATATCTACAGCCGCTACGACCCCACCCAGCAGTCTGATATGGCTCTGATCCTGGGTGTGGATTGGGGTACAACGAACCCGATGCCTTAATGACGTGTTCCGGTGTATACGGGTTAAAGGATCATACGACACCGGAGCACTTATACACTTTATACTTATGTTTTTATGGACACTTTAGCCGGATCGGTTGAACGGATCACGTACTATAATCCCGAGAACGGCTATAGTGTGTTGCGTTTACGTATCGAAGGGGGAAAATTCCCCGGTATCGATCGGGAAGGTCTGGCAACCATCGTTGGAAATTTGCCTGAAATTTCAGCGGGGGAATTTCTACGCCTGAACGGCGCATGGATCAATCATCCCAAACACGGACTGCAATTCCAGGTCGAAACCTGCGAGCAGGCGTTACCAGCCACCACGGAAGGTATCCGCCGCTATTTAGGCAGCGGATTGGTACACGGCGTTGGTAAACGCCTGGCAGAACGGATCGTGGGGCAGTTTGGTGTGCGCACACTGGAAGTTATAGAAAATAAACCCGAGCAATTATTGCAGGTGCCCGATATCGGACAAAAACGAGTGGAGATGATTACCCGTGCCTGGGAAGAACAAAAGCAAGTAAAAGAGATCATGCTTTTCTTGCACAGCTATGGCATCAGCACCAGCCTGGCTGTGAAAATATACAAGCAATATAACGAGCAGGCATTGAACATCGTGCGCACCGATCCTTATCGCCTGGCGCGGGACATCTATGGGGTGGGATTCAAGACTGCCGACCGCATCGCCCAGGCGCTGGGGCTACCAGCTGACCATCCTTCCCGTATAGAAGCAGGCATTATTTTTTCATTGAACGAAATGACCGATGATGGGCATGTGTTCACGCCATTGCCCGAACTGGTGGAAAAAGCGACCGAATTACTGGGGACAGATGAGGCATTATTATCGCCTGCTATTTACCGGCTGGCGGAAGATGGGCGGGTGAAACAGGAAGTATTACCCTCAACCACTCCCTTCACTCCCCCCTCCTTCTCCCAAAATTGGGAGAAGGAGGGGGGCAGGGGAGAGGATGAGGGCAATTCAAAATCCATCAAAGAACCCACTCCTCCATACGGCTCCCCGGTCATCTACCTGGCATCACTCTATCATTGCGAAACAGGCCTGGGAAACAAAATCCGGCAATTAGCCATGGCAATGCCCACCCGATTAAGCGATATGCCGCCCTCGTTTATCACCCTCGATCCATCCCTTTCGGAAGAACAACGCGGCGCCATTCGCACTACGTTAAGTCAACCGGTGAGCATCCTCACCGGCGGACCCGGCACAGGGAAAACCACCTGCTTAAAAGCTCTGATCGCAGCGCTGGAATTGGGGCATAAACGGGTTGCTCTGGCTTCTCCTACCGGCCGGGCTGCCCGGCGTTTATCGGAAGCCACCGAGCGTTCCGCCAGTACTATCCATCGTATGCTGGGGTTCAAGCCGGGACAAGGTTTTAAGCATAACGATGAAAACCCCTTGAATGTGGATTTTTTAGTGGTCGATGAGGCTTCCATGCTCGATGTGCAACTGGCATATCATCTGGCGCAAGCGATTCGACCGGGAACACATCTGCTATTGGTGGGTGATGTAGACCAATTGCCAGCCGTGGGCGCCGGTGATGTACTGCGCGATATGATCGCCAGTGGTATTGCTCCGGTGACCCGCTTGAATGTCATCTTCCGCCAATCAGCCGGGTCGCATATTATCACCAATGCCCACCGCATCAACCAGGGTCAATTACCCATTTTCCTGGAAGACAGCCGTGATTTTTTCCTCTTCCCGGCGGAAAAACCGGAAGACGCGGCTCAATGGGTTCAGGAGGTAGTGTGCGAGCGCATCCCCAAGAAATTCGGCCTGGACCCGCTACGTCAGGTGCAGGCGCTGGCGCCGATGTACCGCGGCGCAGCCGGTGTGGATGCGCTAAATAAACGCCTGCAGGATACGCTGAATCCGGCTTCTCCCCGCAAACCCGAAAAGGCTCTTTTCGGGCAGGTATTCCGCCTGGGGGATAAAGTCATGCAAATCCAGAATAACTACGATAAAGATGTGTATAACGGCGATATCGGTTTTTTGGTGGATATGGATACGGTGGAACAAAAGATTTGGGCAGAATTCTATGGCAGAAAAGTGGAATATGAATGGAGCGAGACAGACCAGCTCACCCTGGCTTATGCTGTTTCGGTGCACAAATCGCAAGGCTCAGAGTTCCCGGCTATCGTATTACCGATAATCACCGCCCATTATATGATGCTGCAGCGCAACCTGCTGTACACGGCTATTACACGGGCGAAACAATTATGCGTATTGATCGGCAATAAGCGCGCCATTGCTATCGCCGTACACAACGACAAGGTGATGCACCGCAATACCGCTCTGGATATGAGGTTGAGGGAGCGATAACCTGTAAGTAGAAGAAGCCTGTCAGGGCTGCACGAATTCAAGCCGCCAAACGCCCCATTGCTCGGTGTTCTCACAGCGAGTGGCAGCCAGGTCGGTCACGGCCTTTCCCCCTTCAGCCAGCTTTAACGAATAAGTGACATCACTTTCCATCGAATAATCGGCGTACCCAAGGCCCAGTTCGGGTTTCAACCCGGTAAAGAAGTGGTTCTCACCGCCCTCCCAATTGATGATGATTTCAAGTCCGGGCACCGGCTGACCGGCCGCATTCAACGCGATGATCTGGATGAGCGGCGCGCCGAAATCTTCATCACACATTAATTGGCGGGTTTTTAAGACAAACAGTGCGCCGGCGGTTGCCGTGGGCGCTACAGCCAAGCCACCTGCCGCCATAGTATCGGTCAGAGTGCCCTGGGGGGTGCCCAATGAAAAAGCCGATTCACCGGGTAACGGATTGGAAGAAACCGGCTGATTACTCATTGGCGTCTGGCTGGGAACAGGCGCGGTTGCCGTATATGCTACCCCTATGGGAGCGCCGCTTAAAGCCTGGTTTAAATCCATCGCCAACACGCCCAGGGCGCGCGCTTCTTGCGGCAAATTCCCTTGCGCCATGCTGCGCTGCGCTTGCTCTGCAACTGCCTGGTAGATATTGGCGTCTTTAAGCAGCCCCAGGCGCGCCTGAGCACGCACCAGATCGTTATTTGCCATATATGCCGCTGCGATCAGGGCGCGGTAATTGTCTTTATACTCATTGGCGAGGGAAGACGGCGCCGTATTGACGTACCGCACCGGCTGTACCATCCAAGAAAACAGCAATCCGGCAATCCCCCCCAGCACCAGCCCGGTAAGCAAATACCACGAGCCTCGTTTTTCCACCATTACGGATTATCCTCCCCCAGAGGATACCAGGCTTGCAGGTCGTTTTCCAAAGTCCTCATCAAGGCAAGGTCTGCATCGGCGTAATTTTGTTCCTCGGCAAACAAAATTGCCCGGTGGACAATCTCGGTTGGATTGGATTCGCCCAGCAGGGTCAATCTACCTACGGCTGTAGGCAGGTCGCTTTCTGCTTTGTACACTTCAGCGACCATTAATACATAATCGCTTTTATAATCGATGCGTAAGGTCTCCGGAGCTGTATTAACATATTTGATCGGGTCGATCACCCAACCATATAATAGCCCCAGGGTAGCGCCTAACCCCAATGTAATAATGAAACCAATCCAGCGCGCCATACCTGATATTGTGCCACAGGTAAGCAGGGAGGGCAAGAGGTAGTTTGTGCCCAATCACTCATGATATAATCAGCCAATTCCAATCCGTATTACCAGTCAGACAGGAGAACGACCGATGGAAGTCTCGATCACGCAATATAAACGATGCGATGTGGTTAAAGCAGCCGGGAGAGTGGACAGTAATACCGCCCCCAGCCTGGCAGAAGCGCTCGATTCGATCACAGAAGCGGGGCGTTTTAAAATTGTGTTTGATATGAAAGATATCAGCTTTGTTTCAAGTAAAGGCTGGTGGGTATTGATCGATACCCAGAAGAAATGTAAGCGCTACAAACGGGGCGAGCTGGTATTAGTGAACATCCATAAGGAAATACAGGAATCTTTAAACCTGGTGGGGTTGGGCACATATTTTCAAATATTCGATGATTTAACTGCGGCTGTTGGCAGTTTTTAATCGTTAACCTTAGATGTGAACACGGGCAGAGTCATCATATTGATTCGAATAACGACCATTGATCATCGCCCGCAATGAAGAAGACTGCGATCTCTCTGCCCTATTATTAAAGAAGTATTGGTATGCAAAGAACGCGCGTGTTTCCGGGCAATTATAAAAGCCTGGCTGAAATCAGTTCTTTTATCGAGCAATCAATCAAAGAAGCGGGATTGGATACCCGCGATGTATATGCCGTCAAGCTGGCTGTGGATGAGGCATGCTGCAATATTATCGATCATGCGTACGGCGGGGAACACAAGGGTGAAATGGAAATTTCGGTACAAGTTGAAACCGATTGCCTGAAAATCGAACTACGCGATCAAGGGAAACCCTTTAACCCAGCCGACGTGCCGCCTCCTCAGTTCAATGCAACATTAGAAGAACTAGAAGAACATGGCGCCGGTTATTACCTGATGAAAAAATTGATGGATTCTGTGCACTATGAATACTCACCGCAAACCGGAAATCGGATGATCTTGAAAAAGAGAATTAAAAATTAGATAATCAAATTGCTAAACAATAACTAACCACCTGACAGTTATTCACGAACTGTCATTGCGAGCGAAGAACGAGTGAAGCAATATAGATATCAATAAATAATAGTCATTTTCCGGAAGATTGTTCCCCTAAAGGGATGCTGCGCGATCGTCGCCCTGGCGGGCTCCTCGCAATACCAAGGTGTAAACTGTCGGGTATCTAGAATAATAACAAATTTATTATTAATATAGTACACCACCAAGAACTTCATTATATAATATACAAAAGATGTGTTTATGAAACAAAAAGATCTATTTGTCCGCCGTACCTTACGCACCATCATCCGCCTTTTATTGAAAATCCTGGCGCGTGTTGAGGTAAATGGCTTAGAAAAAATTCCGGCTACGGGCGGTTGTATCATCGCCGTCAATCATTTCAGTCGCCTGGACTCCGCTCTGGTATTCGCCTTTGTAAAGCGCGACGATCTCACCGCATTGGTGGCGGATAAATATTTAAAAGTATTTTGGATCCGTTGGCTGGTAGACCGGGTACAAGGCATCTGGCTGCACCGAGAAGAATCAGATTTCCGCGCCATGCGGGCGGCGCGCAATTACCTGAAATCCGGCGGTGTGTTAGGCATCGCCCCCGAAGGCACCCGCAGCCAAACAGGAAAACTGATACCCGCTAAAAACGGCGTGGCATACCTGGCAGACAAAGCCCAGGTGCCTGTCGTTCCGGTAGCCGTTTACGGCAGCGAAGATGCCATGCAAAAGATAAGGCGCTTTCAACGACCACACATCTTTTTACAAATTGGAGATCCACTTTATCTCCCATCGGTGGCGCATCAGGATCGTTCCGATCAACTGGCGCACAACACCGACGAAATCATGTGCGCTATTGCCGCCATGCTGCCGCCCTCGTATCATGGGGCATACGCCAGTCATCCACGGCTGAAAGCGCTTTTAGGAAACGCATCACCCGGTTCATAGCCATACTCCCATTGCAGCCCTTTCGGGAGGAACGATGACAAATTTTGTTGATCTGACCCACACATTACGTGCAGAGAATTCCCGGCTCAAGGAAGAAAATCAAGACTTGCGCGACGAGTTGTTGGACTTGCGCCAGGTGATCCATTCTTTGATCACATTATTGCAGAGTCTGGAAAAAACCACCCCGGAAACCAATCCCCAATTGCTTTTGAATAAAATCCTTTCAGCCGCTCTGAAAGCGGTCGATTCAAGAGATGGCTCGCTGATGCTTTTCGATGAAGAAAGCAAGGAATTAGTTTTCGTTCAGGTGATCGGCGCCAGCAAGGAAAAACTGACCGGATACCGCTTGCCGGTCGGAGAGGGGATTGCCGGCTGGGTAGCCATGAATAACTCTCCAAAGCTTGTTCCCGATGTGCGCTACGAACCGCTCTTCACCCCCCAGGTAGACCAGGTGACCGGTTTTCAAACCATTTCCGTGATCAGTGTGCCGCTTTGCGAAAAAGACCGCGTGGTAGGTGTGATCGAAGTGGTCAACACGACCAGCGGAACACCGTTCAAAGAAAGCGATCTGGATATCCTTCTATTGGTAGCTCATCTAGCAACGCAGGCAATTTTAAAGGCTGAAGGAAAATAATTTTACATCTCTTGACAGAAGTATATTTTTGACGATAATAGAAAGAACAACCCGCCATAAAAGGCAATGACGGAGGAAAGTACGCCAGGCAGATAGATAATCTGCCGACGCCGACAGGGAGGCGCAGGGCATAGACTGAAACCCTCGCCCGGTAGAAACTGGCCGAAGTTCCCTCTCGAGCCGCTCAGGTGAACAGCGAACACATGCTCATTAGTCTGAGACGCAACCCAAGCGTTATCACGGGAGTCAATCGCCTTCAAAGGCTGTTGATGATAAGCGGCCTGTTTTACAGGCAACCCGGGTGGCACCGCGGGAAACACATCCCGTCCCTGGAGGGCGGGATTTTTTGTTAATAAGAATAGTGAGATGAGAGTTGTGAGATGTGAGTAGTAACATCACTAAAAGCCAGTATAAATTCTCCCTTTGTTGGAAAAACACTACTCACAAATCACAATTCACTACTCACGATAATTTTGGAGGTCCTATGCTTTCTGAACTGGAACAGATCGAAAAGAATGCTCTAGCTGCTCTAAATTCAACGCAAGATGAAGCCGGTCTGATGGAGTGGCACGTCGCTCACCTGGGGCGCAGTGCGCCTATCATGCGAGTATTCGACAAACTGGGACAGCTTGCAAAAGAAGAACGCCCTATGATTGGAAAACGCGCCAATGAGGTCAAGCGCGCCCTGGAAGCTGCGGAAGCAGAGCGGAACGGCGTTCTCCATCAGGCAGCGCTTTCTCGGGCGCTTCAATCCGAGAGGCTGGATGTTACCCTGCCGGGAAGACCGGTACAACATGGGCGGCTGCACCCATCCACGCAAACCTTGCGAAAGGTTTATCGCATCTTTGCCGAGATGGGCTTTCAGGTTTACCGCTCGCGTGATGTGGAAACCGATGAGTATAACTTCCAATTGCTCAACTTTCCTCCCCACCACCCGGCGCGGGAAATGCAAGATTCGTTTTACATCGCCGGCGATCACGCAGAAGATAATGCCCTGTTGCTGCGCACCCATACCTCGCCGGGGCAGATACGCTCGATGCGCGAATACGCCGCCACAGACCCCAAAAACCCGCCTCCGGTGCGCATTATATTACCCGGTATGTGCTATCGTTACGAGCAAATAACCGCCCGCTCTGAAATCCAATTCAATCAGGTGGAGGGGTTAGCGGTTGGCAAGGGCATCACCTTTTGCGATCTCAAAGGTACGTTGAGTGATTTTGCACGCCGCATGTATGGCGCTCATGTGCAAATCCGCTTCCGCGCCGGGCATTTCCCTTTCACCGAACCCAGCGCCGAAATGGATATCGAATGTTTCGTATGCGGCGGCGTGGGCTGCCCTGTGTGCAAGCGCACCGGCTGGTTAGAAATTCTGGGCTGCGGAATGGTTCATCCTATCGTACTGCAAAATGGCGGTTATGATCCGCGCCAATACAGCGGATACGCCTTTGGTATGGGTACCGAACGTATCACGATGCTCGCTCACCGTATCGAAGACATCCGCAACTTCTGGGCGAATGATATGCGGTTTTTACAGCAGTTCTAAATAATAAAAATAACCAAGTGAGTAGTGAAGAGTGAATGGTGAGTATTATGAGTATCCAAGGCTTAGAACGCTTAGAAGTCTGGAAAAAATCCAACGTACTTGCGATAAGAATTTATCAGGAAGTACTTCCTCTACTGCCTAAGGAAGAAAAGTGGTCATTATCGAAACAACTCCGCAGGGCAACACTTAGTATCCCTGCCAATATTGCCGAAGGTCACGGACGATATTATTTTCAAGAGACTGTTCGCTTTTGCTACATTGCTCGAGGTTCATTGGAGGAAGCATATGCTTACATTATCTTAGCTCGTGATTTATCATTCATTCCGTTAGACCTTTTTAACGAATTGAACAAGGATATCGAAGAATTAATCCGCTTAATTAATGGCTATATCGCATATTTGAAACGAAGCAAACGCGGTTTTGATGAACCTGGATGTCAAATTTATCTTAGTAATTCCGATGAAATTGATAAAGTTGAAGAATTAGACAAAGCCTGAACAATATACCACTCACCACTCTCTACTCACTTCTCACGAATTAATAATACTTTTATTTTATGGAGTCCCCGTATGAAAGTTCCCCTTTCCTGGCTGAAAGATTTTGTTGAAATTACACTTCCGATTGAAGAATTAGCGCACCTGTTGACCATGGCAGGTCTGGAAGTAGAAGAAATCACCTATATTGGATTACCGATGCCCGAGAAAGGGCAACGGCAAGAGACGAAAATTACCGGATTTACCTGGGAACCCGATAAAATCGTGGTGGGCGCCATCCACGAGGTAATGCCGCACCCCAATGCCGACCGGTTGGTATTATGTCGCCTGGAAGATGGTCTTCAGGAACAGATCGTTCTCACCGGCGCGCCGAATCTTTTCCCTTATAAAGGCATTGGACCACTGCCTAAACCGATCATGGTGGCGTATGCCAAAGAAGGCGCCCAGATTTACGATGGTCATCAAGCGGGTCAGGTGCTGGTAACCCTCAAACGCGCCAAGATCCGCGGGGTTGAATCATACTCAATGGCCTGCTCCGAAAAAGAGTTGGGCATCTCTGATGAACATTCCGGTATCATATTTCTGGATGATGACGCCAGGCCCGGCATGCCGCTGGTTGATTACATGGGCGATGCCGTTTTTGATATCGCTATAACCCCCAACATTGCGCGTGATGCCAATATTCTGGGTGTAGCGCGGGAAGTATCAGCCCTCACCGGTCAGCCGTTGCGTCCACCATCCTGGGATATGATCACGGAAGGCCCGCCGATAGAAGGCAGTGTAGCAGTGGAAATCCGCGAACCAGAACTCAACCCGCGCTTTGTGGTGGGATTGATCGAAGGCATCGAGATCAAACCCAGCCCGTATAAAATCCAGCGCAGGTTACGGCTGGCGGGCATGCGTCCGATCAATAACATCGTCGATGCGACCAACTACGTAATGCTCGAAGTTGGGCAGCCTCTGCACGCCTTTAATTATGATGCCCTGGTAAAACGCGTGAATGGTAAAACCCCCACCATCATTACCCGCCGCGCCATCCAAAATGAAAAACTGACCACGCTCGATGATGTCGAACGCACCCTGGATGATTTCTCCGTGATGGTATGCGATACCGAGGGCTCCCTGTCTATCGCCGGCGTGATGGGTGGTGAAGAAACGGAAGTCAATGATGAAACCACGCGTATCCTGCTGGAAGGCGCCGCCTGGAATTATATAAACATCCGCCGCACGCTTACCAAACAGAAATTCTCTTCCGAAGCGGGCTACCGATTCTCGCGTGGCGTTCACCCGGAAATGGCAATTCGCGGCGTTTGTCGTGGATTGGAACTGATGCGCCAATTGTCAGGCGGTAAAATCCGCCAGGGGTTGGTGGATAATTATCCCTTACCGGCGCATGATCCAGTGGTGGAAATCACCACTCAGGATGTAGAACGCTGGTTAGGTATTTCACTCTCAACCCTGGAAATGGCGGATATATTGAAACGCCTGGAATTCGATGTGGAAATTTCCGATAATAAGGTGAAAGCCAAAACACCTGACCATCGCATGGATATTGGGGAAGGCGTGGTCGGCATGGCAGATATCTTGGAGGAAATAGCCCGCATCTACGGTTACGAACGCATACCCGAAACCCGTATGTCAGACGAGCTACCTCCCCAGCGAGATAATCCCTATCACGATCTGGAAGAACACGCCCGCGATATCCTGGTCAATTTGGGACTACAAGAAGTGGTCAGCTATCGTATGACTTCACCAGAACGCGAAGCCCGGCGTTTCCCGCTGGGGACATCGATCGAGCACCCCTCTTACATCAAACTGGCCAATGCCATCGTCAGTGAACGGGTAGTGCTGCGTCAAAGCGTGCTTGGCAGCGTTTTGGAAACCGTGGAACGAAATGCCCGCTTGCAGCCGCGGCTGGCTTTATTCGAGATTGGACCGGTGTTTCTACCCGTGGAAAACCAATTACTGCCCGACGAGCCGCGCCAGCTAGTGATCGCGTTAAGTGGATCACGCACCTTGCCCGGTTGGCAGCCTGCGGATACTACCCCAATGGATTTCTTCGATATAAAAGGTGTGATCCATGCATTCTTGGAAGGCTTACACATGCCGGAAATGCGCTGCGAGCCCGGTGAACATCCCACATACCACCCCGGCAAATGCGCCTGTCTCTGGATGGACGAGAAAGAAATCGGTGTATTCGGGGAATTACATCCCTTACTCAGAGAGCAATTGGAACTGCCCGAAGCCCCCGTGCTGGCTGCCGAACTGGACCTGGATGCTATCCTGGCTGCCATCCCGCAGAGATACGCTGTAGAAGGCGCACCGGCTTTCCCGCCTGTTTTGGAAGATCTGGCTGTGGTGGTGGATGAAAATGTCCCCGCCGATAGTGTGGCTTCTCTGATCAAAGAAACCGGCGGCAAGACAGTCATTGCGGTGCGCTTGTTCGATGTTTATCGCGATGAAAAAATCGGCGCAGGGAAGAAAAGCCTGGCTTACAGTGTGACTTACCAGCTAACCGACCGCACCTTGACCGATAAAGAGGTAGCGAAAATTCGCCAGCGCATCGTCCGCCAGTTGGAGCAGCAATTAGACGCCAAACTGCGCAGTTAGCATGAAAATAAAAGATCTGTGAGGAAGCCAGAATCCCCTCTCATCTCTCCCCCTTCATCTTCAACTCCCACGCCCCCAGATTGACTCTTTCCCCCCATTTTCTGCGAAAATGGGGGGAAATTTGATCGATCATGATAGCGACCTCTTGGTCAACCGATCTACCATCTTTCGATTCAAGATGGATAACGCAGGGCAAAGAGAATACCGACTGCAATCAAGACAATCCCATTGTATTTCATTTTCCCCAAGGAAAAATCTACCCGGATGCCAAAAATGTGAAAATTAATCACGAAAAATTATACGCGTTGCAGGAAATGACGCTATACTTAACACACGTTGATTTGTATCATCACCCCTTCGGGGTGGAAATGCTGGAATAATTTTATGATGTGGAATTTAGGTTGTAAAAAGCAAACGACTAAATGAACTTGAGCGAAAGGATAGCCATGAAAACGTATAAAACCATACCGGTTTTCATCATTATTCTGACTCTCCTGGCAGGATGCAGCAGCCCGCAACCCGCTCCGCTGCAAAGCGCAGATACACCCATTCCTACCATTGTGCAAACTGAGGAAACCCCGCTGCCAACGCCAACGGACACGGTAAACGGGATGATCGCTTTTGCGCGTGATACGAGTACTCAGCGGGATATATACCTGATCAATGTAGATGGCAGCGGATTGACCGCAGTGACGGATGACGCCGGGTGGGATAACTGGCCTTCTTGGTCGCCGGACGGCAGCAAGCTCGCCTTTACTTGCCGGAGACCCACACCATCCAGCGGGGGAGGCATCTGTACCATCAACGCTGATGGCAGCGAGCGAAAACAGTTGACGAATACCAACGAATGGGAACCTTCCTGGTCGCCGGACGGCAAACATATTTCCTATGCATCGTTGAGCGGCCAAAATTCAGAAATCTACATGATGGAGACTGATGGGAGTAACCAGATTCAATTAACCCACAGCCCGGCTGAAGATTGGCAGGCAACCTGGTCTCCAGACAGCCAACGAATTTTGTTCACTTCGGCGCGGGATGGCGATTGGGAAATCTACATCATGGATGTATCAGATGGGGGGAAGATGGGCGACAAAGCGCTGACTCAACTGACGGAAAATGATATTCAGGATGGGTTCCCAGCCTGGTCGCCTGATGGAACGAAGATTGTATTTTCTTCTGTACGGGATGGCAATGAGGAGATCTACTTGATGAACGCAGATGGGAGCGATCCTCAGAGGCTGACGAACAATGACATGGAAGATTCATTCCCGCGCTGGTCTCCGGACGGAAAGTGGATCGTATTTGCTACCCTTGCCATAGTTCCACCCATTTTAAGTTACGATATTACGGTGATGAGTGTGGATGGCAGCCAACAAATGCAAATCACGCAGGGAACATCAGAAAACGAGGAATGCCCAAACTGGTCTCCCTGATTTGAATGTGATGCATCAATCGAGCTGCCCCGCTTGATAGTATCGCTGGATTGATGGTTGGGAGATATCCGCAAGATTGATACGCGGGAAAATATGTGTGTTTTACGGTCAGGAGTTGGAAGGGTTTATCATCTCCAGACGCCAGATGCAATGTGACAATTGAAACTTTTAGCCGGGGAGGAGGCACATTATGACTCGCAAAACGGAGTATATCGTT
Source organism: Anaerolineales bacterium (assembly GCA_016929095.1). Lineage (GTDB taxonomy): Bacteria > Chloroflexota > Anaerolineae > Anaerolineales > UBA4823 > JAAZNS01. Next base: position 64,221 of record JAFGJM010000010.1, on the reverse strand, counting down.
CTACTGGTGCTCGTGTTTGCTACGATCGGAATCATGATAATGACCAATGAAGCAAAGGGAGCCAATGGATACCAGGCGCTTCCTGGCAACGGTTTCACCTATCAAGGGCAACTTAAAACCAACGGTATCCTTGCTGATAATACCTGTGACTTCCGTTTCAGCCTGTGGTCGGAATCTGCCGATGGGACGCAGGTAGGGGATGCCCAAATCAAATCGGGGGTCGAGGTTAATAATGGATACTTTACTGTTGCCAATCTGGATTTTGGCAAAAATGCATTTGATGGACAAGCGCGTTGGTTGGAAATCGAGGTCAAATGTTCGGGGGATACTATTTTTACCACGCTTACCCCGCGCCAGGCGATAACACCAGCCCCTTATGCTCTGGCATTGCCCGGGTTATTTACTCAACAAAATGAAACCAGCCCCAATGTGATCGGTGGTTATCACGGCAATCTGGTGACCGAGGGGATTCATGGCGCAGTGATTGACGGCGGCGGTACAGATAGCAGTCTAAATCGAGTAACCGACCACTATAGTACAGTATCCGGAGGAACAGGCAACCAGGCGGGCAATGCCGATGAGATACAGGATAATGCTCAACATGCCGTGGTAAGCGGCGGAGAAAATAACACAGCCAACGCCGATCATGCGCTTGTGGCAGGAGGAGGAAATAATATTACCGGCGCATCATACGCTTCCATTGGCGGTGGGTATGACAATATTGCCAATGCCCCCTATACATCCATAGGCGGAGGCTCTGGCAACATCGCCGCCGGAGTTGGCGCTTTTATCGGCGGAGGCGGTGAGGATGGAATATCTGTAGCTGGCAATCAAACTTCCGGCAATGCGTCAACCATCGTCGGAGGACTGGGGAACAGCATCGCCATCACCGGGACATATGCAGCGATCAGCGGCGGGGAGAGCAATCATATTGATCGACAAAATGCCGCCATTGGAGGCGGAAAGCTCAACAACGCCCACGGAGATTATTCCTCTATTTCGGGTGGTTTGAATGCAGAAACAACCCTGTTTGGGCAAATTTCAAATGCCAGCGGCGCCTTCAGCGAAAACGGCGACGCTCAAGCCTCCACGTATATTCTGCGAAATTCAACCACCGATGCTACGGCTACGGAATTATTCCTGGATGGCGCGTCTGAGCGTCTCACAATACAAACGGATCGAACAATGGCGTTCGAGATATTCGTGGCGGCGAAGCGCAATGCGTTTAACCAATCCGCAGGCTATTATTTTCGTGGTGTAATTAAAAATGAGGGCGGTATAACATCCTTTGTCCCATCGACGGTCATGATTACCCTGGGCGAAGATAACCCTGCCTGGGAAATCACGATTTCTGCCAGTGATGCATATGATGCCCTGATCATACAGGTGAGTGGCGCAGAGAACGCCAATATTCGCTGGGTAGCAACCGTGCGGGCGGTGGAAGTAGCCTGGTGATCCCGTAACAACGCCATTGATACTTGCATTGAACGCAGGTATACACTATACTGTTATCAATTATTTCTTTTATTTAATAAGGAGGATGAGACATGGATAAGAAAAATACCGGTATTATTGCCACCGTCGCCACTGCACTATTATGTGGCTGCCCGGGTCTATTCGGATTATGCTTCGGTTTGATGTTCGCCGTGATCAGCCAGATACCCGGTGCAGACATCGATGTTCTCGGCAGCAGCGACCCTCAAACCGCGCTTACGACAGGTTTGGGTACACTATGCGTCGGCATTATCTTCATTGCCATCCCGATTGTGGTGGGCATACTCACTCTTCGGAAGAAGAATAATGGTGCTGCCCCGGTAACCACCGTTGAAGGAACAGCAACCCCGGTTGAAACAACGCCAACCCCTGCCGAAATACCATCGATGCCCACTGTAACTCCCCCAGACACTACCGAAACGCCTCCTCCTGATGAACCGCTTCCGCCAGCGATTTAATCACCCTTTTTTGCCAGTGACGCAATAATTCATTTTTCATATTGTGTCATGGTCTGAGCAGTGCATAGATAAAGCGAAGGGTCGAAATTATTCTCATCAACACGTCGAGAAGACCCTTCGCTCGGTTCAGGGGGATAAATCATCCAATAACAAGGCTCGTGAATCGTATAAATCCGGATTTTTTGATGAATAAACCCCATGAAATATATTCAATCCATCCGTGATGCGCAAGGCAAACCACAGCAATTGGAAATGCTATATCAATCGGCTGTGCAGCAAGATGCGGTGGACGAATTTACATCTGATTTATACTTCTGTTACCAGCAAAATCGTGATGATATATTATTGGCTGCCTGGTATTACCGATTGCAATCTGCGCCGGCTGTCGAAAAAGAATCTGTACACCGGGCGGTCAATTGGAAGCTGGCTATTCCCCTGGCAATTTTCACGGCTATCATATTTTGGATTCTTTCCGATAGAGCGTTCGCATTCCCCCAAAATGACATCCCCTACCTGGCGCTTCTGTGGACTCCCATATCAACCCTGGGTATTTTGGTTTATTTAACCTTGACTTCAAAAGTCCATTTTCGCCGCGCAATATGGATAGGCGCCGGTTTGGCCGTGGCGGTTGTTTACACATTTCTCATGGTTGGTTTTATAGATGATGAATTCCGCGAGCACTACCAGATACTGGGTATGATCCATCTGGCGTTATTATCATGGGTGAGCGTGGGTATATATGTATTGGGTTTTAATTCACAGCCAACTCAACGCTTCGCTTTCCTGATGCGCTCGTTGGAAGTATTTATCACCGGCGGGGTATATATCGTGGTTGGCTGCATGTTCGGTTTTATCACCATACTTCTTTTCCAGGCGCTCAGTCTCGAATTGGACGAGATTTATCTTCGGTTGATTTTTGCCGGTGGGTCAGGTTTGCTGCCTCTTCTGGCGGTTGTCAGTATTTATGATCCATATTTTCTGCCTCTTGAACAAGATTTCAAACAGGGTTTAAGCCGTTTTACGGCAACCATGATGCGCTTGTTTTTGCCATTAACTTTTATGGTGTTGGTGATCTATATTTTTGTTATCCCCTTCAAATTTTTTGAACCCTTCCACAATCGAGATGTACTCATCATATACAATATCATGCTATTTGCTGTCATGGGATTGCTGCTCGGCGCTACGCCTGTTGGCGATCAGGACATTACCTCAAAGGTATCGCACTGGTTGATGTGGGGAATAATCGCCGTTGCTGCCCTTACGGTATTGGTCAACGTGTATGCCTTATCGGCGATTCTTTATCGTACATTCATCGGCATTCTCACCATTAATCGAGTGACGATCATCGGCTGGAATGTGATCAATATCAGTATCCTGGTGGCTGCCATTGTGAGAATTCTACGCGGTAAACGAGAGGCTTGGATAAAGAATATCAAACCTGTCTTCAGCCGGGGGACGGTGGCGTATGCCATTTGGGGAGCGATTGTTCTTGTGGTTCTCCCGTTGGCATTTCTTTGATCCGGCTATTCGTTTCTTTTCCCTAGCTTTCAGCCAAAATTCCAAATTTATAATACAATTATGCTGGTTTGGGCGGCTGGTACATAACGAAATTATTCCGATCCATCATACGCGACATGCCTTTTTATCTCATTTCATTTGACCCCCCAGAAAAAATATGAAGATTTATCCTCAACAATCTTCACTGGCTATTAATGGCCGATTCCTGTCTCAGCCGGCTACAGGGGTACAGCGCTATGCCCATGAATTAATCAACGGCTGGGATAGAATGTTACAAAACGGAGAGATCGACCCTCGGCAATATCAGCTGGAAATTTTGATTCCGCCATTAACTAAACCAAACAACACGTATCAACATATCCCGATCCGCCAGGTGGGAAGACTGCAAGGGAATTTGTGGGAGCAACTGGAGCTTCCTCTTCATTCGCGTCGTAAATGGCTGTTCAACCCCGGCAATATTAGCCCAATAATGAAATTGAACCAGATCGTCACCATTCACGATGCCTCCGTTTTTGCCACGCCATACTCCTATTCGCGTTCTTTTTTAATGAAATATCGCCTGGTGTATAAAGTACTGGCAAAAACGGCAAAATTGATTCTTACCGTCTCTGATTTTTCAAAAACCGAACTCATAAAATATTGCCACATCGATCCGCAAAGACTGGTCGTTATTCCCGAAGGGAGTGATCACATACTTCGCATCGAACCAGATCAAGGTGTGTTTGAGAAACACAACCTGGGCAAAAATCCTTACCTGCTCACCGTCGGCACCAACGCACCGCATAAAAACCTAAAAATTATTTACCAGGCAGCGGAGAAACTCTCGGCGCAAGCGCTGGATTTCGTGGTGGTGGGCAGCGATTTTGACCGTTGGTTCAATGCACCACAAATAACATCCAGCGATCGGATAAAGAAATTGGGGTTTCTTAGCGACGCAGAACTAAAAGCCGTATACCAAAAAGCAGTTGCGTTCATTTTCCCGTCGCAATACGAAGGCTTCGGTTTACCGCCCCTCGAAGCCATGGCATGTGGCTGCCCTGTGATTGCATCCAATACCGCTTCCGTTCCGGAAATCTGTGGGGACGCCGCACTTTACTTTGACCCTGACAACCCTGCAGAGCTGGTGGAGAAAATCATGCGGGTTATTAATGATGTCAACCTCCAATCTGAACTGCGGGGAAAAGGAATCTCACGCGCCAGCCATTTCTCATGGGCGGCAACATCCAAAAAGACCTGGGAATCCCTGGTAGAATATATTCCATAAATCAAAAAGCTGTTTCAAAGGACCTGATTTGAGCCAATCATTTCATGATCTTTTACGAAAAAAATCCCTTATCCTGATCATAATATTGACTGGCGTGATACATGGGGTGATCTATATTTTCGTAGTACCTCCCTGGGGGCATTACGATGAACCAACCCATTTTGAATATGCCTGGATGATCGCAAACCGTACCCCGTTTCCTAAAGCCGGAGATTATGACGCGCCTCTGCGACGTCAAATCCTGGGATCGATGGTCAGTCATGATTTTTACGAATTACGCGGATGGAATGCGGATTTATCCAATCTGAAAGACCCGGTCAATATCGGCGTCAATCAATTAGGCGACCCGCCGGTTTATTATTTCCTGGCTTCTATTCCGTTGCGGTTTATGCGCGGCGAATCGGTTGAAAACCAGATGCTCGCAGGCAGGTTTGTATCGCTATTGTTATTCTTGATCGCGGTTTTGGTGAGCTGGAAGTTCAGTCATGAAATTGCCAGCCAGGGGAATTCGGTGCGCTGGATGATCCCCCTATCCCTGGTACTACTACCCTCGCTGGTTGAATTGATGACCGCGGTGAGCAATGATTCGGCTGCCGTGCTGGTGTATTCGCTTTTCCTCTGGTTTGGAGTCAGATTGATCAAAAATGGTCCAAAACTTACCACCATCTTAACCCTGGGTTTGTTGGTTGTGATTGGTTTCTTCACCAAATCCTCAACCTGGATGATGGGGATCGCCTTTGTGATAGCCCTCATTGTTTCTTTCTTTCGAAATAAAAAAACACTGGTGGGTTGGGGCGCCATCATGGTCGCTGTGTTCACCGCACTCCTGGCACTCTTTGAATGGGGTGATGCGGCGCTTTGGTACCGGGCAACCATCCAAAATGAACCAACACGGGTACAAGCCCAAATCGACGGTTCTCCGTTATATGCGCTTCAACTTGTGGATGAATCTTCAGAGCATACACCTATTCTCTACCAGACATTACTCAACGCAGATTTACAAAAAATATCCGGCGCGCAGGTCACCATAGGCGCTTGGATGTGGGCAGACCAACCCATGGAGGCGTATCCGCCTCAGTTTATGTTCGTCAACGCCAAGGGACAAAAATGGGTCCACACTGCGCCCGTCATGCTCCGCCAGCAACCAACTTTTTATGCATATAAGGTACGATTACCGGTAAACCTGAGCCGGGCATACATTGCCATAAAGCCGTTTGGGGGTAACGAGCACGTAGGAAAAATATATTACGCCAATCCGGTACTGGCAGAAGGGGTATATGCGCGAAGGATACCACCCGAATTCACCGATGACAGTACAGTTCATGGTACCTGGGCTGGCAAATCTTTCACCAATCTTGTGCGCAACGCCGGTACAATTCAATCCTGGCCAAAATTCCGCGATTACGTTTACACCATTGCTGATAAAATCGATTATCGCCTTGCCGAGGGGATCGGACATGTGCTCTATACCCTGGATTTCAAGGGTACAGCCTGGTATTCCAAAGAAACGTTATCCGTGATATTTCGCTCGTTTTGGGCTAAATTTGGCTGGGGTGAAATCACATTAATGGGTGCCAAGCCTTATCGCACATTTTTAATCGCCATGGCTTTCATGGCCGCCGGGTGCCTGTTGGGCATTAAAAATAAAATATCCTGGCCAGGAATACAGGTTGCGCTTTGGTTGGGGGTAAATATTTTCTTTTCATTGGGATATGCCTGGTTTACCGGTATTTCGATGAATTCATTTATCGATAAATCATATATCCCCGTGGCTCGATTTATCTTCCCCTCGATTTTAGCCATCCTGGCAGTATTTAATTTTGGCTGGGCGTTCTGGATAGAAATAATCCGTGTCCGGTATCGATGGATAGGTTATGTGCTTTTTATCGGATTGTTCCTGACATTAGATGTGATGGCGATAATAACGGTATACCAATACTATTGGGGATGAGAAGAATCCTAAAAAACCAGTGAAATCCTCAATACGCCCCTTTTCCACTCAACACCGCTTTGGCGGTTGACGCCAGGATATATATATCCGCCCATGCCGACCAATTACGCACATAATACTCGTCTAATTTAACTCGTTCTTCATAGGTTGTATCATTGCGCCCGGAAACCTGCCAAAGCCCGGTCATGCCGGGTTTGACTTTCTTGTACAGGTGGAAATGGTTTTTGTAAAAATCGATTTCCTCTTCCACGATCGGGCGGGGGCCTACCAGGCTCATCTCCCCTTTGATCACATTAATAATTTGGGGTAATTCATCCAGGCTAAAACGGCGTAAGAACTTCCCAATACTGGTGGTTCGTGGGTCATTTTTGATCTTTTGGGTGGCCTTCCATTCCTCTCGAAGATCGGCATGTTTGGTCAAATAATCTTCCAAAACCTGATCGGCGTTATTGATCATAGTGCGAAACTTCCAGACCATCAGCTTATTCCCGTTCTTGCCAATCCGTTTTTGGCGGTAAAATACCGGCCCCGGGGAATTGATCACGATCATGATCCCAATCAACCCAAAACACACAATCCAGGCCGGGGCGGTGAGAATGATAATACTGAGATCCATGAAGCGTTTGACGACTTGGTGAAATTCATTCAGCAGGTTTTGGCGTACTTCCAAGCCCAAAATGCCGCCAATATCGTGAGGGGTTACCCAAACACTCCCGCCATTTTGCTCATCCGAGATCATAATCAAGCTTTGGAATTTATGCCAATGTCCCTCGATCACTTCCGAAAGGAATTCTTTGGGTGTTTCATCAGGAATGAGAATGGCGGTTTTAACCCCCTCCAATTCCTTGAGCGACAAATCGGGCGATAAATTACTGAATTTTAATTCTGCCAAGGGCACGGTCGGAACATCCTGAGTCGAATAGCCATTCAGAACCACCACTGGGCGGTATCCCAGTTTGGGATTATTTTTCAGGAATTTCCAAATTTGCTGTCCGCGTTTTTCATAACCGATCAAGGCTACAGGTTCTCCCCAAAGTCCAATAGAAGAACAAATAGCGCGGAATATATTGCGGCTCACGGGCACCATGAACAAGGCAAATACCCAGGCTATGCCAAAAGAAGCCCGCGAAAACCGTTCGGCGTTGTGCATATAAAAGGACATCGTCCCCAATAAGAGAAAGACCACTGTGGTGGCAATCGTAAGCCCGCGCAGTTCTTCAACCGGACTTTTACCAATAGCTGGATACAACCCGGTTAAAACATAACTCAGCGGGAACATGAAAACTAAAAATGCAATGCTCAGATAATCCTTTAATATCAAATCCGAACGCACTTGTGACCAAATAACCAGCGCCAAACTCGAAGCAAAAAGCAAACTGACGAGATCAGAAAAAAGCAACACAAAACCCATCCACAAGCGAGCCATAGATGATGAGATGCTATTCAATGTTGGTTTGGAGCGCGCCTGGCTATAGATTTTAATATTTTGAGAGTCCATTTCCACCCAGGTTTTTTTCATAATGTCATTGATTACCTGTTTGCTCAGTTTTAAGGGATTATCAATTAAATAACGGCGTTTTTTGCATTGATAACCCGTCATGGAATTTCTGCAATGAAGGATATTTCAAATAATGTTTTGCTTTGAAGATACTACTTATACCGCACCAATCAATTTATTACAAGGTACTTCTTGTTCACCATGCTATTCACATCATAGCACAAAAAAAAAGAATAATAAATAGATTTTTGTTATAACTTCTTAATAATCTGCCTTGAATGAAATTGTAAAGAGTTGGGATTTCGTGAATGCTGAGTGGAGAGTGGTGATTTGTATCATCTATCAACCCTTATTTCGTAACCTTTTTAAACGCCTGCCAAGATTCATCCACAAACTTGCCAAACTCGGAGCGAAACCGCTGCGCAGAAAATCTTTCCGCATTTTGCCGGCAAACCGTAGAGCGAATTTTATTTCGATTGGCTTCAAAAAGATTTACGCCGTCGATCAATGACTCAACGGTTTGTTCCTTGAAAAAAACTCCGGTTGGATACACAAAATCCAATCCACGGATGGTTTCCAGGCTGCCGCCGCGGCCAAAGGCAATCACCGGCGTTCCACAGGCTTGCGCTTCCAAAGGGGTGATACCGAAATCTTCCTGAGCCGCGAAAACAAATGCTTTTGCCTCCTGCATATAATGACAAAGAGTCTCGGTGGATTGATAACCAAGCACGTCAATATTTTTATGCGCTCTCGCCTTGACCTTTTTTAACCCCGGTCCATTGCCAATAACCACCAGCCGTTTATCCGGCATACGGTTGAATGCCTCCACAATCAAGTCCATTTTCTTATAGGGTACCATTCGAGAAGCTGCCAGATAATAATCTTTTTTATTGCCACTGAAAGTGAAATCGGTGATGTTCACTGGCGGGTAAATCACGTGCGCGTCACGCCGGTAAACCTTCCAAATCCTTCGGGCGATGAAATGAGAATTAGCCGCAAACTGATCCACATTGTTGGCGGTGCGGTAATCCCACAGGCGAATATAGTGCAGAAGCAGACGCGTGGGACAGCTCATGAGTCCTTTATGCAAGCCGGATTCGCGCAGATATTGGTGCTGCATGTCCCAAGCGTAGCGAATGGGGGTATGGATATAAGATACATGTAATTGATCCGGACCTGTCAATACCCCTTTAGCCACAGCGTGGTTACTCGAAATGATCAGGTCGTATTGCGAGAGGTCGAATTGCTCTACCGCCAGCGGCATACAGGGTAAATACTGGCGGTAATATTTTTTTGCCAAGGGAAGCTTTTGGATGAAGGATGTTTGGATACGCGTGTTTTTCAGAAAACCGCGATCCGCTGCCGGAAGAAAATCAACCAGTGTGAAAAGATCCGCATCAGGATACAGGGTCAGTACCTGTTCTACAACCCTTTCAGAGCCCCCAAATGTGACCAACCATTCATGAACGATAGCGGTCTTCATAAACGATATTACGTCCTGATAATCATCATAAATTGGTATGGAATAATTCGGTATCTGTTACGATGCCAGATAAAGAACATCCATATTTTTTATATCAGATTTATATCATGTATAACAGCTGATATTAATAAGGTCCTGATATCCTAATTCCCTGATTACCTGATTCCTGATCCCTTTTTATATCAATTCGTAAATTCAATAAAATACGGATTGATGCCAACGGTCAGTGAGGTAGTGTTCGTTTCCTGAACAGCCATACCATCTGAGCCGACCTTATTCACAACCAGGGGCATTTTCGGAAGTGTCACCGCATGGTCTGCGCCATCCTTCGACCATAAGACCCATAATTTCCGGTTGGATAAACGGTATTCATATCCCATCACCTGGGCATCAAGGGTAATCTGCTGAGTAAATGCTGCATCGCCCAGTTTTGAATAAGCAAATTTATAGGCTTCATAGGCCGGTTTGGTGCTCAAATCGGTATTCAACAACCCCGAACACCTGACACCAATCGCCGAATACCAGATGTTCGTTTTATAGCCTTCGGCAATCGCAGAAGCAAAGGAGTGGATGAGGTGGTACACTTTTGTCACTTCCACTTCAGCCGGCGCATCAGGCGCGCAGGGGGGAGTGGGTACATTTGGACCGTAAAATACGGCAGTTTCAGTACTCATTAAGTACTTACTGCCAAACCCGTATTGATTGAGGGCGCTTTTTAAATACCTGCCTTTGGCAATTGCCGATGGTCCGGTTTCACTCGATGAGCTATTCCAGTTCACGAAATTATAAGTGCCCAATCCGGAAAAATAGTCATATGCATGAAACGATACGCCATCAAAAGAGTTCCCCGCGCCGCTTTCCAATATCCCTTTTATAAAATTGGATGAAGTGCAGTCCATACCATAAGGTGGATTAACCGGATCGCAATCCAACAACAAGCCCCCCACTAACACCTGGGCTTGTGGGTCGGCTGCTTTTATATAGGGATATATAAATTGAAGCATTTGTCCATAATACTCACCGCCGTAATAATTGGGATCGGAAGTGTCTCCCCAACAACCCAGAATCCCGGCTGCATCTGGCTCATTCCATAGTTCCCAATAACGAATGTAATACGGAGGCGCACTGTAACGCTTGACCAGGTCGTAGACAAATTCCCCTAAAGCAGGGAATTTATCTTGAGCCACCGCGCCACAGGGAAAACCCGCTTTTAACGCCCAATCGGGGGTACCTCCAATTACCATAATAGGTTTGATGTTCAGGGTTGCAGCGGTAATCAATTCTTGCTCCAGGGTGGTATCCCAGTTTCGCTCCCCTTCCGTTGGTTCAATGGATTCCCAGATAAAATCTTCCCTTGCCCAGCTTATCCCCGCTTCCGCAATTTGATTGACGCCCGATTCGGCATTGAATTTTTTCATGGTCACGCCAAATACCGTTTGGAGAGGGGATTTATTCATGATAACCGGCATGAATGCGTAATACTCTTCCAGTTTCTCTTGAAGGAGATTCCCCGCCTGGCTTAAGGAGAACGGGATAGCAGCAATGATGATGAGTGCCGTGGCCAAAAAAAGGATTGGAATAAGCTTTTTGTGGAGAGTCGTCTTGTTTAAGCCCATGAGACTATTTTATGATTTCCTTATTGGATTAGGATAATGGTGAGTGACTATCCCACCAAAAAATTCATTGCATATTGCCGCATTTTTGTTCAATTTGAATTTAATGAAATTGTAACACAGCCTGATAAACGTGTTGAGAAACCCAAGCGGCATAGAGCAAAAATGATGATATATTAATAGATGCATGGATGCCTCGAATATCATATTTAATCATCACAAGATTTCGGATAGAAAAAGCCACCATGTTTAAAAAATTTCGTGATCCCGTTAGCGGGTTAACCCACTTGATTGCTGCCATTATCGCGACTGTAGGCTTGATCTTTTTGTTGTATCACGCGCGTGATAACACGGTAAAAATCATCTCATGTTTAATTTATGGCATTTCCCTGATCCTGATGTTCTCCGCCAGCGCTGCCTATCACCTGACAAAAGCCTCTGAAAAAGTGATATTGTTCCTGCGTAAACTCGACCATTCAGCAATATACCTGCTCATTGCCGGTACATATACCCCCATTTGCATGCACTACTTTACCGGATTTTACCGCTGGGGTTTACTGGCGATCGTGTGGGGAATTGCCGTCATTGGTGTTGCCGTAAAGATGTTCATCATCAATGTCCCGCGCTGGGTAAATGCTGGTATCTATTTACTCATGGGGTGGCTTTGCATCCTGGCGATCAAACCCATGCTGACTGCCATGCCTGTCGGCGCTCTGGTCTGGTTGATGGTAGGTGGTTTGTTTTTTACTCTGGGGGCAATCATTTACATGACCAAGATTTTCAATTTCTATCCCGGCGTTTTTGGTTTTCACGAAGTCTGGCATATCTTTGTTATTCTTGGCTGCCTCAGTCATTTCATCGTAATCCTGGCATATATTGCATCCAACGGCAGTCCCGTGTAAAAATACACGGCATCCCGGCTGACCAATCCATTTATCACTATCAGGCTGACCAATACGAGAACGATTATCCTTCCCGAATATACTGGTATTGGGTGGAAGAAAATGTAATTATCAATGTATAACTTCTGGTGCGTGATTCGTTGAGCATTAAGAATTGAAAAATAAATTTCGAAAATGCTGGAAGAGAGGCTTCAAATTGCCTGATAATTACTTTACTGGCGCTGGTTCCAATTGCTCCATCTGGTCATGATCGGGAAGCAGGTCTTCCAGATTTCGTAACATTGGGACAAAAAGAAAAACGATTACCACTATTAACATATAACCAATCCCGGCAACTATAAATTGAAGCGCCATACCCGAGCCGGGGCTGTTCCCCACCAATCCGCCAAACGTGCGCGCCAGCCAGGTTGAAGACTGCATGGCTGGCTCGGTGACATAATCTGCCAGGGCGCCGGCTAAGATGGGTGTTATGGGATCCAGGAACCAGGCAATCATGCGGCGGGTCGCAAATACACGTCCTTGCACGTCAGGCGCCACCTTGGATTGCCAAATCGCCTGACTGGAACCACTGACAAAGGGGAAAAACACCGCTCCTATAGCCGCAGTCGCCATCCAAAGCCACAAGGTATTGCTCAGCCCAAATAACAACATGCCAAAAAAACCGCTCAACAGTTCTCCCAGCAGTATATTTTTAATCTTGCGTTTAAAGCCTCCCCAAACGCTGACCAATAATCCTCCTACTACCCCTCCAATAGCCCAGGCAGATTGCGTAGCGCCCAGGGCGGCGCTGCTGTTTCCGGTGCGAGACAAAATGAACGGCGCCACGACAGGCCATGCCATACCGCCAATAAAATTCAGAGTAAGGAAAAATAAAATTAACCCCAATAAACCGCGACGGGCAAAAATATACTTAAAACCGAAAGCGGCCTCCTTGAATAAACTGCCTTTTCCCGCCTGCCCTTCGACCGTGCGCATCGGCTGCGGAATAGCCACCAGGAGCAAGGCAGTAATGGCAATAAAGAAAGTGGCTACATCCACGAAGAGAATTCCCCGCAATCCGATGAGCGGCAATAGTGCGCCTGCCATCATCGGTGAGAACACCGCCGGGCCTGTATCAATCAATGACATCATCCCATTGGCGCGGTTGTACTTTTCTTTGGGGAGCATGGTGCTGATGGCGGCAGAATAAGCCGGCCATTGAAAGGTGTTACCCAAACCATTGATCAAAGCGGCGGCATAAAGATGCCAGATTTGCAGATGCCCGGTGAAATGCAGAATGAGAATGCCAACGGTTGCCATCACTGCACCCAGGTCGCTGAGCATCATCATCAGCTTGCGGTTGTAACGGTCTACCATGACCCCGGCAAATGGGGATATGGCAATAAATGGGAGCAGGAAGGCAGAGGTGATGCCACCCAAAGCCGTGGCGCTGCCGGTTTCCTGATATGCCCAGATGGTCAAGCCAAATTGGGTCATATTGGAAGCCAGCACCGAGACGATCTGGCCTGCCCAGACGATGCCGAATCCCACCATGCCGCTTGGGCGTTTAAGGGAGGTTGACTTGTGTTGCACCATATCACTCACGGTATATATACTGGTAAAGATGTTTTTGGTTCAAGCAATGCTCATATCATCTTGTGATAATTTAGTTGGTTTCAACGTATAGAAATTTGAGGTGGGGGGCGATTGAATCGCCTTTGAATTATTCTTGTTTTCCTGCCTTCCTCAAAAAGTTATCAGCTTTCAGTTTTCAGTTATCAGTTATTTGTAAATTCCTGGTTTCCTCATTAATTCTTTATTTTCATATTCGTCTCGCTGCCAGGCAAAGCGCGCCTGCACTTTTGATAACAAAAAACATCCTTCCTGAGTTCCTGCCTTCCTCATAAAAAATTTTTTTCTTTCTTTGATAGTATTTATTACCTGGAGATAAACGGATTGAAATTGGTATCGTAGTCGTAATAATCTTCATTTTCCGCGTGCTTGAGGAGCCTAACGACACGATAAGTCATCGGTGTCATGAGCGATTCCACCCCGCATTTGAACAGATAATTTGTGACCACCAGGGTGAGGAACAAACTCCATGGGAAAACCCCAAAAAGGGAGGCAATGCACACAAAAATCAGCGTGTCAATCAGTTCTCCAACCAGGGTGCTGCCGATGGTACGCGTCCACAGCCACCTGCCGCGGGTGATCAGTTTCATTTTTGCTAATACAAAGGAGTTGGAAAACTCGCCGCTCCAAAAACCCAGCAGGCTTGCCACCACAATCCCGCCGCTGCTCATCCCACCCAGGATCGCATTGAAAGCATCCTGCCCGGCATAGCCCTGCCATTCGGCTTCACCCGGCAGCCAGCGTACAATCCCAAAAACCAGTGCGCTTAGCGCCAGGCAGATGAAACCGGTCCAGATCACCCGCCGGGAACGCCGGTAGCCGTACACCTCGGTGAGTACATCGCCAAAGATATAGCTGACCGGGAAAAGCAGGGTACCGGCATCGAATGCCATGCGCACACCAAACAGGCTGAATCCCCAATCCACGATCTTCGCCGAGGAGGCAATATTGCTGACGATGAGAACTGCTACGAAAGCTGCCATGATCAGGTCGAAGTAATGGTAGCTGCGGGGGGCATCCGACGGAGGCAATGGTTGAGCTGTCATTGTGCTCACTAATTTACCACAAGATACCCGTGATGACGAGATACCCGCCTCTCCGTCATTGCGAGTAATGCCAAAGTGCACAAGCGCTCTTCTTCCCGGAAGGAACAAGCCCGCCTGTCACCCCACCAGCCGGCAAAAGGCACACAAGCCGGGTACGATGGTGGGCTGCCCGCAAGACGGACAGGTGTATAGCGGTTTGCCTCCCGCCCCTATAGACATATTCTCGTCGGTAATGCCCTCTGCCGTTATATTAAAAAGCCCGCTTTCCCGTGCCTGCAGGAAAGACAGGTAAAATTTTAATTTCGCGCCGGGTTGGACGGTCTCTAACCGGTTGAGCAGTTGCTTGAAAAAAATCGAGCGCGTCCCCTCCGCATAAGGGCATTCGTCGTAGATATAGTCAATCTTGCGCAGTAGAGCATAGGCTGCCATCTCGCGCTCGTAGAAGCGGAACAGCGGCTTGGCTTTGCGCCGTAAAGCCGGGTGATGTGCTTCTAAAACCGGCTGTTGACGCAAGATACGATCGGCGTCCCAGATGAGGGTATTGGCCAATAAAGTAGCCGCTTCATCGTCCAGATTATGCCCAGTCACCAACACATCGTAACCATTATCTCGAGCAATCTGGTCCATGATACGGCGTTTGACCAGCCCGCAAACCGAGCAAGGTTTTCCTTTACTGCGTTGGCTGCGCTGAGTCATCTGCGGAATACTCTCCCCATACAAGGCGGGTACATCCACCACAATCAGCTTCAGGTTACGTTGCGCGGCAAATTGATCAGCTTTAGCCTGGGATTCGGCGGAGTAACCCGTCCCATCGTCGATCCCTAAAGAAATATATAACCCATCCACCGTGTATCCCAATTGCCACAGGATATCCCACAGCGAAAGCGAATCCTTGCCGCCCGAAACGGCTGCCAGTAATCGATCCTCATGGGTGAACATATGGTATTTACGAATGAATCTTTCGGTTTGCTCAACGATCCATTGGGGAAAGTGCTCAGCGCACAAGGCCAGGCGGTGCTGGGGCATGTTGATCACCGGCGGTGCGCCGCATTTACGGCAGCGATGCTTCGTCGTCATGCACTGCCTCCCGAGATCACAGCGATGAGTTTGATCTCATCGCCCTCCTTGAGTAATGATTCTTCGCTGACTAATTCGCCATCCCGGGTAGGCAGCACGCTCTGCGGGTCGATGCCTATCCGCGTCAGCGCCTGGCGGATGGTGATGCCGGGTTGTATTGGGTAGGTTTTATCACGTAAGAGGAGAGTGGCGAGCATGAGGGAAAGTCTACAACAAGTGGGGAAAAATGGGTAGAGGTCGCAACAACAATCTTATTATTGCTTAAAGTACTACAATATGGTACTATGGATTGATAATGCATTCGCGTCACCGGAAAACATTGGATTTATTATTTTCAAGACCAGATAGGAAAGATATTCGATGGGATGATTTTGTGTCCCTTTTAAACGCTTTAGATGCTGACCTGGTGGAGAAAAGTGGATCTATATTGGGCGTGCGATTAAATAACCGATATGCTGTTTTCCATAAACCTCATCCAAGAAAAGAAATCTATTCAACGGATTTAAAACGCATCCGAAGATTTCTTCGGGAGGCAGGAATTTTAGAAAACGAATAAAGTGAGTCATATGTTAACCTATAAAAAATATACTGGCGTGATTGAATATGATAGCGAAGGAAAAATCTTTACAGGTGAAGTGATTGGACTTCGTGATGTAATTACATTTCAAGGGAAAACCCCGGAAGAGTTGGAACGTTCTTTTCGTGATTCCATTGATTTATATATGGAGATGTGTGAAAGGGATGGCGTTCAACCGGAAAGACCTTATTCCGGACGCTTTAATATCCGATTAACCCCTGAAATTCATCGAAGGATTGTTGAAGAAGCCACATTGCAAAAGAAAAGCCTAAATCAATGGGTAGCTGATACGATAAAACAAGCCCTAAGTTCCCGATAAATCTATGCCCAAAACACGCACCCAATACGTATGCCAGCAATGCGGACGCACCGCCGCCCGCCCCATGGGACGCTGCCCGCAGTGCGGCGCATGGAATTCCATGGTTGAAGAGGTGATCGCAGCCCCCTCCGCTGCCCGCCGAACCCGTTCTCTGGGGGTACGGTCGGCGCCGCAGCGTCTATCCGAGATCAGCGGCGACGCGGAAGAACGCCTGCTGCTGCCCATCAATGAGTTTGCCCGTGTACTGGGCGGCGGGATCGTGCCCGGTTCCATTATTCTTATCGGCGGAGACCCGGGCATCGGCAAATCCACGCTGCTGCTGCAGGTGGCGCTGGAAATGGCGCACCGATCGCCGGTGTTATACGTCTCCGGCGAAGAATCCGAGCGCCAGATCAAAATGCGCGCCGTGCGCCTGATGCAGGATAATCAAAAAGCTGCCCTGCCGCTCCCGGAAGATCTGTTCCTGGTCACCGAGACCGGGCTGGAAGCCATATTAGAACATGTATCAGAAGTCAAACCGCAGCTATTGATCGTCGATTCTATCCAGACAACCACCCTGCTGGAGCTGGAATCTTCCGCCGGGTCGGTCTCGCAGGTGCGCGAGTGCGCCTCGAAACTCAGGGAATTGGCGAAATCGAGCGGCATCGCCGTGTTCCTCATCGGGCATGTGACCAAAGAAGGGGCTATTGCCGGGCCGCGGGTACTGGAGCATATCGTCGATACAGTGCTCTACCTGGAAGGCGACCGTTATCAATCCTACCGCCTGCTGCGTTCGGTGAAGAACCGCTTCGGCGCCACCTCCGAGGTGGGCGTGTTCGAGATGGGTGAGCGCGGCATGGCAGAAGTGACCAACCCCTCCGAAGCGTTCCTGGCAGAGCGTATGATAAACGCCCCCGGTTCAGCTATCGCAGTGACTATGGAGGGCACCCGCCCCCTGCTGGTCGAAATCCAGGGTCTCACCAGCCCCACCCAGTTTGGCAACGCCCGCCGCACACCCAACGGCGTGGATTTCAACCGGTTGCTGCTCACGACGGCGGTTCTCACCCGCCGGGTAGGACTGCGCCTGGGCGAGCAGGATATTTTCGTCAATGTGGTGGGCGGCCTGACGGTGAACGAGCCGGCCGCCGACCTGGCTATTGCAGCAGCCATTGCGTCTTCGATACGCAACGCCCCCTTACGCGCCGAAATCGTGCTGATCGGCGAGGTGGGGCTTTCCGGCGAGCTGCGCATGGTGGGGCAGATGCCTGCCCGCCTCAAGGAAGCCGCAAACCTGGGATTTAAAACGGCCATCGTGCCCCAACGTATGCGCAAGAGCGAACCCTGGTCGGCGGATATTAAAATTATCGAAACCCGCTCATTGCGCCAGGCACTGCAACAGGCGCTGATGGAAAAAGGGTGATATAGCTCTAGGCTATCAGCTATCTGCTATCAGTAAAATATAAAACTATAACCCTGGTTTCCGATGTTTCTGGATTCAAAAAATGAATAAAGCCGGAATCAGGTGTTTCCGGCTTTATAAGAATAGTGATCGAATTCGTGGGTGAACGATTATTTTTTCGGCTTCTTGGGCTTATCCTTCCCGTTGGCATTGCCATTATTGGTATGACCATTTCCATTGTCCCCGTTGTTTTCCTGCCCATTATGGTTGCCGTTATTCGTCACGCCAGGCGTGACTCCTGAAGGTGTGGTAGTCGTGTTAAGCGCCTGTTTCACATGCCCTACACCTGTTTCTGCCGGTTTACCGCCATAACTCTTGAACAGCTCTCCAATCCCCACTCCGGATTGGAACTCTGCTAACAGCTCTGCCACCGGGATGCCGGAGGCATTCGAGAGAGAATACAGCTTCACCAACACGCCAAAACCGACGCCAGCTTCGTGATATGCCATCACCTGATCACTCACCTGCACCAGGTCGCCGGATTCATCCAGGGTCCAAACCACCACCAGCCTGGTCAATGCCTGGTTCAGGCTTTCGACTTGCGCCGGGTCTTCGACCGTCAATATGAGCGTCGTCACCGATCCATCCGGATTGGTGATTTGGGCGGTGAATGTGCCATCGGGATTGGCAGAAATCACCTGTACCGGGACAGCGCCGGGTGAATCGCAACTCGCCCAAGCGCCGGCGCCTCCCGATACGTGAGCGCAGCCGTTAGTGGCTGTCAGCGCTTCGGTTAAAGATGCCGCCGAGATATCCCCAAAGTATTGGCCTAATAATGAGGCGATAGGATGATCGGTGTTGCCACTCAATGTGACAGTGCATGTGGCGCCCCCGCCGGTATCCACGGACACCGTACCGGTGGTTTCGTCGACGGCTATAATCGTCCCGCTCAACTCGCCCCCGCCGCACGCCACGGCGCCTTCCGCCTGAGCCGTGCCGACTACGATGAAACCAACCAGGAGCACAACAATTATTACAAGGAGAAATCGCTCTTTTTTCATAGGTTTACCTCTATAACATGAAATCGTTTATGCAGGCATTTTGTTACATGAAAGGGGAAAACCTTAACCGGTTCTTAAATATACATAGCAAAGAAACAGGATTGTACAATTTATATTGTATTTTTGTATTGTTTCACGAAGTTCCCGGTTATTTGTTTCTTTATCCGCCATAATCTGATAATATGACATTCTATGAATGCAGGATTGATAAAACCCAATGAATTTTGATATCAAACCGTTGACTCCGGCTGACCAACCTTTTCTCTGGGAGAAGCTGTACCAGGCCATTTACATTCCCGAGGGACAGCCGCCATATGACCGCAATATCCTCCACATCCCGGAATTACGGATCTACGCGGAGCATTGGGGGAAGCCAGATGATATCGGGTTTATCGCCCTGGCAGATGAAAAGCCTGCCGGAGCGGTTTGGCTGCGCATGTTGACCGGTGAACCACGTGGCTTCGGCTATGTAGACGATACCACACCTGAGTTATCCATTGCACTCCTCCCCGAATATCGCGGCAAAGGATTTGGCAGTCAACTCATGACACATCTCTTTGAATGCGTGAAATCGCGCTATGGCGCCATATGCTTGAGTGTGTCGATGAATAATCCGGCGATGCGTTTGTATCAAAGAATGGGGTTCGAGGTGGTGTCAGAGAGCGACGATTCGTATACCATGGTCAAACGCCTGGATAAGGAAAGATAAACCGCACAGTGCAAAGAGAACGCGCAGAGGTCGCCGGGGTAAATCAATGACATTGCGGCGAATTTATTCGATGTACCCCCTCTCTGAATTCGCAGAATATCGGGAGAACCGGGGTGGGTTGACCATTATCCTTTTTTTTCTTACCATTTCAAATAAGAGTAAAATAACCATATTGGTATAATTATTATTGTCAATTATAATCAATATGAATCTCATTGGAAATAATATGTTCATAATGAATATTCTTACCCTATCATAGGAATACCCCTCATGTCCCACAACCACCTCATTCACGAAACCAGCCCCTACCTGCTGCAGCATGCCCACAACCCCGTCGATTGGTACCCGTGGGGTGAAGCGGCGCTGGAAAAAGCCCGCCAGGAAAACAAATTGCTCATCGTGAGCATCGGTTATGCCGCCTGCCACTGGTGCCACGTGATGGAGCGCGAGAGTTTCGAAGATGCCGAAGTTGCCCGCTTCATGAACGAGCATTTCGTGGCCATTAAAGTGGACCGCGAGGAACGCCCGGATATCGACCAGGTGTATATGGAAGCGGTGCAAATGCTCACCGGAAGCGGCGGCTGGCCTTTGAACTGCATTGCCCTGCCGGATGGCAGGCCGGTTTATGGCGGCACGTATTTCCCCAGGCTGCAGTGGTTGAATGTGCTGGCTCAGGTAGTTAATTTCGTCCGCCAATATCCGGAGAAAGCCGAGCAGCAAGCCCGGGCGCTCACCCAGGGGGTGCAGGGCAGCGGATTATTCGAAATACCCCGGGGAACTCCCGAGTATTCTGGGCAGGATCTGGAGGCTATTTTCAAGTTTTGGCAAAGCGATCTCGACGACGTTTGGGGCGGGCACAAACGCGCCCCAAAATTCCCCTTGCCCGTCGGCTGGCAATTCCTGCTGCATTACCATTACCTCACCGGCAACACTAAAGCATTACAGGCTGTGCTCCTGACCCTGGATAAAATGGCGGATGGCGGAATCTACGACCAGGTAGGCGGCGGTTTTGCCCGCTACGCCACCGACTCCACCTGGAAAGCCCCTCATTTTGAGAAAATGCTCTACGATAACGCCCAACTGGTCAGCCTGTACGCCTCGGCTTTTCAGCTAACCCGCCAACCGCGCTACCAAACCATAGTGCAGGAAACATTGGATTTCGTAGAACGAGAACTCACCTCACCGGAAGGCGGTTTCTATTCGTCGCTGGATGCCGATTCCGAAGGCGAAGAGGGTAAATATTACGTGTGGCGTATGCCGGAATGGCAGGATGTGCTGGGCGATAAGGCTGCATTACTTGCCGAGGTGTTCAATGTGACGGACAGCGGTAATTGGGAGCGCGGCGCCAACATTTTGTGGAAAACCTCCGCTGATTACGAAATCGCAGCCCGTCACGGCGTCACGGTCGAAGCTCTGGCAGAGCAGGTGGCGGCTGCGAAAAAAGCATTATTGACCGTCCGGCAACAGCGGGTAAGCCCCGCCCTGGACGATAAAATCCTCACCGCCTGGAACGCCCTGATGCTCAAAGCGTATATCGATGCTTACCGGGTGCTTGACGATGACGCATACCTGGCAGCCGGTTTGAAAAGCGCTGAATTTATTAAAGCTAAAATGATGTCGATCGATTATCGTTTGGCTCGCAACTATAAAAACGGTACGGCAACCATCAACGCATTTTTGGATGATTACGCGTTTACCATCGAGGCCTTCACCGCTCTGTACCAGGCTACCTTTGATGAAAAATGGCTGCACGAAGCCAATCAATTGACCACTTACGTCATCAAGCATTTCTATGATGAACCTTCCGGCATGTTTTACTACTCATCGGATATCGACCCGCCCCTCATCGCCCGCAAAATGGAGATCGCCGACAATGTGATCCCTGCCTCGAATTCAGTCATGGCGAAGAACTTGTTTGTGCTGGGCCATTATTTCTATAATGACGATTATATTGAAAAAGCCCGGCGTTTGTTGGGGAACGTTAAAAGCGCCGCTCTGCGCGGGGCAGCCTATTATGCCAATTGGGATATCCTGCTGGCGTGGCTGGTCGATCCCCCGTATGAAGTAGCCATCGTAGGGAAAGATTATGCAGCCCGGCGCCGCGAATTCGACTGTCACTATCTGCCTAACGTCTTCTTAGCAGGCGGGGCAGAGGAGGGAACATTACGCTTATTGAAAGGCAAACAGGTCGAAGGGCAAACCACAACCTACGTATGCCGGGATAAAACCTGCCAGGTGCCGGTTACCGAAATCCGCGCCGCATTGGCGCAGATAAAATCAAATATGGATCACATAGCTAACGCTGAATAAAGGGTAAATATACCTGGTAGGTGAGGCGCCTGTTGGTCAGTAAGTCCTGGGTAGTGGTTATGCCCTCGGAGATAAATAAATCGGAGACTGTGATTTCATGATACCCGAGTGCGGAAGCGGTGACCGTGTATATACCGGCTGGTAAACTCAACGCATAAATTCCATCTGCGCCACTGGTTGTTTGCCTGGAGCCAGGGACTGATACTATTGCGCCCACAATCGGGGCGCCGTCGTCTGCATCCAAAACCGCCCCGTTTAAGAATCCTGCAGCAGGCTCCGTAAGATTAACAATACTGACCGATAAAAGTTCCATCCCCGAATAATATCCACCCCAGGTAAACGAATATGTGCCGTAATCCCAGGTGTCGTGGATATATACCGTGTTCGGATCACTGTAACCCACCCCGACCACGGTATGCCCGTCAAGGTTGATCATCACCGGTCGGCCGGCGTCAATTTCTGTTTTATATTTTGCATAAGTAAATCCCCCGCTATTATTATCGGTTTTTTGATTGTAACAATCGGTGACTGTATACCCTTTGGATTCATAGAAAAGTTTTCGTCCATAAGTGCCATCTTCCGTATGGATGCCATAGGTTTCCATATCGCGGCAAGTTAACGGGGTGGCGGAGTAAATCCAGGTATAGAAGGTCGTTGAGCCATCGGAATTGCTATACCCCGATTGGCTGGTTTTCATGAAATCGCCGATGGCGTCGCCCCAGGTGTGCGGCGTCCAACCATAGGTGATATACGGATCCGAAGCGCTAAGGCCATATCGAATCCAATAATCATCAATGGAACCACGGGTTACTCTTCCATCCAGTCCGTTCCGAGAGGCGGTTAATGGGTTTTGCTCATAAATGCCGCCAAAACTATCTATCCAATCTGGCCAGATGCTGCTATCCATAGGCATGACGCCGCCGTTGGTAGGACCGGTATACATATTGGGATACCCGTTGCGGTCATAATATGCGGCGATCATAGCGCCAGAGGTGGCAGAACAACCAAAAAACCAATCATAGGCGGGTACAGTCAATGAGTTGGCTCCCTGTATCGAATTGGATTGGGGCAGTGTAACACTTTTTCGTTCAAAATCATAACCTGATGGGGGAGTGGGCGGTCCGTTGATTATGGATTGCGCCACAAACTCTCCCTCGCCAACCATAATGGTCTTTTCGCTGTAATAGGGATTTTCCTCCTCATCTGCCGAAACCCACCCCAGGGAGAAAAATGATAATAGAATCAAGGTAGTAATACACACCAATAATCTTTTTTTCAATCCATACCTCGATACGCCTCAATCCTCAATATGCGATCACCTTCTTATATCAATTGTCAGTTCCAGTAAATCATCACCACCGAAACTCAACACAAGAACATTGAGGGTCAAAGAGCGGAAATTTCCATTAGAAATACAATATTTATGGCAATATTTCAAATATTTGCAATAGTATATCATCGTAATAGTCCAAAAGTACTAACATTTTTAATAGGCAACGGAGATGCGTAGAAAAATCAAAAAACTGAGGGGCGTATGCAAAGATAAAAACTTTTTTCCTTTTGCAGAACAATTATTAGATTACCGTGGATTGGGTCATCACATATTGTGCTCAAGGAAATGTTTATGGGATAACAGGTATAATCCTTGATGCTATCATAAAAAATTGAAAAATCACAATTTAAAGCCAATAACCGCCCACGCAAACGGAGTCCCTTATGAACACCGCCCCGAAAACCGTGATCATCACCGGCGCATCCACAGGCATCGGCATGGAAGCTGCATTGTATTTTTACCAGCGAGGCTGGAACACCATTGCCACACTGCGCAATCCTGAAAAGCGCCAAACATCTCTACACGATAAAGGTTTGCCTGACTTGCGGCATCTGGATGTTACCGACCCTGCTTCTATACAATCCGTTATCCGATACACATTGGATAAATATCAAAAAATCGATGTCTTGGTGAATAACGCCGGCTATGCCGTATATGGTCCTTTTGAAGCCACCAATCCGCAGCAACTTTCCCGTCAATTCGACACCAATGTGTTTGGGTTGATGGAGGTCACCCGTCAGATTCTGCCTACATTCCGTCAGCAAAAAAGCGGGGTGTTGATCAATATTGCCTCGATGGGCGGACGCATTGGTTTTCCGCTTTACAGCCTGTATAACAGCACCAAATGGGCGGTAGAGGGTTTCAGCGAAGCCCTGCAATACGAGCTTAAACCGCTCAATATCCGGGTTAAATTAATCGAACCGGGAGTCATCAAGACCGACTTTTACGACCGCTCGCTGGATACCACGGACAACTTTAACTGGGCAGAGCCATATGGCGCTATCATTGAACGTGGCACAAAGCGCAGTCATGAGCATGCCCTGCATACCGGCGCTGAACCGCATCTTGTCGCTCAAACAATATACCAGGCGGCTACGGATGGCAGCCTGCGGTTGCGATATATTGTGGGAAAGGATGCCTGCCTGGTTTCTTTCCTGCGCCGATTTTTGCCCGAAGGTGTTTTTTACCGCATATTTGAGAAAGCTGTTTTGGATTAAGGAACTTTCAATGAAAACAATGGCTGAATTACACGCCTATTTCAAAGACCTTGAAGCGAAGGAAAAATACTCAGGTGTGGTATTGCTCACCCGGGGGGCAGAGCGCCTGTTTACCGAAGCCTATGGTTACGCCAACCGCGCCTGGAAAATTAGAAACACCCTGAGCACCCGCTTCGATACCGCCTCGGTGACCAAGTTGTTTACTTCCGCAGCCGTATTCCAATTGATCGACCAGGGGTATATATCCCTGCAGTCGCCAGTAATCGATTTTCTAGGCATCACCGATACCAGCATATCGAAAGAGGTAAACGTCTTTCACCTGCTGACACACTCCTCCGGCATCGGCGATGATGCCGAAGAAGAAGACAATGAGAGTTACGAAGACCTCTGGAAGGAAAAGCCCAACTATGCGGTCACCAAGACGGCCGATTTTCTCCCCCAATTTATCCACAAGCCGCCCAACTTCTCCCCTGGGCAGGGTTGTCGTTATAACAATTGCGGATATATCCTGCTGGGGTTGATGATCGAGAAAATAACCGGCATGGATTACCGCGCCTATGTAAAAGAAAATATATTCGTCCGAGCAGGCATGAACCACTCGGATTTCCTGCGTATGGACCGGGTGAATAAAAATGTCGCCGAGGGCTGCGATCCCATCTCCGACAATAATGACCATATCATCGGCTGGAAGAAAAACATCTACTCTTTTCCGCCTATCGGCTCGCCGGACAGCGGCGCCTATGTCACCGCTTCCGATCTAAACCGTTTTCTGCGGGCGGTAAAACGCGGCCGGCTGCTTTCCCCCAAAGCAACCGAAACTTTCCTGACCCCACAGATTCATTATCGGCACACCAAAGATTATGAAGCGAAGTATGGTTTTGGGTTATTGTTTTACCTGGATAAGCAGGGGAAGGTAGTGTGCTATCAAAAAGAAGGTGTCAACGCTGGGGTGAGCGCCGTCATCCGCCATTTTCCGGGGCAAGATATCACCGTGGTGCTGCTCTCGAATATGGAGGATGGTGTATGGGATCCGATATGGTTTATTCATGAGATGGTTGTAGAAGGAAAAAATTGAGTGTCGATTATAATTATTGCATGCCGATTGATTCTAAAAATAAGTCCCGCAGTATTCAGCCTGTTGTGACTATAAAGCCTTTATACAGTCAAGAGAACGACTTTACCTATTGGCAATCTCAGCCATATACTATAAGATTGGAAACTTTAGAACAAATACGCCGGGAATATAACCGCTGGAGGTATGGTGTTCAACCAGGATTTCCGTGCTTTCATCCAGGCGCTGACCGATAACCAGGTACGCTATTTATTGGTCGGTGGTTATGCCGCCACATTACACGGATTCCCGCGCCGCCCAAAATATCTGGAGCTGTGGATCGAAGCGTCGCTCGAAAATGCACGGGGGGTGGTTCGTGCTTTGGAACAATTGAAACTGGGGTTTTTGGGATTTACGGAAAATGATTTCAAAACGGAAGATCAGATCACACAAGTGACATTTGTATCTCGGCAGCGGGCGATCATCAATGCCATAAACGCGATCGAATTCGGCGCCTGTTTCGAGAAGCGGGCACACAAGAACGTCGATGAAATCACCGTTGATGTCATTGCGCTCGAGCATCTGCGCATTAATAAATCTAATCTTTGGACGGTCACCGGGTTGGGGCGGACTTGATCGATGGAAAAATACGTGCGAAACCTGTTCACAGATGCTGTATTGCACCGGTCTGCACGGTTGTTCAATATTGACCCGCACAGCCTCAAACCGATCAGCGATGTCGAAAATTTCGTGTTTGGCGGTTTGGCAGGCGACCAACCTCTCATCTTGAGAATTACCCATTCTTCTCACAGAACGCCCGAATTATTATTGGGTGAATTGGATTGGATTAAGTTCCTGCAAACGAATGGCATGTCAGTACCCCAGGCGCTTCAATCGATCCATGGAAATTGGGTTGAGGTGGCGAAAACCGCTCAAACGCATTTCCTGGTAACTGCTTTCAACAAATTAGAGGGGGTGAATATCATCGATGCCAATCTTTGCTCGCCAGCCCTTTATCAAAAATGGGGTGAAATGCTGGGTAAAATGCACCGACTGGCGCAACAATATGTACCGCAGGATGAATCCTGCAAGAGGCTGGAATGGTGTCAAAATGAACTTGTATCCCAACCCGAAAAGTATATTTCGGATCAGGCAACCATCCTCAAAAAATATAAATCCTTGATAGATCGCTTGGGGAAACTGCCACAAAACACGGATTCTTACGGCCTCATCCACACCGATTTTACCGATGTCAATTTTTTTGTTCACGATCAAAAAATATCGATCTTTGACTTTGACGATTGTGAATATCACTGGTTTGTTTACGATATCGCCGTGATCTTGTTCGAAAACCTGGCATGGCTACCTCAACAAAAGTTGGATAAAGAAGAGTTTGCCAGATTTTTCTATAATCATTTTATAGAAGGGTATGAAAAAGAAAACCATCTGGATGAATTTTGGTTTAAACAGTTGACTGATTTTATAAAATTGCGTGAAATCTTTTTGTATATTGCGTATCATAAGAGATGGGATTTAGATAATCTCGACGTACGCCAATCTGGAATGTTGCAGGAATACAAATTTAATATCGAGAACGACATACCTTACCTGAATGTTGAAAAGCTAACAAGTTCCTGACGATGAACAGGAAAACAACAGAATTTTTTCCCATGAAGAAAGAATCAAAAAATATTCCTACAACAAGAATGTATTCCGATCTGGCGCACTATTTCCACCTGCTCACCGCGCCGGAGGATTACGCCGAAGAAGCTGCGTTTTATTGCCGGGTTCTCACGGAAGCCTGCATAAAACCTCCCCGCACATTGCTTGAGCTGGGAAGCGGCGGTGGCAACAACGCTTCTCACCTGAAATCCGTTTTTCAACTCACCCTCACCGATCTCTCGTCCCATATGCTGGCTCTCAGCCAAACCCTCAACCCGGAATGCGAACATATCCAGGGCGACATGCGCACGTTACGCCTGGAACGCCTCTTCGATGCTGTGTTTATCCATGATGCCATTACATACATGACCAGCCTGGACGATTTGCAAAAGGCTCTCGAAACAGCGTTTATTCACTGTGAACCGGGCGGCGCAGCGCTATTTGCCCCCGATTTCACCCGGGAAACCTTCCGCCCTGCCACCGAACATGGCGGTCATGATGGCAAAAAACAGGGGATGCGTTTCCTTGAATGGACATGGGATCCCGATCCCCACGACACCACATACCTGGTCGATTATGCATTTTTACTGCGAAATGAACAAGGCGTAATGCATATGGAATACGACCGTCACGAACTGGGTTTATTCTCCCGCCTGGATTGGTTACACCTGATCGAAGAAGTCGGTTTTCAGGCAAAGGCTTTACCTTTTGAGCATAGTGAAGCCAAGCCGGGCGATGAGATATTTTTAGGGATAAAAACCATCCGCTGACTTGCCGTATTGGGATGGGGTTATGACTGAACTTAAATACAATACGATTCTAACTTGATTGGAGGGTAATAAATGCAATCAAACACCGCTCTTTTAATTATCGATGTACAAATGGCGATGTTCGCTGATAGTGACCCGGTTTATCAGGGTGAGGCTTTGTTGGCTAAGCTCAGTCAATTAATCGATAAAGCGCGTACCGCAGGAATTCCGGTGATATTTATTCAGCACAATACCGGTCAAAGCGGCGATCTGGCTGAAGGATCGCCGGAGTGGCAAATTCATCCGGATATTACACCAATGCCGGGAGAAGTCATCGTTCACAAACGTCACCCTGATTCATTCCAGGATACAATACTCCAGACGGAACTGAAAAAAAAAGGAATCACTCACCTGATTATCGCCGGTATCCAAACCGAGTTTTGCATCGATACCACCTGCCGGCGGGCTTATAGCCTGGGTTATGAAGCCATCCTGGTCAAAGATGCTCACAGCACCTGGGATACCAAAGTGCTTAAGGCGCAGCAAATCATCGATCACCACAACCTGGTTTTAGGTGATTGGTTCGCCAAACCACAAACGGCGGATGAAATTGATATATAATCATCATCATGGTCGATAAAATTTTAGTTGTTGAAGATGAAATAACCCTGCAGGAAACCCTGGCATATAACCTGATTCAGCAAGGGTATGAAGTGGAAACCGCCGGCGATGGAAAAGCGGCTATTGAAGCTGCCCGACTTTTTCAACCGAACTTGATTTTGTTGGATATAATGCTTCCGATATTGGACGGGATTGAAGTGTGCCGCATCCTGCGCCAGGAAATGAACGTGCCCATTTTGATGCTCACCGCCCGTGATGATGAAATCGACCGGGTGATCGGTTTGGAAATTGGCGCCGATGATTACATAACCAAGCCCTTTAGTATGCGGGAATTGATGGCGCGGGTAAAAGCCAACCTGCGCCGGACGCGCCTGGACAGAGAAGATGCTCAAGCGCCAGTGATTCAGACCCCAAAAGAGATATTGCATTTCGATAACCTGGTATTGGATCTGGTACGCCGTGAAGTGCTGCTTGACGATCAACCCCTCACTCTCAAACCCAAAGAGTTTGATTTACTTCTCTACCTGGCGCGTCATTGCGGGCAGGCGCTTTCCAGAGATACGATATTAGAGCAGGTATGGGGATGGGAATACAGCGGTAACAGCCGTACCGTGGATGTACATGTGAGCTGGCTGAGGGAGAAAATCGAACGCGATCCGGCGCACCCCATCCGCATTATCACCGTGCGCGGCGCCGGTTATCGCTTCGAAGGATGATCTCTCGTGTTCCGGTCTATTCGCTCTCGGATCACTATCACTTTCGTTATATTGATCATTATTACTATGCTTGGGTTGGGGATATTCATTTCCCAGCATAGCCGCCGGGAATATTTGCAACATCAACAATCAGAGTTAGCCATAGCTGCTCGAATGATCAGCGACGCTATTCTGCCTGGACTGCAAGGCAATGCTGATCCGCAATCATTGGATGCGCAAGCCAAATACTACGCCAGTCTGTTGGATATGCGG
This sequence comes from Anaerolineales bacterium, assembly GCA_016929095.1. Taxonomy (GTDB): domain Bacteria; phylum Chloroflexota; class Anaerolineae; order Anaerolineales; family UBA4823; genus JAAZNS01. The sequence goes on along the minus strand of JAFGJM010000010.1, from coordinate 34,351 downwards.
GTAACGATCATCGCTTCCAGCGGGGAGGTGCTGGGGGATTCGGAAGGGAATGCCGCTCAAATGGAAAACCACAACGATCGGCCGGAAATTGTCCAGGCTTTGGCTCAAGGACAGGGCAACTCAACCCGTTTCAGTGATACCCTGGGGGTGTCAATGCTTTATCTGGCTATGGCTGTCCCTTCAAACGAGGAGCCGCTGGGAGTGGTGCGTGTGGCGCTACCGTTGCAGAAATTAGAATCGGACATATACCGGATGCAACAAACGATCTTGCTTGCCACATTGATCGCCGCAGCATTGGCAACATTCCTGGCTGCCTTCATCGCAGAACGTACAGCGCACCCACTGAAAGAGTTAACAAAAGCAGTGGAAGAGATAGCCACAGGCAAATTCAAAACCGGGTTTGTAGCCAGTTCCCTTATCGCCTCGACACACGATGAAATCGGCAAATTAGCCCAGGTTTTTAATCAAATGGCAGCCCATTTAAATACGCAAATAAACGCTCTGGAAAGCGAAAGAGTGAAAACCACCGCTGTTTTGCAGGAAATGTCAGATGGGGTTTTTATTATAGACGCCGAGGGTAAAATCTGCTTGCTCAACCTGGCAGCCGAAAGGATATTCGCCATATCCTCTGACACCGCTTTGGGAGTATCTTTTGCGGAAGTGGTGAGATACCATCAATTGATCGAATTGTGGCAGCATTGTAAAGATACGGGTGAAGCCCAAAGCGCGGCGGTGGAAATCCCCGATAAACCATTATATCTATTGGTCATTGCTGCCCCCTTGGGAAAAGTAGCGCCCGGGAACATTTTGTTATTGATCCAAAACCTCACCCGTTTACGCCAAACAGAAAGAACAAGGCGGGATTTTATCAGCAATATTTCCCATGAGCTGCGCACCCCTTTGGCGTCGCTGAAAGCCCTTACTGAAACCTTACAGGAAGGCGCTATGAACGATCCGACAGCAGCCCATCGCTTTTTACAGCGCATGGAAAAAGAGGTGGATGCCCTGAGTTTGATGGTATCGGAGCTGCTGGAATTATCGCGGATCGAATCGGGGCAGGTGCCGTTAAACTACAAAGCCACATCGCCGCATGATTTGATTGCCCAGGCGGTAGAGCGGCTGCGCTTGCAAGCCGAGCGGGCTGGTTTGACCATAAATATAGATTGCCCTATAGGCTTGCCGAATATCCAGGCGGATGCCTCCCGTCTGGAGCAGGTGCTGGTCAATTTGATCCATAATGCGATTAAATTCACCCCTGCCGGGGGTGGGATTTCCGTGAAGGCGCAGCCGGGAGAAAATGAGCACAAATTGGGGACTGTTCAATTCTCAGTACAGGATACCGGCATTGGCATCCCTGCTAATGAGCTGCCGCGTATCTTCGAACGTTTCTATAAAACCGACCGCTCGCGTTCGGGCGGCGGGACTGGCTTAGGCCTGGCAATCGCCCGGCATATGGTGGAAGCGCATGGGGGCAAAATATGGGCTGAAAGCCAGGAGGGGCAAGGCAGTACATTTTATTTTTGTATACCCATGGCGCAATAGCAAATCGCTCTTTTCCCCCCATTTACCAAACGTTTACAAAGCTTTGAAAAACTATTAACCGGCATTTATTCGCCTGTTAAATCTAAAATGCTATCATTTTCTTTGACAAAAAAGGAAAATTTAAATTTTTAGGAGAAAGAATGAAAACGTCTAACCGAATTATTATATTGATGATGGTCGCCAGTATGTTGCTGGGCGCATGCGCCCAGACAGCGACTGTCGAACCGCAGGTGCTTGAAGTAACCCGTCTGGTTGAAGGAACACCTCAAACCATAATAATCACCGCCACCGCTGAAGCCGAACCTACGCCGCTGCCGGCCGGTTCAATCTCAATAAACGGCGCGGGGGCTACTTTTCCATTGCCTGTTTATACGGAATGGATTTACGCTTATCAATATATCGACCCGGCTGTCACCCTGAATTATCAGGGCATCGGCTCCGGTGGCGGTAAAAAAGCCATCATCGACAATACCGTCGATTTTGCCGGTTCAGATTCTTTGCTCAAGGACGAAGAATATGAAGCGGGTAAAGATTTACAAATGATGCCCATGCTGGCAGGTGCTGTTGTACCGATCTATAATGTGGAAGGTATTACCACGACGATTACACTCGATCGGTCTACCTTAGTCGGCATCTACAATGCAACCATTATGCAATGGAACGACCCGGCGATTGTTGCACTCAATCCCGATTTAGCGGATAAATTACCTGCCGCTGCCATCACTGCAGTTCACCGCTCGGATGGTTCCGGTACTACCGAAATCTTTACCAAAGCCCTCTCGGCTTTTGATGAAGAATGGAAAAACACTGTCGGCGCTGGTTCATCGGTTGAATGGCCGGTGGATAAAGCAGGAATGGGGGTGGGAGGCAAGGGCAACCAGGGCGTGGCTGCCGCTGTGCAGAACACCCCCAATTCCATCGGCTATGTCGAATTGTCCTACGCCGTATCCAACAAAATCGCTTTTGCACAAATGGTCAATAAAGCCGGCAAGACAGTAGAAGCCAATGCTGACACCCTGGCGTCCGCCATGAACGATTTCGCCGGAAGTTTCAGCGAGCAATTGACCACCAATATCGTGGATGGCGAAGGTGAAAATAGCTGGCCGATCGCTGGTTATACTTATATTATCCTGCACATGGAAAGTATGACGGACGAAGTCAAAGCCGAAAAATTGCTGGGTTACTTGCAGTGGGCTCTCACCGACGCTGGTGCCGCCAAACGCGCAGCTGAGTTGGGGTACTCTGTACTCCCCGAATCTGTACGTGATTTAGTGTTGGCAAAACTGGCTGAAGTGACTTGCAACGGCAACCCGGTGATGATAAACAATTAAATATGCAGCGCAACCTCACATCAACACGCTCACAGCGCATCTTTCAATACGGCGATCGCCCCTGGAACACAGGGGTGGTCGCTGCGGCATCTTTGGTGCCGATCCTGATGCTTATGATCGGCTGGATGCTGTGGCGCGACTCCGCACAAGCCCGCCTCGTTTATGGCTGGGATTTTATTACCCCCACCCTGAATGCATCATGGAATCCGGTGACAGATGTTTTTCAAGCCTGGCCATTCATTTATGGCACATTACTTACCTCAATAACCGCCCTGGCGCTTTCAATGCCGGTCAGCCTGGGGGTCGCCATCTTCCTAGCGGAACTTTGCCCAAGATGGCTATATCAACCCCTGAGCTGGATGGTGGAATTATTGGCAGCCATACCCAGCGTGATTTTTGGTTTATGGGGCATCTTCGTATTTTTACCCGAAGTCGTCACGCCCGTCGGGAATGCTCTATTTGCAGTGTTTGGGAATATCCCTGGGTTGGGGAAATTTTTTGAAGGTCCCATCCCAGTAAGCGGCTCCAGCCGCTTAGCCGCTTCTTTGATACTGGCAATTATGATCACCCCCACCATTGCCGCAGTAACGCGGGACGTTTTTGTGGCTATCCCTCGAACCCAGCGGGAAGCCTCTCTGGCATTAGGCGCCACCCAATGGGAAACAATATGGCAGGTGCTTTTCCCCTATGGGCTGTCCGGAATCCTGGGCGCGGTCATCCTGGGGCTGGGCAGGGCCTTAGGAGAAACCATGGCTGTGACCATGGTGATCGGCAACAGCATCGAAGGTTCGTTTTCGCTGCTAAGACCCGGCTATACCATGTCCAGCCTGATCGCCAATGAATTTGCCGAGGCTACCGGCATATTACACTCTCAGGCATTAATCGAGATTGGATTAATTTTATTTGCCATGACTTTATTGCTTAATATCATTGCCCGATACCTGGTGTGGCGTGTGGCGAAACGCAATGTACAGGAGGCGCGTGCATGACATCCACGGCAGAAATGTACCCCGAAAAACGATTAATTGCCTCTTACCACACCCGCACCGGGTATACCCGCCGAAAAATCACCAATGTAGGTATGTTGATCATTACCGGTATATTAACCTTTCTGGCATTAGTGCCCCTCGTGTGGATTATCGGATACGTGATTTATAAAGGCGGGCAATATATATCACTTGATTTCTTCACTCAAATGCCCAAACCTTTAGGAATGGAAGGGGGTGGTGTTTTACACGCCATCGAAGGGACAGTGATCCTCACCTTGCTCGGCGGGATTATATCAATTCCGCCTGCCATACTGGCAGCCATATACGCCGCCTATCATCCAAATACTATTTTAGGGATCGCCGTGCGCTTTGGTACCGACGTTCTTTCCGGTGTGCCGTCCATCGTAGTGGGTTTATTTGGCTATGCTTTGGTGGTAAAAACCCAGGGTCATTATTCTGCGTTGGCAGGAGGCATCGCTTTGGCAATCATCATGTTCCCCACCATTGTGCGTACAACCGAGGAGATGATCAAGCTTACCCCGCATACTTTGCGGGAAGGCTCCCTGGCACTGGGTGCACCGGAATGGAAAACCACCCTTAGTGTAACTCTGGTGGCAGCCTCAAACGGCATTGTCACCGGTATCCTTCTGGGGCTGGCGCGGGCATCCGGAGAGACCGCGCCGCTTCTCTTCACAGCCTTGGGCAACGAAAATTATGAAATAGGGAAAATCATCAGCAGCGGCGTAGCCAACCGCACCGGAATTATGGCAATTCTCACCCGTATTTTCGAGCAGCCGGTCGATTCGCTACCGCTCACGCTGTGGAAATACGCCCAGCAGCCTTATCCGGAACGCATCAACCAATCCTGGGCTGCCGCCCTGATTTTAATGATCTTGATACTAACGCTCAATATCGCCACGCGTCTTTGGATGCAGCGGCGTATGTCGCGGTTGCAAGGGAGATAATGACTCATGGATATGTTTTTAGATATGTTTATGTGGCACCATCAAAATAAAAAGACTCAAAATAATTTTCCCAGTTTGATCGATTATTCGGTGGTTGAAACGGCATCAAATGAGGTAAAAAAGAGTAATAATTTACCATTTCTCGTTACTCGTGCACAAGAAGACGTGTCGGTTTCTTTGCCATCGGAAAATTTTTATAAAGCCTCGATACGAGATTTTTCCTTATATTACGGAAAATTCAAGGCGCTGAGTAATATATCGATGGATATACTTTCAAATAAAATCACGGCGATCATCGGCCCATCGGGGTGTGGGAAATCCACCTTGCTGCGCTCTTTGAACCGCATGAACGACCTGGTGCCTAATACCCACACCGAAGGAGAAGTCCTTCTGGATGGAACGAATATCTATACCCCTGGGGTGGATATCGTAGGCGTACGGCGCCGGGTGGGCATGGTTTTTCAAAGGCCTAACCCATTTCCTAAGACAATTTATGATAATATTGCCTATGGACCACGTTTGTACGGTTTACGACGTCGTTCTCTCCTGGATGAAATCGTGGAGCAAAGTCTTCAACAAGCCGCTTTATGGGAAGAAGTAAAAGATAAACTCAACCAATCCGGCATGGCGCTTTCTGGCGGTCAACAGCAACGTTTATGCATCGCCCGCGCACTGGCTGTTCAACCAGAAGTGATATTAATGGATGAACCGGCTTCGGCATTGGATCCGGTAGCCACCTTGAAGATCGAGGAGTTGATGCAGACGTTGAAAACGGATTACACAATCGTTATAGTGACCCATAACATGCAGCAAGCCGCCCGCGTTTCGGATTACACGGCTTTTATGATGATCGACAGCCCGCAAACCCGAACAGGGATATTGGTTGAATATGAGGCTACTTCCCAGGTATTCACCAATCCCAAGAATAAGCAGACTGAAGATTATGTTACCGGTAGATTTGGTTAATGGAATGGGATGAAATTATGCCACGCGAAACATTTGAACGCGAACTTCAGGAATTAAAATACCAATTATTGATCTTGGGCAGCATGGTTGAGCAGGCGGTGAGAGAGGCCGTAGAAGCTCTAAAAAGGCGCGATTTAGAAGTTGCCCGGCGAATTTATGATGGCGATCAAAATATCAATGAAAAACGCTACGAGATCGAACAAAATTGTCTGATACTGATCGCCACCCAGCAGCCCATGGCGCGTGACCTGCGCATGTTAGCCGCGATTTTGGAAGTCAACACAGAACTGGAACGTATCGGCGATTACGCCAAAGGTATCTGTAAGATCAATTTAATGCTGGGCAGTGAGCCGCTGGTTAAACCGCTGATCGATATCCCACGCATGGCAGATTTAGGGTTGGATATGCTGCACCGCGCTTTAGGCGCTTTTGTCTCCGGCGATGCTGATGTCGCTCGTGCTATTCCCGAAGAAGATGACAAAGTGGATGAATTATATAATCGCGTTTATAACGACCTTTTAACGATGATGTTTGCCGATCCAACTATCATTCACGGCGCCAACTATCTGATCTGGGCTGCCCACAATCTGGAAAGATTAGCCGACCGGGTAACCAACATATGCGAACGCACCGTGTTCCTGGTAACCGGTGAAATCATTGAATTAGACTTGGCCAAGGGTAAGAAAATTGAACCAGATTTCGCGGATGTCTAGGTCTGTAAAATCTGACTGGCTGATCGTTTTTGACGATACCGGCCTCCCGTCATAAAAGATACGGATGACCGGTATCGCTATTATTGCCAGCGATTATATATCCCAAAAATAATAAGTCCGTTACCCATTAAAGCCCCATGTTATAATTTTAACGATATGACTCTGCGTTGATTAATAATTTGCAGAGTTGACATGACATCCAATGAATTGATAATTTATAGCGTATACTTTGCCAATCAATTCTTAATTTATCGCCCCGGATCCTTATGAGCTGTGTTTTTATGATTTAGGAATAAACCGACATGAGTATGAATTTACCCCCTATTAACCCTCTTATCTTTCGTGAATACGATGTACGCGGGTTGGTCGATAGCGACCTGAAACCTGAAGTCATCACGGTTATCGGAAAAGCCATAGGTACTTTTATCCAAAATGCAGGCGGAAAAAAAATGGCGATAGGACGTGATAACCGGGAAAGCTCTGAAACCATCAGAACCGCACTGATCGAAGGATTGACCGCTTCCGGCTGCGATGTCATCGATATTGGCTTGAGCACCTCTCCTTTGTTGTATGTCACCATATGCCAGTGGGGGCTGGATGGCGGCGTCAATATCACCGGCAGCCATAATCCCATCCAGTATAACGGGCTGAAGATAGTCAGAGAGATGGCAAAACCATTGTCCGGCGAGGAAATCAAGAGTTTATACCGCCTGATCATGGACGATAAATTAATCAGCGGCGCCGGAAAAGTGGAACAAAAAGACCCCAAACCGGAATATTATGACCGCATCGCCAACTTGATCCACCTGCAGCGTCCCATGAAAGTGGCTGTAGATACCGGTAATGGCATTGCCGGGCTCACCGTTCCCCAAATGCTCAAACGGATTGGTTGTGAGGTGGTGGAGCTTTTCACCGAGCTGGATGGCACCTTCCCCAACCACCTGCCCAATCCGGAACACGAGCAATATCTCACCGATTTGAAACGGGTCGTCGTTGAAACGGGTGCCGATATCGGTATGGGCTTCGATGGCGATGGCGACCGGGTAGGGCTTATCGACGAAAAAGGCGGTTATCTTTCTTCAGATTACACGCTGATCTTGCTGGCGCGCGATTTCCTCTCCCGTCACCCGGGTGAAACCGTGTTGGTGGATATCAAGTCTTCCCGCAATGTGGAATTTGACATCAAACAACACGGCGGTAAATCGGTGGTTTGGAAAACCGGTCACTCTCTGATGAAGAAGAAAATGTGGGAAGATAACATCATCCTGGGCGGGGAATTCAGCGGTCACATGTTCGTATCGGAAGATTATTTTACGGTGGACGATGCGTTATATGCCGCGGCGCGTATCCTGGAAATGCTTTCAAAATCCGATAAGCCTCTCTCCACTCAGTTCACCAACCTGCCAAAGCAATATTCCACCCCCTTGATCGAGGTCTACATCGACGAAGCCGCCAAATTCGATACCATCAAACAACTGGTAGCCATGTTCGATAAAGAATATGAGGTTATCGATATCGACGGCGCTAAAGTCATCCTGCCGGATGGATGGGGATTGGTGCGGGCATCCAACACTACCCCCACGCTCAACCTGCGCTTCGAAGCCGATTCGCCCGAGAGCCTGGAAAAAGTGAAAAAGCTCGTGTTTGATGGGCTAAAGAAATTCCCGGCCATCAAGTTCGAGAAGCCGAAATAATTACACTAACCAACCTCCGATATCTTTGAGATATCGGAGGTTTTTGTTTCCCTCACTTTCACCAAACTCACCACAAACCCCGCCAATAGTATCACCGCCCCGCTCAGGTAGGGTAAATTCATATTGACATCGAACACATAACCCGCCCAGATTGGTCCGGCGATCTGCCCCAGGCTGATAAAGGCATTATTCATACCCATGGCTACACCCTGCCCCATGGCGGCTTTGCGTGAGGTGAGCGATTGCACCGCCGGGCGCAATAAGGTATGCGAGAGAATGTAAACACCCGTGGTAAGCAGGACTGTGGTATACGAATTTGCCAGCAGCAACACCAGGAAACCCAGGGCATTGGTGAAAAAGGATACCTTGATGATGGACATCTCACCGAAGCGCTTGGCGAGCGGTCCGGTGAGCGTGCCCTGGATGACCGCCGAAACCAGCCCCACCACCATCAAGATTACCCCTACCTGCTGGGCATTGAAATCGAACTTTTGCATGGCATATAACCCGAAGATGGCTTGAAAATTTGTGGCGCCAAAGCTGACGATAAATGCCATAATCAGTAAAATGCCGATCGGGCTGTATAGAGCACGCCATAATTCTCCCAGGTCAATTACTTTCATTTTCATGCTTTCGGGATTGATCAGCGCTGTGTTATGCGACTCTGGCAGCATCGCAAAAATGAATATACATGACAACAAAGTCAAACCGGCAGCGATGAAGAATGGCAGCGTCAGCGAATCACCCGCCAGCAAACCGCCAACTCCCGGACCCAGAATGATACCGAGCGCGGCGGCGCCTCCCAATTTTCCAATCCCCCCTCCGCGTTCTTCCTCGCTGGTGCAGTCGCCGATATAAGCCATAGCCGCCGGCATCACCGCCGACGCCAGCAACCCCGACAAGGCGCGCCCCACAAATAACATCCATAAGCGGGTGGCGATACCAAATATTACCAGAGTCAGCCCGGTGCCCACCATTCCGATCAAAAGCACAGGTTTACGACCAATACGGTCAGAAATATTCCCCCACAACGGTGAGAAAATCAATTGTGTAAAGGCAGCCAGAGCAATGAGCCAGCCATACTCATCTCCGCTGCCGCCCATACCCGTGATCATAAACGGGAAGATTGGCATGACCATGCCGAATCCCAGGGTGACCACAACTAATGTAAAAGAAAGGATATATAAATTCTTAGGGCTGTTTGTCGCCATTTCACGCCCCGCCATTAGAAAGCATGATTGTTCCAGCATCACCATCGACGGTGATCGTCTGTCCGCTTTGAATTCGTCGGGTGGCTACTCCCGTGCCCATCACCGCCGGGATACCATACTCTCGGGCAACAATGGAGCCGTGAGAGAGCGGCCCGCCGATATCCGTCACCACCGCCGAAGCCATGGCAAACAGCGGCGTCCAGGCTGGTGTGGTAGTTGCTGCCACCAGCACATCGCCAGGACGCATCAAACCAAAATCCTGCGAACCGCGCAACACGCACGCCGGAGCTGTCACCTTGCCGGAACTCGTGGCAACACCCTTAAGTACATTTTCGCTCTGCCCTTCAGCGGAGTGCGCAATAAAAGAGTCTGTCTTGATGCCCATAATCTTTTTCTTATATGGAATCATTGGTGGCGGCGTGAGCTGCTCCATTTTCTTGTTGAAAGCTCTGCGCTCAATCACCTTGTCAGTCAGGCTATCAAGTTTGGCGCCACGTTCCAGGGCCGCCACATTGGCATCGATCTCATCCTTTTCCAGCCAAAAGATATCCTCAGCCTGTTCCACGATACCCTCTTTTGCAAACCGCCTGCCCAACTCTCGCAACATATCACGCAGTATGGGGTATGCCCGGCCAATCTCCGCCAGGGCATCTTCCCGTATTTCAGCCAGCGGCTGTCCCCAGTTTAGGGCAAAACGGAAAGCCCAACGCTTGAACCCCTTAAGGCGTCTCAACATGATTTCAGTAGTCCGGATGCGCCTGGCTTCACTGACGCGTTGGCGCTCATACGGATTGGCGCCCTCTCCCCGCAGATACATTTTAATATTTTCTATCATCGGCTGCGGGTTATCCAGCGGCAGCGGTTCGGCGAAATCGAGCTGGAAAATAATATATCCGTACCGCTTCAAATGCTCTGCAAAGCGTCTCTGCAGCTCTTTCCACGCATCAGGATCAATCTTAACAGGTATCTCTCCGCTCGATATCTGAGTGACTAATTTCTCAGAGGGCGTTTCCACAAGGTGGGCGGCTAAATCCTGCTTCCCTCGGCACCATTTTGCCAGATCATAGAGCGATTTCTCAGCCCGCACCGGGATATTATCCCAGCCCATCAACAAGGCTGTGGCTTCCGGGTCCTCGTCTTGTTTGGCGAACTTGTTATATACCTGCGTCAGAAGACCCTCCCCTCCCGCCGAAGCGCCCATGGTAGCGAATAGCAACCCGGCAATGTAATAGTGAGAAATATCTACGAGCGCCTGTATATCTTGCCAGAGTTCGGCAAAGGACATTTTCTCGGGCACTTTATCTGCATAAGGAATGATTGCCGCAAGATAGTCCGGATGTAGCTCATTGCGCCAAAGCGGCGCCGTTTTATGCAATATCGTTGGATAAGCCGGCAGTAATCCAAAGAGAATCCACGCCCACAACCTGGCAGGGATTTTGGTATTCGCAAAGGCATAAGCGTTAATAGTGGTAAAGTAATCGTTTAAAAACTCTGGCTCAATTCTGGTCATATGCTTTGCCATTAACGCCTCCTGACGGATTAAAGCAGGGATTGCTATTGAAGCGTACAAAGGGCTTAAAGGCTTTGGCATCAAATCAACCACACCACTGCGCATATATACACCCTGGGGATCGGGCGGCGTCCACTCGATAGCCGGCTGCGATGCTTGGGCGGGTTCTGTTTTATGCAGTACAACCTCTCCAGAACTGCCATCTACGGTGATCGTCTGTCCGCTCCGGATGCTTTTGGTTGCCACCCCGGTGCCCATCACAGCCGGAATTGCATATTCGCGAGCCACAATCGAGCCATGGCTAAGAGGTCCTCCGATGTCGGTGATGACGGCTGCTGCGCGGGCAAACAAGGGTGTCCAGGCGGGTGTGGTGATTTTAGCCACCAGGATATCCCCCGGTTGCATCTGATCGAAATCTTGCGGACCATGCAAGACACGAGCAACCCCGGTGACCCGACCCGGACTCGTTCCGGCGCCGCGGATGGTATCACCGGTTTGCTTGGCATCTTCAGCAGCCACAAATATACCCAGATCTAATCCGTAAAACTTCGATTTGGGCGGGAGCACCGGCGGAGGCGTTGCCTGTTTTTCGGCACAACATACAGCCTTGCGGTGCTTGACAACATCTTCCATAGGATTAATGGGGTTATGAGTATCGAGGGCAGCGGCAGCTTGATCGACCTCTTTTTCTAAAAGCCAAAAGACATCATCTGGCTGCGCAATAACCCCAGATTCAAATAACCGTCGCCCCATCTCGCGCAGCATACGCCGTAACTGCGGATACCCCAGTCCCAGATCGGCAAGCCCTTCCTCACGCAGCGGGACGCTATCCTGCGCCCAGCCTGCCACTTTACGAAAGAGTTTCCGGCGCAGTCCCTTCAACCGTCCAAGCGTAGCTTTCACCGCCTTCTGGCGTTTTTCGGCGGCGGCTTTTTGGCGATCATAGGGATTGGGACATTGACCGCTAAGGAACATCTTGCATGTATCCAGCAATGGCGCAGGATCATCTACCGGCAATGGCTTGGCAAAATCCAAATCGTAGATGATGTGACCGAACTCCCGGAGATGCGTTTCCCAGCGGCTCTGCCATTCAAGCCATTCTTCAGCGTCCAAACCATCTGGCGGCGGACTATCCAAATGCACCGCAAGCTGTGCTGCCGGCGTCTCTGTGACGTAAGCCGTCAAGGCGGGCTTTGTACGGCACCATTCTGCAATGTCAAAAATAGATTTTTCGGCGCGGATGGGGATGCTGTCAAACCCCACCAGATAGGTCAGCGCCTCGGGGTCATCATGGCGTTTGATCAGCTTGTTATACACCCTGGTAAATAAGATTTCACTTAAGCTGGCCCTGGCGAAAAGCCCTGATTGGTAATGGGCATACACATCGAAAGACGCCTCAGCAAGATGACGCACACCAACCAGAATATCCGCGGCCGAGAGCTCTTCCAAGGGATGAGCCTGCCAGCGTTCGATGGTTTCGACATAGCGAGTGTGTATCACCTCTCGCCAATACTTTTCGGCGTTGCTTACCATACGCGGCATGGTAAAAGGCATATGGGTCAACAGCATCAATAATTGTTTGGGGGTAAATCGCGTGGTGTAATAAGCATAATCATTGATGGTCACCACCATCTCTTCCATCCCCGCTTCTTTCATATTGCCCAGCTTCGCCATCAGCCGCTGGGTGCCGCGATTGATAGCCGCCCGGCCTAATGTGCCAAACAAGGGGGTCAACGGTTCGGGCATTAGCTCGGAAATGCTGGCGCGTACATATTGACCTTTCGGATGCGGCATTACCCATTCGGTTGGCGGCTCAATCTCCGGCGCGGATACAACGGCCTCCGACGGGAGCGCCGTAATAGGCCTGGCTTGAACAATAGCGAACTTGTCATCGGCGAGAGCCCATTCGATGTCCATCGGCATCCCATAGAGTTGTTCGATTCGGACTGCCAGTTGGACGAGTTCAGCCGCCTGCCCATCCGTGAGTACAGCCTGCTGACGCTGCACCGCAGGAACCGGTTGCTCTTCGGTGCCGGCGGCGGTGCGCACAGTCATCACTTGCTTGTCGGGGATATCACTCTTTAAGATGCGGCCGCTGGCTTTTTCGATGGTGAGCGTGTCCGGCGTCACCAACCCGCCAACTATTGCTTCACCTAAACCCCAGGCGGCGTTGATGACCATTTCATCGCGCCGTCCATTCATCGGGTTGGCGGTGAACAGAATCCCGGCAGCATCAGCAAAGACCAGTTCCTGCACCACCACAGCCAGGGCTACGTTTTGAGGAGCGATGTTCTGGCGTACCCGATAACTTATGGCACGGGCTGTCCATAACGAAGCCCAGCACTTCTTGACCGCCTCCAATACAGACTCTGCACCGCTGATGTTGAGGTAGGTCTCCTGCTGCCCGGCAAAGGAGGCGTCCGGCAAGTCTTCAGCGGTTGCCGAAGATCGTACTGCCACTACCGTCGGCTGGGAGGACATATCAAGGTAGGCTTTGGTAATAGCTTCGGCTATGGGAGCAGGGATTTCTGCCTGCATAAAAATCCGATAGATTGCCTGCGAGGCTGCCTCCAGCGTGGCGGGCTGGATTGTATTCACAGGCTCCAGCACCGCAATGATGTGTGACTGCAGGTTATTGGCAGCCACAAACTGGCGATAAGCCTCGGTTGTAATATGAAAGCCGCCAGGCACTGGCAAGCCAGCCATTGCCAGACGAGCCAGCGAGGCGCCTTTTCCGCCCACATTTTCCAATACGGCTTGCATATCTGCCAGGGGAATAATATATTGGATTGTCATAAACTTACTCCTGCATTAATATTATAGTAGTAAGGGTTGATTCTATGAATATGATCCGTATTTATTCACTGTAGTGGGGATCGCTGATCCCCGCTACAGATCCATTTATTTCAATTGTTAACATTTACAGATAATAATGTAAGGTTTAAATCCCATAATTTGTTCAGAATACTTCTCAGCATAGACTGGTCGGCAATCGCACCTTTAAGAACGGTTACGGGAGGATTTTCATTCTCGAAATGAATAGTCAGATTATGGAACCATTCCGACCACTTCTCATCCAGCCTCCCTTTTACCCGTATTTCATAAATGGTTGGTTCATTTACCAAGGTATTAGCGCGCGTCATAGCGATATACTCCTGTTTCAAGGGGAGCATATCGCCTACCTGGGTGAGTTGTCATCCCTAAATTAGGTGATATTTAGAGTAATCCTAATTCTTTACCCCGCTCAACCGCCCCAATGCGGTTATGCACGTCCAGCTTGCTGTAGATATTTTTAATATGGGAACGCACGGTATGCACCGAAACCACCAGTTCGGTAGCGATTTCCGGAGTGGATAAACTGGAAGCCAACAAACGCAGTACATCCATTTCGCGATCGCTCAGCGGTTCAATAAGTGCTGAAGGTTTTTCTGAAATCTCCCGCTTTTCAGATTGAATTACACCAGATGAAAACGCCTGTAACAACCGTTGACCGTACACTCTTAAAGATGTCGTTTCTAATTTATCAACAGTGAGTTTTAATAGCGCATGAAGTGTCTCGCCCTCATTCAGGAAAATCCTTATAAACCCTTCAGGTTCTGCGAGACGAAGCGCTATTTCCAATTGGTTAATGGCTGGCTCGATTTTGCGCTGTCCATACAACGCCAATGCCAACAGGATGCGGTTTTCAATCACCAATAGCGGTCTTTCCCATTTCTCTAATTTAATCAGCAAACCTTCGAGAAATGCCTGCGCCTCGATAAAACGTCCTTCAGCCAGCCACAAACGCATTGCAACCGGGTATTCATACTTGCGCATATGGTAGGCAATAAAATCGTCTTTCTTTTCCATTTCATCGATGTCGATATCCCGGTATAAGCCCTCTGTCATAAACCATTCACGAGCGGCAGACAGGTTGCCTTGTTCTATCCATAACCGCGCTTGAAAAATATCCACAATCAGGTCATCGATCTCGGTGATATTCGAATAATAAGCCAGTTGACGTGCTTTCTGCGCCAAATCGTTTGCCTTTGCCCAGTTATTTTGCGCCATAAAAATATGGGCGAGTGAAAAAAATCCTGATAAAGTTGATACCGATCCCCATTGTCCGGAAAGTTCGATGCCTTCCAAAAGAACTTCTTCAGCGCGTGGATTGTTCCACTCGCGCAAAATCTCACCCATACCCAGCAGTACTCTGCCGGCGATAGGCAATTTTTTACCTTTCTCCTGGGTGGCGCGTTCGAGAGCCTGTTGGTAAAGAGAATAAGCTTTATGCAATTGCCCCTGTTTCCGATAAAGCTCTGCCAGGTAAACCAGCACAATAACCTGGATCATCACATTACCCATACCCATGCTTACCCGTGCCGCCATCTCAATGGCTTGCGCACCGGCTTTTTCATCCCCTTCTGAGTACAAAGCCGCCCCCAAAACCACCGCCGAAAGGCTGCGGAAAAACGAATCCTGTTTCGGTAACAATTCCATCGCTTGCTTTGCAAATGCGATGGCTTGAGAATTTTGTCCGCGAAAAATGGCTAAATAACCGCGCAGAGACAGCGTTTTTCCTGTGAAAAGATCGTCGGCATTATCGAGAATTTCCAACCGCGCTTCAATCATCTCTCCAGGATACCCATTTAACAACATCGCCCAGGCATGGTTGATACATAACAGCGGTCGATCTTTGATAAATGGTTCAGGCAATCTCTCAACCCAATCCAAGAAAGTGACCACCTCGCTGCGCATCATGGTTTTTTCAACCACTTCTTCCACCCAATTGGCTGCCGTTTCGAAATCCTTTCCTTCCAAAGCATGATCGATAGCTTCCGCCATGAAACCGTTCTGTGCAAACCAACGCGCCGCGCGGCAATGCAGTTCCGGGATGGATTGTGGATGCAACTGGTGCAAACGCTGCCCCAACAGGTCGGTGAACAGATGGTGGTAGCGATACCAGCAGCGATGATCGTCCAGGGGAACAATAAAAAGATTGGAACGTTCCAGGTATTCCAAAACCGCCTGGCTGGATGGTGAACCGGCGTTTAAACTGTCAGGCAGCCCAAGCGAATGTATATCTTCCGGAGATAAATGGATCTCCACCAACGTTTCGCATAAGGGTGGGCATAACCGCTCCAGAATGGAAGTTTTGAATAAAAATTCCTGAACAAAAGGAGGTTGTTGCTGCAGCACTTGCTCCACCAGATAATCCAGGATGAAACGATTGCTGCCGGAAAAATCTCGAATAAAAGCGGAAATATCTTCACTTTCCCGCATGGAAGCCGCCGCCATCTGCAATCCGGCAGCCCAGCCCTCGGTGCGGGAGGTCAACGCCAGAACATCGTCATCTGGCAATTGGCGGTCCAGGAGAAGTTTCATAAGGGAAGCGGTTTCGGCGGGGGTGAACCGTAAATCGCCCAACCTGATCTCTGTCATCATCCCCCTGCTGCGTAATAGAGCCACCGGCAGCGAAGGGTCGGCGCGGGCTGCAATGACGAGATGAAAATTCCAGGGACGATGTTCCAATAAAAACGCCAATGTAGAATGCACTTTTTGAGTATGGATAAGATGATAATCATCCAAAACCAGAATAAGCCGGTTGGTTAACCCGGAAAGCTCGTTGATCATCAAGGTCATCAAGGCTTCCATTTGCGCTGGCTGCAGCGATTGTAAACCTATGGGGAACGATTCGCCAAAGTGCGGAATAACCGTTTGGATAGCCGCCAGCAGGTAAGCCATGAAGTGCGCACTATCATTATCCCCCTCATCTAAAGATATCCAACTAAATTGGGTGTTTTTGTCGGAAATAGGCGAATCAATCCATTCGCTGAGTAAGGTGGTCTTACCGGCGCCGGCCGGCGCCGAGAGCACGATCAACCCGCAGCCTTGCTGAAGCGCATTATCCAGCTTTTCCAACAGGCGCGGACGCGATACTAGATCTACAGGTGGTCTGGGTATGTAAAGTTTGGTGGCAATTAGGGAGGAATTCATCATGTTCCTATTGGCTGACATATATCATACACCATTTGATTGAAAAGTTACCATCCTCTCTTGACAAAACGCCAAACCTGCTATACAATTATGGCAATAATACATTTATACAATTACACAATGCTACATATTGGAGATGATGTTTGACTGTCAAATCGATTAAATTCAGCCTTGATTTTCGCTCGGGAACACCCATATACCTGCAAATCATGGACCAAATTCGCCAGATGGTTGCGAAAGGCGAACTGGTGCAGGGCGACCAACTCCCCACTGTGCGCCAGTTGGCCACAGATTTACGGGTGAACTTCAATACAGTCGCCCGTGCATACCGCTTGCTGGACCAGGCAGGGTTGATTTCCACGCAGCATGGCAGGGGAACATATATCTGGGAAGAGCCCACGGATGAAACCATCCACCAATTACGCCAACAAAGCCTGGATGGTCTCACCCGTCGATTTTTACACGAAGCGCACCGGCTGGGGGCTTCGCCCGAGGATGTTTTGAGTATAGTTGATCAATCCATTAATTATTGGAAAGTAAACGGCGATCCACCGAAACCGGATCTTGACTAATATATTTTTTGAGAGGAAAAAATGAGCAGGAAACAATCATCCAGCAGTAAAACTGCTATCAGTTCGGAAACACGTCTACGCATCAATGGACCGGCGACGACCATTGCCACCGTCTTTTATCTTTTCGCCATCCTTGGCGCCATCTGGATGGATGCACGTGGTTTTTCCGATTTATCGATTTTCATTTTCGTGGCAATTATCTCCATCATCGGTACCTTCGTTTCGCTTTCGTTGAAAATAGCCACACAATGGGAAAAAGCGGTCGTTCTGAGAATGGGTAAATTCCGCCAATTGTCAGGGCCGGGACTCTTTTGGATCATCCCCATCGTGGATGTCATCGCCAACTGGATCGATCACCGGGTAATGGTGACCCCATTCTCGGCAGAAAAGACACTCACAAAAGACACCGTGCCGGTGGATGTAGACGCTGTGCTTTTTTGGGTGGTGTGGGATGCCGAAAAAGCCGCCCTTGAGGTCGCCGATTACCGGGTGGCTATTGCCTGGGCTGCGCAAACGGCGTTGCGTGAGATCATCGGTCAAATGACTCTGGCAGATATCCTGGTTGGACGCTCGAAAATGGATGCCGATCTGCAGGTGATTATTGATGAGCGCACCACGCCTTGGGGTATCTCGGTGCAATCGGTGGAAATCCGCGATATCATCATTCCGCAGGATTTGGAAGATGCGATGAGCCGTCAGGCTCAGGCAGAGCGCGAACGACAGGCACGGGTAATCCTGGGAGAATCGGAGAAGCAGATTGCGGCATCTTTTGCTGAAGCGTCCGAAGCCTATCAAAATAACCCCACGGCATTACACCTAAGGGCAATGAACATGCTCTTTGAGGGCTTAAAAGAGAAAGGCGCTTTAGTGATTGTCCCTTCCAGTGCTGTAGACACGATGAACCTGGGCGGGATAAGCGGGATGGTAGCCATGTCGCAAACGGTAAAAACGGAATAACGAAAATCGAATCGAAACAGCGAATGTAATTAAGCTTTCCATTCTTTACTTGAAACAAGGAATGAAATGATGACAGAAATAACCAAATGGGAATACCGCGTGCAAACCTGGGGATCGGTCTGGAGAAGTAACAAAGACGAAGACCTGGAAATGCTGCTCAACGAATGGGGAGAGGAGGGTTGGGAGGTGATCAGCGCCGAAAGATCACCAAACAGCGAAAAGGTCAAGCTCATCGCAAAACGTAACCTCACGCATCCCCGCCGGCGGGAACATAGCTGGCCTGGATAATGGAAAAAAACCTCACAGGGTTCAAAGCCGGTGAGGTTTTTCTTTCTATGTTTCACGTGAAACAACAGATATTTATAACCAAATGTTTCACGTGGAACATTTTTATATTTCTACGCCATTTGCCCGCCCCCAGTTATCCAGCGTTTCTTCCACCAAATCTAAATAAGCATCTAACGCGTCGATTTTCCCAATCGAGTTTTCGCCCTGTAATCCCAATTTTTGACACGCCTCTTGCCATTCCGTAGATGGGAGACCTTCTAAAACCATCACCGCACTTGTCCAGGTGTGCAGAACGACCCAAAGTGCATGAGCTGGCTCTCCCTTTTTTATGAAAGCCTTTATAGCATTTAGATAGTAATTTTTTCGCGCCGGGTTTAAACGCGGTGGGCATTTCGCTTCTGGTATGGCATCGAATATATCTTCCCAGGCTGGCAGCCACCCACGCAATGTGTCGCCATCGACTTCATTGCCGCCCAATAAGCCAATCAATCCCTCGTATAAACCGGGTTGTCCCACAGCCCCGGCTCTGTCTTTAAATTTCATCATTAATCGTCTTTCCGTGAGCGGCGGACCGCTTATCACGGCAATGGCATTGGCAGCATGTTCCAAAGCACGCAGATACAACATGATCGCCTCGCCTCCAGGCTGCCCTGGATTTTGTGCCAATCCTGCCCATAGATGGCGGGCGCTCTGCACCTGGTTATTAGCCCGTTCCAGCACATTCTCCGGCTGGTCAAATTGGCCGCGCACGCTGGCTTGTGTAAAATCCATGATGTGTTGGGGATCGTATAGGGTTTGACAATAATAGATGGTCGGTCCCATCCAGGGGTGTAAGCGCAACCGGCGGGTTTGAATATATTCCTTTTGAGGATGGTGGGCAATATCCAGGTGCACATCATCCGTCATCCTTACAATTTCCCTTTCCGGTTGCACCTGGTCGATATGTATAAAAGTCAGGTCGATATCCCCGGCGCCCCCCAGAAGGTATTCGTCTTCTAATAAAGATCCACTCAAATAAGCGACCAATATGGTGCGGTCTTTTCGTGTACGTTGTACGACGGTTTCTCGAGCCAGTTTTAGCAGGGATTCCCGGTTTATTCGCATTATCTTTCGTTTTTCCCAATTTCCATTGAAAAACTTTCCTGGAAAGGCGCCAGCCGTAACGTTTGTCTGATCCGGTCTTCCACCCACTTTAAATCTTTTTCGCGCTGGAGAAAGTCCAACTGATTGGTATCGACAACCAACACTGGCGTTTGTTGTTCGGAGCGCATGGTATGGAAAAAAGCCTCATAAGCCTGATTCAAACATTCAATGTATGAGGTTTGCATGTTGCGTTCGTATGGACGATCACGAAAAGCGATACGTTGCATAAGCACGCTTGTATCGGCCCGCAGGTAAACAATCAGGTCGGGGTTAGGAATCTTTTCCGCCAGAGCTTGATGCACCCGGTAATACATTTCCAGCTCATCACCCCGCAGATTAATGCCGGCAAAAAGAGCATCCTTCTCGAAGGTATAATCTGACAGCAAGTGCCCCCCGCGTGATAGAAAATCGGGGGCGGCCCGCCGTTGCTGCTGATACCGGCTGAGAAGGAAAAATATTTGTGTTTGAAAGGCATATCTTTCTCGATCGGCATAGAAATCGGAAAGAAAAGGATTTTCTTCGAACACTTCAAGTAATAGATTAGCGTGAAATTCTGGCTGCAATAATCTCGCCAGAGTCGTCTTTCCAACACCAATCACGCCTTCAATCGCAATATACATATTCAGTTCCTATTGAAAGATTAATTTGTCTAGACAAATTAATCTAATTGTATTTTATTCTACAACCCTACATGTTTCCTAAGGATACACTGTTTTAGCGAAGTTAGCAACCATTATTGGTTAATAAATAAACTGAATAATCAAATATGCCTTTATAAAATTTGTCCGGCAAGCATTGTCAATCCGAGAATTTCCCCATACGCAGCGGAAATAAAATCGTTTAGAGCGATAAAACGTTAAATAATGTACGTCTTCGTATCAATGAACCAACTCATAATATAATTGGGGCATGCGCAGACGTGGTATTTTCTTTCTCATTTTCTCATTAATGCTTCTCACTGGGTGCGTTACCAACAACGTTGAGGATACCCCTTCTGCGCCGACTGCTATTGATGTAGTCGACTCCAAAATTACCGGATATGCCTACCTGGATTCCAACAACAACACTCAATTTGACGATGACGATCTCCCGATAAGCGGCGCTCAATTCACGGTGACTGACGCCGGCGGGGTTACATCAAACGGATTTACTGGTGCTGACGGATGCGCCACAATCGAATGGCAAAGCGAAAGACAATATCCGTTAACCGTAAACATGACTCCTCCCCAGGGATACGTCGTTATCACCTCAGATGAGTTAGTCCTCGAGCAAGGGTCTTCCAGCGCAAAGTTTCTATTTAAATCCAACACCCATGCACCTAATTGGGATCCAACCCCTTACACAAACGAAGAATCTTCCGGAGAGATCGTCAGCGCCAATACTCTTTACACACTCACAG
This sequence comes from Anaerolineales bacterium, assembly GCA_016929095.1. Lineage (GTDB taxonomy): Bacteria > Chloroflexota > Anaerolineae > Anaerolineales > UBA4823 > JAAZNS01. Next base: position 13,095 of record JAFGJM010000010.1, on the reverse strand, counting down.
CAGTATTGAATTACGGAGCTCATTTCGTAGCTGTTGACGAGCAGATTTTCTATACCAATCGCTCTACCGATAAGATCGGCGAAATCCTTCTCGTTGTTGAGCCGCAGAGATATAACGGTGTTTTTTCTTTAAACGGCATTTCCCTGGGCGATGGATCAAGCATAACTCCTGCCTGGGATGATAGCTGGTTAAAACTGCCTCTCGATAAACCCCTTGAACCAGGTCAAAATCTGCAATTATCCATTTCTTATGAACTGAATCTCCCTTACCCTCAGCCTTCAGAGATCGTGCGTCCGGTTCCTTTTGGTTATACTGAGCGCCAGGTTAACCTGGTGGATTGGTATCCTTTCATTCCTCCATACAAATCCGGTCAAGGATGGATGACCCAAAAACCGGGCTATTTTGGCGAACATCTTACCTATGAATATGCCGATTTTCAAGTAAATATCACGGTCAGTGATGTCCCTGTTGCATCTTTTGTAGACGCAAATACATTGGGAGATGAACCCGTGATCGGCTATGCCATTGCCGCCAGTTCCCCTCCTCAAATTGATAACGAGTGGCGTAGATATACCTTCGAATCGGCTCGCTGCTTTGTTTGGTCGGTAAGCCATGCCTATCAGGTACTTTCAAAGAAGGTTGGGGATATCACCGTGCTGGGATATTCTTTCCCCGTTCATAATATTGCCGGCCAGACGGCATTGGATGTAACCGCTCAATCCCTGGATCTTTACCAACAAATCTATGCCCCCTACCCTCATGATACATTAAGTGTCGTTGAAGCCGATTTCCTGGACGGTATGGAATATGACGGATTGTATTTTCTCAGCAATGGTTTCTATAACCTTTACACCGGCACACCGGCCGATTACCTGACCGATATCGCTGCGCATGAGACCGCTCATCAATGGTTCTTTGGGATGGTTGGCAATGATCAGGGTTTGGAACCCTGGCTGGATGAATCATTATGCACTTACACTGAGCGCATATATTATGAAAATTTTTCACCCGAAGGATTGGATTGGTGGTGGGAATACCGCATTAATTATTACAAACCCACCGGATATATCGATGGCAGCATCTTTAGTTATAACTACACGGCAAATGCCTATGAAGCCTATCGCAATGCGGTCTATCTAAATGGGGCAATGTTTATAGAAGATCTGCGCAATTTGATCGGCGACGAAGCGTTCTTTGCCTTCATGAAAGACTATGTATCTCAAAACAAAGGAAAGATTACCACGACTACCACATTTTTCGATATTCTGAATCAACATACTCAAGCGGATTACTCAGCGTTGAAGAAAAAATATTTCCAAAAATAAAAATTTTTGCGATAAATCGTTTCATAGTTGTTTTTGGATAAAAAGGAAATAACCTTTATATATATATTGATATTCTATTAAAAATATATATATTAATAGTAGTCGTAGTAGAGCCTGTGGAAAAGTGGATAAATTAGGAAATATGGATGGTTTTACCTAAATACGGGGGTTTTAAAAGTGTTGTGTCCAGATGTAGTGGTTTATACATCATAATAATCCACAAACACGATTGGAAAAGCAACCAGGTAAAGAGACTAATAAAAAAAACAAAAGGATGAAGAAAAGATTTAATAAAAGATAGGGGATAAGTATAAAGAAAATGGGAGGATAATCAACAGATTAATCGAACAAAAAAGCGAGTTTTCCCCAATTTAGGAAAGTTATCCACAGAAAATCGAGAGTTATCCACAGGATCACAGAAAAATAATATATTTATTATCAAAAATAACTATTGACAAAAGTAAAAAATTAGACTATTATCTAATTAGATATATGTCTAACTTAGATGATTGTCTAGTGGTTGTGGAGTATGCTATGAACGAATACCTTTTGAACCATATTTATATCGAAATGAAGTATAAACAAACACCGTACGATGAATTGCTTCGCCAAAATTTGAAATCCTATTCTTTGTTTAGCATTCAAAACCATCGTCCATCTTTATGGGATTCAACCCTCTATAACACCGGAAATATGCTCATCTCTCTGGGAGAAAAATTGCGCCGTAATAGAGGTTGCCTTCGTCTATATGAGGATTGCCGATGATGGAAAATCGCAAGGGAACACCGTTAATAAATTGGGATCTTGGTACGGCGTATGATTTTTTTATCAGTCTGAATGTGCTGCAAAATCCTGAAACTTATGGACTGCGCCCCTCCTGGGCTGCCGGGGTTCGTTCCCGCTTACCGGTTGAGGAAAGAAAATTCTTGGAAGAAACCCGGGAATTTAATTATGTATCACAGAATTGGGTTTACAGCTTACCCGAACCCAAAGATGCAGCGACGGCTATCTGGTCATTACGACAAATTCCCCCGGAAAAGCGTATATTTGAAATAAGCGAACACCATGAGTGTGAAGGTCTGGCAGAGGCCCTCCTTGATGTGTCAAAGCGGCGTGTATACAACCAAAAAGATGTAGATAGGGTCAGGGATATCATTCGAAAATGTGAAAAATCGGTGAAATATAAACTGGTCACAAAAATGTTGGAATGGTATTCAAAACCGGACGAATACGGTGAGTTATTCCTGAGTTCTATACAATCGTTTTATCAAAATTTTTATGCCGAAGAAGAAAAACGCATTTCACCTATTTTGAAAAATAATTTAAAGCAGTCAAAAGAACTGGCAGGGCAGGTGGATGTTGTGGAGTTATTGAAAACGCTTTCCCAGGGCGTCGATTTCAAAGAGGCTTTGGAATTCCCTGAATTGGTGCTGGTGCCTTCATTTTGGAGTACGCCATTGATCATGTGGGCTTATAAACCCGAGAAATATATGGTGTTTGTGTATGGCGCCCGTCCGGCAGATATGTCACTCATTCCGGGTGAGGAAGCGCCGGATAATACATTACATGTGCTTAAAGCCCTGGCAGATCCGACCCGCTTACAGATCATGCGGTATCTTTCTGAAGAAAACCTCACCCCGGCACAATTAGCCAAGAAACTGCGTTTACGGGCACCCACTGTAATCCACCACCTGGATACCTTGCGCATAGCGGGTTTGGTGGAAATAACCCTGGACGGAAGCAGCAAATGTTATGCCGCCCGCCAGGAAGCAATCAACACGACCTTTTTAAGCCTGGAAAAATATCTCGGCAAACAATAACAACCAACAGGCATAAATGGAAAATTTATCTCGAAAGATGAACCTGCGCTTCGTTAATGAATATGCCAACCGGCTGAAAGAATTCAGCCCCAATGCCCGTTTGTACCTTTACAGTGTGATCATTTTTGGTGCTGCAATCGGAGTGTATCGCCTATTGTTTAATTTTTACGTGCTTAGCCTTGGTTATGATGAAGCGTTGTTAGGCACGATGATCACCACATACAACCTGGCCGCTCTGATCGCCGCCTTGCCGATGGGGTACCTGGCGGATGTATTGGGACGAAAAAATTCACTATTGATTGCTTATGCGTTGGAGACACTCAGCATAATTGGCATGGTTTTCTGGCACAGCGAAATCGCTTTCTTCACCATTAATGTTGTTTCCGGTGTGGCGATAAGCCTGTCATCGGTCACTATGTCACCATTTTTAATGGAAAATAGCAATGAGCACGAACGGACGTACCTGTTCAGCTTCGGTATGGGTTTACAAATGGCCATGGGTTCATTGGGAAATTGGGTGGGAGGCTATTTACCCACCTGGGTGGCGCAGTCGCAAGGCGTAACGCCCACCAGCAGTATTGCTTATGGCGGGGCTCTTTTCCTTATCGGTTTGTTTTCTTCGCTGGGTTTGTTACCCCTGTCTTTTCTAAAAACGCCAAAACTTGGACGCGCCGAGCAAACAATTTTTGCTCCCATCAGTTATGCTTCCAAACACCCAGTTTTATTGGGAAAGCTGGTCACCCCCATGTTGATCACCTCCCTTGGCGCAGGATTGATCATGCCTTTCATGAATGTATTCTACCGGCAGGTATATAACCAATCCGATCAAGTGATTGGCGGATTATTTGCCTGGGGATCGTTAGCGATGGGTATCGGTTTGCTGATCGCCCCTCCTTTAGCAGATCGATTGGGCAAGATCCAATTAGTCGTTATCACACAAGCTTTATCTATTCCCTTCCTGGTCATGATGGGCTTTGCGCCCTGGTTTTTTGCCAGTGCGGCAGCTTATTACATCCGTTTGGCGTTGATGAACATGAGCTCACCGGTTTACGATACCTATGTAATGGAACATGTCGAGCCTTCTGCCAGGGCAATGGTCGCCAGCCTGGTGAGCATGTCATGGAATTTCGGCTGGACATTCAGTCCGTCTATCAGCGGTTGGCTGCAGGTGCGTTATGGGTTCGCACCTCCGATCATCGGCACCATAATTTTGTATTGCATTTCGATTTATTTGTATTGGGCTTTCTTTTGGAAAAGGATGCCAACGGGATCACATTCTGCCGTATGCGCCGATTGATGCAATACTATAATCAAGGGATAAGGGCGCCGCGTCAAACGAAAAAATACGCACCCCTAAAAATCGGGTTTTCATGGGGACACAGGGCGCACCACCGGATGCGCCCTGTCTGTTTTAATTCAGAAAATAAACTTCATGCATTCTTGCCTTCTTCAAATTCCTGGTTTCCTCATAATTATTTTCACATCCGGAAAACTTATATAGCGCTTTGTCTGTTATAATCTTCACAATCTCGAAAGAAGGTGTGACGGTGTATCACAATTTAATCCATTGTAGTTGAGTTTGTAATATAAACGCTGGTCAGCGTTTACTGAACCACTCTCATATGCCGGCTATTTCCTGAGTAAACCTTTTGCCTCTCGGATCCGCTGGCGTATGTCAGCGGGTTTTTTATTTCCGGAAACGATCCGGAAAAAAGGAGGCTGCATATAAATATTTCCACACTTAAATAAATCAATATAAAACATTTGTTTTAAGTCGTATTTACTAAGGAATATTAGTACGTCTATCTTATTTTATTACTCAGGAGATTCTACAATGAGAGATCGTTTGACCCAATTTTTTGCTTCCCGCTGGGGAATTATATTTGTAGGCGCAGCCATAGGTATCCTTGGTCCTGTGCTGCAAAAAGCGGGTAATCCCACCAATATGGGCATTTGTGTGGCATGCTTTGAGCGTGATATTGCCGGCGCCATTGGGTTACACCGCGCCAATATTGTACAATATTTACGTCCAGAGATACCCGGTTTTGTGTTAGGCTCAACCATCGCTGCCCTTATCTTCCGCGAGTTTAAAGCCCGATCCGGGTCTGCCCCGATTGTACGCTTTGTGTTGGGTGTATTTGCGATGATTGGAGCGCTGGCATTTCTAGGTTGTCCTTGGCGAGCCAGTTTCCGGTTAGCCGGAGGCGATATGACTTCACTTCCTGCCTTGCTGGGATTGATCATCGGCATCACGGGCGGCGTGTGGTTCCTGCGTTCCGGGTATAACCTTGGGCGCAGCCAAAAAACTTATCCCGCGGTAGGTTGGATCATGCCCATCTTGATGATAGGTTTGCTCTTGCTTTTGATATTCAGACCGGTCTTTAGCGAGGGAGGTCCGATTTTCTTCAGCGATAAAGGACCAGGGTCGATGTACGCTCCGCTTTTGGTATCATTAGGAGTTGGTTTGATCATCGGTTTTCTGGCGCAGCGCAGCCGCTTTTGCACCATGGGTGCAGTAAGGGATGTAATTCTTATGCGTGATTACCATTTGATCAGCGGATTACTAGGCCTGATTGTGGCTGCTTTACTAACCAATCTGGTATTAGGTCAATTTAAAATTGGTTACACGGGAATGCCCGTCGCTCACAGTAACTGGTTATGGAATACGCTGGGTATGGTTCTGGCTGGTTTGGCATACTCTTTAGCAGGCGGCTGCCCTGGACGACAACTCTTCCTTTCAGGTGAAGGGGATGGCGATTCGGCTGTTTTTGTCCTGGGAATGATCGTTGGCGCTGGAATTGCGCACAACTTCAACCTGGCGGCTAAAGCCGATGCAGTTTCAGATGGAGTGCTGACGGTTGGCGGACTTTCCCCGTTTGGCATGGCAGCCGTTATTTTAGGAATTGTATTTTGTCTTTTGATCGGATTTACATTGCGCCAGAAGGTAGCATAAGGAGAGAATAAAATGAGTGCAATTTTTGTGGATGCCCGAGGGCTTTCCTGCCCACAACCGGTTATTCTTGCGCATAAAGCCATTTCTGAAGGCGTTTTCCCGGTGGAAGTGACAGTGGATACCGTTACATCTCGTGAAAATGTACGCCGGATGGCAGAGAAAAATGGGTGCAAGGTGGAAATAAGCCAACAAGACGATGAATTCACGCTGGTGATTAAAAAATGACGTCTTCTTCGCCAGCCTTACCTTCTTCTAAAACAAGAGATAGCGCAATTTACCTGGATAATGCCGCCACTTCCTGGCCTAAACCGCCAGAAGTGGCGCTTGCCATGACTCATTTCATCGAAGAAATCGGCGCCAACCCGGGTAGATCGGGTCATCGTCTTTCAATTGAGGCAGCCCGGGTTATGTTTGCAGCACGTGAAGCCATTGCAGAATTATTCGGTGAAAACGATCCATTGCGCGTAATATTTGGACTGAATGTTACGGATGGCATCAACCTGGCTTTGCATGGCTTGCTTAAACCGGGCGACCATGTTATCACGTCCAGCATGGAACATAATTCCGTCATGCGTCCTTTAAACGACCTTTCTGAACAAGGTGTAGATTTTACACAGGCGGTTTGCAATTCCGAGGGAGTATTGGATCTATCGTCCATAGAAACGGCGCTTAGATCAAACACACGGGTGATTGTTATTAATCATGCCTCCAATGTCTGCGGAACGATCCAACCGATAGCAGAAATTGGTCAGCTTGCGCGCCGGCATAATTTAATCTTTCTCGTCGATGCGGCTCAAACGGCAGGGGTGATCCCCATAGACATGCAGCATGATCATATTGATTTATTGGCTTTTACCGGGCATAAATCGCTTTATGGACCTATGGGCGTTGGCGGGTTGATTGTCAGTGAGCGGGTTGATCCAGTTAATATGCACCCTTCCAGGCAGGGAGGAACGGGCAGCCGCTCCGAGCGTGAAGTGCAGCCCGATTTCTTCCCCGACCGTTTTGAATGTGGCACACCCAATGCCGTGGGTGTTGCCGGGCTTCTGGCGGCAATGCAATGGATTAATGAACAGGGAATGAATAAAATCAGGATGCATGAAGAAAGATTATGTGCTGAGCTGCTACAAGGATTATTGTGCATCCCTGGTGTGAAAGTTTATGGTCCTCAGAATGCGGAAAAACAAACAGGGGTGGTTTCTTTCAATATCCAGGGAATTGAAGCCTCAACCGTCGGCTTGCGCCTGGATGATGAATTTGGTATCCTTTGCCGGGTAGGCTTGCATTGCGCTCCTTCCGCACACCGCACCCTGGGCACGTTCCCCAAGGGTAATGTTCGCTTTGGGATAGGCGCTTTCAACACCATTGAGGATATCCATCAAGCTTTGCAGGCTGTAAGTCAATTAGCAAAAGAGGTATCATGAGTTCTGAACATGCCGTAATCCTGGTCGATTCCACCAGCCATGCTTTACGTATCGAAAAGCTGTTTAAGGAACAAGCTTTAGAGTGCCGGCTTATTCCGGTTCCACGCCATCTCAGCTCAGATTGCGGGGTTTGTGTGCGCATTCTTGCCCCGGAAATAGAAGGGATAAAAGCGCTGTTAATGCAACATCATGTAGAGTATCAATCAATCGAGGTATTATGACGCCTAGCGAAAAGAAGATCCGCCTTACAACCATGGCTTCCTGTACGGGTTGAGCATCGAAATATGCGCCTATGGCGTTGGCGCAGGTTCTGCGCCCCTTACAAAATATCTTCTTGCCCGAGCATTATCCCGACTTGCTTACCGGGCTGAACCCGCCGGATGATGCTGCCATCTGGAAATTGGATGATGAACGCGCTTTAGCAGTGACCACCGATTTTTTTACGCCGGTGGTGGATGATCCATATGATTTTGGACAGATAGCGGCAACCAACAGCCTTTCGGATATCTACGCGATGGGCGGGGAACCATTCCTGGCATTGAATATCGCGGCCATGCCGCCGCAATTACCGGGTGATATTATTTCAGAGATCTTGCGCGGCGGCGCCGAGAAAGCTAAAGAGGCAGGCGTGGTGATCGCTGGCGGGCATACTGTGCAGGATAAAGAACCAAAATACGGTTTGGTAGTCTTGGGTTTTATTAAAAGTGATCGGATTCTTTCAAAAAGCGGGATGCAGCCAGGTGATTTTCTCTTTCTCACCAAACCCATTGGCAGCGGGGTAGTTGCCGCAGCGATTAAAAACGAGATCATTAAGAGTGAAGACACGAAAGAAATGATTGCTTGGTTAAAACGCTTGAACCGGGATGCAGCTACATTAGCGCTGCGACATGGATCAAAGGCGGCTACCGATATCACAGGATTTAGTTTATTGGGACACGCCTGGGAAATGGCGGCTGCCTCCCACGCCGGAATACGTTTTGATTTTGCCTCCATCCCTCTTTTTCCCCATGTATTAAGCTTGGCATCTGAGTGGTGCTTCCCGGGTGGTAGTTTTGATAATGCCGAATATTATGACCCGCATGTTCAATTTGCGCCACATATCACGCAAGACAAGCAAATGCTGTTATTCGATCCTCAAACCAGCGGCGGTTTGTTATTTTCCATCACGCCGGAAAACGCCAATCAGTGCATTCAGGAGGCGCGTGAAAAGAATATTCCTTTATGGAAAATAGGGGAAGTAACTTCGACCGGGATCATTGAAGTCGTGTAAGTAGAAGTCGTGTAAATGAAATAATGCCACGTTTCTGTTAATTTTGCATCTAAACAATAAGAATGGATAGAGAAAAACGGTCATATTTTATTTGCAGATGGAGATTACATTATGGAAATGATCGTCGACTTCCCCGGCGGCGCTAAAGTAGACGCCCATTTTGGTGATTTCACGGTAAAAACCGACCAATCACCCACGGGAGGGGGTGAGGGCTCGGAGCCGACACCTTTTGCTTTGTTCCTTGCCTCGCTGGGCGCTTGCGCCGGTATTTACGTGTTGGGTTTTTGCCAGCAACGCGGCATCCCCACGGATGGCATCCGTATTATTCAGCGTGCGCATAGATACCCTTCAAATGGCATGATCGAGCAAATCGATATAGAAATCCAGACTCCGCCCGATTTCCCCGAGAAATACCTGCCAGCGTTGATCCGTTCAGCCAATCAATGTGCGGTTAAAAAACATTTGGAACACCCGCCCAAATTTAACGTCTATACTCAAACGGTATAAGCAGTCTTTACCTTAATATAATCGGTAAATACGCATATTTCGGGTAGCCGGGTTGCCAAAACTCGTCGGCTCCCAAATCGGGAATTGGAAAACGAGGCTGGTTGTCGATATCGAAAAGGACAGTTGTGGGTACCCCGCGATCAATGGCTGCAGAACCGGGTGTCAGATGATATTCATCGGTATCAAAAAATGGATTGCTAAGCCATTGGTTTTGTATCGAAACGTTAGCTGTGGTCGCCTGAGATAGGGTTACAGGTGTATTGAACCATAAAATTCCATTGATGGTGGCAGTATTCCCGCTGGTAACGCTTATTCCTGCTGTATGGCTGACCAAAATGGTGTTGGTGATTTCTACATTGCTATAATTATCATCGAAGCTTTCGATTTGGATGGCTGCCATATTCCCGCAGGTGTTACTCACGATCGTATTGTGGATTAAATTGGGGACAGCTCCGCCGAAAATGAAAAAAGCGCAACCGGGATAATCATCCGAAATGCTGTTTTTTGCGATCACATTATTGAACAAGATCGGGGTGCCGGATGCAATATATATCCCGCTGCCATAAGATATCGTCGCATTGGAAAGTATTTTATTATGATAGATTTCTGCATTGGAGTTCATAAGGACAAGCCCGCCGCCGCATCCGGCAATGTTATTATTGATCAAGTTATTATTAACCAAGTTATTTCCCCCCTGAAGATACAAACCGCCTCCAATATTATGAGAAGAGACATTATTTGATATCGAATTATTATCCAAGGTTGAATTATCCCAAAATAAATAAGCGCCAGCCCCTTGAGATGCCGTATTTGAAATAATCGAATTCGAATAAACCCTGGCAGTGTTGTTTTCAAACCCGATACCACCGCCAAGGTTGGTAGCCATATTACTCGTTATGATATTCCCGTGTATTACTGCCGGGCTGCTGTTGGCATAAATTCCCCCGCCAAAATAGGCAGTATTACTATAGATAACGCAATTTTTTATCACCGCGGAGGCGTCCGAGATATATATTCCGCCTCCGCCGTCATGATCGTTAAACGCGCCTCCTAATCCGGTCGCATCCCCTCCGGTGATACGGAAACCTGAAACAGTTGGCGTAATATGTCTTGTGATATAAATAACCCGCCCTAGCGCCAGGGCGTCCAGGGTGGTTGGATTGGTGGTTGGGTTGGGTGAAGACCAATTTGAAATGGAATAGCCGCCTTGAATCGTCACTGTTTTGCTGATATAGAGCACCTGGGTGATCCCATTACGCGCATGGATATCGGTATATGTCCCAGCAGCCACATGAATCTCTTCCCCATCGGCAGCAGAGTCGACTGCAGTTTGTATACTCCCAAAACAGGGGCTGGCAGAGCCGCAAACCGCAGATGGCGCTACATAAAGGATTCCATCAGCCGCTTGTACTGGCTCAGATGTTGCGCTGATAAACAGAAACAAGATAGGAAGAACGCCTGCTACAAAAGAAAACATAACCAATAATCGGCGATAGATTCCCTGGTTATTCATGGTCATTACTCCTTATTCCCCGCATAAAGCCGCATTGCGGTTAATGAGTAAACGAATCTTGGCGTTTATCAAAATGCAGAAAAATATAAAAAATTGCGGCGATCACTATGAAACTGATTAAATTATACACCGGGTCGAGAGTTGTTACCGTGAAAATCGAAGGCACAGGCAGGGCTGAATCGGTGTAATTGGCTATCAATACGAACATATTTACCCCAATGTGGCAGCCGATGGCTAATTCCAGGCGGTTATCTTTTATCGTGATCAATGCCATAAAAACGCCCACTACAAAATAATAAGCCAGAATTAACGCCGTATCCACCGCGACTTCCGGGTTAGAGTAGTGTAAAAGCATGAATACAGTGCTGGAAAGGAGGATGGCAATCCAGGGGCGTTTTATGAGATGGTTCAGGCTTTGGATTACATATCCCCGAAAAACCAGTTCTTCTGTGGCTGCCTGGAAGGGGACAAATATTACAATCAGGGGTACATATTTGAAATATTCCGCAGTGTCGAAGGTGAACTGGTATCGTCCGGGGTAAAGAATGGCCTCGAACACACAGGCAAATATAACCAGCCCCACCATAGAAATGAACCCAATGGCGATCCGTTTCCAGTCGATTGGCTTGTGCGGGGTAAACAGCGAAGTAATCTGGCGGCGGTTGATAAATTTAACCGCTATTAATAAGCTGATCAAGAGGGGGATAAAGCTTATGAGCGAAAAAGCCAGTGTGATCAAAGTGTTTCCCCCAAAAAGCTGGCTCGAATCGGCATAAGCGCCACTGGTGGAGTGATTGTTCACCAGCGAGAGAACGTTAAAAAAAATCCCCAACAGCAAAGAAAAACCCAGCCAGCAAAAAATGATAAAGAAAAATGAAAGTAAATAACGCCACCAATCATTCTTCCCCAGGTGGCTTAACTGATAGTATGTAAATTCATTTGTTTCGGTGCGTTGTTCTGTCGAGACTATTTCCATAAGGCTTGATTATAACTGAGGCTGAGGAAAATTCTTCGTGAAAAATACCCTCACCCCACCTCCCCCATTTTGAAGAGCTAAAATGGGGGAGATGTTTTTCTCCCCCTAAATCCGCAGAATTTGGGGGGAGGTAGGAGGGGGGTGAATTCAGTGAATAATTATTGGGTAGGTAAACCTTAACTAAGATGAACAATTGAAATAAGTGCACATCGATTTTGATAAGATATATTGCGTGAAGTAAAAATTGGTTGTATAGTAGTTATGTTGGCGGGAATATTTTATTGGACGAAGGAAAAACTCCTTAACGGTAATTAATTATAAATCATAGGAAAAATCGATAAATTATTGAAAATTTTATAGGAGACAATTTTAAAAATGGCAAAAAGATATTCGCCAATAAAAGAAAAACCGTTGAGGTTACCTGGTCAGTCCATCAATGATACTATTTATGATATTCAAACGGAGGAAATGTTATTCCCTATTGTGTATACAACTATGTTGTTGGCTTTGTCCATTAACACCTGGATGAACTGGCTATCAAAGAATCTTGTCCAACCATATCTAATTACCTTAGTCACTATTATTGTTATTATTTATAGTATTATTCGAATAAAAAAAGCTCGTAATAAAGTGGCTTTATTAAGATTAGGGCGAGATGGCGAAAGGATAGTCGCCGAAATCCTGGAAGATTTACGAAAAGATGGCGCAGCGATTTTCCATGATATCCTGGGAGAAGGATTTAATCTCGATCATGTCATTATTTGTAAACATGGCATCTTTGTGATCGAAACCAAGACCCGCTCCAAATTCTCCGATTCTAAAGTCTTTTTCGACGGCAAGGTGTTGCTGGTAGACGGAATGCGCCCAGAGCGTGATCCATTGATTCAAGCTACAGCGGAGGCACGTTGGCTGCACGAGCAGCTCCAGGCGATGACCGGAAAGAAATTCCCAATTCGCCCGGTGGTGGTATTCCCCGGCTGGTATGTGGAAAAAACTAAAGAGGGTGATCGCAGTGAGGTATGGGTATTGAACCCGAAAGGCGTGCCAGCATTTGTACGCAACGCACCTATGATGATCTCCGATGAAGATGTCCATCTTGCGTCGTATTCATTGGCGTGTATGGTGAGGAGTAGAGAATAATAAGAAAATTGGAGAGTAGTATTTATTCGATTAGTAATTAATAATATTTGGATATATACATGCTTATTTGTAAAAATCACCGATTACGCAACCTATTTTCTGTAAAATGAGTCAAAAGATCCAAACCGTACCTTAATAAATTAGTGACTTACTGAAACAATATCGTT
>JAFGJM010000061.1 GCA_016929095.1 Anaerolineales bacterium | reverse complement strand
CTTTTTAGGTTGTGGTACCTTAAGGATACTTCTGACTCACCATTCTGTTAAGGTTCAGAAATTTACAGAAAATATGTTACACCAACTGACGGTCACGACCGTTGTAAATTTTATCGATAATCATGATACGATATGATTATTAATAATCAAAATAAGGAGGTAATAACATGGATTTTCAGAGTTTGATTGTATTTTTGGTTATCGGTCTTCTGGCAGGCTGGCTTGCCGGGCGGATCATGAAAGGCCGGGGGTTTGGTTTAATGGGGGATTTAATTGTTGGTGTGATTGGCGCATTGTTGGGCGGCTGGCTGTTCGATCTATTGGGTATCTCGTTGGGCGGCTTCTTTGGCTCATTGGTGACCGCGGTGGTAGGCGCTATCGTGTTGCTGTATCTGATTCGAGTCATTAAAAAAGCCTGAAGTACTTGTTTTCCGCTATTACGTAAAGGAACACATGATGGAGTATCGAAACCTTGGACGCACGGGTGTAAAAGTGAGCCCACTTTGCCTGGGCACGATGAACTTTGGTTCGCGTACTTTAGAAGATGAAGCGATTCGTATGGTTGACTATGCCATTGAACACGGTGTGAACTTCATAGACACAGCGAATATATATGGCAATGCTGACGAAGGCGCAGGGCGCTCTGAGGAAATCATCGGCAAAGCCCTGTCACAGAACGGTAAACGCCATCGGATTGTATTGACAACCAAAGTCTTTTTCTCGATGGATGATTCCGATCCCAATAGCAATGGTTTGAGCCGTCGACATATCATCGCTGCATGTGAAGCTTCTTTGAGGCGGTTAAATACCGATTACATCGATCTATACCAATTGCACCGCCCTTCGCCGGAGGTTCCTATTGATGAGTCTTTGCGGACCTTGGATGACCTTATCCAAGCCGGTAAAGTGCGCTACATTGGTACCAGCGAATTTCCCGCCTGGCAAATCATGGAAGCCCTCTGTACATCGGAAAGGTTGAACTTGAATCGCTTTGTAACGGAACAACCCTTTTATAACATGACTTATCGAACGATCGAACGGGAGATTGTCCCCCTGGCTTTGAAATACGGCATTGGGATTTTGCCATATTCAACGCTGGGAGGCGGAATTCTATCCGGTAAGTATCGGCGTAACCAACCCTACCCGGATGGCTCACGCCTTACTTTTGATAAGTGGGCAGGTTTCTGGAATGATCTGAATGATAAGGTTTACGATTTACTGGATCTGCTAAACGAAATTTCTGGAGAGAAAGGGTGTACACTCAGCCAGCTTGTCCTCGCCTGGACGATGGCTCAGCCGGGCATCACCAGCGTGATCCTCGGGCCGCGCACCCGGGAACAACTGGATGACAATCTGGGGGCGCTGAATGTCGTCGTTACAACCGAGGACATTCAGCGTATCGATGCAATTGCGAAACCAAGCGCATCTTTGATAAGTAGCTAAATTCATAACACTCTCAAACCTTTGGCTACGGATTATTTATGGAGGTAGTATCATGAAAAACCGAATCCTTCAACCAAAGCTTATTTTGTTCTTATGTGTAATGCTCATACTGACTCTCAATTGCAGTCTGTTTACTCAATTATCCAAATCAGTCGGGGAATTATCAGATCAAACTGCCTCGCAAAGCGAAATCACGGAAGAGATTTCCAATCCCCCCGCCTCGCAAATCGAAGCCACCGAGGAGGTTTCCATCCCGCTGATTTTAACGGGGGATGAAACCATTCAGCCGTCTGACATCACTTACCTTGGCGCTTTCCGCCTGCCCGGCGGCGATACACCCCCGCAGACCTTTGCTTACGGCGGCAACGCCATGACTTTCAACCCCGATGGCGACCCGGGGAATAGCGATGCTCATCCAGGTTCGCTGTTTGTGATGGGGCACGACCGCATGCCTTATGGCGATTTACCCGACGGCAATCAGGTGGCTGAGGTCAGTATCCCGGTGCCCATGATTGCGGATACCCCCGCCGATTTACCCGAAGCCACCTTTATTCAGGATTTCCAGGATGTCACCGCAGGTCACTTTACCAATCTGGAGGAGATCCCCAAGGTGGGCATGCAATACCTTAACCATCCTGACACCGGTCCGCTGATCCATATCGGCTGGGGGCAGAACATCCAGCCGCAGGATGAGCCTTCGCATGCTTGGTTTAGCGCTAACCTGGCTGAACCCAATTTTACAGGCGTATGGTACATCGGCAATCAGGATTTATACAGCACCAATAACTACATGTTTGAAATTCCCACGGACTGGGCGGAAATGTATGCAAATTACCGTTACCTGGGCACAGGCCGGATGCGCGATGGCGGGCAAGGGGGGATGGGACCAACCCTGTTTGCCTATACTCCCTGGCGAATGGGCGGAGAAGCGCCTCCCTCGGGGCAGCGTCTGGTAGAAACGCCCCTGCTGCTCTATGAAAAATCCTCCAACACCGAGGACATCGTGCGCGCCTTGAAAGATTACCAGCATCCCGACGAGTGGGAAGGCGGGGCATTTATTACCACGCCATCGGGGAAATCGACCGTATTGTTCGCCGGTACCAAGAGTAATGGCACGAAATACTGGTACGGATACATCAACCCCGCCGGCGCAGAACAGGTCTGTGTGGATGCCCATATCACCGACTTCCCTACCTGCCGCATGGCGGATGGCTCGATTTGTCCCTCCGAGGATTTCTCCGGATGCTGTGATGAAGAAGCCGGTACGTGCGTCACATACCGGGGCTGGTGGAGCACTCGTTTCGAAGCCCAATTTATCTTCTACGATCCCGCCGACTTGGCGCGTGTGGCTGCCGGCGAACTCGAATCATGGGAGCCGCAGCCTTATGCCGTCATGGATATCGACGAGCATCTTTACCTTGATCCGCCGGAGTGGGATGAGGTTAATCTAGGCTGGGGCGACCAGCGCCGCTACCGCATCGGCGCCAGCGCTTATGACCGGGCGAACGGGTTTTTGTATGTTCTGGAGTTGTACGCCGACGTGGCTAAACCGGTGGTGCATGTGTGGCATGTAGCGCAGTAAATGCATTGCCCGGTAATGAAACATTTTTATGTGGAAACCAAGAATAAAAGGAATCCAGGAACAATAATCAACAGACAACTAAAAACCGTAAACAAATAACTATACACAGGAGACCACATTGAACTACATCATCAAAGACGGCTTTGATAACATGGATTTTGTAAAGGTAACCGCAATGCTTGCCACAACCTATTGGTCGCCGGGCATAGAGATCGATGAGGTCGTTCAGGCTGCCATATATTCGACCCTGGTGGTGGGCGCTTTCGATGAACAAAACCAACAGATCGGTTTCGCCAGGCTTGTTTCCGATAGGACACGGTTTGCATATATTCTCGATGTTGTCATCGATGAGGCATGTCGTCAACAGGGAATCGGGCAGGCACTGATAAATTACATGCTGTCCCATCCGAATTTGAAGGATGTTTACCAATGGCTATTAATTACCAGAGACGCCCATGAATTCTATAAGAAGCTTGGCTTTCAAGTGACCGAACGCGCCCCAAATTATATGGAAATTCGCACGCCATGGGAAAACCGGCGCAAGATTTAATTTAATAATAAAACCGAGTTTATTTGTTATCCTTGAACTCTTTTTTCCGATAAATGTATTTTAGAATCGATGGTTTTCACCTCAACCATCTGGGAGTGATCCATAATCCAAATCCACCCATTTTACTTGTAGTTTGATGCAAAAAATGTTATTCTATATCAATGGGAAATATTGGAATATTACTTAAAGGAGGTAGAAACAATGGCTAAAGACAACGGTAAGGACAAAGATAAGGACAAGAAGAAGAAAAAAGACAAGAAGAAAGATAAGAAGAAAGAAAAGTAATTGGTTCATGACGATGAAACCTTATTTCATCTAAAAAACTCCAAGGCCAACGCTGCCTTGGAGTTTTTTATGTTTTTACGCTGGATTATATCCAATATGGATATGATATACTGCCCATGCGTTCTCAAATGATGTATGTTATCGAAAATGAGACAGAGCAGTTTGTCAGACGGTGAAGGATGGAGAACATGAAACCTGTTTACCTGGATTACAATGCCACCACCCCCATTGCTCGCGAAGTCGCTGAGGCAATGACCCCCTATCTTTACGAGCATTTTGGCAACCCATCGAGCAGCCATCCATACGGTGTTGTGGCGAAGCGCGCTGTCGAAGCAGCCAGGGGACAGGTAGCGGCGCTCATTGGCTGCCAGCCTGCGGAAGTCGCATTCACCAGCGGAGGCACCGAGAGCAACAACTACGCCATCAAGGGGGTTGCCTTTACCCGCCGAAATAAGCATGGAAACCATATTATCACATCTGCGGTCGAGCATCCCGCGGTTGTTGAGGTGTGCAAATGGCTGAAGACTCAGGGCTTTCGGGTGACGACTCTTCCGGTAGATGAGTATGGGTGTGTCGATCCTGTCAATCTGGAGAATGCCATCACACCCGATACGATCCTCGTGACCGTGATGCACGCCAACAACGAAGTAGGCTCCATACAGCCTATTACCAAGCTCGCCAGGATTGCCCACGAGGCTGGCGCTTTGATGCACACGGATGCCGCACAATCGGTGGGTAAGATTCCGGTGAATGTCGATGAACTGGGAGTGGACTTGCTATCGATTGCCGGACACAAACTCTATGCCCCTAAAGGTATCGGCGCGCTTTATGTCCGCTCTGGAGTTGAACTCACCCAAATAATTCAGGGGGCAGAGCAGGAAGGCGGGCGGCGACCGGGGACCGAGAACGTCCTCGAGATCGTCGGTTTGGGCAAGGCATGTGAAATTGCCGCCCGTGATCTGGACAAAAATGCTGCACGATTTCAGGCGATGCGCGACCGGTTGCATATTGCCTTAGCACAAGAATTAGGCGAGAATAAGATCAGATTGAACGGTCACCCTGAAAAACGTCTTCCCAATACCCTCAGCCTGAGTTTCCGTGGGGTCGAGGCCAATACACTGCTGTCTGAAATCGGGGAAGAAGTAGCTGCTTCGGCAGGGGCAGCCTGCCATGCAGATGATATCGATGTCTCGGCGGTGCTGGAAGCAATGAAGGTGCCCGTGGATTGGGCGATGGGCACGGTGCGTTTTTCTGTCGGCAGGGATACAACCAGTGAAGACATCGACCGCGCCGTTGATGTGGTATCCGCAGCGGTGCATCGCCTTCAACCGGAAGGTGATGTGCCAGGAAAGCCGGGCGCGCCCGCAAAAGGTGAATATAAGCTCACTCAATACACCCACGGTATGGGGTGCGCCTGCAAGCTGCGCCCACAATTATTGGAAGAAATTCTGGCAGCGCTTCCATTGCCCCTCGACCCGGCAGTGATCGTAGGAAGCAATACATCGGATGACGCGGCGGTGTACCGCATTAGCGATGAGCAAGCCATTGTTCAAACCGTGGATTTCTTTACTCCCATCGTGGACGATCCCTATATGTTTGGCGCCATCTCGGCAGCGAATTCGCTTTCGGATATCTACGCCATGGGAGCGCGCCCGCTTTTTGCATTGAACATCGTGGGTTTCCCCGACCGGCGGCTGCCGCTTGAAGTGCTGGAAGATATTTTGCGCGGCGCACTCGATAAAGCTGCCGAGGCGGGCATACCCATTCTTGGCGGCCATACGGTAGAAGATAACGAACCCAAGTTTGGTTTGGCTGTCACCGGCATTGTCCATCCGGAGAAAGTGCTGCGTAACAGCACGGCAAAACCCGGAGACGCGCTCGTCCTTACCAAGCCACTTGGGTTAGGAATTATCTCGACTGCCGTCAAAAGCGGCATAGCCGACCCGTCGCTGGCCGGGAAATCTGTCGAAGTGATGGCTACTCTCAACCGCGCCGCTTGTGAAGCGATGCTGGAGGTCGGGGCGCATGCCTGTACGGATATCACCGGTTTTGGGCTGCTTGGTCACCTGCGCGAAATGACGGCAAGCAGCGGCGTGGATGCCATCATCTCTGCCAGCGCTGTACCCGTTCTGCCAGGCGTGTGGGATCTGGCAGCCACAGGTGCCGTTCCGGGCGGCACACTCAACAACCTCAAGCATGTATCGGCGCATGTAACTTTTGCAGCGGATGTTTCGCGTTTGACGCAGCTTATTCTGGCAGATGCACAGACCTCAGGCGGACTTTTGATCAGTTTACCGGAGGCGCGAGTCGCTGATTTGCTGGCTGGGTTAGGCGAAAGGGGGGTGAATGAGGCGGCGTGTATCGGGCGGGTATCAGCCCGGGGCGAGGGTCAAATCATTGTGGAATCATGAATATCACATCGGTGTAGTTTTTAGTTCATTTCTTTTCCAAAGCAAGATTTTGGCACTTTTCTTCAATGCAGATCAAATCTCGATAATCTTGTTTCTGTAATAAATGATGTTCGGAAGGTTGGTGCAAAGATGAAACAAAAGACATTGGAGACGCTGGGGTATATCATAAACGGCGTATCGATTGCTTTATTCTTTTACCTGGCGTTCACGCTTGAAATGCCTGATTCTTTTCAGCCTCTGAGGATATTCGGTTGGATAATCCTTGGTATGGGCATTGCACTGGTTGTGCTTTCCATCGTTGCGCTTTCGAAGAATAAAAGTGCAGGTCTCATTGAACGGGGTATTTATGGGGTTATTCGTCACCCGATGTATTTGGGAGCGATGCTGTGTTTCCTATCCTATTATTTCTTCCTTACCCATTGGGCTGTCATTTTATTATCACTCATAAATATCGCGATCATCTATGTCTTCATTTTGCAGGGCGACCAACAAAACATCGAGAAATTCGGTGATGCATACAAGCGTTATATGGAGACAGTCCCAAGGATAAATCTACTGGCAGGTTTATTCCGCTATCTACGAAGTGAGTGAGAACCGAAGATGGCTATATCGTAATCGGTATATCCCCCGGGCGTTTGCTTTTTCTCATCTTAGTATGACGTAAAAGAGAAATGAGGAAGTCAGAAGCCCCTCTCTTTCCCCCTGCCCCTAACAGCCTCACTTACCCCTCTGTCCTGCGGACATCCCCCCATTTTCGCAGAAAATGGGG
The DNA here is from genome assembly GCA_016929095.1 of Anaerolineales bacterium. GTDB lineage: Bacteria > Chloroflexota > Anaerolineae > Anaerolineales > UBA4823 > JAAZNS01. Next base: position 27,681 of record JAFGJM010000061.1, on the reverse strand, counting down.
GGACTAAGGGGGGCTGTGGAGGTGAGGAAGGGGGAGTGAGGGCAGATAGGAATCTTTATCTTTTTTAATCCATCAAAAATTCGTACTTTCATTATCCTGAACCATGACTGACAGCTTTTATGTGATTCGATCATTTGACAGTCTAATAAGGCAATAATATTCGTCCTAGCAACCCGACAGTTTGCGAATTGTTATTGCGAAGGAGCACTTTCACTTCGTTCAGTGTAAATTCGCGACTGAAGCAATCTTCTTAATAGACGTCTATTTTTACAGATTCTAGATTGCTTCAGGGCAAAGAACGCCCTTCGCAATGACAGAAAATTAAAAGTGTAGGGTAGCTAGTATTCATCACTTTTTATGAAACCTGAATATGGTTATTGCCAAAGACGCGATTCTATGTAAGAATATCTTTAAGAGATAAAAATGATTTAATAATATATCGATAGCCGCATATAACCCCTGTTGCAGCAACCGGCAGGGGTTTTGTTATAAATAAATCATTACACTGTGTGCCATTTGTTGCCAAGGAGGCAAAACTATCATGACCTACCGAGAACCTTTTTACCCCATAAAAATGGCTGCCCGCGACTTTCTTGGAGTTGTCAACTCTCTCTCTGATGAACAATTCTTGACTACTCTATATGAATGGACTCCTCGTGATATTGTTGCGCATCTAATCGGTTGGAATACCCTGATGATCGAAGCGTCGTTGTCCATCCTGGATGGCCGGCAGCCTGCTTACTATGATGATACACCCTTTAATTATAGCCATATTAACGCCGGGTACTCAGCGAAATATCCATCCCAAAATAAAGAAGATTTATTGGCGCAGCTACAATCGTCGCTGGAGGAATTAGAGAAGTTTATCCAAGGCTTATCGGATGAAGAGATAAATGCAGATCGCGGCGTGCTTCATCATAGCGGAGTCCCCGCCACGGTGAAAAAGATCATCGCCTCCCTGGCGAGTGATTATGAATATCATACACAGCAAATCAGAGATTGGATTGGAAAGGGATAAAATGAAATAATAACGCCAAAAAATGTAGTAGTCGAATCGATAACAAACGTTGAGATATTAATAACCCACAAAGATACAATCAATCACCCTCCTCGTAAATTCATTACCCCAATTTCATAGCTCATATCAATGATTATGCATTCCATCAGGGATAGTTTAGCCAATCCGGAGTGCTTTTATATATAGAATATCCAAAAGAAAAATCTGGAATGGTTGGATCTTGAAAATTTTATCTAGATACCAGACAGGGTTTTACTATTTGAAAGGAGAAAGCTTATGAAATTTATGCGTTTACTTTTAGTGCTGGGTGTCGATATTGCCATGCTAGCTATTTTGAAAGTGGGATTGAACTGGCAACAAGCTTGGGCTAAACCGGCTGCCGGGCAAAAGATATCTCTTTCACAAGTGGTGAATGTCACTGGCTGTGTTGATGAAACCCAATTCCAATCCGTCCTCGATGAATTCACCACTCGTACGGGTATTAATACACAATATGATCATGTTTGCGATAAGGATCAATTAAGAAATTGTTCTGAAAATCTTGATTGCCCCGATATTGCCATCGTATCATGGCCAGATATGCTTTCTGAATTAGGCGAAGCAGGAAAACTGGTGGATCTAAGCCCCTTCATCAGCACAACGGTATTAAATACTAACTACGCAGACACGTGGATCGATCAAGGGAAGGCTAATGGAACTCTATACGGAATTTGGTTTAACGCCAGCAATAAAAGCCTGGTATGGTACGATCCCAGCGAGTTTAGCACTCATAGCTGGCTGACGCCTACTAGCTGGACTGAGATGATGACGCTTTCTGAGGTAATATCCAATACTACGGGTACCCCTCCCTGGTCCATTGGTAACGAAAGTGGTGGCGCAACTGGTTGGCCGTTGACCGATTGGTTTGAGAATATCCTGTTACGCAGCGCTGGACCGGACATTTATGATGGACTCATTGCTCATGATATCCCCTGGACTCATACCGAAGTCATTTCGGCATTAACATACTTTGACGATATTTTCGGTAATGAGGCATACCAGGTTGGGGGTAAGAGTGGAACACTCAATACATTCTTTGTGGATGCGATTTATCCTCCCTTTGAAGTGGTGCCGGAAGCATACCTGCATAGTCAGGCTATTTTTGTTGAAAGTATAATTAAAAACCATTTCCCCACTCAAACGCCCGGAGTCGATTTTGCTGTAATTCCTTTTCCGGATATCGGTTCCGTTTACGCGAATGCGGTTGTGGGTGTGGGTGATATCGCTATGGTGTTCACCGATACCACCGAAGTTCATTCTCTGATCAATTTTCTCATTACTGTGGATGCAGCTGAGATTTGGATCGGAGAAGGTAATCTGTCACCGAATCGTAATGTTGATGAGAATCTTTATACAGATCCTAATGTTCGTGATGCGGCGAATTACATGGCAAATGCTAACATTGTTCGCTTCGATCTTAGCGATCAGTTATCAACTGATATGAGTATATATATGTGGTCGCAAATGGATGATTTGGTTCAAGCCGCGCCCGATCGAGAAGCTATGGAAGAGGTATTTGCTCGGATGGAAGCACGGGCAACTCACCCATATCATATTTACTTGCCAACCCTCTTAGGCGCCATTGAGTAATTGCGGGTTTCTATAGTCACACAAAATCTCAAAAAAATCGGAAAACGAGGATCGAAATATTTTGATTCTCGTTTTTTGATTTCCGCTTTTCGGTGAATAATGTCACCGATTATATGATTTTTACTCCCTATTTTCTTTTCACTAAAAATAATCAGATATATACTTACAATATGAACAATAAATCACAATACTCAAACTGGGTGGAAGTAAATCTGGGGACAATTGAGAACAACGTGCGGTTTTTTCGTCGCAACAGTCAGGCAGCGATCATGGCAGTAGTTAAAGCCAATGCTTACGGTCATGGCACGACAGCTGTAGCACAGGCCGCGTTACGCGCCGGAGCTGATTGGTTGGGGGTGGCGCGTTTTTCCGAGGCTGAAACGCTGCGGCAGGCGGGCATCGAGGCGCCGGTGCTACTATTGGGGTACACACCGCCAGATCGGCTGGAAGCGGCAATAAATCGAAATGTCTCCATGACGGTATGGTCGGAGGAACAAATCACACAAGCGGCGGCTATTGCACGTCGCATGGGTGCTGTCGCCCGGCTGCACCTGAAAGTGGATAGCGGCATGAACCGTTTGGGCGTTAAGCCGGAACAGGCATTGGATCTGGCACAACAAATCGTTGATTCGCCGTCTCTTCAGTTCGAAGGCGTTTTCTCTCACTTTGCCTGTGCTGACGAATCAAACCCACATCCCAGCGATATCCAGGCGGCCCGTTTTGATCAGGCATTGAGCCGATTAGAAGCCCACAGCCTGCGCCCTCCCTGGGTACATGCCTCCAATTCCGCCGCCAGTCTTACCCGTCCAACATCCCATTTCGATTTACTCCGCATTGGGATTGCCATGTATGGATTACACCCCTCGGACGAATGTCTCAACCCGCCGGAGGTGCGCTCGGCGTTGAGCTGGAAATCGGTGCTTAGCCAGGTAAAATCGATCCCGGCGGGAGAAGGGGTGAGTTATGGGCATGTCTACCATACCCAGGTTGTAGAAAGAATTGGTACGATTCCGGTAGGTTATGCCGACGGCTTCCGGCGTATAGAGGGCAACCAGGTGCTGGTAGCCGGGAAACGGGTGCCGGTGGTGGGCAGGGTGTGCATGGATCAAATGATGGTGCAGTTAGACCGGGTGCCTGAAGCGCAGGCGGGTGATGAAGTGGTGCTGATCGGCAAGCAGGGCGGGGAGTGTTTGACCGCTGAAGAGATAGCCCGGCATTGGGGCACGATCAATTACGAGGTGGTCTGCGGCATTGCGGCGCGCGTGCCGCGAGTGTATATAAGAGGATAGTTGGCTGTAGATGGGATCGGCGATCCCATCTACAGGTATAGATGCACTTGAATATCAGGTAAACTCTACCCGCCCAGATAGGCTTTCTTCACCTCCGGGTTGGCGAGTAAATCTGCCGAACTTCCCGACAGGACGATGCTGCCATTTTCCAGGACATAGCCGCGGCTGGCAAATTTCAATGCCATGCGGGCGTTCTGCTCCACCAATAAGATAGTGGTGCCTTCTTTATTGATTTCCCGCAGGGCTTCGAAGACATTGCCCATTAAAAGCGGGGCTAACCCCATGGAAGGCTCATCCAGGAGCATCATCTTACGGGCGCTCACCAGGGCGCGCCCCACAGCCAGCATTTGCTGCTCGCCGCCGCTGAGCGTCTCAGACGCCTGATTCATACGCTCTTCGAGGCGAGGAAAGATTTTAAAGACCCGTTTGTAATCATGTTCGACTTCTGCCCGGTCCTTACGTGCAAAAGCCGCCAGCTCTAGGTTTTCCATAACGGTGAGATTGCCAAACAAGCGCCGCCCTTCAGGGACATGTGAAATGCCTAACTGGCTGACCACTTTATCGGGCGGAAAGTTGGTTAAATCTTTCCCCATAAAGGTCATCTTCGAACCAGGCTGCACAGGCATAAGGCGAGAAATTGCGCGCAGCGTAGTACTTTTTCCTGCGCCATTGGCGCCAATGATGCATACGATCTCTCCTTCGTCAACTTCAAAGGAAACGCCATGCAATGCCCTGATGCGGTCGTAGGATACATGTAGATTTTCGATAGAGAGCAACATCAGGTCTCGACCTCCTTGCCTAAATAGGCGTCAATGACAAGCGGGTTGTTGCGCACTTCTTCGGGTAAACCCTCGGCAACCACTTCGCCAAAAACGAGTGTTTGGACACGGTCACTCAATTCCATCACCAGACGCATGCGGTGTTCGATCAGGAAAATTGCCAGATTGAACTGCTCCTTTACCTGGCGGATGATTTCCATCATTTGAATCATTTCTTCCGGATTCATACCTGCCGTTGGTTCATCCAGAAAAAGCACTTTGGGTTCGATAGCCATGGCGCGGGCGAGTTCTACCCGGCGTTGCGCGCCATAAGGTAAATTGGTCACAACGGTATCAGCCAGATGCGCGATGCCCGCGATATCTAACAGTTCCATGGATTTCTGGGTGATATCGTCTTCTTCTTTCACGCGTTTGGGAGTATTGAAGAAAGCCCCGGAAAGGCCATACGTGATTTTAGAATAACGAGCCAGTTTTACATGTTCCAACACAGTCATATGCCGCCATAACCTTAAGTTTTGGAAGGTACGGGCTAAGCCGGATGCAGCAATCACATGAGGGCGCATGCCTTTAATCGATTTTCCATCCAGCAGTATATCGCCCTCGCTGGGTGTATAAATGCCGGTAATCAGATTGAAGATAGTCGTTTTTCCGGCGCCATTAGGGCCAATCAAACCGTGAATTTCACCGGGGTTAATGGATAGGTTGTAGTTATATACCGCACGCAAACCGCCGAAGTAGTGGGTCATTTGGTTAACTTGCAGGAGGGACATTTTCCACCTCCTCTATTTTGGGGGATACCTTGGGCTGCAAGATTTTTCGCAGGTCGAATTCACGGAAAGCGATCAATCCGGTGGGGCGGAATATCATCACCAGGATCAAAAGCAAGGGGATGATGATCCATTTCAGCAGTTCTAACGGGCGGAGCATCTCACTCAACAGGTTATAGCCAACTGCGCCAACGATAGAGCCGATCACGGAATTCAAACCACCAAAATAAACCATTGCCAATACTTCAGCCAATTTTTGTAATCCAAAAGTGCCGGGATTTACATAACGGATGACATGTGCAAACAAGCCTCCTGCCACACCAGCCCAAAAGGCGGCAAACAAAAAGGTCACCATCTTGGTTTTACGGGTGTCCACCGTCATGGCATCGGCTGCCAATTCATTATCGCGTACGGCGTTGAGAGCTTTACCCATGGTTGATTGCACAAAATTATTGATAATCCAGATGCTAAGCATCGTCCAGATAAAGACCACCGGCAAAGTTGCCAGATTGGGTTGGTTGCCAAACCCTCGCGCTCCCCCCAGGGGTTCAAGATTCTCAAATAAACTTTTGACAATAAACATAAACGCCAAAGAAATGATCGCCAGGTAATCGCCGCGGGTGCGGAAGGAGGGAAAGGCTACCAGTAACGCCCCTAAGGCAGCTACTGCGCCACCCAGGATCAAAGCGACAGGGAATACAAATGGCGCCAAAAATTTTGGAAGTAAAATAAACCCGAAGTCACCACCAACAAATAATCCCACAGTGACAAGTGAGGCGATATATGCACCCAAGGCAATGAAACCTGGATGGGAGCAGGAGAATTCACCCATATAGCCATTGACTACATTCAGGCTGAGAGTAATGATGATAGATACCATCATTAATTTGGATACCAGTGCGCGATAGTCGTTTACATTAGTCCATAAATACAGTGTTGCATAAAGTAGCGCCATATGAACCAGGGCTGATAGCCACATCGGAGAGCGTAGCAGCCCGGCTGCCAGACGGTTTGCCAGAGGCGTTAGAAAACGTACCACCAACACAATGGGAATGATATAAATGACCAGGTCATAGAGCAGGGAGGATGGTAACAAATGAGGGGTTTTTAAAGCGATATCTACCCCGAAAAGCACCGGGGGTTTGCTTAGTCCGATAGTACGTGCCAGAGAATAGCCAATTAAATTTTCTAGAATTGAAGCGAGCAACAAGCCAAACAACCAGCCGAGCAATGGAGTCTGAGCGAAAAACTGGCGAAAAGAAGACCAGTAACGGCGGATTCCCTTGCGCGGCGTTGGCGATGAGTTATCTATTGTAGATTTCATAGTATTTCCTCGGTCGATTGCACGACGCTAATAAGGGGAATTTAAAGCCGCAGTTGGGCGCTGTATGCGCGTCCAAAAAAGCCATGCGGTCGGAATGTAAGGATAACCAGGATGATAGAGAAGGAGATCAGGTTGCGCATGGTTGAGGGAAAATAGGTGGCAACAAAGATATCCAAAAAGCCCATCAAAAATCCTGCAATTACTGTCCCAATCACCGAGCCGCGACCGCCCAAAATGGCTGCCACAAAAGATTTCCATCCGTATTCGATGCCCATATACGGGTCAAGCACCGGGTATGCCATGCCATAGAAGACACCTGCGGCAGCAGCCAAGGCTGAGCCGAGTCCAAAGGTCAGCGCGGCAATGGCATTGACCGGTACGCCCATCAAAGGGACTACTACGAAGTCGTAAGCCATGGCGCGGATGGCCATACCCCATTTGGTATGTTGGATGAATTGGTGCAATGCAATCATAATTAGTAAAGAAATGATCACGATGAAAATCTTGGTATTGGTTAAACTTACATTACCGAGTTTGAAGATATTCGTCTCGATAATCTCGGGAAACTTTCGACGGGAGGCGCCCAGTAAGTACAGATTGCCGGTTTCTAAAATAATACCAATCATCAAACCTGTGATCGCGGCTGAAGCGCGCGGTGCATCCCGTAATGGTCGGTAACCGATGCGTTCCACCAATACCCCTACAAATGAAGTTAATAACATGGCTAAGAGGATGGTCAATACCAGTATTGCCCATCCGGGTAAGCTGATGATTCCCAAGGCGGATAGACTAATCAAGCCGGTGGCGATGAAAAAACCGATGTATGACCCGACCATGAAAATGTCTCCGTGGGCGAAATTGAAGAGCATCAGCACGCCATAAACCATCGAGTAGCCGAGTGCGATCAATGCATAAAAAGACCCCCACTGCAGAGCGTTGACCACATTCTGCAAAAAAGTATCCATTGTATGTGCTCCTCGTTGGAGAATGAGGGCGGGCTTAGTGTTAATCACACTTGCCCGCCGCTAGTTCTCCGTGTTTATTTAAGTTTCTGATGTTTGAAATGTTACTCAAACATATATTCAGTAAATTATTATGGACAAGACTGCTTGTAGAAAGTGAATTCTCCCTTGTCGTTGATCTTGACAATAACAGCGCATTTGCTGGGGTCGCCGCTGCCGGGTGTGAATGTCATCGTGCCGGTAATCCCTTCGAAACCAGTTACCTTTGAAAGGGCATCCTTCACGCAAGTGCGGTCAGCGGCAATATCACCGGTAATCGTTCCGCAATCTTGCATGGCTTGTTTAGCCAGGTTGAAGGCGTCCCAGGTAAGCGCAGCGACATCATCGGGAACGTATCCATGTTTCTCGGTGTAAGCATCGATGAAGGCTTTGGTCGCGCCTGTGGCACCTGCTGCCGCATAGTGGGTAGTAAAGAATTGCCCGTAGCAGTCTTCACCGCACAGCGGGACTAATTCTGCGGAGCCCCAGCTATCGCTACCCATTATGGGGCTGTCGAACCCCAATTGATGCGCTTGTTGGGCGATCAGCGCGACTTCATTGTAATATTGGGGCGTGAACAGGAATTCGGCGCCAGATTCGCGGATCTTGGTCAATTGGGCGCTGAAGTCAGTATCTTTGGTGGTAAAGCTTTCGTAAGCTACCACAGAGCCGGCGCCATGTAATCCTTCCCAGGCACTCTTAAAGAACTCTGCCAGGCCTTTGGGGTAGTCGCTGGCGATATCATAAAGCACAGCGGCTTTGGTAAAGCCAAATTCATCGGTCACAAAATTGGCTACAGCGGGTCCCTGGAAGTCATCCAGGAAGCAGGCTCGGAAAACCCAGGGTCGATCCAATGTGGTGTTGGGATTGGTCGACCAGGGGCTGATCATTGGAGTCGAGTTGTCGTTAGCTACTTGCCCGGCGGGTACAGCCTGCTTGGATGCTTGTGGGCCGATGATGATCAGGACTTCGTCTTGCGTGATCATTTTGGTGTTGGCAGCAACAGCCGATTCAGCCTTGGATTCATTATCTTCGATCACTAATTCGACTTGATATTTCTTGCCTCCGATCTCTAAACCGCCTGCTCCATTGACTTCTTCCAGCCACATCTCGGCTGCGTATTTTGAGCCTTCACCCACTTTGGGGATGTCTCCGGTCAATGGGGCATTGACCCCGATCTTAATCGTTTGAGGTGTGGCTTGACCACATGAACTCATGAGAAAGGCAATGATAATGATCAGGCTGATAAGTGTGAACTTGAAGGTCTTACCCATTATGTCATCTCCTCGTCAAAAAGCTGAAAAATTAATCCCAATAACATGAAGTGTTGTGGTTGACATTGTTACATCATTTCAGACGTTAATTCATAGACACCTCCTGAACTATCCAATTGGGTTTACAGATTATTTTAAAAAAACACAGATTCCTTTACTGCCGGAATCTGTGAACGATTGAAATTTAACGATAATTGTATAGGCTGAATACCTAACATCCACATTAGCCAAACCTCGGAATGCCGGGTTGGTAAGAAATCATAAATTTTTAGAACCGACCTCTCTGATTTTGAGATTATCAAATCAGCTTCCTTTTGGTCTTATTCAACGTAATTAGTTTATTCTATCATATAGTGGATGTCAAGTATTAAGCTATCAAGGTATTTTATCTCGACCTTGCACCACCCCCCGATTAGAGGATAAAATAATACTACGTTGAATACTGGCATTGTCTATGGATAAAACAACCGTGCTTCATCAAAAATATTATTCGATTCTGACACAATTATTATTGGCTGGTTTGCTATTTCTCGTTTTTTTAATCCCCCGTCTTCCCGGGCTGGATCTGTTTGTGACGCCCGACGAACCTACCTGGGAAAAGCGATCGGCCAATTTTTATAGCGCATTATTACGCCAAAATTATCCCAATACATACCAAACCGGTCACCCCGGCGTGACCACCATGTGGCTGGGAGCATGGGCGTATAAGCTAGAATTCCCCGAGTATGAAAATTATGACAAACCCAATACCGGTGATGCCTGGCTTTTCAAGGTTATCGAGGCGCACGGACCCGAGCCGATAAAATTATTGGCAGCTTCCCGCACGCTGGTGGCAATCACCGCAAGTCTTATTTGCGTCATTTGTTTTCTGTATGCCCGCGCATTGCTGGGATTGCTTCCGGCGCTGGCGGGATTTGCCTTTTTGGCTTTCGATCCGCTGCCCATATCTCAGGCGCGTGTGCTGCATACCAATGCCTTATTAGGCAGTTTCATGATACTGGCTGCCCTGGCGTTCATGCACTTTCTGCAAACGCGTCACTGGTTCAGCCTGGTTGTCTCGGGGATTGCCAGCGGATTGGGCTATCTATCCCTCAGTCCGGGTGGATTTATCGTTCCGGCGGTTGTCTGCCTGGCATTGTTGGAATTTATCCGCCTGCATTGGAAAACGCGTGATTGGCGCTGGCAAGGGTTGATCAAAGAGACCGTTGTTCCTTTGGCGGTATGGGGGTTGGTCGCTTTACTCACCATCGGCATTGTGTGGCCGGCTATGTGGGAAGAACCTTTCGCCGTTTTAGCCGACAGTATGCGCTTTGCGCTGGGCGCTGCCGAAGGCGAGATCGGCACCACCCAGCTCATGGGCGCTTACCAACACAGCGAGGGGGATGTCTCGCGCTTCTTTTATTATTATCCACTCACCTATCTGTGGCGCGCTACACCTCTCGCCCTGGCTGGGCTGGTTTTGTTGGCGATCACCTGGCGCACGAAGGTGCTTTCCGGGTTTTCGGCAAATACCCGGCGTAACCTGTTGTGGCTGCTGGTGTTCGTTGCCGTCTATACCCTTGCCATGAGCACAGGGGAGAAAAAATACGATCGCTATTATATGCCGGCATACCCGGCGTTGAATATGATGTCCGGCGCGGGGTGGGCAGCCGCGTTGTTGTGGCTTGGCGGGCGAATAAAGGGAATCAAAAAAATCCATCTGGCGGTTATCGGGCTGGCGCTGGTCGTTTTCTTTCAGGCGGTCAGTGCGCTGCAAACCTATCCCTATTACCTCACCTATTACAACCCGCTGTTGGGAGGCATACAAAAAGCGCCCAAGGTGATGATCGTCGGATGGGGCGAGGGGCTCAATGAAGCCGCCTTGTATCTTAAAGATGTTCCGGACATCGAAAATAAAATCATCCATGCCTGGTACCCGGCGGCGTTTAGCTGGTTCAGTCAGAGCTATGGATTCAAAGCCGAATTTCTCGATTTGACATATGAAGCGCAGGGAGAAGAGCTTGCCAATTATCTTAACGCCGATTATGTGATCACGTATATCAATCAATGGCAGCGTAATACACATCCTTATCTGCTGGAAGCCCTGGCGCAGCGAACGCCGGTGCATACCGTGGTCATCGATGGGGTAGAGTATGTGCGTATATATAAGATGAGGTAATCAGGGAATTGGGTAATCAGGTGATTAGGGAGGGGGTGAGAAGTGAGCAATGAGTCGGTGTTGTTCGAGGATACCTGTGGGAATTTGATCAATCTGGTGCAAGCGAGGGGGTGAGGTAGCTATAAGCTGTAGGCTGTAAGCTTTAGGTTTTTTAACTTATAGCTTATTGCCTATAGCTTACAGCATTTTTCTATTGCATAAAACCAATTCCCGTTGTATGATAAGTTCAGTGCCGGGGTAATATTATCGCAATTCATGAATGTCTTGTGGGGAAATGAGAATTAGGCAATCTTCATACTCGGACGAGAATATCTCAAGAATTATTATCGGTATTGTGAGTCTTTGTGTGTGGTTATTATTACCGGACTCGTTTTTTATAGTGATATAACGATTAGGTTTTTAGATGAAAGGAGAAGAAAGGAAAGTTCAAAAATCAATCGATATTGTGGCTTCTCCCCAAAGAATATGGCCTTTCCTGGTGGAACCGGAGAAGATAATGCAATGGTGCTTCACCTTCACAAAATTCGAGTACACCGGTGATCAACGTGAGGGTGTTGGCACCCCAATATACATCGAAGAAAAAGCTAGTGGACCTCTCATGATGATGTACTTTAAGATCGCGGAGTGGAAAGAGAATGAAAAGATAGGCTTACGGATGGTTTCGGGTGCCAGTTTAAAAACCTACGAGCAAAGCTGGTCTTTGGAACCCACTTCATCGGGTAGCCGGTTTACCTTTATGGAAATCGTCGAGCTTCCTTGGGGCGTGATTGGCAAACTCATCGGTGTATTTCTTGAAGGCGGGTCAGCCGCTACGGTTGACAAGATGCTGGTGAAGCTTAAGGGGTTGGTGGAGGAATAAGATATCAGCTAAAAGCCTCAGGTTCTAGGATGAAGGTAATATAATTAAAACTTAAAGCATATAGCTTACGGCTGTTTTCTATTGCACAAAACCGATATCCGTTGTAAGATAATTATCAGTAAAAACATATAAAACCTTGGTAATAATAACTTAATGTGAGAGATAAAAGAAATTTCATGTTAATTAGTGAACAACAATTAAAACTTCAATTTATACAGGACTGCTTATCTAATAAAAACGATAATAATAAGGGCGTTGCTAAACCATTTCTTAAATGGGCTGGGGGTAAAACACAACTTTTAGAACAATTTTCATATTACTTCCCAAAAGAATTAAAAGAAGGTCTTACAAATTATTATTACGAGCCATTTTTAGGTAGTGGAGCTGTTTTCTTCTACATAGCACAGAAGTATCAAATTAAAAAGGCATTTTTATCTGACATAAATGACGATTTAGTTATCACATTTTCGGTAGTTCAAAATAACGTATATGAATTAATAAATGAATTATCAATTATAAAATCCGAGTATATTAGTAAAAACGAAGATGAAAGAAAAAATTATTACTATAAAATTCGAGAGCAATATAATGTCGAAAAAGTACACATTAAGTACGATAAATATTATGAAGATTTGATCCCACGCGCAGCAAAATTGATATTTTTAAATAAAACTTGTTTTAATGGATTGTATAGACTAAATCGTAAAGGTGAATTTAATGTTCCATTTGGGCGATACAAGAACCCTAGAATTTTAGATATTGATAATTTATTAAATGCAAATCGAATATTACAAATAGCTGATATATCAATAACCGATTTTGAAAATATTAAAGATAAAATTATAAATGATAAATTTTTTGTTTATCTTGATCCTCCGTATCGGCCAATTAGCAATACTTCGAGTTTTACATCATATAGTAAATATGATTTTTCTGAAGAAGATCAAATACGACTTGCTAATTTTTTTTGTACGCTTTCAAAAAATGGCAACAAAGTTATGTTAAGCAATTCAGATCCTAAAAATGAAAATCCATCAGATAGTTTTTTTGATGATTTATATAAAGGTTTTTCAATATATCGCGTAAAAGCAAATCGAATGATAAACTGTAAATCAAATAAAAGAGGGTCATTAACAGAATTACTCATAATAAATTACAAACAACAACCAAATTGATATGCCCAAAAAAAATATTTATACACATGAAATTGAGTTACGTAAAATAAAAATTATAAACTCATCAAAAGAATCGTTTGTAGCAAAACTGGAGGAATTAAGTTATCGGGGCTATGAAGTAGAACAAATATCTGATGGTAGGAAAATTGTAATAACAAAACCGGGTGGAAAATTTGTATTCGGTAAAATTAAGCGAGAAGATTTCATGGTTTTTGTGTTCAATCCAATCGACAATACATTATGGTTGATTTCTCACAAAGATATACTAAATGATTTAATAACTAAAGGTAATATTAATCCAAATGAGACTATAAAAATTATTAACGCGTTAGAGGAAGTATTTAATGGCGCTGAACCAGATAATGTTACGTCAAAAGGTGAAATAATTAATCCTATTGGAGAAAATCCAGAAATTCTTTTAAAAGCGTATAAATGGATTTGGGGGCAAGAAGATATAAACTATCCTACTGGCAAAGGTAGACAAATGTCAATGGATGGCATCTTAGAATTAAAAACACGACTAATGAATATGTAGGAAAAAATTATTATGGATCGCACTGATGCATTAAATAAAATCTCGTTAATCATTGGTCAAGATTTAAGAATTTTGGCAAATGAATTAAATATTACGGTTTTCAAAGAAGGGAAAAAGAATAAGGGCTGGGCGGGGCAAGTAATTGAAAGGTATTTGGGCCTTCCGATTAACAGCGCACAGTCTCCTAATTTCGGTTCTTGGGAATTAAAAACTATCAGTTTAAAATATCAAAAAAATCATGTATTGACGATAAAAGAAACCATGGCAATTACGATGATTGATGCATTTAATGTTGAAAGGACCAATTTTGAAAATAGTCATTTATTGAACAAACTGAAAAAGATACTTATTGTTGCTCGAATTTGGGAAAATCAATTTGAAAATAAATCAATTCTATATGCAGCAACATCATTTGACTTGGGAAATTCAGAAATATATAATCAAGTAAAAGCAGATTATGATTTAATTCGTGAAATAATAATTAATAATGGATTTTCTTCATTGTCTGGAAAATTAGGAGTTTATATTCAACCAAGAACAAAAGGCCCAGGTCATGGAAGTAAATCACGTGCTTTTTATGCGAGAACATCATTTCTAAAGAAAACCATATTTCCTTCATTACAAAACTCATTAACTAAAAATGGAAAAAAATAAATTACTTTCATCATTTCAACAAGAAATAACAACAGCTTGGTCTTTTCCAGAACGTGGTAACTGGGCAACGCATAATCCGAAATATCGGGGAAATTTTGCGCCACAGATTCCAAGAAACATTCTGCTTAAATATAGCAGCGAAGGTGATTTTGTTTTAGATCCTATGGTAGGTTCAGGAACAACATTAATTGAGGCGAAACTCCTTCATCGTGATGCAGATGGTATAGATATTAACCCTGATGCTGTGAAAATATGTAATAAATTATTAGATTTTAAATATGACACAAATAGTAAACAAAAAGCTTTTGAAGGAGATGCTCGAAATTTGTATCAGTATCAAGACAATAGTGTAGATTTAATTATTACCCATCCTCCATACGCTAATATTGTTCAATATTCAAAAAATCAAATCATAGGTGATTTATCAAATCTCAGTAGTATTCCAAAATTTTTTGATGAGTTATTTATTATTTCTAAAGAATTATTCCGCGTTTTAAAGGAAGATCATTATTGCGCAATATTAATTGGTGATACTCGGAAGGCGCAACATTACATACCTCTCTCATATTATTTACTCAGAATTTTTCTTAAAAGCAAATTTATTCTTAAAGAAGAAATTATTAAAGCACAGCATAATTGCGTTTATTCGAAAAGATGGATTCATAGTGCAGCGAAATATAACTTTTACCTTATTATGCACGAACATCTTTTTATATTTCGGAAACCAAAAATTGGTGAAAATTTATCTAAAATTAAATATTCTTCATATAACAATCTAATTTAATAATAATTATTGAAATAAATAGCATCTGAGTTTAGGCGCGTTTGAGTTATTTCACATACATCCCTCTAAAGAATACGCAAATACATCCATTCTCACACTTCGCAACATATTCTCCTCGATATATACTAATCGGCGGATATTCTCGGCGGAAGCTTTACTGAGTACAGCTACTCCGCAACGGTCACAAACCATTGCAAGAATATTTTCCACAAAAATGACCGCCCATCAATGCGGAATACTTTGCTACTGATAACTAACACCTATAAATTATAGCTTTTACCCTAAAACTTAATGATTTCTTTTCCTCATAACCTCTTTTCGGTAACCGTCAATCGACCGCCAAAAACAGTTAACTGACAGCTGATAGCTGAAAACTGACAGCTTCCTTTCCCCCTTGACGTAGAACGATTGTTCTGATATATTATTAGCACAAACGGTCTGTTTATGGTTCCTGGGAGAAAAGCTTATGATGGCAAGACGGCGTGCTAAGGGTCTCACCGATCGCCAGAAGAAAATTCTGGAGGTCCTGGAACGTTTTCAAATGCAATTTGGCTACCCCCCCTCCATCCGTGAAATTTGCGATAAAGCTGCTATCTCTTCTACCTCGGTAGTCAATTACTACCTCGACCAGTTGGAAGACCTAGGGTTTATCGAACGCGATGGGCATGTCTCCCGCGGAATCCGCCTGCTCAAGCCGCTCAGCGAGCTGGAAGGTGTTACCGCGACGGTATCCAGCGCCGTGAAGCAAACCGCGCAATCAGTGCGCCAGGCGGTCGATGAACTGCTGCGCGTGCCGGTGGTCGGACGTATTGTGGCTTCCGAACCGGTGCCGGTGCCGCCCTCCGATTTCTCCTACTACGACGCCGAGAGCATGGTAGACGTGGCGCGCAGTTTACTGCCGGCGCGAGAAAAGGGCGGCGATCTGTTCGCCCTGGAAGTGCAGGGTAATTCCATGATCGATGCTATGATCTTCGACGGCGATATCGTTATCATGAAGCCGGCTCAGGAAGTGCGCAACGGCGACCTGGTGGCTATCTGGCTTAACGACCGTGACGAAACGACCCTGAAATATTTCTTCCTTGAAAACGGACGTGTGCGCTTGCAGCCTGCCAACCCCACCATGCAGCCCATCTTCGTGGACGACCCGGCGGTGGTGGATATCCAGGGCAAGGTGGTGATGGTCATCCGCCAGGTGCAGCGGCAAGCCGGATAAACGATAACAGGGTGGTCAGGATAAACTGGATAGTTAATTAATTATTTGGTGTCAGGAAAACAAAAAGCCAGGAGAATCCCTGGCTTTTTTATACCTCCCACCGGCATGAAACTATGGGATGTCTTGTTTATTACATCACTCTCATTTCAATGATCCTGCGGAAATGATAGCCATAGATCATCAACGTTACTGCCAAAGGCAGTACTTTAGGGCGGGAGAATAGAGTCCAAAAGAACAGCTTCCAGTATTGTTTACGCTCTTTACCCACAATGCCCAGGCGGTAAACCGAGCGCAGGAATGCCAGCCCATAATTCCTGATCTCATTAAACTCGAAGCGCATTTTGATTTTGGGCGGTTTGTATTCCTTTAGAAATGTGCGGATGCGCTGGTAATACACTTCGGGTGAATAGATATATTGCAGAATGCTGCGATATCCTTCTTTGAGTACCTCGAGGTTCATCACCGGGACGATATTGGTTGTGCCATCCACATTATCACCCGACATGCGCTCCAATAATCTTCCAGCATGCTGCAAGCGCTGGTAGAGCTGCGTTCCGGGAGGGGCTTGCAGCAAACCTACCATAGCCGTGACAATCCCGCTTTTTTGGATGAAATCACCCACCCGGTGGAATGTGGAGGGGGTATCGTTGTCAAAACCAACGATAAATCCTCCCTGAACCTGCATGCCGGCACGCTGGATTTTCTTGACATCGGCGATCATATCGCGTTTCAAGTTTTGCTTCTTGCCCACTTCCGCCAGGCTGCATTCTTCGGGTGTTTCAATGCCAATGAAAACCGAGCTGAAACCTGCCGCAGCCATCATTTGCATCAGGCTCTCGTCGTCTGCCAGATTAATGGATGCTTCGGTGCTGAACTGGAAACCGGCTTTACCCTGTCGCCAGTCGATGAGCGCCGGCAGCAGCTCATCCTTGAGCATACGCTTGTTGCCGATCAGATTATCATCCACAAAGAATACGCTTTGCCGCCAGCCCCATGCATACAGGCGGTCCAATTCTTCGATGATTTGATCGGCGCGCTTGATACGCGGTTTATGTCCCAGCAGGGCCGTGACATTGCAAAATTCGCAATTATACGGACAGCCGCGTGAATATTGGATGTTCATGGTGGCGTAATATTTTTGCTGTACCAGGTGCCACAGGGGAACAGGCGTCTGACTCATATCGGCGAATTCATCGGTGGCATATATGGGGACGGGATGCCCGCTTTCAAGGTCATTTAAAAAAGGAGGCAGGGTTAATTCAGCCTCATTCAAAATGAAATGGTCCACCCCTGTAAATTGATCATATTCTATGGTAAAAAGCGGTCCGCCTGCTACCACTTTAACACCGGCTTCGTGGCAGCGTTCGATGACTTGATAGACCGATTTGCGCTGCACGGTCATGGCGCTGATGAAAACCTGGTCTGCCCATTCCAGATCTTGCCGGGTGAGACGGGTGACATTCAAATCTACCAACCGCTTATTCCACTCGACCGGCAGCATGGCGGCTACGGTTATTAACCCCAGCGGCGGCGAGGATGATTTTTTGCCAATAAAACGCAAGGCATATTTGAAACTCCAAAATGTGTCGGGAATTTCAGGGTAGATGAGCAATATATTCATTCGTTATCTCCTTGGCATCTCTTTCCGAGCATCCCAATAACCTTATCGTTGGGCGCCGAAAGGTCGATTATGAATTATTCATCTCACAGCATTGTCTCTCTTAAAATAGGTTGAATTACCCGTGTTTCGGGCAATAAATATCATAAAAGATGCTATGATTGCATAGGGTAATGATGTCGATTGAAAAATGAAACCCGCCGAATGATAATTAACTATACAATGAGTCTAAAAAATGAGCAATATCCATGTATGATTTATTAATGGAATTAACACCAAAGAATGCAAAAGGACGCGTTGAGTCATCGGATAAGATGATCCATTATCCGGATTTTGCTATAATTCTATATGATTATGTGATGGGTATGTCAGGATTTATTGGATAGGCAGGATAATATTGGTTAACGATAGTATCCTGGTCATCTTCTAATTATATGGAGGCATGATGAGAGCATTATGTGCCGCTATTGCCGGAACAGGTTTTATGGGCGACGCTCATGTAGAAGCCTTGCGCCGCCTGGGAGTGAAAATCAGCGGGATTCTTGGTTCAGATCCCCAAAAGGGACAGCGCGCCAGGAATAAACTGGACCTCCCAAAAGTTTATACAACCATCGAAGAGATCTGCTCTGATGCAGAGGTCGATGTGGTTCATCTGTGCACGCCCAATTATCTACACCACCCCATGGCTAAAGCAGTATTATCAGCCGGCAAGCATGTGATCTGTGAAAAACCGTTGACAAACACTGCAGCGGAGGCGAAAGAGCTGGTCGATCTGGCGCAATCATGTAGACGGGTAGCGGCAGTCAATTACAATCTGCGTTATTATCCGCTATGCCAGGAAGCGCACGCCCGATTGCGGGGGGGGCAGATTGGCGAGGTGCGCCTCATGCATGGGGAGTATTGCCAGGATTGGCTCTTTTCTGTCAATGATTGGAACTGGCGATTGATCCCTGAGTTGGGCGGCTCGCTGCGCGTGGTCGCTGATGTCGGCACCCACTGGCTGGATATGGTCACCTGGTTGACCGGTCTGGAAGTGACGGCAGTCCTGGCTGATTTTGCCACTTTCATACCCGTGCGCCATAAGCCGCATATCGAGGTGGAAACCTTTGCCAGTAAGCTCAGCCAATCGGATGATTTTGATGAAGTGTCGGTGAACACCGAAGATTACGCCGGATTATTGGTGAAATTCAATAATGGCGCTCGCGCAGTCGCCACGTTTTCGCAGATCAATGCCGGACGCAAGAATCATTTCTTTTGGGAGATTAATGGTTCTTTGGCTTCCATGTGGTGGGATCAGGAAAATCCCAATGAGTTATGGATAGGTCACCGGGATCAACCCAACGAAATGGTGATCAAGGATCCTGCGTTAATGCAAGCCGAAGCCCGCTCTTATGCCGGATATCCCGGCGGACACGCAGAGGGTTACCCGGATACCCACATGCGTTTATTTAAAACCGTTTATGAAACCATCGCCCTTGGCGATTTCAACCAAATACCATCCTATCCGACCTTCGAAGACGGCTGGCGCGAACTGGTATTATGTGAAGCCATTCAAAAAAGCGCAGTGGAAGGTTGCTGGGTAGATATCTAAATGCGTGATATCAGTGTCAGCAAGTAAAAAAAAATGGCGTCTGTGGATGGAGTCATGTATTCGATTTTGGGAATTCAAAATAGGTCAGGCATTTGATTATAAAAATGGCTATACAGGTTGATTGGGTTATTTTTTTCTAAACACCTGACAGGTTTCGTGAACTGTCATTGCGAGCGAGGAACGAGCGAAGCAATCTTGTCGTTATCGAGTATGAGACTGTTTCGTCGCTGCGTTTCTCGCAGTGACAAGTAGTAAACTGTCGGGTGACTAGTTTTTTGTCTATGAATTAAATTACGAGGTGTGAATGTCTGTTAATGTGTATAAATTTGAAAGATTAGGCTATAAGCCTTTATTATTAACCCCTAACTGGCAAGTTGCTATCATGAATTGGGATCCTTCTTGTGAGCGTAAGAATCTACACGAAATTGAGCGCCATAACCAAACGGAGGAAGGTTTTGTGCTGCTAAGGGGCAAAGCCGCATTATTCACTCACCCGGATGATGAAGCACTGCAGGTTTATGACCTGGAACCCGGTGTTGTTTATAGTGTTCCAAAAAGGGTATGGCATAGACTGGTAGCAAATCAACAAGCTTCTTTGTTAATTGTGGAAGACCTGAACACTCACTTACATGATACGGAGGTACGTCTGATCACTGAAGAGGAATTATCTCAATTGGATGCCCGGTTGCCGGAGTGGGTTAAATCATGATTTGGATCATGTATTAATAATTCCGGAAAAATATGATTCACTTGTTGGATATAATATTAGCCATGCAAATACAATACAACCCCATCGGAATCATTCATACCCCATTTCAATTACTTGAATCCATGCCCATTCAACCCACTTGCAAAACCAGCGCCGCGGGGACGGTGGAAATCTACCCGCAATTCGCTGATGGGTTGAAAGACCTGGATGGATTTTCCCATATCATCCTGCTTTACCACTTGCATGCCGTGAAGCGCGTCTCGCTGCAGGTAACCCCCTTTTTGGATGGCGCGCCGCATGGCGTGTTTGCCACGCGTGCCCCGACGCGCCCAAACCCCATTGGGCTTTCGGTGGTCAGACTGGTGGAAATAAAGGAAAACATTCTCGTTGTTGAAAATATCGATATATTGGATGGCACTCCCCTGTTGAATATCAAGCCTTATGTACCCGAATTTGATCATCACCCGGATGTCAAGATTGGGTGGTTGGAGAAATCCAAAGACACCATTGCTTCAAAGGTATCCGATAACCGTTTTCAGTGAGGGGGTTTATCATCTCATTGATCGTTACTTTCCCCGGACCCTTTTTGCCACTTTTCCGACCATTTCTGAAGTTCGTTATTAGCCATGCGGATGGCGTTCATTATTTCCTGGCGGGCTTTGGCTTCAGCCTCGCCGCTTTCCCAGCTTTGGCGCATATCATCAATCTCTTCTTTTAGCTTTTGTCCGGGAGGGCTGGCTTTGAATTCACCTGCTTCCCTTTTTAATGAAGACACCACATCCACCAGACCAGATTCAATTTCATCTTGCAGCTTCTTCCGTTCCGGGCTGTCCCAGGCCAGGCGGAGCGTATCCACTAAATTCTTGCCTAATTGACGGAACTCTTCCGCCAGATCGCCATCATCTTGAGGAATATCGTTCATCTTTGCCTCCTTTATTTGGATTGTGCATCATTATCGTTGAATATGCAAGAGTAAAACAAAAAAAGGTTTCACATCCATTATTACGGAAGTGAAACCCTTTTAGTTGTACATTTATAATCGTTTCACATTAATCCTGAAGGATCGTCATCATCCAGGTCATGCCCCAGTTCGTCATCAACACCAAGCTCGAAATCCACTTCATCGCCGGAAAATCGCAGCCATAAAAGCAACATTTGCCCTTCTTCTACCTCTACCGTACGAGCGGCTAGAATTGGCGCCTGACTCTCAAATCCTTCGGGTGTGCGGAAAATCAAATGGATGGGCTGTTGGTTATGAAAGGCGCGGTGGCAACGTTCCACCAGAGCAGGACCATTAAATGTGCGTAATTTTGTCGATACAACATGGGTTAATTCTGGACTTTCATTCAACCCAAGTGCCCAGTCTTCATGAATAGCTTCAAATGTTGGGGGAGGCCCCTCGATAATAGTAATATTGTCGTCCACTTTAAAACTCCAATGCGTGCAATGATACCACGATTTATAAAACCCACTATTTATTTTTTGTTAAAAATCCTGGCTTTATCGCCACCTTTGTTTTCATACGCTTGCATTGCCGGACGGTAGAAGTTAGAATAATCCAAATTCAATAAACAGTCGGAGGCGCTTTTGACAAAAATCATTCTTGTCCGGCATGGGCAAACAGAATGGAATCGCAACGAACGTTTTCGCGGGCGGGCTGATATTCCACTTAACCAGACCGGTCTACAGCAGGCAGAAGCCACCGGTGCGTGGATCGCTGCTCGTTGGAAGCCTGTCGCCATATATGCCAGCCCGCTCTCGCGTGCCATGCAAACTGCCGAGGCTGCTGCCCGCCATTTTCAACTTTCTGTGCAACCCTTACCTGGCATTATAGATATTGATTATGGAGAATGGCAGGGGTTATCTCCGGATGAAGCCCGCCAGCGCTGGCCGGAACAGATATCCCATTGGTATCACGCCCCCGAGAAAGCCATCATCCCCGGCGGAGAAACCTTGCAAGACTTGCGTTCTCGTCTGATGGAAACTCTTAAACAGGTGTGTAACCAATATCCTCATGACACGATCATGCTGGTGGGGCACACCGTGGTCAACCGCATCATGCTGTTAGGTATACTCGGTTTGGGTAATGATCGTTTCTGGCGCATCAAACAAGATACATGCGCTATCAATATTATCGAATGGGACGGCAGCGATTTCACGCTGGCTTCATTGAACGACACCTGCCATTTGAGGAAATCATGACTTCACCTACTTATGATGTTACGATGGAAACCCTGGTTTTTGGTGGCGATGCCCTGGGACGGCTGCCTGATGGACGGGCGGTGTTTGTGCCGCATGCATTGCCCGGCGAAACGATACGCCTGCGGGTGGTGGAAGAAAAACCTCACCATGTGCGTGGTGAAGTGATGGAAGTATTGCAGGCTTCGCAGCAGCGGATCGCCCCGCGCTGCCCTCATTTTGGCGAATGCGGCGGATGCCATTACCAGCATCTGGCGTACTCGAACCAACTGGCTGCGAAAACTGCAATTGTACGCGACCAGTTTAGGCGCATCGGAGGTTTGGAAAATATCCCTCTGCAAGCGATAGTCGCCTCACCCCAGGAGTGGCATTATCGTAATACTGTTCAGTTCCACCTGACCCCAGACGGCAAATTGGGGTACCACCGGGGAGGAACGCAGAATGTATTTCCTATACAGGAATGCTTTTTACCTGAACTGGCGCTAAATGATATTTGGCGGCAATTAGATTTCGAGCCGATCGAAGATTTACACCGTATCGATCTGCGAGTTGGCGCTGATGATGAATTGATGCTGGTGTTGGAAAGCAATGACATCCAGGCGCCCGAGATGACCGTGGAAGGATTGCCTCTTTCGGTGGTGCATCTGAGTCCGGCAGGAGCCATCGTCATGGCAGGCAGTGATTTCATCGACATGGAAGTAAATCAAAAGCGTTTCCATGTGTCGGCGGGCTCGTTCTTTCAGGTGAATATCGAAGGCGCACAGCTTATGGTTGAACATGTCCTTGAAAACCTATCGCTGACCGGTGAAGAGACTTTGTTGGATATTTATTGCGGGGTAGGATTGTTCAGCGCCTTTTTAGCGCCGCATGTACGGCGCTTGATCGGTATCGAGGTATCACCATCCGCCTGCGATGATTTCATGATCAACCTGGATGCTTATGATAATGTGGAACTTTATCAGGACGCCGCCGAAAACGTGCTGCCTCAGTTGGATGTCCATCCTGAGATTGCCCTGGTCGATCCACCACGGGCGGGTTTGGCAAAAGGCGCTTTGCAGGGTTTATTCCGATTAGCGCCGAAAACTTTGGTATATGTTTCTTGTGACCTGGCGACTCTGGCGCGCGATGCCCGCATCTTGTGTAAAGAGGGATACCGGCTGCACAGCATCACACCCTTTGATCTTTTCCCGCAAACCTGCCATATTGAGAGTGTGGCGTTCATGTCGCGGATTCACCAATAAGCAGCTTATCACTTTCTTTCAAATACTAAAAATAATCTCATAATTCAAGACAAGTGGCATAGAGATATTTGCCCGTTTTTAGTACAAATGATGTAAGTTTCGGCAGGTTACGTGCGCTCAGCTATTGCTGAACTAAAAATACCCTCATAAATATGGTAGTAGAAATTATTGCTTGATTTTTACCTAAAGAAAGTAAATATATTATTTTCAGCTTTAGGCTCATAGCTTCTTATAAAAATAGATAGAAAAGGTATTTGATTTCATATATAATTCACTCAGCCGCGCGGCAAGTGGGCGGCAAAAGCCTGTGCGCAAGGCAAAATACTTTGTAACAATATTCCACTCACCTCAGTTTCAGAGGTTATCCTTACCAATTCACATAATATTTCGCTGCTTACCTATTTTAACCATATAGTAATTAATGCCATATAGACATCATACTTTACCGATTTAATGGAGAGAACCATGAAACACCTTATCCGAGGCGTATTTATACTTATTGTAATTTCAGCGCTTGTCTCACCCATGTGGGTTGTGAAGGCAAATCGAGCGCCGCAATCCATCGATGAAGTGACCAACCTGAGCGGGCAGATGGTCCCGGGTGGAGAAGTCAATTCTTTTGAAATCAGCCCGGATGGCAATTATGTGGTCTTCCGGGCAGATAAACATCTGCTTGGTACGACTGAATTGTATTCGGTTAACCTGCAGACTTTGGAAGTGGTGAAGCTGAACACTAATCTCACCGATTGCTACGATGTCTCGAACATTCTCATCAGCCCCGACAGCCAATGGGTAGTTTATTCTGTCTTGAATTCCTCAAATAATGGTCGCTACTTGCGCAGTGTGCCGATTGGCGGCGGCGATGTAAAATTCATATCTCATCCGTTAATGGCTTCATCTCGGTTTGTTAGGGATTTTCAAATCACGCCCGACAGCGACTATGTGATTTTCACCTGTGATTTTTCAACTGAAGACATCACTGAATTATATAAATCACCCATCACCGGCGTGCATCTGGCTATTCCTCCCAATCCCGCTGTATTACCAGAAAAGTTGAACGCTGTATTAGCCGATAATTACTCGATTTATCATTTTAATCTCTCTCCGGATGGAAATTTCATCATATACAGCGACCTTCTCGGCGGATATCAACGATCTTTATGGCATGTCTCTATTAGTGGAGGAACCAATACCAAAATATCCACGGATGTGACCGGTTTTGCAATATCAGATTTCTTGATCTCACCCAATAATAACCGCGTCGTGTATCTCATGAAAGACTACGGGAGCTCCTATCAACGCCTGTTCAGTGTGCTTCCCACCGGCGGCGCAGCTACTCGGCTGGATAAACCCACATTAACGGAAGGTTCCATTGACCAGTTCCGCATCTCCAGCGACGGCGCCTATGTGGTGTTTACCGGCAGCCTGGATGATGCCGGCAAATTAGAGATTTACAGCGCGCCGATCGCCGAACCGGATACCAGCATGAAAAAACTCAACAGTACCCTGGTGAGCGGGGGAAATATCGATTGCGGCCTGGATAATGATTATAATGATTTTGCCATATCACCGGATGGCGCCAACGTGGTCTATTGCGCCGATAATGCGGTGGATGGCAGATACGAAATCTTCAAACGGTCTACTTCCGGGAACACCGTCGTTACCCGGCTCAACCAGGCGCCATCTCTGGGATATGGCGTATATACTTTCAAGATTTCGCCGGATAGTACACGGGTAGTTTATAGCGGTCAATTTTCTAATGATACGTATACAGAGGGCTACAGTGTTTCCATCAATGGCGGCGCATCTGTTCGATACGCGGAATTTGCTTTAGCCATGCAGAGATCCGTTTTTTCGTTGAATGTCACACCCGATAGCCTTCATACCGTATTTACCATTGGCTCTTCGGATGGCAGCACAGAAGGACAGCGCCTGTATAAATCGCCGATTACTGGGGGTCTGGCTGGAATTATGACTCCCAATCCCTCCAATACCGGGCATGTTTATTTTCGAAATATTGATTTCACACCTGATTCGCAAAAGGGAATCGTGATCTCGGATATGGGCACGGATACCATTGACGAGTTATTCATGGTGGAATATGATCTGGCTCAGGTTTTTCTACCCATGACGATCAAACCCTAATCATGAAAATAAAAACCCTATCACTTTTGTTGTCATGTATATTTCTCACGGCATGCTCGACGCCAGGGCCGCAACCGAATTCCAATTTGCCCGAAAGCAGATCGCCAAGCACTGCAGCCATTGATTCTACAATACCTGCAGATGTCCCATCATCCAGCATGGGTGAAAAAATGTCGGATTGCCACAAAATTGCCTTTGCGATGTTCAATTTCAACGTAAAGGAGCCGCCCGATATCTACACGATCTGCCCGGATGGCAGCGGTCTGACCCGCATCACCAACCATCCAAATGCCGATGAAACCCCAGCCTGGTCGCCAGATGGGCAGCGCCTGGCGTTTGTATCCAACCGTACAGGAAGCTATCAGATCTTTATTGTGGATTCCGATGGCGGTAATATCAACCAGGTGACCACAGATTATGACAACTCGCTTCCGATATGGCTGCCGGATGGTCAACATATTGCTTTTCGTACTACTGATAATGAAGGCTTATGGTGGTGGCGTAAAGCGAAGCTGGATGGTAGCGAGGTGGAAAAAATCAGCGAAGCCAGCTATGATTTCTTTTATCAAACCCCTGCCTGGTCGCCGGACGGTAAGAAAATGGCTTACATGTCGTTGGAAGAACAAAAAGAACGCAACGATGGCTCCAGCCAGATCCATATAAAAAACCTCGATGGCACGAACGATATGGCGTTAACCCACGACACCTGGGAAAACGCATCCCCCGTTTGGTCGCCGGATGGAAAAAATATCGCCTTTGTCTCAGAGATGCACGGCGAATACAATATTTTCGCGCTCTATATCATGCGCTCAGACGGCTCTAAAGTAAAACAGCTCACCAGGCCGGTCTATACTGATGTAAGTGCGATATTTAGCTGGTCGCCGGATGGGAAGCAAATTGCTATTGGCGATATTAATATTGGGCGAATTTCCATCATTTCGGTATCAAACGGGGAAAGCAGGGAATTGTACTATCCGAAAGAGGGAGAGGCGATATATGCGCCAGCCTGGCAGCCTTAATATGTAAAGCAGATGTTCTTTGTCTGGCATAGCGACTGATCTATAATTTTTTCATCTGAGGTTATCTGTGGAAAACCAACCCACCAAATCAGAATTATTGAAATCAATCCAAGAGGATTACCAGGCTTGGCAAGAAAGTTTGCGGCAATTCGATGACATCTGGATAGCGCAGGTGAAAATCGGCGAGTGGACGATCAAAGATATCATTGCTCATATTACCTGGCACGAAATAGAAATGATTGGTTTACTCGAGGCGCACGCGCTGGTCGGCTCTCCCTGGTGGAACCTGCCCACCGACCAGCGCAACCAGAAGATTTACGAACAAAACAGGGAGCGTACTTTGGAGGATGTGCGCCAGGAAGCCGCTCATGCGCACGCGCAGCTTGTGCAATTATTGGAGGCTTTACCAGAAGCTGACTTGTATGATCCGGCTGGGTTCCCTGATATGCCGTCCGACTGGCAGCCATGGATGCTGATCGTGCAGAACACGTATGAGCATTATCGGACTCACCTTGAGGATCTAAATAAACGTATTGATCTGCAAAAGACATAATTTGTCGCGCAAAGGGAGTGAAACGGCCGAAAAATTCACCTTCTAGGTCGTTTTAACAATATTTATGGGGTTGTCCCAAAAGAAGCCTGTCACCCTGAGCGAAGCGAAGGGTCTATACTTTAATAATGTGAGATGTTTCGCTTCGCT
>JAFGJM010000009.1 GCA_016929095.1 Anaerolineales bacterium | reverse complement strand
TTTACACTGGCTCCTGTTCATTGACATTTAAAACATTCCTTAAAGAAAGTATGCGATTAATTTACACCATTGACAGAGACGTAAACGGGGCGGGGCAGTGAAATATCAAGTAATAAGGTTTTTAGAATGAATTCGTAAGTTCGAAGATAATTTTATAAATGACTTGACAGCCATATTCGATTGTTGTAAAATATAAGTACTTTGAAAAACAAAGTACTATGATATACTCGAAAATATCTTTGGAGGGTCGATATGTCCAATAAAATTAGTCTAAAAGAAGCCGAACGCCAGGTTTTCTCCTCCGCCATGCAAGATGGTTTATGGGATATTCTCATAGGCTGCTTCATTTCAGAATTTGCTATTGCACCTCTGCTCAGCCAGCGTTTGGGAGATTTTTGGAGTTCGGCAGTTTTTCTTCCCTTTTGGTGTTTAGTATATCTGGCCATTTTTTGGATTCGCAAAAATATCATAAAACCAAGATTGGGCGAAGTAACATTTGGAAAGATGCGCCGGATGCGATTGGTTAAATTATCCATCACATTATTGATTGTAAATCTCATTGCGTTTTTATTAGGGATCATTTTTTATATAAAATTTGTCGATATTCAACAGCACGCCCCGCTTGCCATTCTTGGGATCATCCTGTTAGTGATTTTAAGTTTCTTGGCTTATATTCTAGATTTTTATCGTTTTTATGTTTATGCGTTGTTGGCGGGATTTTCCCCCATTATTGGCGAGTGGTTGTATATCAATTATGGCGCCTCTCATCACGGGTTTCCCATCACCTTCGGAATTACAACGGGGATCATAATCGTGACTGGCGCAATAATCTTTTTCCGATTATTAAGCAATAATCCTGTGATCAATCTTGAGGCTACCCAAAATGATCAACCAATCGCCTGAACCCGAATTGCATCCCCTGGCTGATATCGATCAAATAATCCATGCGCCGGCGCGGTTGATGGTGTTGTCCTATCTGTATGTGGTCGAAAGTGTCGATTATGTGTTTCTGTTACGCCTGACAGGATTGACCTGGGGGAGTTTAGCCACGCACTTAACCAAACTGGAAGAGACGGGGTACATCACCATTGAGAAAGAATTCCGGGGGAAAAAACCCCATTCAACCGTGCGCCTCACCGAACAGGGACGTACCGCCTTTCGGGAATACAAGAAGAGTATGCAGCAAGTATTGGATGATCTACCCGATTAAGGTTCTAGTATGAAGATGAATTCTTCATATGAGGAAGCCAGGGAAAAAAGGAAACCAGGAAGATATATATAAGGAGGGCGGGAATAAATTTTCGGTTATAAAAAAGACATTTCGTTTTTTGAAACACACTTCGGCCAATTTGACAGAATCGACTTTGTAGACAACACCGCAATTTATCCGGAACCCATGAGGGTGTCTTCAAACGTGGCGAAGGAAGCCAGACGACCATATTGGCTGAAAGAATACAAGGCGATGGTTTGTTTGTCGTTGGGCAAATCTACTGGCAAGGGGTGCGGTACAACTTGTTTCAATATATGGCTTTTGATCAAGAAATCAACCTGGCGAATAATAAAAGCTGACTCTTTGGCGTTGACCATCGCATTTATTTCAATAGAGAAAACACGTAAATTATTATCGCTAACATGGACGTTGGCTTTGAAGATCAGGTCGCCGGTCCAACTGCGGGAAAAATAGAGGATATTCTCGTATAGATGGATATCCCACTTTTCTTCCATGACCGCAGCCTTGAATATGGGCCCATTCTCAAGTATTTGATTTATCGGGATATTTAAGGCGCAGGTGATGGATACCGAGTCTGGCAGTGACATATGGGAATATTCTTCACCGGATGCCGCGCGAAGTTCAGTGAAACGCCGGGCGACACCGGGATCCTGGGTGGTGGTGACCATATTTTGGGTGAAACTGCGGCAATCGAGGCATACCAGTCCAAAGGGGTTCTCGTTTTTTTTCAACCAGGTCAATTGATCGAATCGGGGAGTGTTCATTTCTAATCCACCATGTATTCGGAAATTATAAATGAGATTTTATGAGGAAACCAGGAAGTAAAGGAATCCAGGAGCCCCTCTCATTCCCCCCATTTTCGCAGAAAATGGGGGGATATCCGAAGGACAGGGGAGTAGAAATACTGGAAATTATTTTATGCCATCAAAAATGCGTGCATTCTTTGACCGGCATCAAGACTGATATAAAAAAAAATTATAAGGAAACCAGGGAAAAAAGGAATTCAGGAGCCCCCCTCATTCCCCCCATTTTCGCAGAAAATGGGGGGATATCCGAAGGATAGGGGGGTAGAAATGCTTGAAATTATTTTCTGCCATCAATAATGGGGTCATTCTTTGCCCGGCATCAAGACTGATATAAAAAAAGAATTATTAGGAAACCAGGAAAAATAGAAATTCAGGAATAATTAATACGAATGTGTTTTTTCTTCCCCAATTATGACGGCAGCCAGACTCCGATGCCTTTTTCCAGCGCCTTCTGATAGATGAGTGGTGCAACGGCCATATCATCCATCGCCAGGCCTAAATTAGCAGTCATAGTGCGCTCGGTGGGATTCTCGCGCCCGGTTTTCTTGCCGGTTACCAGCTCGCCCAGGTCGGCGTGGATGGGCGGGATATCCTGGAAATAACCCATTTGCTGGTAGAGGCGCAGTTGGGGGACGTCGTCGGTGCAGAATTTACTTGTTTCTTTCAGCGCCTGGCGTTCCCAATAAGAGTCGTAATCCACCAACGAGGCAAAGGCGCCTTCTTTTAGCCAGCCTGCTTTAATGGACGCATGAGGTTTTTTGAGGATCGGACCGGCCGTGACGATAATATCGCTGCCTGTTACGGCTTCTTTAGGGGTATTGACCACGCTTACCGGTAATCCAAAACGGGCGTTCATATCTTTGGCGTAAGTTTGCGCGGCTTCACCGTTCACATCGTAGGCTTTCACTTGCTTAAGGGGGAACAAGACATTAAGAGCTTCCAGGTTGGTGCGCCCCTGCACGCCGCAGCCCAGGATGCCTACCACGGATGATTCGGGTCGAGCCAAATAGCGGGCAGCCACGGCGGTGGCGGCGCCGGTACGCATGGCGGTAATCCACACGCAATCCATCACCGCCAGGGGGAGTCCATTATCGACATCATTATAGATGAGCAGTCCGGTGATATAAGGCAGGTTATGTTTATAGTTTTCCGGGAAGCCGCTTACCCATTTGACACCCGCCGAGCGCAGCGCCGGGATATACGCCGGCATGGCATGGATGAAGTTATCACCCCCGCCGGGATGGACGCCCGGCTTGGGCGGCATTTCCACCTTGCCAGCGCCTTTTTCGCGAAAAGCGCCTTCCACCGCGTCAATGATCTCGGACATAGTCAAGCCGACGGATTCGACATCCGCGCGGGAGAGGTAGAGGAGTTTGGATTCGGTCATGGGAGAATCTTCTTCCTATTTGCACGAGAAACAGGATTATTATAAATTTGCCAGATTGGGTATAAAAATACAATCATATTATATAAAAATCTCAAACTATCTAATATTTAATCGTCATGTAAAGATTATAGATGGGATCGCCGATCCCATCTACAGGATAGATTATTTTTATAATGCGATTTTTAATAAACCCATATCCGTTTCTTTGTGAAGTCACGAGATTTCCTGTATCAATGTCAGTATAGCATAATTATAAAAAAACTCTCCGAAGATGTATCGGAGAGAGTAATAGAAACGGCTTATTGTTGTTATTATCAATAATCGTCAGCGCAAAATCATACTTGCCAATTCGATAAACAGAAGGCTTAGTGGGGCAAAAAAATGAGATGCACCCGCGCGGGCAGTCAACCGGCTCAGAGATACAGCCGTCGGACCGACATTATTGCCCACCGCCCAATCCGAGAGGGACGAGATACCATTGAGCGTCACCGTGGATGCAGTGGAAGATGTGCGGTCGCAAACCCAACCGCCGCCAGCGCCGCCGGTGTATTTACACACCTTGGCGTTGCTATCCGGCGAAATGCTGTGCGGTAAGGTAAGGTTGAGGGTGTAATCGGCAGTCGCCGGTGAGGATTGATCGCTTTGCAGGGCAGTAATGGTCCAGTATTTGCCGGTCTTGGTACCCGAAGCGCCGCTGGTTCCGGTGGCGTTGGGGTGATCGGAAGTGGTTTCATTGACCAGCAGACATCCCAGGTTGGTGCCGGTGTCGGTGACTTCGATGGCTACGTCGGATTGAGTAGAAAAAGTATAAGTAGTATCTGCGCCGCCACAATGCATCTCATCATCGATATCCATAATAACGGAGACATTGTCTATATAAATATCAAAATCGATATAATCGGGGCTAACATTGGAAATCACCACTTCATCGACTACTTTATTTCCTCCAGTTGGGCTGAATGTCCCAGTGGTGCTAGCTCCCACGTCAATAGAGAAAGATTGCGATCCATTGCCTTTGATAGTAATCGCTTTAGCGGTATCAATATATATACTGATAAATTCGAACGGTCCGCCATCGCGCGCTTTGATTGTGATAGAAGCCTCTTCCCCTGGAGTTCCAGCAATTGAATAGATGTTGTTTGGGCCGTAACTAAAATCACAGTTAGAGCACACGTAGCTCAATCCTAAAGCGGCAGTGCCGGTGGTAAAACTGGTCACATATGAGCCACCAGTGGGATCGGAATCGAAGCTGTCGGTATAGGCGCTGGCTGCCCAAGCTCCCAGGGGGAATAAAAATATTAATCCCAGACTGATCAGGATTGCAAAAAGTGATCTGCGTGAAAGTTTTTCGTTCATGGAAATTCATTTCCTTCCAAAATTATTGTATTCTGTTATGAAAAACAAAACGATGGAATCAGGATCATATTTTGGTGTTTTCTGACCCCGAATATGGTTTTGATGTTTTTTCATGGTTACCGAGTTATAAGATAAACCATGGATAAGTATAATGCCAATCAACGGTTGACTCGATTGACAATCGAATTTGAAAGGTGAGGGTGAATTCGAATGAAACGGATAAAACCCTTGTGCTAACTATGTGACAGTCAGTTAAAAGGGATATGATATACTCGTGGGGATAAAAAACGATTGTTCACAGAATATTTCCAAAAATTCACATAATCAACCAGGGACGTTTTTATTTTGAATGGGATATAAGCAATTAATAAGGAAACTAGTACTAAATGTATAAGTAAGGCAGGAAAGCAGGAAATCAATTTCAGCTATAAAAATACGGACGGTCTTTGCCGGGCATGGCAATTGTTAATTATATAAAGTAGATTATGCAACCTCAAACTGCAAATCCTATTATCCGAGTAAGTGAGCCGGTATTTATTCGAAGTAAATCAAAGTTTAATTTTTGTTTTGATAGACAACGTGCCTTATTCGAAAGCTCATTTAAAGGCTATTCAAATGGTGATAAGGTTTTATTCATCAAAGGACATCCAAGAGATGAAGACCTGCGGTTACTTACGCCTCAAGCCTTTCTAAAAAGAATCGAAAAAACCTTTGATGGCATTCTCGGTACTACCGGATTATATTGTGGGGTGTTGCTCGATCGATCAACCCAAAAGCTATCCATTTTTTGTGACCCGCATGCAGCCGGTTTACTATATTGGTATTTAGATGAGAATCAAATCTTGATATCAGATAATTTAGATTGGGTGGTGAAGCATTGCAGTAGGAAATTGCATATCGATGGCATGGCATGGGCGGAATTGTTGAGCATCCATTCGGTGCTGGGTAGCCGTACATATTTCGAAGAGATAAAATGTGTCGAACTTCAACAGGTTGTGATGTTTGATTTAAACACATTTTCAGTCCATTGTGACGATAAACGCTGGTATTTACATAGCAAGACACCTGTCTCAGATAAAAACAAAGTATATGCAGACATCGCAGGTCTTTTTCACGAAGGAATAACCAAGTACGCAAAGCAATTCTCGAAAATCAATTTGGCATTAAGTGGCGGATTAGATAGCCGTATGATGCTTTCGAGTTTTGTCAAAAATAGCACTGAAGTATCTACTTATACAACAGATACCGATGTTGGATTTGGGAATGATAGGCTGTTTGCTGCGTTAAGCGCCAGGGAATATGGTACTCGTAATCAATATTTAGAATTAGATCAAGATTGGTATGAGAATACAGTGGATCAGTACTATGAACAGACCAGTTTTGAATCATGGTACCATGTTTGGTTTCATGGATTTCTAAATAATATTCCCAATTTAAAAACCCGAATATTATTTACGGGAAATGATGGAGATGGATTGCTAAGAGCTTCACATATTCCGGCACCCTCCGATGATTTTGATATGATGTTTTCAAATATGAGACATGAATGTTTTCAGCCTATCTTTACACAACCAGCAAATATGGAAATAATCAACCGATGTTTAATAAACTTCAAACAAGAATACTCATCGATTGCCGGTTATCATGCGTCAATCTCATTTTTCCGTCTAAATGCTCGTAGTCGCCGAAACATACATTGGATGCTTCGACTGGGCTCACTACGATATGAATGTATTAGTGGATTTGAATACCCTCCGTTTATAATATATGTTCTTGGTTTAAGTAGTGAAATAAGGTTCAATCCAACCCTACAATTTGAAATAATGCGTTGTTTAGACCCACATACACTTACATACCCATCTACACATAAAACCATGTGGGACAGGCAAATTCATACAAAAATAAGGAAATATAACCAAACAACTATCGAGAAATTTTCTAATCTACTAATGAGGGACAGCATGATAAATATGCTTGGTTATTTAGACACGTATCGTACAAAAAAATTATTTCAACAATTGAATAGTTTTGCAATAAATAACTATTACATGTTTGAAAAAACCCAACCTATATATATGTTTGCCAGATGGCTGGAAGTCTACCAGGATCATATCCATCATGAGAAGGTTTTTTAATTTAAAACATGGATAATCTTTACACAAAGCTCCCCAATACTAAAGCTGACCTTGTCGATCTGATAAAAATCATTTTACCAATTTTCGAAGCTTGGAAAATCCCTCATTTTAACACCCTCCGTATTTCCGATGCATACGAAACTGACTACGATGAGAACTACACTCCCGCTGTCGGTGCGGTCATCCTTGCCCAAGCCATAAAAAATGGCATGAGTTATGATCATTTGTATGCCGATTATATTAAGCGTGCCAGCGTTCTGCTCATCACAAGAGGAACCAAACCATTTCAACAGGTTTTTTTATTGCATTATATGTGTCTCTCAATATTAATACTGCCTGATGATAAACGGGAATGGGCACTTGCATTGGTAAATGAGAATTTAAAAATTTATCACGATACCTGCCAGGTGTTAAATACCAACTGTGCCGCCCTCAAACTGGTCAATGAATTGTTATTGGCGCAATTGAATATCCGCCCTGTCGACAAGCAATTAATCGAGAAACTATTGGTCTACATAGAAACAGCCCAGTTTGATTCAGGGTTCATTAACGATCACATGGAAGGTGAGGCCGGTATTGATATGCATCATTTAGACGGTATGCCCATTGCCTACCATGCTTTTATTTTATTCGTTTTAATTTGCGGATTGTTCTATGTGGATTTTGACAAAAACACCCACCTCATCCGTAAAAAGGTCGAGAAAATCGTTAATAAAGGCTTGAAATGGATGGCGTATACTGAAACAGAGGATGGCAGTTTTGCCATGGCTGGTCGGGGAAAATATCACTTATTCACCCGTGGTATCCACTCTGCCATCCATGCCTATCAAGGGGACATATTGAAATTGGATCGCTCACTACAATACTGGTCGTCATTTCTTCGACCGGATGGCACCTACGACGTATCGTTGAATCATCTTCCTCATCATCTTAGAGCAGGTTATGAGAGTTATACCCGGGTAGGTATGTATAATTTATTAGGAATGGCAGCCATAGCTGCCAGCCTCGATTTCATTAAAGACCCTCGTCCACTGAAAAAATCCATATTTTCTATTATTTCTAATAAACACCTGTATTGTGATCAGTCAAGCGGTTACGCTTTTTACCACAAAGAAAAAAACTTCCTGGCTATAAATTTATTGAAAAGATCGGTGAGTTCACAACCATTGCCTATGGAAGCGTTCCATATTCGTTTAAACGGAATGGCAATCCCACTTGCTGAACCTTATTGTGATCGGTCGAGAACTTTTGAAATAAACTGCATTAATGATCAATTGTTTGAAGGATATGTTTATAAAACCAGTGCTGGCGATTGGAAAATTCCTTGCTTCGAGAAAACAGAAATTTCTGTGAAAGCGGATCAAGAGATCATTTTGAAATCTCAAGATGAAAATTGTTTTGCAACGAAATCAATTCATATGGTTGATTCAATCTTCTCGGTTTCATATCAGGTATTGCCTCATAACGAAATTTCGCAAATACTGCAAACCATACCGCTTTGCGTTACCGACGGTAAAAACGATCTGCGTATCAATAAGGTAACAGACAGAACTATCAATTTATTGTTTGGTAATCAAAACTATCAATTACTTTGCCCCCAGGCAGTTACTTGCACAATGTTGACAGATAGATCGTTAAAATCTGTATCGGGTGTATCAACCCGGCTTCAATTTCTGATCGATAGTAAGGCTATTACCGCAGACAATAAATATCATTGGAATTGGCAACTGGAATACCAGGGAGAATCATCCCCGGAATTGCCGATAAAAGACCGCTTGGATTATCCTGACCCTTTAATTCACATTCAAGCAGTTAAACTTGAGTATCAAAAACCCGCTCGAGTTGGTTCAAAAATCCGCATTATTACGGAAGCGGTCGGTCAAGATTTAGAATATGCCTGGTACATTTTGGAAAGAGCGAAAGTCGGCTACGATAGAATTCACGCTAAGTGGTATCAAAGGGAGAATGAATTCATATGGGAGCCTTCACAATCTGGAACATTTGTCGTGCAGCCGTTTATTAAAGATAAAGAGCAGCATAAAGTGGCGATCATCTGGCATGAGATTATCACTGTGGAATAAAAAAAAACATAGTCGCTTAATAAAACTATGAGAAAGCCAGGGGAATAAAACAACAAAAACTATAAAGAATGCAGGAGATCAGAAAAAATCATTTTAATAATATTTGCCTGTATTTCTTTCTGTTTTTCAGATCATCTTCTAATTGTAGTAAATTCTGGATTTTATCCAATAGCAACTCATCGCCATATGCATCAGAAATATTCTTTAGCGATAGGATGATATCCTGCCGGATCAGATTGTAGTGTTTACCATCTACGCAGTTATTAAACTGTTCTTCTAAATGGGTTAATACTTTCGCTTTTAGATCGGGGTTGGCCACGGCAACTTTCCAGATATTTTGCAGGCATTGCCTGGAAGTGATGAATTTCTCATCGCGTGTATGTTTGAGCAGAGAATCAATCACGACATTCATTCGATTCTCCCGATCACTTTTAGCTAAGTTACATAATAGCATGATGGCGATTGCGCGTTGATACGAATTATCATCTTCCATCATATCGATTAAATTATTCCAAACTTCATAAATCCAATCGACTTTTTCATCCGTTGCATGCAAGATGGTCTGAAAGGAGTCCATTCGTATTTTGTCATCTTTCGATGACAAATTTATAAAATCATTTATTAACTGTTGTTCCATCATCAATTCCTTTCATAATCAAATGAAAGACAATAGCAATCACAACCCATGTAACAATGAAAGCAGTGGCAGATAGAAACCCGAGTGACTGGTTATAGAGTGATGTGCCATAACGAGGCACAAATGCCAACATATTGAACCCGGTAATCACTGCAATTTCAAAAATGGTCACTGACCAACTGGTGAAGGTGATTACCACGGTTCCAATCAGTCTGCCTCGCCAGGTGCGCGCCTGAATGAAGATTAACGTCCCCAGAACTCCAAGCAGGAAAGCCGCCAACAGACTTAACGGGCTGAATACTACCACTTTTGAGGTGATGGTCACATGAGGCAGGCGGATCATTACATAGATGCCCTGGAGAACCGCAATGCCCAATCCAATTATCAGGGTAAGGCGAATTTTCTTCCAGGCGATACGCTTCTTATACATCTGCCAGGTGACCCAAATCAAGGGAATGACTGAAAAAACGAGACTGAGGATATCGCCGCCGGTCTGTTGAGTGTATATGTAAGTGAAATCCAGTGAATCCAGCAAGAAATCTATCGGATACCAATACCAGGGGGCTGTGGGGCGTAATTTCAGGGTTAGGTCGCCCCCCCGATGCACCAGAAGGACGTATTTATCCTGATTGATATTAACCATCTGTAAACGGCTGTTATATATGAAATCCCCCTGGCTGGCGGAGGTGATGCCCGGCGCTTCGATAAAGTTATAACCCGAACCATCCACAATGTGGATGGGGATAACGCCGGACGGGACATCTCGAAAGCTCAGGAAACGTACTTCTCCTTGTCGGTGAACCTCTATCCATTGATAAGGCGGTTCGGATTGGAAAGCGATACGAGGATCGCCCAGTAAAAAATGGAATGGGAAATGAGCAAAGCCTAGCAATGTGCCGCGATTCTGCACTTGCAAGACATGCCCGATGGGGAAATCCGGCCAGGTATAGCGAAAAGGAAGCTTGTTGAATTCCCCAATGACATAGCCTTCATTGGGGCTGAATACGAAACCGGAATAAGCGGCTGCTCCCTGGTCGATCATTTTACGCGCAATAGATTCGTCATTCCATACCCGAAGTGTTTGACAGCTTACCGTGGCAATGACAATATTATCGAGCGTGGGTATATCGTCAGCCTTGATCATGATATCTTTATCCAGTCCGAGGAACCCTTTTCCCCCATGCCCGGTAAAAGTCAGGTAATCTGCGGTTTGAAGTGTTTGGATGAATTTCTCTCTGGTTAATGGATTTCTTGTCACTTGTCCTGCTGAAACCGTAAGGATTTGCCCTTCATCGAGATGAGCCGAACGGTTAGGGGCATTGACCGCTACAAAGGTTTGGTTGCCCACCTGACCGGCGCGCTGCCATAATTCCCGCGCCTGTTCCATAGTTGAGCCGGTTATAATGCCGGTCGAAATTGCGAAAGGCTGTTTCTGCTTCATGGTCATGCCAAATTCGATCATCACCTCATCGGAGAGAAAGCCGGGTGAAACAACCCACAACAAATAAGTGGGTTGATATGCCAGCGCCTCAGGTAAATTGGGCAGGAGAGGCGCATCTTCAGCGGCAGCGATTTCTTCCGCCAAAGAGTAATAGGGATCTTCATGTTCTGCCAAAACGACCAGTTCGCAGGGAGGCAAAGAGGAAAAAGGCGTATTGATTTTTTGAGTAGTACACCCCATACATGCACTTATGAGTAAGAAGATGATGAATTTCTTTTTTAATTGGATCATTGTGGTTGAAAAACTCAGCAATTTCCAGGGATAGCAATAGCATATAAATAAATCATATTGCAATATATATATTGCATATTGCATTATTTGTGTTACAATATCCATATGAAAAAGCCTGAACGAATGAAATTAAAACTTGCACGAATCGAAAAAAACCTTTCACAACAAGAACTCGCTGACAGGGTTGGTGTAACACGACAAACCATAGGGCTTATTGAAATCGGCAATTATAATCCTTCACTCAATTTATGCATCAAATTATCGAAAGCATTAGGCAAAACACTGGATTCACTTTTTTGGGATGGAGTAACGGATGAATAAAAAATTAATTATTGTGGATGAACGCGAGAAGGAAATATTTCGCAAGATATGCACCACCTTATATCTGCTAACCTTATTTGGTTTAATGGTAATTCAATTATACCGGCAATTTGTGCTCCATCAACCCTCACAAGAATGGGATGACATCGCCCTTCTTGTAACCATTAATGTGATCATATTACTCGGGTCTATATTATTCCTCTTCGGGCGTATCAATCCTTTAAAAATAGCACCAGGATATTTGCTGGGTGGATATACGGGTTTTGTGGTGCTAGGCTTTCTTTTTACAATTTACAAATATAATGTCTTATTGAAACAAAACCTGGGCTTATCCGAAATTATTGACTATTTGGGTATTGTGGTCATTGTCAGCGGACTTTTGGTTCTTGTTTGGGGCTTCCTGGCTTTTCTGGGTCATAGAAATCTCGAAAAAAAAATCGATTAATTGGGGTTCTTTTTATATGAAAATCAAATTTATGAGGAAGCCAGGAAGTAAGGAATCCAGGGAATTATTTATTTCGATGATTTATTTTGATTGATAGCTGACAGCCGATAGCTGATAACTTCTTTATCCACACACTCTAACTGACAAGCTGCTTTTTCATGAAATATTTGCAATAACTCTTGGGATAATCATCCAGCGTAGCGAAGGTTTCGTAGCCCAGGCGGTCATAAAAAGGTTTAGCTTCAAAGCTGTAAGTATCTACGTGGGCATGTTGGCACCCCAGGGAAATGGCTTCCGCTTCTGCCATTTGCACCAGGCGAGTACCGTAACCCTGATTACGCAGCGATTCCTCTACCCATAACAGGGAAATATACATCCAGCCGCCGAATACAGTAGCTGTAAGACCAGCCACCACCTGGCTGGCTGAACTGCGCATGAATATCTTAATGGGGATACCCAACTCTATATTACCCAGGTGTTTTAGAATATTGTTTCCCAGTCCTTCGATCAGCGCCATCTCTGCTTCCTGGGCAGCGGCGAATTCTTCTCGTGTCTTGTAAAGTTGGATTGAAAGGTTATGGTTGTCCATTGATAGGAACTCCTTTCTGGTCATCCGAAATAATTACTTAAAAAAGAATTGTCGGGTTCAGATGGCTGAGTGTTAAGGCAGCGGCTTATCCAGGTCAAAATTTCCGCTATTAAATTCGACCAGTCGCACCCAATCAATGGCGCCGCTTTCATCGCAAAACATGTCGATAAATTGTTTTGTAATCCGGTTGGACAGCTTGCTTTTCTCGATCAAAAATGATTCGTTTTGTTCTTCCGCTTTGTATCCGATGGGTTCGATAATATCGGTATAAAGGTTTTTATTTTCGCTGATCAGATACCAGAAGTTTTGTCCTGCCACCTTCATGTACCCTCGCAGGAAACTGGTTTTTGTCTTGCCATAACAAATTCCTAAAACAGGTTGAATGTTCACTTCCCGTTTTATTTGTTTTAATCGAATGACCGCAGTTTTGAAATCTTCATCCAGCTTCTTTTGTTGAGAACTATTCCCCCAATTTGGTCCTGATTTTACAGATACCAAATAATGGATATTGTTATTGATGAATTCCAAATCCACACCTGGGGCAGAAGATTTATGACCGTTGGATGTCATCTCTGCAATAAAGATCGCCAACCCTTCCAGAAAGTCGCCAAACA
Source organism: Anaerolineales bacterium (assembly GCA_016929095.1). Classification (GTDB taxonomy): domain Bacteria; phylum Chloroflexota; class Anaerolineae; order Anaerolineales; family UBA4823; genus JAAZNS01. The sequence continues at coordinate 19,915 of JAFGJM010000009.1, read as the reverse complement.
GTTTTTCTTCTGATGACGAAAGGAATGCGTTAAGCAACCCCTCGATCAATTCTCCTGCCGTGCAAATATTTTTCGCCTTGAAAAGATATGGATTTTTATTTAAGAGCCTTTGGAGTTTAAGGCTTTCCACAGATTTAATTTTCGCCTTGTGGAAATTGATAATATTATCATTTACATACTGACACACTTTTTCCAGGTCAAGAGAGTTCATTGTGTCCCCTTATAAGTTGGTTCCGAATCTTTTGTGGATTGATATTCCTCTCGTTCTTCTGCGATACTAAACAGGCTAATTTGTGTCTCGGCAACTCTCTCTCGTGATATAACGACGTATTCGGGATTCACATCAATCCCAACATATTTGCGACCTAATTGCAAGGCTGCCAGGGCAGTGGTGCCCGAACCGACAAACGGGTCTAATACAGCATCACCAGGTTGGGTAAATAGCTTGATAAACCATTTAGGTAAATCGACAGGGAATACGGCGCTATGGTTTTTATTGGTGCATTCAGTTGCCATATGGATAACATTCGTGGGATAAACCTTATCACGTCCTACCCAATTGGAGACATTCTTGCCAAAACCGCTGCCCACTTTCGATTCGTCGCGAGATAGATCGGTTTCGCTTAGTTTCGATAATCTATCTTTCGCCCAATCACCGACGGGTACCATTACGGCATCCTGGTACATATGGAATTTTTTAGACTTGTTGAATTGAATGAGCCGCTCCCAATTATCTCGAAACCGGTTTGGCCATTTGCCTGGATAAGAATTCTTCTTGTGCCACATGAATTCTTCAGTCCATAGCCAACCTTGTTTTTTCATTTCCAGTATCAATTCAATAACGTATGTATGCCTTTCTCCGTTTACCACCCGTTCTTTAATATTTAGTATGAATGTGCCGGAAGGTTTTAAAACGCGCAAGAATTGTTCTGTTTTGGGAAGGAACCAATCAACATACTTATCAGGGCTGACGCCGCCGTATGTTTTTTGGCGTTGATCGGCATAAGGTGGTGAGGTGAAAATTAAATCAATCGAGTTATCGGGTAAACCTTTTAAAATATCACCGCAATCGCCGAGAAAAATTTTGTTTTCGTATTCCATGCATTGTATCTCTTGAATATAGAACATATGTTTGCGTTATAAATATAGCCAACTATTGCTGGAAAGTCAAGGATAAATTTGGAAAAAATTGACAAAACCGATTTAATCCAATTCCTCAATGACAATCGAGGTAGTTTTTAGTACACATAGAGTATTTAGTAATATTCATATTATAATCTTTGAAGTGAAAGCATGAATAGACAACCAGAAAAATCATCATCGTTTGTGGAGGGGTCATTGATTTAATACCATCCCGGTACGTTGGCATGGTTCTTCGATAAGCGCTGAAAATGGACAAATAATATGGCTCGCGTTTCTAATAAGCTAAAAAACTCCCTCGAAGGCGCACTGGCCGGCGGAGGGGACCCGGCGACTTCTCCGCTTTATGTTTTCGGGCCTTTCATGACCGTCATAATGGCATCCGGCGCCGCCAGAATTATTTTTGGAGGCTCGATTTGGCTGGCTGTGATCACCATCATGGTCGTTTCAGCTATGTACCGTCTGGTAATGCAGTGGGTAACCGATGGCTCCGGCGGGAGTGGATTGTGCGAAGAGGAATTTGGCGGGTGGGCGGTTAAAGTCAATGCCGCCATTACGTTTATCGAATATACCCTTACCTTTCTTGTCAGCATGGCTGCCATGGTCACATTTATCGCCGACCGTTTTCCCGTGCTAAATCAAGAAATTATTGGGATGCAATATCGCAGCCTGGTGGCTATTGGGCTGAGCGTTTTTACCGGCTGGCTGGTGAATCGTGGCCCCAAAATGGCTGCCCGTACCTTTGGCCCGGCTACCGCAGGTGTTTTGATGCTTTTATGGATGATGATCCTGGCAACCCTTTTTCGAACCGGCTTTCACCTGCCGGCGCTTTCTCACGAAGCGTTTATCCCCCCCAATTTGCACTTCACGATCGCGGGGTATGTGCGCATCCTGGCGGTGATGACCGGTATCGAGGTGTTTGCCAACCTGGTCGCGGCCTTTGCCGGCACGCCGCAACAGAAAAGCCGCAAAGCTTTCCAAAGTTTACTCATCATCATGAGCACAACTGCGGCGACCATGCTCATCATCGGGCCTGCCATATTCGTCTTTTCGGATCCTGCGATTAAAGATGTGTCTGTTTTCACTCAAACGATGGACCAACTTTTGCCAGACCCCTTGCCATATCTGGGTTCATTGGTGGGTATTTTCGTACTCATGTCAGCCTCGGCTGCCAGTGCGCAGGGGTTACAAAATCTGGCGCTTGGCCTAAAAGAGCGCCATTATATTCCACGCATTATTGGTGATCTTAACCGCCACGAAGTCGCCGATAAGCCGGTTTGGTTGGAAGTTGGTATTGTGTGTTTTTGTTTTTTGGTTTTTGGGACACATGAAGAAACCTATCTGGCACTATATGCAGCCGGCGTTTTCATATTGTTAAGCATGACCGGGTGGGCGGTCACCCAACGTTTAGTACGGGAAATATCCAACCAATTTTCAATTCACAAAATTGCTTTGATAGCCGGTACTGGAGTTGCAGCGCTTCTGACAACAGGCGCCACATTGATTATTTTCGAAGAACGTTTCCTTGAAGGCGCATGGACTTATCTTATATTAATCCCTATTCTCTATGCCGCTTTTTCCTACTTCCGCCGCCACATCGGCGCGCCTTCTCCTGAAATGGATTATCTGGGCCACATCGATTCGGCGCTGCTGGCTGGATTTGGCTTTGGGCAGACTTCATTCCGGGATTATGCTGCGCAAAACAATGATAATGGTCCTGTAAAACTGAGCTGGATGCCTGAACCGATCCTTCCTGGGCAAGGGCTTACCCGATCTATAAATATCCAACATATTGCTACCCTGCTTGATGGTTCCGATAATGCGGCTCAGGCTTTACCTATGGCGCAATTCATCTGTGAGACTACCGGCGCACAAATAACGCTTTTGTCTGCATCAACCAGGTATTTGGAGGGAAGTGAAACACAATCCGAGACCGATCTGTACTTGTGTTCGGTCGCCGAAAAAATCCACGCAGCAGGGATACAGGTTAACTGTGCCATCCGTTCAGAATCCCCTGCCGAAGCTACGTTAAAGCTGGTGGACGAAATGGGTGTAGACATGGTGGTCGTTACAACCCGCGGGAGTTCCGGTGAAAAAAACTGGTTACGGGAGGGGCTTTCCAGCAAGCTGGTGCATCTGCTCGATATCCCTATCTTGCTGGTACAGGTGTTCGAGAGCGGGGCGCCCGAAGCGCCCCACATTGGTCGGATATTGGTGGCATTGGATGGTTCAGCATTTGCCGAACAACTGTTGCCTTATGCCCGTTTATTTGCGAAGCAATTCGATTGCGAATTGATGTTAATTTGTGTCCCGGCTGTTCCTGAAAGCGAAAAATACCGCGCATCTGCCAGTGTGATCCGTACTATCCGCAGCCAGGCTGAAAATAATATGCGGAAATACCTTGACTCGGTTGCAAAAAGCCTGCGCGCAGAAGGGCTTACCATTCAAACAGTCGTCACGGGTTCTTATCCGGCTCGTACCATCGTTGATGTTGGGAAGCGTGAAGGCGTGGATTTGATCATGATATCGTCCCAAGGAAGGGGAGGCTTAGACCTACTCTTCATGGGCAGCGTGGCTCAGCAAGTGGTGCAACTCACCGATAGCCCGGTTTTTATTATTCCAATAAATAAAGAACTCGCCGGATAATTGCACAACCTGTGAGACCCCCACTCTCTTTTTTGGATAAACGATCACAATTTATTTTGCCCCCACCACCAGTCCCACGGCTTGCGCGATCTCTTGAATGGTTTTTTCATTGAGCCGACCAATTCGGTGAGCGAAACGCTCGCGCGAAATTGAACGCACCTGGAAAGCATCGGCAACGCTGACCCTGGTCAATCCATTGCCGCCATTCGGCAATATGCGCACCATCCATGGGGAGCGAGCATAGATTTCTTTCCAATCTGCCAGGGGGACTATTACACGCAGCGGCAGGTTACTCAGGCTGTTTTCATTTACGATCACAGCCGGGTGCAGCCGTCGTGACGAAGGCGCGGCGTTTCCATCCAGCTCGATCAGCCATATTTCACCTTTATCCATAGAATGATTCGGAATCCAGGGATGTGAACGCGGTCAATTCGGGATTATCACGATAATCGGAGCGTAATGCCTGGGTGCCATCTTCAAGCGCTTTTTTTCGCCGTTCCGACAAGTTTTGATGTACGATCTCACTCACCAGGTCAGATAAACTGCGACGTTCACGCGCTGCAATCGACATCAATGTTTGATGATATTCGGGATTGAGCAGGATTTGAGTACGGTACAGCGGTTGATCCATAGTAGTTCACTCAAAAATTTTGATAATGAGTTGTGAGTAGCGAGTAGAAAATGGTGAGTTGAATTCGGTATATGTTTATTTCTACTCACAAATCGCTACTCCCGATTATTACTGCTTTCTTAAGCGTAACTATACCCAAACGGCACTATCAAAGACTGTCAGACTAAGGAAAAAAACAAAATGCTATTAATTTTTGATTAAAGTTTACATAACAGTAAAGGATATTGAGCGATGCAATGGGGTAAAATACTGGTAAGGTACAACCGTACAACAGAAAAAGGTAAAGATGCAGATAAACCAATTGATAAAGTGCGAAACATTTCCCTGCGGCGATGTAAAGCATACAGGGTATTCTGTACCGGCACTCGATATGGATCCTGCTTCTATATCTATCATTATGATCTCAGAGGCAGCGCCCGAGAAGCCCGCAAACGGTTATTATGCCGGTGGGGAAGCTTTATTCGAGAGTACCACTCTGTTAGCATTTCAGGATGCTGGAGCTGAAGTGAATACCTTTCGGGATATCCTCAACCTGGGGGTGTATTTCACCACAGCCGTTAAATGCGCCAAAACCGGGTACGGCATCCAAAGCACGACGATTAAAACATGTGCGAGGCTCTTGCAGCAGGAAATCGATCAATTCCCGAACGTGAAAATCTTTATGCTTATGGGCGATGTGGCGATTAAAGCCATTAACGACATAGCCAAAAGGGAAAGCGGTAAGCGGGCTATCCCAGCCGGGTCCACTTATAAAATCCGCAGTCAGGAATTCTTCTTCCGCGGGCGCAGGGCTTTTCCCTCCTACCTGCAAGCTGGCCCCAGCTTTTTTATCGAAAAGGTCAAACGGAAAATGATCGCCGAAGATATCTCGGCGGCTTTGCATTTGGTTCAAGAAATGCCATTGTAAAGAGAAATTTCCCGCGATGTCATGCGAAAGTTTTGTGTAAATGATCAGGGAGATTGTCATGAACAAAAACCGAATTAAAACACATTTTTGGGTTGTTTTTGCTTCAATTGGATTGGCAATATTGGCTGCCGGATTGGTCGTATCGCTGCCAGTTGCAACAGCATCCAACGCGCCCGATATTGGGCAAAATGAGTACATCGTTCACGAAATGCAAACAACATTGGATATGAGTTTTCCCAAAGGCGCGACATCGCAGGCAGTAATTATCCCAGACAGCACCTATACCGAAGCGGTGAACTTGACCCCGATATCTGGGCAGGATGGCTTATTACTGCCGGATATGGTCGCGCAATCTCGGGAGGATAAACCGCTTCAAGATTCTGCTTTTCTTGAGCGGCAGGATGTTGAAAACGGCTCGGCAAATAGCGCAGGAACCCCAACGCAGATAGAAGCGGGTGAATTTGCCGGTATTAATGGCGCTGTATGTGCATATAACAATTTTACCGATACACTTGCCGCCGCGGTGAATGGCGATGTTATTTATATTAAGCAGGGCACCTGGACAGAACGCATTGGGACAGTGAATAAAAATTTAACCTTTGCAGCGGCAAACAGCAATTGTACACAATTGGCGACCGGCGGAGTCATCATCGATGGTAATGATAATGCAGCTACATTGGGGGGTGTTATCGAGGTTGCGGCGAATAAAAACGTGACCCTTTCCTATCTGGAATTAACCAATGGCATGGCTATCTCTGGCGGGATTGCGGCGGTTCATAGCGGCGCAAATTTAATGGTCGTACATAGTTCGCTGAATGATGGATATGCCGTCAATGGCGGAGGGGTTTATATCGATGGGGGAAGCATCACATTGAACGACAGTTCTGTATTTTCGAACACGGCTCAAACGTACGGCGGCGGTATTTATGCGAATTATGGCCCAAATATTGTTATTCAAAATAATAGCCAGGTTAACAGCAATCTTGTGAGTGATTACTGGGGAATGGGCGGCGGAATCTACATCGGCGGGGATGACGGCGCAATCACCATTACCCAAAGTGCGGTCATGAGCAATACCGCTTCTTACGCTGGCGGCATACGCATGATTGGGGACAATCTGGTAAAGCTGCTGGATGACACGGAGTTGAAATATAACCAGACAGTAGATGGCGGGGGCGGGGCGATATTGGCTTCCGGCGGGACATTAGTCATTGATGATACTCAGTTAGAACATAACACCGCTGTTCTTGAAGGGGGCGCTTTATGGTCGGGCACGTGCGATGTTTCCATATCAAACACCTCGATCTTTTCTAACACCGCTGGTAATTATGGCGGGGGGGTTTTTATCGGCACCGATTCTACTGTCGATATCGAGAATTCCCAGATTGTCGAAAATGAAGCCCAATATTGGGGAGGCGGTGTGTTTGTGGCGACCAATGCTATTCTCAATGTGGAGGATAATAGCCATATCGATGAAAACAAAACCACCGATGCGGGTGGGAATGGTGGAGGTATATATATTTCAGGAAATAACAGCCATATCACTGTGACTGCCAGCACGATCATGAGCAACACAGCGCCTTATGCCGGCGGCGGGATCCGTCTGGCAAACGATAGTACGCTTGACTTATCGGATGGTGTGGATGTGAGTTACAACCAGGCGTCCAGTTTCGGGGGAGGCGGTTTAGCGGTCAGCGTTGGTACGGTAGTTGTTGATGAGGTAACTTTTCAACACAATAGCACCAATAGTAATGGCGGCGCAATCTGGGTCGATAGCAGCGATCTCACCATCACCGATTCGAGTTTTCAATATAACGATGCCGGAGACAGCGGCGGCGGTATTTTCCGCTGTGGGGGAAATCTGGCGCTGCATGCTATCGGCCAGGCGCTGGCGATTGCCCACAATGAAGCGGATTTCGAAGGCGGGGGTATCTTCGATGAGAGTGGTTTCCCCCTAATTCTGCAGGCAACGCATGGCTGGCCGATAGAAATCGTAGATAATACATCCAATTATGGCGGCGGGGTTTATATTATCAATCAGACCTCAATGCAGGGATTGGGCGAAATCGTATTTTCGGATAATACAGCTAGAAACAGCGGAGGCGGTTTATTCGTCGAAAGCCTTGCCAGCGTCGAACTGGGTGCTTACTCTTCAAGCGTCGCGCCGAGTTTTCTTTCGAATGAAGCGGTATATGATATGGGCGGCGGCATCTATGCTATAAACAGCGCGGGCGTGACTTTAAATGGCGTAACCATTGGTTCTCAGGCTGAGGGCAATATCGCCACAAGCCGGGATGGCGGTGGTCTGTATGCAAAATTCACCCCCATCACGTTAACCAACACCACCTTTGGCTACAATCAAGCCGAGAGAAATGGCGGGGCTATGACATTGTATACCTCCACCCTGGTCATGCAATCGGCATATCCCACTTTGCTCACCGGTGCGACCGCAGGCATCCAGGGTTTATCCGACGCGGTCGTTCCGTGCGACCCGAATCTTTTACCCGCCAACCAATATTGCTCGCAATTTTCGAACAACGCCACGACAACCGGAGATGGTGGGGCAGTGTATCTTTATGATAGCCATGCTTCGATCTTGAACACCGCTTTTCTCGAAAATGGCGCCGACAGCGGCGCTGCATTATATGTTTCTTTGAGTGAGCTTATGCTCAGCCAGGCGCGTGTGAGCGACAATGAAAGCTATTCATTCATTACGCCGTCCATCATTCATGTCGATGGCGGTTCTGAAGCTGGCGTCAATGCAATCTTGACCACTACCTATAGCACCATTGTCGATAACCAGGGGACGGCGCTTGATTATTCGCCTAATACCTCCGGCTTGCTCGAAAGCAGCATTATATGGGGCAATGAGAACCGCGGCGAGATCATCCCTTATGCCACAGCATCGTGTAACAATACGCAGGATCGCAGCTTGGGCGGCGATAATATCAGCCAGACGCCTCTTTTCATTGAGACACCACGCGGCGATTATCATTTAGTGTATTTCTCGCCCGGTGTAAACGCCTGCTTCTACGAGGAGGCGCATGACCTGGATGGGTTAACTCGCCCGCGCGGTTCAACGAATGACATGGGCGCATTCGAAGCTTTAGTGCCCACATTATACTTGCCGGTTGTCATCAGGTAATTCTCCTGCAAAGGATGACAGGACAGAAGGCGCAGGGTTTAGTTTTCTCCTTTTCATCCTGGATACTCTGTGTTATTCATCACTCATGATTTAGGGTATTCAGGATGTTTTTTAACAGCCAATATCATCGTCACGGAGTGTGAATGTCGATCATAAGCCATAATGATCCACCCGGCGCCATCCCTGCCGGATACGAACAAGTGTTGGATTGGAAGATCACCCAAAGTGGAAAACAAATATTGATTTTAAACCTGATTTCCATACCCTGGCTGGCGGTTTGTGCGGCAGCTTTTATGTTATGGAAAACAATGTGGGACACAATCCGTGAGTTCACGATGCCAAGCAGTGCCCTTTCCTCAACAACCGGCGCCATGTCTCGGAATTTTGCCGTCGCCAACTGGACACTGGCGATCCTGGCAGGCGTGGCGATTATGGTGATATTACACGAACTGGTGCACGGACTCACGATGCAGCGGTTTGGCGCTAAACCCAAATACGGCGTGCTGTGGAGTGGGTTGATGTTCTACGCCACCGCAGCCGGTTTTGCGTTTAAGCGAAATCAATATTTGACCGTGGCGCTTTCCCCCCTGGTCGTCCTGAGCCTGCTGGTTTTGATCTGTCTGGCTTTCCCACTCTCTGCCAGCGCGGCGACGTTATTGATCGTATGCGGCGCTTTCAACGCCGCCGGCGCCATTGGTGATTTGTGGATCGTGCGCATCGTGACACGCTATCCGGCGCATGCCTATGTGATTGATGAGCGGGATGGCGTGCGTATTTTCATGCCGGAAGCATCCTGATCAACCACTATTCAAAGCCTTCAAATTCCCAATCTGCCAGAGTCTGATAAAGCTGGCTGCGGTCGCGCAAGCCAAACTTGTGCACCGCATTGCGGACGTGCGTCTTGGCGGTATCGGGAGAGATGAACAGCGTCTCGGCGATCTGACGGTTGGTGTAACCGCGGCTGAGCAGCATTGCCACCTGTTGTTCACGCGGGGTTAGACGCCGCCAGAGTTGGCGCGTCTCTTCGATGGATAGCCGCCAGCCAATTGCCATGGAGAGCAATTCGGAAAGCATTTGCTCGAAGGAACGCCCTTCTTTTTGCGCCAGCGCCTGCACAGTGCGCGCCGTGGTTTCATCGAACCCGTACACCCGGTTTTCAGTCGAGAAGGGTTTAAAGACCCTTTGCAGTCTTTTCCATAAGGTCATCACACAACCGCCGTCGTGAAAAGGGTATATGCCATGAACGCGATGAGCCCGGCATAAATCCAGTATGGCAGGGGACGGTCTAAAAAGTTGATTTTGTCATGTTGCACGAAGTGCGCTTCACGAAGCGAAGCAAAACATCTCGCGTTTGCAATGAAAAGGCCCTTCGCTTCGTTCAGGGTGACAGGCTTCTTTTGGGACAGCCCCGATAAATAACGCTTGTTTCCAATCATAACTCTAAAATAGAACGTTTGTTCTATTGACTTCATTGTACAGCAGTTTTATAGTCGTGTCAATATGCCAGAACCAATTATTCTCGATACAATCCCCTATCAAATTGATCTGCCTGCCCTTCTGAAGGTATTGCATCTAAAGCCAGGCAGCGTCCATGCCCGCCAGTTCGAAACCATGGCGCAGGAGGCGCAAGCCATTGCCCGTCCGAAGGCTTATTATAAATTGGCGTTCATTGATTCCTGCGATGATCGTCGTGTGGTCATCGATGGCGTTGTGTTCACCAGTCGGGTGCTCAGCCGTCAACTGGACCATAGCCATCGAGCAATTGCTTATTTGGTCACTTGTGGTTTGGAGTTGCATGAGTGGTCGCGCTCCCTCGACGGCGCTTTACCCCGCTATTGGGGAGAGGTGCTCATGGAGTCTGCGCTGCGCCAGGCAAATCAATTTTTTGAAGAACATGCGCAGCATCGTTTTAAACTGGGGCGCTCAGCCAGCATGCACCCTGGCTCACTGGAAGACTGGCCGATAACCGAGCAACGAGGTCTCTTTACCCTGTTGGGCGATGTACAAACGGCCATCGGCGTAACGCTTACCGAAAGCTTGATCATGTTACCCACTAAATCGGTATCGGGGCTGCGGTTTTCGTCTGCACAGGGTTTTGAATCCTGCGCCTTGTGTCCGCGTCTCAACTGCCCGGGCCGCCGCGCGCCTTACGATCCGGCGCAGGTAGAAAAATACCTGGTATAACGACGGACGATTCACTATATGCTGCTCACTAATTACTGATAGCTGTTTACTGTTAACAAAAACACACCTGGAGGAAAACTTACGAATGTCTTTCGAATGCGATGCAATATTATTCGATCTGGACGGTGTTTTATTGGATTCGTCGGAATGTGTAAAAAATACCTGGAGAATATGGGGACAACAACGCGGCATTCCCTTTGAAAAAATCATGGCTGTGGCATATGGGCGGAGAGCGGTTGAGACCATCCGTCTGGTTGCGCCGCATCTGGATGCCGATGAAGAGGTCAGACCGCTTTCTGAATGGGAAGCCGTCACGACTGAAGGAATCTACGCCATTGATGGGGCTTCAACGCTGGTGAGGGCGCTTCCACCTGACGGCTGGGCGGTTGTCACCTCGGGGACGCGCGATATCGCCGTGACGCGTATGAAATGCACCGGATTGCCGATTCCAAATTTCATGGTCACCGCCGACGATGTGGTGAACGGAAAACCCGATCCGGAACCTTATTGCATGGCCGCTGAGCGCATGAAAATTCTCCCTGAGAAATGTGTTGTGGTCGAAGATTCGCCAGCCGGAATTGAAGCTGCCCACAAAGCTGGAATGTACGCCATTGGGGTGGCTTTTTCTCATCCGCGTGAGGCATTATCCATGGCAGATGTCATTGCCAACAAACTCTCCGATATTCAAGTTTCTGATGGTAAATCACGACGGTTTCTTATAGAAATATCCGCGTAGTTTTTTATTCTTGTCTTAATAAAAAATGTTTGTTCTGTTATCCTCTTACCCATAAATAAAACATCTGAGAAAGCGCCAATGAATATTACCCAAACCTTCTTATTTCAAGAAATTAACCAACAACCCGAGACAATTAGTCGATTGATTTCCGAAGAAACTACCGCGATCCACAGTCTAGTAAAAGCAGTTCGGGAACGGCAGATCACGCATGTGGTCATTGCTGCCCGCGGCACCAGTGATAATGCTGCGCGTTATGCGAATTATCTTTTAGGCGCGGTTAACAGACTATGTGTGGCATTGGCAACTCCCAGCCTCTTTTCGATATACAAGCAGGCTCCGCACATTGGGAATGCGCTGGTGTTGGGCATCAGCCAGAGTGGTAAAAGCCCGGATATCGTGGCTGTATTGACCGAAGCCCGCCGGCAAGGCGCTTTAACGGCAGCGATCACGAATTTTCCTCGATCCGACCTGGGGTTGGCAGCAGAGCATGTGATCGATCTACATGCCGGTGAAGAGCGATCGGTTGCGGCTACCAAGACGTATACCAGCGAGCTGGCGGCGATTGCGTTATTCAGTGCAGCCCTGGCAAACGATGAATCAATGCAAACCGCGCTTAAGGGTGCACCTCAATTTATTGCACAAACCCTGAATATGGATGCTGAGATAGCCCGCATTGCCGAACGTTACCGTTACATGCGCGCCTGTGTGGTTATCGGGCGCGGTTTTAATTACGCAACCGCCTTCGAGCTGGCATTGAAGATCAAAGAATTGACCTACACCGTGGTGGAACCTTACAGCAGCGCTGATTTCCTTCATGGGCCTCTGGCGATGATCGAACCGGGTTTTCCCATCATCGTCATTGCCCCACAAGGGGTGATGCTTGGTGAAATGCTGGAATTTACCCGAATTTTGAATAAGCGTCAGGCAGAAGTGATCGCTATTAGCGATGATCAGGAATTGCTGTCACACGCACGCATCCCACTACAGCTTCCCGTTTCTGTACCGGAATGGCTATCTCCCCTGGTAGCCATCATCCCCGGACAGCTTTTTGCCATGCATTTAGCGGCTGTGAGAGACCTTGACCCCGATCACCCGCGGGCTTTACACAAAGTGACCGAAACTCGCTAACCATTCTTAACGGTATATGCCGTGGATTTTTCTCCCGTTCATTTGCAGCCATAAATACCCGCCCAAAGCGCCCAGACCTGCCATAAGGACGATATTCAACACCCCAAAGCATAAGGCGCTGGCAATCACCCCCAGCCAGTAAGGCATGCTTATATCTCCCCCGGTGGGAATATTGAATTGGTTCAATAATTCCAATGCCCTTTCGGGGCCTACCATTTTGGCGTTGATAGCGGCGCCGATGGATTGTCCCAGCAACGCGCCCACACCCCCAATCGCGCCGGCTCCAGCGCCCATCTTGGCTGCCTTTCCCTCGTCCCTGGGTTTATCTTGAATGCCTGCCAGGTACCCGGCAAAGATACCCATTACGATTGCCAGACATGGGGTACATAATGGGCTGATCAATGTGGCGCTGGCGGAAAATACCAAGGCAACAGCAGCTAAAATTAATCCAGACCTGACCACGTTAACCTCCAATCAGCCAGAGGCTGTGAATAAATGGTTTTCAATCTGCATGCAATGGTTTGTACCAGGCATAACGAGATATTTCTCAACTTATTGGATTCGTTTTACTTTCACTTCATTCAAGGAAGGCGCAATGTGAAATATATATCTCAAACGTGGGGCAAAAATATCAGATAAATTTTTTACCCCTTGAATCATGATTGGATAACAGGGAAGAAGATCTTCCACCTCAATATTATAGTGTGAAATTATGAAAAACGGCGAGATTTATGTCTGCCGAAAATCAGACCTCTCCCTGGTCGGATGATTGGATCACGTCTTGACGGATCTCATCAATAGCGGTGTGAACTGCTTCTATTAACACATCCCAGGCCTCTTTATCTATTGGATCGGCGACCAGGTCGCGTCCCTGATAACTCAACTGGCATACGGCAAAACCGCCTGATGGCTCTCCGGTTTCACGAAAATGAAGCAGATTGGCGTGGGCTTGTTGGCGGTCGAAATCGAACATGGCGGCGCATTCCTCGCAAATCTGCCACGGGCTGTCCGACGAGCCGCGGGCAAACACCATGCGGGAAAGCATATTCGAATCATTTAATAAATCCGGCATATTCTCGGATGATTTTACTAAAAAGTTTTTCCAGGACGCGACACTGGAAGTAATTTGGGCTGTTGTCAGCAGGTAACCCTCATCTTCGGATAATTCTTTATTGCATGAATCGCATAAAGGCATGATACGCTCCTGATTGGGTGTGTCGTTATACAGTGATAAGTCAATCTTGCCTGGTCATCCAGCGTTCCAACCCGGAGGGCGGCAGGTGATTTTGCAAGGCGTTTAATAATTTGGCGGGATGCGCGTCCACCATGAATAAAGCACGGTGTTCATCGTAAATAAAGCCTTGCAGCCGAGCCTGATCTATCAGCGCCAGCAGAAGGTCGTAATACCCGTTGATGTTCAGCAATCCTACCGGTTTCTGGTGCAATCCGATTTGCGCCCAGGTGAGTACTTCGAAAAATTCTTCCAGGGTGCCAAAACCACCTGGCAATGCAATGAAAGCGTCGGACAGTTCAACCATGCGGGCTTTCCGTTGGTGCAGCGTATCGACGACTTCCAGGTGAGTGAGTTTGGAGTGAGTGAGTACTGGTGTATTGAAGTAATGAGGCACAACGCCCATTACCTCACCGCCGGCTTGCAGGGCAGCGTTTGCCAATGCGCCCATCAACCCGGTGCTGCCGGCGCCATAGATCAGGCGTAAACCACGCTGCGCAATCTCCCGGCCTAACTCAGCCGCGGCTTGTATATAGATTTCCGGCATTTTATCTGAAGAGCCGCAATAAACACAGATCGATTGCATCGTTACTTCCTTAATAACCAATAATTGTGAAAAATATACCCCTTTAGTTTATCACAAACCTTTAGGACGGATTTGTACAAGTATGGCTCCGGTTATCGCTAATATCATCCCGACCCCTTTTTGTAAGGTTATGGTTTCGTTCAGAAAGAGCCATGCCAACAGGGCAATCTGAACGATCATCGTGCTGTTGATGATACTGGACTCCACCGCCGGTAATGTGCGCAGCGTATGGTTCCATAAGGTAAAGGCAATGGCAGTATTGATCACTGCCAGCCAGATGATAATCCCCCAATTGAGCGGGGTGAGGGATGGCATTGGCTCGGCAGCAAAACCAAACACCAATAAAAATAATGAACCGACACCCATGCTGACGGTGGTCACAGTTAAAGGGGCAAGGTCGCCGGTGCGGTTAATATCACGCCCCATGACAGCTGCAATGGCATTGGCAAAAACGCCTGCCACAACCACAATGATCGCCAACAACTGGGAACGAGGAAATTCTGCGGGGTAAAAGAAAACCACGCCTGCTACGGCGCATAAAACAATGCCTATCCATTGCTGGCGACTCGGTTTTTCTCCTAGCCAAAGGATGCCAAAAAGCGCCACGATAAGGGTGGTGAAATTGAGCAACAGGCTGACAGTGATGGCTGGTAAAAATGCCAGGCCATAAAACTGTGACCCCTGGGTGATGGTGTAATAGAAAATCCCCAGCAAACTCAACTTTCCCCATTGCCGTAAGGTAAGCGAACGCAGTGAGCCGATTTGCCGGCTTGTCATAGCCAGGCATAACAGACAGATAAATGCCAGACTGTAGCGGATGCCGGCAAATATTAAGGCGGGGATATCTTTTAAACCAAATTTGATCAGAACCCAGGATGAGGACCATAAGAAGGTCACCAACAGGGCTTGAGCAACAGCAACGGAGTGCGAAGGTGAACGGGTTGTGGATTGGGTCGTCATTTTGTGCGAGGATTGTAGCATGGCGCGGAAAGCCGGTCAATCGGAAAATGGGATGACAGGATAAGCAGGATAATCGGGATGCGATAAGCATACAAATATTTTTATAAAATTTTATTTTTATTCTAAATATAATTGCCAGGATAAAAAGATTCTTACCACCGGACAATTCATGAAAATTGTCTGGGGTTAGAAAAGATTTACTAACGCTGCATCCGATGTTAAAATTACCCTCACCTGTGAGCAAAGTTGTGAAGAATGAAAGCGAAACGTCTATGAAATGCCGGCCTGGATGCGGTGCGTGCTGCATTGCTCTGTCCATTTCATCACCTATTCCCGGAATGCCAAACGGAAAGCCAGCGGGTGTGCACTGTACGCAATTAAGCGCCGATAATTTATGCCTTATCTTCGGCATGCCTGAGCGTCCGGAGGTATGTAACCGCCTTCGGCCAAATAAAGAAATGTGCGGGGAATCGACCGAAGAGGCGCTGGCTTACTTGTTCTCCTTGGAAGAGGCAACAAGACCATAACGCAGAGCCGGGATCGAAGCTCTGTACAGTTCTCATACCCATTGCTTTAGCCAAATACCAGGATTTAAAAAAAATAGTCACCGCACGGTTTGCTACTTGTCATTGCGAGGAGCTCACCAGGGCGATGATTGCGGTGAATCCCTTTCGGAAAGCAATCTTCCATAAAATGAAAATTATCTATTGATATCAAGATTGCTTCGCTCGTTCCTCGCCCGCAATGACAGTTTATGAAAACTATTAGATGGTTAGATATTATAAAAGTAATGGAGAAGCCAGAAGCTTCCTTGTTCCCCCTGCCTATCTTTCCCAGCCCCTCTCCGCCTCTCTACCTGCCTCCCCCAAAAACCGCAGATTTTTGTGGGAGGTGAGGATGGGGTGGTAATTGCCAGATGACAGGGGGATAGTGAGGGCAGGTAATAAACCCTTACTGTTCACCACTATATGAGTTATTCTTGACAAACGAACATTGAATATGTATAATACAAACAATAACTAACATATCCTATGTTACTCGAAGAAAGACATCAAATCATTCTCAATTTGCTCGATGAGCAAGGCTCGGTCTCCGTCACCGATCTGGTAGACCGTTTTAATGTCTCCGAGATGACAATCCGTCGCGATCTGGATATGTTAAAGCGACAAGGCTATCTTCGCCGGGTACATGGCGGAGCGATCACCGATCGCGGGCGCAGCTACGAACCTTCATTCCTTACACGCGCAGCGGTCAACCAGGAACTTAAAGAACGTATCGGCAAAGCTGCCGCGGAGCTGGTCAATCCCGGTGACAGTCTCATTCTGGATGTCGGCACCACCACCCTGGAGATCGCCCGCCATTTAGCAGATAAGAACGAACTAACAATTATTACCCCCTGTTTTCAAATCGCCAGCGTGCTGGCTGGCAACTCGAATATGCGCCTGATATTGGCTGGCGGTATATTACGTCCTAAAGAGCTTTCTATGTACGGGCCTTTGGCAGAGCGTGCCTTTAAAGATTACTTTGTGGATATGCTTTTCCTGGGCGCGGCTGGCGTGGATTTTACCGCCGGGTTGACCGAATTTAACCTGGAAGACACGCTTGTCAAGCACGCCATGTTACACAGCGCCAAACACGTAATCCTGACGGTTGATTCAAGCAAATTCAATCGGGTGGCATTTACAGCCATTGCACCCCTGGAAGCCATTCATACCGTTGTGACCGATTCGGATGTCGAACCAGGGATCGTTTCGCGCCTTAAAAAAGAGAATATCACCGTCATTTTGGCGTAATCATACAATTATGGAAGACCCAGGAAGTGGACAGCCGAGAAGGTGCATTGTTGAAATTCTGGCATTCCAATTCCTTGCATTTATATAAAGATATATATAAAAATTCATTTTTCTTCATCCTATCCCCCCACCCAATCCCTCTCCCCATTTGGGGAGAGGGAAAAGGGGCGGGCAGCGATGCAGCCTTTTGGAGGTTCATGTGAATGGTTTTTTGAAAGACTTATTTGGTGTTCCCAAACCCGTAATCGCCATGGCGCACTTTCCCCCCTTGCCTGGCACACCGCTCTATGACGCCAAATCAGGTATTGAGGGCATGTTAGACGTGATGCGCGAGGACATAAAAAAGCTGCTGGCAGGCGGCGTGGATGGCATTCTGTTCTGTAATGAAGGTGATCGCCCTTATGCCTTAAAAGCCGACCTGGAAGCCGCCGCCGTGATGGCGCGTGTCATCACCGAGCTGCGCCCCACCGATCGTCCCTTCGGCGTCGATTTCCTGTGGGATGCTCGCCTACCCCTGGCGGTTGGTTTAGCAACCGGCGCTTCATTTGTTCGGGAAGTTTTCACCGGCGTATATGAGAGTGATATGGGTTTGTGGAGCACCGATGCTGCTGCTACCTTAAGGTACCGTCACAACATTGGCGCCGATCACATCCGCGTATTCTACAATGTCACTCCCGAATTTGCCTCCTTCCTCGGCGTTCGCAGCCTGGGAGAAAGAGCCAAAAGCGCTGTTATTTCCTCCCTCGCCGATGTCATCCTGGTTTCCGGCATGGCAGCCGGCACCGAGCCCAAATTGGATACACTCAAAGAAGTCAAAGATGCGGTTGGCGACATGGTTCCGGTCCTTTTGAATACCGGCGGAAAAGCCGAAAATATCCGCCAATATTTAAGCGTTGCCGACGGCGTGATCGTTGGTTCCAGCCTGAAAGTTGATGGATACACCTGGAATCCGGTAGACGAAAAACGTGTTGAGGCGTTCATGGCAGAAGTTAAAAAAGCCAGAGGAAAATAATCATGTATTTGATGGGTATCGACATGGGCACCACCGCCACCAAGATCATCTTGATCGATCTGGATGGTCACGTGGTAACTTCTGTTGAAAAACCTGCCACCCTGCTCTCGCAATATGCCGGTTGGGCGGAAGAAGATGCCAACCAATGGTGGCGGAATGTGCAGGAGGGTGTACCAGAATGCATCCGCATTGCCGGGATAGACGCCAGTCAGATTGCGGCTGTAGGAACGAGTGGCATGGTACCCACCATAGTGCTGCTGGATAAAGACGACCAGGTGTTGCGCAACTCGATCCAGCAAAATGATGCCCGTGCGGTGGATGAAATCGAATATTTGCGCAGCAAAACCGACGCAGCCGATATCTTGCGGCGCACCGGAAGCGCCATCACACAGCAAACCATCGGCACCAAGATCCTGTGGCTGCGCCGCCATGAGCCGCAGGTATTAGAGAAAGCCGCTCATTTGATGGGTTCCTATGAATTCATTGCCCACCGCCTCACCGGAGTTTTTTATATAGAACGGAACTGGGCATTAGAGAGTGGCTATTTTGATCTATATAAAGAAGATTGGGATGATGATATCCTGGCGCTCTCAACGATTAATCGTAACTTGCTGGCAGATGTGCATTGGCCGTCAGATATCATCGGGCATGTCACCCCCCATGCGGCGTCGTTGACCGGACTCAAAACAGGCACGCCGGTGGTGGCGGGCAGCGCCGACCATATTGCCTCATCTTTCTCCTCTGGATTGAAAAACCAGGGCGATTTGCTGGTCAAGCTGGGCGGTGCCGGCGATATCATGATCAGCATGGATGATATCGTGGTCGATGAACGCCTGTTCCTGGATTATCACGATATTCCCGGTAAATATATTGCCAGTGGTTGCATGGCTTCCAGCGGCAGTCTTATCAAATGGTTCCGCAACCAGTTTGCCCCTCAGATGGATTATCCCGACCTGGATAAAGCCGCCGAACCCATTCCGGCTGGTTCGGATGGATTGATCTTGCTGCCCTATTTCCTGGGCGAAAAGACGCCTATTCAAGACCCTCTGGCGCGCGGCACGTTGGTCGGTTTGACCCTCACGCATACCTCGGCGCATGTTTACCGGGCGGTGCTGGAGGGGATTTCCTATGGTTTTTACCATCATTTGATGGTATTGGCGGAACATGGTATGACCCCCACCAAAGCCCGCTGCGCCAATGGCGGGGCGCGTTCGGCTTTATGGAAACAGGTCACTGCCGATGTTTTGGGCATCCGCCTGGAGCAGGTAGCCGATCATCCGGGATCGTCTTTAGGAGCAGCTTTTTGCGCTGGCATGGGCGTGGGTGCTTTTAAACGATGGGATGAGATCGAAAGATATATCAAAATTTCAACAATCACCGAGCCTGATCCGGAGAATCACATCCGTTATCAAAAATTGTTCAAGCTCTATCGTGAGATTTATGAGTCACTCAAGGGTACATTCCCCCGTCTGGCGGAGGCGATTGCTGGATAACACAATGTCATGACCAGGAGCGCAATTTTCTGCGAAGTATTTTTCAATAATCATTTCAGGATTGCTTCACCCCTGCAGGGTTCGCAATGACATTCGTTAAATCGTCATTGCAATAGCGGAGCCCAAAACAATCTAACTGCATTATGTCAAGATTGCTTCGCTTCGTTCGCTCCTAAGTAACTGTCATTCTGAGGAATCCCGCCAGGGCGACCGAAGAATCTGTTAGATCATAAGAAAGATTCTTCGCTGCGCTCAGAATGACAAGAGAGTTGAGTTCCTTTCAGATAGAAGAACGCCTTAGCGATGTGGACTTACTCGCAATG
>JAFGJM010000060.1 GCA_016929095.1 Anaerolineales bacterium | reverse complement strand
TTAACGACTTCAGACGATAATGATGAGTATAAAACGACAAAAGTCGTTACGACGAGTTCATCTTCAATGCATTGAATTCCTACTAGTAGATTGTCCAAGCTGATTCTATTATTTCAATAAATTCATTCATCTGCTAACTCCACCCCCAACCCCCTGGGTCTGTCTAAAAAGTAAAAAATGTCATGTTGCACGAAGTGTGTTTCACGAAGCGAAGCGAAACATCTAAATTGATAATGTAAAGACTCTTCGCTTCGCTCAGAGTGACAGCCTTCTTATGGGACAGTCCCAGAGGGCAAGGGGGTGGGGTTGGATAAAAACGTAAATTATTATGAGTATTAGATTTATATTGGACAGACCACTAGTTATAGTGCAATGATATTTATGAATTATATGCCGATTGGATGCTAAAAGTTCGGTCGAGGCTTGTTATTTTTTTAGAACGAAGATATTTCATGGAGAATAATCGATTTTTCCCACTTGAATTTAATTAAAATGGATGTAAAATGTTTAAGCTTAATAATGTCGGTATCAGGTAGTTTTAATAAAAAAGTAAATAGAAATATCATTGTTCGCCGATAAACGGGCATTCTTTTTTACTGGCAATCCCTGATAGACCAACATTTATACCCAATTTAACAATTCTATAGTTACTAAATGAGGAGGCTTGTCTTATGCAATTAATGATTAAGAAGATAGGTTTTGTGTTTGGTACGTTTTTATTTGCCTTGTTGGGCATCTGTATGATTTTTGTGGTTACCCAAGCCAGCGCCGCCAACCTGGCAGAACCAGGCGCACCGGAAAATCCGCTCAATGAATACCCCTCGACCTGGGTGGTAGTGGTTGGCTACACCGGCACCCTGCATATGGTGAATACTGCCAGCGATATCGTCTATGGACCGTTCCTGACCGGGGCGCTGGGTACCAGCACCTTATTGGATGTAGCAGTAACGCCTAACGGAAAGACTGCCCTGGTCTCTAATTTCGGCAATTCGGTACTGGCATTTGTGGATATTTCCAATCCTATCAGTCCATCGCTGATGACTACCGTAACTATGGTTTATACATATCATGAGGAGACGAAATCCGTCCGTCAATTGGATGGCGACATCATAACCGACACGATGCCTGCTGAAGATATTGCCATTACCCAGGATGGCAAATATGCCATTGTCACCGATGGAGGTTTATCTAGCGCCGCCGTGGTGGTGGATATCGCGGCTCAAAAGGTGGTGACCGGTTCTTATCTGGGAGCAAATGATGCCCAGGCAGTCGCCATTGCCCCCAATGGCACAGTCATTTTTGCCGATTATTTCGGAGGCGCGCTGCATTCGTATTTACTTGATGACACGGGGAATTTAACCTATATGGATACGTATACTTATATGATCAACGAAGACACCAGCGAGATCAGCCCTACTGGCGTTTTAACCACGGGTTGGTATTTACCCTGGCCGATAAATGTCAACATTGCACCAAACGGCGAAACCGTTATTTTCTGTGATGCATTCCCATATACAAACACCAGTTATACTGACCCGGATTACAATACGCCCCTTTACCAAGTTGGCGTTTACCGTATCGTTGCTCCGGGGGTTTTGAGTTTCACTCAAGCCATCGTTGGTTTAACCAGTGGAAATTACCAATCGATAGCCTTTTCCGCCACCGGAGATAAAGCCTATATGTTTGGAAATAATGGGGAAAATTATCCATATACATACAACCGCATTTCTGTATTTGACATCACCGGACCGGGAGAAATCAGCCTGAACACCGAAATCGCTGCCGAGATACCCCGCTATGCCTCTGGCGCATTTTTTGGTGTGGATTCGATTGCCGTGATCAATAACAAAGCTTACCTCGGTCATGAGACCACTTCGCTAGTGACCGATACTTTACCGACCAGCGTTCACGTGGTGGATCTGAATACGTTCAATGTGGTCACATTAACCCTACCGGGTGTTCCTACAACGACCATGTCGGTTGGGGTGGCAGCAGTGCCGTATTTCATATACTTACCATCCTTGCTCCAACCGTAATATACTTGGCACCCAGTAAAAAGACCTGCCAAATCGAAATTTGGCAGGTTTTTTTATTCGAGGTACTGTTAAGCCCTCTCTGTTCTATGATCACGCGATCACCTGACACTTAATGACTGATGGATTCAATCACTTTCCCCATATACCCCGCGATAAGCCTCGGGTAATTGTTTTGCCAGGGTTCTCATGATCTGCTCCGTTCCCTGGCGCAGCACCTCCTGGCGAGTC
Source organism: Anaerolineales bacterium (assembly GCA_016929095.1). GTDB lineage: Bacteria > Chloroflexota > Anaerolineae > Anaerolineales > UBA4823 > JAAZNS01. The sequence continues at coordinate 117,500 of JAFGJM010000060.1, read as the reverse complement.
TTCATCTTTTTCAAATGAAAAGGCACCCCCACGGTAAATGTGACCGTTGTGCGGCGCAAGCGTTTCATGTTGCCGTAGATGCGGGTATTTTCCGTGCCGGTAATTGTCATGGGGATGATCGGCACACCTGTTTTATAAGCTAAATACGCCGCCCCTTCGGTGCCTTCTTCCATTGCCCCCGAAAGGCTTTCGCGTCCCTCCGGGGCGATGCCAAAGAACCGCCCTTCATCCAGCATCTGCAGCGCGGCGCGGATTGCCCTTCGGTCGGGCGTACCGCGATGCAGCCAGATAACCCCATACGCGCGCATGATCCAGCCTAACAGCGGGTAATCATATAATTCGGATTTGGCAAAAGACTCGACGGCAACCGGCAGTGTTGCCACCAACACCACCGCATCGGCGTCTCCCAGGTGGTTGAAGACCAATAACGCCGGACCCTTTGATGGGATGTTCTGCAATCCATGCACCGTAAGTTTCAACCACATGCCAGTCAGTATGCGGGTGAGGCATTTTATTGCAGCCCGCGCCAGCTTCCGCCAAACAGTTATTTGTGGCGCGAAAGTGATCTGCGGACGGATGACTTCAGCGCGAGGCTTGGGAGGTAACAAAGGGATGATTGGCATATACTCCCCGATATTCCGGCGGCAGCAAAGCCGCAATGCGCGCCATCACTAAATCGGCATTTTGCTGTCGGGCAGCCCGATGGTTATTGTTCGAATCATCTATGGGTGGCAGGTGTAAAGGGACTCCAATATGCATAAAAACACGGGGGCGTTCACCATGAATCGCTTGCTGCCAGAAATCGTCGGTTGTTCCCACTATGCCCACCGGAATCACGTCTACCGGGTATTTTTCCACCAGATACGCAATACCGGATTGCGCCTTATTCAACCCGGGGCGGTGTGAACGATGCCCTTCAGGCGCCAATAACACCGGAAAACCGGACCGTAATGCTTGGAGCATACGCTCCAAAGGCTGGCGGTCGTATTCACCGCGCCGCACCGGGATACCCCTATATAAAATAGCCAAAATATTTTGACCCGGGCGGTGCCATACATCTTCGGCGCCTAATACTTCGGGGGCGGTTGGCCAAAAGGCAACGGCAAGAGGCGGGTCATATAACGAGACATGGTTAATGGCTACCAGGTAAGGGCCCTGCCGGGGAACATTTTCTTTTCCCGTGATAATGACATGACTGATTAAGTGGAAGATCGCCCGAAAGATGGGGCGTAAGGTACTTCTTGCTGCCTGAGTATAAAGAGGAACGGAATAAGTGGTCTCAATCACCAGTGATCCTTATTCCTGATGTTTTTTGACCAGTTTTTTGGCTGCCTCTAAAACCCGGTTCGCATCCATCTGATCTGAATCCAGAATAATAGCATCTGGCGCGGCGCATAAGGGCGCTACATCACGGGTGGAATCGATGCGGTCACGTTCCATCAGATTCTCTCGAATTGCATCCATCGATGCCTGACCGCCGCGATTTTTTATCTCGTTGAAACGCCGTCGAGCACGTTCCGCTACGGAGGCTTCCAGATATATTTTCAAATCGGCCTCGGGTAAAACCACCGTCCCGATGTCCCGTCCCACCATGACCACCTTGCCGCGCAAGCCAATCCGCCGCTGCTGAGCAGTGAGCGCTTTTCTCACCCCGGGGTATGCTGCCACCACCGAAACGCCGCCATCCACCTCTGCCCGGCGGATATCCCAGGTGATATCCTGTCCATCAGCCAGAACATCATAAGCCCGCCCATCGTCCTGAGTGGGCGGAAGCACGTCAATGTCAATCGTCTCAGATAATGCCGAAACGGCAGCTTCATCATCCATCGAAATACCAGCATGTAGAGCTGCCCAGGTGACCGCCCGATACATCACGCCGGTATCAAAATACAAATAATCCAACCAATCTGCCAGGTTCTTGCCCAGAGTCGATTTGCCGGAAGCGGCAGGACCGTCGATAGTGATCATGTTCGGAATTGTCAACAGCGCTCCTATCGTCGTGTGAGATATCTTAATACATAACCCCTTTTCATCTTCCGGGTTTCGCAATACTTTATGGTTCCGCTGAATCAGTCATTTCAGATTCAAGCAGCCCTCCAGGGAAAATATCTGCCCTTGCCCAAAGGATCACCTGGTAGGACTCTTGAGGCGCATTGCGAAAGACCAGCCATGAAAGCCAGGATGGCGGCAGGCTTGTATCCCAATCAGGATATATCTGCCAGGCGAAATCCTGACCCCGGTAGGCGGCGCTTAAGTTCAGATCGCTATCCAGGGGGTATGTGATAATGATCAACGGCAACTCATCGGGGGGCAGGTTTACCAGATCACTCACCGGGGTTTGTGTGGAAGCGATTTCGATATTTTGAAAATCGCGTAAAACCCAACGCATAGAAGGCGCATCCACGGCAAGTCGTATATCGATGGTTTCATGATGATTGGTGTTCCACAAAGAGAGATCTTCTAAAGTAGACACTAATAAATCCGCATCCCCGGTCAGAGGCGCAGGGTACCATAGATCCTGGCGGTACAGCTCTTTCCCTCCGGCGGAATATTGGGTAGCTCCCCAGGCTGCCGAAAGCATGTATAAGCTTAAGAATGCCACACTTCCCCAGGCTAATCCGGGGCGGGTCTCCTGCCAGGTCCACCCTAAAGAAATGAGATATGCCGCAAACACCAGTAACGACAATGCCCCAATCAGTTGCGCCAGCAATCGCCAATCCAGGAAGATATCACCAGCCCTGGCCATGGAGGCAAATATCAGCCAGGCGATACACAATAACACGAACGTCAAGGCTGCTTGCCCAATGGAAATCCACGGATTTTCTCCCGGGGTGAATAAATAAGCCAATTCCAACGACGCCAACGTCCACAAAGGAAGTAAAGACCAAACCAGGTCCCCCATGCTGCGTCCTGCATAGCTAAAGGAAATCAGGAAGGAAAGGGCAAACCAAAGGATCAAACTTTTAACCAGCGGCTTCGATATGTGATTTTTTATCAAAAAATGTACGATACAAACCAAGCCAAAAATAAGCGCGATTGGCTGGTAAACCGCCAACCCAGCCGCTAACCGTAAGGCAGGCATTCCGGATGGCGTTACCCAGCCCTTGAGAAAATCCGGAATGGATAACAACCAGGCGCCCAATCCCTGAGGACAGGAAAAAAACAAGCTGCCGACCAGAAATAAAGTGATTGCCAGAGTAATTGCCCCCTGTTTTAACGATGCCCGCCAATCGAAAGGGGCAGGATCATTTTTCTTTTCGGCGATATCATCTAAATTGGGAAGTGATTTTCGCCAACGCAGAATAATAAGGGTCAGCCCAACACCTAACAGTCCCATCCATAATGCCACACCGCAAAGCAAAGCCAACCCGGCAAAAAACCCGCCAGGCCGTGCGCGTCGTTGGAAGATAAAACCAGCGGCTATCACAGCACAACTGGCTGCCACGATGGGCGAACCTGCCTGTCGGGATATGGCTGCCAACCCTGGATCTAATGCCAATCCGAAAGCCAGAATGACTGCCGCGCCGCGTCCTAAATATGGGCGGAAAAAAAGAGGCGTTAATATCAAAACTGACCCTGCCAGTGCGGGCAGCAGGCGGGCAATGGTATTACTATCATTGAACAGCCAGAAGAGCGCTCCTGTCAAAAAAACATATCCCGGCTGAGAACCTATGGACAGGTTCCCGCCCTGTGCCACACTCAAAGCCTGCAGCGCCCAGGCGGATTCGCTATCGGAAAGAGGTGCTTGCCCCAGATTGAGCAATCGTAAACCCAATCCCAGTAATAACGCCAGGGCGAAAAGAAGATGTTCGGTGGTAAGTCGATTCGTTTTCATAGGATTAGCTGAATTATACCAATTTGAATACAAAATCGCTGAGAGACTGAGCGCGTAGGGGAAATAATGTTTAATTCAAAATTTTATTACCAAAATCAATGTTGTCTATAAAAAACCAAAACACCGGATACATTCTTTACTCTGCGTTCTCTGTGTCTCCGCGGTGTTCATTTTTTTTTACGGAACTTCGTAAACAGTCACATCCCCCACCTGGAAGGCAGACATCAGGTACTCATCAAATTTCGCTTCATACAAACCATTCGGGCAACCAGTTTGACCGGGTGTATACGTACTGCGTTCCAGGCTGCCCACGAACACATAGCGTATGTTATACCGCCCTAAGATACTTTGCGCTTCATCCCAATTGCGGGTGCAGTACAGGCGTTCGATATCCCCCATGCGTGAACCCATTTCGGCGCCTCCGCCGCGCCACTGACTTTCGTGCCCAATCCACCCCAGCACATTGGGTTTGCCGGAATACGTGGCGATACGTGCATAATCAGTATATGAACCGCCGGTATAACTGACCGCCTCAGCCACCACCCCCGCTGGCGCATCGGCCAGCCAGCGGATGGCTGCCATATCATCAGGATATTGGTTTTCGTGATAGGTTGACCCATCCAAGGTCAATCCGGCGCCTGCGTTAAAGTTATTGGTTTTATCCAAAACGCCGAATTCGATATACACCAGTCCGACCAACATCAAGATTGCCAAACCGCCAATCCAGGCATAACGCCAATAACCGCGTAATCTCTGCAGCAAGCGTACACTGCCATACGCCGCCGCCACACTCCATAACAACCACGCCTGGTAATAAAACTTGAACACCGTATTGATACGCCAGCCAAATTGATCGCGTAAAAACACAAAATCGGGAGCCAACACCAGCAATAAGCCAGCCAGAATAAGCAAGAGACTGAATTTTTCTGATTTGATTAAACGCTGAGTACTGGCGACAGGCTCCTTTTTGTTAAGCATGAAAGCCAAAACAAATGCCAGAAATATCAACAGAGTAAGCCAACCGCCCAGGTTGAGGAAGCGCCGGTAAAATGCAGCCCCGAACACTTCACTAAAAGTCGCCCCGCCAATACTGCCCAGGTATAAGCCGCTGATCTCACTACCCAAAGTCAGAATCAGCAGCCCCAGCAGGAGAGAGAAAACCCACAAGGCAAACGTCAACCCGCCTGCAATCAGAAAACCCTTGGCGAGCGGAGGTTTATTTTGGCGGTATAAGAAAATCAAAAAAGCGCCCATCGGGATGAACAATGTGGCAAACATGACCCATAAATGTGCCCCGCGTGTGGGATAAACCAGGTTGGGTAAGATACCACCCGCTTGTGAAGCAAAACCCAGGTAGAAAGGCAAATATAGAGCGATCCCCAAAATACCCGTGATGGCGCATATTCCAATAAAACCCTTAACTATCTCCAAGAATTTCGGAGGTTTGCTTCCAGACTCGCTTTCGCTGCCCGGCCATAAAATATGCAAAACATACGCCCCACCGAATAACGCTACATACAGAATCGAGTCCCAGGTGTTCAGAAACGCCAATCCCCCCAAAATCAATCCGCTAAAGCCAATGGTGAGTGGATCGACGAGGATATCCAGCTTTAATTCCCACTCGCCCAGGCTTTGCTTTTTAAACAGACCCAAACCGCGCCGGCTGATGACCGGCCAAATTTCCATGAAAATATAAACACACAGCACAAAGCACACAATCCCGGCGGCGAATAATTTCAGGCTAAAATCCTGGCGCCCATACCATAATAAAGCTATTCCAGCGGCAGCCATGAATGTAGCAGACCACGACAGGGTTCGAACCGGTAATCGATAACGTAATCCCTGGATTTTTCCTTTACCGCCGCCCAGGAATAAATTGAACGCCAGCGCCATGCACAGAAAAGCAAAGGGCATTGCCAATACGTGCGGGTGCAGGTCTCCCAGTAAGTAAGAGAAGGCCGGGAATTCATCGATAACCTCTTGCAGGTTGTTTTGTAGATCGTAATCCTGCACCACCCGCGAAGCCCGCCACCACCACCAAAAACGAGTGGGTACCCATGAATAAGGCTGGGAGGGCGCGGAGGATAGTTCCATCATGTCGAGCCATTTCCAGAAAGGGGAAATCCAATTTCCATTAGCATCAAATCGCCCAAAGAGTCCGCCGCCGTGCAATATTTCCAGGAAACCCTCCAAATTGCCCAAAAGCAAGGTAAACACCGGCGCCAGGAAAGCGCCTGTGGCGGCATGAAGCTTTTTATGCCTGGCGAGCAGGTCATAAACCACACCATACGAGCCGATGGCGCTGAGGGCAAACACCAGGGAAATACCCAGGTTGAAAGCCACCGGACCGGCTGTCCCGGTCAGCTTCGCCATCATAGCCACCAGCACATAACCGAAATGGTAGTAAGAGATCGCATAACCTGAGAGCCATGGATCATGTGGCGGAAAAGTTGGCGAGCTTAAAATAGCATTGATGAACGCCAGCTCCATTGGCTTTTCGGTGCCGACAATCTCGGGATTGGCAGCCCGAATTACAGCCCAGGCGGCGAAAGCCAATAAGAACAATGCCTCGGTGCATAGGATCAGCGCGCGGTTTTCACTCAGCCAGGTTTTTATTTCCGTGAAATGATTCTGCAATATCAGCCAGCTAAACGCTGCCAATATTAAAGCCGCCAGCAGCAACCCCCCGGAATCATTGCGCAAGATCCCTAACGAAGCCAGCATCCAAAAGATGAACCCCCACAGCAACCACCCCAACGTGCGGGTTAACGGGTAAGCCCGGCCGGGCAGAGCAGGAAACATGCGGAAGCCAATGGGAAATGTCAGCCAGCCGATTATTGAGATAAGGATGTACCACAGAATGAAAGAAAGCATGATTTATTATAATTAGACTGCTTCATTTTGTCATTGTAAGTGTTCTACTTCATCTGTCATTGCGAGTGTGCGGAGGACACGAAACAATCTTTCGCCAGGGTAGAATACGCATAGTCCCGAAATTCCTCCTTAGGAACTGTCATTGCGAGAAGCCTGCCAGGGTGACGAAGCAGTCTCACCTATGTTATCAAGATTGCTTCGCTCGTTCATCATTCGTAATGACATTCGATATGTGTTCCTTCCGTAATGAAGAGTGCTTGATCGCTATGGCGTTACCAGCAACGACAAAGCTCATCTCGTAATCACCTCATACACCACCGTTTGCCCATCGCGGTATACATCTTTCCATAAGACGCCATTGGCGGTTTCGAATTTATCGAGCCCGTCTCCGCTATACAAGCCGCGCTCTTGAATCCCCATGACGATATATTTCACTTCATATTTTTTAAGGAAATTGACCGCCTGCTGCACGTCGGTTGTCGTGTAGAACTGCTCAATCTCGGCGATGCGGTCGCTTACCCAACTGGAGGGCAAGAGAGCGCGCTGTTGCTGCTGGTGCCATTCCCAGCCCACCACCCCGGGTAAACCGGTATAGATAGAGAAGCGCGAACCCCAGCGGTAGAGGTCTCTCAAATTGGCTTCCACAATCACCGGCGATCCCTGTACATTTTCCTGCATCCAGCGGATGGCGCGGTAATCCTGGCTCAAATCCATCTCGCCCCAGCGCTCATTGTACATGGCATACCCCATATACATCATACCATCCAGGGTGTGGGGCGCCTGGTCGGTCATGCGGTCTTTGATTTTAGCCATGCCAGCCATAATGGGGTATAACGCGGCGATCGCCACCAGCACACCCAGCACGATCTGCCAGGGAATGCGCCATCCGGGCAGCCATTTCGATTGAACCTTCCACAACCATCCTAACGCAGCCGCCGCACATACCGAAAACATCACCCAGGCTTGCAAGTAGAATTTAAACACCGTGTTCATGCGCCCGATATCGCCCTTGACGTATACCACTTCCACAGCCAGGGTAATCACCAGGGCTGTACCGGTCAGGAAAAGAACAATACGTTTGTTGTCGCTCAATCCAGGGCGTAATAAAAGCACGCCTGCCCATGCAGCCAGCGGCAGCACCAGCCAGGCAATGGCGGCGCCAAGAAAAAGTAATACGAATATAACCAAAGCCATTAACCCAACCGCCACCCAGATCACTCCCTGGTATCGCTTTAATTTGAGTAAGTCTGAGGCGGGTGTGGTTGCCATCCATTGGCGGGTTTCCCATGCCATCCAGGAGACAATCAAGAAAAGGAATAGCCCCCAATGGGTGAGATACGATCTGAGCGGCGTGTGCGTCCCACTCCATATACCGATTTTGCTATAACCCTGACCGTACCATTGGCGGTATGGCTGGTACATTAAAAACGCCAGCAGGGTAATCAGAACAATACTGCAAAAAACCATTATCCATCGCCGGGTTTCGGTGGGGAATTTTTCCGGCCAGGCGATCCGAATATTATCTCCGTACCGCCAATATACATATCCCAAGGCAACAATACCCACCGGAAGGAAGGTATAGATATCGGACAGGTTGATGGGATAAAGCGCGCCGATGGCTAACCCGCCCAGCAAGAAACCGCATGCCGTTCCGATAATGCCCCGCCACCTGCCCTTGTTCAACACCACCGAAAAGGCAAACGCCAGCACCAATAAAGCTACCGGAATGGCAAAGAGATGGGCATGCGGATCGCCATACAGGACGGTAAACGCCGGGAATTCGGTAATCGGCTCGACATCATTGGGCGCAGGGATAACCCGGCTGGGTATCCAATACCAATCGCCCAGGCTATATGGTAATGACGTGCCATTTACGACATCCAGAAAACCGGTGAACGCCCACACCCACTTCTGTAAAAAGCTGGCCCCTTCGATGACCCCGCCCGGGGCAGCCAACTTTTGATAACCCTGGAATACCATGAGCGCAATCCCCATATTGCCCAATACAGCCGTACCCAACGCAGACGCCAGACCAACGCCTAGCGGAGTGCCAAAAGAAGAAAAGAATGAATGGAGAACAGTGAGTGGAGAGTGGTGAGCAGATTCTTCGCTTTCTAAATCATTATTCGCGTCTCTCTCCTCACTATTATCTACCTTAATATCCTCCTCACTACTCATTAATCTCTTCTCACCAGCTTTGATCAAATTCCACCCCAGCGAGAATGCCCCCATGGCGATCATGGCAAATGTCGAAGGGATGATCAGATTATAGGCTATGGATGGCACAATCCCCAACCATTTGACAGGCACACCCATCACCAATAACCCATAGTAGTAATAATTTAAATACCCACCGGCAAACCAGGGGTCATAAGGGGGGAACGTGGTGCTTTTCAGGATGGCATTAATATAAGCAAAATCCATCGGTTTCTCGCCGCCCTTCCAGGGATGCCACAGATCCGGGTTGCCCAGGCGCACCAGCAAATCTATTACGAAGAATGCCAGGAACAAACCTTCGACGATCAGGAATTCCTTTCGCCGGGTGCGCCATTCTTGCTGCAATTCCTGGCGCTGCCAATAAGCGGCTGCCGCGCTGGCGATGGCTATCCCGATGGCAACAAGGGTTATCGTGAGGCGTGAAAACGAAATGCCGATCGAGCCTGCCACCCATACCAGAAATGCCAGTAATAACAGCCCGACAATCCGTGTTACCGGATAACCCTTATCTGCCAGACCGGGCAATGCCAGTCGTACCAGGGGATAAACCAGCAATCCAAGCAGTGCCAGCGTTAAATACCAAACTAATACAGTGAGAAATTGCCAGCGATTGAGCGGGCTTTGAGTATTGAAGAGCTGTGACCAGGTACCGCCCTCCTGCTGCTCTATCCAACGCGCGGAGGGTAACATCAAATCGGCGGGTTGGCTGCCTGCCTGCCCCGGCGTCACGTGTACGACATGCGCCAGATCCACCGCACCTAATATATCGGCGGTTTTTTGTGGATCGTATGAATCGGCTTTTTTGAAAATCAGCACCTTTGGATGATCGTAAACGGTAAAAGCTTCTTCGGCAAACTGGTCGTTAATAGTGATATTGCCCACAGAGGGAAATGACTCGAATACCTTCACCAACTCAAAACCCATATTCCCCTGGAACATACCGGGTTTGGCAACGTTATAACACCAGATAATATCTTTTCCTTCCGGGCAGCCGATCAAATTGCGATAATATGCGATGGTGAGAGGATACCGCTCCGGGACACGCGTGGTTGTGCCCCATTGGCGATTCGATGAAATAAAAATGTAATCAGCCTGGTTGAGAGTGGCGGTAAAACGGTCTAGCTTTTCGGCATTGTCATCCCAATAAAGCTCGAAATTCAATTCGGGTTTGTAAATTCCACCGTAGCCGTCGTAACCATCCATGCGTAAAGGCAAACCATCGTCCCATGAGCTTTCGTTAGCCGGGGCAAAGCCTTCGATCACTAATTCTGCCAACGTGTCTTCAATTAACAGGTTCAGCGCATAGGATTGCCCTTTCACGATTTCAACCGCCTGCGGAAAAGTGAATGTGTACCCTTCTCCGCGCGGGTCGCCATCAGGGATGAAATCCGCAGAAAGCGAAGCAGACGCCAGGATAGTGTTATCATCAGTGCCACTCAGGATGAGCTGCAATGTTTTCATCGCCGGAATGCCCGCCTGGTCCCGCACATAAGCCAATGTGACTTCAGTGAGTACGTCATCGGTTTTGGCTTCAAAGCGGGAATGGTATGGCTGGTCACTGCGAATGACCTCTTCGGTCTGAAAAGGTAAAATTTGGTTGATGACGCTTTCGTTGGATTGGATATGTAAATTGATCGGTCCCGGTACGTTCTGATAGATCCAGCGTGTAGCAGCGATGCGGGTGATCGGGCGGGTGTAAATGCGCGTGAAGGCATATGCCCATGCAAATGTGAGCAAGATGACCGCTAAAGGGGCAGCGAATTTAACCACCATCCAGATTAGGCGCAGCAAAGTCACGCTTTTTTGTTTCCAGGAAGCCACCCAGGGGTGAACAAACTCTGATGAATCGTCGTTTGTTTTCCATTGAAGGCAAAGCATGCCCAGCCAACCCGCAAAAATGACCAACCCGGGGTAAACCGCCAGTTGGTAACGCATTGTGGGATTATTTGCCATGGATTGCCAGGCAAAATATCCGCCTGTCCACCCCCACAATAAGATGTGACGCTGCCAATCCCCTTTGAGCATGCGCCATCCTGCCAAGAGGAATCCCATCCAGGCAAAAATCCCCAGGGGAAGACCCAATCCCCACACCGTCAGGTTTTTTCCCGAAAACAGGATCGAGCGCCGCGCCCACTGTAAGGCAGGGGGAAAGTCCACATCGCCGGTACTCTGGTTGCGCTGTTCTTTGATATTTTCGACCCATGCCGGGTTCGGTTTCACGCCGAAGAATCCCGGTCCGCTGAAGGCGTAAGGTTGCGCCAACCGAAAGATAAACAGGCTGACCACCGCTCCCAGGACGCAGTAAACCAGCGCCTCCGTTACGCGTTTTTTAAATAACAGGGGGTCGGTTTGCCATTTCTCTGCCAATCCCCGGATGATAAATGCGCCGGGCAACAAGGCTGCCACCGGGAAAGCGCTGACCTTGCAGGCTACCGCGCACCCCAAAGCTGCCCCAAACCAAAAGCTCCACTTGAAATACGGATGTTTTATAAATCGAAGAATAATATCCAGCCACTTGCTCTTTTCTTGTAATGGTTGTTCCCCCTCATCCAGCGGATAGCGGATAGCTGATGGCTGACAGCTACTTATCAATACCGCCAGATACACTGCCAGATACGTAAAAACATTGGTAAAGGTATCTTCTTTGAAAAAGTGGGAGAGCTGGATCGGCAATACCGCACAGGCATAGAAAGCACTCGCCAGGATAGCGGCGCGCCGATTGTACAATCGGGATGCGATCAGGTACACCAGCCACACCGTGAACAGATCGGCAATCGCAGAAAGCGGCCTGCCTATCGACGCCATTTCACCAAAATTCGAGAAACCGTAAATCCATTCCACCGCGTAGCGGGTGATGAACATGAACAGCGTGCCATACACATAAAACCCATGCCCCATGTTGTGAGGGTTCAGTGTGGAATTTTCTGTATCAAAATACTCCGTCAGGCTTTCAACCGGGGAAATATCAGAACCTACCCAGATCAAAAAACGCTCATCCGGGTGCAAATTTTGCTCTTCACCCCAATCGATGCCAATAAACCGAAAATACACCCCTACGGTTAAAATGTATACGAATAGAATGATATATAACCACCGCCAGGGACGCCTTTCGGGAGTAGGCGTTGGCTCGGATTTTTCCAACAAGTGTGCGTTTTCTTGATCCATACGTTTTTACGGCTGCGAATTCAGCGGTGGAGCAAAGAACATCCAAAAATCTTTCGTCTCCACCCGCGATTGATATTTTTTCAATGACCCGTCAGGATAAAGATCGCGCAGGGTTTCCAGACCCGTCACATCATCAGGCGAGACCAGGAACAACTTGGGGCGCGGATCTGCCACGGTTTCCGAAATTTGATCTGGATTGATGGCAGTATCCAAAGCAGGATATCCGGCTTGCATCCCCACCAGGCGGGTATCCACCCAATAAGGATAAGCCACCACCCAGATCGTCTCAGGGCTGCCGATGGTGCGGGAAAAATCGCCCAACACTTTACCCATCTCGGAGGTATTCCATGCCGAGAGTAAATAATCTTCCGCATACTGTTCGAATACAAGCTTATAATCTTGCCGGGCAGCCGCGGTGAATAAGAACAATCCCACAATCCACGCCAGGAAGAGGCCACGGCGGGCGTCCCAGGCGCGGCGAATACCCGAGAGGCAGCCCTGCATAGCGATTCCGACGAACACAAAGGCCGGTACATACGCTCCGGCGGTGCGGTTCAGGATAGGATTTTCAGCCGGGAACGCCAACGAAAGAATTGACGGCATGAGCAAGAGCGGAATGGAAAGCGCTAAAAAGATATCTTGCCAGGAACGCTGCTTCCAATAACGGTAACCCGCCAATACCAACCCCAGGTGGAACATGGCGGCTGATACCATGCTCAAAGCCGGCCGGTGAGGTATCGAAACCACCCATACTTCGCCGTTGTCCCAGGCAAACATCACCAGGGCATTCCATAGATTTTTCAGGAAAATCTGCCAGGCGGGAGCATCTAAAGGCTTTTCCAGGGTGCCCAGGCGGGTCATGGCGCGATAGGAAAACATTTCCGGATTTTCCAGGGCGTAGCGCAGCAAGGGTAAAAAGATGATCAACGAGAAAAACGCGATGATGAACAGCCCAAATATGGCTTGCCGGCGCGCGCCGGGTGGCTGACGGTGAATCAGGTATAACCCCACCGCGGCTACAACCACAAATGGCACAATCCGGAAGGGTGAATAGCCATGCAGCCCCAGCCCCAGAAAAATGCCCGCCAGGATGAAATCATTGCGGCTGGACCTTCGTAAACCGCGCACCAGGTAAAACAGCACCGGCGCGGTAAACAGCGGGTACAGCGCGAAGCGCAGCCCGATGCGCGAGATCACATTCGGCCAATAGGCGATCCCGGCAAATAATGCGGCATAAAAGCCCACTTGCCTGCCGCCCATTTCTTTCCCCAATAAGTAAATATAGGGCAAGGTTACCAAACCAGCCAGCACGGTGCCCAGTTTCAGGCTGAGAAAACTGACGCCGGTACCAAAAATCAAAGAGATCGCGGCAGTTAAATAAAACTGAAAGGCTTCCCGCCCGGTATTGCGGGGAAAGAAGACATTGTACTGACCATTGAGTACGTCATACACATCCAATAATTTTTCAGCCTGGTCGCTCACCATTTCCGGCGGCACATCATTTAGCCGATAGAAGCGGAAAAACAATATAACCGCAATCGCCATAACCGCCAGCAAGGTCTGGCGGTTAAAACTGACCTGCCAGCGGCTGGCGCGTAGATATGTAATCCAACGGGTGGCAGTTTCACGCCAGGGGATATTCCAGGTCCAAAATGCCCACACGAATGATAGTAAGCTGATCAGCCACAGGGTTATATTGACGGACGTGAACTGCTCATCTGCCGTACTGAAGAAGGAAATCTTGCCAAATAAGAAAAATGCCACCAGGGCGGTGACGCAGCCGATGATAAATGGACCGGTGCGGGCTTTGAACGGCGTGCCCTGGTCTCGCGCCTCGGGCAGGTTTGGAATAAGCCAGTTGCCTTTGCGCGCCGCCAGGATAACACCCAGCGCAGCCATGCCGTAGAAAAATAACGGTAATTTTGGGTCGCGTTCGACGGGTTCAAGGGCCAGTTGAGCAATCAATCCCAACAACAGGGCGGTCAATCCCACCCAGGGAAAATGCGTTGCGATAGTGGCATGGGCTGGTTCGGCGGTCGCCGGTTGGGCTTCATTGGATGCGCTTAACCCAAGAAGTTGTGCTTCAGCCATTCCCCCCCCGCCAGACATTTCCGAGGCATCCAGACCGGTTTGCGCCAGGGACGCTTCGGTTGATTTGGGGCGGCTTTCGTCGGTCAGTACAATTTTTTCTTTGCGCCAAAAAGCCAGCCGAGACTTTATGTAATCCAGGACGCTAGGTTCTTCTATCATGATTATGCGTTCAATGATACTTCAAGCCGGGAGATGAGGGAAGGGGAGATAAAAAACAAAGTTGTTAATATAAAAGTATTTAAGTGTCAGGTGATTTGACCGCAATATTGCATTACTTTCTCCCTGCAAGATTTAAGCCATAAATTTATCCATTCTTTCCCCATTTTCAATCAAGTGTAATGATCCCTGTAGCCGGGATCGGCGATCTCGGCTAAAGAATGGTTGAACGGAATATTACGGATCAGGCATTAATCCTTGCTATGATACCTTTTACGTTGGATAAAAATCGTGGAGCCAAACAGAGCCAAACCGCCCAAAATACCTCCCGCCAGCAGCCATAGATGGGAGCTTCGGTCTGCCGAGAAATCCTGCAAGCGTGTGGCAGTGGGTAAACCATACTCTCGCAATACGGTCTCATCATACAAGGTGCCCTGATTGGGACAAAAACCATCCCTCACTTCAGCTTTGATCACGGGGTTATCGGTAAAACAGCCCGCCCAACTGATACTGCCGCTGGTGTTGGTTTTTGCTTCCATGAAACGTCCGATAAATTCACCATCCGTGGCAGCGTTTGTATCAAAAGGAGTGTCGCTATCCCCATTTTCATCATAATATGTGTCCCCGGGATTGGCTTCCAGGACTTTATCTTCGGCGTCTGTTACATCACCGTCCCCATTACAATCCACCTTGATACAGAAGCGTACACCCCCGGATGAACGCAAAGCGTTGACCGTGCTGATGCCAAAATAATAAGTACTCGGTGACGCCGCATCGGTATTTACCCAAAATGTGTCAATATCCAAATCGTCGTCAATGCCGGCATCTGCTCCATCCACCCGCATGGGGTTTCCCCAACTGCTGCTGTCCCACGATCCGTTGTTTGTATCGATCACGGCGATAGCGGCTTTAACCACATTGGGAAAAACACAAACAAACAACAAAACAAGTAAAATGATACCGAAAATATGAAAACGCTTGGCGGACGTAGGTAATTTATAAAATTGAGACAGCTTCTTTTTCATGGGGGTTCTCCAGTGATCCTTTTATTAGTAAGATAGATATAAATAAAAACAACATAATCTAAGAACACACTATTACCGGTACTCCATTTTACACCCGACGATACCCTTTGTAGAAAATTTTTATGCATTGTTTACTCGGGTCAGTTTTGTAGTCAAGCCCTGTAGATGGGATCGCCGATCCCATCTACAGGGCTGGCAACGACATCGCTCTCTTGTGGTATCAGCAATGATTTTACCAATGCTCGTATTTCACGATGTGATCCAATGGCAACCGTCTCTTTTCTACAGGCGCAGGGTTGGCAGGATACCCAAGGCACATTAACTCCACAACGCGCATTGCCTCAGGTATTCCCAGGAGTTGTTTTACTTTCTGTTCATCAAATGCGCCAATCCAGCAGGTGCCCAGCCCCAATTCAACCGCCGCCAAAGAAATATGATCCAGGGCAATAGCCACATCGATCGGGTAACTTAATTGACCACATGGCATCACATGATCTATGCCTTCCGCGCAGGCAGCTATCACCACTGCGGCGTCTCCCACGAATTTCTGACTCGCCGCCACCCTGGCAAGTGATTTTCGTGTTTCAGGTTCCCGCACCACAATAAACCGCCATTCCTGGCGGTTTGATGCGGAAGGCGCCAGTCGGGCAGCATTGAGGATTTTATTAAGCTTATCTCCTTCTATTGGCTTGTCGATGTAACTACGCACACTTTTCCGGGTTTTGATAACTTCTAACACATGCATGGGTGACCTCTCCTCAGGGGTTTGAATGAAGTTCCCTTCGATAATTCAATTCGAATAAACTTGCTCGTTTCTGGTGAAAGACAGGAATGTACAAAATGATACCGACTGACAATCCAATAATTACCAGTCAGGTGGAATTTCCCAGGTATATTATCATAAACAATTATAATTGATGACTTTTCTGTTGAGCCGCTCTGGTGGAAAGCTTCGATATTAACCGGTAGTAAATTGAAGAAGGGAACCCGATAACAAATATGGATTCCCTTCTTCTCTGAGCTTCTCCTGAGCTCACGCGAATGGCTTACATTTGCCGGTTGTTATATTTATTGGCTTGCAAAAAAGCATTCACGACAACCGGGTCGAATTGCTGTCCGCTGGAATTTTGCAATTCGACAATGGCTTCTTCATGCGGGCGGGACGGTTTATATGGGCGCTTGTCGATGATGCTGCCATAGGCGTCTGCCACAGCCAGGATGCGGGCTCCCAGGGGTATTTGGTCTTTGCGCAGCTTGTTTGGATAACCCTTGCCGTCATAGCGCTCGCGGAAGCTGCGGATGATCGAGCCAACATTATTGAACCGGGTCAAGGGCTGCACTAATTCCTCGCCTTTGATCGGATGGCGTTGAACGATTTCCCATTCCTCACGGGTCAATGGACCGGGTTTCTGCAATACCTCGTCCGGGATTTCTGCTTTTCCAATATCATGCAGCATGGCAGCCCAGCGCACGTCGGATATTTCCTGCTCCGAACAGCCCATCACCCGGGCGGTGCGTTCAGCCCAATCTGCCAATTGATTGCTGTAATTGGAGAGCAGCGTTTCGCGGCGGTCCATGGCGTTAGCCAGAGCCAATGCCATATCCACATAGCCCTCTTCAAGCTGCTTGTACAGGTAAGCGTTTTGCAGCGTTAAGGCAGCCTGGTTGGTGAAGCCCGTTAAAATATCCTGCGTATTTTGTGACCAAATGTGCGGTTCGGTATAGAAAGAACCAATCGAACCGATCACCTGCTCGTCATAAATGATCGGATACAGGCTGATGGCTTTAAACCCTTCTGTCCCAAAGACATCCTGAAGATGCGGCTCGACTCCTGAGGCGTAAAGATCTGAAATGATGATCGGATGTGTGCTCGATACAAGCAAATGGCTCAGTTCTTGTTCCTCATGGGATTCTATGCGCTGCACATGATTCGATGACAGCTTATTGAACCACCGGCAACTGATCGTGCCGTCCGAATTGCGCAGGTAAATGGCGGCGTGTGGACTCTCAGTCAATAAAACAGTACCCTGCCCGATTGTTTTTAATGCTTCGTCAAACGAATACAGGTGATTTAACGCCGCACTGACAATTTTCAACTTACCGATCATGTTGGATTGGTTCAGGGTGGAGCGAGAGAACTGGATCCTTTCGGTTGACAGACTTAATTGTTTGCCCACCATGGTCGCCAGATCGATTTCGTCTTTTGTCCAGTGATGCGGCATGGTTGAAGAGACACACAAGAAACCGATATTCTCCCCCAGGACGACCACCGGGACGATGATTGAAGAACGGATACCGAATCTTTGCATCATAGCACTCATGGCAGAGAAGTCTCCGCGTTCTTCTCGCCAATCCGCCACATGGATAGTGGTGGTGAACTTGTCATCCATGGTATGCAATCCATCACTCAAAGCCTTACTGGCATCCAGCGATAAACCTCTCACAGCTGTATTTTCGGAAATCTTAAGGGTGCCAATAGGTTGACCTAAAGCTAACAATATGTGCTCCAATGAAATTTCTACCAGATCGGAGGTGGTTAGAGCAGAAATAGACGTGGTAGTGATGCGGTTCAGCAAATCCAGGGAGGTGTGCAATTGCTGCGTGTTATCATGCAGCCGGTTATATTCCACTGCAATAGCCGCCTGGTTTGCCATAATGGTGATGATCTGTTTATCGGTTTCGGAAAAACGATGGTTCTCCTCTTTATGCATGACCTGAAGCACACCCAGGGGTTGATCTTTAACGATCATGGGGGCGCTTATGAGCGCGATGAATGGCTTTTCCTCCTCAAACGCCAGTACCCGATTCGGCCAGGTGCGATAATCATCGATGATCAAAGTTTGGTTTGTGCGCGTTGTTTCTCCCACCGCGCCTTCGCCGCTCTTCAAGGTAAAGCCGGTGTAATTCTTGGTCATGTTATAACTAACCACGCAGCGTGTTTCTCGATAATTATCTTCATGGAGGAACAACAAACCACAACTGGCGTTCAATAATTGAGCGGTCTTTTGTACAATATCCGTCAGCAATTTGTTAATCGAATACCTGGAAACCGTATCCAAAGAAGTGGTGTGAAGGGTAGTTAAAGTTTGATCTTTCGTTTGTACCTGAGAAGTAAGCATTACCTGCTCTACCAAATCGGTTATCTGGCAGGCAAATGCGATATCATCTTCTTTCCAGATGCGTTTTTCATTGACCATGTCAAAACAAGTCATCCCTTCAACGCTTCCGCTGATACGGATTGGGACGATGAGACTGGAGGTAATGCGATGCGCTGTCCAATAATCATCCTTGAGTTCAGAGGTGCGAACATCTTTGCTAACGTCGCTGATGGGGATATTCCGCTCATTATGCAGCGCAGTGAAAAATTTTGGGTATTTGTGGATACGCAGCGTCTCACCCGACGTATATTTTTTACTGGCTTGCTCATAACATAGTAAACATTGGAATTCATTGCGCGTGCGGTCAAATTGCCATACATTGACCCGATCTATTCCCAGTGCATCGGCAGCATCTTCCGAAATACCCAACAGAGAAACAGATAATGTTTTTTTGAATAGATCGGGCGTTGAAGTAAGTTTGAATAATACATCGTTTTGAATTTGAATCTGTTCTTTCATCCTGGAACCTCTCTTTCTGAACATGAAATAAATATCGATAAAAATGACGATAGACCGCTAAATTGGATTGCATAGCGATACAGCCAGATAACTAAATCTTCCATGATATATAAACGTTTCTCGGTGAAACCGACAGAGTGGATTTATCTTGTGCGGTGTTTGTTGAGCGGTGATGACAGCAGGTTTTTAATGATACAACCCTTATAACTACGCTGGTCCACGATTTCCCCGTATCCCCCAACCTGATGCTACGGTTAAATTCAGCTAACGGGTCTTCTCAACAATAAATGATTGTATATAACTTCATTATATAAAATAATAATTGAAAGTCAAATAAAAGTGATGGAATGCCGATTCTGCAGTTCTGTAAAAATAAACAACCTCATATATAGGGATCGATATAGTACACACACCCGCATATAAGGATTGAATTACACTGCCCCAGCCTCGTTCAAGCGCATTCTTTTTCATCCTGAATACATAAAAACCAATCGGGCAAGCATGGATATCAAAAAATTCTTCCCCTGATTCCCCCCTAAAAACCTATTTAAAAACCATTTCCACTGCTGAAAACAGGGGATTCTGTCAGGGGTTGTCCCAAAAGAAGCCCCTCACCCTGAGTAAAGTGAAGGGTCTAACATTGATAACGTGAGTCGTTTCGCGTCACTTTGTGAAACACGCTTCATGCCGTATGACAAAACCATCATTTGGGACATCCCCCGGAACTGGCATGATCTAATTAAAGGTCAATCTTGTGTGCTTTTACCAGTGTTCGTATTTTACGACTTTTTCCAATGGCAATCGAGATTTTTCCACCGGGGAAGGATCAGCCGGATAACCCAGGCACATCACCCCAACCAGTTGAATATCCTCCGGAATGCCTAAGACTTGTTTCACAATTTGACCATCGATTCCGCCAATCCAGCAGGTACCCAACCCCAATGCCGCAGCCGCCAAGGTGATATGATCCAGTGCCAGGGCAACATCGATGGGATAGGCTTTCTGCCCGCATTTCATCATCCGTTCATCGGTCTCGGCGCAGGCAGCAATGACCACACTGGCTTCCGCTAATTGCGCCTGCCCGCTGGCTTGCCCGGCAAATATTTTTTTGGTTTCAGGGTCACGAACAACCACAAAGCGCCATTCCTGCAGATTTTTAGCTGAAGGCGCCAGACGAGCGGCTTCCAGTACTTCATTCAACTTTTCTTCTTCCACTGGTTTGTCGAGAAAGCTACGCACACTCTTGCGGGTGCGAATGGCTTCCATGACGCTCATTGAGTTTTTATCATTCATTGCCAATCCTTTTTATGAAATCGATATGTGCGATGTTTGTGTTCATATGTTATCACAATCTAAGATAACGATATGTTTAGGCATGTGTAGGGTCGAAGACTCAATTGGATGGGCGCGTCTCACCCTGCGATTTCAATAAAAACAAGGCTTCAACGGTTATACCGGGGCGGTGAATGACAGGGTAACGCGTAATCCACCCGCCGTCATCCGCCTGGTTCTTCATCACACCTTGCAAGGCCAGTTCGTACAGGTCTTTGGCATACTCGCCGGCAAGACGGCTGGCATAGGTAATAGCGCATAAATCCCCCGGGTCTACTTCTCCATTTTCAATAGCATTTTTCAAAAACGTCTTACATCCCAGGATAATTTCGTGATCCAAGCTTCCGCCGGTATTTTGCATGGCTAATAAAGGCATCACCATCCAGTGGGTGTGGGAGAACACCGGGTAGCGTTTGCCATCCCATCCCCGGCGCAGGAAATTCAGGGCTTTTTCGAAGTCAACATCGCCCTCCCGTCCCAACTCTTTCAATTTACAACACACAGCAGAAGTTAGCCATAATTGATTCTCGTAACGCCCCGGAAGCATCCAAAAAGGCGGCTTATATTGGCAGATTTCTTGCGGTTCATCCCAAAAACCTGCCTCCTTTTGAACATTTTTAAGGAAGGCAACAGTTTTCTCGAGAACTGAGCTTTGTCTGCTGCCAAGCCAGATCAGCCATTGCAGCGCCACCCAGGTAGTGGAAATTACAGACAGGTCACTCCGAAAATCTTTGTCCGTTTTGGTCCATCCACCATCAGAGCGTTGGTAAGCTTTAATGATTTGGAGAGTTTCGGCGGCGCCCTGTTTTCCTGCCGCATAAGCCGCCAGTGCGGAAAGAACAAGATCGCCGGAGGCTTCTACAAAATGAACGGCTTTATCAATATCTATTTGTATCATGGGATCTCCAATCATGATTTTTAGGAACCTCATGTATGTTTCTTTCAAAGCTATACGGTTGAAGCGATCTTTATCATAATTGAAAATTCCTAAAATTAATAGATGTTGTAGGGAAAAAAGGTACTGTCATTGCAAGTAGCGCAGCGACGAAGCAATCTCCATCAATGTTCTAGATCGCTTCACCAGGCAAAGAACGCCTGGTTCGCAATTCCAAAAGATTTTGGTTTTTACCAGAAGCAAGAGCGCTTGAGTAATATGGATTAATTCGCAGTGACCCCAAAAAACCTGGTTTTTAAAAAAAAAGAAATCGGGACTTTTTTTGGTGCCCGAATATTTCTAATGAGACCCATAAAAAACTGCCGTCCTGCAGCCATGATCGCCCATCACGGCTGCAGGACGTTTTTACCCGATAGTAATTAATCATTATGATTACTGCTTAGGTAGCTTCTTGGTTCATCGGGTTGCACATTGGAGATATGTTGCAAGTATCATGCCATAATTTGATTGGTCGGCGTTACAATTTTTGCCTCACCCCTAAATGTTTCTCACGCAATATCATGCTGCATTTCAAATCGATATATAAAAGTTCAACAACGATTGTCTTCTTCAATAATTTTAGAGCCCTCTGTCCAATCGGCATAAACCTGCCAGGATTTGATTTTCCCATCCTCGACAACCGCCTTCCAGGCAGCTGGCATTTCAATCCGGTTTTCGGGCAGCAAGCCTCGTTTGCCATTATAAGTACCGCAGGCCCATCCGAAGACAGCCACCACGCCTTTATCTGCCAGCATCATCTCGACCCGATTTTTATAATCCGGGAACATTCGGAAAAATCCCTGCCACCCCTCAACCATCTTTTCGCGTCCCGATACAATTTGACCACCTAAATCAATGAAGGTGTGATCTTCTTTCATCAAACGGGAAATCGCCGTTAAATCCTGATCATTAATGGCGTCGATAAAAGCCTGCACAGCATCCATATCCTGGGTATTCATCACCGCTTTTCCTTATCCCCCCTGTAATTTGTAGCCGGGATCGGCGATCCCGGCTACAGAGATTTGTTACTATCTAATCGAATTAATAAACCTATCGACAGCAGGTTGATCCCAACCGGCTTTTGAGCCTGCCATCCACAGCATGATTTTACCGGACTTACCTTCGAAGGTGGTGCTCATAATTTGCTTCATGGCCTTGCCATTTTCATCCACCCCCTCGAAGACCAGTAAAGTAACTTCCTGTCCGCGAATAATCCTGGGAATTTCATCAATAAGCTCCATTTTCCAATTTCGGTTTCCCATTTTTTGATTCATTTGTTGTTGCAGTTCATTACGCATATTTTCCTCGCTGGCGATCAAACCAGAAGGAAACTCTGCCATCATGATCACCATTTGTGAGGCATTATTCAAATCCGCGTTACTCGGGTAAATTAGCACCATTTTAATGGCAAAGAAATTTAGCGCTATTTTTTCTTGATATCCGGGAGGTAATGTGTAATCCAACATAGCGTGCGCTATTTCAGCGGCTTCTGCGGGATCGTCTTTGGCCATCGTCTCTGCCAAAGATGTGCCGCCTATTTTTAGGGCTGCCCAACTGCCCACGCACACGCACATACACAGGATAATAATGCCGCCCACAACCCCCAGTATGATTTTCGTATTTTTACTCATGAAGTCTTCTCCGTTAGAAGGGATTGAATACGGCAATTGTACCTGTGATTATCGAATGTGGGATTGGCAATAATATATTTATATAAACTAGTTGTCATCACAAACCTAATATGCTATACTGAAAACGAAATCAAACCGTAATGGAGGTGATGTACAATGACTCAACCAGATATTGAAAAACTAATGCGCCAAACCCGGAAATATGAGTTTTCAGATGGTTTACGCGATGTGCAACTGGCAATCATGTTCGCGCTGGGAGGTATAGCTGTATGGTTGAGTTTCGAACCAGCCTGGATTGCTTTGGTGGGGAAATCGTCAATTTCAATCGGACGGTGGACAATGGGACTCGCTTTTCTTCCACTCATTATCCTCGTCCTGGTAGTGTGGGGAATGCTGCGCTTGATGAAATTTCTTCGCCAGCGTTGGTTATGGCGCGAGAGCGGTATGGTCAAATCTGTACGCTGGATGGTACCTCGCCGCGTGAATGTGATCTCCTCTGTTATTTTCATGGGTGGCATTATCCTCAGCCTGTACTTGCGCCACCTGGGATATGTCGATGATGTATTCGTACTGCGTATGCTGTGGGTAGCCACGGGGTGGGCGTTTGGATACACACTTATAGGGGTTGGCCGCCATATCGGTTTACCGCGTTATATATGGCTCGGAATACTTGGTGGAATAGCATCCACCGCCATGTTATTCATGCCTTTACCTTTCGGTCAGGCGGCATTGGTATTTGGATTATTCTGGTGCATTATTCTCACCGTGAGTGGCGCAATCACTCTGTTTGGCACCGTCCCCCCAATGAAAGATCAGCAACCATGACAGAAGAAATCAAAGCTATCGCCAACCTCGACCGGCTGATCCACGAACCTTCTCGTCTGGCGATTATGGCTGTGCTCTCAGCCTGTGAAAGCGCAGACTTTACTTATCTTCTAAATTCAACAGGTCTGAGCAAAGGTAACTTATCAGCGCACCTGAGCAAGCTCGAAGAAGGTAATTATGTCGCCATCGTGAAAACATTCAAAGGTAAATATCCAAACACGATTTGTTCGCTCACGCCAGCGGGAAGGGAAGCATTCGATTTCTACTGGAAGCAATACCAGAATTTAGCGCAACACCTCGAAAAGTGACGGGAATTCAGGACTTAATTATTTACAGGATCTGTTCCAAAAGAAGGTTGTCACTCTGAGCGAAGCGAAGAGTCTTTACATTAACCGGCTAAGATGTTTCACTTCGCGAAGCAATCTTCGTACAACATGACAATTTTGACTATTTGAACAACCCCGGCATGGTCTCAAAATAAGGATGATGCCAAAAATCAAACCTGGTGCACCACTTTCCCGCCAACCATGGTCAGGTCGACAGATAAATTAATAATATCCTGCGTGGCAACCGTATAAGGATTATCGCGCCATACGACCAGGTCGGCAAATTTGCCTGCCTCCAGAGACCCTTTCTTATTTTCAGCAAAATCAGCATAAGCACCACCCATAGTATGGGCATACATGGCTTCATCAATAGTCATTGCCTGTTCGGGACTGACCAGATTTTTTGAGAAGGAAGCGCGCACAATGCTGGCAAACAGTGTCGATTGCGGATCCCACCACGGCATCGAAGGCGCGTCTGAACTTAGACATATCGGCACGCCCATATCCAACCAGGTGCGGGTGGGGATCATGCGCTGCATGCGTTCTTCACCCCATATCCGCCCAATGGCATCGGCAAATGCCCGGATGATCGTAGGCTGTGTGGAGATCACCACACCCAGGTCTTTCTCCCGCTGTAACGCCCGATCGGTGTTCAACACCGAGTGTTCGATGCGGTGGCGCGGTTCGGACCGCGGATTCTTGTTCATGGCGTTTTCAATGGCGTCCAGCGCCATATCCACCGCGGCGTCTCCGCCGGTGTGAATGGAGACCTGGTATCCCGCATCGTGGAAAGCAGCCACGGCTTCATTCAAGTCCTGCGGCTTCCAGATGGGGAGGTTCCAGGCAATACCATCGTGCGGCTCATTGGTATAAGAAGCTTCCAGGGCGCCATCCGCCTGGAATTTAGCCCCGGCTAAATGCATATAATCATCCTCGTAGCGCATGGCTTCGAGAGCTTCAATGCGTCCGTCCAGTTCCTGGATGTACTCCAGAACATTCATGATCATCCCGCGGATGGTCATTTGCTTACGGCGTCCAACATTAAAATACGCCTCCATACGGTCCATACCCCGGGCATAGTTATCCTGGAAGCTGGTGACGCCCATGGAGGCGAACTTGGCTTGCGGATTCAGGATGCTATTCTCCATCACTTCCAAATCCAGCAGATCTGTCGGCCATAAGCGGCGGAATATATCCATAGCCGGGTGATTCATGATGGCGCCATTAGGTTCGTTATTGTCTTCCCGTAAAAATCGCCCGTTGCCCGGGTCGGGCGTGCTGGCATTCACACCCGCCATCTCCAGCGCCAGGCTGTTGACCACTGCCATGTGCCCGCCCTGATTAATGACCATCACAGGGTGGTTCGGCGACACCGGATCGATATCATGTTTGGTAGGGGAACGCCCCTCAAATGTTACCCATCCGGAACCGATCACCCATTCCCCGGGAGGTGTGACAGCCACCCTCTCCGCCACTTTAGCCTGCATATCCGCGATGGTGAAAACCGCCGGCCAGTTGCAATCCACATAGGGATCTCCGATCAGACCACAGGCGCTTAAGTGGCAGTGGGCATCAATCAGACCGGGGGTCACTGTACGTCCAAGTAGATCGATGATCTGCGTCCCCTCCCCGGACATGAGGCGTACAGCTTCGTCGTCGCCCACAAATTGAATGAGGCCATTCTTTAACGCCAGCGCTTTTGCGGTAGAGCGAGAGGCATCCATGGTAACAATATTGCCGTTTACCAGGATGGTATCGGCTGCTTCACCCGGGATGGCTGTAGCGGCGGGTTGAACCACAGGCGGTTGTACGGCAGTTGTAGCCGGCGCGGGTGTTGCAGTCAGCTCGGCGAGTTTCTTGCCGCCGGCGCACGCCAAACTGGCTCCACCCAGGGCTGCACCGCTCAGCTTGAGAAAATCGCGGCGGGTAAATCGTTGCTTATGGTGCTGAGACATCTCTCACTCTCCTAATATGAAAATAAAGAGTTTTATAAGGAAGGTAGGAATGCAGGAAGGTGATTTTCGGTTATAAAAATGCAGATATCCTTTATCCGGCATAGCGACTGATATGATAATCGCAGAAAAACAACCTGCCCTCCCCCCATATCGAAAAGCAAAAATGGGGAAGAATAACGGGTCAAATTACGATTCTCAAATCTCGAAACACTGATTTCTATATGAAGGGTGAATATTGAAAACCAAAAAATATGTAAATGGGGATATTTAGTATTGTAGCAAATACTAATATTAAATACAATCAGGTGGTTGAATGAGTATTGTTGGTTTAATTAAATGATTTGTAGATGGGATCGGCGATCCCATCTACAGCGTTATTGGTGCGATAGAATATTACTTCAACAAAAGGGGTAAGAAATCCGAGAACCAAAATTCATCCGCCCCGATATCCACTATGGTGCGACTGGGCCGGGGCTGACCATCTATATCGATCGCGGGTGCGGGCGGCACACCTGCCGGGTCCCCGGCATCGATGCAAGGCGAATCGCCAAGCAAGTGGAAGTTATTTTTCACCGTGTTAATAAAACGTGGATTTATTGAGATATTGTGCGTCCCGGTTACTACACTCCCATAAAAGTCATAATTATATATTGCATTACCCCATACATCGTTATAATCGATGGTAGGTGTAACGATTCCCTGGCTTGACATGCCATATTCATATTTGACGATGATATTATTGATGTAGCTTCCGGTCGTACAATCGTTGGGTTCGCAGCCCCATTCGCTGTGCAAATTAATACCCGCCCCGGAATTTAATATCTGGCTAACGATTGTATTATTGATAATCTCTGGTGAAGAAGTATCAACATGAATACCGTCATTGGCGTTCCTGGCTAATACGTTATTCTCCAGTTTCGACGTGGAGTAGTAGCCTATGCTGATCCCGGCACCGCTATCTCCTCGATTGTACATGATGTAATTCGCCTCCACCTGCGCCGGAGAGTGCCAGAGTAATATACCCCCGCCTGTATCAATCGTTGTATTGCCGGAGATGATATTGGACTGAATAATATCGGGAGAATCACTCGACCAAATGCCACCTCCACTGTTTGAAGCCACATTACCGACGATTTCATTATTGGTTATTGTGATCGGATATGTCACTTTATAGCCAAAGTGATAAATGCCCGCGCCACGCCCCCCCGTGTTGTTGTAAATGCGGTTTTGGGTGATTACGGTATTCTCGCCGCCGCTTATATAAATGCCGCCGCCTTTACCATCATAATCATCGCCGGGATCGTCAATGACGTGGTTATCTGTGATCACATTATTCTTGATGATTGGCGAGCCCGTAATGTGTATACCCCCTCCTTCCTCGCCTCTGCCACGTGTGATCACGAAACCATCGATAGTGGGGGTGATATCCCCGCTGATATGGATACCCTGCCGCGCGTCCTCGCCATCCACGGTGGTTGGGTAGGCATTGGAATCACGTACGATAGGTGTGGTGGTGCTTCCATCCCAGCCGCCGTAAAGGCCGATACTTTTGGTGAGGGTGATGACAGCGCCCCCCAAGCCGGTGTATGTACCCTGCGCGAAGTAGAGGTGATCGCTATCCACTGCCTGGCTTAGAGCCGTTGGGAGGTCACATGGGGCGCCTTGAGAACAATCACCGCTCCCCGAGGGGGTGATGAATAAATCAACTGGGGCAGCCAGGGCTTTTTGCGAGTTTGCTGAACACAGAAAAAACAGCGCTGCCACGAGTATTCCCCCGGTTAGTAAACTGATAACAACGGGCTTGAGTTTGCGAAGAACCATCATCTTGTCCTCCTGATTTTTGGCAAATGCATTTTGGGATGGGAAACACCAACCTGGTGTGACACTGAAGTTTTTAATATTATAGTGTGTTATGAAGAAAACCATAAAGCAATATGGCAATAAAAAAAGGAAATATAACTACCCGTGATATCTTGCAATCTCAAATTTCGGTTCCAAGTCCTTGCAGCCAGCCTTTGATTTGTGTAAAAGCTAAAAGATGCTTGTGTTTCAATAAGTAGAAATCTACACTAATTTGAAAGTTGGGGATCGCGGTGTAAATGCCGAATTCTTCCCGTTCAACTTTATTCCCCGTCTCGGTTTTCAGATATAAGAAAAAATAGAACTGCGTGTCAGCTATAAGTCAATCATTAATTGATCACCCTGCGGTATAAAAGGAAATTTCGTCATAAAAAAATACGCATGCTGACCTGTTATGAAGAGAATTTGCTGTGGGTCTTTCTGCCATTGTTGATCCGTAATTAGATTATTTTTCGTTGTAGGGCGCATCGCGACGCGCCCTACAAGGTTTACCATCCATAATTTTATGATTATTAATAATAATATCCCCTCTCATTCATACCCAATGATAAAATCCAGGTATGACACAATCCGACGAATTCTTCATCAGCGTAGACGTGGAAACCTCCGGGGCAAACCCCGCCGATTATGCCTTATTATCCATCGGCGCCTGCACGCTCGACGAACCGCCCCAAACCTTCTATATCGAACTTAAACCAACCAGTGTCAAATATCGACCCGAAGCCCTGGCAATCAGCGGCTTATCCCTGGAATCACTACAAGAGACCGGCGTCCCGGTCGAAGAGGCGCTGCATCAATTCGAGCAATGGGTCCACAGTGTAACGCCCCAAAATATGCAGTCGGTTTTTGCCGCCTTCAACGCCCCCTTCGATTGGATGTTTGTGAACGATTATTTTTTGCGTTACCTGGGACACAACCCCTTCGGGCATAAAGCACTGGACATCAAAGCCCTTTATATGGGCATCTTCAAGACAAGCTGGGACGAAACTTCATATCATAAAATCTGTGAATCGCTAGGGATCAATGCACCTCTTAGCCATCATGCCCTGGACGATGCCCTTCAACAGGCAGCTTTATTGAAAATTCTGCTTAAAGAATCTGGAGGATAATGACATGAGCAACGATTATCAAGACGAATTGAAGAAAATCCTTGAATCGGCGCAGCGCCTGGGCGTGGAGATGGACGAAGGCGACGCGCTGCAATGGTTAGCCGCAGTTTCGGCGCAAGGACGATCGAACATTGACATGGATGTTCGGACGGGCATTTTCGGGCACGCCGTCACCATGCTGGATTTCGACGATGCCGATCTGGCGCATTTCCGCCAGGTTGGCAGGCTGGTGGAATTTAATGATATCCCCGGCAAGGTTGAAACCGCCCTGGCGTTATCCGGCTCGGCAGCGCAATCCAAGATCCAGACCTACCCCGGCGATGCCGACTACTTCGAGCGGGTCAATATCATCGCCCCAAGTAAAGAAGAAGCCTGCACCATTCTGGCGGATATCATGCGCGATAAGGCGCTTTCCACCCTCAAAGGCGATACCTACCAGCTCATCGAAGTAAAATTCGGCTCGTTTCCCTTTGACATTCGGCGAGGCGATAAACTCGAAAAACAGGGCAGCCCCATCTGTTGGTATCCACCCGAAATTAAAGCCGGAAAAATCGAGGGGCAAACCCCGAACGGGGCAAAAGCTGCCATTACCTGGGAAGCGGCTTCCCACGACCCGGGCTGGTGCAAACTGGATTGGGTGGTTGCCGACCCGGTGCGTAAGCAGCTGGTGAATGCCAGCAATATGCTGGATGTGACCTGGGAAGCGCCGGACGGGCAGGTTACTCCCCTGGATGGCTACCTGGACGGTTACTTCCAGGAAGTGTACCTGGATGCCGAGTCTATCCCTGTGTTCAGCAAACTGGTCAAGCACGTTTCCGGCGACGCCCTGGACGATTATGTGGCGCAACTGGAAAAAGAAGTCAAGAAATATACCTCCAAAGACCCGAACTACGGCAAAGCCGCCAAGCGCCTTTACAACATCTTCCGCCTCACCGGGCGCTACACCGACGCCGCCTATCTGCGGGAATTGTTCGATGAGCCCGCCACCATCCTTTACCAGATCGGGGCGCTCATCCGCACCGTGGACGAGAGCTTTCAGCCCGGTTCGGAAATCGACCAATCCACCATCCTGAGCCAGGCAGATGAGCTGATCGTGGGTGTGACCTCGGCGCTGGAAGGCGCCAAAGAAGTGGAGATCGTGCGCATGCTGCTCAATTTCCGGGGGTTGCTGGTGGATGATATTAACCGCGGCGAGCTTTCACCGCAAGCCAACGCCGCCCGGGCGGAGATCATCAATATCGTGAATAATTTCTTCCGCGAAAAACTGATGGGCGTACCCACGATCGAGGCGTATTTGGAGGGGTTGAAATAACCCATTCCCCTGTCCTTACCCCCCTCTTTCCCCCCATTTTCTGCGAAAATGGGGGGAAAGAGGGGGGCGGGGGAGGCAGGTAGGGGCTTGCGAAAATGGGGGGAAAGAGGGGGGCGGGGGAGGCAGGTGGGGCTTACGCAAATGGGGGAAATACAAGGGGGGGACAGGAATGTCCGTTGGACAGAGCAAATTACCAAATACAGTAGCCGCGATTCGTGAATCACTGCTACATACATTATGCACCAATGGCAAAGCGCCTACCCCGAGCCCGTCGAAAGATGTCAAGGCTAATGATGACCCCACCCCAACCCTCCCCGCAAGCGGGAAGGGTGTTTGTTGCATTGCTATAGCAGTATTGATGTGATTGGCATTGATCAATGTGCTGAAATGCCACAAGGGGGAATGATGTTGATCAAGAAGACAACCCACAGGATACAACAGCATGGCTTCCCTCCCCGTGGACGGGGAGGGACTGAGGGTGGGGTCTGGCTGGTTATGGCTTCTTCCTCAAAAAACTGATGGGCGTACCCACGATCGAGGCGTATTTGGAGGGGTTGAAATAACCCATTCCCCTACCCCCTCCACACCTCCCCCAAAAATCTGCGATTTTTGGGGGAGGCAGGTGGGGGCTTGCGAAAATGGGGGGAAAGAGAGGGGCGGGGGAGGCAGGTAGGGGCTTGCGAAAATGAGGTGAGTAAGGGGGGCAGACAGCGGGCTTGATTTTGGCTAAGAGTTTGTTTATTCAGTGGTAGAGGAGCAAGGATATTTGGAATTAGAGATATTTTATAAGACAAAAAAGGTTTTTAAACAACTTTCAAATCCTTACTTGAAAACCATAAGAATTTATCTATTTGTTTGAAAGAAAATTGTTGAAGACCAAAATAATTCTGAAATGAGGAATAGATATTCTTATATTTTAGGTAGTTTTGTAAATCAGAATTATAAAACTTCTCAAATGCAAACTCATTTCTATAAATGATTAGAATTTTACCTACTAGGCTATCATAAATTGGATATTCCTCAGGTTTATGCCAACTACAATATTTAGTAGCAAATGAATAATTGCGGCGAATTTTTTCCTTTATTTTGAGATTTGCAATTGACTCAATAATATTAAGGTTGCTTTTATCTAATGCTGGATCAATATTTAACTCGTGGATATGTTGAGCCATCGCCCAAAAAGCAAAGATATTCGTGGTATATAGGCTATTTAATAAGGTGACTTTAATAAGCACATCATCGAATGATATATTATTTGGATATCTATTGAAGATATTTAATAAAATTCGATCAGCGGGTCCATAGCGATCGTCTATATCGAATCGGATACCAGCTCGGATAACCAAATCAGGTGTTGGGATAATTAATTGTATTGATTTCATTTTTCGATTTTCTCATCAATTAATGGATAGAATTACCCAACAATCAGCTAAATTCATTAAAAAAGCCGACTAGTTGAATACAAGACTTCGTTTTATATAAATTTATTTGAATATCTAAAGCGACTTAGCATGTATTAGTTCAATTCTGTTTAATAGCTCAGAAACATAACCAAGACTTTCATTTAATCCAGGTTCATAGTCACTGGGATGCGCACATTCATTTCGCTTAGATAACAATCCTAATAATGTTTTTGTTTTTGACTTAGTGAGCAATCCCACATCTCGTGCAACTTCAATTAATTGGAATTCAGGAATATTTTCTCGAATATCCTCAATTGTTTTATAGGTACTCCATCCTGCCCTTGCAGATTTGATTTTAATTAACCCATCTGAGGAA
The DNA here is from genome assembly GCA_016929095.1 of Anaerolineales bacterium. Taxonomy (GTDB): domain Bacteria; phylum Chloroflexota; class Anaerolineae; order Anaerolineales; family UBA4823; genus JAAZNS01. Next base: position 85,457 of record JAFGJM010000060.1, on the reverse strand, counting down.
AGTTTCTGTTCAAGAAAATCCATAAATCCAGCCCAAGCTATAACATGGGCTGCACGAAAAACACCTCTCTCAATACAAGTAAGTGATTGTTGGAAAAGCTCATCTTGTTGAAGTGATAATACTTTTAATCGAGTTCGTGTTTGGTCAAGTGAAATAATACGTGAATTCGAGCTCTCTTGTTTAGAAAGTATTTGGTTAGCTTCTTCTTCAAATTTAAGGGCTTTTTTATTGAAACTACGTGTTATTTCAACAATCATTTCCTTATACCTTACGACAAAAGATTTTTCTTCATAGCTTCAAACAGTTTATTGTATACATTTTCATCTGTTGTGTCCGGCAATGTAAGTTGAATATTGATATTAATCGTAACACCAGCGTCAGAGCCTTTCATAATCTTTACAGGTACTTTATTCTCTGTCTGAATCACTTGGGTTGAAGTAGGAAAAATCCTGTTAACCCCTTCAAAATCCGCAAGTTCGCATAGAGTTTTAAAGGTAGTAACTGTTTTTGAGATGGCTTGGAAACCAGCAGACGTGTGCATAGTAAAAAAATCTTTTAATTCATTATCACCTCGACGATATGCATCGGGGTAGGTTTGAAAAAGTTCATCATAGCCTTTGCGTATTCCTTCTGCTAAGACCGTTTTTGCACGGCTTTTATCACGATACGCAATCCATCTTTCAGTTGGTTTGGACGATGAATCTACAAAATCAATAAATTTGAGTACTGGTACAATAGTAGGGTCATTGGAGGCTGTTAAGCCAATTGAAGCAAGCCATTTCTTATCAATTAATTCGGGTTTACCTATTTGTTGTATCTTCTCGAAAAAAGATTTCAACTTTCCAGTAACTTGGGTATAAGGGAAATCAGCCATAGGCTCTTACTCCTTCATTGAGGTTTTTGTTACCACACTTTTATAAATATTTAGGTGATTATATTGCCGGATTGCAAACAATTTGTTTACTATGCTAAATAATTGAGTTATAAAATAATTATTCAGTGTAATTTTTTGTGATAAACCCACTGATAACTATCCCTTAGTAATCATAAACAAAAAGCACCAATAATTTTTCTCCCCAAATTCACCTATCCCTAATTCCATCTAAGCATACAGCCAATTTATTCCCCTGTCAATCCCTCCAACCTGAAGCGGCAGACACCTGCAACCGGATTGTGTAGGCGACAATCGCTCACGCCATCATTCTGGCAAGTTCAATGCCCCACAACTGCGCCCGCTCGATTTCACCATCGCACAGCACGCCATCTGTTGTCGGTTTGATTGGATGCCCGCTGACAAAGAAACCCTGAGGCTTGGAAATTGGGATGTATCCCGCCCGCTTTAATCCGTTGAGTATTTTCGAGGCTGAGCCTCTACCATACCAGGCATTCACGCGTGTGTCAAACGCAGCCGAGCTGCCATGGCTTTTCTGCAACTCTTTAAGCCATGTGCGCATTTTCGGGTGCGACAGATCGGGCAGCGCTCCGCCAGGTCCCATATCGCCGCCCCGCGCCAATTCCCGTGACTGGTCGGTGGGGAGGCTCATTGAGTGAACTGGCGCACCCGCTACAATAAGGGTAGCCTCTGCTATCACCTCGTGTGAAGCCTCTGCGGTCGAGAGCACTTGCACATCCCCTCCCAAGCCTGCGGCGATGGCCTGGGCGATGGCAGCGGTATTTCCCCACAAAGATTCATAGATCACAACAGCTTTCATCTCTCTTTCCTTTCTGGCTTCATATTATTACTTAAGATTCTCAATGCGCCCGGCGCGCTTGAAAAACACGCTCAACAATATGCCTGAGATGATCAATGTAATCCAATCGATCATAATGGCAAGAACCTCATATCGATATTCAAGCTCATATCCATAGAGCGCCGCTAAAAGAATCAGCCCTCCAATTGCCAAAATTGAACCTGTGATGAGAACAAACCTTATTGCCCGCTCGAGCTTGTCACGACCGACGAATACGATGGCGACGAATAAGAAGGATAAACCCATCATCAGATAGCCAAGGGCTTCCAATGCAATGAAGATTCCATGTGGATTGTATTGAGAGAAAAGGACCAGGTCTTCGAATTCACCTAGCAGGAGACTGGGTTGAATAACCGCAAGTTGGATAAAGTAGTTTATCGAGTGTGTAGCTGCTGCAATTACTGCAAAGGACAGGGCAATTTGACTATATAATTTTCTATCAGTTGTGACATGGTGGATACAGATAACCAACACAACGAACAACAATGCCAACATAAATGCTGGATACATCCAGATGTATTCAATTGGTACAAAAGCTGCTACGTCTGTATAGGGAAACTCGATGCACGATTCCACAACGCCCATTTCCACCAGGGGTGGGCAATTCGGTCCCGACCGAGCAGGGGCAGTTGTAACCGCGATCCCCAGTGCGGCTATTGCAGCGACCGCTGTGAGTATTGCAATCCAGAATCCAAGTTGATACACACGTTGTTTATCGGAGTCTGAAGTTTGGGCATAAGCCACCGGATTCATCATTTTCTTTCATCCTTTCTGTTTTTTTTAGATGAGCGGTTAATGGTGTGGTCCAGCCATTAATGATCCCGCATCATTGCCGTATACCCCGATTGATTGGTGAAATATACCCCAATAAATCAATTGATAATTATTATCATTGATTTCAAATCGAGAATATTCACAACATCCCTCATAATTATGCCAATCCCTCGTTCCACCCCAGGATACAGCCAATTTTTATGCGTGTCAACCCTAAAACTGGGATCGCCGCTTTCGGCTTTCATTTCTCACCGGTGATTAAGCCTGGCAATACCATTATCAATCTAGCCATTGGATTTATATTTAAATACCCGCGTTTAAACCCCCGGATTTAGAACATACCTTTTGATGATGACCCTGCGCTGCTTGAGAACCCAAACCCGAGTATTATTTTTTCTACTAATTTTGTGTTAATAAATTTCGTTGTGCGATTACTCTACACTATGCAAATGCGGGAATAGCTCCGAGCTGCTGCATCAAGCCCAGCACGTCGCAATATTCCCAATGCTCCGTAATTTTGCCATTTTTGAAGTGATAAACGCTACACCCGGTAACTTCCGCCTGTTTACCTGTCGCAGGGATTCCCATCGTATGTAAATCGCCCGTATGTACAGCCTTCCATGACCAGTGTGCCATAACGGTATCGCCTTCAACGACCATTTCGTGGATGGTTGTTTTCGTATCCGTGAAAGCAGTCAGGGTCCCTTCGATATCTTCACGCGCCGCTTGCTTACCCACCATAGCTGAAAATGGGGGGCGGTAGAACACAACTTCATCCGCGTAGGGGCGACAGGCATCATCGAGGTTTCTCTTATGCCAGGTGTCATCGCTCATCTTACGAATAGTGGATTTCATTTCTTCGCCAGTCATAGTTTTCTCCTTTACTATTTGAAATCATCTATTGCTGAGTGGACTACAGCGCCGCCTTTTTTGAATTTATTTATGGCGTTTAATATACAAAACGCCTGACCACAATTTTCCTGATTTTTCAATGTAATTCGTGATTGCTTGGGGAGATATTTGGCAAATAATTCGCTTTTTTTTCTTAATGCGCTCAAACCGGGTACTATTAAATCATCCCACTAATACTTAACCAATATCAAATTTAAACACAGCATACAGCCATTTTATGGCCATGTCAAGTTCTCATGCTAACATCGCCGCCCTATTTACGGATTTTTTCCTTCCTTCAATAGCTTATAAAGAATAGCAATGCATTTTTTGCAGGTGACCTCGCTCACATTTGTCGTGGCAATCCCTTCATCCTGCGCCCGATTCGCGGCTTCTATATCACCAGGATTACAGGCAACCATGCCATCTTCATTGATAAAGTGCACCTGCCTTTTACGAGTCTTTCGATTATTCTCATGATTCATATTGTGCTTTGATGTCAACCCGGGGGATTCCGTTTTACTCCTCGATCGCCCCTTTAGTGGCACGCAGGTGTTGGCGGAATGTGTAATTGGGATCCTTAGCTTGTTTTTCCAGATACTCGTCGAAGCGGAGCTGGTCACGAAGTTTCTTACCCGCCCGGATATCTTGCGCCTGTTGGCGTTCGGTCTGCCAGATGCTATGCGCCGTTGAGAGAATTGGCTCTGCCTGTTCGGCAGGGGCGAAAAGTACACCATCCGCGTCACAAAAAACGATGTCGTTGCCTGTCACATCTAAAGCGCCTACGTGGGCAATGATCAATGCGTCCACATGGCGCCGGTCAAGCCGCTGTGGACCAGCGGGACATACGCCGTAGCTGAAGATGGGAAAACCTATATTTATCAGCTCGACCGTATCGCGGTGAAAACCCCACACAACCATCCCCGACAATCCGCAAGCCTGGGCTTCCAAAGCAGTAAGATCGCCAATACAGCCTTCATCATTGCGTCCCTGGTTATCGATTACCAGAATATCGCCGGGGCTTGCGCTTCCCATGGCTTCCAGAAAAATATCCACACTGCCAAAGTGTTGCACCGGCAATACCCGTCCCGCAACCTGGCTTTCAGCCCTCACCGGGTGAATTCCCGGCGGGGCGAGGCGCAGCAGAATACCCAAACGCACACATGCATCGGCGATGAGCGGGGTTGAAAGCTCGGAAAATTGACGGTTTAATAGTTGATTATCCATAGAACTATCCATTTCGATTTAAAACCATGTTCAACCAATTTTAGCGCCTGGCAAGTGCACCCTACGGATCGCGCACGCAGCGGTAGCTATGGCGTGGGTTCCCGCCGGATTTATGAGCCGTATTCACCCAGCCGTTGTAGGACACAAAATAGGCTTCGCGTGCGTCATATTCCTCCGCCGCCCAATAATAGATAGGATCCAGATCGGGCGCCCACAGAGGCGTTTCTTTATCGGGCAAAATCTCACAATCCATCTGGTCATTGTCTTCGCCCTGCCACACACAACCGGCATTTATCCCATGCCGGGCTAAGGAACGCGCGTAATCGTCCACTGTGGGCATACGCCAGATGTTCTGGGGTTCGCTTTCCAGGGTCAGCCCGTCTGCGCTGAGATAGAGGCACAGATTATATTGCGCCATCTCCTCCTCTGTGGCAAACTCCCCCTCTCTCCAGTCGTAACCCGTTTTGTCGTCCATGCCCACCGGGGGAACACCATACAGGGCGACCATATTCCAGGAAGGAAAACCGCCAAAATCCTGCCGCCAGTTCCACCCCGGTCCTTCGGGCGCCCAGATAAGAGTGACGCCGTTGCCCTCGATCAGCCGTGCGCCGCGCTCTCCGTCATCCATGCGCGTCAACACAATGGGTAGTGAATAAATAGATGTCACGATAACAATAAGAAGCGGCGGCGCCAACGCGATTAAATACCAGATATTCCGCCGCCACCACTTTGGATGAGGCGTCCACCCCCGGGCTATCCGCCGTTTTTGATTGCGGGCTTCAACCAATAAGAGAATTCCCAGGAAAACCAGCGGACCGCTGACCATGAAACCCGCCATATCGCGATCCATGGTTATTTTCCCATCCACAAAATGGATATCCATGAACATTATCGTAAACAATCCGCCAATGACGATGATCAGCCACCCCCCTACCTTTGGCCATTTTATGCCCGCCAGAGTAAGAGTGAGAAATGCCGTGCCGGGAATGAGATAGATCAACCGGATGTAAAACGGTCCCCACCATCCCTCATGATACATCTCACCCATACTCCAATAACACCATAGTGATGTGATGGCGATGAGAAATATTTTCGCAATCCAGCCAGACGTGCGGTCGTTGATTATTTTTTTGAGCATGATTTTTCTATCCTGAAGTTCAGACTGGTTTTCTGTTGGTGATGGGATCGGTGATCCCATCTTCAAAGTAATTACTGCAAAGTCAATGAATCTAATGGATCAATATCACCTGAGTTTCCAATTCTGTAAAAACAACACCAGACAATAAACACCGCTGGTAAAGAGAATCACATCTTCGTAAACGCCATAGCGAGCCACCTGGTAAAACAAGGTGAAGGGAATCGCACAAAATAATAGCGTGATGTAAATAAATTTATCCACCCGCGGCAAAGCGGTGGTGAGTAAGAGCAGGCTCAGCGCAACAGTTGGACAGGGGAATATACCCGGCATGATCAGGCTTGTGAGTGGGTGTTTTAGAGCAATGCCCAAAAGTGGGTAGCACAAAACCAACAGCGTGAATACAAGTAATAGATTTTTCCTCCATCCACTTTTGGGAGGAACAAATTGCATCGTATTTCGAAACAAATCAACCAGCCACAGCGCGGCCACCACCAAGAACAATAATCCTAAGATGATATTGCTGTGACTGTTACCGGCCATACCCTTCGCAAGGGTCATATAGAAACCGATCCCGTTCCAGGCGAAGGCAAGCGTGAGAAAAAGTTTGGTGATTAAACTATGAGGTTTACCCGGTTTAAAGTAAAGCCAACCTGTAATCAGAATCGCGGCTACATAAAAGATGATCTGGACAGGCCAGATTGCTTGGCCGTATCCGTCCATCACCAACCAGAATTCTTCTTTAGATATCATACTCGTGCCTTAAGAAATTCGCTGTTTGGTATCCAATCAAATTCGTCTCCGACAAGTGACTTATTCTACCTGACTTCATTTTATAAATTTCCCAAAATAAACCCACCCCAAATATTTTCTCGGAATACCTCAATTGGAATGTATCAATCTCTGTAATTACGATGGGCGATTCCATCTTCAAAGTCGTTACGATTTTCCTCTCCCCAATAAAGAATCGATTTGCGCCATTTGCTCTTCCGTGAATAATCCCAATTCCAACGTCTTGGCATTTTCTTCCACCTGCTTCACCGCACGAAAGCCCGGAATGGGAATGGTTTTAGGGCTGCGCGATAGAACCCAGGCTAACGCGCCCTGGGTCAACGTGCGCCCGCCGCTGGTCAGGATGGTGTGCAGCATTTCGAGTTTATCTAAAGTGGGGGTGAAGAAATGCTCGATCGACCACACATCGCGGCGTACATCATTATTGGCAAAAACGGTGTCTTTGCCGTACTTGCCGGTAAGCGCGCCGCGCGCCAATGGGCTGCGGTTCACACTAGCAAGGTCATATTTCTCACAAAGAGCCAGCATCTCTGCTGCATCCATCACCACGTTTAAATCGTGCTGCACCGCGGTACAATGCTCCCCCTCTGCAAAAACCTGCGCCAGCTCTACCGAGTCGGTGCTCCAGCCGTATGAGCGGATTTTCCCTTCGCTTACCAGCGCTTCCAATACCTCACGCACTTCAACCGCCGGTTCTGCCGGATAATCCCATACATGGAACTGGTACAGGTCGATATAATCCGTGCCCAGCCGTTGCAGGCTGGCCTCACAAGCCAGGCGTATATCTATAATCACATCGTCATCTTTGGCGAAGCGTTTCACCTGCTTCCCGGCTTCATCGACCACGAATCCGAACTTGGTGGCAATGACTGCATCTTGCCTTCGCCCTGCCAGCGCCTGACCGAGAATGCGTTCGCTGTGCCCGGCGCCATAATTGGCTGCCGTATCGAAAAAGTTGACGCCATGCGCCAGGCCAGCATGGATGGCGCGGATAGATTCGGCGTCATCCACTTCACCCCATCCGCCCGGACCATCTTGAAATTGCCAGGGCCCGCCGATCGCCCAACAGCCCAGTCCAAGCGCGCTCACTTCAATCCCCGAACGTCCTAAAGTGCGTTTCATCGCTAACTCCTTTGTATTAAAATGCCGTTTAATAACCAACAATACCGTCTCATTAACGGAAATCAGTTTTTTTTACCATATTCTCAAACCGAGAAATCCACACGATCACTTCCCCAAATAACACTAATCCTACATCTTCCTCAATATACCCTCATTTTAGCACTTGATAAACACTGTGGATGGGATCGCCGATCCCATCTACAGATGATAGTTTTAGTATGACATCGCAGGGTGCAGGGTTAAACCATAGAAAATACCCAAAACAAGCATTTCAGCTAACCCGGTAGACAGGGTATATACGAGTGTTCGGGTGGGCACCGTATACATCATCCACGTTGAAGCTACCCACATGACCACCCTGAAGAACCAGATAAGAATTGCAAAATTGACCCCTTTGATAATGCCGGTTTCTCCTGGTAGGCTTTTGTAGAGCAGTAGGAATATTGCGGCAATAATGAAACCATACACCAGATCAATCGCAATTCCGGCGATAAAGTTCACAGATGTTTTGGTGATTGGTTTATAAACTTCATAAAGTCGCTGAGCCAAAGTGTTGGCGTTGATCAAGCCATCCATAACGCCAAACAGGATACCACCAGCGATACTGATCATAATATACCTGGTCATATGTTCACTCCTTGAATAGCTTGCAGGTTGACATCCAGGATAAAGAATCTATTTAATCAGCGCTCAAAGTGAACGGCGGGTATTCATCCGTCACCAACAGTAATGAATAAGCGTCCACCCGCAACCACCAACGATTAACGCCGACCACGAAATCGAACAGACCGCGCGGGTATTGACCGGTTGCCAGAATGGCGAACCAGGCGATGCATACGGCAAAGAACGCGCCAATACTGAGAAAAATTAGAACGATGTAATGCGGGATCGCCAGAAACCACTTGACCAAAGGCATCCATCGATTGAGGCCGGTTTCCACATTGGGGTAATCTATCTCCAGGTGAATAGATTGCTCTTCCACGGTAGAGGGATATACATCGGTGAGTAAAGCGGCATACGCCCCGACGCGTGTTCCAAAACGGGTCAGTTCGCGCGCAAAGTCGAACCACCAGCGCGGATATCGCTGCTGAAATAGGATCATCAAAGCCGTGGCGACGGCGAGACCGCTCACCAATCCCCCGACCGTCTCCCGCGTGGTATTCACAACTTCACCCGCTTGATTGAGGGTAATGGTGTTGGTAACTGTCTCGCCAGAACCTGTTACGAGAGCCAGGATGATAGCGATGGGAATGATCAAGAAGATGCGTAAGAAGGTCGTCAACCGGTCTAATTTCTCGGGATAATCTATCTCCAAACGGGCAGCATAGCCTGCAGGCATGGATATATCTTTGTTATTTTCAATATTTTGATTCTCGTTCATTATGAGCTCCTTTACTGTTATCTATATATATACGTCGATAGATGCATTTCGGATGCAAATTCAATAAAGGTCGATTCTTCCTGCAATAACTTTTCTATATAATGATGATTAATGGGTTGAGATCTTTTTGTATTCTCGAACGATCAATTTTATATCAAATTAGTATATTTAATCCCATTAAAGCTATCGTGTTATGTCGTTTTCGCCATACATCATTTTCCAAAAACCATTTTTCTCAACTTTGTGGAGGTTTGCCCTCCCGGGCATACATGCCGTGTGGCGCATACCGGGCATATATAGCCCATAAACCCAACCGCATAAACCAGGACAATTCCAATATAAATCAATAAATAACCAACGCTCCGTTGAAATATAAAATACATTGGAAAAAGGATAATTCCGAAGAAGGCAATATATGCCAGACTAACCACAAAGTTATAAATTCTTTCTGACCGTTTGACATTTTTGAACAAGCGGGCAATTTGGCTGGAGGGAAGACAAAATCCACCCACACAGGGAGCAAATCGACCCACATATGGGCATTGCCAGTAAACACACACATAACTTTGTAAAAATACTACAAGAATGAATAGAACACCATAAATCGCCAAATACACCCGGCTTATCTGCCACAGGAAAATACCGATCACCACGTAGAGCACAATCATGGGGATAGTCAGCAGCAAGTACAACGCTTTTCTTTGATAGGGTACACAGTTTTCATCCATCGTATTATTTCACTTTCCATCACATTGATAACATGCCATTACCTTGGTTTCCGAGAAACAATGGCGTAATTTGCGATGATCGGTCGTGAGTGAGTTTGGTATACTCAGACTAACTTTACTTTCGTCCGGCGAACAACCCGTATCCCATACATTTGTCATGATTTAGGACCAAACCCCTCATATTCCTCCAGCATACAGTCAAATAATAATTCTGTCAAATCGCAGTCGGGATCACCGGCAACCGGGCTCACCGATCTTGTCTACTCTCATCAAAGGAATAGAAACGCAAAAAGCCAATATCCAATCCCAACCTGCCAGATCAATAACCGAGAAAACATCCATTTCAACCCGGCTTTCCCATCCAGCAATGCGGTCATGATTATTCCCACAACCGAGGCAGAAAACGCAGAAGACAACGCCATATTTACAGGAATTACTCCTTGTATCACCAGCAATATTGTGCCTGCACTAAACACCCACGCCAAAACAATAAAATACAGGATCGGATATTTATCCACGAAATTCATAGGCGCTGTTTTTTTTGGTTTAATTATTTCCCGATTTCTCCACCAAACGGCAAAGCTCACCTGCCACCAGAGTGATTTGCCGACTCGCCCTTGACCACCGTAAAACCCCAGATAGTAAAACAAGACTCGCAAATCACCGACACTCTGTTGGTCGGGTGCAGCGCCTTGTTAGTCTTTCCGCGATTTCGGTATTCCTATCCACCTTGGAGTTCTATTCATATATTCACTATAAACGTCGCCATACTGGTTGATAAGGTAACTTTCTTCTGTAGAGACAACATTATGGAAGAAGACTATCCACAAAATAGCGCACAGCATAATAACCCACGAAGCACAGGCAATGGCTATACTCAGGTTAAGTAAGAAGCCGCTAAAATATATGGGGTGTCTTGAAATCCGGTAAATCCCACTGGTAACTGGCTTATCAACTGGGGTAGTGGCAAAGCTTATTGTGGTCATGAAGCTCATAACCAAAGCTGAGATGAAAATAACAAGACCGATATAAAACCAAGTGGTACCTAATTGCAACGGCAGGAAGATAGAGTAGATAATAGAAAAAGGCATTATTATCATATGAGTTGAAAGAGCCAATATTTTCTCCTTTTTCTTATTGAAGGCTACGAATTGAGGTGCTCTCTTCGTTCTTATTTTTGCTTCTTCGCTCATAAAAAAATCAGGAATAATCATTGATAAAACCTGTAACACCCAGAATATCCACGCATTCCATAAACCTATTTTAAAAGCTGGTATAAGCGACATGATTCGCCTCCTTTTTGTTCATTTCCCATTTCCTCCCTTTATCGATGGTTGCTCGTATTTTCATGTTTTACCTCGAAGTGAGCATTTCCCCTAACACACCATATGCAAACTGGATTCGTATATTCCAACCATTTTGAGTCTATTTATGAACTTTTTCAGATATCAGCCACTATGGGGAGAAGCCTAAATATTAAATATGCTGCATTCAATTGTATATTATTCGTTATCATCCAGATCTACCACAATCAATCTGCAGGTAATTATTTGATTTTTCTCAAACGAAGAATACCGATAATATTCCACCCAACCATACCAATATCTCATTCCCTTTCAGCATACAGCTAATTTTAACGGTTGTCAAGCGCTATAGATGTAGAATCGTTTTAAATGAAAGCATAAATCAGCATCCCACACATACCGCCATTACCTAATAAATACCAGACCCAATATTTATACCCATAATTGTGCTCGTGAATCAGCAGGTTAAAGGAAAACGTGAGCGGTAATAATGCCCGGCAATAAGCAAGCTGCTCTACCCATACACTCTCGCCCAACAACGCAAGAAGGATCACAAACCCTATGCCATATCGCCAGGTTGCTGATTTGTAACGGGGATTCAGGAGTAAGTATACCGCCTGAACGATCAGTGAAAGAGGGCAAAGTATCTCTGAAAAAAGCTTGGCCAGGTCTAGCATCGAAGCGCTCAATCCCATATTAACCAGCATGTGAATATCATTCCAGAGCTTTAGCATGATACCGAAAAATGGAAGATCGAAATTCCCGATTCCCATCTCCGTGCCGGATGGCAGGCGGAGGTGCACATAAATGAGCCATAAAGCGAGTGGCAAGAAGAGAATCAAAGCAGATACAATCAAACGCTTAAGGGCTACTCTTGATAAACCGTTTTTCAGCGGTATCGCTGCGTAGCTAAGGATGGAGGTTTCCTTTACCAACCCGGAGACCCCCAGGAGCGAGGCTGCCATGATCCAGTTATTATTGGAATACAAAGCCAGAACTCCCAATACGGCGGCAGGCAAATCCGGCAACGATCTCTCCACCGATGTCAATGTACCGGTTGTCCATAGGAGGGCAAACACTAATAGCCAATCCCTGACGCATTTAAAACCTACGAAGCGATAGAGCGTTGCCAGCAAAACCAGCCAGAAAACAACATTAAGCAGCGCGTAGATTTGCAGGATCCAGGCTGGTTTTCCCAATCCCAGGCAAAACGCCAGCAAGGGCAACCCAATACGCCGGGCGCGGTATGGCGGATTGTCCAAGGCATGGACGAGAGCTTCATCTGATAACGTGGGGCGTAACGCCAATTGGGAGTAAAACTGTCCGTCATACCCCCATTGCGACGAAGTCACTGGCGCTATCTCTTTTACTTCTGGTAATGCCGCAGATTGAAAATTTTGCCCGAAATAGATCAACCCTAAAAAACCATCCTCCGCCGTATAGTGCCGAAAAAGAATACAAGCCGGAAGAAAGCAAAGGATGATCAGTAAACCAATCGTGATCAGGGGCTTTTGAATTTTCTTCATGGGTTTTTCGGATCTTTTCTCATTTTTTTAGTATCCACAATACTCTTTCATAAGCAATACAATAGTTTACAATCAGGATGATGCCAAAAATAATCCCATACGCCGGACTTGTTGATGTAAAAAGAATCGTCGTAGAGAGTGCGAATAAAACCAGTTCAATGACCAATCTGACGGTACCGGGGACAGGTACCGGGGCATTTCCCGAGCGGCTTGGGTCGTTTGGTACCGCAAATGTGAACCAGATAAACGCCGCAATGATCGGTAATCCAATAGCCATTAGAAATTTAGTGGCGCCATTTCCATTTATCCAACCCCAATAACCAATTGTCCCAAGCATGATCAATTCCAAAAAGAATCGGATAACCAGGTTTAATGTGACGATCACTTTTACAACTCCCTGATGTTGACCACCGTTCTAAAACAATACTCCAATTAACCACATGTCAGTTCAAGAGATGCGCTATTGGCAGCAAATTTTGGATATACTTAATCAATCGTATGTTTCATCCAGTAATTCGGATCTTCATATCTACCGATGTTCTTCTCGCAATCCATCAGCACGGGTTGTAAAGCGTCGGGGATGATATACGATCCGCTCTCGGGGAAAGCCATATCCGTCCAGGTTTCCCACTCTTCAATCGTACCCTCGACTGTGAGTGTATTCGGCGCAATGCACAACGGCAACGCGCCCAAACACCAGTGGACGCGGATCCATGGGTCCAGGGGTGCCCCATCGCGGCGCGTCCATGTGACATAACGTTCCATGGACGTAAGAGGGTAACGGCTTTTCCAGGTCGGGCGCACCGGTGCAATCAATGAAGAACATCCATGCTGGCGAGTCAGGGCTTTCATCTCCCGGATCAGGCTGCTGCTAAGACCCCGCCCTTTATGCGCCGAACTCACCATGGCTGCCACCGCAGAGAGTGTGTTCGGCTTCTGATTTTGCCGAAAAGCCTCCTCGCCTCGCAGCATGATCTCTTCGATAGTTTGGGGCAAGCTGTCAATACTCCCATCCCAAATGAAAGGCACCGTATGCCCTACGGCCATCAAAGTCCCCGAAACATCGTATAACAACTGTTGATACTCCGGAAACATGTCGAATAACAAATGCCAATGGTGCACATCGCCGTGTAGTAGAAAAGTTGGCCAGGCTTCATCGCTCAGGTTATCGATATGCGTTCGGCTCTCCGGTTTTTGTGCCACACTATAAAGGAGATACGTCATTTCTTCTTTCCAATTCTGATATTGTAGATAAGTATAGCAATAGTGATAACAATACACCAATAGAATATGTACTCCGGGACGGAAAAAACAAGGATCGATGCCAGGTTGACATCTTGCAACAAAGGGATCTTGAGGATGTGTAGACCATAAATACCCCAGGTGTGCTCCAACACCGCTTCGATACCGACCAACACACAGAAGTTAAAGATGGGATTTCCTGGTATATGTAAAGCCAGCCAATGGAATACCATCGCTAAAGCCCCATAAAGTATTGGCACAAAAACCAATAACCATACTGAACGTAACCAGGACGGATAGAAATACTGATAATATGATTCCCAGAAAACAGATACTAAAACGATGCTGAATATACCCCAAGAGATAGCTGCACTAGCCACAAGGAACCACCTGATTTCGCGGAAGCGCCCTGATTTGATATGCCTACTCAGGACAAAAATATAAATTCCATCCACTGAGGCTAAAATGGCAGCATTCATCCATAATTGTGCGGGGGATATCCGGAAGATGTCCATTTCAAACAACACCTACCACTGTGAGACTATCTTTATTTTGAGTGGATATTGGTCGCTCAACTCTTGCTCAATTGGAACAATCGAATGGCAATTAAAACGAACCAAAGAATATATAAATGTCCTGCAGCCATTACGAAAAAATCTTTAATTGCTGGTAAAAATAATCCGATAATTTCCTTTGAAAGATCAAAACCATGTGTTAAAACGCTGACCCAACCGGTAAATTTATTATATACCCGGGTTTTCAACATCAATATCGAGAACATTAATGCGCCCGATTCCATCAATATTCTCCGGATAATTGAACCCGTGTTTATCCACATATCACTTGCCAACATTCCCTAACCCGCTGCGAGCAGCTGCTGTTTTAACTCAGGTGAGGTCGCCGCATGGTATTTTTCACTGATGGTTACAATTTCGGCAATGTTCACTCCGGTGATAAAAATCGTCACGCCAACCAGGGTCCAAAGAGGGCGATTTTTGTAATAAGTTCATGCCGGTACAAATTTCTGCTTGCGTTATCGGTAGGATACGTCAATTAAGTCTGTTTATTCACGTCATTTTCTTTCGTAATCCTATAGAATTTGATAACCCAACTGGCTATGTATAAAAGAATTTTTTTTTTAAGAACCTCTATTCAATAATTGGGGGCTAATCCATTGCAATATATCGTTTTACATTCCCATTTTGGATTACCAATAACCAAACCCACTTGCCCGACAACGCCTGACCCTGCACTCAAACCAGCATACAGCCATTTAATAGGTATGTCAAGTCATCGTTGAATTGATGTAAACCAAACTTGAAAAGTGAACTCTAAAGTTATCCTAACAGAAACACCTATGTTGTCAGTATATTGAATTGGATGATAATTCTTTGTATAATTGAAAATATCCAACTGTCAGCCGAGTTTTTGGAAGGAGGCCCATATGGGCACCAGGCTATTTCGGAATTCTCGGGGGCATAGCCAGTGGGGTAATCGTATTCAGCGATATTTCATCATCATAGGGTTACTTATCGTTTTGGCCGCGAGTTATTGGTGGCTTGTCAACCCGGTGCAGGCGCAATCGCCTAAATGCCCGCCGGGTTTCGTCTGGGACCGCCTCTCAGCGATCGGCTGTGTGCAGGAGGATTGCTTCGATGTAGGGGGATATTATGACGGCACTAACCATTGCATCTGTCCTAAAGGGTATGATATGTGCACCGAACCCGTTGATTATTCCAGCTTCGATGTGGAGCAGTGCGGACCCTTTTGCCCGGATAAGGTATTGACCTCTTGCGTTTTACCTCCCGAGAGATGTCCGTCTGAAATCGAAGTTGTTCCCCCAGTGAAAAGCGGCGGCGCTGGTGTGGAGGATTTCGGGGGGGAGGAAAGCGGTGATTTTCCTTCTTCTCCGGGGGATGTCGGCCTTCCAACCAATTTTACGCTAAGACAGATCGAGGAAATAATATCCGGACCCGAAAGCCTGCCGCCAACACCAGCCCGGGCAGTGGCTGGTGCTGCGCTAACCACCGGATTGTTAGGCACATGGATATTGGTGGATTGGCTTCGCCAGAGAAGCACTGTTGCCAAGGAAATTACAGACTTCGGAAAGGATGGAGGCGCTATCGAACAAGCCAATTTAGCTAAGCCGGAAACAATATTTGAATCGGGGGAAAACCAACCGGAAGAGGATCAAGTGGCTGCCAGTGCCATCGATATGATCACATCCATGTCTGATATGGGTTCCTTGCTAAATGCAGAAAAAATCTCTACCCCTGAAAAAAATGAGACCGATAGATGGGCTGACGAATTTATGAAAGGCAGCCCAACCGAAATACGTCCCTCATATGACGAAGATATACCGCAAGCCAAAGCCAGTACACCGATAGGCGGCCAGTTTATGAATCCCGAACAACGCGTATTCGATGGTGATGACGCGATCATTATATTGAAAGAACTCGGTATGGTACCATTGGGAACCTCACGCACCGATAAAATTTCACTCGATGAAACGGGGTTAGATAGTTTCATAGGTGCAAGTCCCGATGGTTATCCCAGGCAAATCACCTTACCCTCCGGAAAGACCATCATAGTCACTAAAGTGGAGGGAATCCTTATCGGTGGAAAGGACGATGCCATAGCCGGGCAAAATCCCACCGAAATTGATTTTTCAAAACCTGTGGTAATCACTGCCGAGTTAGTCGAACAAGTCCCCAAACCGCCCTCCGGCGTTCAACCCACTCAGACCGCTACTCCCAGTTCAAAACCAGTTCATGACCAGTCAACCGAAACATTTGTAGATTACTCGGAGTCTGCGCCAATGCCGGAAAGTCAAAACACTGTGGAAACACCGCAGGTTGAAGAATCCCCTGGCAAAACATTATCAAGGGATGTGGATCAAGAACAAGTGCCTGTGGATGAAGTTGATCAAGCGGATATTGATCAAGACCTTGAAGATATTTTTAGAATCGATATGGATAATATAGTCTCGAACAAGCCGAAAAAGGGATTAGTCCCAGTGATTGACCCAAAGACGGATGAGGTTATTTATGTAACAGAAAACGATCGCCCCTGGTGGGAATATTATTATCGAGAACATAAGAAAATGATGAAATTACACAAGGAATATCTGAAAATAATAGAAGAGCTTGAACGCCTGATGAGAAAGCCTCAGCACGATGTCAAATCTTCTTCTCTTGGTGAAGCCGATATTATAGGGGGAGATGAAATTTCCAGTGCTATAGATGATTTTTAGGTGCATCATGGATATCATTCTCAGAATCCTAAATGTTGTTTTTTCCGGGGTTACGATCGCGCTGACGGTGTTGATGTTGCTTTTGTATTTCAAAGAACGCCGCATTCAACCTCGTTCTCTGCTGTTGTCTGCCGGGTTAAGTTTGATTATGTTATTCTTTTTTATTCTCCTTACCGGGGCACGGTTGAATATTATGATTGCGACAGCTTTGTTTATATTCGGTGCAGCTTTTGGAGTACTACGGGCTTTTTTTGTCAAGTTGTATTATAGGGATAAACAGGTATTAGGGAAATATTCCCTACTTTCATTACTTGGGTGGGGTTGTTCCTATGCCCTGGCAATATTATTGAATTCATTTGACTCAGCCTTATTGGCATCTTTGGGTTTAGCCCCGCTTTTATTGGCAACCGGAACACAAATCGCCTTGAATGGCACTCTGTTTCTACGCCGCATCATGATGCAGGCGCCAACCAGTCAAGCTGTATAAATTATTACCATCTGGGTAGTAATAGAAATAAAGGATAGTATTTATCTTAATACGCATTCGGGTTGGTTTAATGCCTCCTGCATGAGCATATAAAATTTACCCATGTGAATGCCATCCATAAGGGCGTGATGACCTTGTACACTCAACGGCATCTTGATGGCATTAGCTTCACTGCTGAATTTTCCCCAGGCAAAGCGGGGAATAGAATCCACCGGGTTTAAATGCATGGGATGCATGAAGCTTGTGAACGAAACCCAGGGAATAGCTGTCATATATAAAGCATCATCCCCAGGTTCGTTCTGTAAAGTGAGGTGCGCTTTTACTCTTGCTATTTGCTCGGCAGCATCCGCTGAAAAATTCGAAAAGTCTTTTTGATATCTAAAATAACAAAAACTGAATAACTCTTCATCTACAAGAATGGTGGTGGATGGATGGACGATGGCATGTTCCACCACTTCTTCTCCGCGGATACGATAGCGGAATTCGGGGATTTCATTCGCAATGCGGGAAATGGTATAAACTACGGCGACAGTAAAAGAAATGTCATTATGCTTCACAAACGGTAAAAATTTGGTCAGGTCTACATCAGCGCACATATTAAAGTGAGGGTGGTCGAATGCGCTGAACACCCTGAAGTGCTCACGCCTTGACCAGGTCTGCATATCGATGATTCGCATATATCACCTTAATCACGCAAGATTATGGGTAGGAATACCAGGTTACCCAATAATTGCCCAAAGAGATGTGTGTTTGTTGCCCCAACGGGTTGGTCTTGCCAGACGGCCAGAATATCACTGGTCGGTCCGACCGCTAAAGCGGGATAATTGGCATCCACACCGGGAGCTTCAATGGCACCCCCCACGAATGCCCCGCTATACGAAATCGCCGTGCCTTTAATCGGATTATCCATTACACCTTCTGAAGATCGCCAGGCTACAAAATACGTGAGATTATCTTCCGAAACCGTTATTGCAGGGCTGGTTTCATCCAAGGTGGTAACACTGATATAAATATCGGGATAAGCTGTTGAATCTTCTCCCACCAACTGACCGTAAATATCATGGTCGTTTGTATCATATAAGAGTTCCCAAACTACCAGGAATTTCTCATTAGTGGGTGAGGTTGGGATCGCCGCTACTGCGGGAGATATTGATGAGACAATATAGTATGCAATCGTGATCACGCTCTGGTATAGACTTCCATCGTTGTGCACTTGCTGCCCGTAGATACAGTAGGGAATACCAGTAATCTCTTGCCACACCACCAGAAAACGATTAGTATGCTGGTTGTAAGCCACATCGGGTTCTTCTTTGCTTTTTGTACCCGTTGTAATGGAAAATCGGCTGCCATCCAGATTACCATTATGATCGATCGCCTGTCCATAGATGTCATACGTGATGGGTGTGGGGTGCCAGGTTTCTGCCCACACCACCAGGTAACGGTCGGATGTAGAACCGTACGCTACAGCTGGCCTCGTGGGTGTATAGAGATTGCTTGCGCTGCGTATGGTGATATCGGTGGCGTCTAATAACTGACCGCTGCCAGAAACGCGCCGCCCCTGAATGCTATACCATGTCGTACCCGGATCGTATTGTTCCCATACCACCAGATATTGGTCATGGACGCTGTTATAAACCACATCCGGGAAACGCCGGTCGAGATTGCACCCGGCAGAGATATAAAAAGGAGAACCGGCTAATTCACCGGTAACCGATACTCGCTGGGCGCGGATATCATCGCAGCTCGCCCGATCGTTATACCACACCACCAGGTATTCAAGATGTTGATTGTTATAGGCAATACTGGGGGAAACTTCCTGCTCGCTGTCCGCGGATATGATCAATGGACCGCCAATGAAAAAACTCGCATCTGTATTGCCCGGAATAGCCAGCAGAAGTATGAATACACTTAATAACAAAACTCTCCGAATCCAAAACGTTGTTTTCATCGTGGTGTTTCCTTTCATTTCTGGAATTTGGCAATGATTCTAATGTTCGCTTTTTTTATCAGATTCTTGAGAACGAGGCTGTGGTCATTCAATCAAAAAATACCTAAGTAAAGGTATAAGGCGCATAATTTTACACAGTAATAAAGAAGGAAAAATAGGAAGCTTATTCAGAATACAAGGAATTATTATAATTGTCAAGCGCAATCGTTCAGGATTGAGTTATTCGTCTTACTCATCTCGCCTCACCAATAAAAAATAATATATCCCTTATCACCATTACCTTATCTCGAAATCTCCATTATTATGATATAATGATAATGATATTCATTATCATTACGAGGCTCATCATGCGATACCAAAAATACTTTTCTCTCTCCCTATTGGCAATTTTGTTCATTTCCCTGCCGGCGTGTTCCACCGCAGAACCGACCAAAACCCCTCCCACAACCAAAAAATTGAACGTGGTCGCCACCACTACCCTGGTGGGAGATGTCGCCCGGCAAATCGGCGGTGATGCTATCCAACTCCACACTTTATTACCGACCGGGATCGACCCGCACAGCTTTGAACCCACCCCCCAAGACGCCGTTACCCTGGCGAAAGCTGATTTGGTCATCGCCAATGGCGCCGGACTGGAAGAATTCCTGGAGCCCTTATTGGAAAGCGCCGGCGCAAAAGCCGTCGTCATCCATGCTTCAGAGGGCATCCCATTTATCGAAACAGCCCAGGGTCACGATCATGAAAGTGAACAAGATCACGAAGGTGAAGAAATAAAAGAAAACGGAGAGGGGCATACCCATGAAGGCATCGATCCACATGTATGGATGGACCCCAATCTTGTAATGGTGTGGGTCGACAATATCCAGCAAGCGTTTGCTGAACAAGACCCCGCCAATGCGCCTCTTTACCAGGCAAATGCGGAGGCATACAAAGCGCAACTGACCGAGTTGGATACCTGGGTGCGTCAACAAGTAGAAAAAATGCCATTATCCAACCGACTTCTGGTTACCGACCATCAATGCCTGGGTTACTTTGCTGCCCGATACGGTTTCGAGCAAATCGGGGCGGTCATCCCCAGTTATACCTCCCTGGCAGAACCGTCTGCTCAGGAATTAGCTGCCCTGGAAGATGCCATTATCAACCTGGGAGTGCCGGCGGTCCTTGTAGGCGTTTCGGTGAACCCTTCTCTAGCACAGCGTGTAGCAGAAGATACCCATGTTCAATTGATCACATTCTATACCGGTTCGTTGAGTGAACCCGATGGCCCTGCTGGTAATTATCTGGATTTCATGCGCTATAATGTAAACGCCATTGTGTCTGCACTTAGATAAAACTTCACCTCGGTTCCTCGTCCTTTTCCCCGTCTTTACGCCATTGAGGGGATGAGATTGAGGGATAAGTAAATATGCTATGATCAATTTATTCCGTTCAAATACATTCTTTCCACACCACGTACAGCACCGGCCTGATGCACCACTTTTGGAAGTGAGTGATCTTTCCGTCCGCTATGATTCAACGCTGGTGCTGGATAATATCTCCTTTCAACTGGAAACCGGCCAGCGAGCTGCCGTGATCGGCCCTAACGGCGCTGGTAAAACGACCCTGTTTAAAGTGATCGCCGGTGTATTACCTTACACCAGTGGTAGAGTGAATATCTATGGTCACAAACCAGGCGGTCATATTTGTATCGCTTACCTGCCTCAACGTTCCCAGGTGGATTGGCGTTTCCCGGTCAATGTGAGCGATGTGGTAATGATGGGGCGTATCGGTAAGCTGGGGGTTGGTCGAGTGCCCGGAAAAAAAGACTGGTTGTATGTTCGGCAATGTCTGAAAGAAGTGGGTATGGCAGAACTCGCCGGACGGCAGATCAGCGAATTATCCGGCGGTCAGCAGCAACGCATGTTCATCGCCCGCGCCCTGGCGCAAGAAGCCGAATTATTCTTAATGGACGAGCCATTCACCGGGTTAGATGTCACTTCACAGGAGGATATTCTCCATATCATGGATGGACTGCGACAACGAGGTGTCACCGTGTTTGCATCCACTCACGATTTGCACCTGGCAAGCGAGAAATTCGAGCGCGTGATGCTGCTCAACCGTTATATGATTGGATACGGGAAGCCTGGCCAGGTTTTCAACAGGGAAAATCTCATCGAGGCTTTTGGAGGACATATCCGGCTGATACCCTCTGGCGCTGAAACGCTGGCAGTTGGCGATTCCTGCTGTGAGGACGAAAACATATGAACTACCTGCAGGATCTACTCTTGCAGCCTTTGCAGTACCCCTTCATGCAGCGAGGGATGATCGCTGCCGTGCTGGTAGGCGTGGTGTGTGCGGTGGTGGGGGCGTATGTGGTTCTGCGCGGCATGGCTTTTTTCGGAGATGCTCTGGCGCACGCCATATTACCCGGAGTGGCAGTGGGGTATCTGGTGGGGGGCGGGGCGCGGGGGCCTTTATTCTGGTGGGCACTGGCGACCTCTGTTTTTGCTGCGCTTGGAATCGGCGCCTTGATACGAACCGCTAAAATGCGTGAGGATACCGCCATTGGGATTGTCTTCGCCGGTATGTTTGCCCTGGGCATTGCCTTGATCTCCACCGTGCGCAATTACACAGCCGATCTGGCGCACTTTTTATTTGGAGACGTTTTAGCCGTCTCAACTTCTGACCTGTGGCTTATTGGCGCGTTTGGCGGGGCTATCTTACTGATCGTCATCTTTTTTTACAAAGAATTCCTATTACTCTCTTTTGACCCGCTTCTGGCAGCTACCCTGCGTTTGCCAGCGCACCTCCTGGATTATTTGCTCTATATCCTGATCGCGCTGACTGTGGTGGTTTCCCTTCAAACTGTGGGGGTGGCGCTGATGGTTGCCATGCTGGTTACACCAGCTGCCACAGCGCATATGCTCACCCGCCGCCTGCCGGTTATGATGCTGCTTGCAGCCATTCTGGCATCATTCGCCGGCGTGATCGGATTGTATCTGTCTTATTACATAAGTGTGGCATCCGGCGCGGCCATTGTATTGACCAGCACCCTGTTTTTCATTATCGGCTGGTCTGCAAAGGCGATTAACCAGGCTATCACCAGGCGAAAGGCAATATAATGAATCAAAAATCATCCAAAGCCCATGAATGGTTAAGGAACCTGCAAGCCAATGGCTACCGGGCTACCAACACCCGCCGGGCTGTTGTGGAGACCCTGGCTAACAGTCAGCACGCATTATCACCATTGGAAATCTACGAAATATGCCGCTCCCAACACAAACGGATGGGACTGGTAACCGTTTACCGTACCGTGGAAAAACTAGAAGAATTAGGACTGGTACAGCGCGTCCACCAGCCCAGCGGTTGCCAGGCATTTATTTCTGCAGCCGAAGGGCACCAGCATTTATTGATCTGCCAGAGTTGCGGTAAGGTAACCTTTTTTAATGGGGAAAATGAAGCCATGGAATCATTGATGAAGAAGGTTAGCCTGCAAAGCGGCTACCAAATTGAAAGTCACTGGCTGCAATTGTTCGGGCAATGCGCAAACTGCCGTGATCAAACATAAAGCGGTTTTTTCCATAAATAAGAATCTCATTAAGCCTTGCAAACCCATCTTGACGCGCTTTCCGCCCGAATGATATGATAATTTTATGTATTTACGTGGTAGTAAATGGAGCATGGCGCGTCGTCCTAAGAAACGCACCAACCCGTGGCGAATCTTTTTGTTATTGATCCTGATCGGGATTGCCTTATATTTTAATCAAGTGGTAGTACCTGCCACGCCTCCCTTGTTTATCCCAACACCTACGACCACCCGTAGCCCCGAATCCTTCGTCAATGAAGCAGAGCAGTTTTTTGTCCAGGGAAAGCTTTCGCAGGCAATCGATTCTTACGAAAAGGCAATCGCTTCCGATCCCAACAACCCGGCGTATTTCACATCACTGGCGCGCATTCAAGTCTTTTCAGGGGAATATGAGGATGCCATTGTCAATACCCAAAATGCCTTGCTAAAAAATTCCGATAATCCTTTGGCATATGCGGTATATGGCTGGGCATTGAGTTTCACCGGTGATTACCTGGAGGCTGAGGCACAGATAAAAAAAGCGCTGGAATTAGACCCGAACAGCGCGTTAGCGCACGCATATTATGCAGAACTCCTCATTAACCAGGGTGATATCGAAGACCTGGATAACGCCATCGAACATTCACGGCAGGCACGCGACCTTGATCCCAACCTGCTTGAAGTGCACCGCGCTCGTGGTTTGGTATTGCTTGGCACAGGCGAAGAAAATCTGCCTGAAGCCATTAATGAATTCAAGACTGCCATCGCGATTAACGACAAGATATCCGATCTGCACCTTAGCTTAGGTTATGCCTACAAACTTCAAGGCAATAATGACCTGGCTGTAGAAGAATTGCTCACGGCTTATGCGCTCAACCCCAATGACCCCGATTCGCTCACCGAAGCCTCTCTGGCGTATGCTAATGAAGGGCAATATGGGAAAGCTGCCCAACATGCCGAACAAGCGGTGAGTGTAGACCCCTCCAACGCAAAATTACATGGCAATCTGGGCGTCATGTATTACCGCAACCAGGAATTCGGGAAAGCTATTCCGGAACTCGAACTGGCGGTGCGCGGCGGCGTCACATCCGATGGAACGTCTGTAGAGGGGATGCCGCTGGATTACGGCACCTCGGCGCAATTTTATTGGTTCTATGGGTTTGCCCTGGCGAAAAATAACCGCTGCGGTGAAGCTATCCCGGTTTTTCAGGCATTGCTCACCGGTGTACCGGATTACCAATTGGCGGTAGATAACGCCAACGCCGGTTTGGACTTATGCATGGAATCAGTTGGCGAACCCGAAGCAGAAGAGACGCCTGAAGCGACTGAAGAGATCACACCCACGCCATGAAATCGGATATTGAGCAGCCTCTGGTTGGTCGATTGCCCACGTTTCGACCGGAAAAGCGCCCCAACGCCATTCGCATCATGATCCTGATCGGTTTGATCCTGGCAGGGGCGTGGATACTCTTAAGCTTACAACGCGGCGAAATCGTCTCGCCCTACCTGCCCACACCAACCGCCACGCGTTCGGCGGCATCCTATTTCGAAGAGGCAGAAGCTTATTTTCAAGCCGGCAAGCTGGATGACCCTGACCCGCCCTCGCCCACGCCGCCCAGTTACGACGCCATCGATACCTATCAACGCGCCCTGGAGGTGGACCCCAACAACGCGCAAGGCTGGGCTAATCTGGCGCGCATTCAAACCTATTCCTCCAGCTTGTTGAGTAACGATGCCGATCGCCAGGAACGCCTCACCCAGGCGCTCGATTCCATCGATAAAGCCTTGGCGCTTGATCCTGAGAGTAGTAATGTGCGCGCCATCCGCGCTTTTGTGTTGGACTGGAATGCTTCCAGCTCGTTGATTACCGAAGACGAACGCCAATCTTACCTCACTGAAGCGCAGAACGAAGCGTTGCAAGCATATCAGCTTGACAATGATAATGAACTGAGTCTGGCGTTCTATGCGGAAGTACTGCTTGATCAACAAAACTGGACTCAAGCAGAACAATATGCCGCTCAGGCGGTGGCATTGGCGCCTGATTCGATGGATGCCCATCGCGTATATGCCACAGTGCTCGAATCCATCGGGCAATATAACAGCGCCATTAAAGAATACCTCAAAGCTGCCGAGATCAATCCCAATCTCACCTTTTTATACGTATACATTGGCCGTAACTATACGAGCCTTAAACTGTACGATCGTGCACTGGAATATTTCGCCCGCGCCGCCAATTTAAACTCCCAAATCGGGGTAAAAAATTCAACCCCCTATATCGAAATTGCCAAAGTTTATTCTCAGCAGGGTGAGTTCTTTATTGCCGCTGTCAATGCGGAAAAAGGTCTGAGTTTTGATCCGACCAATGCCAATACCTACGGTCAATTAGGCATTATATACATCCGTTCACGTAACTACGAAGGCGCTATGCCTGTGCTGCAATGCTGCGTGGTCGGATGCACGGCGGAGGAAAACGAAGCCGCCCAAAACCTGGTGGATAACATGCTGCTGGAAAGCAGCGTGGCGGTCGAGGGGTTGCCGTTGACCAATCTTACCGTGGCATATTACTACGTAGAGTATGGCACGGTGCTGGCTTTCTTGAGTCGTGAAAATGAGAATTATTGCTCCCAGGCACGCCCGATATTGAACCAGGTACGCGCCGCCTACCCGGATGATTCAATCCTTATGGGGATTGTCGCCGACAGTGAAGGCATTTGCGACCGGCTGGAAGGCGCTGCCGGGGCTTCTCCCAGCCCCACCCCCGAGTTACTCCCCACCGATACCACCTCGCCTTGAATTTACTCACCAATTCCCTTACATTCCTGGAAAATTACTGTATAATTTTTTCTCGCCGTTTGGCATCAAACGAACGCCAAATATCAGTCAATACAATATCATAGAAGATCATCTCGTCTTTTTTGAATGATTTTTGAAAACGAACAGTTAAATAATATCGGAGGTTTTGAAGGAAAACGGATGGATTGGCTGGCGTATGATTTTATCGGGGAATATCATTTTTACTAAAGGCGACCATGGATTTTACGCGCTGTCGTACCGATTTACCCGTCATCTTGCTTTACAACCTCGATCCCGAGTGGACCACCGAAACAATCGACAGTGTTATCCAATTATCGAATAATTTACACAATGGGCTCTGCTCCCTGGGTCATCCTGTGGTGCAAGCATGTCTGATAAATGAAGAACTCGAAAAACTGATCGGGGGATACAACCCGGCGGAATATGTGATTTTTAACTGGTGCGAGGAATTTCCGGGGAAACCCAACAGCTATGACCGGATCGCCCAATGTTTGGAACAACTGGGATTCATCTTTACCGGCGCCGACTCGCAAGCTTTGAATTTAGGCCGGGATAAACGGCGTATAAAACGCCGGCTGGATGAGTATCATATTCCTACCCCCATTTGGGAAATCTTCAATACCGCCCAGCCTGATGGCTGGGATCTTTACCCGGCCATCGTTAAACCGGCTTTGGAGCATTGCAGTTACGGTATTACCCCCGAATCTTTAGTATGGTCCGAAAAAGAATTGTTACAGCGTGTTCAATTTGTACGGGATATCTTTGATCAACCGGCGATCGTGGAAGAGTTCATCGATGGGCGCGAGTTCCACGTGACCGTGATAGGCAACGGCGAACTGCATGTACTCCCGACTGCCGAAATGGATTTTTCCGCCTTCAGCCAGCCGCAAGACCGGTTGTGCACATACGATTCCAAATTCGAGCCTTCATCGCCAGCTTATAACTTGATCGAATTGAAACTGCCGGCATCGTTATCCCCCGGGCAGCAAGCCGCTTTGGATGCCGTATCTCTGGCAGCCTACCAGGCAACCAATTGCCGTGATTACGCCCGCTTTGACATCCGCATGCAGGATGATACGTTCTACGTGCTGGATGTGAACCATAACCCCGATTTCAGCCCCGATACCAGCACTGTACTTTCAGCGGAAATCGCAGGTATGCCATATCCACATTTTGGGAGTTATTTAGTCAACCTGGCGGCGCAGAGGCATCCTTATTTTAATTCCTGACAAAAAAACACTTTTTAAGGAAGGTAAGAAATCAGGAAGCCAAGAATCCTCCTCCTTCCCCCCAATTTTACTGTCGTGTACAGGGAAATATTTGAAGGACAGTTTGGTAAAATACCAGAAAAGGTATCTTTTTATGAGAAAGATGTGCAAATTACTGCATGATATAATGACATTCATAAGTATATTATGATTATGTTTTAATATGGGAGGATACAGAATTGTGGTCAAAATCCGTGCAAATAAATAAACAACAAAAAAGGCGATACAACCTATGAAACCCTCAGACCTTCTCCTCACCAACGGCATCCTCTACACTGTCGATAAAAACCGTACCGTCGCGTCTGCCATGGCAGTCAAGGACGATACTATCGTCTACATCGGCGATGACAAAGGCGCTGCCCAATATATCGGCGACCAAACCCGCGTCATCGATCTGCAGGGCAAGCTGACGCTGCCCGGTTTCATCGACTCCCACAACCACGCCGTAGACGGCACCTTTGAGATATTCGAGGTTATGCTGCATAGCTTGCAATCAGTGGATGAGTACAAAAAAGCTATCCTCGATTTCATGGCAGCCCACCCCGGCCTGCCGGGGATATTGGGCGGCGGTTGGATGTGCCCGCTCTTCCCGCCCCAAGGTCCTGATAAAAAATTATTGGACGGTTTGACAACTGATATCCCCATCGTTCTCTGGTCGGAGGATTACCACAGCGTCTGGGTAAATTCCAAAGCCCTACAAATGGCAGGCATCACCCGGGATACCCCCAACCCGGAGGGCGGTATCATCGAGAAAGACGAAAACGGTAACCCCAACGGCACATTACGCGAAACCGCCGCCAATCTGGTGGAAGATACCATCCCGGCATACACGGTTGCCCAGCGTATGGAAGGCTTGAAATTCTTCCAGAATATGGCGCATTCCTACGGCATCACCACGGTGCATGTCCCGGGCATCGACGTTGGCTCCAACGACCTGCAGGCTCTGCGGGAACTGCAAACCTCCGGCGAGCTGACCATCCGGTTTCGCGGCGCCTTGCGGGTCGAACCAACCGACGACCTGACTATCATCGAAGAATTGGTTCAAACCCGTGATCAGGAAAAAGGCAAATGGTTTGAGATTACCACCGCCAAGATATTCATGGACGGCGTCATCGAAGGGGGGACAGCCTACCTGGAACAACCTTATTCCCATAAACCCCACTCGCGCGGCGATCCGGTGTGGGAGGCGCAAAAATACAACGCCATGTGCGCCGCTTTGGAAAAAGCCGGCTTTCAAATCCACGTGCATTCGATTGGCGATGCCGCCACGCGGGTTACCCTGGATGGCTTTGACTATGCCCGGAATCAAAATGGTCCCGGGGATTGGCGGCACATCATCACCCATTTGCATGTGGTTAACCCGGAGGATATTCAACGCTGCGCCGATCTAAACGTGGTGGCGGTAGTTCAACCTTTCTGGTTCCTTGTGGATTGCCACTATTTTCAAATGGTGGATTACCTGGGACAGGAACGAGCAGACAGGCAATATCCAATGAAGAGCTTTTTTGATTGTGGTGTGGTGGTCGCTTCTGCCAGCGATTACAATGTGACCATACCGCCCAATCCATTAGACGCTATAGAGGCAGGCATTACCCGCAAGTGCACCAGAGAGGTGATCACTCGCCATCCGGAATATGATATCGCGTTGAACCCCTCGGAGGCGGTATCATTGGAAGATATGATCGCCAGCTACACGATCAATGGCGCCTACGCGAACTTCCTGGAAGATATCACTGGCTCGTTGGAAATAGGGAAAAAAGCCGATTTCATCGTGCTGGACAAGAATCTATTCGATATCCCCGCCGAAGATATTCACAATGCCCGTGTCGTCATGACCTTTTTTGAGGGGCAAGAGGTTTACCACCGGCAGGCATAGAAAAAAAGACCGAAAGAGCGCGAGTGTGGTCACAGTATTCTCGGTGATGATTAACTGTCCGGCCCAATATATGTCCCCGGGCGCAACTGAGTGGATTTGGGCACCACCACGATACCGTCCTGCACCACCCAATCGCCCTCATCCCGGTCGACGCCCGGTGAGAATGGGCGTATCACCACGCCTTCACCCATGCGCACATTTTTATCGATGATCGCCCCCTCGATCTGACAGCCCTTGCCGATCCCCAGGGGAATATCTGCGTCTGGCGAGGGATTAGGGTCTTTATAAAAATCCGCGCCCATGATGATGGAATTAGATATGCGCACATCATCACATATTTGGCTGCGCAATCCAATAATCGAATCGTTTATTTCTGCCCGATGGAGAATTGAGCCATCGGCCAGAAGCACATTATGCAAAGTTGCCCCATCGATGATTACCCCTGGTAGAAAGCGCGGGCGGGTGTAGATTGGGCGTAGCGGGTCGTACAAAGTAAACGGCGGATTGGGGCGGGTGAGACTCAGATTCGTCTCATAAAATGACCGTATGGTTCCGATATCTTCCCAATAACCATCAAAATCAAAACCATACACTGTATGGGTTTGCAAGGCATTGGGGATGATCTGCCCGCCGAAATCATCGTAGGTGGAGTTCTCCAGCAGATCGATGAGTACATTAGTTTTGAACATATAAATACCCATCGAAGCCAGGAATGGGCGCTGCGGGTTGCCGCTGGTGGCGAATTGTGTAAACACCTGGGGGTCATTTGGTTTTTCCACAAAGGAGGTGATGCGTCCCTGCGGGTTCCGCTGTAACAATCCAAAGCGCGAAGCCCCTTCCTCCGGAACAGGTTGAACCGCCACGGTGATCTCCGCCCGGTTTTTCCAATGGTATTGCGCCAGGGCAGCATAATCCATGCGATATAGGTGGTCACCCGCCAGAATGAGGACATGCGTCGCGCCGGTCGTTTTGATCTCGAAGAGCTGTTTACGCACCGCGTCAGCCGTGCCCTGGTACCAATCGGTGGAAGCTGGGGTTTGCTCCGCCGCCAGAATATCCACCCAACCACGATGGAACGCGTCGAAGGAATAGGTCTGGGTGATATGACGATGCAGTGAAACCGAATTAAATTGCGTGAGTACGGCAATATGATGGATGCCGGAGTTGATGCAATTGCTGATCGGCACATCGATCAGGCGGTATTTACCGGCAATTGGCACTGCCGGTTTGGCGCGCAGGCGGGTGAGCGGGTATAAACGCCGCCCTACGCCGCCGCCCAATATGATTGCTAATACTCGGTCTAGTGAGTGCATAACTCTCTCCAGGATAAAACCAATAATTATTTATCTATTATATATGATATTCCATATTTGTTATTTTTCGTCATTACCAAAACCTCCCCCTCTGGCTGCGTCTTTCACCGGAGATGGGGAGGTTTGGTTTTGTATCAATTGGTATCAAATACACTAATTACGAATGATTATAGGCAGGTAAACCGGATACTCAATAACGGCTGGGATTGCGATTTGTTCATATTCATGGAGATCATACACATAACTGGTTTGCTGGCTGCCGGTTAATGGGGTCCCAACGATTAACATCTCAAAGCCACCATCATGGTGAATTCCGGATTTATTTGCCGGACTGCTGTAAAACCACCCGACTGCGTTGATATTTATCAGTGGTTCGGGAAGCGGATCCTTTTCACTCCAGCCATTTTCTGCATATTTCCAAACATCCGTCATAACAACGCCGGTGGTCAGGTTTATACCTCCCATAATATAAAAAGAATTTTCCGAAGGCAAAAAGACAGCCGCTTGATTTCTGCGCATATCGGGACGTCTTGGTGAAAAAATTTCTACATTTGAAAAAGATGTTCCATTCAACGGCGCCGTTTGAATGAAGGCATCCGGATCGGAGATCTCGCCGCCCGCCAGATATAACGTATTACTCAATACCCCGGCAGAATGTCCATTCCGAGGACCCTGCGGATTGGATATAGCATTTGTGGTCCAGGAACCAAAAGCCTGGTCATATAACCAGACATACGATTCACCCATGTATCCCGACGGCGCGCCGCCAAAAGCAAGAAATTTCCCGGTCAAAGACGCCGCGCTGAACGTGCCGCCCGCTCTGCCTCCAGATAGCGGAGTACTCAGCTCGGTATCTACCCGCGTCCAGGCATTGGTAGAGGGAGTGAATTTCCACACATCTGATGTCTGCGTAGAGCTAACACTGGCGCCCCCCATGATAAAGATACAATCTGTCATCACACCCGAGGCATAATTCACTCTCGTCGAAGTGACTATATTGGAGCTATATAGATTAGTCCATTTTTTTTGGATGGTATCAAATTTCTTATATCTGGTGTCAGAAAAATCACCAAACAGATAAGCATTATTCCCCACAATATTCAATGAATGGGTGGCAGTTACATAAATCGGAGGACTATCTATCGTAAATACAGCCGTTTGGCTATTTTGTCCGGCTGGGTGATTGGCAGCTTGCCCTGTTTCTTGCAATCCAAATAACATAAAACCGACAGATATAATGGCGATAAGTAAAGCTAAAAGTATGTGTAAAGATTGCTTCGACATATGATCATTTCCTTTCGATAACAGTCACACCGAAAAAAATTTCCTACCCCTTCTGTTCTCCGAACATCCCCACCTCACCCTCACCTGAGGATTGTCTTAAAAGTTAAAATTGTCGTGTTGCACGAAATGTGTTTCACGAAGCGATGCGAAACATCTATATATGTAATGTAAAGACTCTTCGCTTCGCTCAGAGTTACAGCCTTCTTTTGGGACAACCCCAGGCAGGTGAGGGCTGATCGTTGACGCAGGAATTTATCAGGCTTTTTATTTTTCCTGGACTCGCCATTTGACATGAGGAATTATGGTTCATGCATAATAATCGCAGGCGTATTAGTGCCAGCGGATTCGGATACCGCAAATAAGGATCGATTGAAAAGAAGGACAATAATGGGTCGAAAACATGCCAAGGTATCTCCCTGATCAGACAGTTATATAATTATAGATGAAATATCAGGGAGTAATACCCCGAACATCCATGGACGACCCTTCAATTTCGTTAGGGTGAAACTGGATTAATCCACAACTTAAGTAAATATCAAAAAAACCAGGGCTGCCACCTATCACTGCAAACCTGGTTTTGCACTCAAGAAGATTATTGGTGCCGAAGGAGGGAATTGAACCCTCACTCCCGAAGGAACACGATTTTGAGTCGTGCGCGTCTGCCAGTTCCGCCACTTCGGCATATCCATTTTAGTGAGAATTAGTATAATCAAAGTTAAGCTTGAGGTCAAGATGACATTTGGTTTGAGTTAATGCAAAAGGTTATCGACGAGGTAAAATTCGCTGATTCGGTCAATGATTTGGTTGATTTGAAGAAAATTCATGGATATGAATCGTATTATCGTATCCACCTGGGCAACGATAGAATTGGGATTGATTTATCAGGGGTAATACAGCATCCGTGATATCATTATTCATCGAATTTCGTCGAATCAGTGTGCATTATCCATTCCAAGAAACGGAGGGTCACACAAATGGCTGAACGCCTTTCCCGCCGCACCAAATTCGCCTATGGCATCGGCGATACCGGTTTTAGCCTTACCACCACCATTGCCGCCGCTTATTTCGCCATCTTCTTGACAGACGTGGTGGGTATCTCTCCGGGCATTGCCGCCATTGCCATCTTCGTCGGACGTACCTGGGATTACTTCAACGACCCATTCATTGGGCACATCTCCGACCGCACTCGTACCCGCTGGGGCAGGCGCAGACCCTTTTTGCTTTTTGGCGCCTTGCCCTTTGCCATTGCGTTCATGTTGTTGTGGTGGCGTCCGCCCTTCACCAGCACCACCGCCCTGGTCATCTATTACGCCCTGGCGTATGTACTCTTCGATTCGGCGGCAACCTTCACCTATATGCCCTTCTATGCGCTCACACCCGAACTGACCTCCGATTACGATGAGCGTACTGCCCTCACCACCTACCGTATGTTTTTCTCTATTCTCGGCAGCCTGATCGCCTTTACCATCCCCTTGATGATCGTTAACGGTTTTTCTCCACAAAACGCCGACCGGGTAATGACTATGGGTATCATCTTCGGCATCGCCAGCGGTTTGCCATTATTGGTCACATTTTTCGGTACTCGCGAGCGCCAGGAATTCATGCAGCAGGAGCAACCCGGCATCAAGGAATCACTGCGCGCCGCCTTCAAAAACCGTCCTTTCATCTTCAGCGCCGGCATCTTCCTGGCGACCTGGATATGCATGGATATCCTGCAAACCACGCTGCTTTACTTCATCAAGTATGTCATGTATAAAGAAGAGCAATCCGATTTGATCATGGGCGTGATTTTTGTGGTAGCCATTTTTGCCCTGCCGGCATGGGAATGGATTTCACGGCGCTGGAATAAACGCAAGGCGTACATCTTTGGCAGCGCCTTTTTAGCCACGGTGCTGATGGTATTGATCAGCCTGAATGCAGCGACCCCCTTCAACTTGTTGCTGGGGTTGTGCGTATTGGCGGGCATCGGCGTGGGCGCGGCGCACGTGCTACCCTGGGCAATCATCCCCGACGCCATCGAATGGGATGAGTTGAATACCGGCGAGCGGCATGAGGGCATGTTCTACAGCCTGGTGACGTTAATGCAAAAGATCGCCTCTTCGCTGGCTATTCCGTTGGTTTTGCTAGTGCTGGATGCCACCGGGTATGTGCCGAATGCCATTAACCAACCAGATAATGCGATGTTGGGTATCCGCATCGTGATTGGTCCCATCCCATCTGTGATCTTATTCTTGGGCATCTTGT
The DNA here is from genome assembly GCA_016929095.1 of Anaerolineales bacterium. Lineage (GTDB taxonomy): Bacteria > Chloroflexota > Anaerolineae > Anaerolineales > UBA4823 > JAAZNS01. Next base: position 51,553 of record JAFGJM010000060.1, on the reverse strand, counting down.
TTGCGGTGTTATACCCCCTGGATCGTGAACGTTTCTCTGAGGTCAATCGCGAATTAGAGACCAGAAGAGCTATCACCCCCGAAAAAGCGGCATGAACGCCATCGAAATTCATCCCATGCGCTCCAACCGGGAACAGCGGATATTCTTGCAATTCCCCTGGCGTATCTATCGCGGTGATCCCTTGTGGGTGCCGCCCCTGATACCGGAGCGCCGCAAGGTTATCAACCCCCAACAAGGCGCTTTCTTTAAACGCGGTGAAGCCGAGTTTTTTATCGCCTGGCGTGATGGTAAACCGGTGGGCACAATCTGCTGCGCCGAAGACCATGTGACCAATCAACAACGCGGCACGAGTGATTGCATGATCGGCTTTTTTGAGTGTGTGAATGATGAGGCTGTGGCACGGGCGATGTTCCAGTATGCCATCAATTGGGCAAAACACCGCCAATTAAAAGCGCTTTTTGGTCCCTTCAACCTGGATTATGAAGATAGCTACGGTGTGCTTATCGAGGGTTATGACCAGCCTCCTGCTCTTTTATGCGGGCACAACCCCCCGTATTATCGATCCTTCTTCGAGAACTTCGGCTTTTCACCGGCGCGGGGCAAAAACCTGGCATACGCTGTAAAATTGATCGATACACCTGCCCTGCAGCGCCTCTCGCGCCTGGCGAATTGGGTGCGCCGGAACCGCAATATTCAAGTACGGGGCAGCGATTTGCAACACTGGGATGATGAGATTGATAAAGTTCACACCCTCCTTAATCGCGCTCTGAGGCATTTACCCGATTTCATCCCCTGGCAGCGGGAGGCATTGCTAGCCAGCCTGGAACCTTTTAAGGATATCGCCGATCCGGAGTTAGTCCTGTTTGCTGAAGTAGAAGGTCAAGCCGTGGGGTGGTTCGCCGGAATCCCCAACCTCAATGAAGCATTTATCCATGCCAATGGGCTGCGCTATCCATGGAATTATGTATCACTGTTGTGGTATATGCGCCGCCAACCGCAATGCCTGGCGGTAAAAAGTGTATTGGTGCTGCCGGAGTATTGGGAGCGCGGGGTAAGCATCTTGCTGTTTGATGAATTGGCAAAGCGTGCCATGGCGAAGGGTTATCGATGGGCAGACCTGTCACTCACCTCCGACGATAATCCTTATACACCAGCCCTGGCAGAAAAAATGGGGGCAGAAATCTATAAACGGTATCAGGTGTATCGTTATTGGATTTGAGCAGTAAGCGATAAGAATTCAGTTATCAGTAAAAAATCCATCGTTCGCACAATAGATTTAGCCAGAGGGTTTCCGCTCCTGAGCCTGTCGAAGGGAGCCTGTCGAATTCATTCGATCGCGTGCCTCATTGAAAGCACCAGGATTATATAGATAAAATTCCTGCGTTCCCGTTTTCCTAATATAAAAGTAATTGGTGATTTGGTATCAGGAATTGGAATTTATCATAAATATCCAATATTACAATATCAAGCTTCCCAATTACCTTATTCATAATTGCCGGATACCTGATCCCTAATAATCCACCACAAAAGGCAAATAAATGATCGTATAAGCCGGGATGGTCAGGGTTATTTTCTGGGTGACCATTACGATATCCTGCACACCCCAACCCCGTTCATCCATCTCATCCTGAAAATTACGCCGGAAAAGTAACTCGGCAGTGACTGTAATTGTATCTCCGGCTTGAGGCACCAGGAAGCCATACACGGATTGATCGCTTTCGAAGGCGGAAATACGGTTGTCACTCAGGATAAACGCCTGTTTCCAATAACTGACCACCGGATACTCCCCGCTGACCGCATCTTGCAGCACCTTGGCGTACGCTTTACCGGGCAAGCCGGATTGAGCGCCTCCCCAAAACGGCACTACCGGACCGCTGGTTTGAGGCAAGTTCGTACCGGTACTATCTGTGGCTATCAACGTTAAAATCATATGGCGCCCCGGGTGGTCGGTAGGTACATCATGACCCGCCATGGCGTTTGTGATAGTTACGGTGGTCTCAACCGCCGGAGCTTTCACTTGAGCGGTCAGACTCATGGTGACAGTATTTTGCAACAGTGATTGGCTGGCAGCACCGGGCATGCTGTGGGCATGAATGGTTGATGGATCGCGTTCTACCCCTCCCATGCCGGGAGCCACATTCGTCATGATCCCATCCGATGGCATATGGCAGGTCTGGCACTCCACGCCCATGGAGGGGTAGGGGCTTTCCAGCCACTCTTTAAAGCTCTGGTAGATGGGTGTACCCCAAAAGCTGAACTGATGGCAGGTGGCACACCATTGACTTTTTTCAATGATTGGCAGGTATGTATCTTCCAGCGGCTCGTTATCGTCATCGAAGGTGCCGAAGAAGAGCTGGTGGCGTTCCGATTCGGGAAAAGGCCGGCGGACATCCATAGACAGCACGCCGGGGGCGTTTGAATAAGGCAACCCTGTCGACGCGTTGAGATAGACATCGGCCACTTTATGACAAAAATCGCAATGAATCCCAAAATCATGGTCGATATCAGGCAATGAGCTCATATCGGTGGTATAAGGCGCGTCCAGAGCCGCGCTAGGCGCATGACAGGCAGCGCAGTTGCCCGCCGTACCAGGAAAATCCAGCTTGTAACCGGGTGAGATGATGTTTGTACCGGTGATATCTGTTCCGTTATAGAGAGATAAAAAGCGTGGATTATTTCCCGAGTGACCATGAGTGTCGTTATCCGACCATATCTGAGTCACCCCTGGTTTGCAGCTATAACAGGAATCCGTTCCAGTAGGAAGCACCCATTCGTAATTTGGATTATCATTTGTTTGATATAGACGTAATGTGAGAGTGATATTACTGGCAGGTGGCGATACACTTTCCACCTTGGCGCAATAGTATTTATCCTTCCAGGCGCTGACTGTGACCGTCACGCCTTCCGTTAAACCATCCAGGGCAAACGAACCATCCAACGCGCTGATGGTGCTGTTTGTGGTCGCCTGGATGCGTACCGTCGCCCCGGATATCGGATGGCCGTCTTGAGAAACCACTACACCGGTGACAGTGGCAGTCGGCATGGCTTTAACCAGCGAAAATAATGCACCCAGGCTGATCGCACACATTCCAAGAGACAAGCAAATCCAATACTTACCACGAATCATGTTTGATTAACTCAACGAATGACCACAGGCAGATAGATAATGTTTTCCGGCGTATCAACAAACACCTCTTCACCAATCAGGGTGACCGATGCCGCCCGGATAAAATCCGTGCCTGTGGCGAGAAAATGGATTGAAACCTCATCCGCCAAACCTTCCCACAAACCTTCATGCGCCCATAGGCTTAGCATAGGGAAAGTACTCTGCAAAGTTTGCGCATCATAGGTGTAGGAAAACAAGCCGCTTGACTCTGGCGATATCTCTCCCTGTCCCATGACCATACCCTTGTCGTAAATTGTGTAATGAATCGATGTCGTGCCTGCCGGGGCAATTCCCTGGATTACCACCGGTTGAATACGATTGGTGGATTGGGCGCGACCATCCACCCACGGGAGGAAACCGGGCTTTGGAGAAACGATCTCCAGCCTGTTCGCGTCAGAGGGAACAACATAAAACTCATATTGCCCGTTGGTACCTAAAACTGTGCCCTGGTTGTAATTTTTGATATTTTGCCCGGTAGGGACATATTCTTTAGCAAACTCAACCTGTACATCTACCAGCCATCGCCCGGGTTCGTCAGCGATGAAATCACATGTATGCTTGTAGAACCAGCCTATCTTGTTGGCGTCACCTTCACAGGAATGCTGGGTCGCGTCTGGAGAAGTGATTGTCACGTCAACGTGCGCATTCAATGGAGGGCCAACATGCCCAGAGAAAGCTATGGTGTCGCCGACTTCAAGAATGTCTCCCGGCCTCACGCCTTTCGGGAGAAAGAGCATATCAATGTTCTTTCCTTGTAAATTCATGATCGGACCGCCATTCAACGCCCCCGCCCCGCGAAACGGAGCCGTGACGCGTGCATAGCCATAGGCATCGCCCCCATCGGGTAAGAGAGTCCATAAAGAGCTGTAGATGGCGTATTCGTTCACGCTGAAATTGTTCAAACGAAAAACAATACCGCCAAACTCCCATTTCAGGTCCAGAGGCAAATCGCCTTTCGCTCCTTCGCCAATCTGCATATTATAAGTATCATTAAAGCGCCAATATGCAGTACCCATATTATCTTCAGATATAAGTTCGCGAACGTGAACATCCGGTCGTTCTGAAGAACCATACCAATACCCCCAAAGGTGGATATTGTCAGGAAAGACAACGGCATCTTTGCCATCGGTGGTAGAAATACATAACGGTGCTTCATCGATATTGATGCGATCGCGCAGCCCTTCAGCATCAACGTCGGATGGCGGCCAGCGATAACCGGTCTGGCATTTCGGGAACTCATCTTCCAAAAGTCCATAAAAATCTTTACCGCTGGTCAGATCCTTAAATGTGAGAATGGTGTGGATCGAATCTCCGGGAGCGATATCCTGACTGCCCCAGTGGATATCACCGCTCCAGTAGGGGTAATAATTCTCTATCCCCACAAGCTCGGTTGGCAGATCTTGAACATAGAACCAGAAAGGGTTCTCCGGGTTGATATCCCCGGTATAATCCATACCTCGACGACCATGGGCTTCAAGCACGACTTTTTCCTTTTCGATCACGCTGCCCCAGGTCTGGTTTCCAACCCAAAGTGTGCCATCCGTATCCGTGTATATTGCCTGGATATCAACACGAAATTCACCGGGGCATTCCATCTGTACAAGCTGCCCAGGTGGAGGAAAGAAATAACCGAAATGGTTTGCCTGTCCATTAATAATATCAATAGCAAAGCTATCTGGCGAACACTCGGTGCCGACCACCTCTGGTTGGGTTACTGCGATTGACACCTCGGCTGGGAAGGGAGGGTAAACATGTACGCCAGGCGCGAAGTAATTATCGGCAACATAAGGCGTGGTGGGTAGCTGAGCCGGATCGATATCCAATACACGTGCCGCCACGATTTCATAAGTACTATCGATTTGGTAGTTTAATCCATAAATATCATGGATAACACCATTTAAGGTTATACGATAGTTTCCATATTGGGAAAACTGGTAATCAAAGGTTTCGTTTCGCGTGGTAAGGTGGTATAGGTCATCGATCTGCCCTGTACCTTCGGCAATACCCGATCCGTTTTGTGTGGTTGGGGTACGCACAGAAGTCTGGCTAAATTGCGCCGGACCCAGAACATCAATTTCGCCATCTGGTTTTTGAATATTAACCATTAATTCCCCATATGATGGTGCCAAAGCCAGGCGAGGAGGATTAGGAAAGCGTCTATCGGAGCCGGAAATCCAGTACGAACCCGGTTCAAGCCGATATGTCAATAGTTGACCGGTGCGTGCATCACGAGCCGGTAGCACGAATTTCTCTCCGGGATACACCACCCGATTGACCATGATAAAACTCCCCTGGTCTTCTACTGCTTGAACGCCCCGCCGTCCGTCGATGACATAATTTCCCATCAGGGTCCAGGGTGTGTGCGGGGCTGCCGGGTCACCCACGATCAAGGGAGGTAAATCGGAGGCGTTTGCTTGATAATTCCAAATTATGGCCATTGGTGCTTGAGAAGATGTGGCGAGTGGCACGTTTGAGTTATGCCCATTGGGTACAATCTGGTAAATCCCGGCAGGCATGTCACCAGGTAGGTTAAAGGATGTTGATTGAACCGTGCTGGTAGCCGCATGGGTATTGTCGCAAGTAAAATTATTAAAAAATACTGTTGCAGGCATCCAACGTCGCTCTCCCAGCGATTCGTGTTCAATCGGCAAGCCGGTAGGTGTAAAGAGTTGAGAGGTAAACCATGCTCCCCAATATAGGGGTTTCCCGTTTATATCGAAAAGGTATCGTAATGCAACATCGAATGTCACATTGAGAGTGGGCGGATTCGTACAATTCATCGCCGGGGAACTCACGTGCATCACCAGGTCAGTGAGCTGCACCTGACCAGCCAAAGGTACGTAAAGCGCAGGATTACCCGGTGGTACGACAACTTTTCCCGTCATCCACCATCCAGCCCATCTCCCTCCCGGATATGAAGGGGAAGGTTCTTCGGCAAAATTTCCCGCCAGGTAGAAATCCATTTGATTTGCCGATTGGACAGGTTGTGGTCCAACGTTGATGATCGTTCCCGGCAGAGGATTGGTATCCAGGTATGTAACTGCGCTCGTAGCGGTCATGATTTCATTGATAAGAGCCTTTGTACGCCACCCATCAATATCGTATTTAACCAGGATGGCAGAACCGGATGGAGCAAACAATGAAACAGAAAAACTCCCATCTGTATTGGATGTGCCAAATACGATATTACGTGAATTCAAGTTAACTACAATCACCCTGGCAGATGGAGGAACAGCCCCCTCCAAGCCCTGGATATCCGCAATTCCTTCAACATTCGCGTCACTCACCGTGATTCTGCTGGCATCCGGGGGTGTGCTGGGTACACCTTCGCAAGGCGCATCCAGCAATGTTATCACCACACCGGTCATATCCCCGAAACGCATGTCGAGGCGATCGTTGGAAACATAATACGGAGGTGCCTCCATATTTAAACGATAAATATCCACCGCAGGGATAACCATATCAAAAGCCCCATTAATCGCGGTCTCTCCAAGCCATTCACCGTCAGGAAGCGCCGTGAAGAAAGAAGAAAGTCCCATCCAAAAAGATTCATTGTACGTTGAACCATCGGGCGTATGGAATTCGCCCTGCAAGCGGTAACCATCCACGAGTTCGAAATCTTTGCTTGTATTTCCGGATATCGTGGTGCCCCAATTACGGAATGCCAGGCGCATGTCGATGGGGGGACGGACAAACAACATACAGTGAGACCCATCTGTCACTGAGAAAGAATATGTCCCGGAAAGACCGGTGGTCATCCATTGTGATACGCCATCACAAATACTTTGGACAGCGACATTGGAAACCGGATTTGATCCATGCGTGATGGCGCCGCTGAGAGTGACCATTAATTTCATACTGGTTGTAGCAGATGACATTGCGGTGCAAACCAGCATGGCAAATAGTAAGAGCAGGGTGCGTAAATGGACAAACGGTTTCATAGCAAGCTCCTTCGGAACAATCCAGGGCTTGGAAGATGACCAATTATGGCATCTCATTCAGGAAAAGGCAGCGCAAGCAAAAAAGCAACCAGATCATCGAGCTCCTGAGCACTCAGGTGTGAGGTAACACCGTGCTGATCATCCATATTTTTGGTTGTAAGTACATCATATAAGTTTTCGGCACTGCCATCGTGCAAATAAGGCGCGCTGTCAAAAAGAAAGCGCAGACCTGGCGTATCGATCAAAGGTCCATACCACTCACCCTCGCCATCCGCAGTACCCACATCGTGAGTTTTTAAATCGGTGTATAAGGCTGGGGGATGGCATGTTTGACAGCCGGCTTGAGGCGATTCGAAAATTGCTTTTCCTCGCAGCTCCTGGGCATTCAATATGTGGGTGCGCGGAGGCGCCGTCAGGCTGTCAATATAAAGTGCCAGGCTATCCAGATCATACGAGCGACCCTGGTTTGGCGTTCCCAGGGTGGGGTTCATGCCTTCGGGGATTAACCCATCGCCAAATTGTTCAAACCTTATGCTAAACTCGCTGTCCGCCGATTCATCCCATTCAGCAGACCAGCGCAAGGGGTAAGTTTCGATCATTCCCAGCAGGCTGGTTGTATTGCGGTTAACAACGGGTAATTCACCGGGTGGAACGCTGCCCGGATAAAGCACTTTCCAGGTGCGACCATCCGCTTCGCCTTCAATATGGCAAGTATTGCAGCTAATCCAGCGCGCCTTTGATAACTCTGATTGAGCACTGGAATTGTACAGGCGTTTGCCATTCAACAGGGCGGGAGGGAGAGGAATATTTGCGACGGTGATCACCTGGGTGACCGTGTAGCTCGTGGTATCGATCACGCTGACTGTGCCTTGCAAGACATTGTTCACATAAGCCGTATTTCCATCCGGATTGATCTGAATGCCGCGGGGATTATCCCCTACGGGAATATTCGCCTGACGAGTGGGGTGGATTGGATTGGTTATGTTGATTACTGAAATATCATTACTGGCGGCATTGACTACCCACAACTCGCCATCATTTTTAGCAAGTGCTGCATCCCACGGCAAACCAACCGGACGGTCAGTTTCGGGTAAAGAGATGTGCTCATCGATTTGGTGGGTCTTTGTCGTAAGATCGAGCACTGAGACCTTAGGAAAAACTGTGGTATCAAAAGTGATGTTTAGTCCCTGCCCGTTGCCCATCGTTTGGGGAAGATAGGCGCGCGTACCCGCCCCATTGATTACCACTCCGGGGGCGGGCGCTACCTTTTCCCATGTGGCGATGCTCGACATCAGGTGTCCGCTTCCCTTTTCGGATAGCGTAGATTTACCCGTTATAAGCGTTGAAATGCCTCGGCGTGAAGACCTTGCATCGTTAGTCAAGGACGCCAGCGGCATATAATATCGATATGGTTGAATTGTCAGCAGGGTGACATCCCCACTCAAGAGATGAGAGATCAGTAATGTGCGGCTGTTCGGGGTAAACGCCAAACCATACGGGCGGTCTTCGACTTGAATATCATCCAAGGGTTCAAGGGTGATGCCGTCAAATAACTTCACTTGATCGTCACCCATCTCAGTGATAGCTATATATTGCCCGTTTGGAGATACAGCAATTCCCGCCGGGCGGCAGCCAACATTAAGCGTGTTTACAACGCTTTGGGATGTCAGGTCTATGATCGATATTGTGTCCGATCCATGGTTGGCAACCAGAGCAATATCACCATCCGGGTGAACAGCCACGCTTCGTGGATCGACTCCCACCAGGATCTCCTTGAGCACCATCCCGCTGGCGGTGTCTACCAGAGTCAGTGAATTTGAGTCCGGATTCACCGTCAGTAATAATGCGCCGTCCGATGTGATTGCAATCAGTGAACTGGAAAATTTGGGTGTAACTGAAGAGGAAGTGTCTTGTGCCGTTGCCAGTAATGGGGTTTTCAAGATTACCGTGAATAAAACGCCGAGCAGAACACACACAAAGACCACCCCCATCTTTATGTTTACCCTAAAGCCGAGACTTGCATTCATAATCTCGTTTTGAAATTTTACAAATTGATTTTTCTACCTGTCTTGAATAGGAAACACCCAGAAGTATAAAAATTATAGCAGATTTATTGTTGATAGGGCATTGGTTCAAATATTGCTGCGCAACAACTGATCCAGGTCGTTCATATCGACCCGTGAGGTCAAGTCCAGGCTGAGGGGCGTCACCGATACCTGCCGCTGCACACGCAGCGCGTAAACATCTGAATCTTTCTGATCATCCAGAGGTTTTTCTGTCACGCGGTACGGCAATGGCGCTGGAACATCCCAAGAAGTCCGTTGAGGACGCAGCGGCTCATAGTAAGGAATGCGAGAGAGCCGGGTGATCGTCCACGGTGTATCGGGTGTGGCATCGGAGGGCACATCCACTTTGAGCACATGCACATCCGAGGGCAGGCAATGTTTAAGCAACAACCTTCCAAAAAACACCGCAAAATAACCGGCGGCAGAGAAATCGATATCGGTCGAATACGATAGGTGATATTCCTGACAGGTTTCCAGCGAAATCGCCAGAGCGGGGATACCCAGGGAGGCGGCTTCCAAAGCGGCGCCCACTGTGCCGGATACTGTGATACCGGTGCCCAGGTTTTCACCGTAATTGATACCCGCCACAACCAGGTCGGGTTTTCGCGGCATAATTTCCAAAACAGCGTGTAAAACGACTTGTGCAGGGGTGGCGCCTACGGCGTATACCTGCCAGGTTTTACCATTCACCTCCATGGGTTGTGTAGTAATCAATCCATCGGAGGAGGAGGGCAGGCTGCGCCCGGCTCCGGAAAACTGGTCACGCGGCGCCGCTACATGTACATAGCCTAATTTCGAAAGCTCACGGGCAGCCATCCACAATCCGGGTGAACGAATGCCGTCGTCATTGGTTAATAAAATTTGAATTTCTTCCATAGTCACCAATTATATCCCTCAAGGAGATTTTGGCTGATATTCGATTTGGGTTGGCTGGTCGCTCCACAACCAGGCAGCCAGGTTTCCCCCAAGCCAAACGATTGGCATGAAGAGTGGGAAACGGCAAAAGCGGTAAACCAGCCCGGCAACTGCCCAATGGAACAGTAAAAACCTTCCCAAAGATGATTTAAAAAGGAAGCGGCGATAATGACGAAAAGAAAAATCTTGCCGGTAAAACGCATCCTGAACCATGGCTGCCGCCAGACACCCATAATTAAGCGATGGGGCAATGCCTTCACTAAAGAGTGGGTCTACCCCCGCCGCATCCCCTGCCAATAATAGACGGGGATGGGAGAAAATGTTTCTGGGGGCAAAACGGTGTACAGGGTATCCGGATAAATTTTCAGCGGTATTGATGTCTTGATTACGGCATCCTTGGGTCAACAACTCAGGCAGGTTTGCCCGCCGGCCGTTTTTATTGATCAGTGCATCGTAAACTCCCAGGTTATACGCCGGTAGACCCTTCTTCACCATGGGAAATTGCCAAAAATATCCCTGCAATCCGCAACGAATCGGGGTGAAATCGAAGCGGGCAATATGCTGTGTGAAGAGCAGCGAATCTCCCGGGGCAGGAAGCTGAGCGGTGAGTAATCGCCCCATTTCCCGGCATGGGATATTGCGGTTTAAGTAACGTCGCGCTATACCATTACAGCCGTCGGCGCCGATGACGATCAAGGCGCGGTATGTTTTTTGGGGAGTAGCGACCGTCACACCCGAGGAATCGATATCCAGGGATAACGCCGGCTCATTTTCATGGATGATCACACCTTTTTGGCGGGCGTACTGCGCCAGTTGCGCATCGAAAGCCTGCCGCTCGAATACAATGATTAAAGATTTGCCAAATATGTGGATGATATGGCGTCTATAAGAAAGCTGAATTTCGTGGATATCAACATGAGGGATGGGCAATGGCAATGTTATGCCCAGGGATTGAAGCATCTTTTGACCGTAGTACGTCACACCACCGCCGCATGGTTTGGGGCGTGGGTGGGCAGCCTTTTCCAACACGATCAAGCACTTGGCCCAGGCGGGGTCATATTGAATTAGACGAAGGGCAGCAGCGATTCCGGCAGGACCGGCGCCCAGGATAAGCAAAGGGATCGTGTCGGCGCTGCTTGCTGCAAATTGATCTGCAGACACCGGCGAAAATCCTCCCATTACTATTCGTATACAAAAAAAAGGAGCGGCATCCGCTCCTATGAAACTGGCGCCCCCGGGGCGATTCGAACGCCCGACCCCTTGCTCCGCAAGCAAGTGCTCTGATCCGCTGAGCTACGAGGGCAATTGGCTGTTGTGGTAGTGGATTTTAATCCATATTATCGGGTGGGTCAAGAGCGATGAACGTGGGTGCTGTTATTCAGCGGATTTTTTCTCCTATCATTTACTCGTGGAATTTTCCTGGCCAATAATCGATCCAACTGGCAAAGCGCATGCCGGGCGAGTCATATTCATGATCAAATGCTCTGGTGAACTGGTTAACTTGAATGGATTCCATGTTTGGGGCGTTGTCCCGCTGTGTATCCCACACCACCATCAAAACCTGCCCATCCTCCTGTATCACTTTCAACACCGGTTTATACATACAATCCAACAACGCCGCTCTTTGAGAGTAATTTTCGGATGATGTTGTCAACCCTATGTATCGAATTGAATATTGTGCATACAGGTCCATATCCGGATTTGTTTCCAGTCGATCGATGAGTTTCTCGATCGTCAACTTAGCACTTTTCCTATCCAGGTAAAACAGGTTCATAGACTCGCCCACATCACCGACATAAAGATCGGTGCTGGCAGAATTTTGCCTCAACCAATAAGCTGCCGATTTCAGTCCAACCTGGTGGGCATAGTTGACCCCACAAGGCAGATGATCTTCAAAACAATGGTAACCAATAATCGATTTACGAGGGGTAGGATCGCTATAGGCGGTAATGTTATATAAAGCGCTGCCTAAAAGAAATATCGAGATAATTGTCACCAGTATTACCTTGGCAGGTTTATTTTTAATGCCTTCGAAAATTTCTTGAAGAGCATAGGCTGAAAAGAACATGAATACGGGGTAATCATATAACGTATGTCCGCACTCATTTGTGAAAAATAACAACCAGAGAATTAGATGAAGGCTGAAATAAATCAGTAGCCGAATCAGAATGGCTGGTTTACTTCGTGAAAATATCGCTAAAACAGCGCATAAGAGTAACGGAGCAAAAAACGGGCTGAACGTAAAATAATAATTGGCGAAAAATGCGCCTACGTTTTCAGGAGTAAAACCAAGCGTTCCTCCCCTTTGGAAGACGTGAATCACATTGCCGACTGGCTTATTTAGCAGGATAGCCGGTGCAATCCAAAAGACCAGGAAATATACTGTCAGCGGGATTGCATAAGCAAGAACGGAAGACATTTGCCTGATCATGATCTTACGGTTTTGCACGTTTGCCAATCCTGGTTTTAGGGTGCACGCCAATATTAATGGCGCAAATAAAATTCCTTCCAGATAGGTAAGCGTGGCGCAAGCCAAAAATAACCAGGCGAATACCAACAAAGCCAAACGCTGATTTTCCCGATAACGCTCGGTATATAAAAAAGAGAGTAGTACAAATAAAATAAATAACCCATGTGCATTGGGGGAACGGTTGATCACGTAGGCTGCGCTAAAACAGTACAACAATCCGAGGCATATCATGCCCGATTTATTCAGGAATAATCTTCCGATTTTCAACACTACCCAAAAGATGCCCAGGGAAGCCAATATTCCAGGCAAGAAAATTGATAACTCATTCACCCCAAATAGCCCCATAAAAGGGATTTGCACCAGATTTCGAACAGGTGGGTGGGAACTGGAAACAGGCGCAGCAACATTATAGATATTCCCCGAGGTGAGTCCGAGAATAACGCGGGCATTGACCAGGGCCGTCCCCACTTCATCTTCGCCAAAGAATTCTATACGGTCGATATTCCATATCAGAAAACACCCATGCAGGATAAACAGCAGACAGATAAATATGTAATTAAAATTTAAACGCTGTGGACTCCTGGAGAATAACCCCATATCGAATTTCTTCCGCCTGATCGTCTAAAAAACTGCGATCTCTGGATGCTGCCTGGCAGCCTCAATGATTGGTCCCCTGACGCCCATGCCAATCCCCAGGTTACTTCCCCGGATAGCCAGCAGATGATCGCCCGGTTTCACACCAAAGATAGACAAAGTGGTATTGGGTAATTCGAGCACCCCTCCCGGCTTAAGAATAGTCCAGCCATAAAAGCGTCCTTTATGCTTGATCACTTTTGTGTCCGAAATCTGGTATTCTGCCAATGTGGGAATTTCTAATAAAATATTCGAGATTTTAGAGCGTTGAATAGCGGCTTTGGTGGTCACGATAAATCCGCCGCTGGTTTTGCTGCCTGAAAGAAGGATGACATTTTCACCGGGAATAAAGCCGTACTCTTCCAGCGCTTCCTCGGGTATTTTTAAACGGCCGTCTTCTCTAACCAGCGACCAGCCAAAAATATACTTTCCGCCTTTAGCAATTTGGGGCATTATATCCTTCTGCTTTCTGGATCTTGTTGAAAATCCCTGATATGTACCGCGGATCCATTTTACGATGAGTCAGTCCCACGGGGCGACGTCATGTCTGCCTTCACCTTTTAATGCCGCATGGATGGGTTCTCGTAATTCCGGTAACAGATCGGCAGTAGCCGCCAGCAATCCAAAGCAGCCAGCGATCATCATATCCCCAAAAGGGACTGCTAAGTAGGGTCTAAGCGTTGGTTTGGGGTTTTCTTTAGCTGGTTGAAAAAGACTGCGCCGTGGTCCAGTAACGGCAACATCGAATTCCCCCACTCCCAGCGTCAGCGGTTCATTGTTGGAGATTAAAGCTCCGTGCCCGTGATCGTTGAATACCTCAGCGCGAGACAAGCTGCCCTCCGCCAAACTCCGCAACAGGCTTTCCAATTTTGGCAGATCGATCAAACCGGTATGATGCTCGAAGACGCCTTCGATACCATGTTCCCCTAAACGAAACGCCAGAGTATGCAGGTTGCCGATATTGACCGCCAGGTAACGTTCGCACGAGGCGACCATACGGTCGAAGCCTGCACCTAACACGGCGGCAGGGGCGGTATCCATCACAATCAAAGGCGCGTCCAAATCTTTTGCGGTGGCGGCAACAGCTTGCATACGGGTCATGATGGGGGGAATATCATCGGAGCGAAATGCAAACGCACTCAGGCGGTTCTCTTTACGGATGCGTTCATCGATATAATCGAAACGGAACTGACGGTCAGAAATTCCCTTGGGCGCCGCGCCATGATCGAAAACAGCTATCGCCACGGCATCCAACGTGGCCAGTGAGACATCGAATTGATCCAATGCGGCGGCAATGGCTGTGAAATCAAAATCTCGTAAGTGTAAGCGTACGACAGAGGCAGGTAAATGCGCCGCTTCGTCTTCCGATAGCAAAGTGATACCTGAGGCTTGCACCGCGTCCAGATCATCATTGATGGTACGGGCGGCATCCGGGGTAGCGTAAATGGGTAATCCCTTGCGGGCATGATCTTCCGCAGCCCAGCCGCAAGGACCGCCGCCCATCGTCACACCGCTGAGCAATATACTGTCGCCATGGCGTGTGGCTTCTTGCAATCGGCGGCGTACTTGCATGGTTGGCGAGGGAACAACCATCTTGAAACCATTTTCGATATCCAGGCGAGAGTCGAAGAGAAATATATCCTGTGTGCCGGTGCCGATATCGATAGTGAGAATTTGGGTCATGGGTTTATGGGTGATCGGTGAGGAGTGAATAGTGAGTTAAGAATCGAGAGTCTAGAAACGAGAATAGAGAAGCGGAAACCGAGAATCGACGGAGGAAATAGCGGTCAGCTTTGAATCCCGGTCCTTTGCCGGGAAGCATACCCGCGGGTTATAATATTCGTTTTATAATACAGGTCAATGCTTTTTGTCAATCGCTTTTCCCTTTGCAGCCTCTTGCTCAAAATGGCGTATAGCGGTTTTCAAAAGCTACCAAAAGAATAATAATGTTATAAGGACTTCGTTCTTCATTTCTGAGTATAGAACGACAAAAGTCCTTTCCAGCAAACTGTCATTGATATTGAATTTTATTAATACAACAAAGGCAAACAATAATGAGTCTAGAATCAGAATTTAATCGTTGGCAAGAAAATATCCAAGATCCCACTTTAAAACGTTTCCCTGAACGCAAACCCGAATTCCAAACCACCTCCGGTATCCCCATTCCCTGTATACTCACCCCTCCCGACGAAGACCCGGATTATATGGAAAAGCTGGGATTCCCCGGCGATTATCCCTATACCCGCGGCGTACAGCCCAGTATGTACCGCGGACGGTTTTGGACCATGCGCCAGTATGCCGGGTATGCCACCGCCGAAGAATCCAACCGGCGCTACCGCTATCTGTTGGATTCCGGGCAAACCGGGCTCTCGGTGGCTTTCGACCTGCCCACCCAGATTGGATATGATTCCGATGACCCGGTCGCCCTGGGTGAGGTGGGGAAAGTAGGTGTAGCTATCTCCTCGCTGGAGGACATGCAGGTATTATTTCGCGAGATCCCCCTGGATAAAGTATCCACCAGTATGACCATCAACGCCCCGGCAGCCATCTTGTTGGCGATGTATATTGCTGTGGCTCGCCGTCAAGGTGTGGATACGCGTCAATTGCGCGGCACAATCCAAAACGATATCCTCAAAGAATACATTGCCCGCGGCACATATATATTCCCGCCGCGCCCTTCCATGCGCCTGATCACCGATGTTTTCCGCTATTGTCAGGCCGAAATCCCCCATTGGAACACAATCAGTATTTCCGGTTATCACATCCGTGAAGCCGGTTCCACCGCCGTGCAGGAAGTGGCGTTCACCCTGGCGAACGCCATTGCCTATGTGCAGGCAGCCATCGAGAGCGGTCTAGATGTGGATAGCTTCGCCAATCAGCTATCTTTCTTCTTCAATGCCCATAATAACTTCTTCGAAGAAGCCGCCAAGTTCCGCGCCGCGCGCCGGCTGTGGGCAAAAATCATGCGCCAGCGCTTTGGGGCAAAAAATCCCCGCTCGTGGATGCTGCGCTTTCACACCCAAACCGGCGGTTCTACGCTGACTGCCCAACAGCCTGAAAACAACGTGGTGCGCGTTACGCTGCAAGCCCTGGCAGCAGTGATGGGCGGCACCCAATCGCTGCATACCAACAGCATGGATGAAGCTCTCTGGCTGCCTACAGAAAAATCGGTGCGGGTGGCATTGCGCACCCAGCAGATCATTGCCCACGAATCGGGGATTGCCGACAGCATCGATCCCCTGGCAGGTTCTTACCTGGTGGAACAACTGACCGACGAGATCGAAGCCCGGGCAGAGGAATACTTGCGCCGTATCGATGAAATGGGCGGCGCTATGACGGCTATCGAGAAAGGCTATATCCAGAACGAAATCCAAGAAGCCGCCTACCAATACCAACGAGCAATCGAGCAAGACCAGGCGGTGGTGGTGGGTGTGAACGCGTTCCAGGTAAAAGAAACCATCACCCTGGAACGCCAACAAGTCGACCCTGAGATCGAAGCAGCTCAATGCGCCCGGCTTAAGGCATTACGCCAAAAGCGAAATGCTGAAAAAGCCCAAGAGATGTTGGGACAATTAGATAAAGCCGCCCGCAGCGACGAAAACCTGCTGCCGGTATTCATTGCCTGTGTGGAAAATGATCTGACACTGGGTGAAATCTGCGGTGTGTTACGCGCGGTGTGGGGTGAATACAGCGCTCACACGTTATAACAAAATCACGTGTGAGCGTTATAGCCGTAAAAACGGACGCAATAATATTCACCCAGCCATTATCGAATTACGGATTTGGTTTTATGGTAACCGGTAAATAACTGCGAGAACAATTTACTGCCTGGTGAGGAAAGTTCGCCAATCTGGCGGAGGGTAGATTGCCGCCTGCCGGATATGCCAAAGAAAACTTCCCGCCCGAGTAAATTTGTGTATCGCCTGCCGCTATTGCCAGAACACGCGCGTTGACACCCTGCTGTCCAATTGGCAGCCACATATCGCATTCCGGGATGTAGCGCGCCATGTTATTAGTGTTCCAACCTCCGGCGCCGGTGAAGTCGCCGCCCACATATAAAACGCCATCCGAGTGAGCTGCCAGAGCGTACACGATGCCGCCATATACGCCGCCATAAACCGCGCCGCTCATCGGCAGCCAGGTATCGGTGGTCGTATCCAGGCGCTTGATGCGCTCATAGAATGAACCGCCGACATATAGATCATCACCTGAAACTGCCAAAGCATGGACATTGGCAGAGCTGCCTGTAACCGCCGTCACAGTGACTGCGGTCGTATCCCAACGCGCCAATCCCTCCAACCCACTCCCCCAGAACGAACCGCCCAGATAAACATCTGTCCCATGAACTGCCAGCGCGTCCACGCTGCGGTTCAATCCTGGGGCGGTTTGAGTCGTCCAGGTGTTGGAATTGCTATCCCATATCGCGAAATATTTCGTGTATGGACCCTGAGGTGTGCCAAAACCAACCCCGGTAAACCACCCCCCCACATAAACCTGCGTGCCGTTCACCGCCAGCGCATTCACATTACCCCCATACACGCCTTCTTTGCCGCTTGATGTAAGCGGAGACCAAACCTGAGATGTGGTGTCGTATGTGGCGATGTAATGGGCAGCAGTATCATCATTAAAATTAGTGAAGCTTCCACCAACATATAGGCTATCACCCAGTAAAGCCAATGCATAAACTCCCCCATTTTTGATACCTGTGCCTCCTAACGCAGACCACGCAGTACCATTCCATTTGGCAATAAAATTCGCTTCGATAGGACCGGCGCGGCTGAATTCACCACCCACATACACATCGCTGCCGTCAATCAATATGGCGTACACATCACCATCTAAGCCCATTCCTCCAGGCCCGCTCTCATTAAACAGCGGGCTCCAGGTGGAATTGGTCAGATTTAAATCGGAAGCCCGAAATGCAGATACATTTCCGGCAGCCGTGAAAGTTCCGCCAACATAAAGGTGAGAATTCGCATACGCCATGGCATACACATCGGTAGAAGTTGGTCCGTTCAATGCTGCCCCAACCGTATCCCAGCTTGAACCATTCCAATGTAGAATATCCGCATTGCCTGCAGCATAAATCCCATATGTACTGACGTTTATTGTATGGATAATGTCATACACACCGCTTCCCATAGCTTGCCACGAACCAGTCAAGCGGTAAACGGGGACATCGGATGGGGAAGTGTAATAACCACCCGCCAGCAATTCATTGCCATTCAATGCCAAAGCATAGACGGTGCCATCGTTTGGAAAAGCACCCAATGAACTCCATAAACTGGTTCCCGTATTCCAAACGGCGACCAGTTTGGTATTGCTTACACCTCCAGCCTGTGAAAAGGAACCGCCCAAATAGAGTGAATTGCCATTGAGCGCTAATGCATACACAACACCATCATCCAAGCCATCACCCAGGGCAGACCACTCACCGCTTGTCAGATTCAGAGAGGCAATACCGGTTGTTATAATTCCTCCCCCTCCCGCTCCTGAGAGGTAATCGAAAGAACCACCAGCGTAAAGGGTGTTGGTATCCAGTACTAAAGCTCGTACCGAGCCGTTAATATATCCCACCTGGCTCCAGGCTTGACTGGTAGTATTCCAGCGAGATACAAAACCCTCTCCACCCACGTATACGTTATCGCCATCGATCAAGATGGCATACACGGCATCTTCAACACCATCACCCAGGGGGTACCAAGTTTTCGTCGTCAGATTGTAGCGGGCAATGTAATTGGCCTGGGTATTGCCGGCTGCGATAAAACCGCCGCCCACATACACATCCGAACCGCTGACGGCTGCAGCATACACATCGAAGGATAATCCGCGCGGGCTGAATTCATCCGACCAGTTATCTGCAGATTTTGGAGCAATTTCATGTGTATTGGGCTTAAACGTTTCCGGGGAAAGAGCGGGATGAGATGCTCCTTGGGCAGATAATAATGGCATATTGGGGGCTCCAAAAATCAATGAACCGAAGACAAGTAAAACAATCATTACGTATTTTTTTGTAAGTTGGCGCATTTGTATTATCCTTCAAGTTTTTTTCAATATAATGGGAAAATATGAAAAGGTTGAGAATATGGGTTTGAGAAATTAAACTTGCTTTAACCGATAAACAATTCATAGTTCAATAAGTAACCGTAGTTATCAAAATGAGAAAAACCCATAAAGTATACTGATTATAAACATATTTTCAAAAAAATACTAACCACCGAGACTGTTGAAAAACAACTTCGTGGAAAAATAAAAGCAGATATCTGGAGCTGTTCCAAAAGAAGGCTGTCACTCTGAACGAAGCGAAGAGTCTTTACATTAACAATTCATATATTTCGCTTTGCTTCGTGAAACGCACTTCGTGCAACATGACATTTTTGACTTTTTAGACAACCCTGGATATCTGACCATTTTTATCCGAAGGAATACTTTTTCAACAATCTCAACTACCTGACAGTTTTCATGAACTGTCATTGTGAGTAAATCCAACACGCTTCAGCACTTTTCTTTCCGAAAGAAACACTCCCCAACTATCGTTGTGGACGAGTAACAAGCGAAACAATCTTTATACCTGGGGAAGATTGCTTCCCTATAGGGATGCCGCGCGATCATCGCCCTGGCGGGTTTATCGCAATGACAAGGATAAAACTTTCGGGTGATTAGCGAATACAAAAATCTAAAAAAATTGATATACTTTTATCACCTTCCAGTATTAATAATTAGAGATTGTTTTGAGTGAATTTTCTTTTACTCAATCTCGATTCTATCGATAAATGAAATATAAAGTGGATCGATATTTATCAATGATTTTTGATTATCGTATTTATAAAAGGTATGGTTACAGTGAAAACAATCCGTATAGCACATCTGGCAATAGTCGTTGAAGATATCCAAACCGCTCTCGATTTCTGGCGAGACGCTGTGGGTCTGGAAATGGCGGAGCTGCGTGATGTCCCTGCCGAGGCAGCCCGTGTGGCTTTCTTACCGGTTGGCGACAGTGAGATCGAACTGGTACAGCCTACCACACAAGACTCTGGCATGGCAAAATTCCTGGCGAAACGCGGCGCAGGGATGCACCATGTCTGCCTTGAAGTGGATGATATCGAAGCCGCAATGGAACAGCTTAAAGCCCGCGGCGTACGTTTGATACACGAAGCACCGCTCACCGGTGCGGATGGCAGACGATACGCCTTCATCCATCCGCAGTCTGCCACCGGGGTATTAGTGGAGTTATACGAAACGGTAAAGTAGTTATGGGCGAAACACAGCCTGGTCTTCCGCTTCCCACACTGCCTAGTGAAAAAAGAAACACCTTTCCGCTGCACGGCTGGTTGGGGGTCGGCTTGATTGTCATATTTTGGGGATTTAACTGGTCGCTGCCAGGGCTGCGCACCCATTGGTGTTTTTTCCCATTATGGCTGGGTTATTGCCTGGCGGTGGATGGTTTGGTATATTATCGCACCGCCACATCCTTGCTTACCCGTAGTTGGCGGCGTTTTATTGGTTTGTTCGTTATCTCTGCCCTGGTATGGTGGCTGTTCGAAGCTCTCAACTCCCGCCTGAAAAACTGGCACTACGATGGAAGCGAATTTTTTACCCCCTTCCAGTACTGGGCATGGGCAACACTCAGTTTCACCACAGTGATCCCGGCAGTATTCGGCAGCGCAGAATTGGTAGCCAGCTTTCCCATGATGCACCGCCTACGAAGAGGACCGATAATTCGCCCTGACCAACGCACCACGATCGCATTTTTCGCCGCCGGATGGATCATGCTCGGGTTGATGCTGGCTTTTCCACGGATTTTCTTCCCGTTTGTGTGGATTTCGATCTACTTCATCACGGAACCGATTAACATTTGGCTAGGCAATCGCAATCTGGCGCAATATACCAAAGGCGGTGATTGGCAGCCGGTGATCGCTTTATGGCTGGGTGTGTTACTTACAGCATTTTTCTGGGAGATGTGGAATTTTTTCGGATATCCTAAATGGATTTATCACGTGCCCTGGGTGGACTTTTGGCATATCTTCGAGATGCCTCTGCTGGGATATGGCGGATATCTGCCTTTTGCTCTGGAACTTTTTGCGCTGTATCATTTGTTGACGGGACTATTGGGCGATAAGAATGACCAATATATTCATATCCGTCGCTATACCGGATAAAAAATGTCCGCCAGGTTATAGCAGAACATAACCTTCCTGCATTCCTGCCTTCCTTATAAAACCTCTTTATTTTCATACTGACTCTTTTCCATACGACTCGCCTTTTGATCGTAATTACATCGGCGATTGAAAATATTTATTTATTTATCCAAAATTTATTGATGTAATTCTCCTATTCTGTTATAAAATAATTCCTACTTATGTAAATAAGTATACTTAATAGATGATTAAGGTGTAATTATTGGTGAGTTTCATGTGTGTTAGATAGCATAATTATTAGCATCAAAATGGCGATATGGTTTAATGTTAATGTTGTAATAAAGCGCGATTATCCTCCATTTGTTACGCAAGCGTGTTTGCATAATATATTCAGCCGCGTCTCAAGCCGCGGTATTAATGGTTATTTTGAAATAAATAACAAATCATTTGAATAAAGACAGATGGCGTTATCCACAGATGCCTTCTTCGATCCCGACACATCTGACACATCAAGAAAAACGAATATCGATCCGTCTTCACTTTGTGCATATTGAGTATGCGCTAAGAGGTAAGTTATGAAGCTAAAAAACCAAACAATAATATTGCCTGTTGATTTGTTTGGGTATATTTTATTTATAATACTGTGCTGCACAGTAATTCTCCCTTCAGGAGTTAATTTGTGCAAAACCTTCTACTTACAAAAAACCCGACACCAATATCGCCTTATCCGCCCATCATATCTATTACAAAGCAATAAGAATCGTTGGTGTACATTCAATGCATACCCATGAAAGGGATTGATTTATGAATCTTCTGGATTTTGTAGAACTTTTATTGGTTGAAGATAATCCCCATGACGCCGAATTAACAATCCGGGCGCTTAAAAAACGTAATCTCACCAATTCGCTGTATGTGGCTGAAGATGGTGCAGAAGCGCTGGACTTCATATTCGCACGTGGTAAATATACCCAAAGGGATGTTTCCCACCCCCCTAAGGTCATCTTACTTGATTTAAAGCTGCCCAAGGTAAGTGGACTGGAAGTATTGAAAACCTTGAAAAGCAATCCCAAAACCCGCTCCATTCCGGTCATTGTAGTCACCTCTTCTGCCGAAGATCCGGATATCAAAATGGCATATGATTTAGGCGTCAATAGCTATGTGGTGAAACCGGTGGATTTCGACCAGTTTTCAGAAGCCATGAGTAACCTGGGTTTATACTGGCTCTTACTAAACCGTTCCTCAAAATAATGGGGTTTTTCGAGAGAAATTGAATTAACGCCATCGAATTCTGGAAAAGTTATCTATGGTCAGAAAAACCACATCACCCTCAACAAGAAATATGACAGATAGTAGTCAGGGGAACGAAAACACTCTGGCAAATATGGCAGCAGTCATTCACAAACTCGAGACAGAACTATCCCGCCGAGAAGCAAATGAGGTCAATCTTCAGCAAGAAATCACTTCTCAGAAAGCAGTTTTGGATGCGATACCCGCGCCTGTCTATCATAAGGATACCCAGGGGCGTTATATAGGTGCAAATAAAGCATTTCTGGATTTTTTCGGTTTCTCAGAGCAAAATCTGCAGTATAAAAAACCCCATGATCTATACCCAAAGGAATTAGCCGGGGTAATTTCCGCCAAAGACTCAGAATTATTGCATAATCCTGGTCAACAAGAATATGAAATCACATTACCTGATTTCAATCAGGTTCCCCATGACTTCATTGCCTATAAATCCACATTCTGCGATGATGAGGGTGTTGTCAAAGGGATCATCGGGGTTCTTCAAGATATTACCAAACGCAAGCAGGCAGAAGAAGCTCTCCGCAACAGCGAACAGCGTTTGCGAGAGATCGTCGAAAACGCCGATGAGATCATCTTCACCCTTTCTCCCGATGGGATTTTTACTTATGCTTCACCCGGCTGGACACGATTACTGGGGTATCAAGTGCAAGAAGTAATCGGATATCACTTTGTGGAGTATATCCACCCTGATGATATGCATATCTGTGAAAAAACTATCACAAAAGCCTTGAATTCCGGTGAAACCTCTAAGGAAATCGAATATCAGGTGCTCCACAAAAATGGGGAATGGCGTTGGCATAACACGGTTGGAACCCCAATTAATGATGAATTTGGAAAACCAATATATATTGTGGGCATTTCAAAAGACATAACTGAGCGAAAACAAACCGAAGCCGCCCTTAAAGCCGCAACCGAAGAACTGGAGCACTTTTTTTCCTCTACAATTGATCTTCTTTGTATTGCGAATATTGAAGGTTACTTCCTCCGGCTCAACCGTGAGTGGGAAAAAGTATTGGGTTACCGCCTTGAAGAATTAGAAGGGCAGCGGTTTTTGGATTTTGTTCATCCGGATGATATTCAGCCTACCCGGCATGCGATATCAGAGCTGGCATCAAATATCGAAGTGTTTAACTTCGTCAATCGTTATCGCTGCAAAGATGGCACATACCGCTGGCTGGAATGGCGGTCGATGCCGGTTGGGGAGAAAATTTACGCGGCAGCACGTGATATTACCGAACGCATAAATCAAGAAAATGCTTTGCGGGAAAGCGAAGAACGCTATCGAAATTTTGTGATCAATGCCAGTGAAGGGATCTTCCGCATCGATTTTTCAAAGTCAATTTTAATTGATCAACCATATGAAGTATTAGAGCAGCAAATTGCCAAATATGCATACATTGCTGAGGTCAACGCGGCTCTGTCAGCCGCATACGGGTTAAACCCGGAGCAAATGATAGGCCGTCCAGTGCGCGATTTTGCCCCCAATTGCGGTACGCAAATGGCCGATCTGACCAAAGCCGAAAACTACCGTATCACAGATCGGGAAGAGACAGAATTAGATTCACAAGGGAATCCTATTGTTATTGTAGAAAGTTACACCGGGGTTGTCGATAATGGGATTTTAAAACGAGTTTGGGGAGTGCAGCGCGATATCACCCAAAGAAAAAGAGCAGAGCAATTGATCTCGCTGCAACATGATCTGGCGTTATCGCTGAACGCAGTCTCCCGGCTTGACGAAGGATTGCAGCTCTGTCTGGAAGTGGCGATCGAGTCATCTGGCATGGATTGTGGCGGCATATATCTTTATGATGAGCTTTCCAAAGAATTAAGACTGGCGATTCACCAGGGGCTTTCCGATGCATTTGTTAATGCCATGGCGACATTCAAAGCAAACTCACTCAATATGCGCCTTGTTATGGATGGCAAACCCGTGTATTCCCAACATCCAATGCTGGGATTCCCCGATGATGAACCCCGTAGAAATGAATCGTTGAGCGGTATCGCGGTTTTACCCATTAACTATCAGAATAAAATAATTGGGAGTATGAATATTGCTTCCCATTCATACAAGGAAGTACCCACATTTTCCCGTGAAATCCTGGAAACTATCGCCGCGCAAATGGGTAATGTGATTGCGCGCTTGAAATCAGAAGAAGATCTGCGCGAATCTGAATTGCGTTTCCGTTCCATTTTTGATCATTCACAAGATGGCATTTTAGTGGCAGATTGTGAAAACCAAAAGATCATGTTTGGCAACCAGACGATATCCCAAATGTTGGGATATACTCCCGAAGAACTTACTACGTTACATGCCCCTGATATCCACCCCGAATCTGTCAAAGAAGAAGTATGGGAGCAATTTATTAAATCGGGGAATGATGAAACTTCAATTGCATATGAAATCCCGGTCCGCCGCAAAGATGGCAGCATGTTTATTGCTGAAATTGTGAACTCCCAAATCACATTACAAGGGAAGCCTTACCTGGCGGGTATGTTCCGCGATATCACCGAGCGCAAGCAATCCGAAAGGGCAATTCGTGACAACGAAGAAATGCTTAGCAGCATTTTAGAGGCGACACCGGTTGGGGTGGCTTTATTAAAGAATCGCATTTTCATTAAATCAAATAAATCTTTGTCGCTGATTACCGGATACTCTGAAGAAGAATTATTGGGGAGCAGCACACGTCTCTTATATCCAAATGAAAATGAATATGCCCGTGTAGGGAAATATCTATATCAGGAGATGGATGAGAAGGGATTAGCGGTAGGAGAAGCCCGTTTGGAGCATAAAAATGGCTTTACCATCGATGTGATTTTGTGTCTAAGCCCCTTCGATCCCAACGATCAATCCAAAGGTGTGACTGCCACCGTTTTGGATATCAGCGAACGCAAAAAAGTAGAAAACTCTCTGCGGGAAAATGAAGCATTGATCAGCAGCCTGTTTGCAGCCGCACCAGTAGGTATTGCTTTGTTGAAAGACAGGGTTTTTCTGAAAGTCAACCAAACATTATGCGACTTCTCTGGGTATACAGAGACAGAATTACTGGGACAATCGACACGCATTCTTTACCCGGATGATGATGAATATATTCGTATTGGAAATGAAATCTACGGGAAGATAGAGAAAGATGGTTTAGGTTTCGGAGAAACCCGCTTTACACACAAAGACGGCTCCAACATTGACATATATCTCTGTCTGAGTCCTCTGGATCCTGACGATATATCCAAAGGCATCACTGCCATCTTCATGGATAACACAGACCGTAAACAAGCAGAACGAGCATTGCGAGAAAACGAAGCTTTTATCAGCAGCCTGTTTGCTTCAGTACCGGTAGGTATCGCTTTGCTAAAAGACAGAAAATTTATTAAAGTAAACAATACCCTGTATAAACTGACCGGATACTGCGAAAACGAATTATTAAATCAGGATACTCGCATGGTTTACCCCAGCGATGAGGAATATATCCGCACCGGGAATGATTTATATGGTCAAATTGCAAAAGATGGTGTGGGTATCGGAGAAGCTCAGTTACTACATAAAAATGGCACTGTATTGGATGTTTTATTGTGCTTAAGCCCATTAGACCTTACCGATATATCCAAGGGTATCACTACTACAGTAATTGATATAACCGATCGAAAACAGGCAGAAATGGCGTTGCGCGAAAGCGAAAAGAAATATCGCAGCGTGATCGAGAATATCCAGGATGTGTTTTACCGCTCCAACCTCGCTGGACAATTGGTTATGGGCAGCCCCTCCGGCTGCAGGATGTTTGGATATGATACTATCGACGAGATGATTGGAATGTCGCTTGAACTATTCTGGGAAAACCCTGATGATCGCGATAAAATAATCGAGGCGGTTAAAGCAACGGGAAGGGTCAAGAATTATGAAGCGCGATTAAAACGCAAAGACGGCTCTATATTTATTGCTTCATTTGCCACTCATGTCTTATATGATGATGATGGCAACCCTGTGGGTACCGAAGGGATTATCCGCGATATTACCGAGCAAAAAAAAGCCGAAGAAGAAATCCGCCAATTGAACGAAGATTTAGAACAACGCGTGTTCGAACGCACCCGCCAATTAGAGACTGCTGTGCAAGAGCTGGAAGCCTTCAGTTATTCGGTTTCGCATGACCTGCGCGCCCCCTTGCGCGCCATCAACGGATATGCCAGTATCCTGATAGAAGATTACTATTCAGCGCTGGATGAGGATGGAAAACGGGTGTGTTCGGTAATCAGTAAAGAGACGCGGCGCATGAGCCGCCTGATCGATGATCTCTTGGCTTTCGCCCGTATTGGCAGAACCGAAATGCTGTTCAAGTACGTTGATATGCAAGCATTGGTAAATTTGGTTTATCAAGATCTGCTTACACCCGATGAAAAATTACGCATTACATTTCAGGTAACGCCGCTCGAATGTGCTATGGGTGATGCCAATTTATTGCGCCAGGTCTGGACAAACCTGATTTCCAATGCTGTCAAATTCACCTCGCAAAAAGAGCAAGCCATCATCCACATCAGCAGCCACCAAAATGAAAAAGAGGTCATTTATTCAATCAAAGATAACGGCGCCGGTTTCGATATGCGCTATGCCCAGAACCTGTTTGGTGTGTTCAATCGTTTGCATAGCGAAAAAGAATTCGAAGGGACCGGCGTCGGTTTAGCCATAGTCCAGCGTGTGATTAACCGGCATGGGGGGCGTGTTTGGGCGGAAGGCGAAGTGGGCAATGGCGCAACATTTCATTTTTCGCTACCTAAGAGGGAGTCAATATCATGAACAATTCAAAAATAATCGATATCTTAATCGTTGAAGATAATCCGCAAGATGCCGAGTTAACCATTCGGGCGCTAAAAAAACGCAACCTGGCAAACCGCCTTGCCATGGTCGAAGACGGCGCTCAAGCATTGGATTTCATCTTCGCCCGTGGTGAGTATGCGCAGCGAGACACATCTCATTCTCCGAAAGTGGTTCTGCTGGATTTGAAGCTGCCCAAAGTGAATGGCTTGGAAGTACTGCGCGAGATAAAAAGTAACCCCCAATCGGATTCTATCCCGGTTGTAGTGGTCACGTCCTCTGCTGAAGACCCAGATATTATCACCGCCTACGAATTAGGCGCCAATAGCTATGTGGTAAAACCGGTTGATTTTGATCAGTTCTCGGAAGCAATGAGTAATTTGGGAATGTACTGGCTGTTACTTAACCAACCACCAATTTAAAAGGTTTTATATAGAAGTTTTGATTATCGGTTAAAAACTGAGTAGAAGGAAGATGTTTGACATTAGAGGTTTATTTATTAGGATGCATTGGCACAAGGGAATGATTGCCTTGATGGCTATATTCCTTTTTGGTTTGCAAGGCTGCACTCCTGAAAATCCCCAAATTTACCGGGTTGGTATCATTTGTGGTGCGAATTCCCTATTGGATACCATTAACGGATTTAAATCGAAAATGGGTGAACTGGGGTTTAACGAAGGCCAAAACATCCTATATGATGTTCAAAAAGTCAACAATGACCCCTTAGGGGAACAACGCTTTGTAAAGCGTTTTATCGGTGAAAACGTGGATTTAATTTTTGCCTTTCCCAATGAGACGGCGATTACCGCCAAAATCCTGACCCGGGACACCAATATCCCCGTTGTTTTTGCATACTCAGCCATCGAAGGCACCAACCTGGTAAATACCTTGCGTGAGCCGGGCGGCAACATTACCGGTGTGCGCTATCCTATCCTGGAGTTAACCGCCAAAAGGTTAGAATTGCTATTGGATTTTGATCCAACGATAAAACGCGTATGGGTGGCGTATGATCCCAGCTACCCTTTGATCACAAACGCACTTCTGTCACTAAGGCCTGCAGCTCAATCTAAGGACGTTACGTTGGTCGAAGTTCCGGTTAACTCGGAGGAGGAAGTGCAGGCAGAATTAGCAGCGCGTGACCGATTGGATGATATTGGTGTGGACGCCATAATGATTATGCCAGACCTTGTTACCCAATCGGCTCCGTCCTGGGCAGCTATCGCATGGTTCGCTGAAAAAAATAATTTACCAATTTCGGCGATTTTTTACGATGAGGTGAAAAAGGGTGCGTTGTTTCACTATGGACTTGATTATTTTCAAGTTGGAGAAACGGCCGCTGCTCTGGCGGCGAAAATCCTTCAAGGAACCCCGGCAGGTAAAATCCCGCTTGCCTCTCCCGAAGGATATCTTAACATCAACCTGATACAGGCAAAAGCCCTGGGTATAACCGTCGCAGATCGCTTATTAAAACAAGCCGCCGAAATCATCCGTTAGTTTTTTTTGATGGCTTTTTGAACGTACAAATTTTTTAATTATGGAAAAATCATCTACATTCGATCTGGTTATCTATGATCTTTAATAAATATAATATTTGTTTTCTAATTACCCTACAGTTGCTTCTTGTCATTGCGAGTAATGCCAAATCGCACAAACGCTCTGCTTCCCGGAAGGAACAAACCCGCCTGTCATTACGAGTGATTCCATAGCACTCAAGCGCTCTTCTATTCAAAAAGAACTCTATTGCCTTGTCATTCTGAGCGCAGCGAAGAATCTAATTGATGATCGTGCAGATTCTTTAGTCGCCCTGGCGGGCTCCTTCAGAATGACAGGTCCTTAGGAGCAAAGCGAAGCAATCTTCCGGAAAATGAAAATTCCCTGCTGATGTAAAGATTGCTTCACTCGTTCCTCACTTCTAAGGGACTGTCTGGTGGTTAGGATGTTTTTATTCAAGGTAATATATTGCATGCACAATATTTGTAATTTTATGAAATCTAAAAAATGGATAATTCCTCTAATATGCATACTCCTGATTAGCCTGCAAGGCTGCATGACGCAAGATACCAAAATCTATCGTGTTGGTATTCTTTGTGGCAATGATCTTGTATATTCTACGATCACTGGTTTCAAAGCAAAGATGGATGAATTAGGTTATCACGAAGGTCAAAACATTCTTTATGATATCCAAAAAACCAACTTCGACCAGGCTTCAGAAAAACATATTATCGAACGATTTGTTGGAGAAAAAGTCGATCTGATTTTTGCCTTTCCGCACGATACGTCATTGACCGCAAAAAATATCACACAAGGCACAGATATGCCTGTCATCTTTGCGTATGCGAATATTGAAGACATCAATTTTGTGAACAGCTTGCGCGAACCAGGTGGAAATATCACCGGTGTTCAACATCAACTCGATAAACTTACAGTGAAGCGTTTAGAGTTTTTGCTCGATTTTGACCCCAATATACAGACGATTTGGGTGGCATATGATAATGAAACCACCGTGTTTCCATCTGCACTAAAAGCATTACGCCTTGTCGCACAATCGAAACACGTCAAAATAAACGAAGTATTTGTATCTAACCTGGATGAAATTAAAGCGGATTTGGAAGCGCGGGAGAAAATGGCTGATATCGGCATCGATGCGATCTTGATCATGCCAGACCAGTTGATTCAAACCAGAGAAAGCTGGGTAGTCATCAGGAATTTTGCCCAAAAGCATAACTTACCCATTTCAGCCAATGTATATAGCCAGATGACAGATGGCGCTATTTTCCATTATGGGAATGATTATATTGAAGTGGGTACAAAAGCCGCGACTTTAGCCAATAAAATCCTGCAAGGCGTTCCTCCCAGCGAGCTTCCAGTGTTATCTCCCGAAGAATATTTACGGATCAATTTGGTTGCCGCCGAAACGCTGGGGTTATCGGTACCCGAAGGATTATTGAAAAATGCAGTTGAAATTATCCGCCAATGATTTTCGAATTCTTGGATTTTAGATGGTGCTTCTATGGGATTGGAAAGCAATCATATGAAATCAAAAAATAAAAAACCTAACGACGAACGCAGCCTGTATACTACTCTGATCGTTACTTTTGTGACCCTAAGTGTAATTTCTTTACTTTTTTCCGGTATTTTATTGTTGGTTTCTAATTTGCGAACCCAATCGGTTGTTGTTTCCGACACCCAACAGCTAATCGCCAGACAAGCAGCGCGAGATGTCAGTAACTTCATTCAGGATAAATTCAGCGTCTTAGAAACTGCCGTATGGCTGACAGATCCGATTGTCCAATCCAGTGAAGAGCAAAAACTCATTCTTGATAGCTTATTAGGTTTACAGCCCGCTTTTCGGCAGTTAGTGATATTCGATTCCCAACACCAGCCTTTAGCTCAGGCTTCACGTCTCCCCCTCGAATCACCCGAACACTTCCTCGAATTAATTTCTGACGAGGAAATGCAAAATATACGAGAAGGGAAAAAATTTATTAGTTCTGTTTATCTTGATCCTTATACCGGAGAACCCTTGACGGTTATGGCAATGCCAGCGCTGGATGTTTTCGATGAATATCAAGGTTTAATTCTGGCAGAAACCAATTTGAAGTATATGTGGGATTTGGTCGAAAACCTGAAAGTGGGAGAAAGGGGGCATGCCTATGTGGTCGATCGAAATGGCAGCTTGCTGGCGTATGCAGACACCACATTGGTATTAAAAGGCATATATTCAAGAGAAATTGAGTTGGTCAATGAATTCATGAACAGCTCCTCGACGGCTATCCCCGACCACGCCAGCACCTATTGGGGAATCGAAAAAGAGCTTGTTGTCGGTAGTTATGTTCCATTGATCATGCCAGACTGGGCTGTGATCACTGAATTACCCTGGGATGAAGCATACCAGCCGGTTATCAACAATATGGTATTGGCGCTGTTGATCATAGCGGTGGTTGCCATCCTGGCGGCAATGGTTGGCTCGAATATCGCGCGCCAGTTAGCCGCGCCGTTGGTGAACCTTATGGAAACCGCCTCTGAGATTACCGCAGGGAACAGAACATTGCAAGCCGATGTCAGCGGACCGATCGAGGTGGCGAGCCTAGCTTTAGCCTTCAATGATATGACGTCTCAATTACAACAAAGTTTAACAAATTTGGAACAAAAAGTCTCTGAACGGACCCAACAATTGCAAGAGACGCTCAATTTCCAGGAAAAAATACTTGCCACCTCTGCTACCGGGATAATCGCATACGATGAGACCGGGCAATGTGCTTTGGTCAATGAGGCAGCCGCGAGATTGGTAGACGGCACTACGGAGCAATTATTAGCGCAAAACTACCATGATATCGATGCGTGGAAACAATACGGATTGTATGAGATAGCCGTGGAAGCGCATACGCAAAAGAAAGAAACCGAAAAAGAAATGTTCTTAATCACCACCTATGGTAAAGAAGCCTGGTTCGCTTGTAGTTTTACCACCTTCGAATCGGAGGGACGAACACACTTATTACTGACATTCAATGACATGACCGAACATAAACGGGTTGAGCAAGAGATCCTGAATCTCAACCAAAGGCTGCAAACGCAAGCCGACAACCTGACCGCGGCCAATAAAGAATTGGAAGCCTTTAGCTATTCCGTCTCCCACGACCTGCGCGCGCCTCTGCGTGCTATTCACGGGTTCACCAATATCCTGATCGACGATTACGTTTCCAACCTGGATGACGAAGGCCGGCGTATTTGTGATGTCATCCAGGATAATGCTTCCCGCATGAGTCTTTTGATCGACGATTTATTGTCTTTTTCGAGGTTAAACCGGGCAGAGATCAACGCTTCCCCCATTGATATGACGGCTATGGTCACATCGGTCTATCAAGAACTCGCCTCGCCGGAAGATCAACAGCGAATACTTTTCGAAACCAACTCATTACCCATGGCTTTGGGCGACCCGATGCTGATGCATCAGGTGTGGGTGAATTTGATCTCCAATGCGATTAAATTTTCTTCCAGACAGCAACAACCGCACATCGAAATTAGCGGTTATTCCAATGATTCGGAAATCATTTATTCCATAAAAGATAATGGCGCCGGTTTTGATATGCAATACGCCGGAAAACTTTTTGGTGTTTTCCAACGATTGCATAGTGAAAGGGAATTCGAAGGCACCGGGGTTGGGCTGGCTATCATCCAGCGTATTTTGCACAGGCACGGGGGGCGGATTTGGGGGGAAGGAGAAGTGGATAAAGGCGCCATATTCCATTTTACGTTGCCAAGAAAGGAGAATTTATTGTGAGCAAATCTACGCTACAAGAGATTCATCCCAATTCCATCGATTGCAATGCCAAATATCGAAGATCCCCAGGTTTAGGGTTATATATTCTGGTAACCATTTTCATTTGCCTGTTTAGCGGTTGTGATATGAGAAAATACAAGGTTTACCAGGCAGGAATTCTCTCAGGTTTGGAACCATTTCAAAACATCACCGACGGCTTTAAAGAAAAGATGACCGAGTTGGGGTATATCGAAGGAGAAAATATTGAATACGATTATTGGCAACTAAATGACGAGCCTATCGAAGAAGAAAAGGTTATTCAAAAATTCATTGAAGATGATGTGGATTTTATGCTTGTGTTCCCCTCACGTCCAGCCAAGCTAGCCAAAGCGCTAACCCTGGAAAACGGTATACCCGTGATATTTGCCGGAGCAAGTATCGAAGGGATAGATTTGGTTCAAAGCCAGCAAAAGCCGGGCGGCAACATCACCGGCGTTCGTTATCCCACACCAGAAATGACTGCCAAACGGCTTGAATTGCTGGTGGAGATCGCGCCGCATGTGAAAAGAGTCTTGCTTATTTTTGATGGAAATTATCCCAGTTATATTCCTGCCCGGAAGTCGCTTGATGATGTCGCCGGGAAACACGATATCATATTCGTTGAAAACCAGGTGGCTTCTCTGGATGACGTTAAATTTAATCTGGAAGAACTCGACAAATCCGATGATATTGGCATCGATGCTATATTTATGATGCCAGATTTAATCACCGGCACGATGGCTGCCTGGGAGGTCATCGAAGCATTCGCAATCAAACACAATTTGCCCGTTATTGGTACATTGGATTACACCTTACAAGGCGCGGGGCTTTTTATGCTTAACTGCAGTCACCATGAAATTGGCAGACTATCGGCGGTTATTGCCGATAAAATCCTGCGCGATACACCACCCGAATCCATTCCCGTGATAACGCCAAATATGGATTTGTATATTAATTACCGGCAATCTCAAGTATTGGGTTTAACCATCCCGGGAGGATTGTTAAAACAAGCCAAACAGGTCATCCGATAATTTACAGTCGCAAAAAATGATGAGACTATCAAACCGTAAACCGGCATTAATTCCCCCCATAAAACTGAGCATCAGTTTTGTTTTAGCATGCACTTTTTTCTTGATTTGCTTATTGGTACTTGCTATTTCAAATGGACTGTTGGTGTATGTCGCCATTCAAACCCAGCGGGCTGCCAATGAAATCGGATGCTCAACCAATAACACTGAAACGCTATTTTTTATCCGTAATAACGGCGCCGGATTTTACTTTTCACTTCCAAATGGCGGAAGCGAAACAGAACACTCTTAACGGCACAGAGGTAATGAATTGCTAAAATCATCCGATTTTGTAACCCGTAAAAATGAAGTCACCGAACAATCACTTCACGAGTGGCGTTCCAGGGCTCTATCCATCTTTTTAATCGTGGTTGCCATTACCAGCCTTCCGGCGTATGCCTCAGTGATTATTAATGCTATCCAAAATTACCAGATGACCTGGCGGGAATATATATACCTGGTTGTTTATGCTGGTTCAGCCGCCCTGGCTTTTTTCCCAAAGTTGGATTTAAAATATAAAAGTTGGGGGATCATGGCGCTATCCTACACCAACGCGATAGTAAGTTTTATGCGTTTGGGTCTGGCAGGCAGCGGGAGATTATGGTTGATCGTCATGCCCATTATTGCCATCATTGCGATCAGCGCCAAAGCAGGATATTTTGCCGCCGTATTCTCCATATTGATTTATGTCTCTTTCTCCATTCTGGTTAATATGGGTTTTCTGGAAAATTGGATCGTTTTACAAGAAAACCCAACCACACTGGGGTATTGGCTGGAAGGGGGCGCGGCGTTGTTGGTCTTTATAGCTACTTCAGTGATATTGGTAGAGCGTTTTAGCGATTTGCAGCAGCGGTCATTCAGGGAGGCGCAACAATCCAATATCCACCTGACGAAAACCACTCAGGCATTACTGGAAAGCGAAGCGCGCTTTCGCCTCTTTATGGACCACTTCCCCGGTCTCGCCTATATCAAAGATTCGAATACCAGGGTGCTTTTTGCCAACCGGGGGTTCTTCGATTATCTTCAAATCGACAATTCGCAAATCATTGGAAAAGAAAATGCCGATATATTTCCATCCGAATTTGCAGAAATAATTACCGCCGATGATCAATTGGTTTTGGAAAGTTTTGAAAACCAAGAGTTTGAAGAAAATTTTGCGGGGCGCAACTGGACAACATACAAATTCATCATCCCACAGGAAGATCAACCGCCGATGTTAGGCGGCCTCACCTTAGATATCACCGAACGCAAAATAGCCGAAGAAAAAATCCATCGTCTTAATGAAGAACTCGAACAGCGTGTCTCTGAGCGTACCCGGCAGTTAGAGAGCGCCAATAAGGAAATGGAAGCCTTTGCCTATTCCGTATCTCACGATCTGCGCGCCCCATTGCGCGCTATAAATGGTTTTATCAATATTCTAATAGAAGATTATGCCCATCATCTTGATCCAGAAGGCCGAGAAATATGCCATACGATTGACGAAGAAACAAAGCGAATGAATCAATTGATTGACGATTTATTAGTACTTTCACGCTTGACTCGAGTCGATATGCAAAATATACCCATCGATATGTATGCCTTGGCCAGGGCAGTATTTCTCGATCTTAGCGCCTCCGCAAAATCCCACCCAATCGAATTTCACCTGGATGAAATTCCTCCCGCCATTGGCGACCCCGGATTACTTCGGCAGGTCTGGACGAATTTATTCGATAACGCCATCAAGTTCACCTCCAAAAAAGAACAAGCGAAGATATGGGTATGCGGCAAACAGGAAGCGGGTGAAATCATCTACACAGTGCGTGACAACGGCGCCGGTTTTGAGATGCAATATGTAGACCGGCTATTTAATGTCTTTCAACGACTACACAGTGGTAAAGAATTTAAAGGGACAGGCGTCGGGCTGGCTATCGTACAACGCATCATCATGCAGCATGGCGGGCGCGTGTGGGCAGAAGGCACGGTAGAAAACGGCGCGGTTTTTTATTTTACTCTCCCGCGAATAAAGGTATAGCGGTGAAAACATTTAACGGGCAAAATGCAGATATGTAAGGATTTCCGATGAATCAATTTTCAATACCCATCCTTATTATTTCCAGTATATCGTTTTACGCAGGTATTTATCATTTATTGATCTATTTACGCAACCAAAGGATTCGGTATAACCTGTTTTTTGCCTTATTTTGTATTGCCGTCACCGTATATGGGGTTTCTTGTATCGCGTTGTACCACTCCGAGTCCATAGCTCAAGGTGTGATTTGGCAAAGAAATCAGCAGGTAGTGATTGCCATATTTATGAGCTTCTTTTTATGGTTTGTAGTGGATTTCATAAACCATAAAAGTAAACGCAGCGTATATATCGTAACTGCATTATATATTTTGTTTGGCATAGTACAACTGATTGATCGATCCAATCTCACCTGGAAATCCACTCAGCCAGCCATAAAGACCATTCCTCTACCCAATGATCAAAGTTTCACGATCTTCGAAGCCGCCGCCGGTCCAATTACCATACTCCAATATCTATTGGGATTAGCAGTGGGGGTGTTAATTTTGACCTACTGTATTCGGTTCTTTCAGCGCGATCCAAAACATGAAGTCCGCCCCATTCTCATCGCCCTGGTGGTCATGTTTTTAGCAATGGCAAATGACATCGCGGTGAGCGCCGGGCTGTATGTATTTTTCTACATTGTTGAATATGCCTGCCCCATCATGGTCTTGGTGATTACCTATTCATTGTCAAAATCCTTGGGAGATATCAGCCTCACGAAAATCGCTTTAGAAGAGAGTGATATCCGCTACCATACGATCATTGAAACATCTCCCGAGGCAATTCTGATCACAGATCTGGCGGGATATATCATTGCCGGGAACCAAAGCGGGGCAGAATTACTTGGTTTTGAAAAAAGCCAAGATTTGATCGGGAGCAAGGGTAAAGAGATAATCCATCCCGACGATATGACTATTGCCAGGGAAATGTTTCGCGCCATTTCCGAAACAAGCCATAAAGCGAATGGTTTGATTCGTCTAATCCGAAAAAACGGCGACACCATCATCGGTGATATGAATGCCTGTGTCATTTTTGATACAAC
Organism: Anaerolineales bacterium; assembly: GCA_016929095.1. Lineage (GTDB taxonomy): Bacteria > Chloroflexota > Anaerolineae > Anaerolineales > UBA4823 > JAAZNS01. The sequence continues at coordinate 14,663 of JAFGJM010000060.1, read as the reverse complement.
CGGTAAGGCAACTTCATTCGTAATCACAATCCGCGATATAACCGGCCGTAAACGTATGGAAGAAGCATTGCGCAAAAGTGAGGCTTTACTGAAGCAAACACAGCAACTTTCTCGGGTAGGCGGTTGGGAATGGGATTTGGCTACCAAAACTATTGCCTGGAGCGATGAAACTTTTCATATTCATGGCATAGATCCAAATGAGGTTTTTTCGAATTCCGAAGAACAAGTCCAGCGCAGCATTGCCTGCTATGCGGAGGATTATCGCCCAAAAATCACAGAAAATTTCAACCAGTGTGTGGAAAAGGGAAAGGTGTACGAATTTGATTCTCCATTTACCACGATTCAGGGAGAAAAAAAATGGATCCGCACCATGGGGCAGCCTGTGATGGAAGGCGACAAGATAGTACGCGTCATCGGTCATATCATGGATATCACCGACCGTAAATTGGCGGAAGAAGCTTTGCGTGTTTCAGAAGAGAAATATCGCGCCATTTTCGAGAAATCTCCGATAGGGCAGGTGATCACCAAAGGATCGAAAGTATTGCTGTGTAATTATGCGGAATGCCGGCTGTTCGGGTATGAAACACCTGAGGAAATTATAGGACGCCCAATTACCGATTTTATTCATCCGGATGATTACCCCAGTTTAGTTCAACTCGGCAACTCACTTCAGCAGGGTAATCCAATGGATAATAACATTTCTCTTTTAGGCATCCGGAAAGATGGCGCGCAGATGGTTATCGAAGCTTACGCCATTCAATTCCCCTGGGAAGGGGAAGACACGCTGCTCGCATTTCACACCGATATAACCGCCCGCAGGCAGGCTGAAGAAGCATTACACAAAAGCGAAGAAAGCTTTCGGATGGTTGTAGAATCTTCACCCGTCGGCTTTTTTGTTGTCAATGATCAATCGCTCATGGAATATGCGAATAAAGAAATGTCTAAAATCATGGGCTACCCATTGGAGGAAATGATTGGGCAAGATTTTACAAATGCTCTGGATAAAGACAATTTAAATTTGGTGCGGGAGCGTTTTTTCCGCCGGTTGAAAGGTGAAGAAGTGCCAAACCGTTATGAGTTTTCAATCATACGCAAGGATGGCGAGAAAAGGCAAGTGGAAATAGCTACCGCTTCAATTGAAGATTCCAGTCAACATAGAAAAATCATCGGGCATTTGTTGGATATCACCGAAAGAATAAAAGCAGAAGAAGGATTGCGCAAGAGCGAAGAACGTTTCCGCACGGTCGTGGAATCTTCACCCATCGGATTTTTTATTGTAAACGAGAATTCTGTTCTTGATTATTCCAATCATGAAATGTCTGCAATATTAGGTTATCCGCTCAATGAGATCATAGGCAGTAACTTTCAAAAATTTGTCGATGAAGAAAGCCGCGATCTGGTATACGGGAACTATGTCCGCCGATTGCGCGGCGAAGATGTACCGGACCGATATGAATTTGATATTGTACGAAAGAACGGAGAAAAACGACGCATTGAGATGAGCGTTATACCCATAGAAGACTCACAGGGGAATATAAATATTGCAGGGCAAATCATCGATATTACCGAGCGCAAACAAGCCGAAGAGGAAATTCGTCGCCTCAATGAAGAATTGGAGCAGCGTGTGATCACACGCACCCAGCAGCTTGAATCGGCAAACAGCGAAATGGAAGCTTTTACCTATTCAGTCTCTCACGATCTGCGCGCCCCATTACGCGCCATTGACGGCTATGCCCGCATTCTTCTTGAAGAGTATTCATCCGTATTGGACAACGAGGGACAACGACTATTCTCCGTGATCCGTAACAACAGCCAAAAAATGAGCCGGTTGATTGATGATTTACTGGCGTTTTCTCGGCTGAACCGCACCGAGATGCGTATATCCTATATAGACATGCAAGGTCAAGTGGAATCGCTATATCAAGAACTGCTTTCGCCCGACGAACGCCAGTGGATAGAATGGATCGTCAATCCCTTAGAAACGGTTATCGGTGATCCATCGTTAATGAAGCAGGTGTGGAGCAATTTGATTTCGAATGCGGTGAAATTTTCATCGAAGCAAAAAAAGCCGGTTATCGAAATTGGATGCACTCCCAAAGAAACCGAGACGGTTTTTTACATCCGTGATAACGGCGCTGGCTTTGATATGCATTACGCCCACCAGTTATTTGGCGTTTTCCACCGGCTGCATAATGAAAGAGATTTCGAAGGCACCGGCGTTGGACTGGCAATTGTTCAACGTGTAATACAGCGCCATGGAGGCCGTGTTTGGGGTAAAGGAGAAGTGGATAAAGGGGCAACCTTCTACTTCTCTCTGCCGAAAAAAACATTATCATGATATTTCTCGATATGAAGAAAAATAATTATGGGAAAACGGAAAAATGAAAATAATTATATTCATGAGAAAATCGATTCGCATGAATGATGTGCTCTTCACAATCCAACCTTTCAATTTTCTTAATACATATTCTTATAAGAAAAAAGTGTATTTTAGTCTGGTATAGTGAGTGGTATGATATGTTTTATTTTTACTTATTGGGTAATGATTAATTTATATGAGCATTTTACGGTTTTGTGTTGAGGGATTGACATTAGAGGCGCATTATGGATGAAGTTATTCGTATTCTGATTGTGGAAGATTTGCCAACGGATGCAAAACTTGCAGAACGGCAAATCAGTAAGGAACTTAATTCTTGCGAATTCCGCGTGGTCGATAATCGGGAAGATTACCTGAGCGCGTTGCACACTTTTCATCCGGATATTATCATCTCCGATTATCGCCTGCCCCAGTTTGACGGTCTATCGGCTTTAAATCTGGCGCTTGAACACGCCCCGCTAACCCCATTAATCGTGCTGACCGGCTCGCTCAATGAAGACACCGCAGTTTCTTGCATGAAAGCGGGCGCTTCTGATTATGTCATTAAAGAGCACATCAAACGCCTGGGACCGGCTGTTCTGCATGCCTTAGACGAGAAGCAAGTACGTAAAGAGCGGCGCAAAGCAGAAATTGCACTGCGCGAAAGCGAAGAGCGCTTCCGTACATTATATGAAAATGCCACCATTGGTTTGTATCGCTCCACACCCGATGGTGATGTACTAATGGCAAATCCGGCTGTAGTACGGATACTCGGATTTGATAGCTTCGAGGAAATTTCCAGGCTTAATATAGAGAAAGATCACTTCGGACCCCAATACGACCGGGCAGAAATAAAGCGTATATTGGAAGAAGAAGGTGCATTCGAAGGTATGGAAAGCCCCTGGCTTAAAAAAGACGGAACAACCATTTATGTCCGGGAAAACGCCAAAGCTGTTCGTGACGAATCCGGGAAAATCATTTATTATGACGGCGTTATTGAAGATATCACCGCAGCCAGGCTGGCAGATGAACGGATCCGCCACGAGGCAGCGCGGGCGGAAACATTAGTACGCACGGCTGCCCGCTTGAACGCCTCTCTGGATCTGCAGCAAGCACTAACCGCGGTATGTGAAGAAACAGCTAAAGCGCTGGATGTGCCCATTGTTAATATTTTCCTTTACGATCCGGAAGACGAAGAATTTACATCGGCCATGGCATTGGGAATGCCAAAGGAAGAATACCTGAATTTACCAAAATTTCCATACAGCGTTGTAAAACCCTTTATCGAAAGTCGTTCATTGCTGATCCTTGCAGATTCGGGGGAAATTGTCAAACAATTAAACGTGACAGGTTTTGTGCCCCGCGATTACCGCTCGTTAGCGGTTGCATTCATTCAGTTCGGAGAGCAGATCATTGGCGCCCTGAGTGTTGCTTCCATCGGCGAGGTTCGTGAATATACCCCGGATGACCAGGCATTGCTTACCGGGATTGCCGATCAAGCGGCTATGGCAATTTCCAATGCCAGACTTTTCACACAACAAAAACAAGCGGAAGCGCTTTATCGATCTCGCTCAGAAGAATTAGAAGCTCTATTTTCACTATCTGCTCACCTGCGCGAAGCCCAGACCACAGAGTCTATGACCTCGGTGATGTTATCTGAGATGCGCCGGGTCATTAATTCGGATGGCGGGGCTATTCTTTTATTGGATAACGAAAAACAAATTTTCACCGTCACGCAAGCTGAAGGCAACTTTCTGTCGGAGCTTGGGAAATCATTCCCATCCAATGAAGGCGGCAGCGGACAGGTGTTACGTTCCCGCCAGCCTTTTATTACCCCTGATTATAGTTCGATGCCATTTAAAGCTTCCGGCTTAGTCAATATCGCCAATAGTGGTCCGATGGCTATTGTGCCGTTACAATCCGAAAATGAATTCCTGGGTGTATTCATCGCTTCCCGTGAAAATGCACCTCACACACAGCCTTTTACCGACGGAGATGTCCGGCTGCTTTCCGCTATGGCAGAAATGGCTGGTACCGCGCTTCGCCGCGCCTGGCTTTTTGATGATGTGCAACGCCATTTACGCCATACGCAGGCTTTGCATGATATCCAATTAACCGTTGCCAGCAGCTTTGACTTAAAAGTCACATTGAATGTTTTTCTGGAGCATACTCTCACCCAGTTGGAAGTGGATGCTGCTAGTGTGTTTTTACTTGACCCCCATACCCTTACCCTGGAATATGCAGCCGGGCGGGGTTTTCGAACGTATAATCTTGACCGCTCTCGCCGCCGTTTGGATGATAACTATGCCCTGCGCGCTGCCCTGGAACGTAAAATGATCTCCATCCCCAATATTGATGAGGACGCGAGTGACTTTTCGCACACACCTTTCATCATCGATGAGGGTTTTGTCTCTTACTTTGGCATACCTTTCATTGCCAAAGGACAGGTGAAAGGAGTATTGGAAGTATACACTCGCACTCCTCTGCACCCCAATATCGAATGGATGTCTTTCTTGGAAACTCTGGCAGGTCAGGTAGCCATTGCCATCGATAACCTGGCGCTGTTTAAAGACTTGCATAGTTCCAATACCCAGTTAACCCTGGCCTATGACGCCACCATTCAGGGTCTATCGCGTGCCCTTGATTTACGTGATAAAGAAACCGAGGGGCACACCCAGCGTGTAGCAGATATGACTTTGCGTCTGGCGCGGGCTTTCGGTATGATGGATAATGAGCTGGTGCATGTACGCCGCGGCGCATTGCTTCACGACATGGGCAAAATGGGTATTCCCGATTCGATCTTGCTGAAACCAGGCCCATTGACTGAAGAAGAATGGGAGATCATGCGCCTTCATCCGGTCTATGCCTACGAAATGTTCTCACCCATCGAATATCTGCGCCCCGCTTTAGACATCCCTTACTACCATCACGAGAAATGGGATGGCACGGGATACCCGGAAGGCCTTAAAGGCGATGAAATTCCTCTGGCGGCGCGGCTTTTCGCGGTGGTTGACGTATGGGATGCGCTTACCAGCGAACGCCCATATCGTCCCGCCTGGTCGAATGAAAAAGCTCTAGATTATATTCGAGAGCAATCGGGGAAGCATTTTGACCCGCGTGCGGTAGACATGTTTTTCGCTATCCTGCAATTACAAAATGAAATTGTCTGATGGGGTAAATATGGTTAATAAGCGTATTGAAATGCAACATGATAAAAAAATAGCCCTGGTTGCCCACGATAATAAGAAAAGCGATTTGGTCGAATGGGCAAAATTCAACCGCGATCTCTTGGCGCATCATATTATCTATGCGACAGGTACCACAGGGGAATTTCTCGAAAAAGAATTGGGGCTAAACGTCCAAAAATTGCAAAGCGGCCCACTGGGCGGCGACCAGCAAATTGGGGCAAAGATCGCTGAAGGCGCCATTGACTTTCTTATCTTCTTTTGGGACCCGCTTGAACCTCAACCGCATGATCCGGATGTAAAAGCGTTGCTGCGTATGGCGGTGGTTTGGAATATCCCCACGGCCTGCAACCGCGCCACCGCCGACTTCATGATCTCATCACCTTTGATGGATGACGAATACGACCGGCTGGTGCCGGATTATGATGTATATCGCAAGCGGAGGATCATCATCGACGATTAACCGGTTTGTAAATAAATGACCGCTCTCAATACCATTTTTCCATAGACCCTCTCTCATACACAAATAAACAAAGGCAACATGAAAAAAATCATCGTACTTGTCATAATTGCATTGGCATTCGCCTTCACCGGTTTATACGTAAAAGTACTGGCAGCCTATGATGCGTTTGTATTAGCGCGAGTCGAATTTTCCAATATCGAAACGATCATCGACCTCCCGATCTATGCCTTACTGCGAGATGAACAAGGAAATGATTACGCATTGGTGTTGGCGCAGGTATCGCAATTAGAGAAATCTCAGGCAGATTATGAAATCCTGGATAGCAACGCCGCCGGCGCCGCATATTGGTTAGTGACCGCCCGAAAACTCGATGCCGAACCGCCGGCTTTCGGAAGGTGGGTATACCATGACGGGTATACGGGGGTGATCCGCATCAACCGGCAGGAAAATGCTTTCACTCTCGCCTGGAAGAACGCCGGTTACGAGTTGTCGCCGCTCCCGGCGAAACCATTAATACTGAACCTGCATCCAGCCCCCCTGGCTGTGACAGATGGCTATAACGCGGATATTGCCGAAATGATCGCTCAGGTAGACGCTGCCGAGGTCTACACGCTCACCGGGCAATTGACCGGTGAGTGGCCAACAGTGATCGGCGGGGCATCCTACACAATTGCTACACGTTACAGCTATAGCACAACGGAGATTGAAAAAGCTACCCAATTTGCTTTTGAAACCCTGCAAAGTTACGGCATCACGCCCACCTATCACACCTGGAGCAACGGCAAAATAATCAATATGCGTAATGTGATCGGCGAACTGCCCGGGAATACGGCAGCCGATGAAATTGTCTTGATCACCGCCCATATCGATGATTTGCCCGCCAGCATTCCAGCGCCCGGCGCCGACGATAATGCCAGCGGCACAGTGGGAGTTCTAACCGCCGCCGAAATTCTCAGCCAGTATGAATTCGAACGCACCGTGAGGTTCGTGATTTTCACCGGCGAGGAGCAAGGGTTGTTTGGCAGCAGCGCCTACGCTGAGCAGGCGTATAACCTGGGCGAAAATATCGTCTACGTGCTCAACCTGGATATGATCGCCTGGGATGAGCTTGGAGAACCGGTGGTTAACTTGCATACCAGCCTCAGTACACACTCATCCTATACGCAAGATCTTGCCATTGCCACCGCCTTCATTGCTGTAGTCAACGATTATGGACTGGATGAGGAATTATCCCCTGAAATTGTCCCGGATGGTTTAACCCAAAGCGACCATTCGCCTTTCTGGAATTATGGTTATCCCGCCATCCTGGCTATCGAGGACGACGGTGACGATTTCAACCCCAATTATCACACCTCGAATGACAGGTTATCGGCATTGAACCAGACCTATTATGTTAATTTTGTGCGCGCCGCGGTGGGCACGGTCGCCACGCTGGCATTACCAATCCCCGACGAAGAAACCGAAGAATTTTATATTTATTTGCCCCAGGTGATCAATTCCGTTATAAACTAATATAGGGCAACACCATGAAAAACAAACCCATATTGATCATCAAAACCGGCAGCACCGTGCCCGGGCTTTTCACTAAAAAAGGTGATTTCGAAGATTGGATTGCAGCCGGCCTGGGAGATTCCCATCCGGTTTGGGTAGCAGATGTGAAGAAAGGCGTAGTTATACCGGACGCCGAACAGTTCGCCGCCGCTGTTATCACCGGTTCGCACCACAATGTCACCGAGCACCTGCCCTGGATCGAAGCCACCGCCAGTTGGCTGGCGCAAGCCGCCTGCCAGGGTCTGCCGATGTTGGGCATTTGCTTTGGGCACCAGTTGCTGGCGTATGCCCTGGGCGGCGAGGCGGGTGACAATCCACGCGGCGGCGAATATGGCGTCACTACGGTCAATCTGCATCCCTCCGCCCGCCAGTATCCATGGTTAAACCAGTTGCCGGATAAATTCCCGGCGCAAGTCTTTCATAAGCAGACGGTTCTGAAATTACCCCCGGGCGCCGTTTCATTGGCGTACAGCTGCAAAGACGAGTGTCAGATGTTCGTTTTGGGTAATACCTGGGGCGTGCAATTCCATCCCGAATTTGACGCCGATGTGATGCGTTTCTATATCCACCATTACCGCCAGATGTTGATCGATGAGGGGCAAGATACAGACGCATTGTTGGCGCAGGTGTGCGAAACCCCTGCCAGCGCCGCGCTGCTGGGAAAGTTTGCACACCTGGTATTAAATAAAAGATAATCTATCTACCCTACACTTTTATTTTTCTGTCATTGTGAAGGGCGTTCTTTGCCCTTAAGCAATCTGGAATCTGTAAAAATAGACGTCCATTAGAAGATTGCTTTGCTCGTTCCTCGCTCCTAAGGAACTGTCATTCTGAGGAAGCCCGCCAGGGCGACCGAAGAATCTGCACGATCATCAATTAAATTATTCGCTGCGCTCAGAATGACAAGAGAGTTGAGTTCCTTTCAGGTAGAAGAACGCCTTAGCGATATGGACTTACTCGCAATGACAGTACATGAAAACTGTCAGGTGGTTAGAATAATTATAAATCCACGTTATCCACGTCTTTTAAAAACGCCTTCACCGCCTTGAAATAAGCCTCGAAATCGTCAAAGCGAATACTATGCCCAACCTCCGGAAATTGTACCCAGCGTCCGGATGGCGCTAAACGGATTGTTTCCCGGGCGATCTCCGGCGAGACGACCCCGCCGCGCTCCGGGTGGGAGGTCAATAACAGGAAAGGAATATTCAAATAGGGGACCGCATTCCGCCATTCCATACGCTCGGGTGGAAAATAGTTGAACAAGTCCATTTCGAATTGCCGGCGGGCGTCTAATGATAATTTTGCGTCGAGCTCCGACCATTTTGGCGACTCTTCTCTTAATTTTCTCAGGGCATCTTCCCAGGCGTTAACCTGCAGGCAGATCAGCCATTCGCGCCAGGATTCGACATAAGCATAGCGCTCTTGCACCATGATCGCCGCCTGGTGAATGGATGTGGGTTCGGGAATATCCTTCCAGGCGGGATCTTCCAGGATCGCCCAGCGCGCCAGGGTAGGTTGTTGGGCGAGCGTATTTGCAATCGTAGCGCCTCCCATGGAGTGACCGATCAAACCGGGTTGCTCAAGCTTTAATGCTTGAATGACGCGCAGCAAATCATCGATACGATCCTGTTCACTGAAGCGCCCTTTGGCCCGATCGGAGGCGCCATGTCCACGGGCATCGTACATGATCACATCATAAACGCCCTCCAATGCTTTGGCGGTATGAGTCCAATATAAGGCATTGTCGGTAAAACCATGCACCATCACCACCGGGGGTTTGATCCCGCCCGTGCGGTAATAATGCAGTCTGATTTCGCTATCAAAGATCTCGCCTTCAATCCATGTTCCCATCCCGCGTCAACTCCTTTGTTTACCAATTCTAATTTATAATGCAATTGTAGCACACCTCCCACCTCAGGAAAAATGATGGATAACACAACAATGGACATTTGAGCGATGACTGAGAAGAAACCTTCTCCCTGGTGGGCGCCCGTATTCTTTGGTTTTGTCATGATCTTCATGGGGTCATTGATAACCTACCTGCTAATTTGGGTAATTCCGGAGTCACGCAGCGCCGCAAACGCCCCATCCTGGGTGCTGGCTGCGATTGCCGGCGGGTTTTTCCTGGGTGGAATTTTATTGATCACCCCGCAAAAAACACCCGCAATTATCCGCTCTCTGCTCGGATTTACTACCATTATTCTGGTTGCCATCGTATGCAACTGGACGGCGTTTGCCCCGGGGATGCATTACACCTCCGAAGTGAGCCTGGGGCCGGTGAGTGTATCAGGCGAAGACCAAATCGGCGGACGGATCATGTTCGGTCTGGCAGCCCTGGCGGTGGATGCGCTATTAGGATGGATGGTTTATTATGAGGTGAGGAAAAGAATACGTAAATAGACGATAAACCTGGGGTTGTCCCAAAAGAAGCCTGTCACCCTGAGCGAAGTGAAGGGTCTATACTTAAACAATGTAAGATGTTTCGCTTCGCTTCGTGAAACACACTTCGTGCAACATGACAAAATTGACTTTTTGGACAACGCCAGGTTATATTTTGCTGGTAGAGGCGACGTATGCGTCGCCTCTAACTTATTTCCCTTCCACCACCGCAATTTCCTTATCGGTTAAATTGACAATTAAAAAGCTTATGGCTCACAACTTATAGCCAATAGCTTCTTTATTGATTCTCTCTCTTGACCTGTCTCAATGGGAAACTCAAGAAGAAAGTGCTGCCAATGCCGAGCTGGCTTTCCACCCATACCTGCCCGTTATGACGGTCGACGATAGACTTCACGATGGCCAATCCAAGCCCTGAGCCGCGCGCCTGGCGTGTGCCGATCTGCGCCCCGCGGTAAAATTTTTCGAAAAGATGCGCCTGATCGACCGGCGAGATACCCACCCCGCTATCCCTGACTTCGAAAATCATGCGGTCATCGGTTGCACGGGTCTTCACCTCGACGCTGCCGTTGGTCTCGGTATATTTGACGGCATTTTCAATGAGATTAAATAAAGCCTGCTGTAACAACGCCGGATCGGCTTCCAATAAGGGCAATTCTTCGCTTTCCATTTCCACGCGAATTTCAACTTTGCGCTGGGTAGCCAACAACTGCAGATTGCTGACGACATTGCTGATGACCGTTGGCGCCGATATCATCTCCAACTGTAACCCAATCCCAGCTTCGATGCGCCCCAGATCCAGTAGATTGTTGACCAGGCGCGACATATTTTCCACACCGCCCAATATCTTATGCACATACCCGACCTGCTGTTCGTTCAATTGCCCGACCAATTCCAGCATGGTCGCATAACCCTGCATCAAAGTCAGCGGCGAGCGCAAGTCATGGCTGACGGTGGCAACAAAATCGGACTTAAGCGAATCCAGGTCTTTAAACCGCGAAACATCCCGCATGACGCAAACCCGCCCCACCGGGGCGCCTTCCGCCAATACATTAGAAACCGTGGCAGAATATACGCGGCTGTCGGGCAGCGCCACCTCTACCGGACGTGATTCCTCCCCCGAAGAATGGATCAGTTGCAGCAATTCGGGTTGGGTGACTACTCGTTCGATGGGCTGTCCCTGTTCCCATTCCATACCGTATCCCAATGCCTTCCAGGCTGCGGGATTTGCCAAAAGCAAGCGCCCTTTCTGGTCAGTCACCAGCACCGGGTCGGGGGTGGAATTCAAGATGGCTTCCAGGCGCTGCTTGCCTACTTCGGCGCTTAAGAACAGGCGGGCATTAGAGGCTGCCAGGGCAGCGTATCCCGCCAGTGTGATAAAAAAGTGTACTTCTTCCCAGGAGAAATTATGCGCCCGGTCAAAAGCAACCCACAATGCACCGTAATATGTGTTTTCCTGTCTTAATGCCACCGCCAATAACGCATTTGGCGGGATAAATGTGGATGGGAACTGCAGTAGCCGCGGCCGGTGAAGGTTGGTCAGCGTGATGCGGTCTTGCTGGCGTACAATTTCGAGAATCTGATCATCCAACAGGTCGTAGGATTCACCCGCCGGCCCAAGCGAAAAGCACAAGCAGCTTTCTCCATCGCCTTCCAATTCCGGTATTACAGAAGGCAGCAGAACGACCCGCGCCGAACAAGCGCCGGTGGATAACGCCGCTTCCAGGACCGGTCTCACCGCCTGTGATATATCCAGACTGGATGCCACCCCCTGGCTGACCATCAGCAGACGGTTCAATTCTGATAAGCGGGCTTTGAGGCTCAGACGCATTTGCTCGAACGCCCTGCGTAACCTTCCCAGCTCATCCTCGCGCCCCAACTGAATTGGGCGGTCCAGCTCCCCCTGAGAGATATTGGCAGCTTCATCTGCCAGGTTATACAGCGAGCGGGTCACCTGGCGGGTGATAATATGCAAGAAGAATCCCCCCATCAGCGACAGGCAAAGGATCATCCCCAAAATCGGCGTCGCAATATCTAGCGCAAGTTGCTGGGCATTCCTGGCGGGCACAGAAATCACGATGGACCAGGGGCTGCCTTCCGCCGGTTGAAAATAAACCAGGCGGCGCACACCATCACTGGCTGTTTCATCGTAAAACAAAGCGGAATGCCCCACTTGCCCTGTATAGTTGGTCATGAGCAAATTGGCGTCGGGGTGATAAAGAATACGCCCGTACTCATCTAACAACAACCCCTCGCCATTGATCTCGCCCAGGTTTTCCAGGCTGTTCATGACGGGCTGGGTAAATGGATTGGTCGACAAATCGGTGTGACCGACCAGCACACCCTCTACTCGATGATATTGATCAAAAACAGCCGCAATAAACGCCACCTGCGCAGTGGATTGTCCTTCGGTGGGTGGAATGGGGTACATCTGAAACGGAATGCCATCCAACGCACGCTGAATTCCCTCTTTCTCGTCTTCCGAAGAATTGGCTTGGGGGTAATGGCGTTCAGGGTATCCGGTAATCGAATTGCCCTCTGCGTCCAACATGTACACCTGCTTGTAATAGGGCACAGAACGCAGATATTGTCGCAAGACATCGGTCAATTCAGATGGTGTGCTGGTGAGCAGTTCTTCGTTATCGACCAATTGCGCCATCAAGCTTTGCCCGGTTTCCATGAAAAACGGCAGGCTTTCGGTGGTCACCTGTGCGGTGTTTGCCAGGCGTTGGTGCAGCATATCTCTGGCTGCCTGCTCGGCTACAAACCAGGCGACACCTATTTGCACCAGGATCAAGACAAAGGCAATGGGCGCGATGGAATACATGAATCGGCCTTCCAGGCTTTTCTCTGCCGGAGAAGGAAGCAGGCTGCCCCGGTTACCCCAAGACATGGGCATGGCCAGGGCAAAGATTTCGGCGAATACACCGCCTACCAGAGCACAGCCCATATAAGTGAGAAACGCCATACCTAACTGGCGGATGGCATAGTCTAATCGGCTGGCTAAAAACCCGGAGGAGACAAACACGGTTTCGATAAAAAATGCGCTGACATATACCAGCGAAATCAATATGATCGCAATCAGGGGATGGCGGATCAATTTATAGAAAAATGTGCGATAACGCTGGTTAATAGCCGCACAAAATAAGATAGCTAAAAGAATATAGATCAGGGGCGTGAAAGGACTATGAGTTTCCCAGAACGCTAAAAGCAGCCCCGAAAAGCCGGCTAAAATTGATGCGGATGTAGCGCCAAATAATCCCCCGGCTAACATCCAGGGCAGAAACGAAAAGACCATGAGGGCTGAACCCTGGTCGGAAATAGAAACAGCCGGAGAGGGTAGTAAATTAATCGATGGCAGGCGCACGCCGAGAAACAGGCTGGTGAGAGGTACCGCCATTACCAGCACCATCCAAACTACCCAGGAACGGCGGCTCCAACGGTGAGTGAAACCCCGAGAACTCGTGATTATCCGTGCTTCTACTCCCAAGATGAATAACCAGATCAACCCGGTGAGGATCTTTGCCCACATACCCTGCGGCAGGTTGATGTAGCTGGGAGAAGAAAGCAAGGTAAAGAGAATTGACATTTTTATTAAGAGTGAAAAGTTAGTCGCCGCGGCTCCAACCGGGCGTGATCAAATAAATGCTTGCCAAATACATCCCTTTCCAGGCTGCCTTTTATCATAGTCGTGTCTAAGGTAAATTGTATCATCGAACCCCCAAGAAGAAAGAAAATTTGGGTTAAGAATTGGCAAAAATGAAGGGATAAAAGAAAGGTAAATGGGATCAGTCAATCGGGTAATAAGGCGATTAGGGAAAATGGTATCAGTCAACCAGGTAATTAAGGTCGGAAGTAAAAAAACCATCTCGCGGACTCTATCCCAATTATATATAAAATATCAGAATTTCATTAACATTTTTATCTGCCCCTTGACGTTTTAAAAAAAAATCGGTATCATTCGGGCATAAGTTAGCACTCATTATTAGAGAGTGCTAACTTAATTACATGAATCCTGGTAATTAAACCAATCAATCCTCAAGGAGGTAGGTATGTCAATGTCCTTAAAACCCCTAGGCAACCGTGTGGTAGTGGAACCCATCGAACAAGAAGAGGTCACTGCTGGCGGTATTGTGCTTCCTGAAACAGCCAAGGAAAAACCCCAAAAAGGTACAGTTTTGTCTGTCGGCCCCGGCGAGCGCGACGACGAAGGGAAACGCATCCCCATGGATGTCGCCAAGGGCGACACCGTTCTATTCGCCAAGTATGCAGGCACCGAGATCAAGGTTGAAGGCAAGAAATTGCTCATCCTGCGCGAGAGCGACCTTTTAGCAATCGTCGAAGGTTAGTAATTCATTTTTATTTTTGAAGGAGTAAATTATCAATGACAGCTAAACAACTGGTATTCTCAGAAGAAGCACGCCGCAGTTTGCAACGTGGCATGGACGTGCTTGCGACTGCAGTCGTTACGACTTTAGGCCCCAAGGGACGCAATGTTGCCCTGGATCGCAAATTCGGTTCCCCAACCATTACACACGACGGCGTAACCGTCGCTAAAGAAATCGAGCTGGAAAACCCATTCGAAAATATGGGCGCTCAATTGCTTAAAGAAGCCGCCACCAAAACCAACGACATCGCCGGCGATGGCACCACCACCTCCACCGTTTTGGCGCACGCCATTGTCTCTGAAGGTATGAAGAACCTGGCAGCC
>JAFGJM010000059.1 GCA_016929095.1 Anaerolineales bacterium | reverse complement strand
GCAGGGTCGAGGAAAGTCCGCACTCCATAGAGCGTGGCGCCGGGTAACACCCGGGGTGGGGCAACCTGCCGCACAGGGCCACAGAAACAATACGCCGAGCAATCGGTAAGGGTGAAACGGCGGTGTAAGAGACCACCGGCGTCGGCTGCAAGGTCGGCGGCCAGGTAACCGCTGCCAGGAGCAAAGCCAAGCAGGAACCATGCCGCAAGGCGGGAGGCTGCTCGTCTCCCGGTGCGTCAGCACCGCAGTTCCGGGTAGGCTGCACGAGGTATACGGCAACGTATATCCCAGAGAGATGACCGCACAGATGGGCTAATCCCCATTGGACAGAATGCGGCTTACAGGTCAGCCTGGGGGGCTCTTCACAATTAATTTGATTCCATTCTGGACAAAATCTCTTTCACGTACTTTGTCTTAGCCCCGGTATAGCGCTGGCGGTCGTTTCGATATTTCTCTACACGATCGGAATTCCACCAGTATTCCCTCTCGGGGTGGTTTAATTGGATGACACAGTGCGGTTCATCAAGGGAATGGCATTGCAAATTATCCCAGTTTACAAGACTGATTTTGATTTTACTTTAAGAGAAAGTGAATCAGATATCCAATTGATGACCACCAATAAAACAGGAAAAACCCACAATGTTATGAGATATGGGTGATGGGATGAAGCAATTATGTTCATCAGCGCAAAAGGAAATGCATTTACCAGTAAGGCTAACCAGCGGAAGATGCGTTGTTTTGGGAAAATAAAAATGGCAGGCCAAATAACAACCGTAATTTGGGGGAGGCCGAACCAACCAAGCCGCCAATCGGGTAAAGTATATCCGTTGGGAAAGACACCTGAGAGAAGAACTTGCGCGGTGACCAGGTTACCCAATGAGGTTAAAAATGGCAGGGCAACGAACGTAAACCAAAGGGGATCTCTTATTTTCCAGAGAATTCGAGAAAGCCAGATCAGCAGCCCGATCAGGAAAAGATTCAAAAAGATGCTTTCAGCCAACCCTCCGGGGGATTGATTATAAGTGCCTGAAATCGACCAGCGTTCTTCGCGGTAACACATACTGAAAATGCTGAGCCATATGGAGGAAAGCCAATATATTAAACCGGTTATCGATCCTTGACGCTTATATATCAGTACGCCTAAAATCACCAAACCAATTTGGACGACAATCGAAACCCGTATGCTTGCATAAAGAAATTGTTTCTGCGGCGATAGTAAAGATAAATTCGATGGGAATAGAAGTGTAATTATCCAATAAATTAGCGGTAATACAAAGATATTCGGGATGACAATCATCAAGTATTCCAACCATCGATTTGGATGATGAATTTGTTTTAATCGCCGTCCCAGTTCGATAGGGTTGCCCATTTCTATAGCCAGGCGATCCAGGGGGGGTGTTTCATCTTCGCCTAATTGGGGGTCAGTCTGTCCTTCAGAGAGATGGGAGGAAATTTCTTCGAGCAAGGAGGCTTTTTCGTCATCGGATAAGCCTTTTAATGCGGATTCCATCTGCGACAGGTATTCATGTGTGTTCATTGTACCTTCTTTGCTTCGGCGGAGTAATCCATCACGTTAAACAGTTGATCGAAGAAGCGTTTCCATTCGGTGTTGCCCTTGGTTAAGTGTTCTTTTCCTTTCGGTGTAATTGTGTAGATTTTCTTGCGCCGCTGACCAACTGCATTTTCCCAGACTGACTCTATCAAATGTTCTTGTTCCATTTGATGCAACGTTGGATAGAGCAATGCCGCTGTCATTTTAAAATATCCGTTACTGCGCTCTTCGAGTTTGCGCATAATCGCGTACCCGTGCGATGGACCCTCTAATAGTACACTCAGAATGAGGAGAGATGTGCTACCTTTACGGACCTGTTGAATTTCGGACATAAATGCACTCCTGATATATAATAATCTTATATAATATAATTATATATCATATTCTTATATATATCAATGAGATTCTGTTATTCCGTGGGAAAAATCTCCCGGCTGTGGATGTAAAACCCGCTGCACGGATTTCGTGGCTGGGAGTCATCGATTGAAATCGATAGCGAACAATACCATCAAAACGAATAAATCACCATTTAATTTTCCGCCCGTTACGCACGGCTACGATTTCCGCCAGAATACCCAGGGCTATTTCTTGCGGCGTTTTGCCCAGGTCGATCCCAATTGGGGCATGCAGGCGCGCCAGTTGTTGCTCGGTAATCCCTTCGGCCAGCAGCCTTTGGCGGCGTTTTTTATGCGTCATACGGCTGCCCAACACGCCGATATATTGCGCCGGACTGCTTAATACGATTTTCAACGCCGGATCGTCAATTTTTGGATCGTGAGTCAAAATGGCAACATCCACATTTGAGTTCATCGCCACTTTTTGGAATGCTTCATCCGGCCATTCCTGGATTATTTGATCTGCCTGAGGAAATCTCTCCCGTGTAGCGAAGGCTTTTCGTGGATCGATCACTATGACATGAAAGTTCAGCGCTTTTGCAAGAGCCGCCAGCGCAACGGCGATATGCACCCCCCCCACAATGACCAAAACTGGCGGCAGGCTGATCACATCTATAAAAATTTTCGCCGGGTTTTGCCCAGGTATCTCAAGCGCGGTAATTTTCGACTGCTTCACCTGTGCGAGGTCTAACGATTTAATCAGGCCTTCTGGATCGTCGATCGTTTTAAAATTACTGTAAACAATCAGCCCTTTCTCATCGCTCAGTATTTCACATCCCAAAAACGTCGATCGGGGTTCGATAACCGTGAGCAATATGGCGGTGGTTTGGGTTTGCATGAGGTTCTGCATGGCACGAAATAGTGCAATATCAAATTGACGGACGAAAACATCGATTTCTCCGCCGCAAGCCAATCCAACACTGACTGCTGTTTCATCTGCCACACCATAATGTAACAAGGCGGTTTCACCTTTTTTCATGGCCTGGATTCCCGCCTCAATGACCGCCCCTTCCACACAGCCTCCACTCACCGAGCCCGTGATGAACGGGTCGGGGGTGAATGCCATTTTTGCACCTGCCGGGCGGGGGGACGAACCCCACGTGCGGATCACTGTCGCCAGGCAGACGGGCTTCTCTTGGTTGAACCATTGCTCAATTTCAGACGCTATTTCATACATAATAACCCTCATTACTCATTCTGTATAAGTATTCATGATACCATGCCGTAACAAGATTAGGGATAAGCTATACGTGATCAGTTATCAATTGCCCGACCGGGTTAATTAAAGATGACATATCTTCAAAGAAATTTCTTTCAATACGCTGAGTAGGAAAACTTGAATAAACTATCCTTTCAAGCGAATCAGTGTAGAATTAATAAGATTCCCAGATGCGGTTTCTGTCATAAGTGTGAGTTTTTGATTCCGGTACTTAACTATTTACACATTTTATCAACAGGAGGCAACCATGAAAAAGGGATTTTATAAAATAATCGGTGTTTTATTGGTCATTGCCGCGGTCGTAGGATTGATCATCTGCATTGCGGGTATCGTAGGCGCATGGCAGGTACGCGGCGCCGTTTCGGCAAGCCTGGGCCAAACCCTGGATGTGCTGGATGAAACGCTTGACGCCACCGGTGATGCCCTGGGTGTGGCAGACCAATCGTTAGTCACCGCCCGTGATGCCGTGGACACTCTGGCTGACACGATCCAAACCACCGGAAAATCGATCAGTGATACGGTACCGTTGCTTGATTCTTTAACCCTTTTGACGACGCAAGATCTGCCCGATACGGTAACCGCCACCCAAGACGCTCTGGATGCCGCTGAATCCAGCGCCCAGATGATCGATACAACATTGGCCTTGATCACCTCCATACCCTTATTGCCGCTTGAACCCTACACACCGGAAGTGCCGCTCAGCGAAGCATTGGGAGATGTTTCCACCAGCATGGAACCATTATCCGAATCGTTTACCTCGATGGAGTCGTCGCTAAGCCTGACCCGGGATAATATGATTTCGATCAGCAGCCAAATCGATACCATCGCCAATAACGTGACTCAAATCAACACCAGCCTGGATACAGCCGGCAATGTCATCGAACAATACAAAGGCGTTGTCGATTTAGTTCAAACCCAACTGGGCACAGTGAAATCCAATTTACCTCGAATTATGGATATTATGGCATGGATGTTCACCGTAGTCCTGGCATGGCTGGGGCTTACCCAGGTGGGTTTGCTGATGCAGGGCTTCGAAATGCTGGGTATGCAGGTGGAGGGATAAGACATAGGAATGCGCGAATCGCTGATTACGCTGCAAAAAATCACAACATTGGTTTTGGACGTTTTTGATGATTAGCCTTTTTATTTAATACGATAGCAATTTATCCTTTGTCAAAAATGCTATTTTGTAGTAACGATTTCAGTCGTTTCCTTTGGAAATAAACCGACTAAAGTCGTTACTACAAATTCATCTTTATTATATTGACTAACCACTACAATAACATCGACAATATTGTTGAATTATTTCTGTGCTAATATCATATTCCATTAAAATAATCAGCGGTTCAAATTGGAGGAAAATTTAATCGCTGATTGAGCTAAGTATGAATGAGTACGCTGAAAATTTACAACCGCTGTAATGATTCCTCATCGTTTAAACGCCTTTGGAATGATTTTTCTGTGTCATCAGTGAAATCAAATGATCAACGTTCAATTTCATAGTGATTATAAACATAGTTTGTAATGTGGATATAATACAAAGCATCGGAATAATGAATTGAGTAAGTTCAATAATATTTTGGGGTGAATATCATGAAAAAAAAGAATTCAAAATTGGTATTTGAAGAACAAGCAAATTCAATGGTTATTGATATCTATCGAGATTTAATTATATGTGAAATAAAAGAAACCCGCGATATTGATTGTCTTTGTTATAAAAATCCAATATTAGAACCTTTAGAACATCTTCGTCAAAAATATAATGATTTAGTCAACAAACTATTAGAAGCCAATTCGCAAATGATTTCTGAGCGCCTAGTAAAAGAAAAAATAATTTCCCGAATTTTTAAAGATGCTTTTAATAAACCTGACAAGCCACAAAATGAGACTTATATCGAAGAATTAATAAGAAAAAATATTCATGATTTGTTACATTATGAAAGTTGGAGAGATATTGATATTCCTGTTTTTAACTTTAAAACTAAAGTTGAGATATTTAATTTGGGAAATATCTCTTTTTATCCTTTTAGTGAAACAGATAAAAGTGGTGAATGGTGGGAATATATTAAAGGGTTAACTGAATGGAAAAAAGTATTCTGTTATGCGAGAATAAAATCTCCGGGAGATTGTGAAAAAGCATTAGATTACGCGTTAATAAATCTGAATGAAAATTTACTAATTCTTAAAGGATTGGCTTTCCCTTTTGGTGATGAAAATATTGCCCCAATAAATACGTTTAATTCCCATTTTTATTGGCATAATCGATTTATTCGTTTAAACACACCAGATGAAAATATTAAAATCGAGGGCGCTCCTTCAACAATTACCAAACTTGGTCCTTTTCAAAGAATTTTTGACCTTCAAAATGATTTATTATACAAAATCTCCCGTAAAACATTAGAAAAAATTAACTGTATCTTATTGAGAAAAGAAAAACAAAAACTTTCAAAAATGGAAAATAAATTTCTTCAAGGATTAAGTTGGCTGGGAGAAGCAACAATTTCTGACCCATACAAAGTACAATTCACGAAAATTGCCTTTGCTCTTGAAGCATTAATTGGGGGAGAAGCCAATGAAGACGAATTATCAACAAGAGGAATTACTGCATCACTTGCAGAAAGAGCAGCTTTTATTATGGGAAAAGATAAAGAAGAAAGAATTATTATTGATCGAAAAATTAGACATTTTTATAGTATGAGATCATCTATTGTACACGGTGAGGGAAAAGAAATTTCTATTTTAGATATAAAGGAATTTGGCGACCTTGTTAGACAAGTGGCTTTTTCGTTGATTGTAAAAATTGAAAAAATTAAAGATGTTAATGAATTACAAGATTGGATTAGAGAAAGTAAATATTCTAATTGCATTTAATTATTTTATATATCTATAATTAAGTTTACACTCCCAATAATTCCGTCAAAATTGGGAATGCACTCCCAAAAATACCGTCATTTTTGGGAATTCGCCGCTTTCCCCGGCTTCCAGAGCGCCATTGCCACAGCGGCTATAAGCGCCAAGGCTGCCCCAAACAAAAACGGTGCTGAAGGTCCAAAACCTCCCCAGCCAAACGCCCCCTGCCAGAGCAATCCGGCGATCAACGAAGCCGGGAAATCCAGGATGCCTAAAATGGCGTTATAGGTGCCATAGGCTGTGCCGCGCAGGTTCTCGGCAACAATATCGGCGATCATAGCTTTGGATGTCCCATACGCCAATCCATAATAAAAACCATAGAACACATATAGAATCCAGACATGCCAGCCGGCTTGCGCCAAACCAAAGCCCAGGTAGATGGCGGCATACACCAGCCATCCACCCACGATCAAGCGTTTCCGCCCTACTTTGTCGGAAAGCGAGCCAGCCGGTGCAGAAATCAATGCATACACCAGATTGAAAACCACCAGCATGCTCAGGATATCGGTCACACTTAAACCGCGTTCCTGGGCGCGCAGCACCAAAAAAGCATCAGACGAGTTGCCCAGATCGAAGATACCCACAATGATCATGAATACCACAAATGGTTTCCCCAAAGAACGCATTGCAAATTTGGGTAACGTTCTCTGCCCGCTTATCGGTACATCACGGGCGCCAACAGCCAATAATAATACGGCTAAAAACGCCGGAATAAGGCTGAGCAGCACGATGACTTTGAATGTATCAATCCCCAATTGGAGTTCGCTGGATTGCACCAACCATACTGCCACCAAGGCAATGATTAATCCTATCATTGCTCCTGCTGTATCCAGGGCGCGGGTAACACCAAACGCCGCCCCGCGCTTTTCTTCACTAACCGAATCCGCAATCAGCGCGTCACGCGGTGCGGTGCGGACGCCTTTACCCACCCGGTCTGCCCAGCGTACGCCTGCCACCATCCCCCAGCTATTGGCAAAATAGAAAAATGGTTTAACGAGTGCAGAGATGGCATATCCGGCGACCGCCAGCCATTTCCGCGCTCTAAGCTTATCTGAAAGCCAGCCGGAAAACAGCTTAAGTACGCTGGAGGTCGATTCAGCCACCCCCTCGATAACACCGATGACGGATGTTTGAACTCCCAGGACATTAACCAGAAACAGCGGCAGGATGTTGATGACCATCTCGCTGGATATATCCATTAAGAAGCTGGTAAAACCGGTAGCCCAAACATTTCGCGGCAGTTGACGAAATGAATTTTCTTCTTCAGAATTGGGTTGTTGTTTGTCACTCATAAGTAGAAATCTTACCATAACACAACATTTTGATTATTTAACGAAAAATTGAAAAATTAGGACAGCGTGGATCACACTGCACACTATCCCTAAAACCCGGAAATACGTTTTCCGGGTCTTGTGCCGGAAGAGCGACATGCCTGCCAGGGCTCCGAACGCACCCCCAATAATGATTAAAGCTATAAGCGTACGTTCGGGAATACGCCATTGACGTTGTTCGGCTTTGAATTTATCGATACCCCAGATCACAAAAGTGACCACATTGATGAATGCGTAATAAGTCAACAATTTTTTCTCCGGCCTATATAATTTTTATTGATTATATCGGATTTCCTTGGAGGGGGTTTTTAACAAAGTTTATTAGAACTGCTTCGAAAATATTACGCCCTGATGGCTATTTTTCATTGTTGTCTTAAATTTGTTGTCGGTTTTAATTCACCCCCTCCCTGCCCTCCCCCATTTTCAAGAACAAAAATGGGGGAGGAAAGATAGCGTAATCCATTTTCAAAAACAAAATAAGTGAGGATAGACGGTGTAATCCATTTTCATAAAATGTTATAGGGGAGGAAATATGGCATAATCCATTTTCAAAAACAAAGTGGGAGAGTAGAAGACTAATCCCTATTCACGACTCTCTAATTACCGTCCTTAAACATCAAACATCATATCGATCATCTGCTTGATGAATTCCTGCACCGCACCCTTGAAAGCCACATTACCCGACATGCCGTAGATAGGCGTCATGGAGCCTTGCATTTCGGGATGCGCTTTCACATAAGCGGCTGATTCCGCCAGGTCTTGCAGGAATTTTTCTGCCAAACCGGGCTGCGAATGACGCTGGGTGAGGGCGATGTGGATTGCTGGCGGCAGTTGCAAGCCGTTGAGACTCCACCCTTTTTGGGTCATCACATCGGAGACGGCGTAAATATCCAGGTCATCGGAGGCGATGGCGATGACGAATAGAGGATCACCCAGCACTTTTACGCCGGGTATCTTCTTTATCCCTTGTTTGATTTTGGCAGCCGTCTCCAGAATACCCCGTGCAGCATTCAGATAACCCTGTTCCCCCATGGAAAGCATGGCTGCCCAGCAGGCGGCGCTCAACGCCCCGGGGCGGCTTCCGGCAAAAGTGGGTGAAAAATACAAACCGCCTGGCCATTCGGTGGTCACGTAATACTGGTAATGTCGCATCTCCCGACCCCGGTACAGCACAACTGAGGTGCCCTTGGCTGCATAACCGTATTTATGCGTATCTGCAGACATTGAGGTAACCCCCGGTAAGCGGAAATCGAAGGGGGGCACCGGGTATCCCAGCTTCTCTGCCCAGGGCAGCAGGAAACCACCCAGGCAGGCGTCGGTATGAAAGCCGATGTCATGTGATTGGGCTAATTCAGAGAGTTCCTGGATAGGATCGATGATGCCATGCGGGAACGGCGGCGCCGAACCGACAATCACGATTGTATTGCCGGTAATGGCTGCTCGGGTAGCTTCCACGTCAGCGCGGAAATCGTCCTTCACCGGAATGCGGATCATTTTAATGTTGAAATATTGGGACGCTTTATCGAAGGCGGCATGGGCAGTGGTGGGCACGATCATTTCCGGCTCGGCAATCTCCTTCTTATCCCGCGCCCAATCACGGTAGGTTTTCATCGCCAGCATAATGCTCTCTGTGCCTCCCGAAGAGACAGTGCCCACGATCTCATCCTGAGTCAGACCCGCTCCCAACATATGGGCAGTCATGGAGACGATCTCAGCCTCGAATTTGGTGGCGCTGGGCCAGACATCGAAATGCAGCGGATTGCTTTGGGAATTGATGCTGTAGATTTGATTTTGAAATTCGATGTGGTTTTCGTCACCGTGATACACCGCTCCAGAGACCTTTCCCTCCCGCCAGCGCGGCTCCTCTCGGGCAAACAATTCTTCCATTTCTTTTACAATCTCTTGGCGGGAATGCCCAACTGCCGGTAATTGTTTATACCGCTCATGATCCTGTCGGTAGGGCTTGATTGTTTTTTGTAATTCTTTGGTAAATCCTTCAATGTCCATGTATATTTATCCTTGAGTTTTTTACGATAATCAAAAGACGAACTTTGAGAACCGATAGCCGACAGCTAATCGCTGATGGCTTTTTTTTATTGTTTATTCAACCGCTGGAAAATCGCTTTATTCTTCTTGTAAATTTCCATAAATACCGTAAAGCGTTCGTCGTATATTGCGCGATTCTCTTCATTGGGTTGATATGAATTTTTATATTGGATAAAACCGGGCACATCTTCATAACGAATGTAACCCAAACCCACACCAGCCATAAAAGCTGCCCCGCGTACATTCACCCTCACCGGATCGGTTACCTGACGGATAGTGCGGTTGAGTACGTCCGCCTGGATTTGGCACCACAGATCGGAATTTGCGCCACCGCCCACCATATTAATGGGTTCCGCCGGGCGATTATCCAGGAACTTTTCCACCAAACCCAGCATCCAGCGTGTATTAAACGCTACCCCTTCCAGAAATGCGCGGGTGATATCCGAACGCGTGTTTTGAAGCGAAAGGTTATAAATGCATGCCCGTAAATGGGGATCATCCGGTGGGCAACGCTCACCATACAACCATGGTGTATAAATGAGGCCGTTGCTGCCCGGCGGAACACTGGCTGCCACATCATTAAGTGTGTCAAAGAAATCTTTGGGCTCAACATCCAGCATCGCGTCTTTATGAAAGATGATACGATCACGCAGGTAAGTGAGATTGCCCCCCGCTGTATCCTGGGTGGCAATGAGCAAATATTTGCCGGGGATAGCACATGGCAGAGCGGCCATGTAATGGCTGATATCGCACTTTAGCCGGGGGTAATGAGCTGCCAGCCAGGAAGAAGTGCCGATGTATAAATGCGTCTGGTAATCAAGTACGGCGCCTGACCCAACCGCCGCTGAAGTATAATCCATCGCCCCGGCGACCACTTTCACGTCCTTGCTCAAGCCCAATTCTTCAGCCACATCGGACTTTATATTACCGATCACATCGACGCAACTGAAAATCTTGGGTAATTTGTCAGGGTCGATGGGCAGCTTTTTTAACATTTGTGGATGGTAATCTATATGGTTTGAATCGCGGTTATCCACCGCCCAGCAATCCATGATCGAATCAGGCGTAGCGGTAAATTCGCCGGTGAAGCAAAGATTAATGTAATCCAACACGTTCAGGAATTTATAAGTTCTTTCATAGATTTCAGGGAACTCATTTTTCACCAACAACATATGTCCCATGATATCTTTGCCGGAATGAGCCGGAGCGCCGCCGCCAATGGTGACCCAACGCCATAACTTAATGGGATCATACCCGGCGATATTGATCGCACCTTTTACTACTTGGCGGGTATAGGGCGCACCACGCGAATCCAGCCAGGTGATGCAGTTCATTAACGGCTGACCGTTGCGGTCGACTGGCACGGTGCCAGCGCCTTGCGTCGAAGCGCACACCGCAGTTACATCCTGGCGAGGCACCAACCCTTTGTTCAACAAATTCTTTGAACAACCCAGGATAGAACGCCACCAATCCTGGGGATCTTGCTCTGCACCGCCGCCAGGCAGTAAATGTAAAGGCAAAGGCGCCTCTTCCCATCCGGCGACGATGCCAGTCACAGAGACCAAAGCCACCTTCACCGCCGAGGTGCCTAAATCGATGGTTAAAACATATTGCTGAGTATTATTGTTCATGTTCGCCCTCGCAGCTTTTTCATGGAATACTTATGCAAATCTCTCTATCCTTGATTATCGATAAACAACAATTGGAAAATCCATAGAAATAACAAATATACATATCCTTCAAGAAAAATGGTCACTCCTCTCGATAGTGAATTGAAAATTGGTGGCGATCAGCCCGGTAAAGTGAAATGGAATATTCCATAGGCAATCCCTGGCGGTCTTTGGCTGTGCGCATAAGCCGCATGACCGGCGCACCGTCATTTATATCAAGCAAGCGCGCTGTCTCGCCGGTGACCAATGAGGCAACAAAGCGGTCATGTGCAAAAACCGGGCGAGCATTATAGCGCTTGTTTAAAATTTCATAAATTGAACAATCGGTTAGATCTAGGGTCAACAAATCGGGAAAGCGGTCATAAGGATGATAAGCCGTTTCTAAGGCCAGTGGAATTCCCTTCACAGAGCGCAAACGGCGGATGAGTACTACCTTGGCAGGCTGTTTCATTTCAAGCTCATACATGATATCACCGGTAGCGGTGATCAGTTCTTGTTGTAAAACCCTGGATTTCAGCTCAAGCCCAAGTTGCGCCATCTCCTCGGTCAGGCTGCCCAACCGTTCACGGATAAAAGGCACTTCTTTCCGGGGTTGAGCGACAAAGGTTCCCACAGCCCGTTGTCGAATCAATAAGCCGGCATTGGTCAGGTCGCTCAGCGCCTGGCGGATGGTAATACGGCTGACGCCAAGCTGCTGGCTAAGACTGATTTCAGGGGGGAGCATATCGCCTGGCTTGAGAACACCCTGGGCGATCAGCGCGCGTATATTTTCTTCAATTTGATAATAAAACGGTGTGGGGTTGTTTTTATCGATCGAAAGATTTAGCAAAGTCGACGCACCTCAAATGATGCTCGGGCAATGTTATAACATTTATATATTATAACATAACTTGAATATTTTCATCTTTTCATCCCCCATCACTGCAAGAGTGCCGCGTCGAAGCTATCTCCATCAATATTACCGATGGCTTCGCCAGGAGGACTTGTCATTGCGAGCAACTCCACAATATTTATATATTTTACTTTCCGAAAAGAACTCCATTCACCTGTCATCCTGAGCGCAGCGAAGAATCTTTTGGATGATCTTGCAGATTCTTCGGTCGCCATGGCGGGTGCCCTCAGAATGACAGGTCCTTAGAAGCGAGGAACGAGCAAAGCAATTTTGTCAACAAAGGGTAGATTGCCTCGGAGCGATTATCGCAACGCACAATAATTGAATCCCCGCTCGCTCCTCTCACCAGCTATCCTTGATGGCTATACAACCGATTCCGTTTATAATTACGCCAGTTAATCAATTTCAATTCAATCAACAAAGGTGATTAATACTATGACCCCTGCAAACAAAGTCGTTCTTGTTCTTTCCGACGGGCTGCGCTACGACGTGGCTGTGCAAAATATGGGATTCTTGGGTCACCTGATAGAATCCCGCCTGGCAAGTCTTTATCAGGTCACCGGGGAGCTGCCGACCATGTCGCGCCCTATGTATGAGACGGTTCATACCGGTCTGCCGGTCATGGCGCATGGGATTTATTCAAACCAGGTGGTACGCCGCTCGAATCAATCCAATATATTCCAAGCAACCGTAGACGCCGGTAAAACCACCGCCGCGGCTGCATATTGGTGGTTTTCAGAGCTTTACAACCGGGCTCCTTATGATCCGATCAATGATCGAGAAGTGGATGATCCATCCTTGCTCATTCAACATGGGCGTTTTTACATGCAAGATGATTTTCCAGATATTGAATTATTCTCAAGCGCCGGTTTGTTAGTGCGCCGATTTCAACCGGACTATCTTTTGGTGCATCCCATGGGTATGGATCATTTAGGGGAGACTTATGGCGCTGATTCGTATGAATACCGAAAGAATGCCATCCGCCAGGATGTGTTGTTGGCAAATTTAATACCCGAATGGATGGCATTGGGCTACAACATCCTGGTCACCGGCGACCACGGCATAAGCAGCGACCGCATGCACGGCGGGACAACCCCCGATATGCGTATGGTTCCGCTATTTTTTATTCAACCAGGGATAACCTGCGAAGGCGATACCGGTAAAACCATCTCTCACCTGCAGTTGGCGCCTACCGTGTGTAAGTTATTGGATGTACCCATTCCAGAGACAATGGCTGCCCCAACAATTATTTAGTGTCCATATACTTGCGGGTGGCTTTTGCCAGACGCCGGACGCCTTCTTCGATTAGTTGAGGCGGATGCATGGTGAAGTTCAACCGCATGTGCCGGTATGATTTTTTCCCCGGGTAACAAACCGCGCCTGCCAGATATTTCACCTTTTCTTGTAATGCGATTGGGTAAAGGTCATTGGTCGATAAACCCTCCGGCAATTGTAACCATATAAAAAGCCCCCCGTGCGGAGTATGCCAATGACATCCTAGCGGCATATATTTTTCCAGAGCCGCCAGCATGATATCACGTCGCTGACGATAAATTCGAACGGCGCGATGCAGGTGCGACTGATACCTGCCCACGGTGATATAGGCTTCCAGGGCGCGTTGGATCAAATCCGAAGTGCCCAGGTCGGTCACGTTTTTCCATTCTACCAGACGATCGTAAACCGGTCCGTCCGCCACGAGATATCCCAGGCGCAAACCGGGCATTAACATCTTCGAGAAGGTGCCCGAATAAATCACCCGGCCTCCCTGATCCAGGGCTTTCAACGCGGGTTGAGAATGCCCTTCATAATGCAGGTCGCCCACAAATTCATCTTCCAAAATAGGGATATCATATTGGGCAGCTAAAGTTAATAGCTGACGGCGGCGGGGCCCACTTAAAGTGACGCCCGTCGGATTTTGATACGTGGGTGTCGTGTAAATCAAACTCGGTTTTTCAGTGGTTAATATCTCTTCGAGTTTTTCCGTTTGCATCCCATTGTCATCCACCGGGATACCCATAATTTTCACACCCAATGAATAAAATACATCGATCATAGAAGGATAAGTTGGGCTTTCGGTGAGTACACAATCCCCCGGGCGAAGTAACAGGCTGGCAGTTAACGATAACGCCTGTTGTGAACCGGTGGTGACCAGTATTTGATCTGCTTGAGTAAGAATACCCTGATCAGCCAGGATATGGGTGATGGTAGCCCGCAATGGTGGATAACCCGCCCGGTCTCCATACCCCAGGGCATCGATGTTGTCACGGCGCAGTACATCCGACAGCGCTTTGCGGAGATCATTTGCCGGAATCAATTCCGGAGCTCCGACCCCTCCCGCAAACGATAGCAAATCTTCTGGCTCGCGCACCATTGCCGCCAGACGATTACGTTCTTGCAATGCAGGCAAATAGACGCTATGCCATAACTTTTGCTGCCAGGAAGGCCAGTTTTCTATAGTCTCACTTTTATCGTAATCCGTCTGGTCTCCAACCAGGGAGTGCGCCACATAAGTGCCAGATCCCAGGCGGGTGTAAACCAGCCCATGCGCTTCCAACCCGGCATAGGCATTGGCAACGGTGATGCGATTGACGCCCAGGTTTTCGGCTAACTGACGGGTGGCTGGTAAGCGGGTTTCTGGAGGTAATGAACCGCTATTAATTTCACGGCGAATAAATTGTTCGATTTGCTGGTAGAGCGGCGTTGAGCTTTCGCGGTCGAGGGGAATACGCATGGCTTTTCTCCGTGAAAATTGTAATCGGTCATAAGTGGTATATTAAATATAATCCAGAAAAGACTAATTGTATAGAGCCAATTATAAAGAAAATACTATACTCCGCAATATGAAAAGATATCAATCCTGTGACTTAACACTCTGTGAGAGAAAATTTTACGCACAATACCCCCAATTGGCGAATATCCTTGTCGAGTATTTTCCTGGTTATGGATATACAGAAGCAACAGACCCTCAAAGATATGCGATGATTATTCAAAGAGGTTAATATATTCACACAGGGTGGACGATGACCATGGCCAGATTCACGGCATAAGCTTCCAATTCTGCACGGCTGGGTGCACGGGAAAGACCATCCATCTCCATGATCCTGCCCACCATCACAGGGTGTCGTCGCAGGCGCAGCTCCAGGAAATCCGCTATCTTCATTGGATCTGTGACCACATCCGCTTTACCGGATATCTTTTTATTCTTCACCTGCAGTTCAACCTCCGGGCAGGTCAAAATGTTACGCACCCAATCGGCTTTCACCCCGCGGGCTGAACCCAGGCAATAATCGCCATCCACTTTTTCGTATTGCAGGGGTGTCACACGCGGTAATCCCGACTTACGCCCGCGGGTAGTTAGCAGCAATATGAACCTCCCCAACAGCAAACCCAGCGGGCTGCGGTATAACCGCAAAATCATGGTTTTGGGTGGTGGTTTGAATTCAGCCATAACTTTCTCCAAAAGAATCACCGGGCTTTAATTTACACTGACATCAGCCGTTCGCCAGGGTCTGCGCCACGGCCTCAATGACCCGCCGATCAAAGGTCATCAATGGATGCAGCAAAACAGGGAAGGCGCGATTATGCGCCCCCGGTATGATAGAACTTTTACCAGGCAGAACCATTAAATCATAAGGCGTATAGAATGAAAATACTGCAACATCACCAAACGGGTCGATATCTGAATTCAAGGCGATTAAAAAATCACTGTTGGGGCGCATCTGCCGGCAACCGGTATTCAACCGGAAATAGGCATTGAAGGTGCCATGATGCGGACCGGATATGGAAACAAACCGCCTGACCATAGATTTCCCGCCGAGCCGTTGAATAAAATAGCGCGCTGCCAGCGCTCCCATGCTATATGCCACGATATCGATCTTTGGTGCACCGGTAGAATGTAATAATTGGAAAGCCGCATCACGCACCTGCTTTCCCATCGCTTCAAATCGGATCGATCCATTGGAGGGGACAATATCCATGGCAACCACGGAGGAAAAGCCTCGCTGCAACAGAGCCCTTTGCATAGTGCGTAATCGCTTGCTGCTATTATCAATACCGTGAACAAGCAGAACGGGTAATTGGGTGTCTGTCATCCTATCATATACCCATAATTTGCTGGTCAGCATAGCGTCTTATCATACCGATTTATCCGGTTCACCGATTTCAACAAGTATTCTCACCATTTCTTGAATGCGCCGCTGGCGTGTTTCCGGACGTTTAGCCTCGTCTATCCACCACAAGTATCGCTTCTTATGAGAATGTGGCAAATTCTCGAATTGGTATTGGGCTGTCCTGTTCGATGTCAGCGCATCCTGTAAATCTTTCGGGATATTGGAGGTATCTTCACGCTTTATAGCCGCCTCCCACGCGCCATTTTGTTTGGCTTCCTCGACCGCGGCCATGCCTGACGGCGCCATCTTGCCTTCAGCGAGCATCTTTTCCACCCGCTTGATATTCGACATTGACCAAATGGCGCCTTTGCGGCGAGGCGTGAACCGCAAGATAAATTTCTCCGCGTCGATGCTGTGCATCACGCTGTCTACCCAGCCAAAACACACCGCCTCTTCCATGGCTTCTTGCAGAGTAATACCCTTATTTGCGAAGCGTTTTTTATAGATATACAGCCAGATTTCTTTGACTGCAGCATGGTTGGCTTCCAGCCAATCACGCCATTCCTGCCGGGAGGACACGCGAAGAGAGGGTGAGAATTTTCGGATCATCGTTACCGGTTATTCTATTACATTATCGAGTAAACGGCATAATTCAGAGATATTTTTACCCGAGCCATTCTGGATGTTAAAGCACCATGTCATAAGTATCCCAAAATTCACAGAAGCGGGATGAGAGTTCCAGCAGGTTTATGCGGTCGATGTGAGCATCCATGGCAGAGTCGATGAAACGCTGGATCCATTCCCGCGTGTAGGGTCCTCGTTCGATGTGGATGTGGGCGTCCAGAATTGTTTTGTCCCTTGAAAGGTGAAAGGCGTGTTAAATAAAAGTTACAAAATAAATAGACGAAATATATTTTATGGAAATGAAGCTAATATATTTATATACATTTTTAAAATGATTTATTTAACAGAAAATCTATTATCGCAAGATTTTTATGAACTAAAAAATATGCGATTATTGTTGTATAAATAATTGTAGAAATAAGTATTCCCCAAAGAGTTACGTAATTATATTTTAACAATCTTAAGTAGAATTTATTTTTATAATAGTTATG
>JAFGJM010000008.1 GCA_016929095.1 Anaerolineales bacterium | reverse complement strand
TGGACTACCGGCTCCGATATGTACTACGGCACACGCGTGAGACTGCCCACCAATTGGACCACGGCTGCTGTACTGTCCGCACCCTGGGAGGCAGACGCTGAGGCATGTAATTCAACCGTCACACGCGTGTGGTGTGTGGGCGAAATCGTGGCCCCAAAAATATATCTCCCGGTTTTGCTGAAGAGTTACTAGTACACTGTTACTCTGTCCAACATAATTCTACACTTTGAATTATGTCCATCAGGCGTAAAAGCGTCATTTAATTTCATGCTTTCAGCCTGGATAGTGTGCTAACCAATAATGCTGGTTTATGCAGGTTTGCTAAATCAGGAGTAGATGGGATCGCCGATCCCATCTACAGTTCTTTCTTACATCAATTCGAATTTCACGACCGATAATTCATATAAAGATATCATCAAAACAAAATATAAATATGAAGAAATCAACTTGCTTTTTCGGTATGCTTTTCACTCAGTGATTGGTATTGATATAATCATAGCTGCAATCGATCCCATTGCTAATACAACAATACAAAGGAAGACAGCCATGATCAGAAAAATGCGACGTGAAAAGCAGTTATTGCCGGTGGAAATCACGGAAGACGTGTTGAGAAGAGGCAGCGACGGTGTTTTGGCATTAGCAGGTGACAACGGGTATCCTTATGCCGTGCCGGTCAATTATGTTTTTGACGCCGGGAAAATTTATTTTCACTCCGCCACCTCGGGTTACAAAATCGATCTGATCGAGAAAAACGATAAGGTCTCATTTTGTGTTATCGACCAAAATCAAATCGTTCCCGAAGAATTGACCACCTATTTTAGAAGTGTGATTATTATGGGGAGAGCAAAAATCATCCGGGATGAGCAAGAAAAACGAAGAGCGCTGGAGCTGCTGGTGGAAAAATATTCTCCGGGGTATGAAGAATACGGACAGCAATCGATCCAAAAAAATTGGCATGCGGTTTGCATTGTGGGCATAGAGATCGAACATATGACCGGAAAAGAAGCCATTGAAATCGTAAGAGAAAGAAAATCGTCATCTTCGGAGATTGAAAAATAATCCCGTTCGAAATTAAAATTGTGCGGATCGAGCAGCCTGGATATTGGAAATATTTTCAGATGTGCGTATGCCAAACAGCATTTATCTAGGTGATAAAATAATTCCATGAAAAGTATCCATCCACCCCGTCATATTGTCTGGAGTACTGACTGGTTGGATTTAAGCGGTCCATTCCAATTTACCAGCCAACAAGAAGTAATCCTTCCAATTTCTTATAAATTACAAGAATTATGAGCCACAGCCGGACTTAATATGATGGTCACACGCCGATTTGCAGTTTTATTGAATTTGTGATGAGCCGGGATGAGAAAAGCTTGAAAATCGACCTGGTGCTAGATTCACCCTTTTGATAATGGTTCGCATCCAAACCGCCAGCCAACAGGTAACGCTAACTGTTTAGCTGCCATATACAAATTTGTTATGATTTACGGAAGGGAAACATGGACACATATTTTGTTGATGTTGTACTCGTTGATGCCGGTAAAAACAAGATCAATGTAATTCAGGCATTAAGGAATATCTCAGCTAAAGAGAGTGTTCTTGAAATGCTAGATCTGGCAAGGGCAAAACAATTGGTTGATTCGGCGCCCTGTATCGTTGCACCTAACGTAAACTCAGAAGTCGGAGAGCGGGTGAAGTTAACATTAGAAAAAGCTGGTGCTACTGTTAAGTTAAAAGCCGCCTGACAGCATGTATTGGCTGGGAAGAGCCTATGGAGAGTAGAATTGTCGGCGTGGGTCGTTTTTGCCGATTACTCCTTGCATTCACCTACATCCTCTCAGGCTCATTTGTAGGACTGCTCATCCTTGAGGGGATTCTGCGCTGCAATCCAATGTTACTGAAGCGTGGTATCGCTCTCATTAATTCAACGAGCATCCCTTGACAACCCCATGCGTATGATGTATTGTGAAACACGAATCGCGTTATGGCGAACATGATGGGAACGGTCGAATAGTCGGCTATCTGTGCTGGATGGTTGGGACACCCCGGAAGTCCGGCAAATGATCAATCACTATCGAAAATGGAATTTCCTGTCAGTCTGTTTTCCAATGGGGTTCGAGCACACTGCCGAAGGAGACATCTATGATCGCGTATTGTGGAATCCATTGTGATGAATGTCCTTCCTACATGGGGACGATAACAGGTGATGAGACGCTGCTCATAAAAATGAATGAAGAGTATGGCAATGAGAAAACGGATGCCATCGACTTTGTTTGCCTGGGTTGCAAGTATTTCGATGTGAAACTTATCGCCACGGATTGCGCAGAGTGCCCAATCCGTTTGTGCGCGATGGCGAAAGGCAAGGATTTTTGTGCGACTTGCGTCGAATACGAATCCTGCGATACCGTGAAACCTTACCGGGGTGACGGCACATCGATTCGCGACAAAAGGAACGCTTTCCTGCGCGCCAAGAATATTCGCGCCAACAGTTAGCAATGGTGCTCATAAGCGACATCCCGTTGTCAGTGCCCCTGTTTTGAATCGTGATTTTCTGAAGCGCTCTTTCTTGCTCGCTATTTCTTTTTGTGGCCGTCCTGCGGGATGGTTCCACTCGAGCAGCAGGAGGAAGCAACAAAACACGGGGGATTCACCCAAGGCGAGGTCAAGCTGCTATGCAACGCGTCAGTGATTGTAACACTGACGTATAGCGGCAGATAGAAGAATGTGTACTCCATAGGCATGAGAGTTACAGTAGCGTGTGCCAGGTTGTTGTCTGGCTCGCTGTCCGGCTCGTCGGCTGTGACAGCTGCCACGTTGGTCAGCGTGTCAGCGAGCAGATTCACGTCAATACGCAGTGTGGCGGTGACGAGCGCCGTTGTGCCGGGGTCCATACTTCCCAGGTAGCAGATGCCGCCTTGCGTGCAAAACTCGTGGGCAAAGTCGGGGTTGTCGGCTGCGAGATTCACGACAGTCGTGCCATTGGGCAGCAACTCCAGTACCTCGATGTTCGTTGCGGTTTGTGGTCCGGTGTTGGTAATCGTCAACTGGTAGGTGATCAGCCCACCGACCTCAACGGCTGCCGGTTCGGCAACCTTGGCAATGACCAGGTTGGCGCTGGGCTCACTTTCTTGCACGATGTCCGTGGTCTCAATGTCAGTATTGTTCCCGGTTGCCGGGTCGGATGTGTCGCTGCTTACGGCACCGTGGTTGGTCAACACTGTGCCGCCAGGCACCTGTCCCACAACCACAGCCAGCAGGATGTGAGCAGTACTGTCCGCTGCCATCTGACCAAGGTCGCAGGTCACCTGGTGGGTGTTCGAGTCATAGTTGCAGCCGGGGCTGGCTGCGGCAAAGGTCGCATTCGGGTCCAAGGTGTCAACAACGCGCACCCCTTGGGCGTCAGACGGGCCATCATTCGCCACTGCGATCTGGTACAGCAGCCCTTCACCCGGCGCCACCGTATTTGCCAGAGCCACCTTGTCCAAAGACAGGTCAGCCTCGGCTTGTATGGTGGTGGTGGTGCTGTCGCTAGAATTGGGTTCGAGGTCGCCGCTGGCAAAGGCAGTGGCGTGGTTGATGAGTATGGCGTCTTCGACCACGCCGGGATCTACGAAGCCGGTGAGGGTCATCGTCAGAACCTCGCCAACCGAGACATTGGCTGCCTGACAGACAGCGTAGGCACACTCGCCCGAAGAACCGCTGCCCGAGCGAGCGAGAAACGCGTTGACAGCAGCTACTTCGTCGGGCAGATTGTCGATAATCTCGATCAGGGGCGCAACCGAGGGTCCGGTGTTGGTGACGACAACAGTGTAGGTGATCGCCTCGCCTGCCACGACCGTCGCCGGACCCGTCTTGTCCAACACCAGGTCTGTGATTTCTCCCGGAGTATTCAGTTCCAGGGAAAACCCGGTAAAACAAACCGGATCGAGAGAATCATCGTCACCCACGGATAGTGTCCAGGTGCCAAAAGGGCTTTCTCCTTCAAAAGCCGCCAATGGCTGTACGGGCTGGAAAGTGCCACTATTCGGCGTCGGCCCGGCTGCCAATGTCGCTGCATCGTCAAAAATGATCTCATAGGGGCCGTTATACGAGTTCTCGTCGCTATAAGTTGCACAGTTGCTCGTACATGCACCTCCGCTACCGCCCCAGTTGGAATAGCTCTCCACCAGCACCACCTTCGTCCCTGCTGGGCTGGTGAGATAAAAGACCATGTCGCTATTATAGGGGGATCCGCCTTGGTGCCCTACATCACAGTTGCTTGCAGGCGCGTCGATCTTGTCGAAATCAATGGCGATCCTCACGGTCGAGATAATAGCTCCCAATGGCAGGTCTCCTGAGTTCACGGTCACTGTACGGCTCAACCACGACGCGTCTGCAACACCGGCTGTGTTATTCGTCAGGGTAATCGCAGCTGCCATCGTAGGAGCAACGAGTGCGAACATACCCACCAGGGCGACCAGACAAAAAACGAGCACGAACCACTTATTTCTCCGCATTGAGATTTCTCCTTGTCCAGCTCTCGCGAGGCTTTATCGTTGCTGTTCTTTTTACGGCAATCTCCAGCGTGACATTGCCTTTTCAACCTGTGCTTAAAACAAACCGTCCGTGCATCGGCACAAACGGTTAAACTGTTTCTCAAGCGAGTAATGTGCTCTACCAATTAAGCAAAAACGGGTAATGATCAATATTCTAGTGTAAAACGAACTTGCTGTCAAATTAAATGATGGTCGAGGGTTACGGTTGCCTTTTGGGAAATATGGCTTGGTCAAAAAAAAACAGCTTCCCTGGGATCCTTATATGGCTTATCCCTGGAGACAGGGCTTTTGTTTTTACCCGCATTATTCTATTTGATCCTCATGAATAGCACCGGTCAGAGTGCCTTTCTTCATAGTGTACGAGGTGTGTTTCACGAAGCGAAGCGAAACATCTAATTGATAGTGTAAAGCCTCTTCGCTTCGCTCAGAGTGA
Source organism: Anaerolineales bacterium (assembly GCA_016929095.1). GTDB lineage: Bacteria > Chloroflexota > Anaerolineae > Anaerolineales > UBA4823 > JAAZNS01. Next base: position 6,709 of record JAFGJM010000008.1, on the reverse strand, counting down.
CAGCCTTCTTTTGGGAAAGCCCAGGGCATTTGTTGAATTGGGATAAAGGGTTTTTGATGCAAAAAGCGATGACCGAAATTGCTTTATAAAGAATTCATTCAGTGGAATATAACACCTCAACTTTCCTCCCCGCCAGCGGGAAGGGATTGAGGGCGGGGTAATAATTAGGTTGTGCTAATAATTCGGGTTTGAGTTCTTATGGGGCATTGGTAGACATCACTTCTATTATGGCGCAAAACTAAACCACTGGCGCAGCAATATCATCGGGAGCCAGCCCTGCAACAGCTTTCCTTTGGCCTCACTTAAGATATGGTCAGATTGTTGGGGTAAAATTATTGGCGTGGGTCGTTTTTGCCGATTACTCCTTGCATTCACCTACATCCTCTCAGGCTCATTTGTAGGGCTGTTAGTCCTTGAGGGGATTCTGCGCTGCAATCCAACGTTACTACAGCGCGGCATTGCTCTCATCAGTCCAATCGACCATCCATTGACAACCCAAACTTACGACGTGCGTTATTCTGACGCCGATGTGTTCTATTGGCGTCCGGATCTGATTAAACCCATCGCGGCAGCGGAAGACCAGGTGGAAGCGCATGTCGTTTACGAAACGGATGAATTCGGTTTTCGTAATCAGGCGCCAATCCCGCCAGCGGTGGAGGCGATTGTTTTGGGGCGTTCGATTTCATTAGCCGCTCACCTGGCGTACCCCTGGACCAATCTGCTCGAAAGCCGCATGAACCGGCGTTTTTTCAACCTTTCCCAGCCAGGAAGCGGCATCAAAGAGAAGGCTACATTTTTGAGGCGTTTTGGGTTACCCCATCACCCGCATTGGGTGATCATCGAAGTCACACCCAGCCTCGATTTTTTGGGTGAGCATACCGTACCGGCTTTGTTCGACCAACGGATGGTGGTGCCGGTGTTGCAGCAACTGGCTCGCAGTTGGATAGCCAATCAACCGGTTGTTACCGATAATGCCATATACCCTCTGCCTGTAGCACTGCCTGGCAGGACGGTTGGATTAACCTGCTGCCTGCATTACCTTGATTTTTTCAGTTTGGACGAGGAAACGCTGCGAAAAAGCCGGGATTGGGCTATCTATCGGCGCACACTTCTCGAAATTGTCGATGAAGCCCGCTCGAACGACGCCTGTGTGGCGCTCCTTTATGTGCCCACAAAACCGGATGTCTACTTTCCTTTAGCCAGCCATGTCGAACAACTGGCGCCCACCCTGACCGGTTACAGCCCTTTGCGCCTCAACGCCGATGGCTGGATCGAGGCTGACCCTGCGCATGCATTGACCGTGAATATCATTCGTCAGAATGCGTTAGCCGGGCGTGATCTGATCGAAAGCCTTGCCCTGGAGAACGATCTTTTATGGATCGATCCCAATGATGCCCTGGTGCAATCGGTGCTGGATGGGCAGGACCCGTTCATGGTTTATGATTCACATTGGAACCAGTTGGGGCACCAGATTGTGGCTGAAACCGTATACGAATCGTTGATAAAAGCGACCTGTCCGTAAAATGCTGCTTCATACTGCCTCTTTTCTCCTGTTTTTGCTGGGTGTAACCCTCCTGTATTGGAGATTACCCGCCGGTTATCGAAAGCCATTTTTATTGGCGGCTTCTTATGCATTTTACGCCACTTTCGATCTGCGCTTTTTAGCCTTGCTTATTGGGTTGACTTTGATGAATTTTTATCTCGGACGCGGTATTTCATACAGCCGGTATACTCGCCTGCTTTCCTGGGTCAGCGTGATATTAAACCTGGGCATTTTGGGGGTGTTTAAATGGGCGAATTTTTTCATTGATAATCTACGCTTGATTTTTCAGGCGCTGGGGATGACCGGTATTCCGATTGGTCTTGAGTTATTATTGCCGATCGGGATTTCGTTCTACTCATTTCAAGCCATTGCTTACACAACCGAGATTTACCGCAAGAAGATCTCACCAGCGCCGTTATTGGACTTGGCGGTCTACATGGCGTTTTTCCCAAAATTGTTATCTGGCCCGCTGGTGCGTCCCCCGCAATTCCTGAACCAGCTAAGCCAGCCTGCCTCTCGTCCGGATCGAACCACGGTGCAGGCGGCGCTGAGTTTATTGCTGGTGGGCTTGGTAAAAAAAGTGGTCATTGCCGATAGCCTGGCCAGCATATGTGATGTTGCATTCCGCGCCGCGGCTCGCGAGAAAGGCGCTGTTGCATTTCCCGGCTTATTGTATTGGCAGGGATTTTATCTGTATAGCTTCCTCATATACACCGATTTTTCGGGGTATACGGATATCGCCCGCGCTTCAGCCGCTTTTCTGGGTTTCGATCTTCCGGAGAATTTCAAACAACCTTATCTTTCAGAAAATATCACCATATTTTGGAACCGTTGGCATATGACGATGACCCAATGGTTCCGTGAATACCTGTTCTTTCCGCTTAGCCGCATTCTGCTCATAAAATCGGGGCGGCGTTATGCCCGGCAAATACAAATCATCGTCACCCTGCTCACAATGACTTTAATCGGCGTTTGGCAGAGCGCAGCCTGGACGTTTGTCGCATGGGGCGTGTGGCATGGAATTTTGTTGATCGTGAATCAGCAGCTTAATTGGCGTTTTTCACGCGGGTGGCAAAAATTTGTCCTGGGATTGGTTACTTTCCATCTGGTCGGATTGGGGTGGGTGTTTTTTGGCAGCGACACATTGGAAACTGCAAGAAATTTCGTGCAAGGGATGCTTCATTTATCAGGACCTCTGCAATGGGTATACTATCTGCCGCCGGTAATTTTATGCGCCTTTCTGGTATTGAGTATCGATTTGGTGCAAGGGGGGTATGTTAAGTTTCCTGCCCGTCTTCAATCTGCCATGAGGCCGATCATTATCGTTGCCAGCATCGTGGTGTTGGTTTGCCTGGCATTGGTTTACCAGGCAAAAGGCGGGGATGTGCGGCCTTTCATTTATGGGCAGTTTTGATCGAATTTCATAACACTCTGAAGTCTGCCAATCATCACTCACGATGCACTATTCCCGGCGTGTTTAATGCATCCTTTTATGGAAATTTGCTTTTTATTGGAAAATCCCTGGCGGGAGATTCGCCTTTCTCTTAACAGGCTGAAGAGTGGAAATCGAGTACAATACACGATTGTTTAACCATAAGGAAAAGCAAATTTAATCGGAAAGCCTGATTGGAGAATACGTTGAGTAAAGGTACATGGTATGGCGTGGGCGCGTATGTGATGTGGGGGTTATTTCCGGTGTATTGGAAGTTACTCGATCATGTACCGGCATTGCAGTTGATCGGTCATCGCATTGTATGGTCATGCCTCATTTTGACGGGCGTCATCCTGTTATCCCGTCAACTTAAAGCATTCCTTGAATTAACTCGCACACCTTATATTTTACGTATCTATACCCTGGCTGCGCTGCTGATTGGCGTGAACTGGCTGGTTTATATTTGGGCGGTCAACAGCGATTTTATTATCGAAACGAGTCTTGGCTATTTCATAAATCCATTGATCAGCATCCTTCTCGGAGTCATATTTTTACGCGAACACCTGCGTCTCGGGCAGTGGATTCCAATCGGGTTGGCGTTTATAGGAGTGCTTTATCTCACCTTCACCTACGGTCGTTTACCCTGGATTGCTCTGACGCTGGCTTTCACGTTTGGTCTCTACGGGTTGGTGAAAAAAACCGCCCCGCTCGGTGCATTATATGGTTTGACCCTGGAGACAGGGCTTCTATTCCTGCCCGCCTTATTCTATTTGATCTATTCAAATAGTATTGGGCAAGGCGCTTTCTTGCATTCGGGTACAGTCTCTGATTTCTTGATGGCAGGCGCGGGGGTTATGACCACGCTGCCTCTTCTGATGTTTGCGTACGCTGTGCAGCAAATGCCGCTTTCGCTGATGGGCATTCTGCAGTATATCAACCCCACGATGCAATTTCTTTTGGGGTTATTGGTCTATCGAGAAGCATTCACAGTTTCTAAACTCATCGGTTTTGGGTTAGTGTGGCTGGCGCTGATCATCCTGGGTGTGGAAGGCGTGCTTACCCGGCGGAAACAGGGAACACAAATAGCAAAAGCTTAGTTATCTTTTTTTGTGTTAATAGTTATTAGTTTCTAATTGTACAATGGGGAGCTGGAAGAAGTTTAAACCGAGGTTGAATTCTTACATCTAATGACCGACTCACTGGTCTCAACCGCTGTTGCTATGAAAGATTTTACAGCGGGGAATAGAGTGTCTACAGGTACCTGGTTATCCTTATCGATTGTTGCAAATATCTTATTGAATCTGGTTGCGAAGAGATATAAAGAAAACATCGCGGATAAAAATTCAAATTAGTAAACAACGACCCCACCCCAACCCTCCCCTTTTGCAGGGAGAGCGTTTGTTGAATTGGGATAATGATCTTTTTTTTTAACCTGTAGATGGGATCGCCGATCCCATCTACAGGTTTGGTGATAATTTTCACACCAGGAGTGGTAGCAAGCAGGAATTAGAGACAAATGTTTCCCTCCCCGCCGGTGAGGAGGAATTGAGGGTAGGGTGGTTTTGATTTCCTCTTGCATTTCCGGCAACCTCATTGTAAGATAATTAATGAGCTTCTAATCATGAGTTAAACAAAGTGCGATTTGGAATTCTTTAGACAGCTACATTACAAATGCATCATCCCTTCGAATTCATCGCTTATATTTTCATAATAACTATAGCGATTTCGACTATTTAAATAATTCCCAGGTTTTGTTATTCTTCTTTTACATTTTGAAAGGCGAAATCCATGCCAGCTTTTAATTTACGCATGTCACAGCCAATATGCATCTCAACCAGGGGAACAATCCCCGGTTGTGGTGAGTGAAAGGGCTCGCGAAACCTGCACAGCGTTTTGGCGATCCTGTCTTGAGTACAGCCAAAGGATGGAAAAACTGATGGTACGCGGTGACAGATCGAAAAGGTCGGAGAGAGGAGATGCCTATGCACGAGACCCCTTTGAATACTCGATTTTAAATGACGAAAACCACCGGTCTATCGAGAAGATATAGAAAGGAGTCAAGGAATGAAAACACACAAGTGGTTAATTGTGAATAGAACTGTGATCCTGGTCGTGGTGTTGATCCTGGCGCTGGCAGGGGGGCTAGCCCAGGCTCAGGAGCCACAGCCGGAGGGAGGGGTTCAGCCGCAAGACGAGTCTGAAGTCATGGCGCCGGAGGCAGAATTGAATGATGTCATTCCCATCCAGGGCAAGCTGACCGACGATGATGGAAACCCGCTAAATGGCTATTACAGCATCAGATTCAGAATCTATGATGTCTCTTCTGGCGGGACAGCCTTGTGCGAAGATACTGACAGTGTAAGGGTCACCAACGGGCTATTCAACGCCGAAATGGACTTTTGTACCAACGAGGATATTTTTGGGCAGCAGCTCTATCTGGGGATCAAAGTCGGCAGCGACGACGAAATGACCCCCCGCCAGGATATCTTTGCTGTCCCTTATGCCTGGAGCCTGCGTCCGGGAGCCCGAATCGTCAACACAAGCACGGATACCGGTGCCTATGCCCTTTTCGGCGAATCCCAACAGGCTGATGGCAAGGGGTTGTATGGCCTTGCCTCCTCCAGCACTACGACCGGCCGTCCCATTGGCACGTTTGGCCAGGCAGGTGCCCTGCAAGGTATTGGGGTGTTTGGTTATGTGACCAGTGCCGCAAGTAGTGGTTATGGAGGATACTTTGTCAATGCCAGTAGCAGCGGCGACCTCATTGCCGCGAACGATGCGCTATCGTTCACTGATATCGAGTTCCGCGTATCGAACAACGGTGATGTATATGCCGATGGCACATTCAACCCCGGGGGCGCCGATTTCGCTGAAATGCTCCCGGCAGTGGAAGGTCTGGCGCCGGGCGATGTGCTGGTCATCGGTTCCGATGGTCAACTCACCCTCTCCACCGAAGCCTACCAGACGTCCGTGGTCGGGGTGTACTCCACCAAACCCGGCATTCTCGGCGGCTCTGAAGACGGCAAGGTGCTCTCTGAGATGGACCTTTCCGAACAAGCTCCCCTGGCTGTAATGGGTGTAGTTCCGGTTAAAGCCAGCGCCGAAAACGGAGCTATCCATCCAGGCGACCTGCTGGTGACCGCCTCCACGCCCGGTTATGCCATGCTCGCCGGTTCTAACCCGCCCCAGGGCACCGTGTTAGGCAAGGCTCTGGGTGGTTTGGCGGAGGGGACGGGCGTCATCAAAATCCTGGTCATGTTGCAGTAGGAGGTGCGCCATGCGCAAATATATAATCATTGCAGTGGCAGGGGTGATCTTATGCAGCTTGCTGCTGGCGGGTGTTGCCCTGGCGATGGATTCTGACAACTACAGCCTGGATTGGTTCACCCCGTGTACCGGCGGCGGTGGGGGAGAATCCGATTCTGCGAATTATGCCGTAAACCTCACCATAGGTCAGACCGCCGACGGGGAATCCTCCAGTGACAGCTATCGGGCTTGTTTGGGTTACTGGTGTGGTATGTTAGGCAGCCGTGTTTACCTGCCTGTCATCTTGAGAAATTAATTGTACAAATGGGGATTTGGACAGCGCCCCACCCCAGCCCTCCCCGCCGGCGGGGAGGGCGTTTGTTGAATTGGGATAATGATCTTTTTTTTTAACCTGTAGATGGGATCGCCGATCCCATCTACAGCATTAGTGTTCATTCTCGAGCCATGAGAGATGGCAGGGAGGATTA
>JAFGJM010000058.1 GCA_016929095.1 Anaerolineales bacterium | reverse complement strand
CTGAAGCCGGTTGCTCTCCATTATCACCGGGAGGATTCCCGTTCGTCTGGTTTTGAGTTGTAGAGCTCCCACAAGCGCTCAAAGTCAATACGGTAATTATCAGACAAAGGATAATAATAATTTTTTTCATTTTCTTTCTCCATAAATATTTAGCTTCTTAAAATACGATGACCTCATATATGTAATTCTTATTCGTGTCGTAAAGCTTCAATAGGGTCTAATTGGGCAGCTTTATTTGCCGGATAGTATCCAAAGAAAACGCCTACAGCCGCGGCAGATGAAAAGGCGATAAATACAGAACTCATTGAAACAACCGTACGCATATCGCCAAGGGCTCCGAAAATTTTTGCGCCTCCAATACCGGATGCCACGCCAATTAACCCTCCTACCAGACTCAGCAATAAAGCCTCCGTCAGAAATTGCCAGCGAATATCGGACGGCGTAGCGCCCACAGATTGGCGGATACCGATCTCGCGCGTCCTTTCTGTCACGCTTACCAGCATGATATTCATGATGCCGATTCCGCCTACCAGTAATGAAACCCCGGCAACCCAGCCAAGTAAACTGCGGAAGGCCGCGGTGGTTGATTCTTGCGTCTCGATGATGTCATCTTGTGTGGTGGCTGTGAAATCCAGACTGTCCAGTGAAACATCATGTCGTTTAGCAAGCAGGAGTTCGATCTGATAGATGGTGTCTTCGATATCCTCTTCGTTTTCTACGGCCACATAGATCATCCGAACCCTGTTGCCGGTCATACGTGCAAACGGGTCATAATTGAATTTGGTGAAGGAGACGGTGATCGGAATAAACACATTACTGTTATAGTCCACCCCGCCGGTGGATCCTTTTTCTTCCATCACGCCGATCACGGTCATTTTCACAGTACCCACCGTGATCATCTGCCCAACGGCTGTGCCATCACCGAACAGCTCTTCAGCCAGGGTAGCACCTAGAACTGCCACCTTGGTTTTACGGTCGAGTTCCGTTTGAGAAAAATAACGCCCTTCTGCAATGGTCATGTCGCGTACTTCAGGGAAATCAACCGTGGTCCCCAAAATCGATACTTCATCCATGCTCGTACCGCTGTATTTCACTGTTTCGGATGAATTTTGTTCTACCACCACTCCGGAAACACCGGTGATATTCTCTTTGATGGCTTCAGCGTCTTCCATGGTTAACCCGCTGCCTGTTTGTTTTTCTCCGGGACCCATACGGCTAAAACCTTCCTGGATGAAAACCAGGTTGGTGCCTAATCCTTGAATTTGTTCGGCGATGGTAGCTTCTGTTCCGGCGCTCACCGAGACCATGATGATGACCGCCGCAACACCGATGATGACGCCCAACATGGTCAGGAGGGAGCGTACTTTATTGCGGGTAAGTCCTTCCCAGGCAATACGAAAAACTTTCCTAGAGTTCATGATCCACCTCTTTCTTATACAGGTGAACCGGCTTATGACCGTTTGGTTTATCGTAATCAATGCGACCGTCACGGAAGCGAATGATGCGTTGGGCAAAGGAGGCGATGTCATCTTCATGGGTTACCATGACGATCGTTCTTCCTTCACCGTGAAGTTTGGTTAAGATACTTAAAATTTCTACACTGGATTTCGTGTCTAGATTTCCGGTAGGTTCATCTGCCAGGATCAAAACCGGTTCGTTGACCAACGCCCGGGCAATGGCGACTCGCTGGCTTTGACCTCCGGACAGCTCATGAGGCTGGTGCTGTACACGTTCTGCCAACCCGACGGCTTCAAGTGATTTTAATGCCCGGTCATGCTGTTCTTCACCTGAGATATCCTGCATGCTGTCGTATAAAAGGGGGAGCATGACATTCTCGAGGGCGCTAACCCGTGGGAGCAGATTATATGATTGAAAAATAAAGCCGAGCTTTTTATTTCGAATGGTCGCTAACTGTACTTTATCCAGTTCGCTTACATCTTCACCTGCTAGATAATATTTACCTTCGGTGGGTCTATCCAGGCAGCCAAGGATGTTCATCAATGTGCTCTTGCCTGACCCGGAAGGTCCCATGATCGCTACAAACTCACCTTCTGTTACTGTTAAGTTCACATTGTCTAATGCCCTGACCTGGATGTCACCAAGACCGTATATTTTGGTTAGGTCTAAAATTTTAATAATCGTTTTTTTCGTCATTTAATTCACCTGATCATTGTATGTGAGGAATAAGAATTGATTAAAAGTTGTGTTGTATTTATTACCTCAGAACAATAAAACATACTATTAGTTACCTGAGCTGGTGGTTTGCATGGTGCCTGTGGTGACAATCTCACCAGCCTGCAATCCGCTTGTGATTTGAACCATGGTGGCATCCATCAATCCAACGGTTACTGTGCGCAGTACCGGTTCGTCGTTTTCCAAAACAAATACAGCGTATTCTCCGTCACCCAGATCGCGTAATGCGTCCAGAGTTATCAATACGGCATTTTCTGCCTGTCCGGCGATAATATCTACCGCGGCGCTCAAGCCAATGGGAAGTGTGGTGTCTTCGGCCAATTGGGTTTTGTCCAGTTTCACTAAAGCAGTGATCGTGTTTACATTAGATTGCGTTGTTACGCTCGGGTCAATCGTCGTCACTGTGCCTGTGTAAACCACATCGGGAAGGGCATCGAAAACGATTTCTGCCGTGTAACCAAGAGCTACCAATTCCATGTCGGATTCGTCCAATGAAACCTCTAAAACCGGGTTATCCAGATCAGCCAGGGTAAGGAAAGATGTAGTGCCCAGATATTCGCCCACATCGGCGCTGATAGCCGTAACCGTACCATCCCATGGCGCGACTAATTCGACGACCGATTCCATCTTCTTCGCAGAAGCTAAATCCGCTTCTGCGCTGGCAATTTGTTGGTCAGCTTCCGCTAATTCGGTCTCGGTGGGACCGTCTTTATAGGCTTCATATTCTGTTCTGGCTTTTTCCAGGTTGGCTTCGGCAACTTCTAAAATATATTGATATTGCAAACGGGAGACTGCTGAGTTGTAGTTGGATTGAGCCTGGTTATAAAGTTCCAGTAATGCCCGACGAGTGCTATTGTTTTGCTCATCGAATTTATAGGGTTCAAAAGCCTCGCGGGCTTCATCTAATTGTTCTTTTGTGTAATCCAACGCTTCGATCGGGTCCATGCCTTGCAATGACGAAGGCATGAGGTAGTTATCGACATCATATTGCGCGTCACGCACTTCCTCGGCGTAGGTGGAAATATCATTCAATGCTGATGTTTTATTGGCTTCTGCAGTCACATATAGCGATTCCAGGCTATTTTGTGCCTGGGTGACGGCTAATTCGGCGCTGGCAATTTCCGCTTGTATTTCTTCTTCTGTGTATTCGGTTTGTAATTTTGCCAGGCTGTCACCCTTTTTTACTTTATCGCCGACGTATACACTGAGTTCGGTAAGCGTGCCGTCATATTCAAAAGCCATGTCGATTTCGGATGCGGCAATGACACTGCCAGTGCCGCTTGCCATGACGACCATTTCTCCGTTATAGGCTACCGCAGTCTGAAGCGTTGATTCCTCTTCGGCTGCTTTTTTATCTGCGGTTAAAGTGTAGTAGTAATATGTAGCACCGCCCGCGACAATGAATAAAACAACAATAAGTACCCAAAACAATTGCTTTTTTAATGTAAATTTGAAAATCTTATATTCATTTTTCGAAAATAGAGTAATTATCTTGCTAAAAGGTTTGTTTTTTGACATTGACTTATACTCCTAATAATTCCTCAGACTGTCTAAAGCTGTGTTCATTCTAAAAAAAACATCTTTAGAAATTATTAAGATGTTATGTAGGTTATATAAATATTTTTTTCAGGTTTGAAAGGGGATACTGCAAGCGTTATTCTAAACTTAATCCAAATCACTTCTTCATATTTTCTAAACAGGCGTTTGATATCCTACTCACAGATCAAATTTGATCGAACGATTCGACCAATAGCTGAAGAAGTAAAAAGGAGTGAAAAAAATAAATATGGAAAAAACGAAAAAAATTATTGCCACAATACTAGGCGGCGTGATCATTACCACATTGGCTTTAGGATCGATGGCTTTTATTTCATATGTGAATGTAAAAGCTTCCGATGAAGGAACTGAACCTCAGGGATTTGATCCACAAGGTGGAAAAGGTGGTCCCCGCGGAAATCACGCTGACGAGCAAAAATACCTTGTCGAAGCTTTGGGCATCACGGAAGATGAACTGGATGCTGCCCAGCAAGAAGCAACCGCAGCCGCTATTCAAGCCGCGATAGACCAGGGCTTGATCACCCAGGAACAAGCCGATGAAATGCTTAGTAGCGATAAAGGTTTTAGATGGTTTGGATTCGGTGGCCGTGGTCGTCCAGGCGAATCGCAAACTGAAAATACGATCGATTATGACGCATATCTGGCAGAAGCTTTGGGTATTACTTTGGACGATCTAAAAGCTGCCCGGGAACAAGCGAGAGAATTAATGCAAGCTGCTGCGGTTGAAAACGGTGATATCACCCAAGAACAGTTAGATTTGATGGAGGTCAACCAGGCATTAAGAGACTATATCAATCCTCGGGCTTTACAGGTGGAAGCCTTGGGAATTTCAGAAGAAGAATTAAAAGTGTATCGTGAGGCTGGTACTTCCTGGGAAGATATCCTCGCTGCAGTTGGGATGGCAGAGGAATCCTACCAGGAGGCTTACCAGGCGGCTTATGAAGCGGCTATTGCTAAAGCTGTATCCGATGGTGTGATCACTCAGGAACAGGCAGATTTATACCTGGCTAATCTGGAAAAGGGTATGCCTGGAATGGGCGGGATGCACCGAGGCGGCATGGGGCAGCCTCCGGACCAGAACAGCGCCGATCAAAATGCCTCCGGCGCTCCGCCAGCGCATAGTCGGGGTGGTGGTCCTGGTGGACCAGGCGGTTTTGGCAGGCCAGGTGGAGAAGGCAACCCCTACCCGGTTCCAACGGAAGCGCCCGAATCGTAATTCAATTCTCATATGACAGAGTGATATATAGAAGAATCTAAAAGATAATTTAGGGAGCGCAGTATACTTCTGCGCTCCCTAAATAAACCCAAAAAATGCTTCATTAAATGTTATATAATCAAATTGAACACAGATTGATAAAATAATGGAAAACAAACAGATATTTGACAGAATTACCGGTAAATTTTCGAAGAAAATCGCCAGTACAGCTTCACCCCAATCTCATCCTGCAACGCCATATGCACCGAATGACATGATCACTCAAAAAAGAGGAGGAACGATGTCTAAAAAAATACTCGTAGTTGATGATATGAAAGAACTACGAACTCTTCTAAAACAATATCTAACGCAGGAGGGGTTTGATGTGGTGACAGCAAATAACGGGCAAGAAGCTTTGTTCATCGCCCGCCAGGAAAAACCGGATTTGATCATTTTGGATTTAATGATGCCGCAAATGGGTGGTTATGAATTCATAAAGACGTATAATCGCGAAGCGAATACTCCCATCATTATTTTGACTGCCAAATTAGAAGAGAGCGAGAAAGTACTCGGGCTGGAATTAGGCGCCGATGATTACATGACCAAGCCGTTCAGTATCCGTGAGTTGACAGCCCGTGTAAGAGCAGTGTTGCGGCGGATGGAAAAAACGTCTTATGAGCAGGAAACACTCCGCGCGGCAGATATTTTTTTGGATCGAAATGAGCGGATTGTACGCATAAAAGATAATACGGTAGAACTCACACCCACCGAATTCGATCTGCTGGCAACTTTCATGGCTGTTCCGGGGAGAGTCTTTACCAGGCTTGAATTGTTAAATCATCTGCAAGGAACGGCTTACGAAGGATACGAACGTACCATTGATGTTCACATTCGCAACTTGCGATCGAAAATCGAACCTGTCTCATCTGAACCGAAGTATATCCAGACTGTTTATGGCGTCGGTTACCGCTTTAAACAAGAATCTATTGTATAAGGAATTCCGGTGAACTCCCTTGTTGTAAAACTTACCCTGGCGTTTTTATTGGTTGGTCTTATCGGCGCTTTCCTGGTGGCGTTATTTGTTAACCAGCACACGCAAACTCAGTTCAACCAACTAATTCTAGATCAAAATCAGCAAGATTTGATCAATAATATCACCTCATATTATCAAACAAATAATAGCTGGGAGGGTATTGAAACCGTTTTTCGACCCTCGTTTGATAATCTTCATCCAAATCCGGATACATCCCCAAATCCGGAAACGTATGGACCTTTAGGTGTACGCAGGACTCAATTTACCCTGGTAAGCGCCGAGGGCGAGGTCATATTTGGTAATTTCAGGGGTAAAAATGAGGGAGAAATCACTGCTACAGAGTATGAGCAGGGTATGCCTATCAAGGTGGATGATGAAACCATTGCCTGGTTATTATTCAATCCAGTCTTTGATCGATGGCGGCCGGGGACGCCGGAGGGTAATTTTCTCATTAATGTGAACAGAGCCACACTTTATAGCGCGGCTGGCGCAGCGATTGTGGCGCTGCTGCTGGGGGGAATTCTGGCTTTCACCATGACCCGCTCGTTGCGTGAATTAACCACAGCAACGCAAGTTATAGCGCAGGGTGAACTGGGACACCAGGTAAAGGTTCGTTCAAAAGATGAAATTGGGACTTTGGCAGATTCATTCAACCAGATGAGTACTGAGTTGGCTCGTTCAAATAATCTTAGACGGCAGATGACTGCGGATATCGCCCATGACCTGCGAACGCCGTTATCTGTCATTTTGGGCTATTCTGAGGCATTGAATGACGGGAAATTTACCGGTTCATCGGAAATTTTTTCTATCATTCACACCGAAGCAACCCATCTTGGTCATTTGGTAGACGATTTAAAAACATTATCATTGGCCGATGCGGGCGAATTACCCCTAACCCGCCAGGAAGTATCCCCACTCAACCTGCTAAAATATACCGCCACAGCATATCAAATCCAGGCGGAAAAACATGATATTGGGATTAAAGTAGATGCTGCCCCCGATCTCCCATCCATCTACGTGGATGTGGAACGCATGTCGCAAGTGTTGGGTAATTTGGTCAGTAATGCACTTCGCTATACCCCCAAGGAAGGCGAGATTGTCTTATCCGCCCTTTCTCAGGACGGGAAAGTTAAACTTCAGGTGACGGATAACGGGAGTGGGATTTCACCCGAATCTATACCATATATTTTCGAGCGTTCCTTTCGCGGCGATACCGCGCGTGTGCAGCAATCTGGAGAAGCTGGCTTAGGGTTAGCCATATCAAAATCATTGGTTGAAGCGCATGGCGGCGTGATCACCGTAAAGAGTGAGCTGGATAAAGGCACTACATTTACTATTGTTATTTAATACTATTGTTATTTAATCAAAAATCGCTGCTCTATGAGGTTGGCTATTCCTTCTATATCGTTTAATGAAAACCAAGGGACGCCTAAATCCAGCGGTACATCAGCCGCCACGGCAAAGCGCTGTTCCGGACTACCGATCAATTCAGTGCTGTTCTCTGATCGATAAACTTCCAGAGATGGTTTATCCATCTTGCGGTAGCCTTCTACCAAAATGATATCCACATCTTTAATTTCTGCAACAATTTCATCCAATGTTAATTTTTCATCAATAGCGTGATACGAAGCGATCTTATCCGGCGCGACAATGATCACATGCTGGCTGCCTGCTGCCGCATGACGATAGCTATCTTTGCCGGGGTAATCGATTTCGAAACCGGCATGTGAATGGTGTTTTACCGTGCCAATGCGATAATTACGGGATTTCAACACGGCTATCAGTTTTTCCATTAATGTGGTTTTTCCGGAACCGGACTTCCCGATGATTGTGACGACGGGGATGATATGATGGTTGTTGTTTAAATAGAGTTTCAAATCTGAAACATATTCTTCCCAGGAAGCGCATTTCTCGGAAGACCTGGCATCGCTGACATAATATGAATCTCCAGCGCAGGGTTTGCATAGAATTTTTCCGTCTTGGACGACCTCTCTACCGTTGGTTATCTCTTCTCCACATTTTTCACAGATTGCGATAAGACCAGGTTTACTGATGATTTTCTCGAGTGAGACAGTGAGCTGTACCGGTTCCACAACCATTAACTCTTCATCCGGCATACGCTGGTAACCCACCAATTGGCAATCCCACCGTTTTTTAAATTCGGGGGATATCTCTACCGCGCGATCCCTGCAGGTTGGATGAGGCACAATGCGGATGGCTTTTCCGGTTTGAGTATCCACGAATGTGGCAGCCATTTTTCCATAATCCATGATACGCATGGTTCGTCGATCAACACTGCAGCCGGTCGCTGCAGAAATCCCGCCTGCACCACAACCGTTAATTTCGGAAAAAGTGAAAAGACGTTTATCTTTTTGGGGCACATCGATTTCCAGGATTTTTCCAGCCAGTAAGCCCATGCGTACGCCTAAAACTTGCCGGGGGCATAGTCTGGCGTGTCCTGTAGCGGATAACCCGAGTAATATTTGTAAATCATCAGAATGTTCACACATTTTTATTAACCTTGCTTTCTTTTATATGATAATTGCGCAGATAATCGATAAAATTGCGCCAATAATTACAAATTGATCCCAGGTCCCTTTTTTCATGGGTAACGGGCGAGAATGTTCAGGAGAAAAGCCGCGTCCTTCGGCAGCCAGGGCTATTTCTTCCGCGCGGCGTAATGTATTGGTCATGACTGTAATAATGAATAGCTGCAAACCACGCCAGCGCTGATGACGTAAACCTCCGCGCATTCGCAGGCTGTGCCAGGTATTCAGAGAAGATTGCTGCAAGGTGGGTAAAAGGTTTAGAGCAACGCCCAACGAAAATCCCAGGCCTTGCATGCCAAACCTTTCCATCATCCCGGCAACTGAGACGATATCGATGGCGGCAGTGAAGCCATTGACTGTAACCAATACCACCAGCAGGCGTATGGCAAATTGGAGTGAGGCGAGAGCGCCTTCCGATGAATAGCCAATTCCCCAAATCGAACGATCGATTTCTCCCAGGAAGAAAATCGGCGGAACGATGAAAATTATCCATAAAATCAACATTTTCAGCCGGAGAATGCGTTTGAGTGATATTGGAAACACAATTCCGGCAACTATCAAATATACGATAGCGAACATCCACAGCCGATCCGCAGGGGCAAGCATGACCCCAAAAATCAATCCCAGGAATATGGCCACGTAACTGATGGTTCCCAGCCGGAGTTGTTCCGGCTGGGATTCAACAGGTAAATTCGTACTTTTTTGTTTAATCACTTGACTATTTTTATCTCCGCTAACATGCGTACATTTTGTTTGCCTTCGCCGTCTGGGATCACCATGCGGAAAACGCCGTCATCTTCCGTTAATGCGCCGCTCTCGGTGGCATAAGCAACGATGACATCATCGCGGCTATATATCGACGAATCATAATTCGAGCTGAATCCATCGGCTGCCACGGCTTTTACTGCTTTGATCTCATCAAAATTAAAACCGGCGTCAGCGATCAATGCTTTCAGAGTTACCCCTTTATAGGTCACATCTTTAAACGCAGCGGTTGATTCTGTAAGGGCTTGTAAATCGGCAGCGGTGTATTCTTTGGTTGTGGCGCCATCGCCTACTTTCAATTGATCACCAGAGGCTACCGGGGCAGAGGATTCTTTTGCCGCACAACCCGCAGACAATAATGCTAATATGATCAATCCGAAAAATAATTTTTTATACATTTATTTTTTCCTTTCCAATATTGATTTATAAAGTTACGTCAATTGTGTCACGTCGAAGACGGACTTGTAAAATATGACCGATATCCCAGGCAAGCCACCCGGCGATACCACCTACAATCCAATAGATCGCAATGAGCGCCAATACTATCCAAAGTGCAGCGCTGGTGTCCAATCCTAAAAATCGGTTTCCGATATCCAATAAATCCAACCATACACTGAACAGGCTTAATCCAAAGAGAAGAGGCCCGGTAATAAAAGGTTGGATGAGCGGCCAAAAAACACCTGCCGCGCCGGCAAGAATAAATGAAAGCCGGCTGGGTTTTTGGGCAATCGAAAGCACGATCTCTGCGATGATGGCTTCTCCCATGATGCCAATCATGGGACCAATCACCGGACCGCCTAAACTGAATAACTTCAATATGGTGGCTATGGCGCCGATGAAGACCGAAGAGCCTTTATGGGGGACAAATATCCTGCCGATCATCAAGATCAGCAGCCCGATAGCCGCTAAAAACATGCCGCTGAAGGGGACATTCAAGGATTTCAACAGCGCGCCAACGCTGATTTCGTCCAGACCCCAAAGCGCCCCAAAAACAGCCAAGGTTACTAATTCACGTGTCTTGAATTTCATAAGCGATACCTCCTCGTATTGTGTCTTTTCCCTTTTCTATGTCTCATTTTCTTCTCATTAATCTGCGCCGTCTGATACCTGTAGCGATTCATTTTTAGGCAGGTATCCGGCTAGTTTAATGTTTCCATTTTCCATCAGTACGATACGACGCGCATAGCGATGCACCAGTTTATAATCGTGAGAAATTAAAATGATGGCGGTACCATTTTGATTTAAACCCACAAGATAATCCATTAAGCGGGATAAATGACCCCAATCCTGGCCCAGGGTTGGTTCATCCAGGATTACTAATTTGGGATGCAGCGCTAGGCATGCCGCTAATGCTGTACGCTGTTGTTGCCCAACCGAAAGATTGGTCGGTCTTCGGGTACGCAGGTTTGATAAATCCGCTTGTTCAAGGGTGGTTTGTAAAATGTTCTGGTCAAAAGAGCGGTAATTTTTCATGCCAAATCCCACTTCTTCTTCCACGCTATCACAGAATAATTGGTCGACCGGATTTTGGAAAAGGAGCGATACATCCTGACCGGCGCGGGGACGCTTACCGTTCAGAAAACACACATTTCCTTTTTGGGGTTTGATCAAACCGGCAGCCGCCAGCGCCAACGTGGTTTTTCCTGCTCCGTTATTCCCTACCAGAGCTATGAAATCATTGGGGTACACGGATAAATTGACCCCTTCGATCACCGCGTGGTGATTGTAGCCGGCAGAGATTTCACGCAACTCCAATAACGGAGAGCGTCCGTTTGCATTATCCCCATTTTCCTGAATTAGATCAGTCCAGGTCTCAAGAGGCTGGTCAATCGGGCGGCGTAAACCCAAACGCAAACGGGTTTCCTTATTTGAAAATATATCCGAAGGCAGACCATCGGCAACGATTCGCCCCTCATCCATTAGAATCACCCGATTTGCCAGATGGGATGATTCATCCAACCGATGCTCGATCAATACGATGGTTACTGCATAACACTCCAGAAGGTGATGCAGAGCATTCATAACCAGACGTGTATTAGGGACATCTAAAGATGCAGTGGGTTCATCCAAAACCAGGGCTTTAGGCTTCATCGCCAGCACCGAGGCAATCGCCACACATTGTTTTTGCCCGCCAGATAACTCTACCGGATTAGAATGCCTCAAATGGGTCAGCCCGGTGGCGTTCAACGCCCATTCCACTCGCGCTTGAACTTCGGTTTCCTCATATCCAAGATTGCGAGGACCAAACGCCACTTCGTCTTCAACATGCAGATGGAATAATTGTTGGCTGGGATTTTGAAAGACCATTCCCACATGACGCGCCAGATCGGGTAAAGGATGTTGGCTGGTATCGAGGCCGTTCACTTGAACATTGCCCTTCATTTGGGCAGGAATGGATTGTGGTATCAGACCGCTAACAGCGAAAGCTAGTGTGCTTTTTCCGCAACCGGAAGGACCGGTGATCAATATGCATTCGCCTGCCTTTACATGCATTGAGATGTCGTTCAATACCAGGGCGTTATTGTATCGGATGGATAGATGATTAACCCGGATCATTGGTTTCCTTTCGAATTTCGATTACCCCCGCTTGCGGCCATCGATCCCGCGCCAGGGGTAACAATTCCGGGCGAATAACAACAAATGCAGCATGAAACGCCTTATCATCTAATAGCTTCATCCCTTCGTGAAAACCCTGGTTATGTTTAAACTCCAGGGGACCAAGTTCATCCAGGATGAATAATTCACAGCCCCGGCAATGTTTAAGTTGTTGATTTGCCCAGGCGAGCACTTCGGGGTTTAAACGCCAATCGCCGATTTTTATCCAATCGGGATGCGCGCTATCTGAAACGCCAAAATGATATTGAACATTACTTAGCAAATCGATAAGGTCAAAGCCAACTTTCTCTCCCCCGGAAAAAACTGCTGGTGTGATCAATCCTCCCACTTTCCATCCGGCAGCTTTTGCCTGGCGGGCAAGGGATGAGCACCAGGTGGTTTTCCCAACCTGGCGTTCCCCGCTGATCAACCATATGCCTTCTATCGCTTTTTTCTTAATAACTTTCGCCAGCATTGAAGCTGGCGAGATGGGAGTATTATTCACACAAACTCCTTCCCAATTCCATCTGGCGTATCGGTCTAGAAAAAATGCCAGATTTCGGGAGGCTGAACCGTTTCCAGCTCAACCTACTTTCGGACCCCTGATGGGGCGCGAAGGTCCTCGCCATATATCGAGGCGGCTGACTGCCCATCGAATGTGAACTTTAGGTCAGACAGCTCGGAGTAATATTTTTATTTATAATACCTGATTTTTGATCATTTGTACCTACCTATCTGGATGAGAATTTGATATCCCAACGGGCATATTTTTTTTATGAGATGAATTACCAGACAACCAACACATGGGTGTTGGACAGCATTTATCTATATCAGGGCATTGCACACATTCCTGGTGAATTACCTCAGCTAATTCTTGCCAATTTACAATTTCGAACCCAAGTTTTCGATAAAAACCAACAGCATCTCCACGCGCTACGAGGAGTAACTTATCCCATTTTTGCTGTAAGCCTTGCATCAAAAAACGGCCAATGCCTTTACCCTTTCCCTGGGGTGAAACAATGATGGGTCGTAAATAGCTTTCGCCGTCCACTTCTTCTACCCGCGCAAATCCAAGAAGCCCTGTGTCAGCTTCTGCGATTAAACATTCGGCTGGATCGATTCCTTCGCCCATGTTTTCGCGTTTTAACAGTGCGGTGATGATCGATTTATCGGCTGGAGTTCCCCAGCGAAGATGGACGACTTCAGGTGTTGCCATCGGTTTCTTCAATCCTTATGACCAATATCCTGATAGATGCCATATTGGTCTCGCTGCAAACATAATGGGATATTGCCTTGGGGAGACACCCACATGTTCGAGAAAGCCGTTTCAGCCGCTTGCGCCAATAACACTTTAGCGATAAAGAATGTATGGTCTCCGGCATCGACCTCTTGTTCCACCAGACATTCCAGGTATCCATTTGCACCGGCAATGAGGGGAGGTCTTACTTTTTTAGCGGGAATAAGGGATAGATTTGCTAAAGATGCTTTATCATCCAATTCGCCGGTATATTGACCACAAGTTTTAAGGGCATCGATCATCGAAACATCGACAATATTGATCACGAATTCGCCAACTTGAGAGATTAAGCTGTGTGAGTATCGAGTAACGCCCACACTGATGCCCACCAATGGAGGATCATACGACAGGGGTGTATGCCAGGCGATGGTTAAGATATTCGAAACACCGCTTGTATCACAACAGGTGACCAGAATGGCCGGACGCGGGTGCAATAACGCAGCAAAATCTCGCCCGGTAATGGTCTTATAATTTATTTGAGGATTGGTTTTTTTAGGCATATTCCTTAGTTTTCAGGTTTGCGGTGGTAGATATATTTTATTGCGTGAATCGGGGATGGCTTTCCTCCCCAAGGCGTCCAATCCGCGGATCAATTCCGGCATGCGCTCGCGGTGGATGCCCATAAACATCAAATCGTCACTCACATCTGAACTGGCGCGGCAGCCATAACAACCCAATGAGATGTTAATTCCATTGGTTGTATAGGGGATCAGGGTTGTTTCCACACATTGGGCGTTATAACCGCTTACTTTGAAAGTGAAGCGTTTACCCGTGTAATAAGAAGCTGCCATACAAAGCCACATCATTTGTTCAGGCAGGGCAATCACGGCGATAACATCCGGAACCAACACCGCATCCTTAAGCGGAGTAACCAATGTGGCTTGGATGGAACGGGGCGCCAGAAGAGGCCGTTCAGCGATCATGTGTTGGGCAGCTTCCATCGAATCGAGTTTGCCAAAGCGCAGGTACAATTCCCCGGTGGCAAGTTTGGGTGGAATTTCTGTTAACCCTAATATGTGGGTGCCATCTGGGCAGGCGTGGCAATTGGCGGGCATTAAGAATGACTTTCCGCGCCGGGCAGCCATCAGAGACTGGCAGAAACGTAATTTTTGGCGGGGTTTGGCAACATTTGGCATTACCGTTCCAACCGGGATCAGATTTATGGCAACCGGGTTCCAGCGTAATCCCAACACGCGAATAAGTGAATTCGACCAGGTATGGCAAAGCTGTTTTTCGGTATCAGAAATCATAGGGCTGGTACCGTATTGCGGGCCTGTGCCGGATTGATCTTCAAGTTCGGATGCATTTTCAATGACCCTCAAGGCGCCTTGAGGGCACTGACCCACGCAAGTATCACACGCCCAACAACGTTCAGCCCTGACGGCTTGTGGGTAATAACGCCCGTTCTTTTTTACCAGGTCGAATACTTCTACCGGGCAAAAATCGACGCACAATCCGCAGCCGGTACATCGCGCCTCATCCAGCTCGATTTCAGGCATCAATAGACTCCCTTGGGTCATGTTCGGTGTTTGGAGGTGTGCTGATGGTCAAACCCATACGGTCGATCCACGCCAGGGTACGGTGAGGTACAAAAAGGTCCGGCTGGAAATAGCTGGCATATTTAATCGAACGGATCAGCGAAATAGTATGCGCCAGGTCTTCTCCATTATCCACATCGGCAACCGGCATCAACATGGCTGTGGGAATACTTTGTTGGCTGGCTTTATGTGTATAAGCGTCCAACGCCGGTACGCCCTGGAGGTTGTAGAATACACCCTGTGAGTCCATAGCGGTTTGGGCGGTATAACCAACCAGGGAAACGCCGCACGCCTGGCAGGGCGCCTGGACAAACCCGCCTTTGTCGGAGACAGCATCAAAATATGCCAGCCATTGAAAAGCCTGAACAATATGGTTGACCGGCATGGTAGGCAGGTCTCCGCCTATGGAGACAACGGCGTGATAACCGCGGTCGAACAATTGTTTGAAAGCATCATCGAAATGCTGGTCGAAGTTTTCACCGTGGTCAATAATAAAATGAATAGACGCAGGCCAGGGTCCAGCTTCCTTGAATAATTTTTCAAATGCTTCTTTTTCAGAGGCGGGTGAATAACTGATAAAAAAATCGTATTGATCTGGCTGGTCGCCGTTTTCAGATGCGTTTGCCTGGTTAAGTTCTTCTATGGCGCGAAAGCCGATTTCTGTGACATCTAATAGACAGGCTTTATAAAAATCCAGCGCTTCTTCGGGAGTAAAGATGCCGCCGCGTTCTTTGGTAAGACGGGTTTTGGTTTTACCCGCCATGGGCGCTTTGGTGAAAAGTAAAAATGCATGTTTTTTTCTATTCATGAATTCTGATTTCCTGATTTTCGATATTCTTAGATTGAGGAATATCAACTTGATCGGGTAATGTCCCCAATCCGTTGTTTTCGTTTTCTTTCACCGGAATTACCCGGCATGGTAAACCATTAAAAGCCCATTGCCCGAGTAATGGGTCACAATCATCGATAGCGGCTGAAGTTAAAAGATTGGCATTCGAGATCCATAAACCACTCAAAACCGGCTCTTCAGCAGATAATTCCGGGTACCACCAGCCATATTCGACGCTGACGACATCATCCCGCATCCCGGTCAGGTGTACAGTGAAACGAGCTTTGCCATGGATTGTTTCCACCAAAACCGGATCGCCTTCAGCCAGCGTGAGTTTCATGGCGGTGACGGCGCTCATTTCAGCCCAGGGTGTTGGGTGGGTTTTTCGCAGAGATTCAATCTGGTGGAAGCCCGAGGCGTAGAAAGGCTGCTTGCGGGCGCCGCTGATTAGTGTAAGAGGATATGGTGAATGGCGGGATATTTTTGTTTTTGGAGGCGTATAACCCGGTAGAGGATCGTACCCCACGCTTTCTAAAACATTGGAATAGAGTTCGATTCTTCCGCTGGGCGTAGAGAAGCCGCGTTCTTGGCCGGTTTTAGGATCGGGTTGGGTAAATTTTCGATAGACATTTGGACGATTATATAATCCTGTTTCACAGAATGCCTCCCAATTCATTCCCAGTGGGGCAAATGTTGCGTCCAGGCTTTTATGAAATGTTTCCCAAGGCCAATCATCTTTCTGACCAAGCCGGACTCCCAGTCCTCGCCAGAAATCAAAATCGTAATGCCTTTCATACATAGGTGAAATAGCGGCATTTCCCCCGTAGGCGATATTGGCTATCCCTGCGTTGGTTTGCAGTACGGGGCGCTCCAATACGCCGGCAATGGGCAAAACGTAATCCGCCAGCATAGTGGTGGGCGTGTTGACTAGTTCCAGGACGACCAGTAAATCCAGGCTTTTCAATGCTTCATAAATCAGGTGGGTGTCAGCCTGGGAAGATAACGGGTTGGAGCCCATCACGATCATAGCCCGGATAGGATAGGGCATTCCGGTGGTCATGGCTTGCCAGATCAAATGGGGGTGCGCAGAGGTGAGATAACGTTGGGGCAGGCGTTGATTGAATCGCACAGTCTGTTCCTGTACCAGATCGTATCCCTGATAATTTTGCAGCAATATCCGTTCAGCCCCCAACTGTTTTTGCGCCTGGCTGGAGGGCAACCTGTCTGTTAACTCAAAATCGATCTCGGGGATGAAATCCGGCATGCAGGCAATATGCGATGCTCCAGGGACATCCACATTGCCGGTCACGGCGCGTAAGACGGCGATGCCGCGATGGGTTTGAATGCTGGAATACCCAAGCTGATCGATGCCTCGTCCGGAAATGATGGTGGCTGGATTTTGAGCCGTAAATAAACGGGCTGCCTGGTAAATTCTGGCTTCACCAAGCCCGGTGATTTCACCGATATCATGGATGGAAAAAGAAGCCATTTTTTGTTGTAAATGTTCTAATCCAAAACACCACGTATTTACAAAATCGGGGTCATATAAATGCTCATCCAGGATAATCTTGATCAACCCCGCTGCCAGAGCATCGTCTGTCCCGGGTTTGATGGGCAGCCAGAGATCGGCAATACCGGCAGCTTTTGTGTAGCGCGGGTCGATCACAATCAGATTTCCCCCCTGGTGTTTGAAATTTCTCACGGTGCGCCAAAATAAAGAATTATCCGATTCAGCAGGATTAATCCCCCAAATGATGGCGCATTGGGTTACACCGGGTTCAAGTTCAAAATCGACAGGCCAGCCGAAGGTTAATGTGTTGATCCAAACAGCAGGATTCCAGCAAATTTGACCAATGCCCATATTATTAGGGCTGCCGAATAGATTGAGAAAGCGATGCATAGGCCAGAAAACGGTATGCGGTCCGCCAATACTGGTGGCTAACGTTTCGGCGCCAAACTTATCCTTCAGTTCTTGCAATTTTTTAGCGATTTCATCGATCGCCTGATCCCAGCCAATACGCTGCCATTGCCCCGAACCGCGTTCTCCAAAACGCTTAAGTGGGTAATTGATACGGCTGGGATGGTCGAGAAATTCCAAAAGAGACCGGTTCCTTAGGCAAGAACGTACTAAGGTTTCATCATAGGGATAGCGGCTGGCATCGGGCTTGATTTTTATAATTCGTCCATCTTCAACGGTTGCCAAAAGACCGCATAAATAGCCGCATAACTGGCAATTCGTCCGCGTTATATAACGATTACCGGACACGGGAAACCTCATTATGGGTTTCCATACCCCAGGCGGGATGTAAACGGCGACCATATAAATTCGTGAGTTGATATGCGCAGAATGGGATCAGACGACCGTCTTTCATGGTTACAGTCATACTGCATTCTTGCAGGCGCTTGAGGTCTAACGACATGGCATCCATGTAATTCATCACAATTACCGACAGGCTGTTTTTTGTATCGATGTTTTTTGCAGCCAGAAGATCGGCAAATATCGAGCCTTGCGGGCTGTTTGGATTAAAACCTTGTTTATATTCTTCAAGAGTGATGTGACGGGTAATCGGTTCAAAATTATTACCGTTATTAATCAATTGCGTACCGCAAGAACAGAGGGGATGAGAGCATCCCAGGGGCCACATATCTTTGGGTTGTATAAGACCTGCGCTTTGCTCACTCAATTGGAAAATTACATCCCCCATGCCATAACCTTTTTTATAATCGATTTCAAAACGACCTGAGCTAAAAGCGGGTTGTAATGCAACCCCGGCAACAACATCGACGTTCTGTAAGGCAAAGTCCAATATTTTCCCAATTTGATCGTGGTTGATATCCGGGATCAAGGTGGCGGCCAATACAACCTGAATACCTGCCTCACGGCATTTCTGAATGGCAGCCAATTTTGTCGCCAGAAGGTCTTTGCCCCGTAAATGAAGGTAGGGTTCAGGGGTTAGTCCATCGAATTGTAAATAGATGCCAGTGATACCGGCATTCACTAAATTTTCAAGGTATCCGGGATCTTTAGCAATCAGGATGCCGTTGGTGTTAATTTCCATGGCGAGGAAGCCAATGCGTCGTCCTAGCTGGATGATTTCCAGGAGGTCGGAGCGCACGGTTGGTTCACCGCCAGTGAGTTGAAGCCCTACCTGAGGGCCGCATTGCGCGTAGATAGCCAGGTACATGGCTTCCAGTTCTTGCAGGGTTGGGTCGGGTAATGTGGTTCCGGCTGCCATGAAGCACACCGGGCAGTGCAGGTTACAGCGATGGGTGACTTCGATTTCGACCAGAGTCGAATGCCGTAAATGACGGTTGCATAGACCGCAATCGTGCGGACAACCCTGGTTGTTTTCTGTGCGACTCGAAGGCCGAGAAAAGGGTAGCCGGAATGAATTCATCCATAGATAATGTTCAACGTCCGGCCAAATATAAGAGGTGATTGGCCCGTGGTCAGGGCAGCATTTTTTAATGTAAACATTTCCCTCTTGTTGCACTACCTGGGCATCGATAACTTGCAGGCAAACCGGGCAGACGCTTTCAGTGTTTTCAATCAATCTGGCGTGTTCCGGTTTCATTTTTCCACATGCTCCTCGAGCCCCTGCCGGATACGCGCCTGATTTAAACGGGCAATATTGATTTCACCCTGTTCGCCTTCCCATATTGCCTGAGCATTGCGATCGATTTGGGCATAATTGACTTTTATGTTGAAAATTATCTCTAATACATGAATGACATTTCCGGGTTGTGACGCCCGTCCCAGGCGGTGCGCGCAAGCCATGCAGGAAGTAACGCATTTTTCAGTATTGGTATCTTCCCATTCTTTCATGCGAATGCGGGCGCGTTCTTCGCATAAGTCCGGATCGATTATAGATACAATGCCCCCCGAACCGCAACATATGGTGTTCTGGCCGAAGTGTTCCATCTCAGTGAGAGAATAGCCGGACAATATATTTCTCACATCTTTTCCAATATTCACATCATATCGGTCAGGACAGGAATCATGGACGCTGAGTTTTTCATCACCATGCAAGCGCAAGTCACTTTTATTCATTAATTCATACAATGAAAGGACTTCAATCCCGGGAAGTGAACTCTTGAGCTGATACAAGCAGTTCGGGCAGGCGGTGATTAATCGGGTAGCGCCGGCTGATTGCATTTGCTGCCATAAGTAGCGATTTAAATTCTTTGCCCGCTCAGCCATGCCAATGGATGATAAAGGATTACCGCAACAAAGGTCTGAGAAACCCGGTTCTAAACCTTGATAATTGGACAGCCATCCATAAGCAGCACGGGTTAACTCGGGTGAATAGCTTGATAAAGCGCAGCCGGGGAAGAAAAGTGTATCATATTGTGATCTCTTCAGGTCTTCATATGATATACCATAAGTATCCCGGTATAGCGTGAAGAAATTCCAATCCTGGTCCATAAGCATGGCCTGGTAATCTTCAACCGAGATAATTTCTCGATCGATGAGAATTTCTCGTGCTGCGGTCATTAATTCCGTTGGTCGCAGGTTTTCTAAACAATCCATCCCGCACAAGCCGCATAAAGAGCAGCGCAGGATGGCGTTGTGAATTTCGGGATTTATTCGGTTTTCCAGTAATGCATTAGCAATTTCCCCCGGCGTCATGCCTAAATTGTTTAATAAGCTACATGAATCTAGGCATACGCCGCATTGAATACATTCTTCAGCATATTTTTTGATAATTTTATCTGTATGCTTTCTATTCATTTACTTCCACGATTCAAGGAACGCTTCGTTACCTTTAGGAAGTCGCTCCTTATACATTGTTTCACCGGGCAGCATCTTGCGCGGATCTGAATATACGATCAGAAAACGCAGGAAGACACCCCCGATGAGCACACACCAGGGCGCCAGGAGAGTGGCTGCGCTGCCCCCGATAAAATATAGCGCCAGGGGGATCAATAAACCTAACACGATCAACCCACCCCAGAACGGCAATGCGTAAGCGCCGGTTAGTAATTTTGCAGTGATCATTTCTGCTTCTTTCCCGGCATAAGCGCGCATCATCAGTACATAGATCATGACTATCAGCAATTCGAAAACAATTAAACCGGTATCCAGTTTGTGTAGAAAGCCATAGATTTGTTCAAACGAGGTTTGAGTTGCCTGATAAGGCCATAATCCTGCCAGCAGAGATTGCGCAGCCAATCCGGTAGAGAGACCGGAAACGGCAAATAAAATCGGTAAAGCCGGGCTGCTCCAGAAAGGGCGCGCTTTCATACTGCCCAACAAGACACCGGTATAGGTGATAACGCCCACACCCAATAGTAAGTTGAAACCAGCCAGCAATTGGCGGATCAATATCCAATTACTCCATGGGAGGAAGGATAACCAGAACGAAAAGTAAACCGTACTGGTGATGATCAGAAGACCCAGCAACCACGCCCCAACGGTCATCACGGCTTTTTGGGTGGAAAAAACGCGCCAAAAACGGAAGGGTTTCCCTAATTCAAATACCAAGAGCCCACTACCGATGCCAATGATCACGGATGCGATGAAATTTCCCAGGGCAAATATGTCACCTTTACCCCAGAATAGATCCGCGGCGGTGGAAACAACTGCCATACCGCCCCCCAAACCTCCCAGGAACAAATATCCTGCAACAGGCCAACCCCAATAATGCTTATTTATCATCCCAATCCTCCTCAGTCCAAGATATAAAATGCATGAGGCTCGGTGCCTAGTTCCGGAAGTAAAGTAATCACCGGTTCGGTGTTGACCAGTTTGTGGACTTCACTTTTTGGATCATCCAGATCGCCGAAGATACGCGCCCGTTGGTGGCAGGTTTGTACACAGAAAGGCTCTTTACCTTCTGCCAACCTGTCTGCACAAAAATCGCATTTAACAACAATACCTGTGTGCGGACTGGGTGTACGAGCGCCATAAGGGCATGCCATCACGCAGGCTTTACAACCGATACATTTGTTTTCATCGACCCAGACGATGCCGTCTTCCTGCTGGATCGAGGCGCCGGTTGGACAGCAACTCACACAAGGCGGATTGGCGCAATGCATGCAGATCATAGGCATGTAGGATGTGTGAATATTCGGAAATACGCCTGTTGGGCCATTCGTGAATACTGGATTGTAAATGATATCCAGAGGGAGGTTATTATGGGTGCGGCAAGCAACCGTGCATGAATGGCAACCAATGCAACGACGGGTATCGAGAACAATTGCGTAGCGTGTCATATTATTCGCCTGCCTTTCCATCAGAATCTTCAACTTTGTAAACCCGGCAAAGTAGCCCTTTGTTTGCCCAACTTCCACCAATCGGGTCGCAATCTTCGTCGTCGACGCGGGTCAGCATATTGGTGTTGGCTTCCAGGCAGCCGCCTAATTCAGGTTCACAGGCGGCGCGTTCCGGATACCACCAGCCGCGCTGTGTGATTATCACGCGGGGATGGACTCCTTGCGTAAGATTTGCCCGTGACTTCATCCTCCCTTTGCGAGTTTCGACCCATACCCAATCGCCTTCTTTTATATTCAACTCGGCGGCTGTGGCAGGGTTGATGTCCATGTATGGGTCTGGAAGCAGATAGCGTAATTCTTTGATTTGAAAATGCTCTGAGTGGTGGTAGGGCATGAAACCACAACCGGTGGTGAGTACCAATGGGTATTTTTCGGCGACTTCCGGATGGTCTATTTCATTTTCTACCGGAGGAATATATTCCGGCATGGGCGGGTACCCCAACTCTTTCAGGGTGCTTGAATATAATTCCACTCTGCCTGACGGGGTAGCAAAACCGACTCTTCCATATTTGTAATACTCACGCGGAGGAAAATGGTAACGAACCTGTTCGACAAATTCGTCCCAACTGCTCACATTATGTCCCAGGGAATAAATCCGGTAATAGTAAGCTTCTTCCAGGTTTTCCCAAGGCCACATTTCATCCTGCCCAAAACGAAGCGCCAAACCGCGCCAGAATGCATAGTCGGTGCGCCGCTCATACATTGGCTGGATCGCTCGCTGAGAACCAATCAAGAAATCAGAACAGCCGTAGGTGCTGGTGAGGGTCGGACGCTCCAAGGAGCAGGCGATGGGCATCACATAATCGGAAAGCATGGCTGAGGGGGTCATCCAATAATCGCAGGTAACCATGAAATCGACTTTGCGCAAGGCTTCGAGAACCTGTTTTGTATCACCGTAGGAGTTTATCGGATTTGTGGCTGAAACGAGCAATGCTTTTATCGGGTAGGGTTCTCCGGTTATTATGGCTCTAAATACGGAGGGAGGATGCGCTTCACACATCCATTCAGCTGTGGGGGCTTTCCCCCAGGTTGCTTTCGTGAGTTCGGCGATGCGTCCATATCCGGGCCAGGTGGTTATTTTATAACGGTCGGAGCCTATTTGTTTGAGTTTTTGTTCTTCGGACAGCCATTCATTGGCTTCCATTTCCTCGTCTGTTATATAATCCAATGCGGGACCGGTCAACAGATCGGAGCCGGGGGCGTCAAGATTGCCGGTCACGGCGCGTAAGAGCGCCCGGGCGTGCATGGCGGCTCCTGAAGGAGTACCGGATTGATCGATTGCGACTCCCCATTGGATATTGCCTGGTTTGCGGGTGGCATACATGCGGGCGGATTCACGGATCAGGTCGGCATCCAACCAGGTGAGGGGGGCAGCCCATTCGGGGGTGAATTGTTGCACATGCTTAGCTAATTCGTTGAAGCCCACACAGCAATTTTCAATAAATTGTTGATCGTACAACCCTTCCCAGATAATCACGTTCAGCCATGCCAGCGCCAGGGCGATATCGGAACCGGGTCGCAGAGGCAGCCAAATATCAGCTTTGGCAGCCGATTCGGTATATTTTGGGTCGATGACAATAAGTTTCATGCCATTTTCTTTACAGTCGGAAATCCCCCGCATTTCAGGCATCCCCGAAGCCGCCGGGTTGTGACCCCAAAGCACCATGCAGCGGCTGTTCATCAGGTCGATTTCAAAAGGGCACCAACCATAGATAGCCGTTTCAACCATGAAGGTTGGTATCCAACAAAGATGGGCATTGTGGAATGAATTGGGGCTGCCAAAGAGATTGAAAAATCGGCGGCGCGCCCAATCGTCGGTGCGCTGGGTGCCGCCGGCTGTGGCTACAGCTTCGGCGCCAAATTCATCGCGGATTTTTGCCAGTTTTGCGGCAATATCATCCAGGGCTTCATCCCACGATACTGTTTCCCATTGACCTGAACCGCGCGCTCCCACTCGTTTGAGAGGGGCATTGATCCGGGCGGGGTGATTCAGGTGCTTTAGCGCAATATTGCCGCGGCAGCATAACCCACCCCGATTGGTGGGATGAGATGGATCGCCTTCAATCGCAAGGACTTTGCCATCTTTTACATATGCCAACACGCCGCAATTTTGGTGGCAGAAAAAACAGCAGGATTTTTTTATTTGCACACCGGGTTGAGATAAGTCAATTTTTTCGGTCACCTATTCTTCTCCCATTTAGATTTCGATTCGTAAGCCGTCATAAGCCAGGTGGAAATGGTTTTCAAAATTCGCGAGATAGGCTTCCAGCTCTTGGTTGGTGACGGGGGTATCATGATGCATAGATAAATGTGTAAAATACGTTTGTTTTGCCTCTATCTGTTTGGCGATTTCTACCGCTTCACTTATAGATAGATGGTCTTCGGGCATCCAATTACGGCCCCAAAAAGTGGCGCCAATGATGAAGGTATCTATCCCGTGGATCAATTCTATGGTGCTGCCGGGTAAAGGACCTGTATCGGGGATATACACGGTACGCCGCCCGTTTTCAGTTTCCAGAAGGAGTCCTATGGTACCGGGAGTATGTTCCACCTTTAAAGCGGTGTATTTGATACCGTCTATTGTCACATGAAAACCCGGGGCGATCGGTTTGGTGTAGAAGCAATCTTCTAAAAACCAAAAAGAAGATTTCATCCAGGAGTGGGTATCTTCGGTCATGTATGCAGGGATTACTTCCCGCCGGTGCACACGTTGGTAGAATTCCAGATCACCCAACCCCCCGGTATGGTCATAGTGCCAATGTGTAAGCAGCAGATGATCGATGTGATCCACTTTTTCACGAATTAGCTGAAGGCGTAATTCGGGCGGCGTATCGATCAGAGTATTTTTCTGCCCTTGGATCAGCACACTGCAGCGAGAGCGCTGGCAGCGAGGGTCGGCTTGCGCTTCGAGACAAGCTGCACAGTTACAATAAAACGAAGGGACGCCGCATCCGGCTGCAGTTCCTAAGAATGTGAGATACAAGTTTACATCACTCCACTATTATGACAAAAATTAAACATCTTCATCATCATCGTTGGATAATGATGATGGGATGTTTAATTCGGTAATGTGCAATGAAACGGTGATGATATTTTCTATCTGATAGTTTATACATTGGTAAGCATCTACGTAAGCCCCAATAGAGTATTAATGGGTAACCAAAAGAATCAATTTATCACATCCATTCGGTTACTTTTCGGTTGGCGCTTTGGGAGGAGCAGGAGGCGCTTTGGGAGGTGCAGGAGGCGCTTTGGGAGGCGCGGGAGGGGCTTTGGGAGGTGTTACACCGCCAGCCTGCCCGGGAGGCGGGGGCATTGCTCCTGATGCAGAGACTCCTGGAGGCGGGGGCAGTTTAGCGAGTTTTTCTCCACAATTCATACACGTTTCTGCCAGATCGGGATTTACGGTGCCGCATTTTGGACATTTATTTTCTTTTTTTTCCGCAGTAGGTGGTCTAAAGCACATATTTGGGTTCTCCCTTGTTTATAGATTTATTGTGTTCTTTGCACACAGGGTGAAATGATCTTGATCATTAAGGATAATAAGGTTAAATATATGAATTACTAAATCTAGATTATTAATATATCATAATTTACCGATAAGGTCAATAAAATTAGATAACATAAGAATACCAAAATTCTATCAATGATAGATGCCAAGTAATGTAGCAACTGCCATCATTATAGCGTGAAATAGCAGGCTAATAATCACCCTAAAGGGGGTATTTTAGGGGTATCTTATGGGGTGATTGATTTTACGAAATGCAGCTCCGAAATCTATTAGAACTTCGGAGCTGCGGGATTTGCGAATACTGGACTATTTAGGCGCAAACAACACCATGTGTGATTTGGCTTCCATCTCTTTTACCAATTCTTCCACAAGTCCGAATTTCATCACCGCTGCCTGACAGTGGTGAACGCATGTAGGAAGTTTGCCTTTTGCAACTCTTTTCCCACAAAGATCGCACATTTCTGTTGGTACAGGGATGTAACTATACTGCCATTTATCTCCTTGGATCTGCCAGGGGCCAATTTCCGCAATTTTGATCCCAAATTTACCTATTGGATATCCATGCTCTTCATTACAAGCAACCTCACAAGTATGGCAGCCGGTGCAATATTCGTAGTCAATCAACAATCCATAGCGAGCCATCTTACATCTCTCCTTCTTTGACTTTGTAGATCTTGCACAGCAATGATTTGTAGTTTCCGCCAAAACCGCTACGCCCTGGCAAGAAAGGTACAAGCTGATTAATGGCTACATCCCATAAGCCATATAAGGACGGTTCTTCCGCAAGCTTTTCTGGATACCACCAACCATGATCAGCGCTAACTACTCTTGGATCTAAACCAAGGGTTAGTTTTACTTTCTGGCGGCATCTTCCTTGTCGGTTTTCAATCCATACCCAGTCGCCCTCTTGCACACCAAGGGATTTTGCTGCCTGAGGATGCATTTCAATATTTGGATCAGGATGAAGGCTGCGCATTTGTGGAATCTGGCGAGTTTCAGAGTGGAAGAATGCCCATGAACGAGCTCCTGTAGTAAGGACAAATGGATATTCCTGATAGACATCTGGGGTACTATAGGGGCTTTCTGTGGGTTCTTCATAATATGGAAGTGGATCTAATCCCAGCATTTCAAAAACATTTGAGAAAAGTTCTATGCGTCCTGAAGGAGTGTTAAAACCGCTCTTACCATCAGGTCTCAATATACTTTTAATATATTTCTGATATTCAAACGATGGTAGAACCCAACCTCCTTGTTCGTTTAATCCATTGAAATTGGTTTCTGTGCCCTTTTGTATTATCCAATCCCATAATTCGTCTATACTTTGCCAAGGCCATCCTTCGGGATTGAACCGTTTCCCTAGCTCGTAACTTATCTGCATATCTGATTTTACTTCGCCAGCATCTACAACAGGGTTAATCGCGCCGATATGATACCAGGCTAACCGAAGCCCCTTCTTTTCTGGATAAGCTGCTGCTGGTAAAACCACATCGGCAACTGCCATCGCTGTAGGTGTCATAAATAGGTCAACAACTACGATGAACTCAAGGTTTTTTAATGCTTTTAACATCTTTTGGGGATCGGCAGACATACAAGCAAGGGCATTATTCCCTTGAATCCAAGCGCCTTTTATTGGATATGGTTTTCCCGTTAACATTGCTTCAACAGTCAAATCTGGTTGTGAAGTGAGAAATCCAAAATTCAGGACTGGATATTCTTTTATACCAATGCGTTTGGATTTTTGTTCTTCATTCAACAAGTCATATCCCCATCCCCCTTGAATATCCATAATAGCTGGATTGTTTGGTTGCAGTATCATTCCACCAGGAATATCCACATTTCCTGTAATCGACCATAAAGAAAGGATTGCTTGACTGGCAGGAAAAGATTCCTTTGTCATGTCAATTGCCACACCCCACTGAACTGCAGCTGGTTTGCTCTTCGCAAATAGACGCGCGGCTGCGACGATTTTCTCTTTTGGTACCCAAGTAATTTCAGCCACTCGTTCTACCGGATATTCTTGAACACGCTCTTTCAACTTATCAAACCCAAAAGTCCATTTATCAACAAACTCATGATCATACAAATTTTCGTTAATTATTACATTGAGCATACCTAAAGCTAGGGCAGCATCCGTCCCTGGGCGAATTTGCAACCAATGCTCAGCACGCGATGCGAGCCATGTCATTCGTGGGTCAATGACAATTATTTTTGTGCCGCGTTTTAATAGGTCGACTATCCAATGACCGAAAAAACCGTCTGCATTTGAACGGATTGTATTATTCCCCCATACCATCACAGTCTCTGGATATTTCCAATTATTTTTCCGATATCTTTCTGAGAAATATTGAGCGCAATCTACTTGGGAGACTCCTCCCATTAAACAGTACATCGCTGCCACTCGAGGTAAGTAACAGGCTGCACCACTCAGTCCCAGAGTGCAAGCGTTTGGACTACCGAATGAGTATGCCAAGCGATTTATCTGTGGAAAAATATCTCGTGCTGTTCCATAACCAAAAACAACCGATTCTGCTCCATGTTGTTGCTTAATTTCGGTGAACTGTTTTTCAATTAAATCGTAGGCTTCTTCCCAGGTGATTCTCTCCCAATTGTTCTCACCGCGCTTGCCAATTCGTTTCATAGGATAACGTACGCGGTCCTCATGGTTTACCACGGCTGGTACAGCCCCCAAACAACGTGCACATAACCGTCCCTGATTAAATGGGTGATCGGGGTCGCCCTCAACTTTCACTAGTTTTCCTTCAAGCGTGTATAGAAGTACACCACAACCATCGTGACAACCTGGACCCGACCATGCGTGACTCCGGGTAATGGTATAATCACCTTCTTGCCACTGGTAAATCTTTTCATCACTATTCTTCACCATGTTTACTCTCCTTGATATTTTTATCTTCTTAGAGTTACTTGATTTTAAAAAATCATTTTATTGGAGGAAAAAATCATCAATGGACTATTTGTTTGTTACATTTCATGAAGTGGGGAACAGAAAACATGAAAATTTCTTTTTTCTTAATAATTTGGATAAAAAGTGTAATTTTTTATTAGAAACAACCTCCTTTTTTGAAAATAAACATAATTGATAAACGAAGTGGATGGTTCAAGGAAAACTCTATGTTCGATAACCAATTTTTTCTGAATATATATATTGATGTGTATTATATTAAGGAAGGAAATTATGTCGTAGTATAACATTATGATTTGGGTCTCATATATTTTATATTCGACACGAAATATAAAGGAATATTAATAATCATTAAGTAATATTATTATATAATTATATTAATCATTAGTCAAGAGGGTTAATATTAAACGACAAAATTGTAAGAAAACAAATAAGTTTTTGCATTTTACAGGTAAATAATTTTGGTTTTACTTTGAAATTACCGGGGAGTTAATATTTCTTTAAGCCGTTTAGGAAAATGATTACCATTTGTGAAACTAAATTGTGAGTTGGTTGCTCTAAATAGTGTTTAGCCCGCATTAAATGTTGCGCAAAAACGATATTGAGGAACATACCGAAAAATGCGTGAGCTGCAAGACGTGTATCTGTTGTATTCAATATGTCAGTAGCAACATAATAATCAAAAAATTCTGCTAACTTCTCTTCTACAGGAGCAATATGTTTATAAACATAGATTTCGCCAACTTCTTGAAAACGGCGCGCTTCAATAATAAACATGCGCATTAGTTCTATGTTCATACTAGTAATATTAATAAAAGCTTCACCTAAATCTATTAATTCCAAGCGAATATCTTCAATGGACGCATCTTTATTTATTTGCAAACAAGTGGTTAATTCTTCAAAAATTAACTTCGTTGCAAGGTTTTCAAAAAGGGAGAGAAAAAGTTCTTCTTTGCTTTTGAAATATTGGTAGATGGCCGGTCCGGAGATGCCTACTTCCTGGGCGATATCTTGTAAGGTCGTATCGGTAAACCCTTTATTGGGAAAGATGCGCAGTGCTGCTTCTAATATCTGGCTGCGGCGATCGATGGGTTGATCTGGCCAGGAAATGTCATCAAAATCATCTTGATTAAATAGTTGCAAGCGTTCGTTGATTTCGGATAACGACAGTCCTTCATCCTGTAACTGTTTTATTTTTACGACGCGGCTTACATCTTGCAAACTAAATAATCGAAAACCGCCCGGGCTGCGCTCTGGTGTCTCTAATAATTCCAGTCGTTCATAGTTATAGATCATAGCGGATGTGCAGTGTTGGTTCGTTATTTTGGATACAGCTTCAGCTACCTGACCAATGGTAAGATTTTTTTGTTTTGGATTATGCTGATGATTTTCCATAGAAAATTCGCCGGTATTTTACTATCCACATGACAAATAAACGAAAAGTATTGCCACATTGTAATATTGTTGGATAAAGTTGGAAAGTAAAAAATAGGTTGTTCATTTGGTTTGATTTTTAGAAAAATAAATGATGCTGTATAAATAAAATAAAAGGGGTGGTGTTTGAACACACCACCCCTGGGTTGGGGGGAATACTGCCCATTAATCGATTAAACGATTATCGTATTCTCCTTAACGAAATGAATTTATTTCGTAAACACCACGGCGCGTTTGTTTTTGGCAGCCTCCAGAGCTTTATCGGGGTCGCCAATCCACAAAGCCTTACCCATGCACACTGAAGCGCACAGAGGTTGGTTTCCGTTTTTACGATCCGGGCATTTAATACAGGTATCTAAATTCACCGGGACAGGAAAACGATCCATGTAAAGTTTGCCGTCTACTTCTTCGGGTTTATGCTCCTTAGGCGTTACCTTCAACCAAACAACCCCAGGAGGGAGATCGTTTATTGTTTTACAGGCGTTCTGACAGGCAAAGCAGCCTACGCAGCGGTCCAGGTCAATAAACATAGCGATCTTAGCCATTTTACACCGCCTCCATCTTTAATAATCGGCAGCGCGCCGAGCGCATCGCCGGTGTGCCAAATTGCGGGTCTGAGGGCTCTGCCCCAATTAGCACGTTAATATTTGCGCCCAGGTTTCCGTAGCCTTTCAAACCCAATTCCTTGCAGGCATCACGCCAGCCAGGTCGTGGCAAGTGTACACAGCGTGGATCGATACCCTTCGTCAGACGCGCCTTAGCCCGAATACGGCCGTTGGGCGATTCGATGAATAACCAATCCCCGTCGCTTATGCCCTCTTTTTGGGCTGCTTCTGGATGAATTTCGATGAACGGATCGGGTTCGATTTCCCGTTGCATGGGGATCTGCGTCCAGGCCGAGTGATAGAATGGGTAAATCCTGGCGCCGGTCATTAATATATATGGGTAAGCGTTCATCAGATTTTCGTTTTCATAGATCGATGGCGGTTTGTAATCCGGGAGTGGGTCATACCCAAAACCTGCCCAGGCTTCGGAATATAGTTCGATTCGACCGCTCGCGGTGCGAAAACCGGGTTGACCGTCAGGTCGCTCCAACCCCTTCTCGTATTTTTTGTGGACCCGTTTGTCACCGCCGTAAGTGATGAAATAACCCTGCTTAGCCAGCTCTTCCCAAGAAAGATCAACGTCATAGAATGTTTTCATGCGCCATTGCCACATCTCGTGCACGTTCTTCCATGGCCACCATTCAGGTTTAAAGCGTTTACCGAGACCCAGCCAAAATTCCCAATCGCACCAGGCGCCGCCGGGCGGTTCCACTGCTTTCTGCGGGATGACCACTGGGCAGGGATCGCTGTACAGTTCTTCGTCTGCCGACTCGCGTTCGCTCCAGTGGGCAGTGGGTAACACAATATCTGCCATCTTGGCGGTGTCGGTGAGGAAATAGTCTTTTACGAATATGAATTCAAGTTCACTCAAAGCAGCCACGATATCGCGTGAGTTCTCATAGCACATGACAGCATCATCGGCTACAAAACCCATTCCTTTAACGGGGAAGGGTTTGCCGGTGGTGATGGCGCGCCAGACTGCATCTGGCCATGGTTCTCCAGCCGCCCGGGTGAGCAGAGGCTTGGTTTCGTCGCCCAGCAGGGCACCCAGACGAGACGGGTCCATCTTGGTAATCTCGGGCACTAACATTACATCCCAGAATCTATTGGAAAGCAACCCACCCTTGGCGTCAATATCACCTACGATGGCAAACAAATCAGCAATTGCCCGGCCATTCTGCATACCGTTGGTGTGCATGCAGGCGCCAAGCGAGATGGTAGCGGTGGTGGGGCGGTTGTTTGCCATCAGGCGTGCAGCTTCATAGAGTTGTTCTTTGGGAATCCAGGTGATTTTGGATACCCGATCGGGCGGGAATTCTTTGCAGCGCTCAGCCAGCTTATCAAAACCGAGTGTCCATTTGTCTACAAATTCCTTGTCGTATAGTCCTTCTTCGATCAGGATGTTCATTAAGCCCAATGCTAATGCGCCGTCGGTACCCGGGCAGAGTTGCATCCAGATATCGGCTTTGGCAGCCAAATCGGTGAAACGCGGATCGATCACGATCAGTTTGGCGCCGTGGGCTTTTGCCTCCAGCAATTGCGGTCCTTGTAAGCCAGGCCAGGCAGTGAGAGGATTGATACCCCATTCCACGATAGTTTTTGCATTGCGAACATCAGCCGCGTCGATGAAGGAGAAGAAGCCATAGGTGAACATTGTGGGTAGAAGGTTCGGCATTAAACACACATGCACCGGGCATAGACCCCAGCCGGGCAAGCCAAAACTGGCATTGGCGCGCATATGCCAGTGGTTCGATCCGCGTCCGGTACCTTGACCTATAATGAAGGCTCCCTCACCGTATTTGGTGGTGATATTGCGGATATTCTCTTCTATTTCGTCCATGGCAGCATCCCAGGATATTTCTTCCCATTGATTGCCGCCGCGTGGACCTTTACGTTTGAGCGGAAGTTTTAGTCGATCGGGGTGAGCGTGGATTTGTTGAGCCGATAATCCCTTGCAGCAGACCATACCTTGCGAAACGGGATGATTCGGGTCTCCTTCCACTTTGATGATTTGATTATCTTTGACATGTAATAGCACACCGCATTTGGCGTGACAGTCAAAGCAAATCGTTCGAACTATTTTCTCTGTCATCCTTTTATTGCCTCCTAATAAATTGAGCTAAGTCAAATTTGAGGTTTTCAAATTAATTTAAATTAAATATAAATCTAACTT
>JAFGJM010000057.1 GCA_016929095.1 Anaerolineales bacterium | reverse complement strand
TGTAGTAACGACTTTAGTCGTTTAATACTCATATATAACGACTGAAGTCGTTACTACAAATCCATCTTCTTTACATTGACTAACCACTAGTGGTCTGTCCAATATAAAACTAAGATTTGAATTTTATCAATTAAACCGACCCCACCCCAAGGGGTTGTCCCAAAAGAAGCCTGTCACCCTGAGCGAAGCGAAGGGTCTATACTTTATTGATGTGAGATGTTTCGCTTCGCTTCGTGAAACACACTTCGTGCAACATGACAAAATTGACTTTTTGGACAACCCCTGTTACTTGAGTTGCGTTAAGAGTGTTTTATTGATGAAAGAAATTTCGTAATTTCTTTTTCAAAAACCGCCTTGAGTGATAGAAATCAACTTCATTCCTCCCTGTTTGCGGGGAGGGAGCGAGGGTGGGGTTTTGTATTGAGAAATTTTTATATCATAGAATCGGGTTGAACTGACTACGAGAACAAATATAATCTTTCAGTTTAACTTTTCAAGGTCTTTGTTCGCCATAGGGCAAAGCCGGAAACAAAGAACAATCCAATGACAATAAGCAGCGCAACATAGGCATTGCGTTTCGATGTGGCGTGAAGGTCCTGTATTTGAACGGCGGTGGATGTGTCTAAACCGCGCCAGTCTGTTTGATCGAAGATGATCGGCGTTCCACTTGGATTTTCATAAGTTAGCAGAGCAACATTTATATTGCCCGACTTACATGCACTCCAATCCACGTTTCCACCACTGGTTGGAGAATACCATTCATAATTGTATGAAGAAATATACTCGCCGTAACTCGAAAGATATGAGTCATAACTTACCTTGCTGCCTTCGTATGTATAAACATTATCCCAATTATCCATATATTGAACGACAACATCTGTACTTTCCATGGTGCCATCGCGATCACAGTCCAACCAGGCTTCCACCCATGTGAAACCGCCGCCCGGACCGGTTGCTGGCATACGAGCATCCAATTCTGCCCGGAAATAAAAATTGCTCTTCGTGCTGTCAGTCCCAACCCAGAAATTATAAATATCCATACCGGTGGTTGGTACATCGTCCGGGTCGGTTAAAAATGGCGTGGCAGACCAGGCGGAATCGATGCTGCCGTCAGTTGTGTTGATGGTGATGAAAGTTGCCAGGGCGATACCTGTGATAAACAGAGATGCTAGTAGGGCAAAAAATAAAGCTCGCGAACCTTTAGTTAACCAGGATATCAATTTCATTGTGAGACTCCTATGATTTTCTATATGATAATCGGTGTGAACAACAGTAAAGGTTCGTGCAATTTTCGCACCAATATTGTGTTGGATGTTGAGGATACTATATTTTCCCGGGTGATAAATTCATAATCTGAAAGTATATTTATTATAGCCAAAAAGGCACTGAATTATAGCCAATTTGCATTTTTATAAGGTAATTGAGCTAAAAAATCCCCTGAGTAAAAAAGAGGATTTTCGGATGATTCTCAAGAGTCGAATGGCTTTTGGTTCGTATTCGAATCTGCGACAAGATGGATATTTATTGCGTTTCAGATTTCGCTGCTACTTTTGAATGGACAGCTTAAAACCTATCGGCAAAGGCGTCGACTACGGCTTTGATATCATCCATCAACGGATAAAGGATTGGGCAGGTCACGCCTGCGTCGACGTACTCGCTAACTTTCTTTCGGCATTCATCCGAAGTGCCGACTGCCATTATTGTACGCGCCACTTCATCGGGGATGACCTGGCTGGCGCGAGCATAATCGGCTTCGGTTGCCGGCCAACCGACCATCGATTGAACTTTCTCGAGCAGTTCCTCAGCCACCTGACTGGCTTTCATGATGTGGGGTTCGGTTGCCAAATAATAGGCGGTGAGTTTCTTGGCTTCAGCCATAGCGGCTTGCGGGTTTTGATCGGAGAGGCTGCATACGATCAATTCCGGCAAATCGACCTCTGCCAGAGTCTTTCCCGCTTTTTGGGCGCCTTTCTCCACCAGGCTGATGGCTTTCCGGATATATTCCACCGAGACCATGTAATTCAATACCACGCCATTACATATTTCCCCAGAAAGCTCCAGCATCTTTTCGCCGGTTGCACCTACATATATGGGGATATCGCGCGGTCCCGGGTTACCGTAAGCCACATCCAGCTTGATGCGGTCCAAATTCACAAATTCACCCCGGTAGGTCACTTCTTGCATGGTGAAAAGCTGCCGGATTGCCTCCACGTGTTCGCGGATCGCCTTGAGTGGTTTGGTGCGGGTTTCGCCCACCCGGCTGGCGATTGGTTCCCACCAGGCGCCCAATCCCAACATGACACGACCACGGCCATCCACCAAACCACCCAATTCCCACATGGTGCTCCATGTGGCAGCGATGACCGCCGGATTACGCGTCCAGATGGGCAGCACGCCCGATCCGATGCGTAACCGGCGGGTATGGGTTAAGAAAGCGCTCATCATGACGATGCAGTCGCGTGCCAGGCGCGTGTCCGCCTGCCAGATCTCGCTAAAACCGCGTTCCTCGGCGTAGCGCGCCATCTCCAATTCGTACGCCATGTTATGTTTATCCTGCAAGTAGAGGGCAACCCGTTGTGTCATGACATCGCACCTTTTTTTTTTGGATCTACATCACCAAACTCATGACCGCTTTTTGGACATGCAAGCGGTTCTCTGCTTCATCGAACGCCGCCGATAGCCAACCCTTCCCCTTAGTTTTATCGATGACATCATTGGTCACTTCATAGCCCCGGTCACAAGGCAGGCAGTGCATATAAATGGCATTCTTATCGGCAATATCCATGATCTCTTTGTTGCAAATCCAGTCTTTGTGCCGGTCGAAAATGGCCTGGGTTTCTATGGCATCCGAGGTTCCAACAGGCGGCTGAAATATCGGGGTTGCACACCATGCTTTCGGATAGACGACATGCGCGCCTTCCATGGCGCCTTTGAAGTCATCGGTGACCTGGAAAGACCCACCCTGAGCATCTGCGTATTCTTTACATTGTGTCAGGATCTTGGGATCTAATTCCATGCCCTTGGGGTGCGCCAGGGTCACTTCCATGCCCATCATGGCGGCGTATAAGATCGCTGATTGAGGTACGGCGCGTGGCTTGTGGACGCTGGGGGAATATGCCCAAGACATGGTGAATTTGACGCCCTTAAATCCACCGAATTTTTCTTTTACAGTCAACACATCCGCCAGACCCTGAAATGGATGATATACATCGTCTTCCATATTCAATACCGGGATATCACACCAGCGGGCGAATTCTTCCAGCATGGCATGCGCTCCACCATATTCCCAATCCACCGGGTCGCCATAACAGCGAATGGCAATGGCATCACCCATCCTGTCGAGCACGCGAGCCACATCCGATACACGCTCGGTCGAGTAAGCCACTTCGCGCCCTTCCATTGCCGGGGTATAAATTTTGGAGGGATCGAGGTAATGGGCATGCCCGCCAAGCTGGGTCATCCCCGCTTCAAAGGAGTTACGTGTCCGTAACGATTGATTGTAGAAAATCATGAACAATGTCTTCGAGCGCAGCAGATGATCATGATAATCCCCCCGGGCACGGTCCTTCTTCAGGTCTTCAGCCACAGATAAGATCGTGTCAATTTCCTCCCTAGTGAAATCGGTTTCGGCAAGAAAATCCCTTCCTTTAAAACTTTTAGTTTGCATAGACTTTACTCCAATGAAAAATATAGATTGTTTTACGATTTCAACATATAAACGTTCACTAATATCATACTAAGTTAATCATTACTGCATATTTATCATATCACACATCACCTTTTACGACTTGGGAATTCGCCTTACCTTGATAAAGCTGGGTTTCAATCATGCCGGCTTTTATAAGAACTGCGTTCCAGCAACCATTTGGTGTCGTTGCATTGGCAATCAAGCTGCATATCGGTGCGCCACTGGGAATATGTTCTCCAGAATGGGGGATATCCCGGATATTATTGTTTTTCCAGCCCGATGTATCCGGAACATTTACTTCTTGTCTGGCATATAATATCCCTTTCCCCCAATAAACCACTT
Organism: Anaerolineales bacterium; assembly: GCA_016929095.1. Taxonomy (GTDB): domain Bacteria; phylum Chloroflexota; class Anaerolineae; order Anaerolineales; family UBA4823; genus JAAZNS01. The sequence continues at coordinate 114,970 of JAFGJM010000057.1, read as the reverse complement.
TCTCCTCGAGGGGCGATAGCGCGGATAATTTACTCTGGCAGGCACGCACGTGTAAATCGAAGGCGTTGAAGCTGCCCGCCATTTCTAATAATTCAACCGAAGCGCTGCAGCGTGGGTTGACTTCTAAAATATAGGGGGTTTCACCTTCGATGATGAAATCGATGCCGTTCAACCCTACCAATCCAAATACACGAGTAATGGACTGTGCAGCCAGTTGCATTTTCTTCATGATTGCAGGGTGACTGAAAGGCGCTACGTTTCCCGACCACATGAATTCACTGGCACCCAGTTCGGGTATCCCGGCATACTGGTAGGTCATCCCCACCAGACAGGCGTGCTTTCCATCCGCCACAAAGGTTGCCGAACACAGTTGTCCATCGATAAAATGCTGAAGTATCTCGGTATTATTTAAGCGTGATTTGCCGTTCCATTTACGCACCCCAATACCGCCGCCTCGCGCAAGGTCTTTGCGAAGCCAGGTTGTGCACTCGTTTTTTTCTGCTTGGGGGAGTTTGTCATAAGGCATGAACGTCTCCGGGACTTTTACGCCGCATGGATTTAAAGCAACCGCCAGCTTTTGTGGGTTTCGAACCTCATTAATCGCGTTGGGTGAATTTCCCAATAGCTTTTCCTGTGTGATCAGACTGGCTAGCATCGGCTCACATTCGATTCCGGACGAAAATACAATCCCATCAACCTCATCCACCAGAGACCTGGCGGCGCGTGCCAGGTTCTTCAAGCTCAACGACATGTTGAAATCCCGCACTAATGAAAGGCTGCGTACACCCTCCGCCTGATCACAATCGGCAAAATAATCCAGGCTGGTTACCTGATAATCCGCCAGCGCCGCTGAAGCAGCTAAGGCACGATTGGAAATACCGAGAATTAATATTTTCAAGCGCTCTGTTCCATCAGCTTTCAATTAATTCCAATAGAAATGCCACCAACCTGTCTGCCAGATCGACCGTGCAAACCGACTGTAATCCTTTCCAGGAGAGCATACTGTTGATCTCTGAGAGGTATATATTGCCATCCTCTCCCGGCAGCAGATCGACCCCACAGTAATCTGCACCTACGACCTGGGCAGCTTTGCGGCACATTTCAACGATTTCAGCCGAAGCCTCAAAGGGAAATGGTCTGGCTCCTTGCGAGAGGTTTGTTTTCCAGTCATCCGCCTGACGTATCATGGCAGCCGCACAATCATTTCCGATCATGAAAACGCGAATATCACGATTATTATGAGGAATGAATTGCTGCAAGTAAAAGACGTAATGACCCAGTTCGAGGGCACGGAAGGTGCGCCACGCCACTTCCCGGTCTGTCAGACGCACCATACCGACACCCTGGCTGCCAAACAATGGTTTGACGACGATGTCTCTACCTAACCAATCGAATGCCCGTATGGCTTCTTCGACCTGCTCGGTAACGATCGTCTCGGGTACTGGCAAACCAGCGCCAGCCAGTAGGGAAGACGTATAATATTTATCGACCATCTTTTCGATAGCGCCCGGCTGGTTGACAACCCGTACACCTTGATCTTCCACTTGATGGAGGGCATCCATACGGTAGATGATTTGTTCCAACGAGCCACCCGGTACATCCCGCACTAATAGTAAATCCAACTCGTTCAATTTAGTGTCCACACTCGATACCTGACATTGCGAGCCCAGATGCGCTTGTAAACGAGTGGTTTTAAAAAATAACGGTGCAATGTGGCGAGCGGCAAAAGCCATTTGTAATTTTTGGCTGTGCCATGATTGAGGATCGCTTAATATACCAAACTTTATGGTGTCCATTGCTATGTCATCAAAAGAGCTGCTACAAGCCGCGTTTCATCCCGCTGCCCGGCGTGATAAACTCGCCCGGATTTTTGATTGACGATTGTAATTTCCGCCGGGGCAAAGATATCGGGGTCGACCCCGTAAAAACCGCCCGCGGCTTCTAAAACTTTCAGGAAGGGCTTTCCATAATCCTTGCTGCTGGAGGCAGGGATTTTTTCTACCAGGGATTCAAGCGCCTGATCTTCAACTAACACACTCAACCAAATCTGCGACGCAAACATCATGGCGTCGTTGGTCTTACCCAGGGCTTCGAAATCCGTGCCACCCGGCGGGGCAATCGGACAGCAACCCAACCCGCTGGAGACATGCGTCAAATCGAAACCTAATCGGTGAAGTTTATGCATGGCAATTTCAACTGATCGGGCTGCAATTTGCACCACCCCGGTCATGCTGCCGGTTGGCGCAGCCATGATCCCTAACCTTTCAGGAGTAACATGGCAAGCGGCAGCGATTGCCTGACACGCCTCATCATCAGGCAGGAAGCTGCCTTCCAATACAAATACAGCACAGTTGGAGGTTTCCTTATACCCAAAATCGGGTAGATTAGCTGATGCGCCTAGCAGACAGGCTGGTCCGGAGCCCATTATTTGTCCCCGCGATGTTTCAATTGGCCAACTGGCGGATTGGCATAAAAAGCACGCCAGATGAGGGAATTCACTGTGGACTTGAACATTCGGCCAGGGGATGCCATTGATAGCTCCTTGAATAACCGCAACCTGCGCCAAACCAGCCATGCTCAATTCCGCCATCTTCAACCCGGCTGCAAAACCGCTGGTTGCGTCAATCCCGGCATCGATCACTCTTGTTCCGCAACCCATCTGAAGAGGAAGACACCCCAAACGTGTGCTTTCCTCCCAAATTTCTTCGAATACTATCCAGGCCGATTGATTAACACTCTGTCTCATAAAGAAGGATCTCTCCTCTGCTGATACCTGTCGCATCACCTGAGTAGCGACTGAAAACACAATGCTGCCACCCAACTGGTACGATGACGCCATTTTTATTAAGATGATCGAACAACAAACGCAGCCAGTGCCAATCCATACAACAATCCCGAGTAAATCCGGGTAATACTTCAACACACCGTCCCCCTACGATGCTGCCGCGTTGCATACCCAAGCCGCATGACCTGCCGATATCCCCGGTTATCAGCAGGGTTCCGGCGCGCATTTCCAATCCAGCCAAATCGCCAGCATCCCCGCCAACAGCTACCAGCCCCCTGTGCATCCGCATTCCCGCTTCAGTGCCTGCATTGCCGGTTACGATGATCGTTCCTCCACTCATGCCGTGTGACTTGCCCAGATAGGCTCCACCCAGGCGATTACCGGCATTGCCTTCCACACGGATCCTCCCGCCGGTCATAGCCAGACCCAATCCGTCATCCGCATCGCCTTTCACCAGCAATTCACCGCCGGACATTTCTGCGCCAGCGAGCGGACCAATCGGTCCATCAATTTCCAATCGACCGCCAGACATATGAAATCCTGCACGGTGCAAGAAGTGCGTATCACCGCAGAAAAGAAGGCTGTCTTCAACGCCGGCGTCATAAGATATCCGGCACAGGCTGCCCAATTCCCGGGTTGTGTTCCCATAATCGAGGCAGGTTTTATGAAGTTCAGTCTCTGGCATACCAAGAACGAGGTCTGGAGTCAGAGATGAGGCATTCACAGGCAGAGATTCAGCCAGGCGGAATTCAAGACTCACACGCATGGCGCCTCCGCCTGTAATATTTGATGCAAATGGAAATGATACGGGCCTAATTTCCCGCCATAATTCCCGGCTGAAATCGAGATGATACCTGGCAGGCAGGCTGCGCGTATGCCGTCCCGCATGCCATCTGAAACCGCCTGCACGGTAACGCCGTCCAATACGATTTCATAGGCTGCCTGAGCGTTATCGGGTAATTTTGTCGCCACCCGGTTGCGTAATGTGGGGCAAAAAGCTGCATTAGTGGATGCTCGCAGTCCTGTGTAGCGTGAACCTGGTTGGCTGGGAGAACGGCAAATGCCGCCCGGAAACGGTGCGATCACTCCCGGTAAGGCGTCAATAGCCGCTGCCGCCGCTTCAGCAGCCTTCAAGGCGGAAGCCCTATCCTCTCCCAGTATGAGGAAATTACCACCACCCACACCTTGCGAAATGCCAAACGATTCTTGCACCAGGAACTCACCATCGGCTGTGGGAATGCGCCAATAACGAGTATCACCGATTACTTTACTACTCTGGAAGCCATTGCCGAAAAAGCGCACTTTAGCGCCAATTTTGGCTTGATCCTGGCTTTCCAGTCCGTTGAAACAGGCAGTGGTGGGCGTGGTCAGCACAGCCTGCCCAATGCGGGTGATGAGTGTTTTTTCCAGACCTTGGCGCGTGAATCCAAATATCAACATACCCACACCTGGACGCCCATCCGGGGTTTTCTCTTCCGATAAAGGGGCATCCAATCCGGCTTCACACGCGCAGCCTACCACCGAAATCGCCAATCCTGTGGCGTAACGCGCCGCGGTTTGCGCCCAATAGGGTGTGTCGGCGGTGATGACCAACCGCGCCAGCCACATCGGGAAGGCTTCGGCAAAGGTATCCTCGATCATAACGCTGTTTATTTGCATGGGATGATCTCCAAATTTGGGATTTGATGCTTATCACTCAAGCCGTAGAAACGTGGATCGAGGCTGGTGCTTTCTTGAAGCTGGCGTTGAATAGCAGGCAGTCTTTCCCGGTCCCAGGCGGGTTGAACCGCCAGAAGACGTCCATTATCCCGAGAATAATACTCACCCTCGCGTATTGCAATATCACCACCTTTGATCACCAGCACCGGATTGGAAAACATGGCTTCCTTATCGGATTGGGGTTGATAACAACGGATATCAGCCTGCGCGCCGATCCCCAGGTGACCGCGATCCTGTAATCCCAGGGCTTTGGCCGGTCCGGCGCTGGTCATTTGTACAACTTCGAATAAGGAATATTCTCTCTCGATTTTCTCCAAACCGCACCGCGTACGAGCTGCCGGGTGCACCTGTGCCAACATTCTCTGGCGTAATTCGGCATCCATTAACCAGGCAATAATGCGCGGATAATCTGTGAACGGACCGCCATTTGGATAATCCGTGGTCAGGAATAAGCGCTCCGGATCGGGAAAGCGCAGTAATAACTCCAATCCGGTCGCCCATTGCACAGCGCTGGATGGATCTTTCTTCGCGTACTGTAAAGGCAGCAACCCCATTCCGCCCTCGCCTTCTAGAAGACGACCGGTCCATTTTCCGCTTCCCATGCGGTGCAGCCATTCGATGAGCTGTAAATCGCAAGTCATAGCCATGGCTGGTCCGAATACGATTTCGCCCGCATCGAAGGTCAATTTGGGATTGTCGGAAATTATCTCCACTACTTCTTCCGCCGCAGAACGCATGCGTCCTTTATCATCCTTACCATAGCAGTAGAACTGGATATGACAAAAGTGGGCAGGTAAGCCTTCCAACGCTTTAACTGTTTGGCAAAATGATTTCCAGTTACCGGGTTGACCCAGGTTGCTGGCGTGCAGATGGATCGGGTGGGGTAAACCCATGGATTGGGCTGCTTCAGCCAGGGCTAGAATAATTTCACGCTGAGTTAATTGCGTATCCGCCAGAGGGTCATCCAATGAACCAATGGCGCTTAACGCCCGCCAGGTTAAACCAACACCAGGATTCACCAGTTTCAATGCATAGCCACGTGTGCACTCCAGCAACCAGGCCAGCGTATGCTTCAATTCTTCTGAATTCTTATTTTTAATCGCTTTCAGCACACAGGATTGATCGCTGACCAGAGTATATGCGCCGCGATCCAGTCCCATCATCCTATCTAGATCGGTGTGAGCTATACGACTCATCAATGGGGACATGGCAGCATCGAATACGGTGGTATATCCCATTTTCAAATAAGCTCGGTTGATTTCAGCCGGCGTCATAAGCAAGCGGGGAGAAGTCGTATTTTCTTCTAAAGAAAAACTACGTGCGGTTGCCATTTGTGTACCGACAATATGACTATGAATTTCAATGCCGCCCGGGGTGACCAACCAACTACTGGCGTCTATTGCATCGGCATGATCGACGTTTTCGGGTGCTGCGACAATTCGGCCATCCTGGATCCATATATCGTCAACAACACCATCGCGATGATTTAAAGGATCGATGAGTTTCCCACCCCGCAGACAGATCATGGTTCAACCCCCTCGATCAAGCGGGTGAGGGCTTCTGCCAACCCTATTTTGCGGCTTTCCTGTACCGGTTGAATGGGAATCGGAAGCCCATCCATGCGCATGGCTGTCCCTCCCTCGTCTAAACCAAAGCGTCTCACCGGCAACCAGGTCGAGGGTTGGATTAGGGGAGTTTTCGAGTCTAAAACCATATATTTCATTTTGCCAGTATAGTTGGTGATATGATTCTCGATTTCTTTTTGTATCCGGGCATCAATTTGACCCACTTGAAGCACCAAATCGGTTTCCCCTCTTTGGATGAGTCTCTTCGCCGACCACTCCGTAGTCGAAAATTCAGCCTCATCCTTGATAAATCTGACAGCAGCCGGGTAACCCGTCTCGAGAGATAACACGTCTGCGGCGGCAGCGGAATTGACTTCGCCATCTAGCATCAATCCAAACCAACGTCCTTTGTCTATGTCATTTAATTCCTGAATAAAACGGAAGGCTTCAAACAAAACGCCATATCCGGATTCCAACAGGCTTTCACCAAAAATCATGCACCCACAATGCGCATCCCGGAGGGTAGCGAGCATCTCTCGTAATACTGGTGAAACCTGTTGCGTTTCATTACGAAGAACTAACCGCAATTGAATTAAATGCGCCAGCATTTGTTGCATATCCAACGAGATATGCAGGCAGGAATCAGGTATTTGTTCCGGTATTTCGAAATTTACAGAGATAATCCTTGGAGGTCTATTGACTCCAATAAACCTTTCCCAAAATCGGGGGTGAATCTGGTTTTGATCGGTATTCCAGAATACGACTGTATCCACCCTGTCTCGCAACTCACCCAGGGTCAGCATGGGTATGCCGCTTTCGGCAAACGCCCGTGCAAATGCCAGGCTTTGGCAGGAGGCGGGTGTATCCGCACAGGCGCCAAGTTTCTTTGCCAGTAATACCGCACTACGCTGGCTTTCGAGAGAGATACCGCCTCCGATCAGGATCAGTGGGAGTTTGGCGGCGCGCAATTCCGCACAGATCGTTTGCAAACCTTTCTGCCCGGAAATCACCACGCCGCCTCTTTTCAGCGACGGAGGATCGCTTTCACCAGCACTAAACTCCCTCCCGGCAATCGAACAAGCCGGTTTTACTGATTTAATGCAGCGGTCCTGGTAAACCAATTCAAGGTCTGTGCAGCAGCAGCTACAAAAAGCGCAGGCGACAGACCTTTCCCGCCGTTCATTCACTCGTTTGTACCCTGCTCCTTTATCGTTGCGTCTACCGCTCGTTTGGCTTCAGCGAGCGCTTCTTGTGGAGTGGCGCTATTCAATTCTACAGATGCCACAGCTCTTCGCAGGGAGCTGTCACTGGTGCCCAACGCAGGAAATTCGGGGATTGCCACGGCATTATTCAACCCTTCGATGGGCGCTCCCCGGTTTGGATGTTCTTGAATGTACGATACAAATTCAGGCCATTCAGCCGCATCGGTATATATAGGCAAATAACCGGTATGGGTGGATAAATATATCGAGCTCTCTTTGGAGGTCATGAATTTCACAAATGTCCAGGCTGCATTCTGAATTTCGGGGGACTCGTCTTTGAAAATCAAGAGACTGGCGCCGCCCACCGGGAAGACGCGTGGTTTATCGTTCACGGCTGGCATTTGCGCAACACCGACCTCAAAGGAGGCATTAGCTTCCATGCTGGGGACATTGGAGCTGGAAGCCATGAGGATGCCGAGTTTGCCCGCCAGGAAATCGCTTTTGGCTTCTTCATGCTGGTTGGGCGGCATGACTTTATATTCATTCACCAGGTTCCCCCACAGGGTGAGCATTTCTACCGCCTCAGCATTGTTATACAACACCTCACTCTCATCATCACTGACGATCTGCACACCATTCGATAGGAACATGGCGCTCAAATAATAGTGCGTGTCGGTCGAGGTATTGACACCCCATTGATCGATCTCACCGTTATTGTTGGTATCCACGGTTAGTTTTCCAGCCATCTCGATCAGTTCGTCCCAGGTCTGGGGTGGTTGCGTGGGGTCTAACCCCGCGGCGGTGAAAAGATCCCGATTATAGTACATCACGGGAATGGATAGATTGAAAGGCATGGTCCATAACACGCCCCCAGCAGAGTTGTAATCCCAAAACACCTGGCGGATAGCGTTTTGATCGATCCCATCGCTTCCGTTCAGAAATTCAGTGATCGGCGCCACTGCCCCCGTACTGCCTAACAAGGGAGCGCCTCCGATCTGGGCTACACTGGGTAATCCACCCGCCGAAACAGCCGACCACACCTTGGCCATTGCCGAGGCGTAATCACCCTGATAGGTAGCATTGACCGTAATTTCTGATTGCGATTCGTTGAATTGTTTTACCATTTCTTCCACCACTTTCCCGGTATCGCCGCCCAGGGCATACCAAAATTCGATCGTGATATGTCCATCGGCGTCGATCTTGGCGGTTGAACCTGAGGAGGATGATTCGGTAGCTTGGCCCCCCGAACAGGCAGTCGCCAGTAACATCAGGATAAGAAACATGAAGTTTATCTTTTTTAACATGGAATACCTCCGTTTATTCTAAACACGTTATCTTTTGATACCGGTGGTTGCAATTCCCTCGACAAAGCTCTTTTGCACCAGGAAATAGAACAGGATCACTGGGATAGTTACCATCACCGCGGCGGCCATATAGACTCCCCATTGGGTGCCCCCCTCCTGGCTGACAAAATAACGCAACCCGATCTGAAGTGTACGCATCTCCTGACGGTTGGTGACGACTAATGGCCATAGGTAGGAGTTCCAGTTGCCCATGAAGGCAAACAGCGCTTGTGCGCTTAATACCGGGCGAGTCAATGGAATAGCGATTTGCCAGAGAAAACGTAATCGACTGCAGCCGTCTAATTTTGCAGCATCCTCCAGCTCACGCGGTAAGCTCAGAAAAGCCTGGCGAATCATGAACACACCAAAAGCATTGGCCAGGAATGGCACAATTAATCCCTGGTACGTGTCCTGCCAGTTCAAGTATTTGATAACCAGGAAAGAGGGGATCAATGTCACCTGGGTTGAGATCATCGTCGTACTCAAGAACAAGGTAAACATGAAATTCTTGCCTTTGAAATTCATGCGGGCAAAGGCAAAGGCAGCTAACGAACAAGATATCAATTGCCCAAAGGTAACTGCAAAGGCGATAAAGAAACTGTTGAAGAAATAGCGAGCAAAGGGTGCTGCTTTCCAGGCATTGACATAATTTTCCCAGCGCAACTGGTTGGGAAGCCAGGAAATGGGGTATGAAAATACTTCGTTGGCACTCTTGAATGAAGTGGATAACATCCATATAAATGGTATGACGACCAGCAGAGACACGAAGCCCAAAATCAAATACCACACACCCGCAGAAAGCGCTTTTTGCGGACGACGTCCGAAGATGGCCGTGTGCATCCGGGGTTGACCAGGGAGTTGAGTTATCGTCTCATTCATAGTACACCTTCGATTCCAACCCCCTGAATTGCAGAAGCGTCAATGCCAATAGCAGTATAAATAAAATGACGGCTACCGATGATCCCATCCCGATGCGGAAATATTGAAAGGCTTCCTGGTAAAGATAGTACGCCAGGGTGGTGGTTACGTTGAGCGGGCCGCCCTGGGTCATCACATCGATTTCGGTAAAAGCTTGCAGTGAATTGATCACACCGATCACCAGGATATAAAACGTGGTCGGTGATAGCTGCGGCCAGGTGACATATATAAACTTCGCCAAAGTGCCCGCCCCGTCGATCTCTGCCACTTCGTAGAGTTCACGCGGGATCGCTTGTAACCCGGCCAGGAAAATCACAATATTGTATCCCATCCCATGCCAGACACCCATCAAGATCAAACAGGGCATTGCCAGAGCCGGGTCACGCAGCCAGCGCTGCACCGGTACCCCCAATTCGATCAACAGAGAATTGAATAACCCATAATCAGCCGGGTGGTAAAGCCACATCCAGACCACTGAAACGGCTGCCATGGAGGTGATTGTGGGCAGGAAAAATGCTGTGCGAAATATCGCAACACCAGGCAGCCGACGGTTTAGGGAGATAGCAATAAAAAGCGCCAGGATCATGTTGATGGGGATGCCCAACATAAAATAAAATGTATTCCCCACCGATTGCCAGAATATCGGTGAAGTTACTGGACCGTTTATCAAAGAAGTATAGTTTTCCACACCAGTGAACGAGGCTTTATAAGGTAAATTCCACTTCAAGAAACTGGCCACGATGGAGAAGATGACCGGAAAAAATGTAAAAATTATAAAGACCAATATGCTGGGAAGTAAAAATGCATAGGCGGCGAAGGTTTCTTCTCCCCAGCGTCGCCACCAACCGGATTGGAAGGGGTTGGTTTTTATCAGGGTTGTTTGGCTATCATTCATCGACTAATTCCCGAACCAGATTAACACTATCAACCAAACTTTGTGTAATTTTGTTAATCCCCCAGCCTTTTAGTTGGTGTCCCTTGATCTCCAAACACACAGAGCCTGGTAGTTGACGTGATGAAAATATTGGGAGCCAGGCGCGATAAGGCACATTGTTATATACCAGCGGGTAATGATCTACTCCGCCGGAATCAACATCGTGGACGTGTAAATGGATCACTTTTTCTAACCAGGATATGGGAGGCGTTTTAAGGCGGTTGTGCAGCTTGTCGTGCCCCAAATCCCAACAAATACCCACCTGGGGCGACCCGGTTTTTACGACCAAATCAAACACTTCCTCGCGTGTGTCGCCAAGTTTCAGCTCGCCTGTAGCAGCCGGTCCCAGGTTTTCGATGGCGAAATACAACCCGGGGAAGCCTTCCACAGCCCACTGCATGAATGCCAGCGTATCATTGAAGAGTTGCTGTCTTGAAGCGGACTTCGATTTCGCAGCATGTACGACGATCACTGGCGTGTGACCCGTCGCCTTGCCCAGGTCTTGAGTCAGGGATAGAAGCGAGGCCAGTTCATTCCGGCTGACCACTTGCGTATTCTCTCGAAATCCCTGCAATGAATAAGCCTGCCGGTATGGGAAATGAAAAGAGAGATAAAAGCCCATGTCTGCACTAGATTTCATCAAAGGGGCGAATTGGCTCCATTGACTGTCTCCCGGATCGAGCAAAAACTCAAAGGCATTCAAACCGGCTGCCTGCAATGGCGCCAGAAAATCCTTGAGGTTTGTACTCCTCAACCAAAGGGGATGCATGGTGAAACCAATCCGGTTATTATTTTTATTCATCATTTATATTTATTAAATCGTTTTTCCTTTTCATGATTTCATAAAGACGCTGCGCCTCGCCGGAGAAATCAATTCGATTGATTTTCTCTATTGACGCCAGCAGATTTTGATCGATCGCCTGGATACCCTTGTATGTACCGCAGATCGCGCCGGCGATAGCGGCAATCGTATCGGCGTCCCCGCCCAGGTTGACTCCAAAAAAAATGGCTTTCATTGGATCTCCCTGAGCCAGTTGCACCAATCCCAGGGCTGTAGCTACCGATTCGGCAACCAGCATATCCACGCCGACAAAGCGATACAAGTCATGCAGGGCTTCTTTTTCGCTTTCAGCCTGGCACACGATATTCTGCGCCAATTCGATCCGGCCCTCCAGGGCGGTACCCCAATGCCATTGCCCCTCGGAGCGCCCCCGTTCTGCGCCAGTTTTAGCCGCATCCAGGATGGCCTCAATCGAGGTACCGATTTCTGCAGCTTGCGTGACAGCAAATGCCACCGCTGCGCTGGCGGATATCGCCACATTACTGCCATGTGTGGGCAGGCTGGCCTGGATGGCATCCTGGAAAGCCGCCTCGAAATTACCGATGTTGACCAAGCCAACCGGAGCAACACGCATGGCAGCGCCATTCGTTATCCCTTTACTGCCGGTTGTTTGCGGATCACCGCCTTGACGGATAAGTTCTATGGAATGCCGGGTGCTGGGGCCGATGATCACATCCAAATCTTCGGGAGGTGTGGCGTCTACCCAGGCTAATAACTTTTTTGCCACTGCTTTGACGCTTAGTTCCCCATCCGGGGCGTAAGCGTGGGCAACTGCCATCGCCTGATGGGTATCGTCGCTGATGCTGCCGGGACGCAGCCGGCTGTGAGGATGCCACTCGGGTGCTGATACAATTCCGGTCACCTGCCCATAAATCTCTTCGATCTGTGTGGGTGACAGGAACTCAACCGGGACACCCAGTGCATCCCCCATCGCTAACCCCGCTAAACATCCAAGGAACTTATCCGACAATTTACTCACAATTATTTTTTGATATAAAGATCTGAGGCATGCGGTAACCGGGCGCGATGCAATCCGATCAAAACACCCACACCCACCACCATGGATAGTACAACAATGACCGTATCCACACCGATCCAATAGGGTAATGTGGGAATCCAATATTGCCAGGTTAGGTTATACATCCAATTCGTCATGGAATTGGATGTCAGGTATTCTCCGGCATGACCAATGGAGGCAAATAGGAAAAGCGCTGGCCACATCCAAACCTTATTTTGAGTCAATATCTGGTTACGAGCCCATTCACGTAAAGGTTTTATGAAAATGACCAGCACAGCGATGCCCGTATAGGGCAGGGGTACCAGATACATATAGGGTTGCCATGAAGCCGGGTTGACGAACCAAGAGGCAATCAACAACAACTCAATTGCTCCGGCAAGTTTCCAACGATTGGCAAACGTGAGCCCGGCGATCAAACCGCCCACGGTCGCAGTCAGGAAGCTGATCGGACCAAAGAACGCCCCAAAAGGAAACAGGATGGTGGCGATGATGGCGCCGGCCATATTTGCCACGGCAGCGGCTGGTCCCAACACCACACCTGAAATGGCGGTCATGATGGCATTGACGGTGATCATGCCACCCATGCCCGGCACGGGCAAAGCGGGGACGGCGCTAGCGGCAACGAATAATGCTGCCCAAATGGCGATCAATGAGACTGGTATGCCAAAGATACGACCCCGTGATTGCCATGAACGAACGGGAGCCGGCTTGGCTTCAATATTGTTTTCGGGTGGATTGGTTTGATTCACGGCTATTTCTCCTTTAATTCTATACAACTCCGAGGTGCATTATGCGCAGGATGACCGCTCCCACCAGGGAAAGGCAACTCCCTGCCAGAAATATATAATCGGCCTGACGAAAATGGCTTTCTAATAAGAATGTCCGTTGGATGGGTGCCCCGAAGGCACGCGAGCTCATAGCCACATCCAATATCTGTGAATCGCGGAACGCACCTAAAATTAACGGCGTTAATATACTGGCCGAGGCGCGTAACCGGACGAAAAAATTCCCGCTTTCAAAATCTCCCACCCCACGGCACAATTGCGCTTGTTGGATTAATTCGGCTCGATTTTGGATCGAAGGGAACAGACTCATGGCGGTGGTCAGGATAAATGCAAAGCGATAGGGTACTTTGAACTTAACCAGAGCCAGCATCAGGTCTGACATAGGGGTGGTCATCACCAATAGCGGGGCTACGGTCATGATAACAACCAGTCTTAATACCAGAGCCAGACCGTACATCACGCCTTGCAAAGTGATGTATCCGCTAAAACCGATAGCGGGAATGGGGTTTGAAATTTGTAAAAGGTTGGTTTCTCCAGGATAAAAAAAGGCTTGTAAGACAAAAATAATTACGGCAATGCCGGTAAAATATTTAAAAATATCACCCACCATATTGAGGGGCAGTTTTGCCAACTTCCAGGCGCCTAAAACCAGAAATAAAATCGCGATCACATAAATAGGATCGGTAAAGACCAGCACAACGACTAAGATAGCTAACATTAAAATTAGTTTGGTGCGTGCATCCAGGCGGTGCAGAAAGGAATCTTGATTGATATAACCCACGTCAGCCATACTTATTTAGCCTCCCCGCCTGTCTCAATTTTGGACGAAGCGTGTGATCCATTCATTGCTGCCAACATCTGTTGGACATTCAATATGGCGTGATCGGTCCAGCCCATGCGAAATGCGAAGCGTGTAATTTGGGGCGGTCGCAAGGATAAGGTTTCCAGCGGTTCAAGCTGTGTAAACGCTTTTTCCGGCGGCGCATCCAGGGCAATTTGACCCGCCGACATCACCACTACCCGCTGGGCATGTTCGGCGACCATTTGCATATCATGGGTGATGATAATGATCGTTTTGCCGGAGGCATGCAGTTGATCGATAATGGACATGATGCGCTGCCCGCCGAAATAATCCTGCCCGGTGGTTGGCTCGTCAAAGACGAAAACTTCCGGTTCCATGGATAAGGCACAGGCAACAGCCACTCTTTGCCGGTCTCCCAGGCTTAAGGCAAAGGGATGTTGATCAGACATACTTTCCAAACCTAACACCTGGATGATTTCATCCACACGGTGTTTGGTTTCTTCTTTCGAACAGCCGATCATCTCAGGTCCAAAGGCGATCTCCTCCTCGATGCTGTTACAAAATAGCATATCGTCGGGGTTTTGGAACACATAACCGATGATTCGTGAAAGTTCGGATACTTTGGCTTTACCGGCGTCTATACCACGAACGATTATCGCACCGTGTGTGGGTCTCAGTAGACCGTTAAGGTGCTTTGCCAATGTCGTTTTTCCGCTGCCATTCTGCCCGACAATTGCCAGGTATTCACCTCTATATATATCGATTGTGACACCACGTAAGGCTTCCACTCCATTGGGATAGATGTGCGTCAAGTTTTCACCGTGGATGATTAGTTCTCTATCCATGCTGCAATCCCTCGTATAATGTGACGGCTTCATCAATCGTGATGGGGATGTCCGTAATGGGAAAGCCCTTTTTACGTAATTCGTAACTAAGCTGGCAAACCTGTGGTGGTCGAATACGGCAAGAAGAAAGCAAATCGGCTTTAGAAAATACTTCTCTTGGGCTTCCGTCTAACACCAGGCTGCCATCGTTAATAACCAAAACCCGATCGGCAAATTGCGCAATGAACTCAGTATCATGGCTGACCAGTATGACGGTTTTCCCCAAACTCCGATTGAGACGGGTAATTGTTTCCATCACTTGTTCGGAACCTATTGGGTCAAGTTCTGAGGTTGGTTCATCCAACACCAACACATCTGGTTCCATAGCAAGAACGCAAGCAATGGCTACCCTTTGCTGCTGGCCTCCGGAGAGTGCTGTGGGCTGGCGGTTCTCATAGCCTTGCAAGCCTACAAAGGTCAAGGCATCATGCAGGTTTTGGATGATCTTTTGGCGAGGGAAGCCAAGGTTCTCACAACCAAAGGCAATTTCGCATTGCACGTTCACATTGAACAACTGGTTGCGGGCGTTCTGTACCACCAGACCAACATGCTGCGCCATGACCGGGATTTCATTTTCGTAGGTATCTTTTCCAGCTACAACGACCGAGCCAGACATTTCCCCACCGAATAAACGCGGTACAGCACCATTAAAACAATAGCACAGAGTGGATTTGCCAGCGCCGGTTGGACCGATAATTGCCACAAATTGCCCTTGAGGCACGGAAAAGCTAATGTTATTTAACGCCGGTATATCCGTGCGAGGATAAGCATATGTAATATTTGCGACTTCGATGATATTCTGCATAGGTTTCACCCAGGCCAGGGAAGGGCTTTCTTTATTGAGAGGTAAATTAGCCCTTCCCTTTCCCTGTAATTCATAAATTACACTGATGTTTATTTGAATTTAATTTCAACGACCCACCACATCCACTGTTCGTCAAGATATGTATCGCGGGCTTCTTGAGGGAAGGCGATCTTGACTGGGCCGCCGGTCTTTTCATCAAGAGCTGCGCCAGCATTCCTGTGCACCAGCATGATCGGCCACTTTTGCGCATCAGCCATGGACACATCGATACCCTTGCCATCGGTTGCAATGACACTGATGGTGGTTGCATCGGAAGTCGGTTTTACAATCTCGATCAGCTTGGACAGCATCACCCCGTTATATTTCTGCGGTTCTGTACCATCGCCTACCCAAGGATCGACGTATTCTTGATCAACCGCATTCTTATCGAAGGTTGCTTCATCGAATTCATAAGTGCCATCTGCAATCTTGCCGGTGACTTTCAAAATGGTCGGACCTTTAGACTCTGAAGCACCGCCACAACCTACAATCAAGCTGGCTACTATTACCAGGCAAAACAGGATTAATAGGCTTTTTTTCATTTTCGATACTCCTCCATATGTTGAAGATTAATTGTCTCTCTCTTTATTTATTTCGATCCTTCTGAAACACGTACTATTTATCACGCCAAAGGTTTATAGAGCTCGTCACCTCCTTTCACGATGTTTTACCAGCACCTCACGGGCGGTGGCGGTATCAGTAACCAGAGTCTTAACCAACCCTCCCCGCAATGCCCCAAGAAGCGCTCTCACTTTTTCTAATCCCCCGGCAATGGCGATCACTTTCGGAACAGACCGTAACCTTTCCAGTTCTATTCCGATAACGCCCGCACCTAAAGTGACAGGCTTTCCGTCACTATCAAAAAATCTTCCACAAATGTCACCTACTGCACCCTTTGCCTCAAGCTGAGCCAGCACCCCGGGTGTCATATGGTCGGCAAAGAACATCGATGATATCTGTTGTAACTCAACATGCCCAATTCCCACTATGGCAAGGTCAAGCTGATTCCATAAACCCTGTACCCGTTCCACTTCCTGAGTCTTCATCAGTGCTTTATGTGTATCCGCATCCGATGTAAATGCCGGAACATGCAAAAACCGGTAGCTGCCGCTAAAAGCCTCTGCCATCCTCCGGGCAAGCTCATTCACCTGGAAGAAGGGTGCCATATCGCCAATGCCGCCAATGAGGGGCGTTACATGAATATGGATGGGATTATTCTTTGGAAAAGAGCTAACCACTTCGAACAGTGTCCGGCCCCAACCAATGCCGATAACCATTTCATCTCTAAGCACAGAATGAATGTGTTCAGCGGCTAAAATGCCAAGATGATTCCGCAAATTGGGGCTCTCCTGTTCTTCCCAGCATGCCAATATCACTTCATCCAGGTTAAAGACTTGCTTTAAATCATCTTCCAATTGATGATCCGTAAATTGGGGATCGCGGATAGAGATATGTACTATCCCTACTTCGCGAGCTTGTTTTAGCAAACGGGATACCTTTTGACGAGTAATACCCATCCGGCGTGCGATCTGTTGCTGGGTCAAATCATTTTTATAATACAGACGGGCAACCTGAGTAAGAAGTTGAGTTTCGGCTTGATTTTCCATAGCACCCATTTTTATTTGAAACATATAGTTTTTTGAAATAATGGCTGCAGTGCTGGATAAAGATTTTTATAGATTTGGAAATTGTTTTCGTAACACCCTGATACTGCAGATCGCGGTTCGATTGGTTCTCCTAGCCGGGTCATCGATTGGCAGGCATGGTGGATATCTTTAAAATATCCTGCCCCTACTCCGGCTAACATGGCTGCACCTAAGCAAGCGGTTACCTGGTTCACTGTTGTAAAAACTGGTCGCTGTAACACATCTGCTTTGATTTGATTCCAAAACCGGCTGCGCGAACCACCACCGCATATCACAAGAAATGCCGCACGCAACCCGGCTGCCTGTTCACAAGTCTCCAGGACATGGCGAACGGCAAATCCTACGCCTTCATAGACAGCGCGCACAAAATGTGATCGAGTGTGGGATGATGTCAAACCGATGAACCCGCCGCGCGCTTGCGCATCCCAAATGGGGGCTCGTTCTCCGGAAAGATAAGGCAAAAACACCAGACCATCACTCCCGGATGGGGCTTGTGATGCTGTCTCTTCCAATATATTGAAGTCGATCCTTTCACCCATCTCCGAATAAAAAATATCCACCAACCATTTGATGGTGCTGCTTCCAAATTGAGTAGGCCCGCACAAGAATTTATCTTGCGAACTTAGTTCGGCAAGGAATATGCCTTCAGCCTCGAGTTTGCGGTTCACGCCCAAAGAGATGATCTCAGATGTCCCTGCGATGTCCACCGCCCGACTTTCCAGGCTGGCACCACAGGCAATGTTGTCACACCAGGCATCAATTGTCCCGATGTAGATGGGGGTTCCTGGTAATAATCCACACAAGTTTGCCGCCTGGCGTGTCACATGTCCCAACAGGCTCTCCGGCGTCAATACTTTGGGCATTTTATCCAGGGGAATCTCCAGAGCGGTGAAATAGCGAGAGTCATAACGACCGGTTTGAGGATCAACCAGACTATAGGCGCTATATAAATCGGTGGCTACTTCACCAGTCAATCGGAGTCCAATATAATCTTTGGGCTGCATGATGGAAGAGGCCTGCGCCCAGGTTTGGAGGCGATGTTTACTTAACCAGCGTAAACGCGCGGGCGGCAATGTTGCATCCACCACCCTGGTGATACCCGTCCAGGTAAAATCGGGATTTGAGGCGATGTGCTCACTGATCCATTGTGCTTCTTCCACCGCGCGTTGATCGCGCCAGATGATCGCTGGTCCCAGCGAAGCGCCGTGTGCGTCGACCAAAACATGTCCCGGGCATTGACCCGAAAGCCCTAACGCGGCAATACGGTGGACATCGATCTCTTTTATGATCTTGTTCAGGATTGTTAAAACACCCTGCCACCAATCTTCAGGGTTCTGTTCTGCCCATCCCGGTTGGGGAATGGATAACGGCTGCTCGGAAAAAGCGGCGGCTAATTGATTACCTTGCAGATCAAATAAGCAGGCTTTTACCGTTGAAGTGCCGATATCCAATCCGACCAAAAGATCTTTCACTATGAGATTTCCTTATTTGATTTCCGTTAAAGCCTGGGCAACCGAAGCGCCACCATGCACCAGGGCAACCAATGCCCGGCACATACCGGTTGGATTGCCATGCTGCCAAACATTGCGGCCAATCGCTACACCAGAGGCGCCGGCTTCCAGGGCTTTGGCCACCGAGGTCAACAAACCCGATTCGTCGTCCACCTTGGCGCCGCCCAACACGACCACCGGACGGTAGCAGGCAGCCATCTGTTTTCGATATTGTTCCATCGGTCCGGCAAAAGGCGTTTTGATAATATCGGCGCCTAATTCTACGCCCACCCGCATGGCAAAACCGATGTCTTCGGCGGTTGGTTCTTTATTTTCAGAGGCCTTAACCAACATTTCAGCCATCACTGGCATATTCCACACCGCTGCCTGGCTGACAAGCTCGGTGAGATTCAGCAGTGAGGAGGTCTCTTCCGGAAAACCGATCATCCCCATACAAACCACAGCGTCAGCGCCCAGTCGGACTGCATCTTCCACTGAGACAATCCGATGGATATCGCCCATTTGTGGATTGCGCATAGATGATCCACCGTCCGCCCGTAACAATAAACCGAGTGATCCAAAGCGGGTAGCGAAAGAACGGGCAATGCCTTGGGTGGTCAGCACGGCATTGATGCCTGTATTACGGATGGAATCCAATAATGAACCAGGATCTTCCAATCCCCGCATCGGTCCCATAAAAGCTGCGTGATCGAAGGCAATGATTACCGTGCGCCCATTTTCACCAAATAATCTACGCATACGTAAATCTTTCACGTTATCTCCTTAATATCATTTAAATGTGACGACGACCTTTAACCCAATGCGGTTGGTTGCATATGCTACAGCATCTTCGACCGCCTCGAATGGAAATTCAGCCGTAATCAACAATGAAAAATCTACCCGCCTTGACCCTAATAGAGTAAGGGCTTTCTTAAGGTGGGAAGGCGCCAGACCTGAAGAACCGGTCAGGTAATACTGCTGATAATGGATTCCACGTACATCCAGGGGAATTGTTGTTCCGTCAGCTACACCCGCAAAGGCATTCACTGTTCCGCCCGCACGAACCGCAGAGATACCACTCTCCAAAGCTTCGGCACTTGAAACTGCAACAAGCACGACATCAGCACCAATGCCGGCCGTATGTTGGTTCACGACTGTTTTGACGTTTTCATGTGCAATATCAATAATCGCATCAGCGTAACTTTGTCTGGCGAATTCCAAACGGTGTGGTGTCATCCCGGCGACAAGAATTGGATAGGCGCCGAAGGCGCGCGCTACTGCCATAGCAAACATTCCCATCGGCCCATCGCCTACCACCAACACCGAATCGCCATATTTAAAACGACTGTCTTCCAGACCCTTGATCACACATCCTACCGGTTCAGATATTGAAGCCAGAGTGTCCGGAACATCATCCGGGATGGGAAACATACCGCGCTGTGCTAATGGACGGGGAATGATCACCTGTTCAGCCAACCCTCCGGGATAGATCGTGACATCGTATAAATGAGAACAAAGCGCTGGTTGATCATGGCGACAGTAATAACAGCCCCCACAGGGAAGGTAAGGGGCAACAATTACGCGCTGTCCTACCTGCCAGATACCATCCGGAGTTACCTCAATAATTTTGCCGGATATTTCATGTCCCAAGGCGTATTTTATTTCCTTGCTACCCTTTTGCACCATTTTTACATCGGTTGTGCAGACACCGCATGCGAGAGTGGATATCCTAACATCCCCAGGTTTCAATGGCATATCCGGAAAGTCTACGATTTGTACTTGTCCAGGGTTTCCTGCTGAAGCACCTTTCATGGTTTATTCCTTGCACCTTTCCATAAATTCTTCAACTTGATTGCGAGACGGCAAACCTGTACGTGCACCAATATGACCGATTTTCAGCGCAGCCACTGCGCTGCCTAATCGAACAGCATCCTCCCAGTCCATGTTTTCCAGATAGCCTTTAATCAACCCGGCTGCAAAAGCGTCGCCTGCGCCGGTGGTATCAGCCACATTCGACGCCTGCCATGCGGGCACTCTGGTTTTGACTCCGGGAGCCAGCAGTTGAGCGCCATCCGCTCCTAATGTTTCTACGACGACCTGAGGTCCCTGGTTGGCTAAAAACGCCACTGCCTGCTCAGGCATGTCCATCCCTGAAAGCATCGAAGCTTCATTGCGGCTCACCAGGAGCACATCACATAATTTTAAGACGCCCTGCAGGAAAGATAAACCAAAAGATGCCATCACGCCGCCCACGCTGTAAAACACTTTTGCGCCACCGGTATGAGCAATTTCGGCTGCCAGACAGCCGATATCAGGCATTGCATCGCCGATGTATAAAGCCTGGATGTTTTCCAAGAGGGTGGCATCCAATTCTCCGGGTTCTTCCAGGGTGGCTACACCGGATAAACCGACAATCGTGCGATTTCCTCGCTCATCGATGGTGATAAAACAACTGGCTGAACGTGCACCATTTATCACTTTGATACCGCGTGTATCCACGCCGGTTTCTTCGAAGGAGTCAAGCAGTAATTTGCCACCTTCATCGTCGCCAACTTTTCCAATAAAAATCACGCGGCACCCCAATTTAGCCAGACCAACAGATACGTTGGCATTTGCTCCGCCGGGGCATACCCCAAATTGGGAGGCTAAAACAATGCTATCGGCGTGCGGCAGTTCGGGTACTTGGGCAATCATGTCTACTGCTGCAGCACCCAGTACAGCGATCTCGGCGGCATTACTTTTTTCAGGCTTCATACGAAACCCATCATTTAAATAATTGGGTGATCAATCTTCCTCGGATTCTTCTTCATACAACATAGGCCCGACCGGAATGGAGATCTTCGGCAAACCAATCAACAGGGGAGTACCAACCACCGCAGCGCCCAGGCTGAAGAGGAAGCGTTCAACCGGCGCAATGGGTAGAACTGTAAACCAAATTGCAGGCGGTAATGCAAACATGATCAAAGCCCACAAGTTTCCAATCGCCTGGGTCACTACGATGCCGGCTAAGGAACAACAAAAAACACCGGCGAACATTTCACCACGTTTTGGGGAAACCAACCAGTTTTTTCCCCAAATCCAACCAACAGCGATGCCTGCTAATCCCAGGATGTAGAGTAAAGGGGTTGCCCACGCTTGTTGTCCTACGGGGAATAAATACCAGACACCGCCCAAAACCAAGATCAGGAGCAAAGACCATATCCATTTTCGCTGCATGGCCAGACCGGCTGCTGCGGCGCCAAACATGGAAATCGTAAATTGCAGGGGACCAAAAAGCACGGTGTGCGGGGCGATCAACTGACCGAGAAACGACCCAATTCCGGCTGCTACTGCGCCTGCCCATGGTCCGAATAAGATACCAGCCAGGGGTACCAGCGATGCGCCGATATTGAATGTTGCTCCGGTGCCTATGACCGGAAAAGCCGGTAATAGTGAAGAGGCTGCGGTTAATGCTGCCCAAATGGCGATGATGGCAGGATGTGTTGATATTAATGGCGTTTTTTTCGTGCTCATTTAATCTCTCCTCAAGGCTGTTTGCGTATTGTTTCTAATTGATTTTGTCCATTTTTCTTGAATAACCAAATGGTTAACCACAAAAATTGGTAATACTGTATCTTTTCTTACTCTACCTGGTTTCCAATAGGGGTTGTCTAATAAGTCGAAATTGTCATGTTGCACAAAGTATGCTTCTCGAAGCGCAGCGAACATCTAAATTTTTAACCTAGAGACTCTTCGCTTTACTCAGAGTAACAGCCTTCTTTGGGGACAACCCCTTAGAAATGCGGAGTTGGAAAGGATCGAAACACAGATAAATTTTCGAATACCAATCTCGTCAATCAATTGATTGAAGTACTGATAACAACCTAACCTGAAACAAACTCGCGTACTTTAATAACCTTGTTGATCAATGTGATAAGGTCCATGACTTCCATTTTATCTTTCGAAATGCTGCGCTGCTGCTGGAATTGGGTAAGGCAAGCCGGGCATGAGGTCAATAGTACATTGGCTTCTGTTTCCACGGCTTCGGCCCAGCGCGAAGCGCCTGCGGTTTCGGTGAGTCCCGGGAAATCATAACGCACGAATGAGCCTGCTCCACAGCAGAACGAATCTTTACCATGACGAGGCATTTCGGTGAGCCGTAAACCCGGAATGGCTGCGACAATATTACGCGGCGCATCATACACACCCAACTGCCGTCCAAGAGTGCATGGGTCATGATAAGTAGCTACGGCACCGGAGGAATAGATATCAAATGCTACCCGCCCGGTTTCGAGTTCTTCACTCACAATTTCAATCAAATGAGCCGTTTCGAACGGAAGCGGTTCGCCCAACACTTCGGGGACTTCCCGTTTGAAGGTTTCATAGCAGCCAGAGCACAGGAACACCAGGCGTTTTACCCCCAGGTCTTTGTAGGTCTGAATATTATGGCGCATGAATTCAATCGCTTTTTCACGTTCTCCAGCCGACATGAGTGGGTGAGCGCAGCACCATTCCGATGAGGCGATAGTGTAATCCATGCCCATTTTATCCATTAACTCTACCCCTTCTTGAGCCGCTGAACGGCGTACAAATGAAGGCGTACAGCCCACGAAAATTGCCGTCTCTGACTGGCGGTCCAGGCGGGATTTATCCTTCAGCCAGCGGAAACGATCATCGGCTTTATTATTGTATGGATTTTGTTCTTTCATCAACGCTTCGGTCATTTGCTTCATACCCGCCGGCGATAAACCGCGTGCTGCCAGATCTTCACGCATCGCCTGGAAAATCTTGCGGATATCGATGTACTTAAAACAATGTTCTCCGCATGAACCACACATGGTGCAGGAAAAGACCCGGTCGGCGACTTCTTCGTTATAATCCATTTCGCCTTCGAGAATTGAGCGAGCCACGGCAATGCGGCCGCGTGCGCTGTGCGTTTCCAGGGAACCGTATGCATAGGATGGGCAAAGTTGATAAGGCCCGATCCAGCTTAAGTCGAAACAGAAACCACAGCGCAAACATTGGTAGGTCAGGTCGCCAACGGTGTCAAGCGCCCTATCCTGGTCGGGAGTACGCGATGGGATAACGCCAAAATAGGGTTCTCCACCCAGCATCAATACTCCCGGATTTAGGATGTTGTTGGGGTCCATCGTTTTCTTAAGCGTTTGCATGAGTGTATATGCCGGACCAAGTTTCTCCATAATGTATGGGGCGATGCCCGCCACGATTCCACCCGGTGACATCCAGCGGCTGAAAAGCAGTTCCGAGATATCTTTACGGATTTTCAACCCATAATGGTGACCTTCAACATCCATCTCGGGATACAAGGTATCCACCCAAAGGAAAGCCGCGTTGCGAGAGAAGTAGACATCCAAGCCTTTGGTGTGGATACCATGATGATCCCATTCAGCTTTATGTTCTTCGATGTAAGCATCTATAGCTGGAATGGCTTCTTTAAGCGCCTGAGTGGGCAGAAAACCGGCTACTTCCGGGCAATAATAAGGCCGGCTTCCATAATAAGCCCCTGGCCCCATATTGCGCAGCCAGGAATACATATGTTCTGTCCAGTATCGCCGGGTTGGCATGGGATCTTGAGGCCGCCCATCGAACGTCTGGCAGATCACCTCGCAGGCGCGTTTGCGTTCATCCGCTCGTAACCGTGTATCGC
The DNA here is from genome assembly GCA_016929095.1 of Anaerolineales bacterium. Lineage (GTDB taxonomy): Bacteria > Chloroflexota > Anaerolineae > Anaerolineales > UBA4823 > JAAZNS01. The sequence continues at coordinate 90,547 of JAFGJM010000057.1, read as the reverse complement.
GGATGATCAGGTGAAGGAAATAATTGCCGGGTATATCATCCGGTTTTGGTCCACCAAATATTCCGATAGCAAACGTTGTCGCGTTTTGACGTTGGATGGCAGAGACGGAATCGACGATGTCATCCAATTTATCAAATGCATAGAATAAGAATTCTTCAATTTCCGGGATACGGCGGATGCGCATGGCCACCTTGGTAATGATTCCCAGGGTACCGCAGGAGCCAATAAATAATCCGGCTAGATCGGTTCCGTTGGCGTTGCGTTCGATGGGGATATTGCCTGCTACTTCATTGGCTGCCGAACCAGTATGCATCACCGTACCGTCGGGTAAGATCACCTCTAATGTCACCACATGATCGCCGGTGACGCCGTATTCGGTAATGCCATGTGGTACGGCATTATAGGCTACCGTACCGCCCACGCTGGCAGAAAACATACCGCCGCCGCCCGGAGCCGAAAGCTCCCAACCTAATTTCTTTAAGTCAGAATCGATGGCATGCCAGATAGCGCCTGTTTCAGCCACAACCACCTGGTTTTCCAAATCGATCTCGAATTTGTTCATCAGGTCCAAAGCCAGGACAATGCTGCCTTCCATCACGCCTGAATCGACGAAGGTGGTTGCCCTGCCCCATAAGAACAAAGGCCGCTTTATGTCGTTTGCCAGTTTAACCAACGCTACCAATTCGTCTACTGTTTCCGGTCGTGCGATATAACCGGGTATTCCGCCTGGGGTTGGGCCGCAATCGCGACGATAACACATCCGGTCAACCAATGCATCGGATACATGGTTTTCACCGCATATTTCTTGTAAACGCTTTAAGATGTCATCCATTCGTAAATCTCCAATTTTTAATGGGTTTAGTGTGAGTTAAGATGAGGTGTAAGTGACACAAAGTTTAGAATGCATCACCTTGCTTTGTTCTGTGATTAAAAAAATCCATAATTCCAAAAGACATGCAGATATAAATATAAATCCAACTCCAGATTAACCGGTATGTTTTTTTTTGTTGTTGATAAGGTTCTGTTGACGGGCTTTCTTTGAGAAAACAGTTCCAAAGAAAGCCCTATTACGAAATCTTTCGCGAGGACGTTTAATCTTCCTCGTCGTCCTTTTCGTAAATCATTTGACCGACCGGTACAGAAATCTTCGGTAATCCGACCAGCAAAGGCGTTCCGATGATTGCGGCGCCCAGGGCAAAGAGGATTCTTTGAACGGGGGCAATCACCAATACTGCCGCCCACACTTCTTTGGGAAGTGCAAACATCAACAATGCCCAAAAGTTACCTGCTGACCAGGAACAAACCATACCGGCCAGGGTGGTCAGGAACACACCCACAAACATGAGGGTACGGTTTGAAGAGCTGACCCATTTTCCACCCCAAAACCACCCAATAAGAGCACCGAGTATGCCCACCAGATAACCGATGGGGGTGAACCAGGCGCTTTGACCGAGTGGCGAGAAATACCAGACAATGCCGAAAAAGGCAATCGTCACAATCGGGATTATCCACTTACGTTGCATGGCAAATCCGGCGCCAGCCGCGCCCAGCATTGCCAGAACGAACTGAAATGGGCCAAAAATAACCGTATGCGGGGCGATCAATTGTCCGATCAAGCCGCCGATACCAGCCGCGATACCCCCTGCCCACTGCCCAAATAATACGCCAGCCAGGGGTATCATCACATCGCTGATACTGAAGGTAGCCCCAGTACCAATGACGGGTATGGATGGTAAAAGGCTTGCCACGGCGATGAGCGCTGCCCATACTGCCAGGATGGCTGGATGAGTCTTGATGAATACAGATTTTTTGTTTGCCATATTTCACTCCTCTACAATGTCGAAAAAAATTTGATGATTTTTATACGGGTTTTACTTTAGTGTTCAACCCGTTTAACCGCTTGAGTGAATCCTTTGGTCATAAATCAATGTTGAATATTCGGCAAAGCATTTAAGATAAAGTGCAATAATTAGACAATTAATCTCATAATCTGGCCATTATTGAATCGACCACCTGTGAAACAGATAGAGGCGTCCTGGGCAATCCAATATTTAGTGGAAGCATCTGACAAAGTTCCGTGATCTGAGGCGGGATGATATGCGCCTGGCGCACCAGCTCCGGTTTGGCAAAAACGCCTTCGGTGGTGTCGTCCACCAATATTTCACCATCACACATGACTATGACCCGTCGGGCATATTCGGCAACCAAGGCCATATGATGCGTTACGAAAACTATCGTGCGTCCGTCTTCATGCAACTTGCGGGCGATCTGCATGATCTGGTGGCACCCCTTATAATCCTGACCGGTGGTCGGTTCGTCTAATACAATCACTTCCGGGTTCAATGCCAGGGCAGAAGCAATCACGACCTTGGCGCGTTCCCCTTTGGATAATGCAGGGGGAAATTCTTGTCTTTGATTTTCTAAACCTACCAATTGGAGCGATTCTTCGACGCGTTGCTTAATCGTTGCCTCATCCAACAAAAGGTTGCGAGGCCCAAAGGCTATTTCATCCTCGACGGTTTCGGCAAATAATTGTTGATCCGGGTTCTGCAATACAAACCCGACATGTTGCGCCAACTCTGCTACAGCGGTGCTATTAATATCCATGCCTGCCACCACCACATTTCCGGTAGTAGGTTTTAGCAGACCCAGGAGATTCTTCAATACCGTTGTCTTGCCGGAACCATTTTGTCCGATAATAGCCACGAACTCTCCCTTGTGGATATCGAAGCTGACATTCTTTACGGCTTTAACCTCTTGGGGTTGATAAACATAATTCAAGTCTTTAACACTGATAACCGTACCATTTTGGGGTGTTGTTGTTTCTACTGGTTTATCTTCCTTTACGGAATCTTCTGGCGACGGTTTGGTATCAACCAGTTCAACGATCCCCTTGTATCCTTCCTCCAGGCTGACTGGGAATGTCGGAAACGGATGACCCAGTTGTTGTAATTTCATCCCGAGCTGGGATACCTGAGGGGCGCGGATCATCAAACGTGAAAACAGCGCCGTATCGGAAAAGATTTCGCGCGGCGTACCCTCTGCCACCAGTTTTCCTCTATCCAAAACGATAATTCGATCTGCCAGCTTGGCGACTTCTTCGCTTTGATCGGTAGTCATCACAATCGTCATGCCGTATTTTTGATTCAGCTCTTTGACAACCGATAATACTTCCACCACTCCCAAAGGATCAACCTGCGAAGTAGCTTCATCGAGCACCAGGATAGAAGGGCGCATGGCAAGGGCAGCAGCAATCGCTAGGCGCTGCTTCTGCCCGCCGGATAGGGCGGTGGGCATACGCGCCTCATAACCGGTAAGTTTTACCACATCTAACACCCACTTAATGCGTTCACGGATTTCATCCACCGGCATATTCAGATTTTCAGGACCAAAGGCAACTTCCGCCTGTACCGAAGTGGTAAATAGCTGCGTTTCCGGATCATCCAACACAATGCCTACCTTGGTTGCTAATTCGGAAATGGTGGCTTCCTTTGTATCCAACCCTTCCACAATGACATTGCCCTTCAACCGTCCACCTAAAGAATTGGGAATGATGCCAATGATGATTTGGCACAGCGTACTTTTACCCGCGCCGTTTTCTCCCATCACAGCTAAAAACTCACCCCGCTTTACGGAAAAATCCAGGTTATCGATGACGAATCGTTTGGTGCGTGCATACCGATAAGATACTTGTTTTAATTGGATTGCCATGTCAGTCATTTTGCTTCACTCATTCTTGTGCTTATATCTTTGTGGCGAGAATTAGTATTCCAACCGTTCCAATGGTAGAGGCGATCATAAATATCCAATCCACGGGTCGAAGATTGATGTCTTCGATGTAAGTACGTGTTTTCATCGCCCCAAAGGCTCTTGAATCCATCGCCACAGCCATCGATTGTGCGCGACGCATGGCGCCGATAACCAGCGGTGTGACCAGAACAGGATAAGACTTTACCTTGCTCCAAATGCTACCTTTCTCGAACGTGCTCATTGCCCTGAGTTTCTGTGCATCCACGATCACCCCAATCTCACTTTGTAAAATCGGTACCATATTCAGGGCAGCGGTAATGGTATAAGCCAGGCGGTAGGGTAAACCCATGCGCACCATGCCAAGTGCCAGAATGTGAACCGGCGTGGTCATGCTGACCAGGGGGAGTAATATCACCATGGCTAATAAGCGGAACATCAACAAAACAGCGAATAAAATGCCCTCCAGATTGATCTGCCCCATACCCCCTATCCAGGGAATAAAGCTGGGGATCAAAGGTTTGATGATGGGAGTGACACCCGGATATAAAAGCGCCTGCACGATGAACAAGAATGCAAAAACTGGCAGGAGGGCTTTTAAGAATCCATAAACGATCGCAACCGGTAAGCGGGCAACCATCCACAAAATAACCATCACAGCAAGAATAAAAGCCGAGAGATATAAATCCTGGACTGCAAAAATGACTGTACTGACCAGAACCATGAAAATGATTTTGGTCCTGGGATCAAGTTTGTGAAAAAAAGTCTGTCCGGGAAAATAGACAACAAGAGATTTACTCACTGAAAAATCCTCCAGGGTAATTAGTAGCGGAAATCGTTTCGCCGCGCATAAAGAGGCGCTTCGATGGCATCGACCTCATTCATAATGGATTCTTCATCACAAACCAACATTTTGCGATCACGCATCACGAATTTCCCATTGATGATGGTATCGCGCACGTCACCGGCTCGGGCACAAAATACCAATTGCTCTAAAATTCGGTCTGGATGGATAGGGCGGATATGGGCGTCCTTTAATTCAACAACGGCTAAATCGGCGAATAACCCTGTTTCGATTTTACCCGCTTCGATTTGGCAGATTTTGGCGGGCGTTTCGGTCGCCATCCGGAACGCATCAGCTGCACCAAGGGCGTTGGCGTCGTTATTAGAAACACGTGCCAACAAAATCGCAGCCCGCATCTCTTCCCACATATCTAAAAGGTCATTCGAGGCAGATCCGTCGGTGGCGACGCTGATAGGGATATTTTTTTCTAACATTGCCTTCACCGGTGCCGCTCCGTCCGCCAGTTTCATGTTGCTCTTTGGACAATGTACTACATGACATTCCGATTTGGATAAAATATCGATATCTTTATTATTGACATGCACACAATGAACAGCACTCGCCCTGGGAGTGAGCAAGCCTAGATGGTTCAAACGCTCAACGGGTGTCATTCCCCATTCAACAATCGATTCCTGCACCTCACTGGCGATCTCCGAAACATGGATTTGGATACCGATATTCAACACCTCGGCTTGATCGCGGCACCACTTCAATAAATTGTCATCGCACAGAAATGGCGTGGAAGGCGCAAGGAAGACCTGGATCATGCCCCCCGGTTGGTGCCATCTCTCCGCGAATTGCAGTGCCTTGCGATGGATTTCTTCGTCGGCAGGACAAAATTCCTCCGGTATCCAGCGATTGGATATGGTGTATCCGGCAATGGAACGAAAACCCAGGTCGCGCCAGGCAGCCAGGGTTGCGTCCATGGTTAAATCCATATCCAAACAACACGTGGTCCCGCCTTTGATCATTTCAATGACTGCCGCAGCCGACCACAGGTAAGCCGAACGGTCATTACGGGATGCGATTCCATCCCGTAATGCGCCAACCGTCGGGAATAGGACTTCATTGCACCACGGCACCAGGGATAAACCAGGCGACACACCTTTTAAGAAATTTTGGTAGAGATGGGTGTGGGCATTGACGAGTCCCGGCATGACAACACACCCAGACGCGTCTAATTCGACAGTGTTTTCCGGGGCAGGGAGGTTCTTCCCTATCGCACCGATTCGATCCTCTTCGATGAACACATCACAGTCATTTTCTATGTGTTCTGAATTGCAGATCAGGTAGGATATATTACGTATGATCATATTTAAAGTTGGGTTGAGTGGGTTAGAACACGTTACATTTGCTCATAACATTTGCTCGTTAAGTAATATCATAGTAACATTAATCTATAGTGAACACAACTGGACGATTGTCATTGTCAAAATGTGTCATTTGTCAGGCGGGGGACTAGAAAACCGGTTTTATTATTTTTGGATATTCACTAATACTGAACATATATCAAATATTACTTGACATGCGTCATTGGCAACTTTATACTATTCATATCGATTTCGGATTTTCATAAATTACGAAATGAAACCAACTCTTTACCATATCAACGATAAATATCCTTATATCATCTTCCTTGTTATGATCATAGACCTGGTAAGGGTGATAGATTTCATGCACAAGAGAGAAAACCTCATCTGTTTGTATTAATATCCAGAGTTCATTGAAAGAAGGATTATAAATGCTTGGTAAAAAGATATTAGCACGTAGGAAAGAATTAGGACTCAGTTTGCGTGATTTGGGGAATTTGACCAATCTTTCGGCCAGTTTCCTGAGTCAGGTGGAAAATGATCTCACTTCGCCCTCCATCAGTTCGCTGCAAACCATTGCGACAGCCTTACGCATCCCGATGTTCACTTTTTTGGATGATGATCACCAAACCGAGGTCGTCGTGCGCGGGGATGCGCGTAAACGCTTGAGTTTTCCGAATTCACATTTGGTATATGAGTTACTCACCAGCGATCTGAACCGGCAAATGATGGGTTTTATCGTAAAACTATCGCCTGGGGCGAATTATCAAGCTCAACAACTATTCCGCCCCACCGAAGAGATGATGTATGTTTTGCAAGGGGCAATGAATATCACAATCGGCGAGCGTATCTACCGCCTTGAAAGCGGCGATAGTATTTATTATGAAGGCGCTCAATTGCGCGGATACACCTCAGTCGGCGATATCGAACTCGTAGTGATATGCTGCATGACCCCCCCGGCTTTGTGATACTGAGGTAAATAAATATGCCCCTCACTGCTTTCATAAACTTGACCCATTCTGATATTAATGTCCAACCCACAGACCCGGAATTGATCCGGCGCTGGTTGGGGGGACGTGGTTTAGGGGCATATTTACTATACTGCCATGTGGGACCGGAGGTCGAAGCCTTTTCACCTGATAATTTCCTAATATTTACCAGCGGAATAATGAATGGCACTTCCTGGCCGACGGCCTCCCGCTATCATGTGACGTTTAAGTCGCCGGCAACAGATGCTTACGGCTATGCCAATTCGGGTGGTTTTTTCGGACCCGAGCTGCGCCGCGCCGGCTTCGACGCCCTGGTAATTACCGGAAAAGCCCCTGTGCCGGTATTCATCCGGGTTATCGACCGGGATATCCAAATCTTGTCCGCCTCCCATCTGTGGGGGCAAACAACGTCACATGTAGAAGAAATCCTGGTCGCTGAAGCAGGCGGTAGGGTTGCCTCAATTGGTTTGGCTGGTGAAAACCAGGTGCTCATGGCTGCCATTATTAACGATAAGGGACGGGCTGCCGCCCGCAGCGGGCCGGGAGCCGTGATGGGCAGCAAGAATCTCAAAGCCGTGCAGGTTGTTGCCGGCACCCCCAGCCTAAAGACCGAAGCCGATTTCCGCCAATTAGCCAAGCAGACCTCCAGGCGTTTGATCGAAAGCCCCGATACCCAGGGACTGATGAATGGATCAACGTTGTTCTTGATGACCATTAAAAATAAATCCGGCGACCTGCCAGCCAAAAATCATCAATTCGGGCAGGTGCCATTTATCAATACGCTAGACGTAGATACTTTCAGTAAGTACTGGACCCGACGCAAAGGTTGCGCGGTTTGTCCCATCCGCTGCGCTCGAAATTCTGAATTGGTCGATGGCAGTGAGACGATCAAAATCGAAGGACCGGAATATGAGACGACCGATTCATTTGGCCCGATGTGCTGGAACCCCGATCCGGAGGTTGTCATTCGGGCTAATGCACTGTGTAACGACCATGGTTTGGATACTATTTCTACGGGTGTGACCATCGCCTTTGCCATGGAATGCCACGAGAATGGTCTGTTGAATGATGAAGAATTTTCGCTGGAATGGGGTGACCCAAATACCATCCTGGGTTTGATTCAAAGGATTGCCGAACGGCAGGGTTTAGGCAAGTTACTCGCCGAGGGGACACTGCGCGCGGCTCAAGAAATCGGTAACGGAGCCGAAAAATTCGCTATGCAAGTGAAGGGCGTGGAAATGCCGCGTCAGGAACCGCGCATTGCCAAAGCCTTTGGCTTAGGGCACGCCACCAGCAATCGGGGGGCTGACCACCTGTATGCCTTGCCGACCATCGACCTGGCAGCGCACTGGGAAGCCGCCCGTAAGATTTTCCCCGAAGATGTCTTGCCCTCCCTGATGGATATTGCCGACGAAACCTACAAGGCAGACGTAGTAATGTATGGCGAGAATTTCTGCGCCATCATCGATTCACTCGGCTTGTGCAAATTCAGCACCGCTGAAACCTATGTGGTGATGCCCGATGATCTGGCCGAGGGTTTGAAAACAATGGGATATGATTTTTCAGGCGATGAATTGCTGACCATCGGCGAACGTATCGTAAATCTGGAACGACTTTATAACCGGAGACATGGCTTCAATAGCCGACAGGATGTTTTACCCGCTCGCTTCACAAAAGAACCGCTTCCCATCTATTCATTTTCCCCTGGTTCCAAAGATGGCGATCTGGTAGCATCGGAAGACCCCGTGGTTGTCGGTCAGATTTTCGATTTCGAGGCGATGATGCAGAGATATTATAAGCTGCGTGGATGGGATGAAAACGGCTTACCCACGACGCAAACGCTGGAACGCCTGGGGATTGCCCAATTGGCAGGTAAAAAATAGGACATCCAAAATGATTTTCGATCTGGTAATACGCAATGGTAGAGTTGTCACCGGAGAAGGCGATTACATTGCCGATATAGGCATCAACGGTGAAACGATAGCTGTATTGGGTGAGGGCTTGAAGGGCAAAAAGACCATCGATGCCAATGATAAATTGGTCCTGCCCGGGGCTATCGATCCGCATGTGCACCTGGAAATGCCGGTGGGGGAGACATTTTCGGCGGATGATTGGGAGAGCGGTACAAGGGCGGCTGCTTGCGGGGGAGTGACAACCGTGATCGATTTTGTTGAACCCGACCCGGGGGAAGACTTGTTAGCCGCCCTGCAGAAACGACGTGCCTGCGCCGATGGCCGGGCGACGATCGATTTTGGTTTGCATATGACCCTCAGAGATGACCATCCTCAAACACTAGACCAGGTGCCAGCCGCGGTCGCAGCTGGCTGCCCCTCATTCAAAACCTACCTGACCTACGAAGGTTTCGCCTTGAATGATGCTGCGTTCCTGCATGCCCTGGAAGCTGTTCGAAAGGTAAAGGGGATGGTTATGGTGCACGCCGAGAGTGATGCGATTATCAATTATTGCACCCAACAGGTGATTTCGCAAGGCATGACTTCCCCGGATGCCCATCCCCTGTCGAGGCTGGCAATTGCCGAAGCCGAAGCTATCCAGCGGGCGTTAGCGCTGGCGGAAGCGACCGGCGCATCCATCTATATTGTCCATATCTCGACTGCCACCGGCGCACAAGCCCTTGAACATGCTCAATTACGCGGCGTTTCCGCTTATGGTGAAACATGCCCGCAATATTTGACTCTGACGGATGAGTGCTATTCTTTACCAGGATTCGAAGGCGCCAAGTATGTTTGTTCTCCGCCGTTGCGCAAACAAAAGGATCGAGACGGCTTATGGAAAGCTTTATCGAACGGAGTAATCCAAACTGTCGGCACAGACCACTGCCCGTTCAATTTTCAAGGCCAAAAAGATATAGGACTTGATTCTTTCATCCATATTCCTCCCGGGTTACCCGGGATAGAGACTCGTTTGTCGCTGCTTCACACCTATGGCGTGAAGAGTGGGCGTATTTCGCTGAACCGCTGGGTGGAATGCTGCTCTCTCAACCCAGCACGCCTGTTTGGTCTCTACCCCCGTAAAGGCACATTGATGCCCGGGGCAGATGCCGATATTGTGATCTTTGACCCTGATTTTGAATGCGTGATTTCACACGAAATGCTTCATGAGCGGGTAGATTACACCCCCTATGAAGGTATCAAACTGCAAGGATACCCGGTGATGACCATCTTGCGCGGCATCCCGATTGTCGCTGAGCGGGAATATATCGCCCCAACTGCCCGGGGAAAATTCCTCCTGCGCCAGGGAATTCGATAATGCGTCTTAATATTTACCCCGAACGCTGCACCGGATGTTCCGCTTGTGAGGTTTTTTGTTCGCTTCATCATGAAGGTCTGGTGAATCAAGAGTTGTCGCGCATTCATGTGTATAGGGATATAGAAAATGCGAATTTCTTGCCGATTGCCTGCGTGAATTGCCAGACTAAGGCTTGTCTGGCTGCTTGCCCCGAAGAAGGCGCCATCTATATCAATCATTTGGGAATGGTCGTGATTGAAGAGCAATTATGTACCGGATGCAGTAAGTGTAAACAGGCTTGCGAAATTCAGGCTATTGGTTTTTATCGGCAGACAGGCCGCGGCAAAATGGGAAAAGCTTTTTGTTTCAAATGCGATCTTTGCGATGGAGAAGCTGTGTGCGTAAATGTTTGCCCGGTAGGCGCGTTGGTCTTGGAAGAAGATACAAATGGGGATGCTGGTCAAAGACTCTTCGAAACACTTCGCCCAGCGCGTCTCGAAATTGTCGAGCACATGGAGGCGCGTGGTATGGCGAAAACACGGAGGGTCGCATGACCTTTGATTACGATGGGTACGCAGGCGCATACCTGCGGGTCGACCTTTCGACCGGTCAAATCCAGAAGCATTCCCTTCCCAGTGAATGGGTAGAAAATTACCTGGGCGGCAACGGCATCGGTATAAAAATTTTATGGGACGAAGTACCCGAAACCGCGAATCCACTCGGACCGGATAATAAATTGATCGTGGCAACCGGACCCCTGTGCGGAAGCCCGATGCCCAATTCGGGCAGGATGGAATTTATTGGAAAATCACCCCTCACCGGCATATATGGCGATGCCAACGCCGGAGGCCAATTTGGGCCGGAGTTAAAATTTTCCGGTTATGACGTGATTATTTTCGAAGGGCAGGCAAGCGAACCGGTATACCTTTATATCAACAACGATCAGGTCGAACTACGTTCAGCCAGAGATATTTGGGGATTGGGAACCTACGCAGCCGAGACCCGTTTACAGACGATCCATTGTGATCCAGCCCTCAAAACCGCGCTGATCGGCCCGGCTGGCGAGAATCTGGTGCGGTTTGCCGGCATTCAAGTGACTTATCGCCGCAGTGCGGCGCGCTGCGGCCTGGGGGCAGTCATGGGTTCCAAGAAGTTAAAGGGGGTGGCTGTGCGGGGTACCAAAGGTATACATTTCAAAAAGCCTAAAGTATTAGAAAGTTTTTCCCTGCAGATGCACAAAAACATCCGCCGCAATGAATTCTTCCCCGGTATCCAAAAATACGGTACTTCGGGGCTGGTCGCCCTCATGCAACCTATCGGCCGTTTCCCTACCCAGAATTTCCGCCAGGGACATTTCGAAGAGTATGAAGCCATCTCAGGAGAGACACTGCGGGAAGCGCATCTGGTGCGGGATATTGCCTGTTTCAACTGCCCTTTGGGTTGTGACAAAATGTACTCGGTCGAAGAGGGTGAATTCGCCGGTTGTCAAACTTCCAGCGTCGAATATGAAACGCTTAATTCCCTGGGAGCACGCATTTGCAACCGAAATCTGGAAGCTTTGTTGAAAGCTAATGAAATGTGCGATGATCTGGGGTTAGATTCAATCTCTGCCGGTAATGCCATCTCTTTCGCCATGGAATTAGCCGAGCTGGGAATTTGGAAAGAAAGCGAGTTGAACGGGCTCGATTTGAGCTGGGGGAATTACCATACCGCCATTCAATTACTGCACGATATGTCTTACCGTCAGGGTTTCCTGGGCGATTTACTGGCCGATGGCGCTGCCCGGGCTGCCCGCTGGCTGGGACGCAACTCGGAACGTTACGCCATGCATGTGAAAGGACAGGATATACCTGCTCAAGACGGCAGGGCGCAGCAATCCATGGGATTGGCGCATGTCACCTCTTCACGCGGCGCCGACCATCTCAAAGCCTTTCCCACTATAGATGAAACCGGCTATCCCAGTGAAGCCGTACGCCGCTATGGCGAACAATACCTTCCAGACCTGGTCAACCCTCTGGCGACACGTTATAAAGCCATGTTGGTGAAAGACGGCGAAGATTTCGGCGCGATCGTCGATTCAAGCGGAAACTGCAAATCGGGCGGTACCTTTGTGATGGCCGAAATCTACTGGCAGGAGCAAGCCGATGCGATTGCCGCCGCCACCAGTATGGATATTGATGCCCAAAAACTACGCCAGATCGGTGAGAGGATATACAACCTGCAGCGCTGCTATAATGCCTTGCACGGCATTACCTCTTCTGATGATGTCTTGCCCTGGCGCTTCACGAAAGTTCCCTCACCTTCTGGAAATGCCCGAGGCAGTGTGTGCCACCTGGAGATCATGCTCCCCGAATATTATGCCATCCGAGGCTGGAACCCCGACGATGGATTACCCACCTTGAAAACAATGCAGCGCCTGGGTCTGGAGGCTGAATACCAACGTATGGAACATGCCATCGCTTGCGGTGCAACCAAAGCGGCGCGCATGTTTCTAGGCTGGGCAGCGCCCTATACTGAAAAAGTAGAAGAGATCACATGACCACCGTTAAAGTACGTTTCTTTAACCTTTTGGCTGTTCATGCCGGGAATAAAAGCCGCATTTTCGAGTTTACCGAGGAAACCACCGTGGCACAAATGCTGGCGCAAATGGCAAACGAATTCCCGCCTGCGTTCCGGGATATGGTGTACCAACAGGATAAAATCAGCCCCCATTTGCGGATTTTCCTCAATGAACGCTTGCTCTACGAAAAAGAATTCGATACTGTGCTGGAAGATGGCGACAGCCTGATGCTCTTTCCGGCTATCGCGGGAGGCTAAACCCATGACACACCGCATCATTCTTCCTGATTGGTTGATCGCCGGGGGGTTGGATAAGCCGTTGCGCGGGTGGGGAATTCGCGTTTCCGGCGACAAGATCACCGAATTGGATACTCACGATTCCTTGACGCAGAATTATCCCCACGATGAGATCTGGCCAGCTCCCGGGCAGGCGTTGTCGCCGGGGTTTGTCAACAGCCATACCCACCTGTATGGTGTGTTGGCGCATGGCATCCCTCTGCATAATGCCCCGGAAGGCTTTTGGCCGTTCCTGAAAGACTTCTGGTGGCCGCAGGTGGAAGATCGTTTGAGTCATGTCATGATCCGCGCGGCTGCCCATTGGCAGTGTGCGCTCATGCTGCGCAGCGGTGTAACTTCGTTTTACGATTGTCTGGAAGCGCCAAACACGCTGCCCGGGTGTCTGAATCAGATTAAAGAAGTGGTGGAGGGTCATGGTTTACGCGCTATCCTTTCATTCGAAGCCACCGAACGGATAAGCGCTGAAAACGGACAGCTCGGTCTGCGTGAGAATGAAAACTTCATCCAGGAATGCCAAATTACCCCTGGGCTCGTTTCCGGAATGATGTGCTTTCACACGACCTTTACCTGCTCGGAGGGTTTAATCCGCCAGGCTTTCGATATTGCCAAAAGGTTGAATGTCAGCGTGCACATGCATTGCTCAGAAGGGACGTATGAACCGGCTTATGCAGAGCAAAAATTCGGAGTTCGCCCCATCGAATATTACCGCCGGCTGGGCGTGTTGGGGGCAGATATGCTGGCTTCTCAATGCGTCCATTTGAATGAAACTGAAATTGCCTTAATAGCCGAATATGGGGGACGTGTATCGCATATGCCGCTTTCCAATTGCGAAGTGGGCGGCGGCATTGCCCCCGTCCCTCAAATGGTAGCAGCCAATATCCCCCTGGGTTTGGGCAGTGACAGCTACATCGACGATTTCTTCGAGGTGATGCGCGGCGCCTTCCTGATCCACAAAGCCCACCAACAAGACCCGCGCCTCATGCCGGCAAACCTGGTGTGGCATCTGGCTACCGAAGGAGGCGCCAAAGCATTGGGCTTGAATAACGTAGGGAGAATCGAACCGGGCTGGCAAGCCGACCTGCAATTGATCGATCTGGATTTCCCAACGCCGGTAGAAGAATGGAACATATTTGACCAGCTGCTTCTTTATGGCAACCGCGACAATGTCAAAGCGGTGTTTGTCGCCGGAGAGCCTCTGGTGAAAGACGGCAGGCTCTTGCGGGTAGATGAGAAGGTGGCCAGGGAATCTTGCCGGCGTCAAGCCAGGGAGTTGTGGGCTTATTCGGATTCGAACCCCTTAAAAAGCCGTTAAAACGATACCGGCAATGACAATGATCATGCCAATAGCTTGAAGTGCCGTAATTTTTTCTTTCAAAAATATTACTGCCATTAATATCGTTACGATTGATAAAGCCGAGGATATTGGTGTAACCAATATCGCGTCGCCGATCGTTAACCCCCAGTTGACAATGGATACCGCGCCTGCTTCTAAAATCCCGGCAAACAAGATCAGCGACATTAGTTTAGGAGTAGCGTTTACTATTCTGAGTTCTCGTTTTCCGAATAGAGAAAATAACAACATAAACAAAACGATACCAATCTTCACAAAAAGGGTTGTTGATACCCACCCGATGTCCTCAGAGATAACTTCACTAAAAATCCAAAAAACCCCAAAGAGAAATGCTGCCACCATTGTTTCTTTGACGCCCGAAAGCAGGTTTATATTTTGATTCTTTATATCTTCCCATTTCAAGGATACAAAGGCGACGCCCGCCAGGATCATGAAAACCCCTACCAGTTGGAACATGGAGAGCCTCTGCTCTAAAATGATAAAAGCGAAGATCATGGTGAATACTGCCCATAAATTCATGGTGGCGGAAATGATCGACACATTACCCAATTCAAACCCTCTAAAAAATAGCAGGTAAGCGACAGCATAAAGGATAGATGCCACGGGTATTAAGATCATAATTTTTATGGGAATATTCAGGTTTATAGTCAATGCAATACCAAGCAGGGTAACAAAAACTGACCCTGAAAGCTGCGACCAAAAAAACGTTTTGTGATTTCCGATGCTCTTGGAAAATACCCCGCCAAAAAAATCATATAATCCCCATCCGAACATTCCGCCTAATCCTGCCAGGATGCTTTGTATCACGGCGCTCATCGACGTAGTTTACCATAAGATACTGGAATTATATTGTCGATATTGATCGCTGACAGCCGATAGCTTTTTTATGGAAGGCAGGAAAGCAGAGAATTCGTTTTTTCCAACCCCGCCTGAACTCAGCGCTTTTACAAGGGGCGCCGAGACTCGCTGTCAATGTGGGTGAGTGAAGCGGTAAAAATATGGAAATTTCAATCAATAAGGAGTATTATTAAAATTTAACTTCCTTGTGAACAAAATCGTAGAATTAAAACAAATATCCCAAAAGAGGGGAATTTGCGTATGCCCCCAAGGGTAAAAAGTGGGCCCGGTCGGATTCGAACCAACGACCAAACGGACAAAGGCTAATATTCCACACGGCTATAGAATTATAAAAATGAAAATGTATAGTTTAGTTACTGATGATCAAAAAGGAATTTATTAGATTGTATAGAATAATTCAAGTTGTTCATCTTTATAAGTCACGACTGGTTTAAGATAACCAACTGAACCAAACATACCAATTATTGCAGATTTATCCCATTTTTGGGATAAACATATTTCAACTAAAAAACTTTGATTTGGTAAAACATCTTTATTTTTGGGATCAAAAGGAATAATAAAATGTCTCCCACCATCGGAGAATTGATAGGATGTTAGCAAACCGTTTCTTGATAAATTATTTGTGGAAAATTTTATATTATTGACAGAAATAACATTAGTTCCACGATTAGTAAATAATAAAACAATTTTTTGAGGATCTGATTCATCATCAAAGTATTTTTGAGTAATACTAAATTCATTCATTACACCTAATTGAAACTTAATTTCTTCAGATAATGTTTCAGTACCTATTTGAGCATTATTTTCGGTCTCAATATTATCCAATTTCATTGATAATTTTTCTGAAATTATTAATGCTATAGTTTCTGCAAGGACATTTGCCTGGTTTTCATCTCTAATAATTTGGATTCGATGAATCAATGCATAGGAAAGTGCGAAAAGGAAAAAAGTGGGGAATAAATTAGATATTACATCTAGTGCAAACGTACGTGCTATATCCCAAAGTTTGATATTAGGTTGGGGACTTTGTGCAATAAGCCAGTAAATAACAGCTAACACTAATAATATAATAATAGACGCTAAAAAAGAAAATCTTTCTATTTCTTTCCAAATATCATTCCCTTGTTTTGTTGGCATGTTTTATGTTCTTTCTAATAAAGACATGATTTCAATTAGACTTTATACAAGCTAATTCCCAAATATCGATTTTCTTACTGTTTCACTAACAATATCCACTAAAATTGATTTTATAGCTTCGTACGAATCTTTTCCTACTTTACTCATGATTTTCTTGAAACGGATTACTGCTAGTTCGGTTCTTGGATTATCGGTTACCAAATCATCAAGTGTAGATTTGAATTTATCTTGATCTTCTTTTGATAGATTATCTAGTTCGTCTCCTAATTCTTTCGCAATATTAATTTTACGCAAAGTCCATGGATAGGGATGTCCACATTCATGACAAAATCCCGGAGCCTTAGGTTTTGAAAGGCTAATAGCTGTAATGCCTTCAACTTGATAATCGCCTAATATTGGTGTATCACAATGTTGGCAGGAAGTAATAGTAGCCTCTCCACATTTTGTACAATATTTTTTCATGAATTCAGGTGAGGATTTTGCACGATCTGTAATAACATGACCATTTAAACAAATTTGAGATATATCATACCATCCCATATTCCCTCCCATATAAAATAATAGAAATCAATTTCTGTAAATAATGAAATAATTATTCGTAATTAGAGTTGTATATCATTAATTAGAAAGATCAATTCCACGCTTTTTCAATTCTTCATCGAATTTATCTCGAATATCATTTATCAATTCATTCATCTTATTTATTATTGTAGAAAACGGAATAAAGGCATTATAAAATTCCTTTACCTTTTCTATGGGCATCTCTTCACCTTCCGGGATCGATTTAGCCAAATCGCCAATTTCTTGCATCTGCATTAGCATTCTGGATAATTCAATTGTATTAGCTTGCTCTTTTGGTGGTTGTTTTCGTACTATAGCAACCAGATCTTGAATTGCACTATCCCCAAATTCTTCTCCATAGAAATATTCAATAGGTTTATTGAGAAGCTGGGCAATGTGATACAAATCACCTGCTGTAACTTGCACTTTTCCCCGTTCTAAGTCTGAAATTGCGGCTGCCGTTTTTCCTAGGTGATCTGCCAGGTCTTTTTGCGTTAATCCCCGTTCTAATCGTGCTTCTTTTATCTTTCTTACAATCAGGTCATTCATGAGGTTGCCTTATCGCAAGTATTTCTTATATCATAACATGGAAATATCTTGACAAGCAAACGGGAATAACTTATACTATGATTCAAGAATAACTTTATTATGGGTATTTAATTTTTACCAAGCAAATCGGATATTATCCGATATGAGAATCAAGAATTACTTGACATATAGCCGCACCTTACCACATATCCAACCCGCTGTTACACAGTGCTTTTACCAGGGGCGCCGAGGCTTGTTGTCAATGCTGGTGAGTGAAGCGGTAAAAATATGGAAATTTCAATCAATAAGAAGTATTATTAAATTTTAATTTCCTTGTGAACAAAATCGTAGAATTAAAACAAATACCCCAAAAGAGGGGAATTTGCGCATGACCATCCAGGGTCAAAAAGTGGGCCCGGTCGGATTCGAACCAACGACCAAACGGATGTAAGTGTTTATCCTATTCGGCTAAAAATTGGAAAACTCAGTAAAATATTTTCATTTGGTTTTTATGGACCGACGTGGCTGCTTGGAAAATCTCATTGTATCAGAAAACGATTGACGCATGACATATTGCAACGGCATGTCTATATCCGATAAAATATTCTTCACCAAATCGACAGGTATTGAACCCTTTTCCTCATACTCTACGAGAGTGAGTTTGAGTCGTTCAAAGCTCCTATCTATATCACGTATAGCAATCGGGTCAAACTGAATAGATACGAAATAATCTCTGAAATCTCTTATGAAATAATCTCTAAAATCCTTAAGTAGATAATTAAAATAATCTCGTGGAAGTATTTGTTCCGGATTGCTCAATATTTTTTATTGATTGCGAACTAATTCTAAGATTTCCTCTAGAATTCCCCGTACATATTCTGTAAGTATCTCATCCCCTGCTTTGGACTCGCTAACGTCTTTCTCAGGTTGCATTTTAAGCAGCGCGGATAATTCTTTTTCCAGGCTTGGACACCAAACATCTATATTTTTATCAAATCTAGTATCTTCAATACACGGAGGGTCACATGCTCTGTTTAGGCTATGTAATAGCTTAGAAATATCTTCTTTATCAAATATAGTGGACTGAAATTGCAATAAAGGTCCTTTGACCTCGGCTCTCTTTATACCAAATAAAAATGGAGAAACTCTACTTTTATCGACGGATTTTGATATCGCTCCAGCCTCAAAATTCAACCAAGGAGCATCTAAGTTATCTTTAGTAATAACCAAAATACCAAAATTCGATAATTCTAATTCTTGTGAAATATCAGTACTCCATCTGGCGCCTTTATCAATATCTTCTGATGACACGTATGGATCAATTGATTGTATAACAGATGGTAACCAGTCTCTTAGGGCAAGGGCAACCTTATGGCTAAGATCCCCCGACCAACTGATAAAAACTTTCATTTTTCCCTCCACTATAATCAGAAATAATTAGACATGAGAATTCTACATAGGGCCAAAATGAACTAGTCAATTAGTTGTATAGTATCACTTCAAACATTTAGTTGTCATAAGAACCATTACTGCAAACGATGTTGCTGATCCAAAGTTTACTACTGTAAATCACCTAAGAGTTCTTTAAAATATATGCCTCAACATGCAGTATAGCCTTGTCAATTGCACTCATAATTGAATCAATTTGGGCTTTATACTCTTCTAAAGGAGCAAGCTGTTTAGCTAAATTTGATCGTGCGATGTCACGATTAGCCGTTTGCACATTTCGAATAAAGCGACCTAGACCACCTCCCCCGCGAACTTTTGAACCCTGTCGTCTAACTTTATCAGTGTAGGCAGCCCGTATCTGTTGTTGTCGGTTTGTTATCTCTCGTTTCTTTACTGAATACTCTTTCTTTTTAAGCTTTAACTCCTTGATCGCAAGCTTTGCCTCTGATACAGAACTAGCTTTTACTCGGAGTTCACCTTTGGGAGTGATTTCGATAAATGAATGTTCATCTGGTTGCGACATCATTTCATCCTCCAGATTTGTTAGATCTGCTTTGGCAATGGTTTCTCGTTTTTTTTATTTTTTCTTCTTTGCAGTTTCGATTTGTTCTCTAAATTCAAGTTCTTCTTCGGCATGTTCTTTCGCTTCGATAAGCATTTCAACAGGATCATATTCAGAAAGTGTTTTTATTAGGTTTATAGCAACTTTCTGAATAACTTCGTCCCACAAATTATCGAAATGTATCAGCAGTTCTTGCTCAAGTGGTGCAAGTTTTTCTGGAGGCAAATTCCTAAGAACAAATTGGGGAAAAAAATATGTGATTGGTTTTTGTAATGCAGCAGACAATAACGGTAAGGTCCAGGCGCTAATCTCTACTTTTCCATTCTCCATTTCAGATACTGCAAGCCTTTTTCGATAAACTTTCTCAGCAAGCTGTTCTTGACTTAGTCCAGCTTCTTCTCGGGCTTTGCGAATTAATTCCCCCATAGCTCTAGTGTATTTGTTGGGTGGCTTTTCTGTTTCGAATAGCATATAGGAACATCCAATTACTTGACAAAATGCATGCCAAAGCATACAAAAGTGTATGAGTTGCCATGCATTTTCTAAGGTGATATTACTAATATATTACAACTTTTTGCACTTTAACGCAATAGGAAGCCTTTATCTGCCGTCCGTCACATAGTCTACGCCGTCCGTCCGCAGCCGATTTTATACCGTTCGCCGAGGCTCATTGTCAATGCTGGTGAGCGAAGCGGCGAAAGCCAGGAAGCATTGACAATGAGGGCGAGACTGGTAAGCTGCGAAGTAACGGGCGGCATTAGAAAGGAAGGGGAAAGTTAGCATGAAGAGAGGCTATATCAGAAAAAAGAATGGGTGTTTCGCTGGAACAAAACACCCATAATAAATTGGTAAAAAGGTGGGCCCGGTCGGATTCGAACCAACGACCAAACGGTTATGAGCCGTCCGCTCTGCCGCTGAGCTACGGGCCCCTTAGCGCGGAAAATTATATCATAAATGGAAGTGAGTAGGTATTTGTGATCAGGGAATTAGGAAATACTGTGAGTAGTGAGTGGTGAGCAGTGAATGGTGAAAGAGGAAAGAGAATAGAGAATGGAGAATTGAGAATCGGGGGGGTATTGGCAAAACTTTCACCCTCCCCATTCCTAATTAACGTTTCTCGATTAACGATTCTCTAATCCCAAATCCCAAATCTCTACTCACCACTCACCAATTACTACTCACTTCCCTCACGGTTTTATATACACATCAAACTGAAAAGTCTGCGTCCCGGCGGGGTAATCCAATGAGCCATCGTTGATCGGCTCGGTGAAAGTGGCGATGGTCTGAAGGCTGTGCTGCCCGGCGGGCCAATCGCTGAGCAGAGTGTAATAAAAGCGGCAGAACTGCCCGTTGTTTTCACCTTCGAAACTGGCGAAGTCATCCAGCGATACGTCTTCGCCATTCAATGACAGCGATATTTCGATGTGCTCGATATTGTCATCCAGGATGTCCTGGGTGGTAGCGCACCAGCCCCAGCTCCAGATCACATCTTGCGATTGTGGGAGTGCCACGGTGTACGTGAAAACGCGATCCATCTGCGAAAATTCGGCATCGGAGTATTGTTCGCGTGCCAACTCTTCCAGGGTGTAAGCGCTGGAAACGCCCGCCTGAGCTTCGGCTATGCTGGCCATCTCGGGCGGTCCGGAGGGTGTGATGCCTGTGCCCGGCGGCTCAAGGATGGCTTTTTCGGCTGTCTTCAAGATGACATCTTCATCTGAGAGCACATTTTCGGCCGTGATGGGCACTTTAACCGTGGGTTGAACGCCAACCCCTTCCAGGAAGATGCTCCTATCCGGCAGGGTGAAACGTCCGGTAGGCGCCTGAAAAGACATCCCTTCGGGGAGCAGGAACTGGCCGCGCCCAACTTCGGCTTCCACACCCGCCGAGGGGTATTCGCCCACCACGATCATGTTCTCCAACTGGCTGAAGCCATAGGCTTCGATCTCGCAGGCGCTGGCGCAAGCCTGTCCGACCAGCAGCGCCATCTGGGAGAAGCTGTATTGGTTTTGGTTGGGCAAGAATTTATCGCGCGGACCATCCGGTTCGAATTGGCTGGTCTTATCACTGTAGTATTCGAGCTGCCCGAGGGGAATTTCCTCATCGGTGAAGAACCCAGCCAGACCCAGCGGCGAGCCCCCCGAATTCATGCGCATATCGATGATCACACCCAGGACGGAATTGGCTTCGAAGGTCTTCAGGGCGCGTTCGAACAGGCGCACGATCAGGTTCAGGTCATCGTAATTCGAGTTGATTTTTATATACCCGACACCCGACTCGAGGATGGAAAACTCTACCGGTAAGGCATTGGAGTCGAAATCTTTATAAACAGAGGTGAATGAGAAGCTGTCCGTTTCGGCAACCGCTTTCAATGTAACGGTTTTAGCGCTGCCGGTTGGGTTGGAAAAAGTAACACTGGCTTGTGTGCCGGGTTGGGCGCGCAACAGGTAGCGGGCTTGCTGGTAGCGCATGGCGAATTCGGTGGAGAAAGGCGCGGCATAAGCCTCTATCTCACCAATGGCATCTTCAATGGCTTCGCCGTTGAATTGGGTAACTTCGGCGCCCACTTCCATACCGGCTTGATCTGCCGGACCATCTTCCAGGACGAAAATAACAACCGCGCTGCCATCTTCCAACTCACGGATGGCAAACCCATAACCACCGCTGATGACTCGCATGAAATCCTGGTTGCCGATCTCGCCGCCATCCAAACCGACATGACCGTCTTTAAAAGCATAGGTGAATTGTTTCAACGCCTCGAAATATACGGCGGGATCGCTGTCGTTTTCTGCCTGTTCCACCAGCGGTGAAAGTTCTTCATAAACAGCATCCCAATCGGGCGCTTTGCCTTCGATGTCGTTAAAGGCATATTCTTTTTCCAGCAGCTCGACCATCTTTTCAAACGCTTCGGTGTATGAGAGGGTCGAGTAATCTTTGAGGGCGATATCGGCGGGTTCGTACAATTCCATGAACAATTCGGATTTTCGCACCACCTGGAAAGGGTCTTTATCCAGGTCGATCATGGAATAACCGGTGGGGATGGGGGCAACCGGATCGTCGGCGGTGAAGAGTAATTGGTCATCACCGAAGCCGGTGGGAAATTGCTGCTGGTCGTCCGGTGCCCAAACGATCAAGGCGCCGCCGGTGACTTCATCCTGGTTTTCGGTATCGGTTTTTACCGAGGCCAGATAGGCAGGCCAACCGAAAGAAGCATCATCGCCTTCTGAGAAGGGACCGCCGGTCAGGTTGGGTGAGTAAGCCACGGCGAAAATTTGCACACCGTCATTTTGGGAATCATCGTTATCCACATCGTTGAGGGTACCTGAAGGCATGGCAGGTAACTCAAGGCGGAAGGTGGCATGGTTATTCTCGGCATCCAAATCCATGAAGCCCAGGGTTTGCGATTCGACGGGCGCTTCCCATTCTTTATCCCGTAAAACGAAACCGGTCATATCTGCCAGGGCAACGGCGTGTTCGACATAATAGGTTTCGGTGACGAAATCGTTAGAATATTTAAAATCTCCATTGATCCGCACCGGCTGGTTTTCGTCTATAACGACGGCATTAACCGATGTCGATGTGGCAGTTGCCAATGGTTGGGCGGGGATGGAGGTTGGAATGGCGGTGGGATTGGAAGTAGAAAATGTGACACATGCCCCGGTGACCAGGGCGATGGCAACCAATGCAGCCAACAAATGTTTGTTTCTTGAATTCATAGATGCGGCTCTTTCTACGGGATTTTACAACCCGTTTGTGTAACTTTTAAGTTCCTAATTTTACCTTAGATGAATTAGTGTCGGGTGAATTTGTATTCGAGTGTCATGTGTTTAAGTGTCAAGTGCTCAGGAAAGAAGTAATCATATACTTGAAGCCTGAGCACCTGTCACAATTAGATTACGCTGAGCGGGCGACCGGATTCGAACCGGCGAATGTCAGCTTGGAAGGCTGATGCCTTACCCCTTGGCGACGCCCGCGATGACCTTGCGTTGATTATAATATAAAATCTCCCGTAAGCAAAGAAAACCATACATATGTTCTTTCCACCAGATCGTTATCTGGCTGTCGTTTTGCTGGAGCATATCGAATTCGTTCAGTGCTAACAATGCGATTGAAGCAATCTTCCCCGGAATCTGAATATGCCCATGTTTAACATTAAGTGAATGGGTAAGAATCAACCAATAAATTGTTGCATTTCATCGAAAAAAATGTATAATTCAACTATAATAATAGTGGCTTTGTATTTTAATGAATCCTCAAGCGAGAGAAGGATAATGTGTCTGAGAACGTAAAGTATTATCGAGGGGCGGCACAACGGCAGGGGCATATGTATCATGACATGCGATTGATGATGTCATCGATGCAGGCCTCTGATTCTGAAGATAATGAAGTCAATGTCGGTAAAAAACTGAGAGAGATTCGCATTGCATCCGGTTTATCCATTCGCTCCCTGGCAAAAATGAGCGGACTCAATACAAACACTTTAAGTTTGATCGAAAATGGAAAAACATCCCCCAGTGTGAGCACTCTGCAACAATTGGCGGAAGCGTTGCGGGTGCAAATTACAGCTTTCTTTGAAACGGAACGACCCGAAAAGCGAGAAGTCTTTCAAAAGAATGGAAAACGTATTCAAGCCAAATTTTCCCATGGAAAACTGGAGAATCTGGGAACCGGATTGAGCGTTTTTGGCGGGCAGCCATTTTTGGTCACATTGAATCCTAAAGCAGATAGCGGGCCTTTACCCATTGTTCATACCGGGCATGAATTTGTTTTTTGTCTGGAGGGCAGCCTGTTATATTGTATCGAAGATCGAACATATTTGCTTGAGCCGGGCGACAGTTTAATTTTCGAAGCCCATCAACCTCACCGCTGGAGCAACCCGGGCGATATCGAAACTCGTTCATTATTAATTCTTTGTCCAACCGACGGACGTGACCACCCAGTTGAACAACATTTTTTACCCGAGTAAAGAGAAATGGTTTATTGGAGGTCAGGTATGTGGAAAATCATAGCGTTCTTGGGCGTCATATTTATTACTATTGGCGTGATTTTAGCTGGCGCTGCCCAATTCCCGGCTCAGGCACAGACGATAACACCAGAAGAAAAAGACACCTGCTATGCGTGTCATGAGAATTTATATCTTAATTACGATACCGGTCGAAATTATTGTTTATGCGAAGCACCCATGCATTGCACTTACTGCCATGGGGGAGTTGTTGGCACCATGGATGAAGACGCTGCGCATGCCGGAATGGTGGTACGACCGGAACAGGACGATGCAAAAATATGTCAGAGCTGCCATGTGGATGATTGCCAGGAGAAATTGCTCATGTTTGCCTCACACGCCAATTTGGATACCACTGTGATCGCAGAAACACCATGCACCACAACCGTGGGTATGTTATCTGAAATTGAGTTGGATACTGTGAAGCCGGAACCGCTTGCGTCGTGGAAAATTCTGGCGCTGAGTATAATATTGGTATGCTTGTTTGCGCTAATCTCATTTGGCGTTAAATGTTATCGAGAAGATTGTCTAAGAAAAACACTTCAAAAAAGCTAACAGTTGATTAACGGAAATTTCATCATGAATAGTGTATTTTCAAAACGCATCTATACCATCCCGCTTCTTTTTCAAGATATCAACCATTTTTCTGAAAATATCGAGTACATGCGGTATGCCAGAAAATCTCAAAAAATCAGCAAAGCCTTCGCGGAAAAAATTATGTTGGTTGTGACGGGCGTCAATGGCTGCCGGTATTGCTCTTACGGGCATAGTCAAGCGGCTTTAGCAGAGGGCGTCCCTGAAGATGAATTGAAAAAATTATTGGAAGGAGAAATCGGTGATTTTCCGGAACACGAAGCCGTTGCTTTATTATTTGCACAACATTATGCCGAAAGTCATGGTCACCCCGAACCAACAGCTTACCAGCGCTTGCTGAGTTATTATGGCGAGGAAACGACAAAATCGATCATGGCGTATCTGCGGATGATTACTTTTGGCAATTTGTATGGAAATACCTTTGATGCCTTAATCAGTCGTTTAAGAGGGAAGCCAGCTTCAGGCAGCAGTTTGTGGAATGAATTGGGCGTTTTGTTAGGAGTAATTGTTTTGATTCCGTATATTTTATTATCCCAATTAATGCAATATTTGATACCCAAATAAACGCCTCTTAGCTATTAGGTTCAGCATTGCGTTATAGTATCTCCTCAATGAAAATATAACGTAAGGAAATAAAAAATGGTTGATATTAACAAGCTCAAAACCTTCCTGCGGGCTGCAGAAACCTTGAATTTTTCTGAAACAGCCAAGCAATTGCATTTAAGTCAACCTACAGTAAGCCACCATATAAAATCACTTGAAAAAGAAATAGGTGTGAACGTATTTGTACGCACAAATACCGGAATTAAATTGACCGAAGGCGGAAGACTCTTATTACCCTGGGCTCGCAGACTAATGAATGACACGATAAATTTAAAATCCATGATGAGCTCGATACAAACCGATATTGTTGGAGAGCTGCGCATCTCTTGCAGTACAACAGCCGGAAAGTATATATTGCCCCAATTTGCTGCCAGGTTTTGCCAGCAATATCCTGGCGTATCGGTGGGAATAATGGCATGTACCCCTGAAGATGTAACTTTACGATTGCTTGAAGAAAAGGCTCATATTGGTGTTCTTAGCCGTGAAATATTTGATTCCAGCTTTGAAGCTCAGGTATTTTTTCGAGACAGGATCGCATTAATTGTGCCGGCTAATCACCGATGGGCATTCCGAAGCGTGATAGAACCGGCTGAAATTCTAGAGGAACCTTTCATCATTCGAGAAGAAACTTCGGGTACGAGAAGAGTCGTATTATCCGAATTAGCAAAATTCGATATCGGACTCAATGATCTAAATATATTTATGGAATTGGGAAATGCAGAAGCGATTGTAAGAATGGTTGCGGCAGGTTATGGCATTGCATTTGTTTCTACATTGGCATCAGCGTGTCCTCTTGAAAGGGGAAATGTGGTCAATATAACTGTGGAGGGAATGGATCTTAGAAGAACAATCCATATGATTCGAAAAAGCATGGGCGATTCCTATCGACCACGAGATGCATTTTGGGGTTTTATCCATGATCCTGAAAATGCCGATTTAATTCACCTGACAGAACGAGATATATAAATAAATGCCCTTACTTGAAAGGATTCAGTAAGGGCAAATGGTGTAAATCAAGGAAAACAGGTTTAGAATGTAAACGTCATGGTTGCGCCATCTGCAGCCATGAGAAATGGCGGCGCTTTTTCGATAAGTATCCGGCTATCGCGTAAATCTGAAGGGGAAACCCCTTTATTTTCTAGAGCCAGTTCGCATAAAACAACTCTACCACCTAGATCGAGGATGTCGTTGAAAAGCTTTACCGGATTGGGCAAACCTTTAGGTGTGCCAAGTTTTTCAAGTTCATCTTTTAATACCCACTTTGTGCCTGCCGGGCAGAAAAAGATATGCACTTCATAGTCGATGCTCAAACCTGAGGAGGCAAAGATTAATGTAGGCATAATATTTTTGGCTTCATCGCCGTTGCATACAACCACCATTTTTTCAGTCATTTATTCTCTCCTATATTGTTTAGAATTGTTTATATAATTTGTGACCGCGTTAATATAAACTGTCTTTTGGCGATCACAGAAATCCAGATTAAACAACCAGACTCATCAATTGCACACATTTGCTTATCAAGCGCGCTCCAATTACCTCAGATAATCTTTGAAAGAAATAATATCCGTACTCCGGGTTATTATCGAAAAGTTCGTGCAGTTTTTCGCCATCAAAAGCGATCAATCGTGATTTTTGGTTCGTATATGCGCCCATTTTATAAATATGTGGTTTGACCATTGATGACCAACCAATCACTTCACCTTTGGAAAGTGGTTCTAATTCCTCAATATTTTGTTCTCCTACTTCTCCCATATTCATAGTTAATACGACACTGCCCTCTAAAATCAGATACAGTGTTTTTGCGACTTCACCCTCTAAAAATATTTGATGATCGGTTTCATACTCAAGTTCTTGTGATAGCATTGCAATTTTGGTTAACATCGATGAATCTTGTTTTGCAAATAATGAATAGAATCTTAGAGTTTCGGGGGAAATCATCTTTCACTCCTTTCGATTATTACTAAATATATTCATTGATTTACTTATGATTAATCTGAACCGGTTGATGCGAATGCTTCACTTGTCCTTTCTTGTTCTAAAGCTTTGGCTTTTACATGTTGAAAGTAGATTGCGAATGGGCGGTATGCTAAATGCGACCATTTACCAAAGGGTACTTCTAATACCAGCATGGGTACCAAAACAGCCAGGTGAATGACATAGCTGTAATAAGTTGGGAGGGGCATATCCAAATAGCGAAACCCATGTACCAATATCCCGGAAATCGTGGTTAAAATCAGAAGGATTGGGAATATCCAATCACTCATGTGAGAAAACCGATGCATCTGGTGGGTTTTTTTGATCCGTCCCCAAAGACTATCGATAGCTCCAAATAACAGAACAATTGTGGCGTAATACCCAAGCCAGCGTTGAGGGTGATAAATTGGGTATATATTTTCTGTTTGGAACCAGGGCAAGAACCCAACTATCATGATTAACATAATTACATAGCCGCTCACCAAGAGCCAGTGGTTGCGCCAACGAGTCTTTTTGATAAATCCTTTTTGTTGTTCATCGCACTTATCAAAGCTTTTTTGGGTGATAAAGTGATAGATAAGGTGCCAGGCTTCGGTGATGTATATTGAAATGGGAATTGGGGTTCTCTCTCCCTGGACGATCGTAAAGAGATACATTCTGAAGATGTTGGTCAACAAAAAGAAGGATAGAAAACCTGCCATGATCCAATCGCCAATATGCACAGCATGAACCGGGGCAAAGGTGTTGAGTGCGGTATGGTCAGTTTCCATAGGTCCGGCGAAAAATACAAACAGTAATACCACGCAGAAAGCAACGAAAAGAATAGCTCCGATTTCCCAGACTGCAGAGGTGTAAAACTTTCGCGCCAGTCCTGTCCAATCATATTGAGCGGTCAACCAGCGGCGGGTGGACATCATGGTCTCGCCTGGCTCGGCGCCTTTAGGGCAGGTATTTGAACAATCACCGCAATAGTAGCACAACCAGGGGTCTAATTGGCGTTTGAGATGCTCTCTTTGTCCCAATTGAATACGGCGGATAACATTGCGCGGAAATGGATAATCGTCAGTTGCTAAAGGGCAGGTGGCAGTGCAATTGCCGCAATTGAAACATTTTTCAATTCCTACAGCACCGTATTCTTTGAGTTCTTTGAGAATTTTTGGGTCAAGACGATTGTTCATGGTTGATCCACCTTCTGGTAAAGAGGATAATCACCGCACATACCGCTCTCAACTACAAGACCGTATTTTTTCATGGTAGTCAAATGCCATAGAACTTCTTGGGAAGGAAGATCGACTGCCTCTGCCACCTCGGGAACGGTTTTGGGTGTGTCGCGGATAATGCTGCAAATCTGGGTATGAATGCTCCGCTGTTCTTTGTAATATGCTTGCGTTTGGGTTACGCTTTGGCTGTGTTGTTCACGTAAGCGTTTAAGCAAATCGGCGCGTGATTGGGTTTCCGATTGTATACTCATGCTACTTCCTCTGCGAAATCATAATCCATGGCAATCGCATCTACCATGGCTTCGTATTGGGCAAGGGTCCAGGCTTGCACATCGATAGCTCGATTTGGGCATACCCCGACACAAGCACCGCAACCAGCACAGTTGGCAGGGGTGACGACAGCCCGTTTAACTTCATTTCCATTTTCACCAAAAGTGACCAATGCTAATGCGCCCTCGCTTATGCATATATCTATGCAGATACCATCTCCTTCACATTTGTCTGCATCAACATGCGCTACAAAGGGGGGTAATTCGACCTTGCTTTTCCCAAGCAAGGTTGCCACTTTTGCAGATGCGGCAGATGCAGCGGTCAGGCTTTCCTGGATATTCATTGGTCCTTGGGCTGTACCAGCCAGTACAATCCCATTCACTGATGTTTCAACAGGGCGAAGTTTGGGGTGTACTTCTAACAAGAAACGGTCGTTGCCGCGAGAGATTTTCAACATTTGCACCAGGTCATCCACTGTGCGAGGCACCATCCCGACAGCCAGAACAACCAGGTCGGCCGCGATTTCAATCTCATCGCCATAAGTAAATGTGTCTTTGATGTGAACCAGCACCGGGTGTGTATCGCCTGACGGCGCAGCCATGACAATGGGGCGTTCAGTGCCGGTGAAGCGCAGGAAACGAGCCTTCGATTCTAGAACTCGTAAATAATAGTCTTCATGGCCGCGTCCATAAGTGCGGATATCTTCGTGCAGATCATAGATGTTCAAATCGGGATATAACTTGTTCAATTCCTCGATCATATGCAAGGTGGCGGTACAACAAACCCGGGAACAATAATTGTTAACCTGTCCATCGGGTTGTGGTTCGTCAACACCCTCGATCTGACGGCTGCCCACGCAATGGATGAAAGCGACATCCCGTACTTTTCGCCCGTTCCAGATCAATTCTTTCTTATCATGGTTAAGAGCAAGGAAACGGATTAACTGAGGTAGTGTAATGACTTCAGGTAATTCGCTAAAACCATACTCGCCCTGGCTCGGTTGATACGGATCAAAACCGGTTGCCATAACAATTGCGCCTGCTTTTATGTTAAAGAGTTTTGGTTCATTTTTCAAGACGATGGATTTACCATCTACTTGAATGGGTTCGCCATTATAATTTTCCCAATCCACTGCGGGTAGTGGTGGATAACAATTTTTACAGGCGCGGTATATCACTTTCCGTTTTGTTATTCCATAATCGAATTCATTGGGAACTTCTTGTGTACAGGCGGCCATTAAAGCTTCCGCTTCAATATCGCTTTGAAATCCGCGTCCATCTTGTTGTATGGATATTTCGTAGTTGCCGATATATCCGTCAACGTTTGTCACCTTGGCTTGCGTGAAAACCGTGATTAATGGATGCTCTACTACTTCATGGATTAATTGCTTAAGCAAATCTACCGCCGCTTCGCCGGAAGGGAAAATCGAATTCAACTGCGCCATACGCCCACCCAAAAAAGATGCCTTTTCTACCAGGGTGACATGGATTCCTTGCTGAGCAGTATCTAATGCAGCGCGTAGACCAGCCACACCCGCGCCGATAACAAGGGCATGTCGTTCAGCACCTAAATGGATGGGTTCAAGGGGTGTTAATAAACGCGCCTTAGCAATACCAGCCGCCAATAAACGAATGGCTTTTTCAGTAGCACCCTCTTTGTCATCCGAGTGAACCCAACTATCTTGTTCACGTATGCCAACATGATAATAAAGATAAGGGTTCAAACCGGCGCGCATAACAGTATTGCGGAAGGTTTGCTCGTGCAAGGATGGAGCACAGGCGCCAATCACCACACGGTTTATCCCCAATTCCTTTATATCTTTTTCAATAACTGCTGGCGCGTGCCAGATGACCGAAGTCTTGTGCGTCAAAAAGCGCCGGGGAGATTACAGAGCCCATTGGCCCGGGGTAAGGCGTGTGTTTTCCTGATTTACCCACGTATGCATGTCCGCCGATCTCGCGAAAAACCGGGCAGGCGTTGATGCACGCACCGCAGCGGATACAATATAGCATTTCATGGAAAGGCGAATTACTCATTAACTTGCGGCCGTTATCCAACAAGATCAAGTGACGTTCACGCGGACCATCGCTATCGACGGCGGGTTGGCGGATCAGGTTAGTGTAAACGGTGAGTTTTTGACCGGTGGCAGAGCGCGGTAATAGATAAAGCAATGATGCAAGGTCTTCCAGCGAGGGTACCAGGCGTTCGATGCCCATCAACGCGATGTGCACTAGCGGCAGCGTGGTAACCATACGCCCATTGCCTTCATTGGTCAGGACACACAACATCCCATTCTCAGCGACGCCAAAATTTACGCCCGAAATGCCAATATCGGTTTTTAGAAAGATGTCCCGCAGCGTTCGCCGGGCGACAGCCACCATGGTTGCCACATCGTCGGTATAGGGAACTCCCAGCAACTCGTTAAACGTTTTCCCCACATCTTCACGCCGTAAATGGACGGCTGGAGTAATGATATGAGCAGGGTGTTCATGGCGGATTTGAACAATATATTCGCCAAGGTCAGTTTCCACCACCTCATACCCATGGGCTTCTAAAGCTGGATTTAATTCGATTTCTTCTCCAACCATGGTCTTGGATTTGGAAATCAGGTGAGCATTGTGTTGTTTTGCGATATCCAAAACGATATTCACTGATTCATTTGCATCGGCTGCCTGATGGACGATGATGCCATTTTGTTGGAGGTTGGCGATAAATTGGTCCAGGTAGCGGGCTAGATTTGCGACCACATCGGTGCGAATGTTGTGGGCGCGCTGGCGCATCACCTGCACATCTTCGGGGAGGAAGGCGTAATTTTGAATGCGAGCGTTTATACGCCGCTCGGCATTGTTATCCAAAGCTGTTTGTAAATTGGGATTTGCCAGAGCCTGGCGGATGTGAGTGCGAAATGGACTGGTCATGGTAGAAAATTGGTTACTGCCAAATTTTTGATTGCGTCAGGTGCTGGCCAACACCTGGGCGATATGTAACATTCGTTGGGGTTTGCCGCGCCGGTGCAGACCGCCGTTGATATTGGTGATACAGCCGGCGTCACCGCAAACAATCAACGGCGCGCCTGAGGCTTCGATGTTGGCGATTTTGCGCTCTAACATTGCCGCAGAGATCTCGGGATGTTCAACCGAAAATACGCCGCCAAAACCGCAGCAATCGGTCGCGGAGGGCAGTTCGACGAATTCGGCATCTTTCACCTTGGAGAGCAAGGCTCGCGGTTGACGATCGATGCCCATCTCACGGTTGAGGTGGCACGATGCATGATAGGTGATTCTGTGAGGAAAGCGGGCGCCAACGTCGGTAATGCCTAAATAATCCACGAGAAATTCGCTGAATTCATACACCCTGCCTGCCAAAGACTTTGCCTTGGGAAGCCATTGCGGGTCATTGGCGAAAAGCTCAGAATATTGATGCCGTATCATACCGGCGCAGGAGCCAGAGGGAATAACGATTGGGCCGCTGGTATTTTCAAAAACCCGGATGGTATGGATCGCCATGAGGCGGGCTTGATCGCGTACCCCGGCGTTGAATGCCGGTTGACCGCAGCAGGTTTGCCCCGGAGGAAACTCAAGTTTAACCCCGGCGCGCTTTAATACCTGGACAACCGCCTCCCCGATTTCGGGATAGAGCGTGTCAATTATACAAGTGATAAAGAGTTGAGCGGTTTCAGCCATGTTTTTTTCGCAGTTATTTCATTTTTTTATATTAAAAATACTTTCAAGAAAAGATACTTATGGAATACGCGCCAGTTGATTGTAGGGTTCTTGAATACGATCATGGAGGTCCTTAAAGAGGGCAAACATGGTGTTGTATCTCTGGCTGAATTGTCCTCGCGGCTCGTATTCTTTGGCAATGCGCAAACATTGCTCGGCGCAGCTGGAAGGGTCGGAAAATGCACCAGCCTGATTATGTTGTCATTGGTAGTAGGCATGTAATATTAAAAATTGCAAGAGTTGATGTGTATATTTCAAAATGCTATCCCTGATCTTTCAACGAAATTTTCAACGAACGCCCGATCATTCAAACCCGAAATGTTTATTGTTCTGATCGCTAATTGTGCAGATTGAAAATTGAATATTTCAACAAATGATAAAGAGTACGGCGACCATCAAACTATAGAATATGATTAATTCACATATTTATACTATAAATTTCATCTCCTTTCAAAAACAATAAATGGATAATTTTTATTAACAATACCAGCCTATGTGCTTACCTGAATTTAATAACCCCAAATATCTCGAAATCCGTGATTGGATGATGAGTAGTTTTGAGCAATTAGGCCTGGCAATGAAAGCCGGTAATCATGAGATGGTGTGTTTGAAAAATTTTTTGCAAATATTTCAATTTTGTTACATAAAAATGTCCTTACAATATTATTATTGACAAGCCGCCTGTTTTTCTATATTATTTATTCAGAACATTAAATAACCAATCCATAAGCGTAGCTATCAAGGAGGTGACGGTTAGAATCTTTATGTCCAAAAAATTCTACTGTATTCTCCATACAATTTTATTAGTGCACACACAGGAGGCGCTTATCGAATTTTCACCATTAATGGTCACTCAGTTCGTTTTTTGGAGTAAGATGTAGGTTGTTGGTTATGCACGCTGCAACCGAGCCTCAATGCCAGTAAGAATTTGGCTATACATACAAAACGACAGATCAACCAATCATTTGTTATCCGCCGGGTTTTGTAAGCGATAAACCTGGCGGATTTTTTTTAATCTTGACAAATCGAATAAACTCATGTATCCTACTAGTATTATAAACTCTATATATTTAGTATACTATTAGTGAGCATATGAGATTATCCAAACGTGGTGAATATGGTTTGCGTGCCATGATTGACCTGGCAATTCTCGAACCCGAGACAGGTAATGGTGTCGTGCAGATAAAAGAGATAGCCGAGCGGGAGAAAATCCCGGCAAAATTCCTTGAGCAAATACTCCTGACCTTAAAAAATGCCGGATTGCTGCATAGCAAAATGGGCATTGGAGGGGGGTATTATCTTGCCCGTCCCGCGGATGAAATTACTTTAGGTCATATTATTCGCATTCTCGATGGTCCTTTGGCGCCTATTCGATGTGTTAGCCAGATGGCGTATGAACCATGTGGTTGTCCTGATGAACGTACTTGTGGACTTCGTTTGGTGATGTTGGATGTCCGCAATGCCATCAGCGATATTCTGGATAAGACAAGCCTGATGGATGTTTGTAAACGGGTGGAGGATGCCCACCTAAAATTAGAAGAGCCCTCATCGTCGCCACAACACGATTAAACACCTGAGTTGCCTCTGTTCTAGAGGAAGGTTTGTGTGTACCTCAATATACGACTAAAGGACTAGACTATATAGAGAATATAATAACACTCATCCAATAACAAAAATTTTATTCTGGAGGTTTCAATGAAAAAAACATCAAAGCTTTCCATAATTGTTATTGCCTTGCTGATCCTGGCATTATTCGTCACCGCCTGTGGCGCAAAGACCTCATCAGGAAACAACGCAGCGACTCAAAAAGGCAACATCACGGTTTCGGGCGCCTGGGCATTGTATCCCATGATGACAGTTTGGGCAGAAGAATACGCAAAAATCCATCCTGAGGTACAATTTGATGTATCGGCAGGTGGAGCTGGAAAGGGCATGGCAGATGCATTAGCTGGAGCAGTGGATATTGGCATGGTCTCTCGAGATATATTCCCTGAAGAAGAAGAAATAGGTGCGTATTGGGTCGGTGTCGTCAAAGACGCTGTTTTCCCTACTATCAGTATATCTAATCCTGTTCTGGAAGATCTTACAAACAAGGGGTTGACGAAAGAAACATTCATTAAGATATATATTACCGGCGAGATAAAAACCTGGGGAGAAGCGGTTGGTCGCCCTGAAATCACCGATGAGATCCATGTTTACACGCGATCCGACTCGTGCGGCGCAGCAGAAACCTGGGCAAAATTCCTGGATAATAACAAGCAAGAAGATTTATTGGGCATTGGCGTGTATGGCGACCCGGGTTTGTTAGATGCTGTCATCAAAGACCCTTTCGGCATTGGGTTTAATAACCTTGGGTATGCCTATGATTCAAACACGAATAAGCCGGTGGAGGGCTCGACCACAGTTCCAATTGATGTAAATGGCAATGGATTAGTGGAAGCAGAAGAATTACTCGAAACCAAAACTGAAGCCTCTCAGATGGTTGCCGAAGCCAAGTACCCATCGCCTCCGGCGCGGGTGTTGAATCTGGTGACCAAGGGAAAACCTTCGGGATTGGTTCAGGCTTTCATTCAATGGGCGCTTACCGATGGGCAGCAATTTGTCGGCGATGCCGGTTTTGTCGCTTTGACATCAGATCAATTGGAGGCGAGTTTATCCAAAATACGTTAAGGAAATTGGATGAATAATTCGAAAACAGCCTGGTTTAAGACCTTTTATAATCAAATCCGCTCCTTGCTTACGCTCTCCAGGGGGGGCAAGGAGCGTTTTACAGAGAAACTCTTTTTGTCGATTTCTCTGTTACCGGTTTTATTAATTGTATTACTGGTAGTGGCATTGTGGTTGCGCACACAACCCATATTGGAAACGCAATCCATTTGGTCGTTGCTTTTAGGACAAACCTGGCATCCGATAAAAAGCCAGTTTGGATTTTTGCCGTTCATTGCCGGCACGATGTGGGTAACAATCGTCGCCATGGTGTTTGCAGTGCCGGTGTGTTTGCTAAGCGCTATTTATTTATCTGAATATGCACGCGCATCCATGCGGATGATCATGAAACCGTTACTCGATTTATTAGCAGCGATACCATCGGTTGTGTATGGTGTTTGGGGAATGCTGGCGATAGTCCCTTGGGTTCAAAATACCTTTGCCCCTTTCATGAATAAGTGTTTTAGCTATATCCCCTTCTTTGCGGTGAATAATCCAACCGGTTTTGGTATCATGGCTGGCGGTTTGGTGCTTGCGGTCATGGTTGCCCCGTTCATTATTGCTATCACATATGAGGTATTACAAGCGGTCCCCACCGGTTTGCGCCAGGCATCTCTGGCAGTAGGCGCCACACAATGGGAGACGATAAAATATATCGTGATGCGGCAAAGCCTACCGGGAGTAATCGCAGGGGTTGTTTTAGGCGCTTCACGAGCTCTTGGGGAAACCATGGCTGTATTGATGGTCGTTGGAAATGTCGCGCACATGCCTACTTCGATTTTTGATGCGGCGTATCCATTGCCTGCTCTCATCGCCAATAATTATGGTGAAATGCTGACCATTCCCCTGTATGATGCGGCTTTAATGGGAGCGGCGTTAATATTACTACTGGTGGTGTTGGTGTTCAATATTTTATCCACCCTGATATTAAGGCGTATTGTTAGGAGATCCAGGAGATGAAACGCAGGCAGGTGGAAGAAGCAATTTTTAAATTTATCATGGTTTGTTCGTTTTTGTTGGTAGCCAGCAGCCTGGGATTGATATTGTTTACCGTAATTGTGAAAGGATTACCATCGCTTAATTGGGCAATGTTGACCCAAACCCCAAAAGGCGGTTATTACCTGGGTAAAGAAGGGGGAATCCTGAACGCTATTGTCGGGTCGATATACCTGGCGGGCGGAGGCACACTGCTGGCATTATTGTTGGGATTGCCCATCGCCCTGTATTTAGGGGTGTATAGCCGCAAATCCAGAATTTCGGATTGGGTGCGGTTATCTCTGGATGTATTATGGGGTGTACCTTCCATTGTTTATGGGGCTTTTGGGTTTATCCTGATGTTGGCGATGGGGATGCGGGCATCATTACTGGGGGGCATCATTACCCTGGCGTTGTTAGAACTCCCTATCATGACCCGTGCCATGGATGAAGTGATCCGTATGATGCCGCGGGATCTTGAACAAGCCTCGCTTGCCCTGGGAGCTACCCGCATGGAAACCGCCATTCACGTTGTCATTCGCCAGACTTTACCCGGAATTATCACCGCTATCTTGTTGGCGTTTGGGCGCGGTATCGGTGACGCGGCATCCGTCCTGTTCACCGCCGGTTATACTGACCGTTTACCAAGCGGCTTGCTTCGACCGGTAGCCTCATTGCCGTTGGCGGTCTTTTTCCAGTTAGGTACACCTTTCCCTGAGGTGCAGCAAAGGGCATATTCTGCTGCTTTAGTGTTGACCTTTATCGTTCTTATCATCAGCCTGGGCTCACGCTGGTTATCCAGCCGTTTGAGCCGTTTTGCATTAAAATAAACCAATCACGGGAGATACGTCGCATGGATTCGCATGTCCAAACGATTGACTTAAACGCATTTTACGGAAATACTGCTGCTTTAAAGAATGTAAATTTAGAGTTTCCCAAACGCCAAATCACGGTGATTATGGGGCCCTCCGGGTGTGGGAAAACCACATTACTTAAAACGATCAATCGATTCCTGGAGTTGACCGATGGGACGCGCATATCCGGAAAAGTATTGATCGATGGAGAGAATATATACGCGCCAAATGTGGATGTTACAGAAATTCGTAAAAAGGCTGGTTTACTGGCGCAGCGTCCTTACCCATTACCCATGTCTATCTATGATAATGTGGCATATGGGTTGCGCATCCATAATATGAAACGTGGACATGATCTGGACAATGCTGTAGAACACCATTTGCGCGAAGCCGGATTGTGGGATGAAGTCAAGGATCGCCTGCGCTCTCCGGCTACCGGTCTATCGATTGGGCAACAACAACGTTTGTGCCTGGCGCGCGGATTAGCCGTGGAACCGGAAATGCTGCTGGGTGATGAGCCTACCTCTGCACTGGACCCAATTTCCGCCCAACGTATCGAACAACGATTGCTTGATCTGAAAAATGAATATACAATAGTATTAGTAACGCATATCTTGCGTCAGGCAAAACGCCTGGCTGATTATGTTGTGTTTATGTATTTAGGCGAAGTGGTCGAATGTGGACCTGCCCAACAAGTTTTCGAAAACCCGCAACAAGAACGTACCCGGGCTTATTTGGAAGGACAATTTTAATTATAAATAAATTACCTTGGCGTTTAGTCTTTCTCATCTGGATCATAGTGGGATTAGTGGCGGCTTTTATTCCCGCTTCGGTTTACTCGCAAGCGGAAGTACCGTTGGTCGTTGTGCTTACCGCCGATGGTCCGTTAACGCCTGCTATGCAGGAATATCTTTCCAGGGGTTTGCGGTATGCGGAACAAAATAGCGCAGAACTGCTGATTTTTGAATTGAATACACCTGGGGGCAGCGTAACTTTAATGAGTGAAATCGTAAAAGCCATACGCGCCAGTGATATTCCAGTGGTGGTATATGTGAGTCCGCGAGGCGGCATGGCAGCCAGCGCTGGTACCGTAATCACATTGGCAGGTCATGCAGCAGCCATGGCACCGGAAACAGCCATAGGCGCGGCCAGTCCAGTTGGTTCTGAGGGCGAAGACCTGGGCGAAACCATGGAAGCCAAGGAAAAAGAAATTCTGAAAGCTCAGGTGCGCGCCCTGGCTAAAGACAGGGGCGAAGAAGCGGTGAAATTAGCGGAGGAAACCATTCAATCTGCCAAAGCTGTTTCGGTGAGTGAAGCGCTACAAATCGGATTGGTTGATTTTGAAGCCCAAGACCTGGACGATCTGCTTATTAAACTGGATGGTTTCCAGGTTTCGACGCTAAATGGTACCCGGTCATTGCGCACCTCCGGTGTTGTCGTAAACCGGCTGCCTCAATCATTTATCGAACAATTTTTAGATACTTTAACCGACCCCAATATTGTGTTTCTTTTGATTGCGATCGGCGTACAGGCTATTTTGATCGAGATTTCCAGCCCTGGTGGTTGGGTAGCAGGGTTTATTGGCGTGATATGCCTGGCTCTGGCTACCTACGGTTTGGGAATTATCACCGTTAACTGGTTTGGGATTATCTTCCTGGCGACAGCGTTTGTGTTGTTTATCTTGGATATAAAAGCGCCTACTCATGGCGCATTGACCGCTGCAGGGGTAGGATCGCTTATTGTGGGATCATTGGTATTATTTAACACCAGCGCCACCCCTTCATTCCAACGGGTATCGGTGCCATTGGTGGTCGGGACTTCGATTATCACCGGATTGATATTTTTCGGAATAATGCTGTTTGCCATACGCGCTCAAAAATCCCCCATTCGTACTGGGATGGAAAGCCTGGTGGGACGGGTGGGATATTGCCGTACCCCTCTCAATCCATCCGGGATGGTACAGGTAGCCAGTGAATTGTGGAGCGCGACCCTGGTCGAGGGTGAAGAATTTCTAGCAGAAGGGTCTCGTGTTGAAGTTGTGACTGTTGAGGGTCTTCGATTGTTGGTACGCGGGGTCAAATAAATGGCAGGGGATACCACATATCGATACCCGGGTGAACATTTCGTTTTGTTTTTAACCATAACGGTGGTTATGCTGGTCATCGCCTTAACGGCTACTGCCACCCTTTGCGCCAGTGTGTTATTTGTCACTCTGGCGCTTTTAATTTCATTCTACACCAGTCGTTCTGCGCACCGCCATCTGGTGGAAAATGCTCAAAGGGTGACTCCGAATAGCGGGCCGGAGATTTATCCTCTTATTCAAACCTGTAAACAGCGTATCCGACCCGGTGAGGTGGATGTTTTTGTGACACCCAGCCGCCAGTTGAATGCCTATACTTTCGGGTTGTCGGAACCGAAGGCTGTGGTGTTATATTCATCCCTTTTCAACGTGATGGACCAGGATGAATTAAGTTTTATCCTGGGGCATGAGTTGGGTCATATCCAATTGGGGCATACCTGGTTGAATTCGCTGATTGGAGGTATGGCAGGCATCCCCAGCCCTTCCTCGGCCTCGGCGTTATTGATGTTGGCCTTCTTATGGTGGAACAGGATGTGTGAGTATTCCGCGGATCGCGCCGGGTTACTGGCTTGCAGGAAGCCTGAAAAAGCCATAAGTGCACTGATAAAATTGGTTGCCGGACAACGAAGCCTGACGCGTGAAGGTATGGAATTGGCATATCGAAAAATTGACGCGGAGGATGACACGTGGATGGGCAGTTTAAGCGAAGCCCTTGGCTCGCATCCTATGATCATTCGGCGTATTCAGCATATCCGAGAGTATGCAGCTTCCAATCAATATAGGCAATTGTTTCGTTGATATTGTTCCTGTTTTTTCTATAGGCAACATCCACGAATGATTTTATAGAATATTCTATTTACCTGATCACCTGAAATTTCTCACCGATAACTGAAAACGGAGTACTGAAAACAAATGAGGTTGCGCTATGACCGAAAAAGCTTTTCAAGATTATTATCCGGACGAATTGAGTTATTGCTATGGCTGCGGGCGGTTAAACGAACACGGTCTGCAAATTAAAAGTTTTTGGGATGGCGAAGACGCGGTATGCACCTTTCAGCCAAAACCGTATCACATGGCTATTCCGGGGTATGTCTATGGAGGTTTGATCGCTTCCTTGATCGATTGTCATGCCACGGGAACCGCCTCTGCGGCTGTTTACCGGGCAGAAGGACGCGCCATGGACACCGAACCGCCGGTAAGGTTTGTGACCGGTTCACTGCATGTGAATTATCTGAAACCTACTCCCTTGGGGGATGCGCTTGAATTAAGGGCTATGGTGAAGCAAATCAAATGGCGGAAGGTGGTCGTTGAGGTGACACTTTCAGCCGGGGGGGAAGTATGCGCTCGCGGCGAGGTGATCGCAGTGCGCATGCCGGAAAATATGCTTAAATCCTAAGAGCGAATTTCAACCACTACACCGTCTTCCGCCCATTTGTAGAGCCATTTGGCGTCATC
Source organism: Anaerolineales bacterium (assembly GCA_016929095.1). Lineage (GTDB taxonomy): Bacteria > Chloroflexota > Anaerolineae > Anaerolineales > UBA4823 > JAAZNS01. The sequence goes on along the minus strand of JAFGJM010000057.1, from coordinate 49,657 downwards.
CAACGCCAGTATGATGCATCCATAGGAAGCCGGTTTACCCAAAACATTTGCCCACAGGCGGGTACCGTTGGAAAGGGTTGGCAATCCATGGATGCCATTCATGAAATCGGGCCAGGCTTCGTATATCCCCAGAAAATGAGGCATGTATAGATCCCATTCCGAGGCATAGGCGTTGACTTTGTGCGACTGCACCTGAAAGACGCCGGGTTGGGTGGGCGATTTGTCGATGCCAGTGCTGATGACGAATTTCTTGATTTGTTCGCCGTTTTCATAAACCATCATGCGTTGTTTTTTGATCGACATGACAATACGTTTGTGGGGGATCACGGGCAGAGGCAACATTTCATCTTTGGAGGGAATGATAATGGTTTGCCCGGTCACCATGTTCTCGGCATCCAATCCCGGGTTAGCATTCAGCAGGAACCACATAGGGAAACCTGCTTTCCAGGAAATTTTTAGCAGCGTATCCCCTTTTTGAATCGTATATGTGGTGGGTTTGTGATTAATCATCACCCAATAGGGCGTATCCTGAGCAATTGCCTGCGCCAGATCGGTGCTGTATTTTTCAACATCTACCCAGCGCGTATCTCCTAAAGTGGCACCCATGTTGTTGAGAAAAGTGCTTACCTGGGCGGGTTCAATGCCCACCACAGGGGTTTCTTCCCCCGCTTCAGCCTTGATCCACGTTCCCAGGGTTTCTGCGGGCACCGGCCAGGAAAAGAACTCATTGGATATGGGGTCATAAGCATTGATTTCTACGGTTTTCTCAAGGAACTTTTGTGCTGCTTCTCTCACCCCCGAAACATCACTCACTTTTGGCGCCACGGGCATGATATTCAATTGCAAGTATCCCTCGGCCATGACGACGTCTGCATGAGTTTCTAATGTTTTCAATGAGTCCGTGATATTGACGGCATAGCCGATTTTTGAGGGGGTGATAACCCATTTCTCATCTTGCAACGATATAGAAGCATCTTGGGCAGGCTTACCAGCCTGGCTGGCGATGGTTTCTAATCCTTGACGGGCGGTTACAACATCGAAGGATACCACGGGTGATACTTGCCAGCCTTCCGATAAACTGGTAAGTATTTGATCGACGTTTTCATTTACCCCCTGGTAATGTCCGATGCTATACGCTCTGTAGATTGTCGCGCCGGTGTCGATACTAAGACCTAGTTGAGCGGGGGGAACTTCCCAGGTTTGGAACCCGTTGGAAACGTTAATCGTTCGTTTTAGGTCATAATAAGCGCCTAATTCAGCCGTAGCATTGCGGATATTCATGTTGCCTAATTCCAGATCGCCTACTTTCACGCCGGGGATGATTTTTTCGCTGAATTGATAATATCCGTAATAACCCAAAGCCAGCAGAAAGGGCAACAGGCATAGGGTGACCAGTCCGGCAGAGAGAGTCGCTACCATCCATAGGGGAATTTGATATTGTTGACTGGGAACGCGCACGTATTGATATTGCCCTGCGACACTTTCTTCTGCTGTTCCGGGTTCCTGGCGGCGGTATTGCATACCGGTGGGGAGACGTTTGCCATATGCCATATTGAATACTCATACTCCAGATTATGCCAGCGACTGGTTGATGATGATGGATAATATAGCATAATTAGTCGTGAATTCAAAGGAATTCATGGTTTACGACAATATGCATATAATCGTTGCAAGGAATGTTCCGATTCGGTTCCATTTTTATTAATGTGTATGTGGTCATTCAAACGAAATCCGGCAGGGCGACTACTGATGTAATATATTTTTATTTTTTGTTCTGTAATGCGATCAAGCGCATTTCTTATTGAAAGACGATCTACTCAATTGTCATTGCGAGCGAAGCGCAGCAATCTTGTCACCGGAGTGTAGATTGCTTCGGCGCTGTGCTCCTCGCTATGACGAATCGCAAACTGTGGGGTAGCTGGTTAATTTTAACGATTGACTTTTTTGAAGAAACACACTATCGTTAACCGAATTTTTTTATCCCTTTAAATCATAGAGGTAAATATGACCCAATTTTTTGTGAAAGATTATACAGGCGCACCATTTGAACTTTTCGGCATAGCCCATTTGATCGCTTTGGCATGTGTGGTTTTATTAAATATATTGATATTTATAAACCGTAAAAAGTTTACCGATAATGGCAAGCGCAATTTCAGGTATATTGCCGCTGCCATCTTAACTATTAATGAAACTGGTTGGCACCTGTGGAATTATTTCACCGGTCAATGGACCATTCAAACCATGCTGCCTTTTCATCTATGCAGTATATTAGTATTCTTAAGTGCTTATATGCTTATCACCAAAAATTATGCTATCTATGAATTTGCCTATTTTCTGGGCATTTCCGGAGCCATGCAGGCATTACTCACTCCCGATGCCGGAATTTATGGTTTCCCCCATTTTCGCTTTTTCCAGGTTTTCATTTCACATGGGTTGATAGTTACCGCTGCCATTTACATGACCCTGGTTGAGGGGTTTCGCCCATATTGGAAAACTTTAGGTCATATCGCTTTATGGGGGAATGTATATATGATTGCTATCTTTATTCTAAACCAGTTGATTGGCAGCAATTTTTTGTTCATTGCCCACAAACCGGAGACAGCCTCCCTTATGGATGTTTTGCCTCCCTGGCCATGGTATATTCTGGTGTTGGAGGTGCTTGCTATGGTCATGTGTCTGTTACTATACATACCATTTATCATTAAAGATTCTCGCAATTCAAAAACAGTCCCTGCTGAAGCCGGTTAAAGATTCAAGTTAATTTATAAACTACCGATAATAATCTTATGAGCGTATCATCAGTTTCATCCAGTACTTCTTTAGCATCTCAGGCGACCGGTATGGCGGCTGAGGAAATTGCGCTTCAGTTATCGGTAGCGATAATGAAGCAAGCGCAAGACCAGCAAAAAATAGCTGGGCAAGCGATCGTGAATATGATCAACCAGGCGTCTTCTCTTGACGGCACCGGACAAATAATAAATAAAGCTGTCTAAGTTGTAGTCAACTGTAAGACAAAACCTACATCCCGGTTGCCTGGTTGCCGGGATGTTTTTGTTTTAAGTCAGGATGTAGATTTATGAGGGAAAGGTATCAGTTAATAGTCAATCATGTAATTAGGTGATGGGGAATAAAAATGTTGAAAAAGCAATCATTCCTGAAATAAAAATAAAAAACTTTTATGAAGAGGCCAGGAATAATAGGAATCCAGGAATCCCCTTCATCTTCCCTCATTTTCTGCGGCAATGGGGGGATGTCTGAAGGACAGGGGAAATCATGGTATATTATTCCAGGGAGATATTTGATGAAAGCATGGTTGTTTATTGTGCTCAATTTGCCGATTATTTGGATTACTATCCCATCTTTGAAAAACCCGCAAAAACATGGATTTTATCGTTTTTTTGTTTTTGAGGGGCTGCTCCTATTAATACTCAACAACCTGGAAGTATGGTTTCAAAATCCTTTCTCTGTTTATCAAATATTTTCCTGGGGGTTTTTGTTGCTTTCCCTTGGATTGGCGGTTTATGGTTTTTATTATTTGCGGTACATGGGAAAACCACAAGGGAGTTTTGAAAATACAACCCAATTGGTAACGGCAGGTGTATATCGTTATATCCGCCACCCTTTATATGCCTCTCTGCTTTATCTGGGGATCGGCGTGTTCTTAAAATCCATGACCTTATCCTCCGCGGGGATTCTCCTGGCAATCGGCGCTTTTCTATATGCCACCGGCAGGGTGGAAGAGAACGAAAATATCCGCCATTTCGGGCAGGCATATATCGATTATATGAAGACTACCAGGATGTTCATTCCGGGGTTATTTTGAAACGATAATACGACAAGCACAGTAAGGCAAATCATGAGCGGTGAAACCAATTTACGAATATTAATAAATTCCATGAGTCCTGCCTTGCGTGATGAGCCTTATATTTTTTGCTCACTCAGCCAGGAGTGTTTTGCTCAATTATCCTTTGAACCTTTGTGCACATTCCGAGAGCAAGAAGGCATGACGGTCATTGCCGCACAGCAACAGGCAGCGGATCATGGTTTAACCTTCGATTCGCTTTGGGCATGCATCACCCTGACCGTGCATTCATCGCTTGAGGCGGTGGGTTTCCTGGCAGCCATCACCAGCCGTCTGGCGCAGGCGGGCATCAGCGTGAATACCATCTCAGCGTATTATCACGACCATCTTTTTGTTCCGTGGGATAGCAGAATGGAAGTGATAGCAATCCTTGACGGAATGACTGAGAGTGAATGATCTGAGGTGTATAGATGCGCTATATTGAGTTTAGAGATCAAATTCAAAATGCTTTATTAAAAAACCCTTCCGGTATGACCTGGAAAGAACTCAAACAACAATTAGATTTACCGTACGATCAACCCTGTCAAACCTGGGTCAATCGATTGGAAAGCGAGATAGGCTTATCCAGAGAACGCGGAGAGCAACGCGCTTTAGTATGGAAAATACCTTCAAAAGCGTGATTTTGTAGCGGGGATCATCGATCCCCGCTACAGTTATTTGGATTTTGACCGTATGAATTTCTTTATCGGCAAAAATGGGATTCGCAATTTTAAAAATAATATTGCCAATATTCCTGCTTTCCTGTATCCCTAAAATGGTATTCGGCAATTAGATAACAGGAATCGGGCGACAAAAATCATTTTACCTGTTTTCCTTTTACTCCTGTATTCCTAATAAAATGATTTCTTATAAATTTTGAGTCCAATGATGAAAAAAGTATTGTTGCTGTTATGCAAGGGATTTGAAATATACGAAGCCGGCGCCTTCCATGACGTATTGGGTTGGTCTGGTGCGGAGGGCGGCGAAGAAGTCAAAGTCGTTACGGTGGGCTTGCAGAAGGAAGTGGTGGGTACGTTTGGCATCGAAGTCATCCCGGATATGCTGCTTTCTGAGATACAGGCTGAGGATTTCGACGCTCTGGCAATTCCGGGCGGTTTTGAGGAATATGGGTTCTATGAGGAGGCATTTTCCGAGCCGGTTGCCGACCTGATTCGCCGGTTCGACAACCTGGGGAAACCCATCGCCTCAATCTGCGTCGGCGCACTGCCGGTGGCGAACAGTGGCATCCTCAAAGGGCGCAAAGCCACCACCTATCACCTGGGAGAGGGGAGAAGGCGGAAACAACTGGCGGCTTTCGGCGTGGAGGTCGTGGATGCGCCGATGGTGAAGGATAGAAACGTGATCACCTCCACCTCGCCGGCTACGGCTATGGAGGTGGCGTTTGAGTTGTTGGCGAGGGTCACCAGCGTGGAGAATGCAGAACATATAAAGCATATGATGGGGTTTTAAAAGAAACCCTCTTGACTTCTCCCTCCTCTTTCGCTATACTAATATGGCTGGTGGTTTTACCAGTTCAATCTATGCAACCGACTATCGAACCGCTTGCCGTGCAAAGCCTGAAGGACGCCTGTATCGCCCGCCTGGAGCAACTGATCCTCTCCGGGGAGCTTAAGATCGGGGAACGTTTGCCCTCCGAACGGGATTTTGCGGCCCGCCTGGGCGTCAGCCGCCCGGTGCTGCACGAAGCGCTGGTCGATCTGGACGCCAAGGGGTTGGTGAAGATCAGCCCGCGGCGGGGGGTGTTCGTCAACGATTACCGCCGCTCGGGCTCGATGGCTATCCTCTCATCACTGCTGGCATATCACAACGGTCAGTTCGACCCGGCGTTCATCCAATCCTTGTACGATTGGCGCCTGCTCATCGAATCCGAAACCGCCCGTCTGGCAGCCCTGAATCGCACTCCCCAGCAGCTATCCGAAATGCATGCCATCCTCAAAGCGGAAGCTGAGGTTCATTGCAGCGACGCCGTCACATTGACCGACCTGGATTATGAATTCCACCTGACGGTGGCAATTGCCTCCGCCAACCTGGTTTACCCCCTGATCATCAATTCCTTCAAAGCCGTCTATACCAGCCTCACCGGGCAGTTTTTTCGCCAGTACTGCAACACGCCGGTGGTCGAGGCTGTTCACCAATTTCACGTTCAAATTGTCGAATCGATTGAACGCAAAGATGCGGATAATGCCGTCCGCACCATGTCCCAAATGCTAAATCACGGAGAAAGTTACCTGAAAGGATCCGTTCCATGACTGATTGCGATATTAAGCCCTCCGATTACACTATCAAAGAACCTTATAATATGACGGCGCGCATCCAATGGCTGCGCGATTATTATTTTAAAGGGGTGGAACGCGCCTGGAACAACGAATACACCTCCTGGACCACCGGTACACCCTGGGATTTCCAGTACAACGAGATGTCATTTTATATCGTACCTGAGACGTATTCTTTTTTACAGACCTTCCGCTCTTCTTTCCGTCAGATAGCAAACCCGGTAGCCTTGCACCCCGAATTTTGGAAATGGACGTTACCGGAGCGCCGCGCCTGGTTCAACAAAGAGGTTATGGTGCGATACCTGCCCAAGGAAATCCTGCCCTGCGATTTAATTACCGGGGGGCGCTTCAACGTTCAAACCTCCTGCTGCCTGAATAAGCAGGAAACCGAGCAACGCGATAAACTTATCTATGGTCCAAAAGGTGCGCGGGCTGCCATGCTCTGGTTTCACAACCACGGATACGGCAACGCCGGCGCCACCTCTGGTCATTTAGTACCTGATTATGGTCGTATCATCCGTGAGGGTTGGAAATCGGTGCACGCAGAACTGGAAGCAGCCTACGCCGCATTGACCCCGGCAGAACAAAGCGGCAAAAAGGGCGGTCAATTGAAAGCCATGCTGACTGCCGCCACCATGCCGCGCGACCTGGCAGCCGAATATGCCAAAGAGTGCACCCGTCTGGCAAAAAGCGAACCTGATGCTGCGCGTCGTGACGAGCTGCTGCAAATGGCGGAAAACCTGAATATCGTCCCCTGGGAGCCGCCGCAAACCTTCTGGCAGGCTATCCAATCCCTATGGCTCACACATATGCTGGTCATGTCCGATGAAAACTACCCTGGTCCGGGCGACTCATTCGGACGAATCGACCAGTTTCTCTATCCGGCGTGGCAAAAATCCCGGGAATTGGGGGTGGACATAGAGTTTGATAAAGATGTGCTGAAGTGCTTTTGGATACATTGCAACACCGCCTATGACGGCATGATCCGCACCGGGGGCAACCAGGGCATCACCGCCGGCTATGGGCAGTTGTTGACTCTCTCCGGTATGGGGGCAAATGGTGAGGACATGACCAATGAACTCACCTATGTGATGATGGATGTGATCGACGAAATGTCGCCCATCCTGGAGCCGAAACCCAATGTGCGCTTGCATCGCGGATCGCCGGATAAATTATTGGAGCGGGTGGTGGAGATGATCGCTGCCAGCCAGGGCTCGCCATTTTTGATCAATTTCGATGAACGCTCCATGGCGGGCATGATGCTGCAGGCGCGAAAATCGGGCGTCTCACACCTGATCAATGAGAATAACGTGTTCGATTACGCCCCGGTAGGCTGCCTGGAGAACACCATGGTGGGTAACGACCGCTCCGGCACGGTGGATGCCAATTTGAACCTGTTGAAAGCAGTCGAGCTGGCACTTACCGGCGGTTATGATTTAGTACCCTTCGTCGATCCTATGACAGGGAAAGCCGACCAGCCCCAGCGCTGGGGAGAAAACACCGGGGATGCAGCCCAATTTCAGACCTGGGAGCAGTTTTGGCAGGCTTATGAGGCGCAAACCCGACATATCATAAAGCGTATTGTGGATTTGTACGAGCAATCCGAAGCAGTGCGGTCAGCGTTTCATCTCACACCGTATGTATCCTGCCTGGTGAAGGGCTGCGCTCAGAAAGGCTTGGATATCACCCAGGGCGGGGCGGAGTTGGGCTATGTGACCATCGAGGCGGTAACCTATGCCACTGCGGTCGATTCGCTGCTGGCGGTCAAAACCCTGGTTTACGACCAGAAGGTCTGCTCGATGGCGGAGTTTATCCAGGCGCTTAAGGATAACTGGGTGGGGCATGAAGTGTTGCAAGCTCGCGCCTTGAATAAGGCGCCAAAATACGGGCGGGATGACGATGCTGCCGACGAAATGGGTCGAAAAGTGATGGAATTGTGGACAGAGGAAACATGGAAATACCGCACCCAATCCACCGGGCGGCAATATCGCCCCGGTATGTTGAGTTGGAATTATTGGGTGGCGGATTCGTTCATATTACCCGCCAGCCCGGATGGACGGCCGCGGGGGAAATTCTTATCCAACGCACTGTGCCCGTCCAATGGCGCCGATACCAATGGACCCACAGCAAACGTTAATTCGGTGGGCAAGGTATTGGGAGGCAAAGCCCCGGATGGCAATGGCGATTGGGAAGATTACCTTAACCTGCTTCCCAACGGCGGCAGCCATACCATGACTTTCAACCCATCGCTATTACGCGATCCGGAGCATCGCGCTAAATTCAAGGCGTTTTTACAAGGCTACATCGAAAACGGCGGTACGGCATTGCAGGTCAACCTGCTGAATGCCGATATGCTGCGAGATGCCCAGAAACACCCAGAGAATTACCGCCACCTGCTGGTGAGAGTGACCGGGTATAACGCCTATTTCACCACTATCGGGCGCGAGTTACAGGATGAAATCATTGCTCGCGAAAGTCACTCAATTCGATAGGATATTTTAATTAGGAAGCCAAGAAAAAAAAGAAACCAGGAAGAATAGAAAGATTAATAAGAAATGCACGAAGATGGGAAATCATGATTATTTATCATGTAAATATTTCCTGCTTTCCTGCCTTCCTAGTAAATTATTTTTTTTGTATTATTGAAACATGTCTGATATAGAAGTAACCGGCAGAATTTTACATCTACAAAGACTCTCCACCGAGGATGGGCCGGGCATTCGCACGACGGTATTCTTCAAGGGCTGTCCGCTGCGCTGCGTCTGGTGTCATAATCCCGAAAGTCTTTCTACACAACCGCAGACCCAGTGGTTCGCGGTGCGCTGCCTGGGGTGCCAGACCTGCATTGAATCCTGTCCCGATCACTGCCTGACGATGACCGATAGTGGATTGATCATCGACCGGGAACGCTGCCAGGGTTGCGGCAAGTGCGCCGAAGCCTGTCCGGCGGGCGCTTTAGAAACACTGGGCAAAGTCATCGCCGTGGATGAATTGTTGTACGAATTATTGAAAGATCGCGCCTATTACGAGAAATCCGGCGGCGGGGTGACTCTCTCGGGCGGTGAGCCAACATTGCAGGCGGAATTTGCCGAAGGGCTCTTATACTCCTTGAAAAAGGAGGGCATTCATACTGCCTTGGATACCTGTGGATTGACTTCCCAACATACGCTGGAAGGATTGTTGCCCTACACCGATCTGGTTTTATTTGATTTGAAGTTATTGGATCCGGTTTTGCATCAACAGCATACTGGCGCATCCAACCAGCGCATTCTTGATAATTTGCTTTTCATTCGCCAGACGATGGAAAAACAAGGATATCCCCAAGATTTATGGGTGCGCACACCGCTTATTCCCGAGGTCACGACCACTCAAGAGAATCTTACGGCAATAGGCGAATACCTGGCGTTGAATTTGAATAGCCATGTCTCTCGTTGGGAGTTGTGCGCTTTCAATAATCTATGCCGCGACCAATACACCCGGCTGGGGATGGTTTGGGATTTTGCCAACACTCCCTTATTAACCCAGGACACTTTATACCAATGCGAACAAATTGCCAAAAACTCTGGTGTGAACCCGGAGATCGTGATTGCCAGCGGCGCCACCCGGGCACTTGACCCTCTTTAGGAGATAATCATGACCGTTCAATACTCTCAAACCACTTTCACCCCCGATGATATCCAACAAACCCAACCCGAAATGAAAATCGGGTTGTTAGCGACGGTGAATTCTGAAGGCAAGCCGCATGTCACTTTGCTCTCTTCGCTGATGGCCTGCGGTGAATCACAACTCTGCTTTGGGCAGTTCACAGAAGGATTGTCGAAAAAGTATCTGCTCGCCAACCCCAAAACCGGCTTTCTGATCATGGGATTGGATAAAAATTTTTGGCGCGGTAAAGCGGCTTATACTCACCTGAGCAAAGCCGGGAAGGAATTCGATCAATACAATATGGTTCCCATGTTCCGCTATAACGCCTATTTTGGCGTGCATACGGTTTATTATTTTGACCTGCTGACCCATAGCGGAAAGACGCCATTACCGATGAACCGGGTTATTATCGCCGCGGTGCAGACGATGATCGCCCGCACCCTGGGGCGAGATTTGGGCAGTATCAGCGTACTGAACGATTGGTCGCGGGCATTTATCACCAAACTGGATAACCTTAAATTCCTGGCTTATATAGATGAAGATGGATATCCCGTCATTATCCCTGCCATTCAAGCACAATGCCTGGACAGCCAGCATATCATTTTTTCCACTTCGGTGTATAAAGCGGATTTGGAAGCCATTCCGGTGGGTGCGGAGTTGGCGGTGTTCAGTATGGCTTTGACTATGGAAGATGTGCTGGCGTGCGGTCAATACCTGGGCATCCGGCGAACAGGTGGTGTCCGTACCGGCGTGGTGAAGGTGGATTGGGTGTATAATCCCATGCCGCCCGTGCCGGGGCAGATCTATCCGCGCCAGGAATTAATGGCGATAAAAGATTTTGTGTAGTACGGTCAGGTCTGCATGTTTCGTATAGTTGTTTAACCAGACGTGGCTATGATTGGTGATATTGATCTGGTTGAATAACAAGACCTGCCCATACAGGAATGGCGCAGGGGTAGACAAAATGAAATTCCTCAGGTAAAATAACCCTTCGTGATTTTAGAACGACCTTGTTGGAGGAATTGCTTTGGCTAATATTAAGTCTCAAATAAAACGAAATCGTCAGAATGAAAAACGGCGTTTACGCAACCGCGTTTTTGTGGGTAAGGCGCGCACTTTCGTAAAGAAAGCCCGCCTTTCAATTGAAGATGGATCGGTGGAAGAAGCCCGCCAGGCGACATTGAACGCGATCAAGGCGTTAGATAAAGCGGCGGAAAAGGGCGTGATCCATAAGAACAACGCTGCCCGCCGAAAAAGCCGATTGATGAAGCGTATACACGCGATGGAAAAAGTAGACGCGGAATAGATATATTATTTTTCTTGAATCAAACACCCTGAGTTTTTTGGTCAGGGTGTTTTTTGTTATTGCTGTCATTCTGGGGGCGCACCTTTCCTCTTGTTTTTCTGCAATAGAGCTGTTTTATTTGTCATTCTGAGTAGGAACGACGAAGAATCTGAAGATGATGAAGTAGATTCTTCGCTGCGTTCAGAATGACAGGGGAGTGGGGTTGTTGCTGCGCTAGAATGACAGTTATAAATTTTATCTTCGTTTGGATTTGGTTGATCTACCCGGTTGGCCGCGGTAAGCCGGGCTGATGATAGCATGGATGGAGCACAAACGGCGGTCTTCCATGCGACTCAGAAGGCGGCTGTCCATCTTGTCATATTCGCTGGAGGTGGTGATCACAGTGGGCAACCGTGAAAGATAGCGAAAATTGAATAGTTGGTATAGCTTTTCCTTTGCCCAGGTCGTGGAGGAGCTGGTATCCAGGTCATCCAGGATCAATAGACGGGTGGTTTTCACTTCTTCGAACAGACGGTCCAGGCTGATGGTGCTGCTGGGGCTAAAGGTGGCGCGTAAATGATCCAATAGCTCGGGGACGCTGATAAAGATCAAGTCATATCCATTATCCAGGCAATGATGACCGATGGCGGCCGCCAGGTGAGTTTTTCCGCAACCGTACGGACCTGTGAAAATGATCCAGCCATTGGGATTGCGGGCAAAATTGGTTGCCGCGTTGAAAGCGTCTTCGAGAGATTTGAGTTCATCTACGGGCAGATTTTCATTTTTTCGCATCTCGAAGCTGGCAAAGGTCATAGCGTTGTATAGGGCTAAGGAAGATAATTCGTGGTCGCCAAAATCGGCGGTGGGGTTACGATAATCCGGTACCTGTATGGATACATTGGTGACCAGATCGGGGTCTTCCAGACGGGAGCGGATACGGGTTTCGATATCGCGTAGATCCAGGTTGGTGGTTACCACCAGGGGCAAATGATTTATATATCGATAATTGATGATCTGGAATAGCTTCTCCTGTGCCCAGGAGGTGGCGTTTTGGGTGCCGAAGTCGTCCAGCACCAGCAGCGGCGAGTTGCGTATTTCTTCGAAGCGTTCTTCGAAGGTGGCGTCGGGATCCTGATAGGCGAACCTTAAATTATCCAACAGGTCGGGAACGGTGAGGAAAAGAGTGGGTACGCCGGTGTTGACGGCTTGATTGGCAATGGCGGCTGCCAGGTGGGTTTTACCGCAGCCGTTTTTACCTTGCAGCAATAGCCAGCCGTTCAGCGTTTGGGCGAAATGGTGCGCCTGGTTGAACGCCCGTTCCAGTGAATCGGCTTGCGCCGGCCAATACCCGACCCGACCGCGAGTCTCAAAATTCTCGAAAGTGAGGTGATTAAGCTCATTCAGATGGCTGAGAGAAAACAGTCGCTGATGGACTTGCTGGCTTATTTGCGCATGGCGGCAACTGCAAATCTGCAGCATACCGAAATCGGGATGACCAACCGGTAAATCCTGACGGATATATCCCAGTCCGTGGCAAATGGGACAATGGGGGTCCCCGGGAAGCGTATGAGCCTCGGGGGTGAAATCTCCACTATCGGTTTGATTTTTCCCATTCAGAATATCGGCGGCGAGCTTTTTCAGTGTCTTGTCTATCTTTTCGCTCATCTTTTCCTTCATCTTTCCAGCGCTTAAGAATTGCGGCGATATAGCGCCAGTTGCGTACATTATTTTCCACCGCAATGCGCATGGCTTCTTCGATCCAATGGGGCGAGTATTCCTGTTCTGCCTGACGCAAGGTATCCGCAAGCATCGGCGTCAACGGACCGATGTGTTCTTCGTAAAGGCGGTAAATATTAGGCGGCTCCTCGGTAAGGGTTATGGGGGTTTCGTTATCGCCGGTCGGACGCCACTCGCCGCGTTGGATAGCTTGTATGGCGGCTTTACCGCGGGGTGTGTTGAGAAAATATAAAGTTTCCACATCTTTGAGGGCTACCTGAGCTTCGAGTAACCAACCTCGCTCCGTCCCACATTGCAGAGCTTTATCCAACACCTCCGAGGCAGATTGCTTTGGCGCGCTCAAAGATTCGAAAAAGCTTTTATCTTTGGTGAAATCCTGGCGGCGAAAATACCGGAATGCGCCTTCCATTTGTTCCAGGCGCCAAAAAATGTACAGCGCCAGTTTCAATTCACCCAGGTTATCGATGAGAGGCAACAACTCATTGAAAAATGAAACCGGTATGGGAATGATGCGGGGACTTCCGTCTTGGAAACCTTCGAAAACATTCATAGTAATCGCGTGAGAAGTGAGGGGTGAGTAGTCATAAATGGATCAGGTAATCGGGTAATCGGGTAGTATCAGGTAATTGGGTAATCAGGTATCAGGTAGCAGGCTTATGTTCATCAGCAATTGATGAATAATTATTATGGGCTGTTATGAAAAAAACATCTCTAATGTATTACATAACAAAGAAAATCCTCTTGAATTTGAAATTATTGCCTGAAATAATTTTTAAAGCATGTCCTGATCCCGAATTGACTAATACCTGATACCTTTCCTGTTTTTTTACTAAGTTACTCGGCTTAAGTCGACCACGCGGGTGGCGGCGTTTTCGAATTTTGCCAGGTTATTACGAAACACCAGTTCGATGGTGCCGACCGGTCCATTTCTGTGCTTGGCGACTTTGATTTGAGCAATATTCTGTTTGACGGTATCTTTTTCGTAAAGTTCCGGACGATGGATGAACATCACCACATCCGCATCTTGTTCCAGGCTGCCGCTCTCCCTCAGGTCGGAAAGTTGAGGTTCTTTATCGGTGCGCTGCTCGATGGCGCGCGAAAGCTGGGCGGCTGCCAGTACGGGTACATTCAATTCACGGGCTAAAATCTTCATATTACGGGAGATGTAAGATACTTCCTGCACCCGATTTTCCCTGCGATCTCCGCTGGTCATTAATTGAAGGTAATCGACTAAAATCAAGTCGAGATTAAATTCCAGATGCAGGCGGCGGCACTTGGTGCGCAATTGAATGGGGGTCAACCCGGGGGTGTCGTCTAAAAAAATGATGGTATCGCTCAGGGATTCAATAGCCTGGGTGAGCAGCGACCACTCATCTTCATTGAGTTTAGCGGTGCGCAGGCGCAATGAATCGATACCCGTTTCCTGCGCCAAAAGGCGTTGTACAAGCTGCTCGCTGGACATTTCCATAGAGAAAATGGCAACATGCTTTTTGTGCATCTGTGCCGCATTTTTTGCAGCCGACAGCATAAAAGCCGTTTTCCCGGTACCCGGTCTGCCGGCGATAAGGATAAAATCGGAAGCCTGTAAACCCATCAGTAATTTATCCAGATCGATAAAACCGGTCGGTACCCCGTGATACTCTTCATCACGTCCGGCGAGCTGGTCCATGCGGTCGTAATAATCACTGAGTACCTGTTTGATCGATTGAAGGTCGCGGGTCATCCTCCGTTCGCTTACGCCGAAAACCGCTTTTTCCGATTCATCCAGCACGCTTTCGAGGGTTTTGTTTTCCTCAAGGGCAAGTTTGGCAATTTGATTGGCGGCGTCCAGCATGCGGCGGCGGATAGCGTTGGCTTCGATGATGCGACCGTAAGCTTCAGCATGTAATGAAGTAGGGACATTACTGATCAATCCACTCAGGAAAGCTGGTCCGCCGATCTCTTCTAAACGATTATTTTGTTCCAACTCATCTGACAGGGTCAGGAAATCGATCGGCGCGCGGCGTTCATGTAATGCCGTCAGGGCTTCCCATATCCACCGGTAGCGTTGAATGTAAAAATCTTCTTTTTTCAAGAAAGGGGCGACATCGTAATACGCTTCGGGATTGATCAAGATCGCGCCCAAAACAGCCTCTTCCGCTTCGCGGTTATGTGGGACTACCGGAATTTCCGCAGGGGTAGATTCGAGAGGGGGAGGAATATCATCCATAAGAATTTGATTGGTTTTCCCCATCCCCAACATGATTATGGATGGGCGTTTTTTGAATTAAAATGATTAAAAAACCGGGGATGATTGCCTGAAAGCCCGGCTTACCCCGGTGGATAGACTTGGTTATGATGGTGAAGTCGGGTTTTATTTTTTATCCTTTTTATCCTCATCTTCCTCATCATCGTCATCAAGTTCGAGTTTGTCTAAAAAATCTTCAAAAATTGAAAGCCGGTCTTCACTGCCCTCAATTTCGGGTTCTTCGGGTTTTGTAGGTTTTGCAGGTTTGGTTAATGCGGCTTCTTCTTTGAGATTTTCTTCTGGGATGATGCCGGCAGAATCCAAAACCGTTCGCGCAACCAGGATAGGAACATGGGCGCGCACAGCCAGGTTGAGTGCATCGGAGGGGCGTGAATCAATATCCAGGAGAT
This sequence comes from Anaerolineales bacterium, assembly GCA_016929095.1. Lineage (GTDB taxonomy): Bacteria > Chloroflexota > Anaerolineae > Anaerolineales > UBA4823 > JAAZNS01. The sequence continues at coordinate 34,218 of JAFGJM010000057.1, read as the reverse complement.
TACCATCCACTTCAACGACGATGTTCCCAAAGAAGGTATCGTCTTTTAATGCGGAGATTTCTACGCGCACTATCCGGGCGTTTAAGGCATGAAAGACATTTTTCAATAAGTCGTGAGTGAGTGGGCGAATCACTTCAACTTCTTGTAAAGATATCGTGATCGCTTCCGCTTCATATACACCAATCCAAATGGGTAAATAGCGCTCAGAGTCTGCTTCGCGCAAGATCACGATGCGCTGTTGTGACATTAAACTTACCCGGATGCTATCGATGACAACTTCCACCATATCGACGGACATAAAGCACATTCCCTATAAGAATAAATTAATAAGAATAGATGTATTCTAACACGGGCGACCCATGGACGCAAAGGCAGAATCACGTAAAAATGGCGATATCTTATTATGCCTTGCGAGTATACCATTTATAAAATCTCTATTCTCAATATAAATATTTAAGTTTGTATTAAAACCACGGGTAAATTTATTTGCTAGTTTTTAAGATTGGGTTTATAATTTCTTCACAATTTCAGAGGGAATAATCTGGTAGATAGACGTGGGTGAATCTCAATCATCAGTATTGAGATTACCGATCATAGCGAAGGAGATTATATTGCGGCAGCTAAATGAATAACAGGCGAGTATCAAACAGGGGATTTTTGGGTTATGTGGTAGTCGTGTAAAAATAATTGATATATGAAGACCAGGATTTTGTGGATCGAAGGAAAACGGGCGGGAAGCCCCTCATTTGTGTCCGGTTTGCGTAAAAAGGGATACGATATTGAAACCGTAACCACCGGGGTTGAAGCGGAAAAGAAACTCGATGCAGTTGACCCGGATTTGGTGATATTAAACGCGGCCTCCTTGCGTTCCACAGGGAAACGTATATGCCGTTCGTTACGAGAGATGTTGAATGGTGTGCCTATCCTGCTGATATCAAGCCCCGACAACCCACCGCCAGATGATGTGTGCGCCAATGTGGTATTAACGCTTCCTTTCACCGAACGGAAGCTGCAAAATCGGATAAAACCCCTGGTGAGCGGAGAAGGAAGCAACATGTTGCATGTGGGCGCCATTCGTCTGGACATGGAACGGAAAAGAGTGCGATGCCAGGGACGCGAAGCCCGCTTAACACCCCGCTTGGCGTTAATCTTACAGATATTAATGCGTCAGCCTGGCGTGGTAGTAGAACGTAACGCGTTGTTCCGTGAAGCCTGGAGCACCGATTACATCGGCGACACCCGCTCTTTGGATACACATATCAACTGGCTGCGCGCGGCCATTGAGGAAGACCCGCGAAACCCGCAATTCATCAAAACATTGCGCGGCGTGGGCTATCGGCTGGATGTGTAAATAGGGCAACCCCCACGAATTAATCACGAAATAATTATAGGGAATTAATCAAGTTTGAGTTGAACTTGTTCATCGTCAATCTGGGTCAAGCGAATCCATAGGGGTTGTTTCGCAAGTTCCCAGGGTATGGACAGGCGATCGGGGGCGGTTTTCTTTTTTAATGGACGAACAGCTTGCGCTACACTGTGGTAGATCTGGTCGGGTGTGTAAATTCCCGCCTCCCAAAAATCCAGTGAAGGAAGCAAGGTTGGATCGATCTCAATCGTTTCATTTACAAGGCGGATCATAGCCGACAATTCCGGGCTGGCGGTTTGCGTTGGGGGATTATTGATTGCGGTGTTTTCACCGCTTTTAAATATCTGATATACGAAAGGCGCACAATTCTCAGATAATAACCGCTTTTTCGTGGTGTGAATGGCGCGCCAGGTGACGTCGCTGGTGATGAAATTTCGCCCCAATTTCATAGCTGCAGATGCTGTAGTGCCGGAACCGCAAAAAAAATCTGCAACGGCGTCTCCGGTATTGGAAGATGCCAGAATAATCCTTTCCATTAATGCGAGCGGTTTTTGAGTTGGATAACCGGTGCGTTCGTTGTGCAGACGCGCCACCACCGGGAAATACCACCAATCTTCGGGTACTTTGCCGCGCGCCAGATCGGGAATTTTTCCAAAGCCGGCTTTTTTGGAGGAAGCAAATGTTTTTATCGTCGTGGGGTCATATGGTTGACGCACAGCGTCGACATTAAAGGTGTATTTCTCACTTTTGGTGTAAACGAGAATGGTATCGTGCTTCCGATTGAAAGCGCTGCGTATTGGGGAAGGCCCATGGTAAACCCAGATTATCTCATTAAGGAATTGCTCTGCGCCAAAAATTTCATCTAAAAGCAGCCGGGCATAAGCGTTGGCATGCCAATCCAGGTGCAGATAAAACGTACCGGTCGGTGACAGCAAGCGGTGCATTAATACCAGGCGGGGATAGAGCATATCCAGGTAAGCATCGATATCTTCCCAGTGATCTGCGTAACCTTCTGCTAGCTGCCATTCCTTCGGCTTGCGCGAATCCTCACCTCTGCCGATGCGCGCCGGGTAGCGCCGATTCGAGAAAAACGGGGGATCGGCGTAAATCAAGGGTATGCTTTCTTCATATTGGGGAAGCAGCGCCGACATCACCGCCAGGTTGTCTCCCAGGATCAGGCGATTTGAGGCAAAATCGGTCGCTGCAAGGGGTGTGTAATCTACCCCCTTTGGGAAAACCAGGCTCTCTGTCTTTATCTGACCCTGGATCGGTGGTGGTTGGCTTTTAGTATCCCAGGTAAGTAAGGGGGGCATAATGAGTAAAAGGATGGAAAATGTAATATATTTAGAAGAGAGTAGTGAGTGGTGAGTTGTTCTCTATGGATACGCTACTACTCACGACTCACTACTCACGATTCACGATTTACACATCACCGTTTCCGTTATTTCCCGAACTTCGCCTTCAAGATGTCTTCCAATGTTGGCTGACCAATCTCTTGAAGCTCGTAGCGTACACGCTGGTATGGCTTCTTGATTTTTACGACGCGTGTCAGGTCGATGGGCGTACCGATGATTACCAGATCGGCATCGGAACCGTTAATGGTTAATTCCAACTCCCGGGTTTGCTTGTCGCCATAGCCCATAGCAGGTAAGACATTGCCGGTTTTGGGGTACTTGGCAAAGGTCTCTTTGATGGAACCTACGGCAAATGGACGCGGGTCGATAATTTCACCGGCGCCAAAGCGTTTGGCAGCCACCCAACCGGCGCCATATCCCATTTCACCATGCGTAGTCGTTGGGCCATCTTCCACGACCAACACGCGCTTGCCGCGGATGGCAGATGGGTCATCGACAAATAGGGGGGAAGCGGCTTCGATGACCTGCGCTTTGGGATTTAGTGCATTCAAATTATCTCGTACGGTGATCACATCGGCAGCGTTGGCTGTATCCACTTTATTGATCACGAAGACATCGGCGGAGCGGGCGTTGGTTTCTCCCGGATGGTATAACATTTCATGCCCCGGACGGTGCGGATCGGCGACAACAATGAGTAAATCGGGGGTATAGAAAGACAGATCGTTATTGCCGCCATCCCATAGGATGATGTCAACTTCTTGTTCCGCCTGCCGTAAAATGCGTTCATAATCAACGCCGGCATAGACAATCACGCCGTTATCCAAATGGGGTTCATATTCCTCGCGCTCTTCGATAGTGCATTCGTGCTTGTCCAGGTCGGCATAGCTATCATAGCGCTGCACCGCCTGTTTTACCAGGTCTCCATAGGGCATGGGATGGCGGATAGCCGCTACTTTATAACCCATATCGATCAAGATTTTTGAGACGCGGCGGGTAGTTTGGCTCTTGCCGCAGCCGGTGCGCACGGCGCAAACTGCCACTACCGGTTTGGTAGATTTGACCTGGGTGCGGGCAGCGCCCATCATGGAGAAATCTGCGCCTGAAGCCAAGGCAATAGAGGCTTTATGCATCACGTCCTGATGAAATACATCGCTGTAAGCAAAAACCACCTGGTCGATCTGGTTTTCTCGTACCAGATTGGTCAGTTCTGATTCGGGATGAATGGGAATGCCATTGGGGTACAACTTACCGGCTAATTCCGGGGGATAGAGGCGTCCTTCGATATTTGGGATTTGGGTTGCGGTGAAGGCAACAACCTGATAATCCGGATTGTCCCTGTAGAAAACATTAAAGTTGTGGAAATCGCGCCCGGCGGCGCCCATGATGATAATACGGGTAGGGGTCATATTTTGTACTATATTCTCCTTAGTAAGAGATTTTATTATTCACCTGGTTTCTTTACGCTTTTGAATAAAGACGCCGGTGTAATAATCACATAACTTCCGGGGCAGCAATGCCGAGAATGTGCAACACATTGGCGATTGCCTGGCGCGCGGCGGCTACCAGACGCAAGCGTGCTGAACTTACCTCAGGCTCTGCTTTCAGTACCGGGCATTGCATGTAGAAATCGTTGAATGCACGCGCCAGTTCGTAAGCCAGATTGGTGAGATGCAATGGTTTGTATTCTTGCGCCGCTCTTTGGATCTCCCCTGGCAGGCGGGAAATCAAATCAATTAACTGCACTTCACTAGGTTCCATTGAGTATTGCGGCGCGAATGATTCGGGCAGCGGACCTTCCAGGCGGCGCAGGATGCTGTTGGCGCGCACATGCGCGTATTGAATGTACGGCGCGGCCTGACCGTTGAAATCCAGGGCGCTTTTCCAATCGAAGGTTACAATTTTATTATTATCCCGCGCCAGCATGGGATACTTGATGGCTCCCAGCGCAACCATGTGCGCCACGTTTTGCATGATTTCCGCGCTAAGCTCAGGGTTTTTCTCTTTCACCACATCCAGGGCGCGATTTTCGGCTTCCCGCACCAGGTCTTCTAAAAGCACTACCGTGCCTTCGCGGGATGCGATGGTCACATTTCCTGGCAGATTTACAATTTCATAACTGAGATGGTAACAGCGCTCAGCCCAATCGGAATGACCCATAACTGCCAGTGTTTTATAGATTTGCTGTAGATAAAGAGACTGGCGTACATCGATCACATAGACGGAACGGTCGGGATTAAATTTCTCGAATTTTGAAATAGCCAGCGGCAGGTCTTTGGTGGCGTAAAGAGATGTGCCATCAGAGCGAAGGATAACCAGCACCCGGTAAGTCTCTTTATTGAGACCCAGGAGATCGTCCAGGCGGATGATCACCGGTCCTTCCGGGCGTTCGTCGATGGCGATACCTTTTTGAATGAGGTCTTCTACCAATTTTTGACCGGGTTTTTCCAGTTCGTGGTCATAGAAAATATGGTCAAAGCGCACTCCCAGCAGCTCGTAGATTTGGTCGAAACCTTCCAGCGACCATTGGCGGGATTCACGCCATAGCGCCATCACCTCTTCATCGCGCTGGTCCCAACGGGTAAACAGGGCGCGCACTTCGGCTTCGGCTTCCGGGCTTTCTTCCATCTTATGGTTGGCTTCGGCGTACAGATCGCCCATCCAGCGGGTTTTATCTTCGCCGGGACGTTCTCCCATATGGCGTTTTTGATAATTCCACAGCCATTTAATGACATGCAGCCCGGTATCATTAATGTAATTGGCGCGCACTACATCATAGCCGGCAGCTTCCAGGATATTGCAAATAGCATCGCCGATGACGACATTGCGCAGATGCCCAACATGGAAGGCTTTATGGGTGTTGGGTTGCGAGAATTCCACCAGGATGCGTTCACCCTTGGCTTCACCCCAACCGAATTTTTCACCTTGATTTAGAACATTATCTACTACTTGTTGATAGTGTTGAGATTGAGAATAATAAAAATTTAAATATCCCTTAGCAGCTTCAACATTTGAATATAAAGGAGGAAGGTCTAAATTTTCAACGATCAAATTTGAAATATCTTGTGCATTTAATGGTAGTGAGGGTAAGGTTATCTCACCATTTTTATATCGCCGCGCTATTGTGGCAGCGTATTGGAAAAATGAAGTCGATGTACCTGATACCCCACTAAAAGGAAGTGAATTCCAAATAAAAAATTCTTGTTCAGGAAGCCCATTTTGCTTTAATATGTTGTTTATCTGTAGTTCGATGGATTTTTGATTTAAGTTATTCATAGAAAAATATTTTCGATTTTGTGAGAAATTTTTATAATGAAAGATAACTGTGAAACATATTTCTTTGATTACTAAACCCTACCCCTCTGCTCTTTCCCCGTTTACGGGGAGGGGGTTGGGGGTGGGGTCATTAATTTACCTTTTAATCATTGTTGAGAATTACCTTTGACAGACAATAGATATTTCTAAAAAAGATAATGATTTGCGTCAGCGATTATAACATGTTCGATTATGACCTATGCCTGACCTTGACGAAAGTGATGGAAGGGATATAATAGTGTCAGAAATACACTAAATAGTCAGTTATCTGAGACCTATATATTAGTTTATATGTAATTCGCTAATCAGCTTCCTTATCGTCCATTATTTTTTTCATTAAAGGAGTAAACATGTCGATAAATGAATTTGGAACACTCCTCGAGTTACCACTTCACTTTAATCCCGCGCAGGTTGGTGAAGTATGGCGTGTGCCATATTATGAGCGCGCCCAGGAAGCAGCAACCTGGGCTAAAGAAAAAGATATTTCTCCGGCTGTTACCGATAAGTATAAGATTGCCTTGATGATCGTGGATGCTCAAAATACCTTTTGCATTCCCGAATTTGAATTATTCGTTGGAGGACGGACGGGGATGGGAGCAGTGGAAGATAACCGCCGTTTGTGTGAATTTATCTATCGTAATCTCAATCGCCTCACTCAAATCATCGTCACCATGGATACACACCAGGCGGTACAAATCTTTCATGCCCTTTATTTGGTCAACGATCGGGGGGAGCATCCCGCGCCGATGACCCTGGTTTCTTATGAAGACGTGGCGCAAGGAAAATGGAAATTTAACTCAAACCTGGCAGGAAGCCTGGAGATAACACCTGAAGATGGTCAGCGTCATTTATTGCATTATGTCAAATCATTGAAAGACAAAGGTAAATTCGATTTGACGATCTGGCCTTACCATGCCATGCTGGGGGGTATCGGGCATGCCCTGGTAGCCTCGGTGGAAGAGGCGCTATTTTTCCACACCATTGCCCGCAACCAACAGGTGATTTTTGAGATAAAAGGCGAAAATCCACAGACCGAGCATTATTCGGTGGTGCGTCCCGAGGTGATGCGCAATGCGGATGGAGAAACCCTGGGAACGGAAAATTCCAAATTCATACGCTTGATTGAAGAATATGACGCCATGATCATCGCCGGTCAAGCCAAGAGTCATTGTGTCGCCTGGACTGTGGAAGACATTTTGGAAGATATTTCTCAAAAAGACCCCAAACTGGCGAAGAAAGTATATCTGCTGGATGATTGCATGTCTTCGGTGGTCATACCCGGTGTGGTAGATTATTCCGATCAGGCAGAGGCGGCATTTAAACGGTTCGCGCAGGCGGGAATGAACCGCGTGCGTTCTACGGAGCCGATGGGGGGGTGGCTGAATTGTTAGCAATTTTGAAAACTCCACCCCCCACCCCCCTCCCCATTTGCAGGGAGGGGACAGGAAGCGATGTCAAACCAAGAATATAGTAATATTCAATATACGGTTACATTTTAAAAACTAGAAAATAATAGTATTATGGGAGCAGGGTGCATTCCTGACTTAAATTAAGTATATTTGCTTGATTATTTAAAAATTGCGTGGATTATCGGTATTATTTCTCATTGACAGATTCCGCTGACGAAGTGATACAAGTTGTTTTTTCCCTCACCACTTGTGTGGAGGGAGGCTATTTTGAATCTCACCTTACAAAATAATCAGGTTATTTGGATATATATTATCCCCATTGACATTTGATTTATTCTATGCGATACTTAGTCCATCATGAATTGGTTGCCTAAAAAGAAGGGCAACCATTTTTCACCTCTCGCTATCCCACTGACAAGGAGGTGATGCCACAATGTGTGACAGTAGTATCTTACGAAGCGCTGCGGCATCCCTCCTGGTAACAGTATAGGAAGCCGCAGCGCTGCAGGGAGCCGTCCACAAGACGGCTTCTTGTTTTTCCCAACATAAAACTGCTAGCAGATAGCTGATAGCCGAAAGCTTTCTCATAATTGCTGAGGTATAATCAAATTATACTGTCCCCAATATGAGAGGAGCCTATGACCGAAAAGAAAATTCGCGTCCTGGTTGCAAAACCCGGATTGGATGGTCATGACCGCGGTGCAAAAGTTGTAGCACGTGCATTACGCGATGCAGGCATGGAAGTGATTTACACCGGCTTGCGGCAGACACCTGAAATGATCGCTGAAGCAGCTTTACAGGAAGATGTGGATGTCGTTGGATTATCTATTCTTTCCGGTGCGCATATGGCCTTAGCGCCTAAAGTGTTGGAATTACTCAAAACCAACCAACAAGAGCATGTACGGGTCTTCATCGGGGGCATAATCCCTGATGAAGATATCCAGGCATTGAAAGATATGGGGGTGGTTGGTGTTTACGGACCTGGTACAACCACCGAAGAAATTATCGGAGATATTCGTAAAGCGATTTCCGGACGTTTAAATTGATTGCTGTTTCATGGATAATAACGCAGGAAATGACCGAATGAACCTGGCAGCTTCTATCCTGGAGGGTAACCGCCTGGCAATCGCGCGGTTGATGACGCAGGTAGAAAATGACACCGTTGAAGGTCTGGCTGGTTTAGAAGCCATATTCCCCCACACCGGGCAAGCCCATCTTATTGGGGTCACTGGAGCGCCGGGTACGGGCAAATCATCTTTGGTGAATCAACTAGCGCGATGTTTTCGTCACCCACCACCTGGAAAAGAACCTTGTAGGGTGGGTATTATTGCCGTTGATCCTTCCAGCCCATTCAGCGGGGGGGCGATCTTGGGAGATCGGATACGCATGCGCGATCTGGCTGGCGATCCAGGCGTATTTATCCGTTCTATGGCGACCCGAGGTTCTTTGGGCGGCATTGCCAAAGCTACTTCAGGATTGATCCAAATTTTAGACGCCGCTGGCTACCAAACGATATTCATCGAGACCGTGGGCGCGGGTCAGGCAGAAGTGGATATTGCCCGGCTGGCTCACACGACCCTTGTTGTCGAAGCCCCCGGTTTGGGTGATGATATCCAGGCGATCAAAGCCGGGATTTTGGAAATTGCGGATATTCTGGTGTTAAATAAAGCCGATCGTCCGGGAGTGGAGAGTGCAGAAACCGCTTTGCGGAGCGCTTTGCGGTTAGCTTCTTCCAATGAGACCCGATCACAGCATCCAGAATATATTGAGGGAAACCAGGCAGACGACAGTACTGTGACGAGCAACAAAGTTTGGTCGCCGCCCATCATTCGCACCATTGCCATCGATGGCAACGGGATTGAGGTCTTGGCTGAAAAAATCGAAGAACATAGATGTTTTTTGAAAGAAAGCGGTGAATGGAAAAAGCGGGAAAAATTGAGATTGCAATCAGAAGTGGACGCGCTTCTCCAACGGACCCTGATGCAGCAGTGGCGGGATAAGATGTCTGTAATGCTATATGAGAAAATCCTTTCTCAGGTGACCAATCGAAAAATATCAACAACGAATGCAGTAAAACTATTGATGAATGGAGATAATATTCAATGATATATGGCAAGCGGATGCGGTTACGGGCTTTAGAAAAAGAAGATCTTCACTTATATGTTGAGTGGGTAAATGATCCGGATGTGAGAGGCGGCGTCGCCATGTATCTTCCGTTCTCGATGTATGAAGAAGAAAAATGGTATGAATCAACCATGGCAAAACCGGCGGCCGAACATCCGATGATGATTGAAGTAAAAGAGGGTGATAGCTGGATGCCGATTGGCGATTGTGGTTTTTTTACACTTGATCACCGTAATCGGAGCGGGGAGCTTGGAATCCTAATTGGTCGAAAAGATTATTGGAACCAGGGTTACGGCAGTGAAGCGGTACAATTATTGTTGGAACATGGGTTTAATACCTTAAACCTGCACAGGGTATACTTGCGGGTGTTTGAAGACAACAAGCGGGCAATACGCGCCTATGAAAAATGCGGATTTATTCACGAGGGTCATCTTCGCAGTGCTGAGTATAAAGATGGAAAATATGTCGATGTTTTGTTTATGAGTGTGTTGAAAGAGGAATGGAATAATGATAGGTGAATTATGACCACAGGACGAACTTATAAAGATTCAATGATGTATTATGGGGGTATAAAATTATTTTCCGGAACGGGCTGCCCTGATCTGGCGCAGCAAATTGCAGATTATTTGCATATTCCTCTTAGCGGTTGTGATATCACTTTGTTTCCAAATGACAATTTGTTTGTGCAACTTCACCAGAGTGTGCGTGGTCAAGATGTATATGTGATACAGACGACATCACCACCTTGTCAGCGCAATCTGATGGAATTGTTGATCATGTTGCAAACGTTGCGTTTGGATTCGGCGGGCCGCGTTACGGCGGTTTTTCCATATTTGTGCTACGCCCGGTCGGATAAAAAGGATAAGCCGCGTGTGCCCATCACGGCGCGTTTGGTGGCAGAGATGATCGAAATCGCCGGAGCGGAACGTTATATGACACTCGATTTACATGCCGGGCAAATTCAGGGCTTTTTCTCCATTCCCGGTGATGTTCTTTCTGCTTTCCATATCCTTTCTGTTCACATTAAAAAACGACTGCCCGATATGAAAGACCCGGTGGTGGTGGCAGCCGACCTGGGCTTCGCTAAAAAAGGAAGGAATTTTGCTGCTTCCTTGGAAGTTCCGATTGCCTTCATCGAGAAGCGGCGGACGGGAAGGGAAGATAAACCAGAAGCCTTAACCTTGATTGGTAATGTGAGCGGTCGGGATGTCATCATTGTGGATGATGAGGTGGATACCGGCGGCTCGATCTGTCAGGCTGCTGAATTAGCCTATCAAAATGGGGCGAATAATATTTATCTCGTGTTTGTCCACCCGATTTTAACCGCCGGCGCTTCTGAACGATTGGCAAAATTACCGGTTTGCGAGATCATTACTACCGATTCCGTACCCATTTCTCAAGAGAAAACCGAATTATTTGGAGATCGCTTGAAAGTGCTGAGTGTGGCGCCGCTCATCGGGGAAGTGATCTTACGCGCACATGAAGGGCGCAGCGTAGGCGAAATGTTTGACGAATAATCCATGCCGGAGCTGCCCGAAGTCGAAACAATTGCCAGATATTTAAGGGAGGGTAAAGAATCACAGCCCTCCCTGATTGGTTTAAAAATCCAAGAGGCAGTTCTGCTATGGGAAAAAACCCTGGCGTTTCCCAGTCCGCCTAAACTCCTTGACCATATTCGCCATCAAATAATTACCCGGATTTCTCGCCGGGGAAAATTCATTCACATGCAATTAACCCATGATATTTTGCTGGTTCATCTGCGGATGAGCGGTGATCTATGGGTAGAACCACAAACAACTCCGACGGCGCCTCATCACCGATGGATGCTTCATTTTGACAACGGCTGGCGATTGGCATTGAATGATCCGCGAAAATTTGCCCGGGTTTGGTTGGTATCGGATGCGCAGTGCGTTTTGGGAAAACTTGGACCGGAACCGCTGGATGAAGCCTTGACAGAATCGGCGTTTTATCAAAGATTGCATGCATATCGCCGCCAGCTAAAGCCTCTTCTATTAGATCAGCATTTTTTAGCAGGCTTGGGCAATATTTACACGGATGAAGCGTTACACCTGGCAAAGCTACATCCAATGATGGATTCCCATTCCGTGAGTGAAGCACAGTCTAAAGTTTTACTCTCTTCCATTAGACAGGTGTTACAAGAAGGTGTTATCCGGCAAGGCGCCAGCATCGATTGGGTTTATAGGGGGGGAGATTTTCAGAATTATTTCCGTGTGTATCAACGAACCGGTGAACCATGTCCGGTCTGCGGCACACCCATCGAACGAACAACCGTTGGGCAAAGAGGTACCCATTTCTGTCCTATTTGTCAAAAGAAAAACGGTTGATATATGTCCAGGCATGATGCTCCGAAAAAAACTGTAATGTATTCATATTGGTTTTCATAGCTTTATGCATTAAATAATGTCCGAACTTATCTTTCTTGATTTAAATATGGCGTATAAAAATTGCGAATATTGCGCATAGGTATTATTCGGAGATTCCAATTATGTTAGGTTCGAACTAAAGCGCTTCATTTTCATCAAAATATCTGTATACTTAAAATACACAAGGACGTGGATACTATGAGTCTTACTCCAATATTAATCACCGGGATTATTTGTGCATTGATTGGTGTGGCGATTGGCAGCCTGTTGTCCGGTTTATACAAGGAAACCAAAGAGCAATCACAAGAAGCACCCAACGAGGACGATTGGATTGAGCAGGTTACCCTGGTGAGTGATAAAAACGAGAGGGCAATTTACCCTCGTTTCCAGGGACAGATTTATCAATCGGTCAAGGAAATGCCTCCCGAACAACGTCAATCATTAATGAAAATCTTAAAAGAGCTGCGAATCTGGTTTGGGGAACCCGAAGCCGCTGAACAGGCGCCTGCCCCGTCTCCGCCCGCCGCGGCCGTTCAAACGGCTGTTGAAGAACCACCTGTCCAACCGGAAACTTTGGTACAGACGCTGACCCCTCCGGAAGAGAAAACCAGTATGAGTCCCATTGATTTTTTTGCCAAGGCGATCAAAACAGAAGTCAAGCAACCCAGTTCTGCCCCGAAAAGTATCGTCGCCCAGATCGATGATATATTGCAGGAGAAAATAGAGGGCTCCGCGATGGAGAAACGCGGCATTCGCCTGGTGGAATTGCCCGGAAAAGGGATGGTGGTCGTGGTGGGGTTGGATCAATTTGAAGGAATCGATGAGGTACCCGACGAAGAAATCCGCCAGCTTATTCGCGGTTGCGCCAAAGAATGGGAAAACCGGCTTGAGTTCGATAGTAGGAAATAGAGGTATTTCTTCGGGGAATCAGGGGGAAACAAGCTGCTGAGGTAGAGTCTCTTCGAGTGATTTCACCAATTTTAATTTTTCATCGTGATTTAGAAACGCGGCATTCGCAGAATTAAGAATACATTGACGTAAACCGGAATATGGCAATCCCAGATTGCCAAGCGCCAGTTCATATTCGTCACTTAAACTGATTTGGGAAATACTGGGATCGTCGGTGTTCAACGAGATTTTTAAACCTGCCTCTAACATACGCATAAAGGGGTGTTCTTCAAGCGATTTAACAGCACCAGAATGCTGATTGCTGGTAAGGCACACTTCAAAAACGATCCCTTGCCGACGCGCCAAAGCCACAGCAAGCGGAGATTCCAGAACGCGGATGCCATGACCGATACGTTCTGCGCCAAACTCATCGATAGCCTGAATGATGTTATCCGCAGTATTCCATTCTCCGGCATGAATGGTGATATGCAACCCATTTTCTTTGGCTTCTTTAAAAATTTCAGTGAACGGCTGGGCAGAGAAATCCGCCTCATTGCCAGCCAGGTCTAGACCGACGATGCCATCTTCTTGGCGTTCGCAAGCCAGGGTCATCACCTGCGCCGCCAGGGAGGGATCTTCATGGCGGTTTATACTGGCAATCAATCGCGTGGTTATTCCATATTCTTTTTGGGCTTGTTGAGCACCCTCGATCACCCAATCCATGACCTGGGTTAGCGAATATCCTTGCAATTGGCTTAATGCGGCAGGGGTGAAGCGTAGTTCGAGATATTTAATATTATCTGCAGCTGCGTCGCTGACTGATTCTTGGGTGATGCGGCTGATAATGTCCTGTGAACGATAAAAAAGCCGCAATGTGGAAAATTTCGAAAGGAAATTATTAACGGTATAGGGCTGGTTTTGATCCACCTCAACCATGGGGCGAAGTTGACCGGTAGGGGGCAATCCCATTTCTTGGGCGCGTGCCAGTTGTCGGACTGTATCAAAGCGCAGCGAGCCTTCGAGGTGGCGGTGTAAATCGATTTTTGGAAGGGCCTGGCAGAATGTAGTTAATTCGGATGGGTGTATTGGCTCCATATTGGTTTTAGCGAAAAGTATGTATGATCAACGGTTCCATGATTATTTACGTCGTCTTCGTCGTTTTTTAGCACCGGTTTTCTCTGGGGTGCTTTGCCCTTCAGTTGATGTTACCCCAGGTTGGATACTTTCTACCTCCGATTCGCCTACCGGCACCTCGGAGATCTCAGAAGAAAAAACCTGGTCGGCAGGTTTTGGCGTTTCTACACGGGTGACGGAGGTTTGCACCGCGCTCATGTCACGCGGCCGGAAGGTGAACATGCGTGTGACTACTCCCATACGCATATTCGCCAATAATTCCTGAAAGAGTTCAAAGGCGCGGTTTTTATACTGCACCAGCGGATCACGTTGTCCATAGGCTTCTAACCCAATCGACACGCGCAAGGCTTCCATTTGGGTGAGGTAATCGACCCATAGCTCGGTGCTTACGGCTAATAGTAATTGACGATAAACTTCCGTTAACGCCTGGCGCCCCAATTCGACGATCAGAGTTTCCCTGTGCTGCGCATCCAGCGCATTGAGAGGGGTTTGATAAACTTGCTGAAAATCCGCTTCTTCCAGAACGTTCGCAAAGCCTTTTTGGGTCTGGGAATCCATTTCACTGATGGAGGTATTTGCCAACCGGCTCCACTCTGCCGCCCCCCATGTTCGATGCAGGTTCGACTGAGCGATTTCCAGGTGTTCCAATACCTGTTGGGCAATTTCATCCGGTTGTCCTTGATCAATGAATTGTGATGCATAGAAGATATAGGTTAACCTTTGTGTTTGCATCTGCCGCCGGCGGTGAGTCTTTTTATCGAATATCGTGCGTGAGCCTTGCGGCATCATCATCAATAAGCCGATAATGTCGTTTATGCCTATCAGTCCCTGGACGCGCTGCAAGGCGATATCCAGATCATGACCGATTTGCCCTCCATTATTATCCCGGCTGCCAACCAGGCGTTCACGACGTTTTTCGAATACCATCCGGATGGCGCTTAAGAGTTGATCGGCCATTTCATCCCAATCAATATTTACCAATTGAGTGATATCGAGCATTAAACTATCTTCCAGGCGGCGCTCCACCGAACCGATCAGCCGGGTGATCGTTTGTGCAGTGATTGTAGATTCAACCTGCTGCAACACATCATCTTTTACTTGTTCCGGGTCATCGCGTAATAAGCGGGTTTTTTCACTGCTTAAACGCAAGGGGATGCGGGTTACGGCAGAAATTTCCTCGAGTAATTGGCGGGGAGATTGCGGTTCAGTCTCTTCATCTAGCATTATGCCCTCGAAGAAGGTATCGACCGCTTCCAGCCGGTCTTTGAGCTGATTATTCAGGCGATCTTGAGCCTGGTCGAGTAATCCTCTCAAGGTATTGAGGATATGATCCTCTTCTGCTTTTAACGATTCCCGGGCAATATCCAACAGAGCTTTTTGGGCATCTGCAACGAGGATACCATTTCTCCCATTTTGGGTTTGTTTATATTGGCGGATAATGTGATCGGTAAGCAATTTTATGGTATAGGAAGGGAAGAAATGGCGACCGACTGCCAGGGTGGGCTGAATTTGTTCCAGCCAGGAGAGTAATTTCCAGGGGCCTTCTTCGTCCATCAATGCCAGTGGTACGCGATTGGTGACTTCGGTACGCAGCATGTCCAGGACATCTTCACTCAGATCGTCTTTATCGAAGATGCGGTTACGTTGATCGTATACTTTTGCGCGTTGGGTGTTGAGTACGTCATCATATTCGAGCAAATGTTTACGCATATCAAAGTTGGCGCCTTCCACACGGGTTTGTGATTGCTCAACAATCCGGCTAACCATGCCGAACTCAAGCGGAATATCATCGTCGATCTTCATGCGCTGCATCATGTTATCGGCTTGCTGACCGCCAAAGAGACGCATTAATTCATCTTCCATCGAAAGGTAAAAACGGGATGAACCGGGATCTCCCTGGCGGGCTGATCGGCCGCGTAATTGGTTATCGATACGCCGGGCTTCGTGACGCTCGGAGCCAATCACATGCAGACCGCCTAATTCTCGTACTCGCTGCATATTGTGAATATATTGAATAAACTCATTGACATCTGTTTCGTATATCCCATAATCGGTCGGATCGATGGTTTTCAATGCCTGCACCCGTTCTTGCAACAACATATCATACGCATCGGAATATCCGGCACGGGTCAATAAACGGTTGACTCCAGCCAGGCTGCTTTCCGGCAACTCTCCGCCTAGTTTTATATCTACACCGCGTCCAGCCATATTGGTTGCGATGGTAAGTGACCCGAACGCGCCTGCTTGCGCAATGATCTGGCTTTCTTCGGTGTGCTTACGAGCATTCAGCACCTGGTGAGGAATACCGGCTTTTAATACCGATTCAAGGCGCGTGATTTCGGCGTCAGGTATCTCCAGAATTGTTTTCATCGTTGCCAGGTTTTTCTCATCTTCCGGGTTGAGGGAAATGCCTAATTCACGTCCCATTTTTCGCATGGCGGCAATATCCAATTGATCAAGCGGGGCAACCAGATACTGAAGCTCGGGAACCTGCCGTCCATCTTCGGAGCGGTTATTGGCGGCAAACCAGGTGTGCCTCAATATCAACACTTGCGCCAATCGGCGCAGGGGGTCGGATTTTAAACGGGCTGACACACGCTCGGACAATTCTACCGAAGTGGTGCCTACCAGGATCGGACGACCCAATACATGGTTTTTTAAGATTTCGCTGGTCAAAGCCCGTAATTTCGCTTCCTCGGTACGGTAGATAATATCGGGAAAATCCTTACGTTTCCAATAGACGGGTATTTTTTCTGGGTCATCTCGATTGGCATAATACTGAAACTTATAGCCGTTTTCGTCTTTACCTTCCAAGGCTACTAAACCGGATTCTGGGCGGGAAGCCGTATATTCCAGGTTAGTAGGGATGGCTAAAACCGATAAGGTATAGATCTTATCAAATTCTTCTGCTTCCGTAACGGCAGTACCCGTCATGCCTGCCAGTTTGCTGTACATGCGGAAATAATTTTGAATGGTAATGGTAGCATAGGTGACGTTTTCGGCTTGCACGCGCACCCCTTCTTTTGCTTCCACTGCCTGGTGTAGACCATCTGACCAGCGTCTGCCAGGCATCAATCGTCCGGTAAATTCGTCGACAATCACGACTTTACCCGCCTGTACCAGATAATCCTTGTTTCTTCTGAAGAGGAACTGGGCACGTAATGCCTGTTCGAGATTTCCTAATAAACGCGCCTGTTCGGGGGTCACATCTTCCGGGCGATCGGGATCCCGGAGTGGCATATTCAATAGTTCTTCAACATGGGTCTCCCCAATTTCAGAGAGAGTCACATTCCGGTCTCGTTCACTGATCTCGTAATCTTCCGGATTCAAAGCTCTTACCACTTGCGCCATGCGCACATACCATTCTCCTTCATCCTGCGCCGGACCGGAGATGATCAGGGGAGTGCGCGCCTCATCGATCAACACATTATCGACCTCGTCCACGATAGCGTAGAAATGCCCCCGTTGCACTTTTTCTTGCTTACGCCACACCATATTATCGCGCAGGTAATCGAAGCCAAATTCGCTGTTGGTTCCATAAGTAATATCGGCAGCATACGCTTCTTGCCTGGGCGTCATGCGCAATTGGTGTTGATCTTCGTGCGGTGATTCCTTTTGCAGGTCGATAATGAAGGCTTTTTTCCCGTTTTCGGTACGGGCTGCCATCTGCAGGACGCCCACGCTTAACCCCAGTAAATTATAGATTGGCGCCATCCAGCGGGCATCGCGGCGCGCCAGGTAATCGTTAACGGTGATCAGGTGAACGCCTTTCCCTGCCAGGGCATTCAAGTATATCGGTAAGGTTGCCACCAGTGTTTTACCTTCACCGGTGCGCATCTCGGCAATTTTCCCCTGATGCAATACGGCGCCTCCTAGGAGCTGTACATCATAATGCCTCAGGCCAATCGTGCGCTTGCTGGCTTCGCGCACCACAGCAAAGGCTTCTACCAAAAGGTCATCCAGGGTTTCTCCATTCGCCAGACGGGTGCGGAATTCAACAGTTTTCGCAGCCAGCGCATCATCCGTCAATGCTTCGAAAGTTTTTTCGAGATCATTGATCTGGTCGATAACGCCGGAATATTTATCTAATTCACGTTTGTTCGGGTCTCCCCCGAAAAGACGCACAAAATTTTTGAGCATAATTATGCCTTTCTGGGGCTGGATTATAGCAGATTATGATAAGGGATGAATGAGTGAGTGGAGAATTGAAAACATTAATCTTAAAAAATTATATCAAATGCCCCTCAGATGCTATAATCCAACAAGAGAGTTGAATTAGTACACAATCAAAGAAAAAGGCAATATATGTGGCGGTATACCTTCTATTTACCGGCACATATCTGGTATTTTTCTTGCATGATGATATTCAATATACTCGGGTTCTTTTTTTTATAAATATTCATGACATTCGCCCATTTGCACGTTCACTCCGAATATTCCTTGCTCGATGGCTTTTGCAATCTAAAAAAGCTGGTGAAACGCGCCAAAGAAATGGAAATGCCGGCTATTGCACTTACCGATCACGGTTCGATGTTTGGGGTGATCGATTTCTACAATGCCGCAAAAGCAGTCGGTATTAAACCGATCATCGGATTGGAAGCCTACATGGCAGCCAATCGCATGAAAGACCGCGATCCCCAGGCTGATAAAAAATCCTCTCATTTGCTATTGTTGGCAGAGAATGAAACCGGTTATCGAAACCTGCTTAAGATCGCCAGCGCTGCTCAATTGGAGGGTTTTTATTACTATCCGCGCATCGATCATGAATTCCTGGCGGCTCATGCCGAGGGATTGTTCTGGTCTTCCGGGTGTATGGCTTCCGAGGTGCCGCGCTTGATCACCCAGGGGAATATCGACGCAGCGAAGCGCCAACTGGATTGGTATTACGGTATTTTTGGTCCCGACCACTTCTTTTTAGAATTACAGCAGCATAAAATCCCGGAACTGGAAACCATCAATAAAACCTTGCTGGAATTGGGGGAACGATATCAGGCAAAATTTATCGCTACCAACGATGTCCATTATATCGAGCCGGATGATGCGCGTTTGCAGGATATTTTGCTTGCTATTCAAACCGGTTCTGTATTAAGCGATCCGAACCGTATGCGCATGACGGATAACACGTATTATTTGCGCAGCCCGCAGGAAATGGCGGCATTATTCGCCGATGTGCCGGAAGCGATTTCTAATACCCTTTTGATCGCTGAACGCTGCGATCTCAACCTTGGATTTACAGAATATCACCTGCCTGAATTTTGCCCGCCCGATGGAATTACAGCCGAGGCGTACTTAAGAAGCCTGTGTGAGGAGGGGATTAAACAGCGGTATAGCGAACAGGCTGATTCCGAAGAAGTGCGTCAGCGTTTGGATTATGAATTGCAAATCATCCACACGATGGGGTTTGATACATATTTCTTGATCGTTTGGGATTTATGCCGTCACGCTCGCGAACAAGGCATCTGGTATAACGCGCGCGGTTCTGCTTCCGGTTCTATCGTGGCTTATGCTCTGGAAATTACCCTAGTAGACCCGATCAGACATAGCTTGATATTCGAGCGTTTCCTTAACCCAGGCAGGGTATCCATGCCGGATATTGACCTGGATTTTCGCGATGACCGGCGAGCGGAAATGATGGAATATGCCACGCATCGTTATGGCGAGGATAAAGTTGCCCAAATTATCACCTTCGGCACTCTGGGGGCGCGTGCGGCTATTCGAGATGTAGGTCGGGTGTTCGATGTGCCTCTCCCCGAAGTCGATAAAGTTGCCAAATTGATCCCTAACATCCCAGGTAAGCCGGTGACGATCAGACAGGCGATGGAAGAGGTCAGCGAGTTTAAGGAGGCCGTGGAAGCAGCCGGGTACATCAAAGAGCTGGTAGAAACAGCTTCAAAAATGGAAGGGGTGGTACGGAATGCCGGAACGCATGCCGCAGGCGTGATCATCACCGACAAACCCGTTATAGAATATATCCCTCTGCATCGCCCCACGGGCAGTTCGGCAGTGGATAGCCCGGTGAAGATCGTAACGCAATTTGAAATGTCGGTGGTAGACTCACTGGGGTTGCTGAAAGTGGATTTCTTGGGGCTGGCAACCCTGACTATCATGGCAAAAGCTTGTGATTTGATCCGCCAACGCCATAATATCGATTTAAATCTCAATAATATTCCTACAGACGATCCGGAAACTTATGAGTTGCTGGGACGGGGTGAAACAGCCGGTGTGTTCCAGGTGGAAGGCGCCGGTATGCGCCGCTACCTGATGCAGATGAAACCCAAGGAATTGGCGCATGTGATCGCCATGGTGGCGCTTTTCCGCCCAGGCCCAATGGAGTTTATTCCCGATTATATTCGCCGTATGCATGGTGAGGAAAAAATCACCTATCTTCACCCCTTAATGGAACCCATTTTCAAGGAAACCTATGGCTACCCGGTATACCAGGAGCAGCTCATGTTTGCCGCCGTACAATTGGCGGGATATACGCCATCCGAAGCGGATGATCTGCGTAAAGCCATTGCCAAAAAAATCAAAGAAAAGCTGGAAAAACATCACGAAAAATTTGTCGAAGGGGCGGTTAAAAATAACATCCCCGAAGATACCGCCAATGCGATATTTAAGGAATGGGAAGAATTCGCCCGCTATGGTTTCAATAAAGCACATGCGGCTGATTATGGCATTTTGGCTGTTCAAACTGCCTATTTAAAAACTCATTTCCCGGTTGAATATATGACTGCCCTGTTATCGGTAACCCAAAATGATACCGATAAAGTTGCTTTTTATGTGGCGGATTGCCGCAGGATGGGATTGAAAGTCGTCCCACCGGATGTGACCGCCAGCGATTGGGATTTCACCATCGAAGATTGCTCAGAGGCGATTGAAGATTCGTGCAAATCCATCATTCGATTTGGTTTAGGCGCCATAAAGAATGTAGGGCAAGGGCCGGTAGAGGCGATTCTCAAAGGTCGCGGCGATCAACCTTTCAAAGCTTTGAACGATTTTGCACTTCGGGTTGATTTGCGCCAGGTGGGCAAACGCGCTCTGGAAAGCATGATCCGGGTGGGAGCGATGGATTGCTTTGGCTCTCGCCTGGCATTGTTGGAAGCCTTAGATCACATCATATCTGTGAGTTCATCCCATTTTAGAGCCATCGAAATGGGACAATTAAGTTTATTTGGACAACATACCGGGGTACAGGAGGTCATTACATTACCCCCCAGCATGAGTGAGGTCAGCCGCAGAGAAGTGCTCAATTGGGAGAAAGAGTTGATCGGATTGTATGTTTCTGATCATCCGCTTACCCCGGTTATGGAAGAGATATCACAAGCTATAACGCATTTTTCCGGGCAATTGGCTGAAGCCTCGCCAAATGAACGGGTACGTGTGGCGGGCGTGATCACAAAACTGCGCCATCACCAAACCAAAGCAGGAAAGGCAATGGGCTTTGCTACGATTGAAGATGTTCAAGGGTCGATAGATCTGGTGGTGTTTCCCTCTCCCTGGAAAAAATATACCGACCTGCTTGCCTTCGATAAAATCATCCTGGTGGAAGGGCGTCTTGATGGGGAGGGCACCGATGCGAAAGTATTGGTGGATAAAATCAGCACAGATTTTAAAACAGTCACTCCTATAACCAAAACAACCAACTATCAAACTGGTGCAAAAACCTTTATAGGGCAAAACGGTAAAAGCATATCTGAATCGCGGACGACGGATGTTTCAGGTGGTGAAGGGAAAATGAGCAATTCTTTACAACCAGGTGTTTCACCTGGCAATGAGACAATGCCGGAGGATGAGAACGAATCCTTTGATGAGTTTTGGATGGATGATGATAAACCCGAAGAGCCTCCTTATTTGCTTCCCCCCGAATTGGAAAATGCCAGCCTCCTGGAGATTGTCGATGAAACGTTCGCTTCTTCCCCATCCCCGGTAGAAACGCCAGCGGAAGGGCAGAAGGCGACCGTATTGCCTCTGTTAGAACCGCAAGCCCTCGAAACTGTAGAAGCTGCGGAAAACATGCCTGATTCTGATGATGTCAAACTTGATCCGGTGGACATCGATACACCAACCATTGCCCGCCAAGATATACAAACAGGCTTAACCGCAGCGCCTCAAATACCCATAAACGAAAATTTCCCCCCTGCTAAAAACGAAATTCCTAAAGTTGAATTATTATCCGAATTGCCGCGCTTTTTAGTCTCGCCGCTGACTGTGATGGATAAAAAAGACGATGTATACATGATCACGGTTATCTTACGTTCGAGCGGTGATAAAACACATGATTTATTGCGAATACGCCGTATCCACGGTACGATCATGTCCTATCCCGGGAATGACCGCTTTGCGTTTCATGTGTTTGAAAAAGAGCGCGGTTATTTACTTGAGTTCCCCAATTTCACTACCCATATGTGCAATGAGCTAATCACTCGTTTGAATTTATTGGTGGGGGCAGAAAACGTGAAATCCGAAAAATTAACATTTTTATAGGGGCGCAACCAGTCCATTTTTACGGTTTGACTCGTTTTGGAAAAGCAGCACCCCTATCGTGTTTTGCGTTTTTTCCCGGGATGTTGAGGGGGGTTATCCCTCCATGATAAACATGGGTTTCATGGTGATGCTTTGGTAATTGGGGCGATATCTTTCCTTATTGTACTGTTTTTCGACATTCACTACTTTCTTGGTTTCAACCACCACTTCGATAGGGACATTGTCATAGCGACCGTTCTTTAAAACAACCAGCCTTCCATGGATGCCTTTCAGGATTAAATCCATTGCCAGGTTGCCGTAAGCCGTGGCCACAATGGAATCGATCGCGTCTGGATCGCCGGCGCGCACGAAGTAGCCTAATTTTTGATTGATCACATCGACCTTTTTCCCGTGGTTATATTTTGGTGATAATTCGACGATTTTTGCCGAGACAAGATCACCGATACCTCCCAGTTTGGCATGTCCAAATGCATCGGTTGTTTTATCCTGAAAAATCATTTCACCGCCTTCGAACATGGCTCCTTCGGATACTAAAACGATCGAGTAATTACTGGGGGCATTTTTTCGGTCTTCGCTGAGAAGTTCCGTTAAATGTTCGATATTGAATTTATACTCTGGAATAACACATCGATTGGCTGCCCCTGCTAACGTGGGTAACATGGCTGTGAAGCCAGCATATCTTCCAAAAACTTCCAATACCATAAAACGCTCATGTGAACCGGCAATAGTGCGCAGACTATTGGTCAGGGCGATCGTACGCGTGACACAGGTACTGAAACCCAGGCAATAATCGGTTCCGGGAACATCGTTATCCATGGTCTTGGGAATGGCGACGATTTTAATGCCCTCCTGGTATAACCGCACGGCATAACTCAAGGTATCGTCGCCTCCGATAGGGATCAGATAATCGACATTTAAAAATTTCAGGTTTTTTACCACATCGGATGTGATGTCATTCACGGGTTCGGTGTATTTTTGTTTGAGGTGATCGGGTAGATCCTCCTGCTTTATTCGGCTGGGATTGGTGCGAGAAGAATGTAGAAACGTACCACCTGTGCGTCCTGCTCGGTTGACATCTTCTTCAGTGAGAATCTGGTAGCAATTGCTGTTATCGGCTTTGGAATCGCACACAAGCGAAGATATCCCTGCCCAGCCGCGCAGTAAACCAATAACGGTATAACCCTCATCGATCGCCCTGATCGTTGCTGCGCGAATAGCTGGATTTAAACCAGGGACGTCGCCGCCACCGGTTAATATCGCAATCACCCCTTTCTTTGATCTAATATTCGACATAATGAACCTCCCAAAAAAAATTGAATTTATAATTTCAGTCAGATAAATTAACCAAGTATTATACAACCATCTGAAAATTGTGTAAAAATTTATCGGAGATATTTTCAAATCCAGGTCGGTTCGTGATAAATTCCGAACACAGATTTCATGACACTCATAATTTCTCCTAATGTGGCATAGGCATGCACGGCTTCCATGAGATAGGGCATCACATTTTCCGAGCCCTGACAGGCCTGCTGCAAACGATCCAGGGTTTGCCCTACCCGGCCCGAATCCCGGGAGTTCCGAATTTGGTTGAGGCGGTTGATTTGTCGCTGGTAACCCTGGGGGTCCATAGCCAGTAGAGGAATGGAAATAGGCTTCTCATCCTGGTATGCATTCACACCAATGATTTTTCGGGCATTCGAATCGATTTCGTGCTGATAACGATATGCGGCATCGGCGATTTCTTTTTGGAAGAACCCTTTCTCGATGGCGGGCAGTACGCCGCCTAATTCTTCGATCCTGTTAAAGTAATCGTGTGCCTGGTGTTCAAGGCGATTGGTGAGCGCCTCTACAAAATACGAACCGCCCAACGGATCCACTGTATTGGCCACGCCCGATTCTTCAGCAAGGACTTGCTGGGTGCGTAAAGCGATGGCAGCGGCGTGTTCAGAGGGCAATGCCAAAGCTTCATCCATACTGTTGGTATGTAAAGATTGTGTCCCGCCCAGCACAGCCGCCAGCGCCTGGATTGCCACCCGTATTATATTGTTTTCGGGTTGTTGGGCAGTAAGGGAAACACCGGCTGTTTGTGTATGGAAGCGCATCAGCCAGGAGCGGGGGTTTTTTGCACCGAAGGTATGGCGCATTTCACGCGCCCAAATACGGCGGGCTGCTCTATATTTGGCGATTTCTTCAAAGAAATCATTATGGGCATTGAAAAAGAAAGACAGGCGGATGGCAAATCGATCGACATCCAATCCCCTTTGGATGGACCAGCGCACGTATTCCATGCCATCCGACAATGTAAAGGCTAATTCTTGCGCCGCGGTAGCTCCGGCTTCCCGGATATGATAACCGGAGATGCTGATGGTATTCCACAGGGGCACGCTTTGGGTTCCAAATTCGATGGTATCCACCACCAGGCGCATGGATGGCTGCGGCGGGAAGATATACTCTTTTTGGGCGATATATTCTTTGAGAATGTCATTTTGGATAGTGCCGCGCAATTGATCGCGGTTTACTCCCTGTTTTTCCGCAGCGGCTATATACATCGCCCAGATGACCGCTGCCGGTGAATTGATGGTCATACTGGAGGAAATCTTTTCGAGTGGGATGCCTTCCAGTAAGATTTCCATATCCTTCAAGGATGAAATTGCCACGCCACATTTGCCAAACTCTCCAGTCGCTTCGGGGGCATCGCTGTCGTATCCCATCAAGGTGGGCAGGTCGAAGGCGATGGAGAGACCGGTTTGCCCTTTATCCATCAGGTATTTAAAGCGGGTATTGGTCTCTTCGGCGGAGCCAAAACCGGCAAACATGCGCATGGTCCACTGCCGGCTGCGATACAGGGTGGGGTGGATGCCGCGCGTGTAGGGATATTCGCCGGGAAACCCCAATGATTCAAGATATTCGCTGCCATCTACATCCAGGGGCGTGTATAGGCGTTCTACAGGTTCGCACGAGGTGGTTGTGAATTCTTTTTTGCGTTCCGGTAATTGGGTTAAATTTTCTTTAAGACAGGTTTTTTCCCACTCCACCTGCTTAAGGCGCAGCCGTTCCAATTCTTGCGGGTCAAACATAGATGTTTCCTCCGTTATCGCAGTGTAATTCTCCCGATTACATTGCAACAAGTAAAAGAATTATAGCATGACATATCCGTAAAGCGGAATTCGTTGACGGAGGAGATTGTTGCATGGTAGAATCTTCCCGCTCTGCGCCGCCCCCATCGTCTAGTGGCCCAGGACGTGGCCCTCTCAAGGCCAAAACACGAGTTCGAACCTCGTTGGGGGCACAAAGAAGCAAGGAACTGCTTGACTGGTAGGTCGGGCAGTTCTTTGCATTAACCAGCTTTGAACAACAAGATAGAATGGCAGGTTTGCCAATTGATTGGTCAAAAGTATAATTGTGTATATCCACCCTTTTTAGGGTGGAAATGGAATATTAATTGTGTCTGATGCGGATAGAATGCAGTTGGCGAGAAGTTTCTTTGGCTTGGGTGACACTAGCCTGGACATTACCAAATCATCTTTTTAGCTTTAGTATATAATATTCATGTTGACAGGTTCTGATTCGGTGAAATCAAAATAATAGCCAGTTATTATGCAGGGGTTGTCCCAAAAGAAGCCTGTCACCCTGAGCGAAGCGAAGGGTCTATACTTTAATAATGTGAGATGTTTCGCTTCGCTCAACATGACAAAATTGACTTTTTGGACAACCCCTGCGAATTTGCAGTATAGTAAGCGTCAGTATAACTAATCGTTAGGAATCTCGCGAATAGTTCTTTTGCTTCAAACCGTTTTCGGGCAAGAAACCACTCGGATTTGCATCAGAAAAATTTAGAAATTAGTGTATAGTGTTTGGAATTGATTGCGTAATCTTTCGGCAGGCGAAAGTCTTGGTCAATAAAAGGAGAATGCGTAAATTAAGACAGTAACTTTACCTTTCCCACAGAATACATTAATCATAAAATCTTTTTTCCAGACAAATGTGTTGTTTGTGGAAAGCCAAAAGACAAAGTAGTGCCTTGGAAAATCAAAGATCAGCGTTTTCAAAAAGAACTTTTGGGCTTTAATTACATGTTAGATATGCAAATTACATATTGTAACGACCACTACGGTAAAGCCAAATGGGGGTCTTCGTCATTATATAAGCGAATGGGTGTTACCCTTCACTTAGAAGAATTTCGTGGCAACGTATTTTCCAAAGGGGGATTAACCGATGATCGCCGAATAGAGTTTGAGTTCGATAACGATATAATCGGTGATGAGTTCGAAAAATTGAATTACAGTAAAATTATCCCTGTGGCATCAGATGCTAAAGTATGGGAATATTGTCAATTAGAAGAAATTGTATATCAGATCCGGTTGTTGAGCGGTACAGTAGGTTTTTTTGTAAAGGCCGAAAACCCTCGTTATGTTTATATTGCTGCTGTATCCGATCGTTTCGAAGCCGAAGGAATTTCGAAAGGGGAGACATTTTCAAGAAGTGAAGCTGCTAATAAATCTTATGAACAAATTTTGACAAAACTAACCCAGGATGGGTGGGAAGTATTCGATTCGGAGCCCCAAAAAGAGTGGTGGCGAGTAAATCTCAGACGCAAGTATTCAGGGCAAATGGATCAGGCAGATAATAGAGTGGTAACTCCGGTTACACATCTGGATAAACCAGAACAATCGGCAACAGTGCCTGACTCTATCAGCTCATATATTGAGAAAGATAGGTCTGCTCAAATCCAACAAACCACTCAATCTCCTTCGTCAAAAGACAATCAAAAAAACTATAAACACTCTACTAACTGTTTTAGGTGGCATGACCGGCACAATTGGCTTTTGATTACTTTTGGCTCTAGTCATTTACGGCTTTACCCCTGAAGGCAAATTGGCAAATGCCTCGGGCAGTTCGCCGATAAATATTACTACTTATTTATGTTGTCCTATCCCAATTTTGTTTTTTGGTGGTATTTTCCTGTTATTGGGAATAAAACGAATATCTTCAACGAAAGATGAAAAAAATAAACTCAATTGATAGGTAATAATCAACCCAATTAAAACGCCCCACCCGGTTTGCAGGCGACACAGCTGTGCCGTGAAGGTCAGCGGCGCGAAAGTCTAAAGATCAACCGGGTGAAAGCAGCAGTCGGAGTCAAAACGCCGAGCTGGTGAATAAATCGTTGAGCGGTGCAGGTCAGAAGGAGGCTCTGGTATGAAAAAGCAAGTGTTTGCGTCATTGACAGCTATTCTTATTTCGATCATTGGTTTACTGGTTATGTTCTGGGTGTTTAGCAGCGATGCCCTAAGCCTTTCTACCGCCGCGCTGGCTGCACCCATGCAGACTTCACCAACCGTAACGCAGGTCGATCCGACATCCGCCCCCAGCGACCTCGATACACCCATCGTCATCACCGGCACGGGTTTCACAGCGGAGTTATCCGGCACGCAAGTCATCACGCCGCCTGCGGTCACCCTGGGCGAGATTACCCTGACAAACGTGACCTGGGTGAGCAGCGCCACGCTGGAAGCCAGCGTGCCCTGGGGCATGGACCCCGACGTCTACACCCTGACGGTGGTTAACCCTGGTGATGAAGCGGCTAGCCTGGCAGAAGCCTTCACCGTCACCCAGGGCATCAACACCTGGAGCTCCGGTGGGCCGTATGGCGGTTGGATTTATGCGCTGGCTTTAGGCGACAGCCAGGGTGAAACCATCTTTGCCACCATAGGTAACGTTGGCTTGTTTCGCAGCCGGGATGGCGGCGCAAGTTGGGAATTGATTTTCATCGAGATTGGTTGCTTGAGTGAACCAGAGATTGACCCAACCAATCTCGACCGGCTTTACCTTGCCAATCAAGTCAATGAAAATGCAGGGCTCAATCGGTCTGAAGACGGCGGTGATACCTGGACAACCATGCCGCAACCGATCCCCGGGGTGAAACCTCGAGTCTTCCTTGCCTTCGTCAATCCGCATGACAGCACGCTGTTTGGCGCGCTAAGAGCTGATCAGGATTCCCCATCTTGTGTTTTTGGCTGCGGCCTTTTTCGATTTAACGAGACGAGTCAAACCTGGACCCGTTTGGAAGAGAGTGGCCTCCTAGATGAGAATACCGGGGTGACAGCGGTTGCATTCGACCCGCAAGACCCAGATACCCTGTACGCAGGTCTTGTCGGGGGCAAGGTGCTAAAGAGCATTGACGGCGGTGATACCTGGTCCTCCCACAGTCAGACGCCATTTTCATATATTAAAGGACTGGCTGTCAATCCAGTCGGGGGGGATTTGTGGGTATACAGTACTGGCGGTATCCTTCCAGGTGGTCTGTACAGATACGATGGTGTTCAATGGGTCTCGATGTACAGTTCGACTGGGGCTTTTACATATGTCAGTAACATCATCTTTGACCCAGATGCATCAAACGAACAAGCCCAGCACATTTGGATTGCTGCTATTTTTGATGGCGTGTTGGAATCTGAAGATGGCGGACAAACCTGGATAAATGTCAACCCGAATCGGTCAGAAGACATAGCGCTAACCCCAAAGAATCCGGCAAAGATCTACAGTGGCAGCAATGAAGGAGTTTCTAAAACCAGCGACGGCGGCGCAACCTGGCAGACGATCAACCAGGGATTGACCGGTATTGTACCCAAGCACATGGGCGTCAGTCCGCATAATCCGGCTGTCGTTTTTGGCATGGCTGACTCCATCGGCATATTCGGTTCTAACAATGGCGGCGAAACGTGGCAACGGCGCACCGTTAGCACTGGTGGCCCGATTGTCGTGGACCCGGTCAATCCACTGCATGTGATCAATGCTGACTATAACATGCTCCGCATTGCTGATGATGGCTGGAACTTCAACCGCGAGATACCCATTACTCTGCCAATGGGCATGGCCACTGAAAACTATTCTGCCATACCCAACGCCATGATCGCCCAACCCGGTTTGTGGATAATGGGCATAGGATTCTTGAATAGAACTTTGTCTTACTGGAACTATGAAGGCGGCGGCGGGATCTATCTCAGCGAGGACGGCGAAAACTGGACCTGGGTTGGATCGCTTCTTGAATGCCCACCAACAGGGTTAGGCTTCGACCCGGTTGATGAGAACATTCTCTATGCAGCAACATCGGGTATGTGGGGTGGCGTAGATTGCGGAGAGAACAAGGTTTTAAGGAGTACAGACGGCGGTCAAACCTGGCAAGAAAGCATGGAAGGATTGACGCAATCTATTGGGGATCGCGGTCACATCGCTGTTGAACCAACGCCGCCTTATCGGATTTTTCTTAACGGCAGCTTTGTTTCATTAGATCAGGGTATCACCTGGAGCGAAGTCAACGCTCCTTGTCAGTCCTTTATCAACCAGATGCTGTATTTGCCGGGATCACCGTCCATTCTGTATGCAGCCACAGGGGTTGGCTTGTTCCGTTCTATGGATGGTTCGCAAACCTGGCAACGCGCCCAGGGTTCGATGGGGCAGTTGGAAATCTGGTCGCTAGCTGGAACGAATGTTGGCGACCGGCAGATTCTGTACGTGGCTACGATTGGCGGAGTGGCAGATACCAGCAGAGCGCAAAGACTGGCAGTCAACAGTGAGAGCCTGGTCAATGCGGGCATCTACCGCTACACCGTGCTACCCCCGAAGCGGGTTTTCCTGCCGCTGGTGTTACGGCACTGAGAAAACAAGTAGCTGCCCAACAAAGCGTGCACCCGACAGGTGGGATTCGCCCCGCCAAAAGGAGTTGATTCTGTGCTCGAACATTTTCCATCAAATCAGTTTCATCTCGTCTCGCCCACCTGCGGGTAACGCAAGCCGTTCGGCGTTTGCGCTATAAAATATTTTCGAGATGAATGGAGATATATGTCAAAAAAAATATCATTACGGACAACAATCATCGTTGCGCTCTTAGGACTGAGCGGTATCATTTGCCTCGTTGTTTGTTTAGCAATGATTGGTTTTGGGTTACTTTACACTAAAAAAACAGCAACTGTTCTTTCTTTAACCAGTACGCCTATTCCTACAAATACGCCTATGCCTACCAGCACATCTGTTCCTACAAATACGCCTATGCCTACCGGCACACCTGTTCCTACAATTACACCTGTCCCAACTAAATCTTCATTCGATTTTCTTGAATCTATTCCATCATATATTCAAAGCATGCGATTCTATGAAAATGATGCACAGCTCACACCCTACGATCAAAGAGTTTACGCTATCACTTTTAACAGCACAATAGCAAGATATATTAAATGGGAACTCAAGCTTGACCATCGACAACCAGGACAACGAATAGACTTTATTATTCACTCTGTTTATTACAAAGCCGATGGAAGTATCTTCTTTGAAGAAGACTCCGACCATTTTGTAGAATCTGATTGGACTAGTTCTACTCAATCAAGAGGAGTAGGATGGGATGAAGCAGGTAATTGGGAAAAGGGTAAGTACACTGTTGTTCTATATATTAACAATATCGAAATAGCAAGAGAATCTTTTCTAATTCAGTGATGAATAAATATTTTTACGCCCAACATTGCATGCACTTGACGCTGGGGATTCTGCGCGATTTACAGGCATTTTTGTGGCTTCGTCTTTTCCTGCTCCCAACAGAATCCACGCCTGCTTCACTAACCGTTGGGCTAATTATGAAGGACTAAAACAGATGGACAACTCAAGGAGTTTCAAAATGCTTGAACCATTCTACTTTGCGCTAGGCCTTATAAACAATGTGTTTCTGATTTTCATTTTTCTTATTCGAAAAAATCATTTTGATCTTCTACAAAAAATTGGATGGGTATATTTTTTATTAGCGATACCTGCCATTTATGCGATTTTCCTTGTTCAAAAGGAGCATAAGACAACACGATATACTATCTTTCTGGGAATTTTCCTGGCATTTCTGGCAATCGAAGCTTTGTATGACTGGATTTTAAAAATCCCATTTCGAGAGACAATGGATTGGAAACAATTGACACCATATGTTGCACTTTACATCTCGATGAATTATGGGTTTGTGGTAATGACCTGGAAATATTTTTCCGTACCATATGGGATCATTCTGCTTGTTCTTTTTGTTATCCAAATCATCGCAAATATAGTCACGCATTCTTAAGTCATAATCGAAAAAAGTGCCCGTAAAACCAGATTTTCGGTTAAGTTTCAAAGCACCAAACAAAGCATGCATTCGACGGGCGGGACTTCCGCTTCGCAGCGCGCAGTATTTCTCAGCATTTTTCTTGATTCGGTTTTCCTTGCTCCCCAGCAGAATACACGCTGCCTCGCCCACTGGTACCGCACCCCATTAGCAAGCGACCACAGCAAGTGATCAGTAAAGTTATATCGCTCACCGTGAAAAGTTGTACGGAAAACCGTTACGTTGCACATATTCCGAATTATGTTATACTAATTGTGAATATGGTATACCAACGGAGGTAAAAGATGCACACGGTGACAATTTCGACGAAAGGTTGGATAGTCATTCCCAAAGACCTTCGAGATAAATACGGTCTTAGGAAAGGAACCCGCGTACAGATCGTGGATTATGACCAAGCCCTGGCTCTAGTCCCACTACCCGATGATCCTGCCAAAGCCCTCCACGGGATGCTGGAAGGTGGTCCATCGTTAACCGTAGATTTGCTTGCAGAGCACACTCACGAGCGGGCACAGGAAGAAAATCGTCATGGCTAAGACCTACGTACTCGACAGCTTCGCCCTGCTTGCCTTGCTAGGAAAAGAACCAGGCAGCGATTTTGTAGCTGACCTTCTACAGCAGACTCAAGCAGGTAAAATACAAACACGAATGACCTGGGTCAACGTGGGGGAAGTGGTATACATTGTAGAACGGCGCTGGGGAACAGGGCAGGTATATCAGGTTTTGGGAACATTGGAAGCAACCAAGATTGACATCATCCCAGTAGAGCGGAGTTTGGCGCTTGCTGCAGCTCACATCAAGGCAGCGCATCCATTGGCGTATGCAAACGCGTTTGCAGCCGCTCTTGCAATGGCTGAAGAGGCAACATTAGTGACAGGTGATCCTGAGTTCAAACCACTGGAAAAGAGTCTGACGATCCAATGGATAAAACAATAAGGGTATATGTGCTGTATTCCATGCGCCTGTTCATTAGGATGAACACTAACCCCTGGCTGAGTCGACAGAGCCTATCTGGATCTGTTTAATCGCGGCATTTTAAACGTGTCGGTATATTTGTCCGGAGTGGTACTCCGCTCATCTGGAGCGTGCAGCTTAGTTAATCCGTTATGTGGTTTTCGTATTTTTCTATTTTTATGCTAGAATGAAATCAAGGTTTTTGGATATTATTTGCAAGTAGAAAGACCACCCGTATATCTTTTATGGTAATGCATAAGCTTTTTAATATACTCCGCTGCTTCAATTAGGAAGTAAATCCATTTCGTTCATAAAACATAGCAGATCTCAATAAAATCCAATATTGTTTAGTTGTTGTAATATTGATATTCTGACAGGTAAAAGTCTGTTTAGATGGCGATTGAGTTTTCCTGAACAGACAATAATTACCGCCAGTCGTGGACAAAGGCACTTCCTATCTCTTATTGGGAGAAGTGAAGAGATAAGGGAATTGAAAAATAGTGAAGTAAGGAGAGCTTGAAATGTATAACAAACAGTCGCTCACGATTCTCGCTACAGCCGCAGGTTTGGGGCTGACCTTTATTCTCCTGGTTGGATTGCATTCAGTGCGAGCTATGCCAACGGCTACTACTTGGTTTGTTTCGCCCACAGGCAGCGGCAGCGCCTGCACGCAGGCAGCCCCCTGTAATTTGAAAACCGCGGCGGACAATGCAGCAGATAACGATACACTTTACTTGTCCGGAGGCGTTTACACAACCACCGAATCGGCTGTACTGAAAATAACCACGAGTATTACGGTATTTGGCGGCTGGAACGGACTTACCGGAGTGCTGGTTGTTGACCCGGTTGCTTATCCCACCATTTTGGATGGGGAAAATGCTCGGCGGGTGGTGTATGTGACATCCTTTGTGACGCCAACCCTGGAGGGATTGACTTTACAATACGGGAATGCCATCGGACAGGGTGGAGACCCCTCGGTGCCTGGCGCTGATGTGGGCGGTGGGGTTTATGCCTACGATGCCAGCCCCACCATCAGTAACTGCCTGGTTATGAGCAGCACAGCTGGGTTTGGCGCTGGGCTGGCGCTTTACAAGGGTACACCTGTTGTTATCAACAATGTGATCAAGGGCAACACTGCGTTACAAAATATCGCAAGCTTTACAAGAGGTGTAGGGGGGGGAATGCTCCTGTATCAGACGGCAGGTATGGTCACCAACAACCAAATTGTAAACAACAGCGCCAACGGCACTCAGGTATACGACGGCGGCGGGGGGATGTATGTCGATGGCAGCACGACCCTTATCTCTAATAACACCATCCAGGGCAATTATGGTTATAGGGGAGGTGGGCTTTTTATCTATATGAGCGCCATTAATGTCAATAATAATAATATATCGGGTAATAATGCAGGATTGGGCGGCGGTGTTTTTCTTATGTCTAGCCCAGCAAATTTCGAAGCTAACATGGTTTTGGCAAATAACAGTTCAATGGCAGGCGGCGGATTCGCCATCTTTGATAGTATCAATTTTACGCTGACTAACAATATTGTCGCCCAGAATTTTGGCGGCTATCCGGCGGGGCTGGTCGCCTCGGCGCTTTTCGACTTTTCATCCAGCCAGGGGGTGTTGGTTCACAACACCTTTGCAGATAACAATGCGCCTCCCAATCCATGGGA
>JAFGJM010000056.1 GCA_016929095.1 Anaerolineales bacterium | reverse complement strand
GCCTCCCACTGGCCCTACAACATGAACCCCATCCCAGCCCGCCGTGTCGATAAGCAATCCGTCTTGACCGGCTGAATGAACCCACATTCCAGCCACGTTTGCTGACCAGACAGAAACCCCGCTCCAGCCTGAGGAATTAACATACACACCATGATCTCCGGATGAGGCGACATATATCCCGTTTCCGCCAGCCCCGCTTACATAGATGCTGTCGCCATTCGCGCTATTAGCCAAAATGCCTTTCCCATTTGTGCTGTAACCTTCCAGCCCATTTCCGGATGTGCTGCGGCCTACAACACCACCGCTATTAATACTCTCTCCATATACGCCTAATCCCGTTCCTGTGGCATAACCCCGGATTCCATTGCCATTCCCGCCATTCCAGCCCCAGATACTGGGACCGTTGCCATAGTTTAAAACTTTGAAGGCGCCGTTCGACCAGGGAACATTTCCACTCCATATTTCCCCTACATGATCGTGAGGACAGGGTGCGCCATTCAATGTGCTTTCAGCTCCTGTGGGTGCAATCATGCTCAACGGCTGACGGGGCGATAAGAGGCTATATTCTGTTTCTTTTGGGCCACGCACGCTAATCTCAAGCCAGAGACCGTTTTGATCAACACCCTCACCGCTTATAACCAGCGCAGCGTCGAATGCTCCGTCTCTTACCGCCACATCCTCCAAATTATCTGTCCAGAGCGGCACTCCCCCCGCATCTGTATTATAGACAGTGAAAGTGAAGTCGTAAGCTCCATCAGTGATCGGGTTACCTTCTCTATCAGCCAGGTAACCGGAATAAGGAATAGCAACCTTTTCAGGAGCGCTTTCTTGGTAAAAACCTGATGCTTGGACTTTGTTCTTGGCCCAACCTCCTGCGATTGTGATGCTCAGCAGTATCAAGACCGCCCACAAAATGCGATTATTTTTTTTCGTAAACATCGATACACTCCTTTCGATTATTCATACGAGCAAAAATATTCAGAGTTAATCTTGTCTATTATGGTCTGTTACCTTTGATCTTTCAGCATTCTCGCCAGCCAAGAAGCATAAATTAATAGCCACGACTTCCACCATCGGCTGGTGAGCGCATTTCCTGTTCTGCTCCGCTCCTTTTCGCTTAAATAATTGAAAAATGGGGTTATCCAAAAAGTCAATTTTGTCATGTTGCACGAAGTGTGTTTCACGAAGCGAAGCGAAACATCTCACATTGTTAAAGTACAGACCCTTCGCTTCGCTCAGGGTGACAGGCTTCTTTTGGGACAACCCCCAGGAGCAATGCTATTGAGTGATACAACATTCATCATGAATGAGGTTTATATATTGCATAATTGGAATTCCTTCAAAACCAAAATACCTGCGTTAATCCCAAAAATAATATGGTTTCGGTTTCCTCATCCAATCTTCGTTTTTCTAGGTATGAATGAAATATTTTCTTAAACTCAGAGTTCTTTATTCAATTTAGGCAATGGTTTTATAATGAGGCTGGGTGAAGTGAAAGTGGATTATATCCAGCCTAAGATCGTGCCAAACACTATCAAACTCACAATATCCACACCGGCGATGACGCCCACCGTCGTGACTTTCTGCTTCATCGTTTCCATATCGTGCACCCAGAAAGATACCAGGAAAAAAGGCAGGTAGCCGATCAAAAATATCAACCAGGGCGCGCGGGTGCTCCACCAGGAATACTCCCAGGTTAAGGCGTTGATTAAATTTAGCAATATTTCCACAAAGACGCAAAAGATCGATCCAACCACAGCCATAAATAGCCGATTGGGTATCCCCATAATCTTTACTTTTTTATCTTCCGGCAGCATTTTATTGAACGCCACGCCCGCCACGGCGAACATAAAACAGATCTCAATATTGAGCCCGATCAAGAGCAAATAGGCAGTTTTACCCGGAGCGCCCCACACCGGCGCATAATTCGTGAAGTGAAATACCAGCCCGTTCCATATCTCGTTGAACCAATCCATCCCCCAAAAAGCTAAACCGGCTAACACCAGATTCCAATTCTGGCGTTCCACCTCTACGGCATACACATAGACCACCAGTGCAAAAAGCGTGATGACATACCATTGGAACTGATTGCCATCCCGTAAAATGGCTTGTGCTTGAGAAGCGAAATCAGTAGGCATAATATCCTCCTTTTTTTTAAATGATTGCTTAAATCCCCCACTCAACAACATAGGATAGTAATTTGTCCAATCCGATTCAATAATATATTTTGTCAACCTTATTCTCAACCCTACTCCGTCCATCCCTGAATG
Organism: Anaerolineales bacterium; assembly: GCA_016929095.1. Taxonomy (GTDB): domain Bacteria; phylum Chloroflexota; class Anaerolineae; order Anaerolineales; family UBA4823; genus JAAZNS01. Next base: position 82,774 of record JAFGJM010000056.1, on the reverse strand, counting down.
CAGGGAGAGCGTGAGTGTGCGTCAATTATTTATCAAGAAAATTACTATTGAGATTCACATGTAACAATCCACTCGTTATATCTGAACGCCCTTAAGATTCATTTGATATTATCGCACATTTCTTAAAAATAGATACTCTTCTCTCTTTCTCTACGAATAAACCACAAACAAAAACTACGGGATGTTTTTGTAAGAAATCACTATTCTGTTTTCTTTAATAAGTATTTTCTCCGCGCTTTCTACGGCTTTGCGGATAATTTTTTATCTACATGGCTGCATCCAGGCGTCCAGATCACGGTTTTTGAATATCCCATTGAAATTGAGCGCATTTAATTGGGGGCAAAACTCCTCCACCGACTGGAAGTTATCGGTGTATTCGGCGGCGAAGATCGGTTTGCCCGCCTCAATGAAGGGTGTCAATTGCTCGCACCAATCATCCGCCACGCAGTCTTCGGTAAGCGCCCAATCAAAATAAGACAGCAGATCTGCCACTTGTTCATCATCATTTTTCAATCCAATGGACAAGCCGCGGGCATGCGCTTCATTGGCAAGCCAGACATTGAAGATCAATTGGTCTTGCGCAGTGAGGGGGAAGCCGGTATCGCTGGTGTAGCTGTCGATGTTATCCGGCTCCAAACCGTCAAAACCCTTGGCGGCGCACTGATCGAAGCGGGCTTTTAAAATGGGCGCTAACAGGTCGATGCGGCGGATATCCAGCCACTTTTCGCCTGGCCAGCCATCATACTCATTCCCAATCACTTCGGGTGGGAACTGGTCGGCATCCGGGCGCCAATCTTCCCAACTGCCCACACTGACATAACACACCACTTTGAATCCCTGGGCGTGTAACGCTGCGACAGTTGCGGCATCATTATCAAATAAGTCGATATCGTACATTTGAACATCATATGATGTATCGATTGGCAGGTCATCGAGCTGCCACTGCCAGGATGTCACTAACGAAGGATGCCAGATGGTTGGCGTGATTTGTCTGGTCACTTCGGGCAGGTAGACTTTTCTAGGTTCTGTGGTTGAAACTTGACCAGACATATTGATCGAAACCCGTCCCAATACATTGGCATTCGTCCCAACTTGCTCCTGAAAAACCTGCGCCAGTTCGGGGTTATCCTGCAGGCGCATGGTGGTATCGTGAGTCGGATCCTCGTCATTCTGCCACCATTCGTTCCACCAGGAAAAACCGATGAGACGGGACCAACGCATAGACATGATGTCGCTGAGCGCCGCCTGCGCCCACTCCGCCTGATTGCCCAGGGGGTTGTGATCCGCTACGCCAAACTCTGCTAAAATGATGGGTTTATCGCCATCCAATGCTGCCAGGCGCGGGTAAACCTCATCCAGCATGGGACGGAATTCTTGCCATTCTGTCTCTTGGGGTGTCTGAGCGCCGTACACACTCACCGCCAACCAGTCGATCCACTCCGAACCGGGATAATAATTCTCGAATTTATTCCATTCATCTTCGGGATAGTCGTTGTTGTTGACGTGAAAAACCCACAGGATGTTGTCAGCGTTCTCATCACGGCAAATTTGAATGATGCGGCGGTAGGCATCCCGAAATCGTTCCGGGCCATCCGCCAGGGTGGGATCGCCATACCCGTTTTTCTCACCGCCACCGTTCCATTTGCCGTTCCATGGGAACCATTCGCCGTTCATTTCGATGCCATATTCGACGATAAGCGGGGTGCTAAAATCACGCCCGGCTTGCGCCCAGGTGTGCAGATCAGCATCAAAATTGCCGTCGATGATGGCTTGCAGCGTGTATACGGGGTCGCCGCCCTCACCACCCGCCTCCGAACGCAGCATCAGCCTGATGTAAGGGATACTGCCTGCCTGGCGGATCCAAGAGGCGGTTATTAGCGGAAATTGCCGTCCGTGATACCAGTTGTGCGAGAAGAATACCCAGGCAGCGGTTTTACCGGCGGCCTGTTCGTATATCTGTAAATCGTTCGGGGTCAGGTCATCTTCTTCCCCGGTAATTCCCCCCGGGTATACGCCGTGATATAACTTACCGGAGGGTGGAGGCACGACGATTGGAATCCCGGTTTTGGCCACAAAAGGCAACGTTGTTTTTGTAGTCGATTGGGTGATTGATAAAGGCAGGGTTTTTTGTATGCCAGCCGCGGTAGAAGACTGGCTGGGTATGATTGGTCCGAAAGGTGCGTTGGAAAATAGCTGGCAAGCCAGCAATAATACTGGAATAAACAAAATCGCAGCCGTATAGAATTTTTTTCGCCGGAATTCATTCATTGAATACAACGCACTGATATGCAAGAAGCCGATATGATAAGTATATACCCATATTTACTGACAGGAAAATCAAACTCGAGTTATATCTTATCTCATCCACGCAAAATGGGGGCATAGATATCATCTGGCATAAAAACTTTTCTAAACTATTCTTCGATATGATATAAAATAAAATGATGCGTTAGGTGATAATTTCGCCACATTACCCCCAAACACGAAGGTTTATAATAATGATAAGGCATCGTGCTTTGGAGATTTGGTTGTCTTTTTTTTAAACGATCAACAACGGTTATCGATTCATCCGGAGAAAAATCATGAAAAAACTGATCAACAAAACCGAAGATGTTGTTAAAGAAGAATTGGAAGGAATCGCGTTAGCGCACCCCGACCTGGTAAAAGTCCACTTTGAGCCTCATTATGTATATCGAGCAAACTCCCCGGTGAAAGGCAAAGTCGCCCTGGTATCCGGGGGTGGATCCGGTCATGAGCCCATGCATGGCGGGTTTGTGGGATATGGCATGCTGCATGCCGCCTGCCCGGGAGCGGTTTTCACTTCCCCTACACCCGACCAGATGCTGGAGGCTGCTAAAACGGTGGATGGCGGTAAAGGTGTGCTATTCATCGTCAAGAATTACTCCGGCGATGTGATGAACTTCGAAATGGCAGCCGACCTGGCAAAGATGGAAGATATCGAGGTTGAAAGTGTGATCATCGATGATGATGTCGCCGTGCAAGACAGCCTGTATACCGCCGGTCGCCGCGGTGTGGGCAGCACTGTTCTGGCAGAAAAATTATGCGGAGCCGCCGCCGAGCAAGGGCAGTCATTATCCCAGGTTGCCGATATCTGTCGTAAGGTGAATGCGAATGGGCGCAGCATGGGAATGGCGCTCACCTCCTGCACGGTGCCGCATGTCGGCAAGCCTACTTTCGATCTGCCCGAAGACGAGATGGAAATCGGCATTGGCATTCACGGTGAACCGGGACGCACACGCATGAAACTAAAATCTGCCGATGAGATCGTCGAGATGCTGATGACGGCAGTCATTCAAGATTTGCCCTATAAAAAAAGTGATCGTGTGCTTTTATTCGTCAACAGCATGGGCGGTACACCGCTGATCGAGTTATACATTGCATACCGTAAAGCCCACCAGATCGCTGAAAATCATGGACTGGTTGTGGCGCGTAATCTTGTGGGTCCATACATCACCAGCCTGGAGATGGCAGGTATGTCGGTGACGCTGTTGAAATTGGATGATGAGCTGGTCAGTCTGTGGGATGCGCCTGTTCATACACCTGCACTCAGGTGGGGAACCTAAGAAATGGATGGGATATCAAATTATAATGATTATGTTATTGACGTAATTACACCCTTGGATTCCGCGTCCTGGTAACACGTGACTATTGGGAAATCATTGTTACAATAAAACATCCGATCATGAAAGGAAAAGAAAAAGCCATTCAAAATACACTTGAAAAACCTGATCAAATCAGACAAAGCCGGAGCGATAATAAAGTATTCTTGTTCTAAAGCGAAGAACGATCAGGTAGATGGGTATGTGCAGTAGCAAAAAAACTGACGGAAGTGGATTTTTAATTACTGCATATCCCACAGATGCAATAAAAGAAGGAGCGCTTGTATGGCACAGGTAAAAATATATTATGATGAGACGGGCAACACGTTAACAGTTTGGTTCGACGATGCCCAAAAAGAATATGTATGTGAAGAAACAGGCGATGAAGTCGTCTTAATGAAAGATAAAACCGGTCGTGTGATTGGATTCGAAAAACTGAATTTTTCAAAAGTGCAATCTAAACGTTTTCAGGTTGCCTTTGAAACCGTTGCAGCTTAATTCTACGGAGTATTCATGGTTATTTCCCATCAAGATACCCTCACCTGGCTAATAGCCTGTGCCAAAACATTAGAAGAGAATCGCGAATATTTGATTGAATTAGACGCGGCGATCGGCGACGCCGATCACGGTGCCAATATGGATCGCGGGTTTAAAGCCGTTTTACAAAAGCTATCCAATTCAAACGACCAAGATATAGGAGCCATATTTAAGACCGTCGGCATGACCCTGGTCTCCACCGTTGGCGGCGCGGCAGGACCGCTATATGGCACATTTTTCTTGCAAGCCGGGATAAAATTAGCCGGTCAACCCGAAATGACTCTTCCGGATTGGGTCGCTGCTTTGGAAGCCGGCATCGATGGCGTGCAGATGCGGGGTAAGGCTCAAACCGGCGATAAAACCATGTTGGATGCCTTGCTGCCAGCTATGGAAGCGCTCAAGCAAAAGTCCCTGGACGGCGCTTCCCTTGAGGATGCCCTGACCGCCTGTACCGAAGCCGCCCGTCAGGGTATGGAAGCTACCATCCCGCTGGTGGCGCGTAAGGGCAGAGCCAGCTACCTGGGAGAGCGCAGCGCTGGTCACCAAGACCCGGGCGCCACATCTTCTTTCTTGATCCTCAAAGCCGCCTCAGACTGCTGGAAATGAAGGAAACGGGCATAAGTCAATCAGGTAATCAGGAAATTAGTAAAAACAATATTGATATTTGTTATGACTTATCCCTGATACAAAATGCCTGATTGATTTTTAGCTTTCACTGCTAAACCCCCGCTTCTCACGGGTGATGGATAACTGACAACATTTAACAGACTACTTATAATGATATCGCTTGTTCTCGTTTCTCATAGTTACCCCCTGGCGAAAGCCCTTTTAGAATTGCTGCACCAATTTACCAAAGCTGAGATAAAGATCGCCATTGCCGCCGGTACGGGTCTCGTGCATGAAGAATTCGGCACCGACGCCGCTGACATCGCCCAGGCGATTGAATCTGTCGATTCGCCTGAGGGCGTCCTGGTCTTGATGGATATCGGCAGCGCCGTGTTAAGCGCCGAGATGGCTCTGGATTTCTTACCGGAAGATACGCGCCAGCATACATTATTATGCCCCGCACCGTTCGTGGAAGGGGCATTTATTGCCGCAGTGCAAGCCGGCGTGGGTTCCGACCTGCAGACGGTTGCCCAGGAGGCGCAAAAAGCGCTAATGCCTAAGAAAGAACAATTAGAAAAATAATACGGAGGCCCCTATGTCCACCATCTTCCCCGACCCCATCCGCCAATTACCCCAGGCCGATATCCCGATGCCTGGCATTACAGCATACCTTTCACAGGCAGAGAATCACCAGATCATATTCATGGAATTCAGCCAGGATGTTGAGGTTCCCGAGCACGCCCATGAAAGTCAATGGGGGGTCGTGTTGGAAGGGCAAATCGACCTGACCATGAATGGCGTCGAGAAAACATATCGCAAAGGCGACCGCTATTTCATCCCTGGCGGCGTAAAACACACTTCAAAAATCTATGCCGGATACGCCGACATGACCTATTTCAACCAAAAAGACCGCTATGCGGCGAAATAAATATTATGGCTGATCCAACACCCAAAGCCAGGCATTGCTGAACTGGCAATTGACATTGCCCGCCGTTGAATATGCCAGCATGCCAACAGTCCCTTCATCATAAACCGAATCGTTCGATGAATATGCGGAAATAATCGCGTCGTAATCCGCATAAATTTTAGATACTTCTTCTTTATAATTCTCATAAACTTCGCGATATTCTTCCATCTCGAGTTTATATGCATGTTGCGCTTCCTTCAAATCTTTTCCGGTTAATTCGCTTCCCGGAGGAATGGGTTTAATTGGTTTTTCCGGCAAAACAGGTTCTTGAGGCGGCGGATCGGTGATATCCAAAGCGCCTACCCATATTTGATTGGAAAAGATATATATGTTATTGTCCTTGACTCCCAATGTCAATCGATTGGTTGTACCGCTGCCCCATTTGAAAGACGGATCGTATGGTATGGCATAAAAATTGCGAAAATTGGCAACCTTGCCATTCGCCAAGGCATAGAAATATATCCGCCCACCAGAGATACGTGAGAGTATCACCCTGTATTCGTTAGGGGCATCTTTGTCACCATCCGAGCGAAACGTAAATCCACACCCGGCGATGCCGTATTCAGAATCCCAGGTGATGTCGGCGGCTAATAAGAAATTTCTCACGGAAAGATCGCCGTCCTTATTCGTAGAATCGCTGGCATGGTATCCGTCCACCGTTAAAGTAATGGGCTCATAGATCGCTCCCACGTATCCGAAAGAGGGGCTGGCGTTATAGACGGGCAATTCAGCATGAATGGGCGCAACTGCCCTGGCTGTCGCGCTTGCCGAAGCGGTTTCTGCCGCTTTCACAACCGCCCTGGTAGCTTCCATATCTATAGTGGGTTGAGGCGTGTGCGTAGTTGTGCTGGTAGCGGCGAAGGTTTGTGTCGGGGCAGAGACTGTCGGGGGAGGTTGCGTGGTCTTCACTGGCGAGGGTGAGGTTATCGTTTTTTGAGCAGGCTGGCAGGCAGTGATAACCCAAAAGAGAGTGATCACGATTGCCACACGCCACAATTTTCCCCATGAATTAATATGGCAACTTCGGGTATCAGAAATAAGGCATGTTTCATTCTTTAGAAAAAAGTATGCATGATTACCCATAACGCCTCCAACCATGACTCAATTACAAATCCAAACAACCCGATTATTCAAAACGCATCAAGTTTTTTCAGACGCTGCTAACGCGTATTGAAATCCCAATGGATGATCATTGTCTATAAAAATAATTTTATCACTCAGCTTATATGTCTATGCATCGCTTCGCTTTAACACCGGTAAAATCGACAATAATCTCATCACATAATATAGACTATACCCTTGTTTATCCGTCATTGCGAGTATCTCAACAACACATAACCACTCTTAATTCAGAGAGAGATTTCCATCTTCTGTCATTGCGAACCAGGCGTTCTTTGCCTGGCGAAGCAATCTTTATCATTGATGGAGACTGCTTCGTCGCAAAGTTTACACTGAACGAAGTGAATGTGCTTCTCGCAGTGACAGTTCATAAGGATGCACAAAGAAACGAAGCAATCTACTGCAAAGCGAGAAGATCATTTCATCACTAAAGAACTTCTCTTAATAGCAACAAGATATTATTCATTTATCAGAGAAATGCATCATTTTCTCACATATGAAAAGCGGAGCTTGTCTATCGATATGGTATCCCTACAAAAAATTACCGCAAGACGTTTTATCTTGCGGTAATCAATTTTCTTTCAGACTTTTGTCATTGAATCCGGATAATCATATCATTCGATCACCCACAACCAGGCATTCGTGAATTGGCAATTGGAATAGCCTGAAGAGGCATACGCCAGTAATCCCACAAAACCTTCCTCGTAAACACCTTGCATCTGATCGTAAGCATTCAGTATCGCATTGTGCTCGGCAAGGATCTTTGAAGACATTTCATCGTACTTATCCATATCTTCTTTGTATTCAGTCAATAATTGCTGGTAGGCTTTCTTGGCTTCTTGCAAATCTTTGCCGCTTAAATCGCTCGAGGGGGATGGAGGCTTAACCGGTTTGTCGGGCAATACCGGCTTTGAGGGGGGTGATTCGGTGAGATCGACCTCTCCGACCAAATTTCTATTCGAAAATATTCGAATGCTATTCCCCCGCACCACGATTGCCATATGGTTCGTTGCCCCGTTATTCCAATCCAATTCGGGATCGTAAAAATTTGCATAAAGATCTTTGTAATTAGCCACTTTGCCATTTAAAAGGGCATTGAAAAAAACATGCCCATCGGTGCTGCGTGTGAATATCACCCGGTATTGGTTAGCTGATTCGGTATTGCCATCCGAACGCAGGGAAAACCCACATCCGGAGACGCCATACTCGGTATCCCAATTGATATCCGCCGCCAAAACAAAATCCTTGACTGACAGGTCGCCATAATCATTGGCAGACGAGCTGGAACGGTAACCGTCTATAGAGACGGTTACCGGGTCATGCAGCCAGGCAACATGCCCGGAGGCACTATCGACGCCATATCTGGGGAGTTCATCCAGCACCGGGGCGTTCAATGCCGCTGTGGCAGTGGCGATGGCGTCTTCGGTGAGCTTCAAAACAAATTGGGTGGCTTCGGCTTCTCGAGCTTGCTGAGTCTGATTGGCGGGTGCATTGGCTGTTTGTTCTGCCCACTGTGTGGCCTCCAGGTTGGGTTGGGTGGCGCTGGGTATAGGAGTATCCGTAGCCGCGGCGACCGGCGGCGGCTGGGACATTTCCTCTTCCGCCGCGGGTGCGGTGGTTTTTTGCGTGAATTCGCACCCCGAAATCGATACTAATAAGATGGTCACGAAAGCAATAACAACGATATTACCTGGCGATAGATGTTTGATTTTTTGAGGTCGAACTTCCCTTTTATGCTCAAGATGTTTGTGCATTTCTCCTCCTGAATTAGTATTGTTCTCCTCATATGTTCGATATAAGAAGATAACAAAACTGCCACAGTGATAGTGTCTCCTGCAATTTATGACTGATAGAAGCGATATTTTGAAAAGATGAATTACCGATACAAATTTATCTTCAACCATGCTTTCCCGCTGAAACGCAATGGTTGATTTATACATCATCTGCCATTATTTACTTGACAGGGCAATTTTATCATCGATGGTCAAAGGTTGACGAAAAATATGCACCGCAGTCAAGCGCTTCGATTGTCGGACCAATCGGGTGATGGGGACATATCAATTGACAATGATCGATCTTGATTGAATAATAATGACTGACCATACAGTCATTATTATTTGGAGGCATATGTCACCCATTGTATCCAACGATCAACGCGAACAATATCTTCACGACCGGCGCGGACAAATTATCGAAGCCGCCATGCAAGTCTTTGTCAACAAAGGATTCTCAGGCGCCAATGTTTCCGAAATCGCCAACCTGGCCGGCATTGCCAAAGGGACCATTTATTTATACTTCGATAGTAAAGAACAAATATTTTCAGCCATTCTCAATGAACGATCTTTCGTCCCCCGCCTGGCAGATTTGCTCATTGAAGACCAGCCGATTGAATTAACTCTACGCAACATTGCCGCAACTTTTCTGAGATTTTTGGATGAATCTTTACCCCTTATTAAAATGGTCATGGCAGATGGAATCCGTTTCCCAATGTGCGCCGAGTAGGTTTACCGGGAATCCATACTTAAATCCAATATGATATTGGCGGATTATCTTGATAAACAAAGCCAGTCCGGAAGAATTCGTCCCTTAGAAAATCCATTTCTCACTGCCAAGGTATTCATCGGGATGATGATGTACCACGTGATGACTCAGGAAATCATGGGGGAAAAAATGTTCTCGCTATCCCACAAGAGGATTGGGTGGATGAAATAATCCAAATCTTTTGTACCAGTATGGGGGTTAATGATAATAACCACAAGGGATAATCGATAGAAAAACCGGGTATATAACCATTTCAGGCGCCTCTTCGTCCAAAATGCGCAGGGTACCGAACCCCAAAAATATATTAAAAGGCTTTCACTACCGTATCAACATCAGGTTTTCATCATGATTACAAATACTTATCAGATGGGAGTAGATATCGGCTCTACCACAGGAAAAATTGTGTTCATCGATTCTGACGGCGAAGTGGTTTTCTCCACTTACCGCCGCCACAATGCAGATACGCTGCCCACGCTGGAACGGATGTTAAACGAAGCTCAATATAATCTCGGTAATATTCAGGTAAATATGTTAATCACCGGCTCGGCTGATATGGGCATTGCAGAGAAGTTTGGCTTTCCTTTCATTCAAGAAGTAGTTGCTTCAGCCGAAGCTGTTCGCCGGCGTTTTCCGGAAGTCAGAACGCTGATCGATATCGGGGGTGAAGACGCCAAAATCATCTTTTTCGATGAAACTTTCCGACCCGATATCCGCATGAATGGTTCATGCGCCGGTGGAACAGGCGCCTTCATCGATGAAATGGCAACATTGTTGAACGTCCCGGTAACAGAATTGGACCGCCTCGCCAGCCGCCATACCACCATCTATCCCATAGCTTCCCGCTGCGGCGTGTTTGCCAAAACCGATTTGCAAAACTTATTAAGCCGCCAGGTGGCGAAAGAAGATATGGCCGCCTCCGTATTCCATGCCGTAGTTTTGCAAACCCTGGCAACACTATCTCGAGGCAGGGACCCACGACCAAAAATCCTCTTCAGCGGAGGTCCTCTCACCTTCATACCATCCTTAAAACAGGCTTTCCTGAATGTCTTAAATATAGATAAGGACCAGGTTACAACGCCTCAACATCCGGAATTATTAACCGCATATGGCGCAGCTATGGCAGTTTCCCCGCATGATCGCACATATATAATTCAAGATTTGATCGAGGCTTTACACTGCCAAGAAAAGGATATTCACCCTCATCAAAACCGCCACAAAGCGCTTTTTGAATCCACTGCACAATATGCCTTGTGGGAAGATAAGCGCAAACAACAAAAGATCGCTCACATCGATAGTGAAAGTATTGAGAATTGCAATTATTTCCTGGGCATTGATTCAGGCTCTACCACCACTAAAATTATATTGACCGACAAACAGGGCAGGATTGCCTATGACTATTATGCCAACAACGGCGGCAACCCTATAAGAGCGGTACAAACTGGATTGAAAGAGATTTGCCAGCGTTTTGAAAGCCGCTGTTTTTTGCCAAGAATTGCTAGAAGCATGGTTACCGGTTATGGTGAAGATTTAATCCGCGCCGCTTTTGGCATCGATGAGGGCATGGTGGAAACTCTGGCCCACTTCCGGGCTGCTAAAGCCTTTGATGAAAAAGTCAGTTTCATTCTGGATATCGGCGGTCAAGATATGAAGGCTTTATTCATCAGGGACGGGCACATCCAAAATATAGAAATCAATGAAGCTTGTTCTTCCGGCTGCGGTTCCTTTATCGAATCCTTCGCCGCGGGCATGGGATATAAAGTGGCAGATTTTGCACGTCTGGCATGTTCAGCGAAATCTCCCTGCAACCTGGGAACCCGTTGCACCGTTTTTATGAATTCCAGGGTGAAACAAGCGCTGCGTGAGCGAGCAGAAATCAACGATATTTCAGCCGGTTTGGCATATTCAGTGGTTAAGAACGCCTTACATAAAGTGTTGAAAATCACTAATACCGATATTCTTGGCGACCATATCATCGTTCAAGGAGGCACGTTCCGTAACCCGGCGATTCAAAAGGCTCTCGAGCAACTATTGGGAAAACCGGTGATTTGTCCCGATATTGCCGAATTGATGGGGGCGTATTGCGCAGCCCTGGTGGCAGCCGGTTTTGCGCAGGTGCCCGTAGTGACTTTAGCCACAAGCTTTATTAAATTCAACGAACAACCGGGATTCAAACTGGATCGAATAGAATATGTCTATAAATCCGCCCTGGGTATGATGTTCATGGATGCGCTCACCAATATGTATTTTTCTACCATCGTAAAAAAAAAGCAAAAAGGCGCCACACAAGCCTGTGTAGATAAATATTTGAAAACTTTTATGAACAGCTCATTTCCGATAACCAAGAATTTCCTGCCTCCAGTTCTCGAACAGGCAGTAAAAGAAATCAATAAAATCGAAACATTTCCGCAAACATATCCTAAAGTAGAGATCGTTGGAGAAATTTACGCCAAATATAACGATTTTTCGAATAATTATGCCGCCCAATGGATGATGGAGCAGGGCATCGAGGTTGTGGCGCCCAGCTTTTTTGAATTCTTTGCCGGAGGGTTGGTCGGCATCGTTCATAATGTCAAGACAGACATTAAGAAGAAGGATGCCATGTGGTATATATCTATTCTCGGTCAAAAGCTCTCCCGGGATTTTTTACACCAATTCGATGAAATCATGCAGGGCTTTCGTGAGTATCATCGCCATATAAGTATCCAGAATGTAGCCAAAAATGCACAAGAGATGATCAGTTTAAACCACCAATACGACGAAGGATGGCTGATTGCCGGCGAGATCGCCTCCTTAGTAAAAAGTGGGGTGCAAAACGTACTCTGCCTGCAGCCTTTTGGTTGTATAGCCAACCACGTCATAGCCAAGGGTGTGCAGAAACGGATGAAAGGTAAATATCCTCAGCTCAATCTCTTGTTACTGGATGTCGACGCAGGGGTGAGCGAGGTGAACTTCTTCAACCGCATGCATTTTTTTGTCAAACAGGCGAAAGAGTCTATCGAAGAGAATCAAGCTATCAGCCATCAGCTTTCAGCTATCAGCGATTAAATACAAGAAAAATAATTCTTCTCGCTAAAGCACAGTCTGATTATTTTTGTGGCAAGGAGACCATCAGTCCAACGATTGCTCGGCACCCTTTCAGAGAAGCAATCCTCTTGACAATGTACAAAACATATTCCGAGCAAGATGACTGCGCGTTTCTGGCGGAGAAGAAATGACAGATATTCTCCGATAACAATTGACTTTTACCCTATTTCATTCTAAACTTACCTTGTGCTTGCCCGTGTCTACTCTTGCGCAGTCGTTGGGCTGGACGGGGTTATCGTGGAAGTCGAAGTGGATATTGCTCAGGGTTTTCCGGGCATGGACATCGTCGGCTTACCAGATGCTGCCGTACAGGAGAGTCGCCAGCGCGTCCAGGCGGCGATCAAGAACGCCGGGCTGCCTTACCCGCGCCACCGCCTGGTGGTAAACCTGGCGCCGGCTACGGTGCGTAAAGAAGGTCCTGCCTATGACCTGCCTATCGCCGTGGGGGTCTTGATCACCGAAGAAATATTACCCATCGAAACAGTGGAAGATGCCTTGATCGTGGGGGAATTATCCCTGGATGGCGGGGTTCGCCATGCCCGCGGTATTTTGCCCATGGCGGCGGTCGCCCGGCAGCAAGGCTTTAAGCGTATCTTCGTCCCCGAAGTCGATTCTGCCGAAGCTGCTCTCATCCCCGATATCGAAGTCATTCCGGTGGCTTCTCTGTCAGATTTATATGCCCACCTCTCCGGCGAGGCACCGATTTTACCCCGAGCGCCTATCACTCCCGAAAGCCTGCCCGTCATCCCGCCTACCGATTTTCGCGAGGTGAAAGGACAAGAGCATGTTAAACGCGCCCTGGAAGTGGCCGCTGCTGGCTCGCATAATGCGCTGATGGTCGGTCCCCCCGGCGCCGGCAAGACTTTGCTAGCACGCGCCATGGTGGGCATCCTACCGCGCATGAGTCTCGAAGAAGCGTTAGATGTCACCCGCATCTACTCGGTTGCCGATCAGCTCCCACCGGAAGTGCCGATGATCCAAAATCGGCCCTTCCGCGCCCCGCACCATACCATCTCCCACGCCGGGCTGGTGGGCGGAGGCAACTGGCCGCACCCCGGTGAAATCTCCCTGGCGCATTATGGCGTGCTCTTTTTGGATGAATTACCCGAATTCGGCTCACGCGTGCTGGAAGTGATGCGCCAACCGATTGAAGATAAAGTGGTCACCATCAGCCGCGCTCAGGGTTCGCTCACCTTTCCCGCCAATTTTCAGTTGATTGCCGCCATGAACCCCTGCCCTTGCGGATATTTCGGCGACCCGCTCAAGCCCTGCACCTGCTCCCCATCCACCGTCACCAAATACCAGAAGCGCATCTCCGGTCCGCTGCTCGACCGCATCGATATCCACGTGGAAGTGCCGCGTGTGGAATATGATAAGCTCAGCGATAGCCGCCTGGGCGAGCCTTCGGCAGCCATTCAAGCCAGGGTAGAAGCCGCCAGGGAACTCCAGCGCCAGCGGTTTTCTCAGAACAAGCAGCCTGAAGACAAACCTGCTCCAAACACGTCCACGATTATTTCTCCCGAAGTCACCTGCAACGCCGATATGCGCCCCGCCGAAGTGCGCCAATTCTGCGAGCTGGATGACGCCGGGCGCTCTCTAATGCGCATGGCAATGGGGCAGTTGCAGCTTTCCGCCCGCGCCTATCACCGCGTACTCAAGCTGGCGCGCACCATCGCCGACCTGGCCGGCAGCGATCATATTCAAACACCTCATCTAGCGGAGGCGCTGCAATACCGGCCGAGGATCATGGATACGGGATGATCCTTTTTGTAAAAAATCTCGGTATAATCAAATTATGGATACAAAAAGAAACAATCCCGAAATTTCTCGCCAAATCTACCGGACAACTGTAAAGGCTGCTATATTAGATTTCCAAGCAGAATTACGGAAAATATATGGCCGATCCGCTCCTATGGTCTTGATTTATGGGTCTTATGCCAGAAGAGAGGAAAATGCGGATTCTGATGTTGATATTTTATTGATCTACAAGAATAAAATCCAACCTGGGAAAGAGATACAGAGAATAAGCTCTGTTTTATCAGATTTAAATCTTCGATATCAAGTATTAATTTCTGTTCTTCCAGGAACGGAATATGAATATCAAAGTGCTAAGGGGATGCTTTGGCAGAATCTACGACAGGAGAGTATTCCCATTGAACAATTCTGATCCATTATTCGATAAAGCCGAACGATATATTCGCTCGGCAAAATTATTATCTGACGATGGTGATTTCGACTCGGCTGCTTCGCGTTTATATTATGCTATGTTTTTTATCGCTGAAGCACTTCTTAATAAACGCGGCTTATCATTTTCCAGTCATCATGCAGTCATTGCTGCTTTTGGTCAATATTTCGCTAAGACAAAAGAATTAGACCCTCGTTTTCATCAATCTTTACTGGCTGCATTCAGTCAACGCCAATTGGGGGATTATTCAAATATATCTGTATTAACCCGAAAAGATATTGAAATACTATTGAAAGATACCACTGACTTCTTAGCTGCCAGTAAAAAATGGATCAGTAATCTAAACTAAAAGGAGTAATTGTTTTCCTCTTTCTTTCCAATATTTGGAGGAAGTGTAATAAAAATATACATCGGCACTTCCGGCTGGACCTACGACCATTGGCGCGGCGTCTTCTATCCTGACAACCTTGCCAAAGCCAGGTGGTTTTCATTCTACGCTACCCAGTTTAATAGTGTGGAAATCAACGCCACGTTTTACCGCTCATTTAAAGATCAGACCTACATCAAATGGCGCGAAAAAGCCCCCCAAGGTTTTCGCTATGTGCTCAAAGCGCCCCGCATCATCACCCACCGCAAATACCTGGAAAATGTGACCGGGGATATCCGGAATTTTGAACGCTCTGCTTCTCTGCTTGAGGATAAACTGGGTCTGATCCTGCTCCAACTGGCGCCTGCCACACCTTATGACATCCAACGCCTAAGAACTGCATTATCCACTTTTCAAGATCCCCAGAAAATTGCCGTTGAATTCCGCCACCGACGCTGGCTGACCGGCGAAACATTTGCTCTGCTCAAGGAATTTGGCGTGACCTTCTGCAACCCCGATTCGCCCCGCAGCACACTCACCGATTTCACGACTTCTTCAAACGGATATCTGCGTCTGCATGGACGAAAACATTGGTATACCTATGATTATTCCGAAGAAGAGCTCCACGAGATAGTTGATATCATCCACAGGATGGAAACCCGCGGCGCGCAAGCCATCTATGTCTTTTTTAACAATGACTTTGAAGGCTTTGCCCCAAAAAACGCCTCCCAATTAATAAATATCATGCGGGAATAATTAACACACTAATTTTCCGTTTTTCTTACGCGGGAGACAATCTGATAACGATCGGCATGAAAAGTTACAAGGGCATATTCAACCGGCTCACCGGATTTATCGAATGCCACGCGCTTCAGCTTCAATACCGGGTGATTGATGCGAATATCCAATAACGATGCCTCGAAACGGGTTGCCCCATCCGCACTCACCCGGTCGACTGCTTCACAGGGATAGGCGTCATATATTTTTTTCAGGGTTTTATATGTTGAAGCATTGTTTAAATCATGGGTCGCCATCGCCGGGAAGCGGGTGTAGGGAAAGAACATTTCTTCCATGGCAAAAGGAAACTCTCTGATATATCGCAGGCTGATCAGATGTACCACCTGGGAGTCTTCGTTCAGCTTAAGGGCTTGCAAGACCTCGCCCACACCCGGGATCACTTCTTGGGTCAATATTCGGTTGGAATAATCCAACTCGCTTTTCGCCAATCCCTCTGATAGGCTGAATAGTGAGCCTTCCACCATGAATTCACGTTTTACCGGCATTGCCACAAAAGTGCCCACTGCCCGCTTCCGCTCCAATACACCATCGGTAACCAGTTCACGCAAAGCGCGGTGAACCACCAGTCGGCTGATGCCCAAATGTTCTGCCAAAGCAAATTCACCGGGAAGCATATCACCGGGTTTCAAGCCGCCCAAATCTATAGTATTCAGGATGGCTTGTTTTAGTTGGTGGTAATATGGGACTTTCGATTGTTTATCAATGGCAAGGTTTATTTCCATAAGGGTTTGATTATTGTAATAATTAGTCGGATATCAGGCAACACGAAGAAAAATCATGAAAGCCTTGTTGCCTGATACCCTTGTTGCCTGATTATCAAGCTATATATTCCAAAACCAGTTTACATTTCATACGTCGCTTCGACCCAGGCCATCATGCCCTGCTTGAGCATCTCCTTGCCGTCGGCTGAAGCGGAAAGCCCATAGATGGCGCCGCTCATGGGCATTGGTGAAGGCGGGTTTTTGGCATATTCCACGCCCGCTTTAAGATCTTCGATGAACTGCTCTGCAATGCCGGGTTCGGTTTGGGGTAGAGTGATGCAAAAATGAAATCCAGGTGGGTTCTGACAGCCATTCATGCGCCAACCCTTACTGGCCAGGTAATCATTCACATGATAGATATCCACCACATCAGAAGTCAGAGCGATCAAAAACGTAGATTTCCCCATAATCTGGATCTCAGGGATTTGGGCAATACCATCCCGCATCTTATTCGAAGTATCCATAATACGACGGGCAGCCTCTAAATAGCCCGATTCACCTAACGTGACCATGGCTGCCCAGGTGGCGGCCGATAGCCCTCCCGAACGGCTGCCCTGAACCGTGGGCGAGGCGTAAACTCCGCCCGGCCAATCGGCTTTAGAGAAGAACATATAGCGGCGCAATTTCCGGTTGCGTAACAACACTACCGAAGTGCCCTTTAGACCATAGCCATATTTATGTGTATCGCATGACATGGTCGTAACGCCCGGCAAACGGAAGTCAAAAAGCGGTACATCATAACCTATTTTTTCCACCCACGGTAAAATGAAACCTCCCAGGCAGCCATCCACGTGCATACCGATCTTGAATTCCACCGCCAGATCGGAAAGCTCACGCAACGGGTCTACAACGCCATAAGGGTAACAACCCGCCGAACCGCATACCATAATGGTGTTGGGCGTGATTGCCTTTCGCATGGCATCTACATCGGCTTCGAAATTCTGCTTCACCGGCACATGAATGATCTTAATCCCCAGATAGTGAGCGGATTTATCGAAGGCCGGGTGTATTGTGATGGGAACAACCATCTCGGGTTGGGTGATGCCTTTTTCTTCTCGCGCCCATTCCCGATGTACATACACACCGTTGTAGATACTCTCGCTTCCGCCGGAAGTCACCACACCGCACACCTCGTCCTGCTCGTTGAGCTGGCGGGCGGCATCTCCATTGAGCATCTTGGCGGTCATGGAAACAATCTCGGCCTCAAATTTCGTTCCGCTGGGGCAAAGATCACGCTGTAATAAATTGACAAATGAAAACAAGCTGAAGACTTTACTTAAAAACGCATAATGCGGCTTGCCGCCATGATACATCGTGCCGGAACACTGCCCGGTCTCCCATTTCTGGTTTTCTTCACCGGACATAGATAGCAATTCTTTATATACTTCTTCTTGATCTCGCCCCTTTTCGGGGAAACGGGCATTGGAAGGAAAGCGATTGCGGTAAGGGTACATATCCCCGAAAAAACTGGCTGCTGACGTGTGGTCTGACATTTTGATCTCCTGAGATTATATTTAAGGTTATATCTACCGATTTAATATATGATATACAGGCTTTAATTGTTTAAAGCCTGCCAGAAATTGTTTAAAAAGCCGGTCATAAAGTTCACGATATTCCTTTCGGGGTTCAAACACCCGGGCAATCTGTACCTTTTGCGGGATTTCTTCCAAGGTAATCATGCCCATCTGATAGAATGCCAATAATGCGGCGCCTAAAACACCGCTATTGCGCGGTTCAGCCAGGACGTTCATGGTTATCCCTGTCACATCCGCCATGATTTGCGCTAAAACTTCAGATTGCGCGCCGCCGCCACCCAAACGCAAGGACGCGAATTTTCTCCGGGTGAACTTTTGTGAGGGGCCGATGAGCCACTTCCAATTGAACGCGATACCTTCATATACCGCCCGGGTCATATGCGCACGGGTAGTCTTATGGGAAAGGTTAAGGAAAGCACCCCGCATAAAACGATCCTCCTCCGGGCCAACTGGCGGGTTGAACCACGGCAAAAAAAGCACGTTTTCGCTGCCAGGCAGGATTTGTCCAACCACAGCATCGGCGCGACGATAAACATCGTCAGGTGTTTGTTCTAAGCCAAACTCATCTTTGCCATATACCAGATTATTCAGGTAAGAATCCAGCACCTTGCCCGAATTACCCAATTCGCCCCAGAAAAGCGACCGCCCGGGTAATGGACTGGGCAGTGTGGTGAGCATATGAAAAATGTCGGTTTTTTTATAAGGAACATGCCCGGCTAAGAATCCCGATGACCCCATCACGACGGCGATATCGTAATCTTGTACTGCACCAGCGCCAATCGCGGCGGTCTGGTTATCGTTCGCTCCCAGGATCACTTCTGTATTTGGCGAAAGTCCCCATTCCTCGGCTACAGAAGGGGTTATTTTTCCAATATTTTGCCCATTGGGTACCAGCTCTGGCAATTTCGATTTGTCTATGCCGGAGGTTTCTACCAGCCAGGGGTGGTAATCGCCCGGATTTTGCTGGCGGTTATCCACTAATAACATCGGAATAACCGTCACTTGTGAAGCAACACATTTGCCGCTTAACCTCAAGTTGATATAATCCATGGGTTCCAGTAATTTCCAGGTCCTGGCATAGATTTCCGGGTGCTCGTACTTGATGAATAGCATGTGCGCCATGGCGTCCAATCCTGTTTGGGTGGGCACCATACCGGTCAATCTAATCCATTTCAGTAATTTACTCAACCCATACCCCTGCACGCTGGGAATACCGCGCGTGATCGCCTGGTTATAGGGTGCGCCACGCGAATCCATCCAGTGGATGGCGTTCATCAAAGGCTCCCCGTTCATATCCACCGGCACGGTGACCGACCATTGGCTGGTGCAGGTGACGGCGATAATCACATCCGCAGGTAGATTAGCGTCTTTGATTACCTGTTTGGCTGCCTTTGATATGGCTTGCCACCATGCATGAGGATCCTGTTCGGCGCCCCCATTGGGGAAAAATTTGATCCCCACATGCTCCACTGCGCTAGAAACCACCCGTCCCTTCTGGTCAACAATGCCAACCTTGGGACCGCCGGATCCCAGGTCTATGGCTAGAATATACTTGCGTGAATTCTGTGGGTCGTTCATTGATATCATTATGAAAGTAGTCTCCGCCTTCTCGTGCATATGAAGAACTATTATAACTTTGTATATATGTATATACAAAGTTATCGAAAATGTCAAGGGATTCACAGATTAAACCAGTCACATTTTTATATCGACAGGAAGTTGACATTATAATAAAAACCCCTCCGATGTATCATTGCATGATGAAATACATCAACTTGAAAACTTAACAAAGAAAAATAAGATCATGAAGCAAACTAATTCCATCTCTCGAAAACAATTCTTGACCCTCACCGGTGTAGCGGCGCTCAGCGCGGCAAGCGCCTGCACCTCTCCCAAATCCACTGCAACCGAAGCTATGACCACAAAACAAATAAAACGCGCCATGCGCATTGCCCACCTGACCGATTTCCATGTGATGCCCATAGGTAACGCTCCCCAGGGTATGCGCAACGCCATTCGTCACGCCCAGGCGCAAACCGACCCTCCGGACATCATCCTCAATACCGGGGATTGCATCATGGACTCGCTGGAAGTCTCCAAAGATATGGCTGAATCGCAATGGGAGACCTTCAATACCATCATCGAAGAGGAGTGCGAAATCCCTATCTACCATTGCATCGGCAACCACGATGTATGGGGCTGGGGTGCGCCAACCCCCGAGAAACAATCCGACCCCCTTTACGGCAAAGGTATGGCGCTAAAACAATTAGAGTTGGCAGAACGTTACTACAGCTTTGATCTTTCAGGCTGGCACTTTATTGTGCTGGATAGCACGCATCAGGCAGAAGAAGGATCGCTGCATCCATATATCGGGAAACTGGATGACGAGCAATTTAATTGGTTGGAAGCGGATATCCAGGCTGTCGATGCAACGAAACCCATCTGCATCGTTTCGCATATTCCCATTTTGTGCGCCTGTGAATTCTTCGATGGCGATAACGAGGTCACGGGGAACTGGGTGGTGCCTGCCGCCTGGATGCATATCGACGCCCGCCGCTTCCGCCAGCTTTTCTTACAGCACACAAATATACGTTTATGCCTGAGCGGGCACTCCCACCAACACGAAACCCTGCAATATTTAGGCGTGCAATATTTTACAAACGGCGCGGTGTGCGGGAACTGGTGGCGCGGCCCCTATCTGGATTTCCCACCAGCCTATGTTTTGGTCGATCTCTTCGAAGACGGCTCTGCTATGAGCACTTTTATTCCTTATGGGTAACAATAACCACAGGATGAACAGGATTGGCAGGATTATTTATTATCATTAAGTGATCGCAATATAAATGAAATATATATTTATCTTGTTCACCCAATATTTCCAGTAAAATATCTATATCATGGCAAACCAAAAGCCAAAACCATCGTTGGGAAATACGATGACCAAAAAACAGGGCATCGTGTTATTGATCATGAGTTTTATCAGCGTTTGCCTGATCACGGGCGGGGCATGGTGGGTATTTCAAACCTACTCACTCTCAAATGCTTTATCAGTGACCACAGATTCAAAGGCAGCACAAATCACGGTGGTCAATCCAGGCTTAGAAAGCAATTTACCCAACAATACATCTATCCCCGAAACATCTACCCCCTTCATGGCAGCCAAACCAACTGATTATCCGACCTTCACCGCCACTCCCACATATCTGATACAGACCGGGATAGCGCCTTCCAGCACCCCCATTCCTTCATCCACGGCAGCCCCATCGCTCACCCCCGCGCCTGCATACCAGCAGCCCACCGTGATCGGATATTCCGTTTTGGGAAGAGAACTGCACATATACACGTTTGGCAGCGGTATCGATGAGCGCATGATCATTGCCGGAATTCATGGCGGCAACGAATATAACACCATTCAGTTAGCCAATCAACTTATCAGCTATCTGAACGACCATCCCCAAAAAATCCCCGCCGGTGTGAAGCTATATATTTTGCCCTGCCTCAACCCGGATGGCGCTGCCCGCAGCCATGACATGTACGGGCGGGCAAATGCGCACAATGTGGATTTAAATCACAACTGGCCGGCATATTGGAAAGCCGATTGGGATCGGAGCGGCTGCTGGCGTTATTTGCATCTAAATGGCGGCAATACCCCCGCCTCCGAACCGGAAACGCAGGCGCTGATGAGTTTCCTGATCTCTCACCATATTAAGGCATTGATCAGTTACCATAGCGCGGCTCTGGGCATCTTCCCCGGTGGCATACCGCCAACTGATAAATCCCTATCTCTGGCAGCCGCCGTGGCAGACGTCAGTGATTACCCGTATCCATCCATTGAAACAGGCTGCGATATGAGCGGGGCTTTGGTGGATTGGGCATCTGCCCAGGGTATTGCCGCCCTGGATATCGAGTTGACCGACCACACCCACACCGATTACCAGCAGAATCTGAGAATTCTTGAAGTGCTATTGAATTGGCAGCCTTAGTGCGTGATCTTTTCTTGAATCCAAACGTTATTTATTATTGGTCATAGACCCGGGTTATTGACTACCGGCATTTTTGGGGAAGATGAAACTTTTCTGGCATTGATTTCAACCTTGTTATCATTAAATCACTGTAGATGGGATCGGCGATCCCATCTACAGCATAATGATCATAACCAGTGCCAAAAGCACACTCAAGGTTACAAATTTGACATTTGACGCCCTATAAATGCCCGCTTATACCTCTTCCTGGGTGGTACGAGAGATTATCTCCTCCTGCAGATCTTTCCCAATATCACAGAAATAATCGCTATAACCGGCAACGCGCACGATCAGATCACGGAAATTTTCGGGATGGACTTGGGCATCCCGAAGTGTTTTGCTATCCACCACATTAAACTGGACATGATGACCATCGTAGCGAAAATACGTGCGAACAAGTTTGCTGATTTTATCGATCCCATTCTCACCCTCCAGCACCTTGGGCATGAATTTCATATTTAGCAGAGTTCCACCTGTGCGGATATGATCCATCTTTCCGCAAGATTTGATGACCGCTGTGGGACCGTTACGATCTGCGCCTTGAACCGGAGATATCCCCTCCGATAAAGGCGCATGTGCGAAACGTCCATCCGGTGAGGCTCCCATGACTGATCCAAAATAGATGTGACAGGTGGTTGGAAGCATATCGATATGATAATACCCGCCTTTGGTATTCGGCCGTCCGTCGATCTCCTTGAATAAGGAGTTGAAAACCCGGCTCATCAGCCCATCGGCGTACTCATCATCATTTCCCCACCTTGGTGTTTTATTCGCTAAAGTCAGGCGCATAGCCTCGCGCCCCTCGAAATTCCCCTCCATCGCCTTCAAGACTTCACCCATGCGGAAAGTTTTCTCCTCAAAGACATGCTTCTTGAGCACGCTGAGACTGTCTGTGATAGTCCCGATACCCACGCATTGGATGTAATTCGTATTATAGCGGGGTCCGCCATCGTTGTAATCTTTACCATTTTTTATGCAGTCATCGATCAGCACCGAAAGGAAAACTGCCGGGGCGTGCTCGGCATACATGCGCTCGATGAACTGGTTGCCCTTGATCTTGATCTCCACGATATGGTGAAGCTGTTTTTCAAACGCTGCATACAACTCATCAAAAGTTTTAAACGTTGCGGGATCACCGCTTTCTATGCCTATCTTTTTACCAGAAACAGGATCCACGCCATTACCCAGGGTCAGTTCGAGGATTTTCGGTGTATTGAGATACCCGGTAAGAATATAAGCTTCCTTGCCAAAAGCCCCTGTTTCCACGCAGCCACTGGTGCCACCCTCGCGGGCGTCCTCCACTCTCTTTCCCGCCCGGATCATTTGCTCGATGACAGTATCGGCATTGAATATCGATGGATATCCATATCCCTTTCGTATTATCCGCGCCGCGGCCTTGAGAAACCTGTCGGGCGTCTTGCGGCTGAGTTGAATGTTTGCCTGAGGCTGAAGCAAATGGATCTCATCCAAAACTTCGAGCATCATATAGGAGATTTCATTGACGCCATCGGTACCATCAGGCAGTAAACCGCCCAGGTTTATGTTGGTGAAGTCATTGTATGTGCCGCTCTCTGCCGCCGTCACACCTACTTTTGGCGGCGCAGGGTGATTGTTGAACTTGATCCAAAAGGCGCTGAGCAATTCCTTCGCTCGTTGGCGGGTGATAGCGCCGACTTCAAGTTCGCGGCTATAAAACGGATAGAAATACCGATCCAGGTGACCGGGATTCATGGCATCCCAGCCGTTGAGTTCGGTAATCGTTCCAAGGTGCATGAACCAATACATCTGCAGGGCTTCCCAGAAGTCTCGCGGCGCATGGCGGGGAACATGCATGCAGTTGGCGGCAATACGCTCTAGTTCTTCTTTGCGCACCGGATCGCTTTCGGCTTCTGCCATTTTTGAAGCCAACTCTCCGTGACGTTCAGCAAAGAGAACAACGGCATCACAAGCGATGCTCATCGCTTTGAGTTGTTCACGTTTTTGGGTCGCGTCGGGGTCATTTTTGAAATCAAGGGAATCCAGGGAGGCAGCGATTTCTTGCTTGAAATCCTCCATGCCTTTCGAGTAAAACTTACCGTCGAGTGTAGTATGCCCGGGAGCACGCTGTTCCATGAATTCGGTAAAGTAACCTGCGGTGTAGGTTTCTTTCCACTCCTCACCAATTTCAGCGAATATTCTGTCGCGCATGGTGCGCCCGCGCCAATAGGGGATCACTTTATCCCGGTAAACCTCCCGGCATTTTTCCGGTACTCGATAAGGATTTTTTCCCCTGGTGTCCAAAACCTCCAAATCATCCAGGGAATGGCAGTTCAATTCCGGGTATGTAGATACGGATTTTGGAAATGGACCGCGCTCCCCAACAATCAGTTCGTCTTTCCCAATGTAGATGCTCTTCTTCGTACAGAGTACCTTGAATGCCAATGCCCTGGTCATGGGTATAGAATATTTACCGAGATTTTCCCGGTAGAAATCGGTGATGATTTCTGCCCTCTCACAATTGAGTGTTACGGGTGTCTCGAAACTTTCTTTTCTTAACCTTTCGATTCGTTCATTCATATGCTTTTCAACCTCCGGTAAATACGCTAAGACCAAACTGAGAAAGCCTTCCGGTCAATTCCTCTAACCTTACGGCAGGGGGTGCGGAAAGGTGGGGTAGCCGGTAAGGCGCCCCAAATCGGCGATACTTTTGATGCGCCGCAGCATGGTATGGAAGCAAGTTTACTTCCAGTTTTTTAGGTAAACCAGCCAGGAATCTCCCGGTTGCCTCAATATTCTCCGGCGTATCATTGATCTCTGGGATGATAGGGATCCTGATGATCATCTCTGCTTCCTGCGTAGACAGCCACTCGATGTTTGACAATACCAGTTCATTTGAAACGCCGGTATATTTTCTGTGCAGCTCCGGATCCATGATCTTAAGATCAAAGAGGAAGAGCCGCGTAAGCGGTGCTATGGCTTCAAAAACCTTCCGTGGTGCATATCCGCATGTGTCCACGGTGGTGTGAATATCCATTTCCCGGCATGCCCTCAGCGCCTCAGTCAGGAATTGGGGCTGCGAGAGAGGCTCACCTCCGGAGAATGTAACTCCGCCGCCTGATTCATCGAAGAAAAGAGCATCTTTCTCTATTTCTTTGAGCAATCCATCGACTGAAATCTCATGACCTACTATCTCTCGCGCATCGGCGGGGCAGACCAGTACGCATTCCCCGTGTAGAGTACATCGATCGGGGTCAGCGATAAATCCATCCGGGGTATGAGCAATCGCACCTTCGGGGCAGGCTTGAGTGCAAGCGCCGCATCCAATACAGCGATCCGCCCTATATAACATTTCCCTGGCGGCAGATTGACTCTCAGGGTTGTGGCACCACCAGCAAGAGAGCGGGCAGCCCTTTAAAAAGACCGTGGTCTGTATGCCCGGTCCGTCATGGATGGAATATCTCTTTATATCAAAAATGAGACCCTTACTCATCGAACAACTCCAGCCATTTCTTCTTTCAGCCCTTCACCCTTCTCTAATTCGCGATAGTATTTATGGATCCAGGGTTTCTGCACCTCGAAAGACCAGTGCACATCGCGCATATACTCAGAAGCGGCCCTGACATCCCCCGATTCAAGCAAATCAACAAATTGATCATGCTCGCCGGTGGAAGCTACTTCCCAGGCTTTAACGAATCCTTTTCGCCTGGGGAAATCGTATAATCGCTGTTTTAAGATCATTACCGTGCGTACCAGGTTATGGTTTTCTGTGAGGTCGAGATATATGTTATGGAAGGCTAAATTGTGTTG
Organism: Anaerolineales bacterium; assembly: GCA_016929095.1. Taxonomy (GTDB): domain Bacteria; phylum Chloroflexota; class Anaerolineae; order Anaerolineales; family UBA4823; genus JAAZNS01. The sequence continues at coordinate 56,846 of JAFGJM010000056.1, read as the reverse complement.
ATAGAAGGTGTCGAAATCGTCGTTTTCCAGGGATTCACACATCAGCCTGTTACGACGGCGCAAATCAGTAATCTCCTCCGTGGTAATCTTATCCCTCTCGTTAAATATCACTGCGGCTTCCAATGCGCCAATGATCTCATAGGCGTTGCGGATATCTTCTTCGGTGAGATGATTTACGACGATGCCCCGGCGCGGGTAAATGGTGACAAACCCCTCGTTTTCCAGTTGAAGTAGCGCCTCGCGCAGCGGGGTCTTGCTGATGCCGAACCTGGTGCTCATTTCCCCCAGGTGTATGGCGCTCCCGGGGCGGAGTTCGCCACTGTTCATTTGCCCCCTCAGGTAATCGTATACCTGCTGTCGGAGCAACGCAACGTTAAATGGGCTATCAGCATTCATTTTCTCGCCTTCCTGTCTCTCAGATATATGATATATCAGATATCAGATTTTTTCAAGGAGGAATTTATCCGAAGTTTGGCTTGCTCCATTCGATATTCTCATCTATTTTTACCGATCTTACTGCTCTAGATTTTTAACGCCGGAGGGTTACCGTTTGATCGCAGGTTATGCTGTTTGTCTTAATAAATAACCTGCTTTTCATCTCCAAAAAATCGAACTTTTTTTAGCTTTTACCCCTCGTTTCTATATTTTCACTTCTCTATTCTCAATCCCTGGCTCTCTTCTGCATAAACTTAGCGTAATTTTGTTATAAAATTTTTAGTAATATTTAACCTTCATGCAAAATTGTAGTATATACTAATTGAGGACTATTATTGATAATTGTTAATGTTATTGACACCTTTAGTGAAATGATAAATGCAAGAATAGTTATTGTCGCCACTCTTCTATTCTCCGCCGCTACAACTTTCATCCTTGCTGCCATTACTATACGGAGAAGGAAAACCATTGGAATTTTGGCCACGATTTTCACGCTGGTACTGGCATCGGTGACCATCTATTCCTTTGGCTATGCCATGGAATTGCTAAACACGACTCTGGAGGGGGTTATGTTGTGGTTGCGAGTGGAGCATATCGGCATTCAAACCCTGCCCGTCATGTGGTTTTTATTCGCCCTTTTCATCACAGGTAATGATAAATGGTTGACGATCAAACGATTGAGCGCTCTTTTTGTCGTCCCGGCTATCGTGCTTATCTCAATTTTTACAAATGAATGGCACAACCTTTTTTATCAAAACCCAAGGTTGATCACCCAGGGTGTTTTTTCAACATTTCACTTTGAAAAAGGTCCAATATACTACTTAAACATTTTTAATATAAACCTGATGCTGTTGATAAGCACCGTATTATTCACCCGTATGTTGATCAGGTCGGCGACTCCGTTTCGACGGCAAGCTTTGGTTTTTTTTATCAGCGCCACCATCCCCTGGGTGGGTATGACCCTGTACCTGACAGGAAAAACCCCCTATAACCTGGATTTTTCTCCAATTTTCTTGAGTATCAGTGTGTTACTTTTCACTCTAGGTATATTTGAATTTCACATATTTGATGTCGTTCCGCTTGCCCATGATATTATTTTTAAAGGCATGAGTGATGGGGTATTAGTATTAGATCTGGGAAACCGCATCGTCGATTTCAACCCCGCGCTGCCTTCAATTATCCCCGAAGTGAAAAAGACATGCATTGGTTCATCTGCTATGGAAGTTTTAGAGTCGTATCCCAAATTGATCGAACAAATCATCAATAATTCTTCCGGAGCGATTGAGTTGCAGTTCAGCCGGGATGAAGAGGCCATTTATTACCAATCCAAAATTTCTCCCGTGCTCGACAGGCAGAAAAGGGAAGTCGGTAAGATACTTACCATGCATGATTATACTGAAACAAAGCTTCTCCTTCAACAACTTCAAAATCTTGCCACCGTGGATGGATTAACCGGCGTATACAACCGCCGCTATTTCACCGAATTAGCCAATCGAGAGATCGTACGCGTGGAACGTTATGGCGGTGATCTTTCTCTCATCATGCTGGATCTGGATTATTTCAAAAAGGTGAATGACACGTATGGGCATGCCGCCGGCGATGCCGTGTTGATAAGCGTTGCTACCTTGTGCTATGGTACGATCCGAAAGACCGATATTTTCAGCCGCTTCGGCGGGGAAGAATTTATTATCCTGTTGCCCGAGACGAACTTCCCGGCAGCGATGGCTTTGGCGGAAAGGCTGCGCCAGGCAATTGAGATGATACGCATAAAATACACAGACCTTTCTCTCTCGATCACAGCCAGTTTCGGAGTGACCAGCGTAAATTCCCCTAAAACAGTCGTGTTGGATGATTTACTTTTACTCGTGGATAAATACGTGTATGAAGCCAAAGAAAACGGTCGAAACTGCGTGCGTGGCTGCGCCTACACAGAAGTAAACCTGGTGCAAGAATAACGTTCACTCAGTATGGGCACACTTCGTTCCGCTCAAGCCTCCGATCAAAAAGCCATCACGGCTATCATCCGTGCGGCACACATCAATCCATTCAATTTAAATTGGCAACGCTTCATCGTAGCCGTGGACGGCGATAAGCTTGTCGGCGTTGGGCAAATCAAGCAATATAAAGATGGCTGCCGTGAGCTGTCATCCATTGCCGTGATTCCGGCTTGCAAGCACCAGGGTATCGCTTCTCAGATCATCACGGCTTTAATGGAAAGGGAAAAGGGCACTATCCATCTATTTTGCCAGGAAAAGCTGGCCGATTTTTACCGGCGTTTTGGTTATCACGTTATCCCCATGCAAGAATTAACAGGGGATGTGGCTCGCATCCATTCATTGGGGGAATGGTTCATAGTGTTACTCGCACGACTATTTCCCAAAGAACATGCCATCATTGCCATGCGGTACGATGGGGATATTCAACAATAGCTTAATTTAATCACTTACCCCGAGTATGGGATAATATATTCCCACAATCTGTTTTCCGTGTTCTTCTTTTGACACTGAGCTGCCAATCCACAACCCTGGCAACCTCCATCGCACGTTTGGACATTTAGCAAAGCGCCGCTGCGTTCAAGGTGTTCCAGCATCGCTTTCACCATCCCGGGGGTAGTGGCCAATCGGTCTGCCAACCCGTTAATGTCCAGGGTATTTCCTTTTGAGATTTCTACCAATAATTGATTTAACATCTCATATCACCAACAAGTTCGCGATACTGTAAACCACGCTGCTCACAACCAGCGCAACGAATAACATCAAACCCAGGTTAAGAAATGTCCAGCGCCAGGACCCCGTCTCCTGACGGATAACTGCCACCGTTGCCGCACAGGGAATGAACAACATCGATGCCGTGAGGAACGCCAAACCGCTGGCAGGCGAGAAAGTGGTAGCCAGCGTTTGCGCTAAAGTGGCTTCAGAAGCATTGCCAAAGACCACACCCAGGGTGGCGATAGCATTTTCTTTAGCGACAAAACTGGCCAGTAATGCCACCATCAATCGCCAATCCAGACCCATGTATTGCCCGATCGGCTCCACCAATTTTCCAAAACCTGCCAGATAGCTGGTTTCCAAATTACCGTCCGGCAGACGGGATAAAGCCCACACAATGATTGAAAGCACCAGGATGGTTGACCCAGCCTTTTGAACAAAGGACAACCCGCGCTGCCATACCAGCATTCCAATTGTCCGCCAATTGGGCAAAGTATAAAGCGGCATTTCCATGATAAACGCCGAGCGTTGACCCTTGAATATCACCAGATTTAGAAAAATACCGCTAAGCATTAAAACCAGGAGTGAAAGCGCCACTAAGCCCAGCGCCACCAGGGTGGCATAGCTGCCAAAGAACGCCGGCGCCAGGAAAGCCACCACCGCCATCCTGGCTGTGCAGGGCATAAAGGGCGCGATCAAGATCGTGAGAAACCGCGCCTGGCGGCTATCGATGACCCGTGTTCCCAATACAGAGGGGACGTTACAACCGAAACCAAGAAATAATGGCAAGAAAGACCTGCCATGCAATCCCATCAGGTGCATTAGATTATCCATGACAAAGGCTGCCCTCGCCATGTATCCAACATCTTCCAGAAAGCCAAAGGCGGCAAAAAAGATCGCCAGAATAGGTAGGAAAGTAAGTACCGAACCCACTCCCCCGATGACCCCTTCTACCAACAAACTGCTGATCCAAGCCGGGAAAGATCCCTGCGCCGAACTGGTTAAATCCGCCAGACGAACAACAACCTGTTCTTCCAACCAACTCTGTAATGGGGCGCCCACAGTAAAGGTAAGCCAAAACACTATCCCCAATACGCCTGCCAGAATGATAGGTCCGCTGATGGGATGAGTCGCCCAGCGGTCAAGCCTCTCCGTCAAACTGATCTGTCCGGGGCGGGGGCGGGCGACAGCGGCTCTCACCATACGAACCACCCATTCGTATCGACCGGAAGCCACCGCCAACATGGCATCATCATGTTCGCGTAACACATCATGCACCGCCTCCCATTTTCCATCCGGCAGGCAAGATTGCATCATATTTGTGATCTCTGCATCCCCTTCCAGCAGCTTTAGAGCAGCCCAATCGGTCGGGTATGGAGACGGAACAGAACCGCTTATGATAGAGATCACCTCTTTGAGAGCCTGACGATGATCGGCGCGAATCTCTGGTAAACGCGCCGCAGATATAATTTTTCCTTCCAGAGTTTGCATTACCACCTTTAGCAAATCTGAAATCCCTTTGGCGCGGGTAGCCGTAATAGGCACGACCGGAACGCCTATGGCTGCCTGTAAAACATCCGCTTCCACACGCAATCCTTCGTGCTCGGCGACATCCACCATGTTCAGAGCAATCACTAATGGCGTTGGCAAGGCAATTAATTCAGCCACCAGGTAGAGACTACGCTCCAAAGTGGCGGCGCTGACAACCGCCACCACCACATCCGGTTCCTCCCGCAAGATGAATTCGCGGGTGATGATCTCCTCCGGAGAATTTGCCGTTAAACTATAGGTGCCAGGCAGGTCGATCAAATTTATTTTTCGATCGCCCAACGTAAAAAAACCTTGTTTTTGTTCGACGGTTTTTCCCGGCCAATTGCCAACATGCTGGTTCAGCCCGGTTAGCAGGTTGAACAACGTGGATTTGCCGGTATTTGGTTGCCCAACCAGAGCAATTCTGGATGTTTTCGCTTCCGTCGCCGAATTATCCAATTTTTTTGACCCGTGCAATGTATCCAGGTTCATGATTGTTCTCTTTGTACCATTATTTTTTGCGCTTCACGCCGCCCCAGGGCAACCCGTGCCCCGCGCAACATCACAATCAAGGGTCCTGTGCCAGAATTTTGGGTCATGGTTATTTCCACGCCGGGAGTGAACCCTAATGAAGTGAGTCTTCCGGCGATACCGCGTCCTCCCACCAAATTGATAAAGGCAGCTTTTTCACCAGCCTTTAATTGCGTTAGTGATAGTGGGGTATATCGCTCCATTTATTTTCTCCATTGATAAGATTGACTATATAACAAATTTCCGTATAATTACTATTAATAAATTATATGATATATTGTTAGTATATACTAATTATGTTAATTAATAATTTATAATTGGAATGCTGTCAAGCTGCAATATGTACTTTTATACCCGCCAAACATGAATGCAAGCTCATGACTTATTTACCAGGTTAAAGGAAGTTGCATTCAAATGAGGTGTTTGATTTGATCGATTGTGTTAATGGAGATATCGTGGAAGATTCTCGCCCGACCCCCACAATTGAAGATTACCTGAGTCTATTCTTGATCCTGCAACGAGACAATGAGCCGATTGTAGGGGCACGGTTAGCAGAACTACTGAACGTTAGCCCTCCTACAGTGACGAACACTTTACAACGCATGGCTCGAGATGGATTAATCACCCAAAACGATCCGAAAGGGGCCGCATTGACCGACAAAGGTTTACACGCGGCTCGTTCAGTCATGCGCCGTCACATGCTGTCAGAATGGATGGTCGCCCGCATGGTAGGCTGGTCGAAATCGCATGTCCAGGCTCACGAGATGGAACATGTCATATCCGCTGAATTGGAAGCCGCACTGATCCAGGATTTAAATAACCCGCAAACCTGCCCTCATGGAAACCCGCTGCCAGGTTATGAACAAGTCGTGAAAAATTGGATTCCTCTCACCGAACTTAATCAAGGGGATGAAATCATCATACGCCGGGTTCATGAGCTGGCAGAAGATGCGCCTGGTGTGCTGCCATTCCTGGAAGAAAAGCAAGTCCTGCCCGGTGTGCATGCCACAGTGACAGAAGTATTGCCTTTCAACGAAACCGTTACCTTGAAACTAGAAAAAGGTCAGTTGGTCACGATTGGGTTTGGGGTAGCGCGCTATATTTATGGGGAACCCGCATAAGGTTTGTTAATCGCCGATCTGATAAAAATATTTTCCCTTTGATAAGCACGCCTGTCATGTCGATCATTTAGTAATTAGACACGATGGCAACATTTTGAATGATCCAGGTTTGCTTGTTATATACCATTTTGGTCGCCTCGCCCTTTTGAACAATTTCAAAATAGGGTCTGGTCGCGAACCGCAGTGTTATGGTTTTCCCGCTGAATTCGCTTAAATCGATCGCCACCTCATGCCAGTAATCACGGCTGCCTTTAAGAGAATAAACCCGATTCCAGCCTACTTCGCCCTGAACCTCGATCTCTACAAAACCGAAGGCTTTACTTTCCTTTATGGAATAACGGTTTTGAAAAACCAGAGTAGGAGTTTTCCAACCAGGGTCGATGGTGATTTTTTTGGCATACACAAGGCTGGTGGCTTCACGGTAATTAACCAACATCCAGCAGGCGCTGTTGGAATCCTGGCAGGCCATGGGTGAGGTCGAACTGGTCCAACCCCATAACGTCCAATCCATTAATGACATGCCCGCCGGGGCAGGCGCAACCGTTTCGGTGGGGGGAATAACCTCCGCGGTGGTCGCCGTTGGTTCGCTTGTGGGCGGTGGTATGGTGGGTGAAGGTGGAATTTCCTCAACCGGGGCTTCCGTTGATGTGACGACCACCGGGGTGGTTTCAGGTGTGGAAATATTCGCGAGTTGTCCCACTGTAGCGGTGGGAATTGCCATGGTTGGTTTAGGGGTTTCTTTTTGACCGCAGCCCATCAGGATCATACTGGCTATTACAAAAATCCAGATCACCCTTCCAAATATTGGGGGGTTTCTATATTCCATATATTGCTCCACGCATCCATCTGAAATAATGGTCAAATCATGATCTCCAAGTATATTTTCCAAACCCGTATAAAATCGATGCCCGCATAACAGGTTTGTCACTCGGTTTTTTCTTCCCATAATATTATAGCGCCTTATTATTGCTTTCAAAAAAATCTTCATAATTAACATGTTTATTATGAAAATCAATGTGCTTTAGTAGACCACTCCACACCAATCATCGCTCACTATTTTTTTGTTAACAATACCCTTGCATTATTTTACATAATGCAGTATATTTGCCCCCGCTATCATGAACGAGTCTGATGACCCTGGGCATATATCACAAGCCCTCCCGCGTGTCAAACTACCTAAACAGAAAAGGCTAGGTAGTTGTTTATTTAATCTGGTCGAGTTACCCAAAGATCTTACCGACAGCCTCGAGGATTGGGTTCCGCCATCGCCTTCCCCACATATATCTCCCGCTTATCTTTACAACCTGCACAAAACCCTGCGCGTTTACGATTGTCGCTTAAGGTACCCATAATCGGTATTTTTTGATCAGATTATTGATTGTGAAAGCGTGTCCGTAACGCCTATACATTCACGCGCATTGCTTTTTCAATAATTCCCCTGGTTTTCTGGCAAACACATACGCCCTGCGGCTCTCGTACTCCACTTCGGGATAATGCTCTCGCTCGATCATCTCTATCTTCTCAAATTTACACTTCGCGAGACAATCAGAGATGAAATCAACGGTGAAGAACATGAAATTGATATCGATCGGTTTGCCAAGAAATTCTTCTATGTGCATGGTTTCATTGCCGAGGTGGAACGTAAGCAGGAATAATCCTCCCGGTCGCAATACGCGATATATTTCATGAAAAGCTTTTTCCACCTGCTTTTCGCTGAAATGCACGATCGCGTAAAACGCGACCACTCCAGCCAGCGAACCATTGTCGAAATCAAGCGCCAGCATATTCCCTTGGTGGAAATTAATCTCAGGGTGATGCAGGCTTGCCTGTTCGATATTCTTTTCCGATAAATCCAACCCAGAGATTTCAACACCTAGATTTTTTAGATATTTTGTCGTTTGCCCGGGACCACAACCAAAATCCCAGATCGGCTTTTTATCCCCTATTTCCTGTACAAATCTGTGGAGAATTTCCTGGTCCATCGGCTTCTTTTCGTGTTCATCCAGGAATTTTTCCGCATACTCGATAGCAATGGAGTCGTAGGCTTGCCCGATTTTATTTAGGTCTTGTTCCATGAACTTTACCTTTGAGAATAGCTGCTTATGACAAGACGAGTTTTTCGCAAGAAATAAAAACTTTCTCCTCAATCTATTGAAATACTATATTAATCTAATATTATAGTTTAGCAGATTGTTTAATCTGATTCTATGGTAAAAAATTTTCTCAATACAATACCCCACCCCATCTCTATCTCTGCGTTCTCTGCGGTTTTTCTTTCATCGTCGTTAAAAATCCCTGCCTCCCTGAAAGCGACAACCAGGATGCTCAACCACTAACAGTAAAATGAAATAGTCGGTATGGAATAGCCCGAAAAAAAACTCACTCTATTAAAGCCGGAATAATGCACTTCTCAAAAAGCGGCCATCGGTCGCGCGTCTTCATCACTACTTTGGACGCAATGGCAACGACCAGGTCTTTTCCGGGAATACAGCAAATGACATTGCCGCCGGCGCCTAAGGCAGAGTATGAAAAGATGCCGCCCTCATCCCTGAGCCACCACAAGTAGCCGTATTTATTAGAATTCATCGCCGTCGATTCATCGATCCAACCTTTAGATACTATCTGGTTATCCTCCCACTTACCCCGATTCAGATAAAGAAACCCAAAACGTGCCATATCTCTAACAGTGATTGTCAACCCCCATCCGCCGGTGGTGTAGCCTTGTGGATCTTTAATCCAACCGGAAACATTTTTGCCGAACACATCATCCAACAGGAATGATTTCATTTCATGATCGGGGATTTCGTTTATGCCAATAGGACGGAATAAGCGCTCATTGGCAAACTCACGGGCGCACAACCCCGTGGCATGGGTGATGATGGCTGATAACAGGTGGGTGCCCACGGTGCTATACTGGAATCGTCCGGTTTGCCCATTCCGGCCCAATATATTAATAATAAACATCACCCAATTCCGCTGCCTTCGCAATCTGTCCAGCGGCTCATATCCCGTCGTATCCTCTTTTTTCCACGCAATCGGCGCCGTCATGGTGAGAAGATGCCGTATTGTGATGGTACGTTTCTGAATATCACTGGCATCGAGAACATATTCGGGGAAAAAGCTTAAGACCTTCTGGTCTACACTTTTAATCAATCTCGCATCGATGGCGATTCCGATCAAGGCAGATATGAAACTTTTCGTCACCGATGCAACATTATGAGTATCAAGTGGACCATGGTCGTGATAATATCTTTCAAAAACGATATATCCACTCCTTACAACAGCGATACCATTAATATTGGGATACTGAGACTTTACCATCAACTCCAGATCTGACAACTTACCTGGATCCATTCCGACAGATGCCGGGTCTGCAGTTCTCCATTCCTCTGTCGGCCAATAATCTCTTTTCACTGCAAATACCTCCCTGTTATTGATTTTTGGTTTTCTTTCAATGCCTGCGGCGAACCCTCCGCAATCAGCCTGCCGCCTTCCACGCCCCCTCCCGGTCCCAACTCGATGATATAGTCGCAAGAAGAGAGAACCACCGGATCGTGCTCGATGACAATGACTGAATTTCCTTTGGTTATAAGTTCGTCTAATAATTGGATAAGCTTGGCAGTATCATAAAGACTAAGACCCGTCGTAGGTTCATCCATCACGTAAAGGATATTGCCTTTTCGCCGTTTGCCGATCTCCTTTGCCAGCTTTACCCTTTGGGCTTCGCCTCCACTCAGGGTTGGCGTGGGTTGACCCAGCTTGATGTATCCCATGCCGATCCGTTCCATCACTTTTAGCGTGGATATTATCCCTGGTTTATCTGCAAAGAAACGAACGGATTCCGAAACACTCATTTCAAGGACATCGAAGATATTTTTATCTTTATACCTGACCGACAAAGCCTCGTCATTAAACCGCTTACCATGGCATTCCTTACATATCGTGTCGATTTTTAGATTACCCCCCAGCCATAGCGTTTCCCGGCCACTGCCTCCGCACACCGAACACGCGCCTTTTGAGTTGAAAGAAAAATGACCCGCCGATAAATTTTGCTGAATAGCTTCCGTTTGCGCAGCAAAGACCTTGCGTATTTTATCCCAGATGCCAATATAGCTTACGGGGTTTGAGTTCATATTTCTGCCGATGGGAGCTTGCGAAACTTCCGCAAAGCCCGAGATATGCTCCACGCCCTCCAACTTATCGGAGATTGCCTCCACAACCATTGATTCATCTGATTCATCTTCGTCATCATTCCCATTTTCGACAACACCGGTTCTGCCATTTTCCCATCGATCATGAAAATAACCCCGCAGGAGAGGAACCAGAGTGTCTGACACAAGAGAGCTTTTCCCGCTCCCGGAAACACCCGCTATTCCCACAAGGACGCCAAGGGGAAAGGATACCGTCACATCCTTGAGATTATTCGTCCTGGCATGCCTGATCGTCAGACAAGGCGTTGCTTTATCAATCGTCTTCTTATTTATTTGTTCATTCAATCCAATGATTTGACAACGAGACCGGACGGGCATTATGGCTTTACCGGAAAGATACTGACCGGTTATCGATTCATTGCATTGCAGCAGACCTTTTAGATCACCCTGATATGTGACCTGACCACCTTCTATACCCGCCTTTGGCCCTATATCGATAATATGTTCCGCCATTTCAATGACATTCCTGTCATGCTCAACGACAATAACCGTATTCCCCAATTCCTTAAGATCGTTGATCGATTTTAAAAGTTCTGTTTTTTCTGATTCATGCAATCCCACCGTGGGTTCGTCCAGGATGTAGATCAAGGAATCCATCCTGGAATCCAGATGAGAATTGAGAAAAAGCCGTTGAATTTCTCCGCCGCTCAAAGTGGGCATTTCTCTATATAGCGACAAGTGGCCCAGCCGAGACTTTATTAATTGACTTGTCTTGCGCAAAATCTCTTTGAGTAGATTATGACCAAATGGCAGCAATGTTTCTTTCTCCGGCAAATCATCAAGAAACGCCTGCAGTTCATGGATGGTCATCTTCCCCAGTTCGCCGATATGTTTGCCGGCTAAAAGGACTCGACGCGCTTCTTCGCCTATTCGGTATCCATGGCACTCGGAGCAAACAGACCATGTGTATATTCCGCTTGTGTCTTCGCCATGCCAGTGTAAACGACCCTGAAAGATTTTCGTAAGGCAAGAGCTTTGTTTTTCTCTGCTTTTGCTTAAATTATGACCGTAAATGATTTCTTCCTTAACTTCATCGGGTATTTCGTAGAAAGGCGTTGCCAGATAATTAAAATAATGCCTTTGAAATAACCGCATATAACCGGGCGTTAATCCAACAGCGTCCAAAACCTGCTGAAGCGTGGTGCTGTCCTCCGGAACCAGTTTTTGCATGTCGATTTCAAAATACGCTCCCCGCCCGGAACACTTTATGCACATGCCGTTCGGATTATTATAAGAAAAATAGCTTGCCGGAAAGCGTTCTTCGATATTCCCGCATTTTCCACAGGTCAGATCATCGCCTACGGGTGTCCCACAGTAAGAGCAGGCTATTCGTCCTTCCCCCGCAAAAAGCACAGCCAGCATATTCAATATATTGGTCCTTGAACCGACAGTGGAACGAGGACTGCTCTGACGGATTATGTTTTGTTGTACGGCTATCGTTGGGCCAATGCCTGATATGCTGTCGAATTTATCTTCTTCTTCAATTCCCGCAAGGATACCTAAAGACTGCAGGTATTGCCTGCGCCCTTCTTCGAAAATGATATCGAACACCAGACTGGATTTGCCTGATCCGCTGATGCCGGTGGCGACGACAAGCTCATTTTTGGGTATTGCGATATCTATATTTTTGAGGTTATGCAGGCGTGCACCTTTTATGATGATGTTTTTCATGAACAGTTCCCATCTTCACGATTAGTGGTTATTTCTTTGAAAGTTAAACGCATCACCAGTGATTCTACGGCATATTCGCCTTTTATAATGTAAATTTTTATAATTCACGGGGAATGAGTGGATTGTCCGATAAAATATGATTGGAATTTTCCGGTGAAGTCAAACCCACCCCGCTCCTACCGTCTCCGCGTTCTCTGTGTTCACTGCGGTTTTTCTTTTATCTCCATCGAATAAATTCTACCACTCCCCCTCGACTGACCAGGCAGGTCATGACCTGCCCCTACATGATGAATTCTAATCCGCTAATTTCACCCCCCAACCCCCCTCCGTCTCCGCGTTCTCTGTGTTCACTGCGGTTTTTCTTTTCTCTCCCTATGGACCCACCGGAAACTGACCAGTCCCGTTAACCGTGCCCTCCTCGACGTGCGGAATGCCGCTGTCTGAGAGCACATTACCATACCAATCGGTCACCCGGAAGGTATAGGGACCTGTCCCCATCCCCGGGTTGGTTTGCACAAAATAATTATAAGACGTGCGCGGCACATTGACCCATTCGCTGCCTCGCAGGTATTCCAGTTTAGCTACCGGATTGCGATGGTTGCGCACCTGCACCGCCGTCCACCATTGGTTGCTGCCGTCTTTGAAATGGTAGGCGATGGGCCCCGCCAATACCGGGCTTATCACCTGCCAGGTGATGTCCACCCGCCCCAGCGGTAAGCCGGCAATCTGGGCAAAGGCTTGCTGACTCAAATCCAGATGTCCCGCTTTACATTCCGGGCACAGATCCACAATGCGCACTGTAATCTCCCCTGAAGGACCGATCACATGCACATAAGCGCCGCAATAAGAAGCATTTTCATACTCCTCTGCATTCATGGCTGCCACCATCAAGTCACCCGGCGAGGCGTCGAACATACAGGCGCCTTCGCCCGTGGCGTAATAATAAGTGGCGATCCCCTGGTGGATCGGGTTGGTGTTATATTTCATCGCCACAGGCAACCAGACGTCATGATTATCAAGCGCCCGACTGTAGATGGGCATCGAGTTTGACCATAACGAGATTGCCAGCACGCATAACAATAGCGAAATTATTCTCCGAATAAATTTTATGCTATACATAACAAAACCCAATTCTTTTTTACAACAAATGATCCAAAAATACCGCGGGGGTGCTCATACCTCATTCCCCCGCCAAACGCGTACTGAAATCATGATTCCCACAATCAAACCAAAAATCAAACCGCCGAACCAATAAGAGATGATCGTACCGATACTATATGTGAAATGCCATTTCCATACGCTGCCATCCTCCAAAACCGAATAAACTGTCTCATCGATTGCCCATTCCGAGGTGAATTTAAGAACACAATCTTTGACTGGATATGGCAAGTTTTTTACAGAGGGGCTGTACTGTGCGGGCGGATCTCCCTGGCAGGCGTACAACTCCCACGGTCCACCGCTTCCATTTTGCCATGGTTTCCATTCTGAAGAACAAAATATATAGTTCTTTCCGGATGCGGATTGGACAACGACTTCATAGGTTTGACCGCACTCGGATTCACCGGCAATCTTCACCGCCGCTTCAGGTGGTATCCCCAAAGAGACCCATTTTTTCTCTCGGGCAGCACTCTCTGCATCAGGCGTAATGATATTTCCGAGTATAACGCCGCCGAAGCTGGCTATAATTATGATAATGATTGCAATGAAGATTTTTCCTAGAATATTCTTCTTCATAAGGTTTGTATTGCACTCCCAACCAGGGTACAAAACCGATCAATATAGACATCTTTGTATTTTCGTGATGGGCGCAGACAGCGAAGAACAAGATCATACGATCATATTTTAATGCAATCCATCATAATCATATAAGGCGTTTATTCATCGGTTGGATTAAGAAAGAATTAATAGTAATACTAATCGCATTTCTACTCCGACAGTGATTCAGCGTTTATATATTTATAAATATTGAATGACATCCACGCAGAAAAAAAAGATTGGGCTGAATTTAAGGCAGTTACGGCAAATAAATCGTCAGCATTCCACTGTGAAATGTTGTATCTTTCACACTATTCACCATCAAAAGCAAATGGCTTACCGCCAATAGCATAAATCTTTCCCCTTTCTTCCCCATCCCCGCCCGTGATATAATCCCAGGATGACTTTAACCCTTGCACAGGTGGAGCATATCGCCGAACTGGCTCGCCTGACTTTATCCGATCAGGAAAAAACCAAATTTTGCGAACAGCTTTCCGACATCCTGGAGTATGCCGCCCGCTTGCAGACGCTGGATACTACGGGCATCGCCCCCACCGCCAGCGTTTTACCGGAACGCAGCGTGTTACGCGCAGATGAGGCGCGCCCCGGGTTACCTGTGCAAACATTATTGAGCAATGCCCCGAAGGTCGAGGCGGGCCAATTTTGCGTTCCCCCTGTCCTTGATTTGGACTGAACGCTCTTATCGATAACTTATGAGTGACATTACCGGACTGACCTTGAGCCAGCTTGTTCATGGTTTGCGTTCTGGCGACTTCTCCAGCCGCGAAACCGTACAGGCTTACCTGGCGCAGATCGAACGCCTTGAGCCGACTCTGCACGCTTTCCTTACCCTGGCTGCAGAGCAAGCCCTGGCGCATGCAGATCAAGCCGACCGCCAACTGGCTGCCTGGCGTAAGGACGAGGAAAGCCACATCCCGCCCTTGTTGGGTGTACCGCTGGCGATTAAAGATGTACTATGCGTGGCTGGGTTGCGATGCACAGCCGGTTCACGTATTTTGGAAAATTTCGTCCCGCCGTTCAATGCCACGGCGGTGGATCGCTTATTAGAGTCTGGCGTTATCGTGTTGGGTAAAACCAATACCGACGAATTCGCTATGGGCTCTTCTACCGAGAATTCGGGGTACGGTCCCACCCACAATCCGTGGAATACCGAACGCGTCCCGGGCGGTTCCAGCGGCGGCAGTGCCGCTGCCGTAGCGGCGTACATGGCGCCGGCAGCCCTGGGCAGCGACACGGGCGGCAGCATCCGCCAGCCAGCCGCTTTTTGCGGAATATCGGGTATTAAACCCACTTATGGGCGCGTCTCCCGCTATGGGTTGATCGCCTATGGTTCATCCCTGGATTGCGTGGGCTCTTTTGCCCGCCTGGTATCCGATGTAGCGCTGATCTACAGCCTGATCGCCGGGCAGGATGAACAGGATGCCACCAGCATGGATTACCCCCTGGCGCAGGCCAACCTGGATGAAGTCGATCTGGCTGGTTTGCGCATCGGCATTCCCGATGAATACTTCATCGCCGGCATCCAGCCGGAAGTGGAAGCCGGTGTGCGGGAAGCGATAAAAACACTACAATCATTGGGAGCGGGTGTTGAAAGAATCAGCCTGCCGCACACGGAATACGCCTTGCCGGTCTATTATTTGATCGCCCCCGCCGAAGCCTCCGCGAACCTGGCGCGTTTCGATGGCATCCGCTACGGACCACGTTCTGCCGCCCAGAATATGTGGGATATCTTCCGCCATACGCGCGGGGAACGCTTTGGCGCTGAAGTCAAGCGCCGTATCATGCTGGGTACATATGCCCTTTCGGCGGGTTATTATGACGCCTATTACGGGCAGGCGCAAAAAGTGCGCACCCTGATCAAAAGAGATTTCGAGCAAGCCTTTGAAAAAGTGGATGTCATCGCCGCGCCGGTTGCACCCACCACGGCTTTTCCTTTTGGACAACACAGCGACGATCCGCTGGCGATGTATCTGGAAGATATTTTTACCCTGCCCGCCAACCTGGCGGGCGTTCCGGGACTGACATTCCCGGTGGGCTTCGATACCCAGGGGCTGCCGGTTGGCATGCAATTGATGGGCCCGCATTTCAGAGAGGACATCCTCTTCAAAGCCGGTCATGCCTATCAGCAGGTTACCGATTGGCACAACACCATGCCGCCGATAGTCGAGAATTCTTTAAATCAAAAATAAACCTGAGCTTCATTAACGAGAGCGATATGGAAAAAATTATTCTAAAATACCCAATCATTGAAGACGAAAGTAATCTCACAATCGTCTCACAGGGAGGGGCCTATGCAGATACAAACACCAAATTCGGCCTTACAGACGATGCAATGGCAATGGGGGCAAATCAAACCGTACTTTCAAGAACTCATTTCCTGGAATCTCACCAACGCTACCGTAGGTGAATGGCTGACCGGATGGTCTCGCCTGAAAGAGTTTCTCAACGAAACATACTGGCGCTTATATGTCGCCATTACGGTAGACACCACCGACGAGATCGCTCAAGAACAATTTCATACCTTTCTCGATGAAACCTACCCCCTGGCTTCAGCCGCTGATTATCGATTAAAACGCAAGCTTCTGGAAAGCGGTATGGTTCCTTTGGGTATGGAAACGCCTTTGCGTAATATACGCACCGAAGTTGAACTTTACCATGAGGCAAATCTACCTTTGCTGAGTGAGGAAATCAAACTTTCTGCGATTTACGACCAAATCATCGGCGCGCAAACGGTGAACTGGCGTGGGAAAGAAATCACTCTCACCAAACTCTTTCTTCTCCAACAAAGCCATAACCGAGACGAAAGAGAAGAAGCCTGGCAGCTTACCGCAAAACGTCAATTGGAAGATCGAGAGGCCATTAATGACCTATGGGTGCAATTAATGGCGGTGCGCGGTAAATTGGCTGCTAATCTGGGCTTGCCGGATTATACAACCTACCGGTGGAAACAATTGCTGCGGCATGATTTTACGCCTCAAGATTGCCATCTTTTTAATCGGTCTATCGCCAATGTCGCCGTTCCAGCCTCCTGGCGCATCGATGAGAAACGCCGCCGCCAACTGGGACTGTATTCGCTGCGTCCCTGGGATCTGGAAGTCGATCCCCTGGAACGCCCGCCGCTGCGCCCTTTCCGCAACATAAACGAATTGGTGGAAAAAACCACCCGTGTATTCAATTACATCGACCCGCAACTGGCAAATTATTTCAAGATTATGCAAGCAGAAAGGCTGTTGGACCTGGACAATCGTAAAAACAAAGCGCCTAGCGGGTATTGCACCGAATTCCAGACGGTAAGACGCCCCTTTATCTTTATGAACTGTGTTGGCATCCATGACGATGTATTGACCTTGCTGCATGAAGGCGGTCACTCTTTCCATGTTTTTGAGACGGCTCATTTACCCTACGCCATGCAATTACAGATCCCGGTCGAATTCATGGAGATGGCGGCTATGACCATGGAATACATCGGTGATTGGTATTACGATACCGATTATGCCGGTTTTTACACCCCCGCCGAGGCAGCCCGCGCCCGCGAGGAACATCTCAAACGCGATATTCGTTTCTGGCCATACATGGCTGTGGTGGACGCTTTCCAGCATTGGGCGTATAAAAACCATGTTGAAGCCTCTAAACCCGCCCAATGCGATGCTGCCTGGGCAAAGCTCTGGAAGCGCTATATGGTTGGCGAAGATTGGAGCGGTCTGGATGATGAAATGGTCACCGGATGGCAGCGCCGGCTTCATCTCATCCAGGTGCCATTCTATTATGTGGATTATGGACTGGCGCAGGTGGGCGCAACCCAGGTGTGGCGTAATGCTGTCAAAGACCAGGGGCAGGCGATCGCCGCATACCGGCGCGCCCTTTCCCTGGGGGGCACCGTGACGTTACCGCAATTATTCGCCGCGGCTGGCGGACGGCTGGGCTTCGACACTGCCACACTGCGACAATCCGTCTCGCTGATGGAAGATACACTGGACTGGTTGAGTACGGTAAGCGAGGGTTGATACAACCAGCCTCCTAACGTGCCTGTTAGCCTGCCTTGCAAGAATATAAGTTTATGTCTTAGTTAAATAGATATAATAAAATCGACGCTTGGGCGAGTGTCATAAAAAGGGTAAGCTCCCCCGCTTGCTCTTTTTATTTTTACAGGTAATTCGGGCAATTAGGCACAATAAAAAATTATCGGCTTTCAGCTTTCTGCCGATAGTTTTTTGTTTTCATGATGATTGAAAGTCATTAATAGAGCTGCTTGATCAAGTCTACTCAATCAAAAAACTATGCTGACAATTCAATAAACGCCCTCCCTGCTTGCGGGTAAAGTTTAGGTAGGTTTACATAAATATTAAAAGAACCTCAATACGCAAAGCATCGCCCGGTTGGTCTAAAAGGAAATAGACTGACAATGCAACCAACTGATCGCGGTAAAACATAGCTTTTTTGGCATTCTTAATGCTTTTAGTATATACTACTTCAATACCCCAATCTTGCCCTGCTGCTCAAATATTTACTTTCACCTCTAGGCAGGGATAGGAGCATTGGAGCTTATCATGAAGACGGGAGAATTTGCTATTTGGTAACTCTTTTTAGTCTCGTTGCATACCTCTGCCACCAGCTATAAGAAAGTTGTATAAAACCTGCATGCCCAGGCTTACTTTATTGGGATCGTTGTTCAGGTTTTGGATTTTTTATACATTCTATCAATAACCAAAGGAGAACCCATGACACTCGATATCAAAAAAGTCGAATACTACAACACAATCATTGGCGATCACGCCGGTGAGGCATCCAAACTGCTTTCTGTGTTTGCCGGCGTCGGGATCAGCCTGCTGGCGTTCAAGGCGGTGCCTCTTGAACCCGGTCAAGCCAAGTTCTCGCTTTTCCCCAATGATGGTGTAAAGATGACGGAGGGCGCGAAAAAGGCTGGATTGACATTAGATGGCCCTCACTCTGCGCTGCTCATCGAAGGTGATGATGAGTCGGGGGCTTTAGCGGATATCTATGAGAAGCTTTCTGAGGCAAATATCAAGTTGAATGAGTCTTATGGCATAGCCGATATCAAAGGAAGTTACGGCGTCGTCCTTTACCTTGAGCGGGAAGATTGCGAAAAAGCTCTGGCAGCTTTGCAAAAGTAAGTACAATAAAAAAAAGGATCACTCGACCGAAGAATATCGAGAAACTATTGGAGTAATATCATTCAACACTCAAACGCCTTTTGTGCACCTTATTCACACCACCGATAAATTGGGTGGGACACCAAGGTGATCGATAAAACGTAAATCTATGATATTAGGCGCAGTGTTTGTC
This sequence comes from Anaerolineales bacterium, assembly GCA_016929095.1. Lineage (GTDB taxonomy): Bacteria > Chloroflexota > Anaerolineae > Anaerolineales > UBA4823 > JAAZNS01. The sequence goes on along the minus strand of JAFGJM010000056.1, from coordinate 37,559 downwards.
CTTGTGTTATTGGTTTCCGGCACAGCATGGGCTGCCGGAGAGGCTGGCTACGAACTCTCCTGGTGGACGTCCGACAGCGGCGGAGGGACCAGCAGCGGTGCAGGCTACAGCTTGAACGGCACCATCGGCCAGCCCGACGCCGGGTCGCTGATGACCGGTACGGGCTACCAGCTCAGCGGTGGTTTTTGGGGCGGTGTTCTGAATGATTCTTCTTTTTACTATATATACCTACCGCTCACCACCCGGTGAGCGGTAGAAGATCAAGCCGACTCATAAATATTCAATATATTGAGTGCATGCAATCCGACCTGCTGCATCGTGTTACCTGATTGGTTTTTCCAGACCCTTTCAGTGAAATTCTCCGGTCTATTTTTCTGGACAAATCATCCCTTTTCTGATAATTTAAAACCATTGGGTTGGTATTTTTAATGGTATCGAACAGGGAGAAGAAGTTATTAATAACTAATCAGGTATTCATTGCGTGTCACTCAAGCGCTGCGAAAAGAGCTACTCAACTTAACTTATACTGGACACCCACTCCAATAAGTTATTCCGTTAAACAGTGTATCCAACCTGGCTAGACAGACATTATTTGAACAAGCTAAAAAACAGAGAGGATTAACCATGGGCGCAACACACCTGACTATACGGGCAATAAAAACCGGGCGTCTCTTTTTGATCACCATTTTGCTGTTTGGGCTGAGCCTGGGCAATATTGCGCCGACTGCAACCCGAGCGGCGTTACCGGGGTTGCCCTTTACCGAGGACTTTTCCGATACCAGCCTACGTGACAGCAACTTGACCAACGCCAACTGGTCTACGGAAGAGGAGGCTCTAGTGCTTGCCTGGAAGCGAGCACAATATGGGGTATTTGGAGCGAGTCTGGCAGGTAGCAATATCAGCATCGATGCCCATAGCACATGCTCGATAGCCTTCGGGGACATGGACGGTGACGGGGATTTGGATCTTGTGGTCGGGAACTATGGACAAACCAACCGACTATACCTGAACAACGGCACAACCAATTTCTTCAATGGTGTCAGTGGTAGTGATATCAGCACCGACACACAAAATACGAGGTCAGTCGCACTCGGAGACATGGATGGAGATGGTGACTTGGACCTGGTCGCCGGGAACTATGGTCAAACCAATCGGCTATACCTGAACAATGGCACAGCCAATCCCTTCAATGCGGTGAGCGGTAGTGATATCAGCGCCGATGCGCACGATACATATTCGGTGGCGCTAGGGAATTTAGATGGAGATGGCGACCTTGATCTGGTGGTTGGGAATTACGATCAGGCAAATCGGCTGTACCTGAACAACGGCACTGCTAATCCCTTTATCGGTGTGAGTGGTAACGACATCAGCACCGATGCAAATGCTACACTGTCGGTAGTGCTGGGGGATATGGATGAGGACGGTGATCTGGACCTGTTAGCCGGGAACTTTAGCCAGGCAAACAGGCTGTACCTGAACAATGGGACAGCAGATCCCTTCAACGGGGTGAGCAGCAGCGTAGTCAGCGCTGATGCCCATGCGACCAGATCATTGGCGCTTGGAGACGTGGACGGGGACGGCGATCTAGACCTGGTGACCGGAAATAATAGTCAAGTCAACCGGCTGTACCTGAACAACGGCACGGTTAACCCCTTTGATGGAATTAGCGGCAGCGACATCAGCGTCGATACTCAAAATACGACATCGACGTTGCTGGGAGATGTGGATGGGGATGGCGATCTGGACGTGGTAGTTGGGAATAGTGGTCAACCCAACCGGTTATACCTGAACAACGGCACAGTTTACCCCTTTGATGGAATTAGCGGCAGCGATGTCAGCACTGACACCCATAGTACATACACGCTGGCGCTGGGAGATTTGGATCGTGATGGCGACTTGGATCTGGCAGCCGGGAATTATGGTCTGTCTAACCGGTTATACTTAAATGAAGGCTCAGGTGACTCATTTAACGGAGAGAGCGGCAGCGATATAAGCACCGATGCCCATGCGACCAAATCATTGGCACTTGGAGACATGGACGGGGATGGCTATTTTGATCTGGTAGCCGGGAACTATAACCAGGCCAACCGGTTGTACCTGAACAACGGTACGTCTGACCCGTTCAATGGGGTGAGTGGCAGTAACATCAGCGCCGACACCCACAATACGATAGCGGTCGTGCTGGGAGATGTGGATCGGGACGGCGACTTGGACCTGCTGGTCGGTAACAGTGGACAAGCCAACCGCCTGTATCTGAACAATGGAACATCTACCCCTTTCAGCGCCGTCAGCGGTAGCGACATCAGCGCCGATGTCCTTGCGACGAGATCGATGGCTCTGGGTGACGTTGACGGGGACGGCGATCCAGACCTGGTAACCGGAAATGATGGAACCAACCAGCTGTACCTGAACAACGGCACGACGGATCCCTTCAACGGGGTCAGTGGCGTCAGCATAAGCACTGATACCCACAATACATTGTCTGTAGCTATGGGAGATGTGGACAGGGATGGCGACCTGGACCTGGTGGCCGGGAATTATGGTCAGACCAACCGACTGTACCTGAACAACGGCACGGTAACCCCTTTTAATGGGGTAAGCGGCAGCGACATCAGCGCCGACAATCACACTACAAGATCAGTGGCGCTGGGGGATGTAGATAGGGACGGCAACCTGGACTTGGTGGCAGGAAATTACGGTCAGACCAACCGGTTGTACCTGAACAACGGCACAGCCAGTCCCTTCAGCGGGGTGAGTGGCAGCGATGTCAGTACTGATTCCCACGTTACACTGTCGGTGTTGTTGGGAGACGTGGACGGGGACGGCAACCTGGACCTTGTAGCCGGAAATGATGGGGTCAACCGGCTGTATCTGAACAACGGCACAATGGATCCCTTTAGCGGGGTTAGTGGCAGCGATATCAGCACTGATACCCACAATACATTATCGGTAGCGTTGGGAGATGTGGATAGAGACGGTGACCTGGATCTGGTGGCTGGGAATTGGTATCAGGCAAACCGACTGTACCTGAATGGCAGTACAACCAGCCCTTTCAACAGTATCGCTGGCAGCGACATCAGCACCGATACCGACTACACTTACTCGCTGGCTCTGGGGGATGTGGACGGGGATGGCGACCTGGACCTGGTAGCCGGGAATGTTGGTATCGACCGGCTATATCTGAACAACGGTACGGCTGATCCCTTCGGCGGGGTGAGCGGCAGCGACATCAGCACCGATGTCCGCAATACATATTCAGTGGCTCTGGGAGACATGGATGGGGACGGCGACCTGGACCTGGTGACCGGGAATAGTTTTAATCAAACCAACCGCCTGTACTTGAACAACGGCACGGCTGATCCCTTCGGCGGGGTGTGCGGCAGCGACATCAGCACCGATACCGACTACACATATTCGCTGGCGCTGGGGGACGTGGACAGGGATGGCGACCTGGACGTGGTGGCTGGTAACGGCAATGATCAAGCCAACCGGCTATACTTGAACAACGGCACAACCGATCCGTTCAGCGGGGTCAGTAGCAGCGATATCAGCACCGATACCCACGCAACAGACTCAGTGGTGCTAGGAGACGTGGACAGGGATGGCGACCTGGACCTTGTGGCTGGGAATAATGGTCAGGTCAACCGGCTGTATTTAAACAACGGCACAGCCGACCCGTTCAACAGCGTCAGCGGCAACGATATCAGCGTCGATGTCCACCCGACGAAATCGGTAGCGTTGGGGGATGTGGATGGTGACGGCGACCTGGACCTGGTAGCCGGGAATAATGGGAACAATCGACTGTACCTGAACAACGGGACAGCCAGTCCGTTCAGCGGATTGAGCGGGAGCAATATTTGCTCAGATACAAACTTTACCTGGGCGATCGCGCTGGGGGACGTGGATAGAGATGGCGATTTGGACGTAGTGACCGGGAATCGGACCCAATTCAACCGTGTGTGCCTGAACAACGGGACAGCCAGCCCTTTCAGTGGGGTGAGCAGCAGCAACATTAGCTCCGATGTTCACGACACAACGTCAATAGTTTTGGGGCATGTGGATAAAGACGGCGACCTGGACCTGGTGGCAGGGAACGTTAATCAAGCCAATCGGCTATACAGGCGTGAGCTTTATCACACTGCACAAGGCTGGGCTGACTCGTTGCGTGTGGACACCGAGACCATTAATATTTCAAAAGCTACCCTAACCCCTTTGGCAGATCTTCCTATCAATACTGGTGTAACCTACTGGCTGAGCAATAACGGCGGGGCGCAATGGTTCATCGTGAAACCCGGGGTGGCGTTCACTTTCCCCACCACTGGCGCCGATCTGCGCTGGAAGGCGCATCTTACATCTCTCTCGCCGATCCTCACACCGCACATCGATCAGATCGTGATCACCGGAAACCAGGCGCCCATCGCCAACGCCGGCAGCGACCAGAACGTGAGCACCGACACCCTGGTCACACTGGATGGCAGTGGCAGCAGCGATCCAGATGGTGATCTGCCTTTGACCTACTACTGGACGCAATCCGGTGGCTCGCTAGTGATGCTGAGCGACCCGGCAGCCGTCGTCTCCACCTTCACCGCACCATCTGACTCGACTGTGCTAACCTTCACCTTGACCATCACCGACAGTCTGGGCTTGCCCGATCCAACGCCAGATGAGATACTTGTCATTGTGCAGCTATTTCACATTTACATGCCGCTCATAATAAGATAAAGCGCAAGATAGGGGAGCGGAGAGGAACAATCGAATCGTGGTCGGGACCTCCCCCACCACGCGTGATACGATTCGTCCCACACTTGAAAACAGAACTGATCCCGGGTATGGGTCATGCCCTGGTCAATTTATCTGGACAAATCATTCCTTTTTTGGTATGAAAATATCTTCATTTATTAATTATTGGTACGTTTTTCAGCTCGTTATGACGAGGGTAATGGGAGTGAATCCATTACTGTAGATGGGATCGGCGATCCCATCTACAGTAATGGATTGAAAATAACGAGTCTTTATGAGGCAACCAGGAATCCCCCTGGATGTCCGCAGGACATGGGGTAGGAAAGCAGAGTGATTACTTTGAGCAACTTTTCCGAAAATATTCTTTAATATTCTCTATATATTATTAGATTATGTAATATAAAATTATGGGTAGCTACTTTAAATTACTCACGTATCCATAGAATAGTGAGAAATCATTGGGAATAGAACCTTATCAACACGGCGAATATCTGCCGGGTTGAAAGGCATATGTTTGGATTCGAGTAAAAATCTCTCAATTGCGATAGTATCGATAGATGGTAATTCTTTTTGGGGCATAACAGGCTTGATTACATAAGAAGGAGATCCACGATGAACATTCAGAAACACTTGCCGATTTTGCTCATTATTCTTATAGCGTTATCCATCGGCACCGGACAGGTCCTGGCACAAGACAGCGGAACGGAGGCATCCCAGGCCGCCTTAGGGTCGGCTTTCACCTACCAGGGGCAGCTCAAAGATGATAACGGAGACCCTATCACCTCAGCCTGTGACCTGCGCTTCAGTCTATGGGATGCCGGAAGCGCCGGAACGCAGATTGGCGGCTTGAGTACCATCTTGGGTGTTCAGGTGGTTGATGGGTATTTCACCGCCCGGGTGAACGAGGCTGGCTCGTTCGGTGGCAACGCCTTCAACGGAGAGTCCCGCTGGCTGGAGATCGCCGTACGCTGCCCATCCGGGAGCGGAGAATACACCACGCTCACACGGCAGGAAATCATGGCTGCCCCGTATGCCGCCTACGCACAGCATGTAAACGATGGCATTGGCTCCGGGCTGGATGCCGATACCGTGGACGGTTTGCACGCCAGCGAGTTGGGCACCCATTACCAGAATGTGATCGTCGTTGCCAAGAGCGGCAGCGATTATACCAGCGTGCAAGCAGCAATCGACAGCATCACCGATGCCGCAGCCGATAATGCCTATCTGGTATGGGTGGCGCCCGGCATATACACCGAGACGGTAACGATGAAATCCTACGTCCACCTGCAAGGGGCAGGGCAGGAGGCGACGGTCATCAGCAGTACGATCACCAGCGATTGGCCTCCCGATCAAGCCACGCTGGTCCTGGCGAGCGATACCAGCCTGCGCGATCTAACAGTGGTCAACAGCGGTACCGCAGTCGCCTCTGGCGTGGCGGTGCTGGCGACTTCAGGGGTGACACGCACCCTGGTGGTGGACGTGACGGCGCGGGCGCTGGGACACAGTTTGAGCAACTTCGCCATCTTTCTGGACGGCAGCGGCACAAGCATCACGCTGCAGCAGGTTACCGCATTGGCTGAGAATGGCATCGATTCCAACTTTGGTCTGTTCAACCGCAACGGCGCGGCTGCGGCGCTGCAGGGCGGCACCTTCACCGGGCGCGGTGGGAGCAATGCCTGGGGTATCTATAATGTTGACAGCGACACAGCGCTGGAAGCCAGGGATGCCGTCGCATTGGGCGAGAATGGCAGCAGTACCAGCTTCGGCTTGTACAACTATGACGGTGGGGAAACGACGCTGCGCGGTGGTTCCTTCACCGGACGTGGGGGGACGCAGGCTATAGGGGTTCAAAGCACTTTCACTTCGACACTGACAGCCGGAGGCATCATTGCATTAGCTGAGAGTGGCAGCGACAACTACGGCTTGAGCAACTATAACGGCGGGACAGCGACGGTGCATGATGCCACGATCACCGCGCGGGGCGGGACGAACAATTATGCCCTTTCCAATGAAACCAATGTGACCCTGGAAGCCAAAAACGTCACCACACTGGCTGAGAATGGCAGCAACAACAACTATGGTTTATGGAACAAAGACAACGCCCAGGCGACGCTGCTCGGCGGCTCTTTCACTGCGTACGGGGGTACAAATGCCTATGGTGTTTATAACAACGGCAGCGGCACGACGCTGGAGACCGAAAGCATGACCGCACTGGGCGAAAATGGCAGCTCCGAAAACGCTGGCTTGCATAACTACGCCGCGATAGCGGTGCTTCACGGCGGCTCTTTCACTGCCCGCGGGGGAGCAAGTGCCTATGGCATATACGACGCTCTCATTGGTGACACCACGACTGTCACACTGATGGCTGACAACGTCTCCGCCCTGGGCGAGGATGGTAGCACCAACAACTATGGTCTGTTTCACTTCTCCGCGGTAGCGGTGCTGCACGGTGGCTCTTTCACCGCACGTGGAGGGGATTCTGCAATAGGTATCTCCAATAGTGGCTCCTACAGCGGTCGTCTGGAAGCCGAAAGCGTTACCGCAATGGGCGAGAACGGCAGCAGCAACTATGGGTTATACAATGACCCCAGCACCACGACGACGGCCGAAAGTTCGCAGTTCACCGGCAGCAATAATGGGTTATATCAGAACGGTGGCACGGTGAGTCTGGGTGTTTGCCAGTTGGACGGTAATGCCACTCGCTCAAGTGGCACGCTGACCTGTTTCCAGGTGTACGATGGCAGTTATGTTGCCTACACCTGCCCGTAAGGAGGCGCGAAATGAAGACAAAGATATTGATTCTCATGCCGGATTTAGTCTTGTTGCAGGTGAGTAAATGAGGTCACCGATGAAACATAAATCCTTAATCTTAGGCGCAGTGCTATTACTGGTGGTATTGGTTTCCGGCGTTGCCCTGGCTGCCGGTGAGGCTGGCTATGATCTTCCCTGGTGGACCACCGATAGCGGCGGGGGTACCAGCAGCGGCGCGGGCTACAGCCTGCGCGGCGCCATCGGTCAGCCGGATGCCGGTCCGCTGCTCACTGGCGCAGGCTACCAGCTCAACGGCGGTTTCTGGGGCGGCGTACTGGCAAATGAGCCTTCTCCATACGCCATATTCTTGCCGCTCACTATCCGGTGAATGATATTCGTACAATTAACTATATAAACCCACTCTCAATCCCTGGGGTTGTTCCAGAGGAAGGCTGCACTCTGAGTAAAGTGAAGAGTCTTTCCATTATCGGTATCGATATTTCGCTTCGCTCCGTGAAGCACACTTCGTGCAACATGACACTTGTTAATTTTTAGACAACCCCAGGGGATATGATGCGGTAGATCCAATAAACACTCTCCCCGTTCATGTTATAGGGAGGGTTGGGAAGGGGATAATTTTATAATAAAATAATGATCGTTGATTATTCGGCGAAATCACAGCATAATGGCGTTCGATAAAATTCAAAGATAGGCGGCTTTAGTGCTATGGAAGTTGATCTATTACCACAAAGACTTATGGCGGTTTTGCTTTCATTACCTCTGGTGGCGCTTCTATTCGTCAGTATCTCGTATTGGTTCACATATGGCAGGCAGGAAAAGAGTAGTTCTGGCAAGAGTTATATTGGCTACAACAAGCTCTACTTAACTTTGGTGGCGATTGGTTACTTTGGCATCTGGCTATTCTGGTTGAGCGGGATCGTATTACATGCCTTGGATCGTTATTTCACCACGCTTGATTTCCTGGTCTGTTCGTTTTTGGCGACATCCATCGCACAAATTGCGGGATTGGTGATTTTATATATTGGCTCGCTGTTTTTTGCCTGGGCAATTGGCTATGCCGGAAGATACTTGAGACCTTCAACATCCGGCGTCCAAACCGATCACAGATTGGTGCAGGGTGGTCCGCTGGGAATCGTGCGTCATCCGTACTATGTCTCCTATATGGTGATCCTGGTAGGCTTAAGTTTGACACTGGCGACACTTTGGCCGCTTTTACTTACTCTGTGTGTGGTGATAGGGATGACACCCACCGCGAACGCTGAAGAAATACAATTGGAAGCGTTGTTTGGCGAAGAGTACCGGCAATACCAGCGGAAAGTTGGGCAGTTCTTCCCAAAACTTTTTCGCAGGTGAAAAGCGATCGTCTGTCAGGGAAATCTAATAATTAAGCGATCAACTCACTTACACCCCTGTCGGAGAGTTGGGTGCGCACCGCTCAATCTATCGCAGCCAGAAGCCGTTTTGTGGCAATAGAAGAAAGAAAATCATTCTATGTCAGTGCTATTAATTCTCATCTCGATCATCCTGGGTATTCCTTTGTTGGCTGTTATTCTGCATACGATCGTGAGAATTGTTCGGTATTTTTACAAATTCCCCATGCCACAATTCATGGCGAATATGATTGACAACCCGCTCCGGCGCAAAATCCAACCCCCAGGCGAAACGCCCCTCCGGCATAATATTGAGCCGGGTATGACCGTTTTGGAAGTTGGTCCCGGAAATGGCCGGTATACCATTGAAACTGCCCGGAGAGTAGTGTCATCGGGCAAGGTTATAGCAATAGATATCGAACCCAAGATGATCGAGCGTGTCACTAAACGAGCAAGCGATGAAGGGGTCACGAACATTGAGGCAAAGACGGCAAATGTATATAATCTACCATTCGAAGACAGCCAGTTTGATGCGGTTTACATGATCACAGTGATCAGTGAGATTCCTGAACCGCAGAGAGCCATGCGAGAATTTCATCGCGTGCTTTCCCCTTCTGGCTTGTTGGCATTCAGCGAGTTATTCACCGATCCGGATTATCCACTTGCAAAGACGCTTATTCGTATTGCCGGTTCGGCTGGATTTCGTCTAAAAAAGCGGTTGGGCAATTTCTTCGCCTATTCACTGGTTTTTGAAAAACAACAATAAAGCACCAATCAAACACATATATAACAGATTCACTACCATCCGGTTACGGTAAAGTCGGTTTCTCTGGCCGGTGTGGTATATTATCAGATGTCTGGTTCGTATCCAATTACGGCAGGTATCATAAATTGTTTGGCGGTGGAGGTTAACGTATCCTGATAGAGAGAAGGGGATCGCTGAATGATTGTACACAATAAAACAAGACGACACCATCGGCGAGAAAATCGTGATAACAGCGATATGATCGCTATTTGTCTGTCAGATGGTCCAAGGACAGTCGCGGATATCGAGAAGCAATTCATCGCTTTCCCCCGTCGCTTTGGTTTCTTCGTAGAGCTTTTCGATCAGGAATCCATTAACCATGGCGATCTAACCAAGGAATTGCTTTCCGATCTTGAGAAGATGAAGGAAGCAGGCTGGGTAGAACTCCAAGGGGAACAATATGCACTGACTAACTTCGGACACGAAAAAGCCGAAGAGAGACTGACAGGTTTACGTAAAGTAGGGAAGTTCTTACGCAAGCTCGAGCGACCACAAACAGTTTCTCAGGTTTCACTTGGTGTGCACCTGGGTATGGCGGCACTCAAACTTCCTGCAGGCTTACTTTCGGGCAGCGTAGGGCTGATCAACGATGCTGCTGACACGCTTCTTGACGGATTTGCCAGCTTGCTGGTCTACGCTGGAATCCGCTTCAACAAGGAACGAATGGTTAACATCGTACTTGTGTTGCTGATGTTAGGCACCGGGGGCATCACATTTTACGAAGCGGTACGACGTTTCTTCGATCCCTTAAAGCCAGAGGTGAACTGGTTCGCTTTCCTGGCAGCAGCCCTCTCCGGGCTGGTTTGTCTGGCATTATGGGCGTATCAGCGCTATATTGGTCTGCGTAGTGGCTGTGTGGCGCTTATCACCCAATCGGTCGACTCGCGCAACCACGTGATCGTTGCAGTCGGGGTTACTGCCGGGTTGATTGCCTCCTTGCTCCGCTTCAGCCTTCTGGATACGCTGGTAGGATTAGTTGTGGCGATCCTGATTCTCAAAAGCGCAATTGAGTTAGGTGTCGAGACTGTTCGTTCCTTACAAGAAGGGGATGTAGACCTTGCCCATTATAAAATGGGGTTGATCGAGCGGTATGAGCAGTTCCGACAGACGCAGCTTCGTGATTGGATGCTCTTCCTGGTTGAAAACGATAAAGTTGTCACACGGGATGAATTGAGGGCACGGGCTCATCAGGCTTTTGATTTTAGCGATAACCCGGCATTACGGGGATTTGGAATAGATCGGCAAAGTGATACCAGTGAGTTAATTGATCAAAGTTTGCAAGAGTTGTTCGAAGGCGAATGGCTGACAGATACTGAACCATTGCATATTACCGATGCAGGGAGAGAACACCTGAGGCGGATGGTAAAAAGAACCCGTGGAGAGAGACACCACCTTTCGGTGAGCAAGTAGAACATCCAGAATGCCATTACGGGTTATGGTTTTCTGGTAATTGTGAGGGGCATCGTTTCAACCGCCGCGCTGCTGTATCCCGATTGTTGGATGGTTCAATCGTATTCAGCTTTGTTTCATAAGGCATAGAGGTGATTTTTATGAGATTTAATTTCATCAGCGTATGGGGGGGCTTCTGGTCAAAGATGGGCAGTGACTTATTCTACCCTCAAGAAACAGAACAAATAACCGATAGGCTTTATGTCATCCGAGATAGGGACATCAATCTATTCATCTATTCAGATGATGAAAGCACCCTTTGCATTGATGCAGGATACATAAACAATGATTATCTCAATACCGAATTTGCGAATGTCGGTATAGACCCTGCATCCATAACGCATCTGTTTCTTACGCATACGGACATGGATCATGCGGGGGGAATTGATAAAGATAGCAAGACGGAATGGTTTCAAAAGGCGAAGATTTTCATGGGCAAAGATGAAAAGCGGATGATTGACGGAAGCACTGCCAGAAGGTTTATCTTTTCAAACCCAGTGGAGATATCCAGACCATATAGTCTTCTTGATGATGGAGAAGTCATCAATGTTAGCTCGGTAACAGTTCAGGCTATTTCTACTCCTGGGCATACGCCTGGTCACATGGCATATTTAATAAATGGCGAGATACTATGTGGTGGGGATGCGCTGGTATTAAAGGATGGACGGATAGAACCTTTCTATCGCACCTGGAATATGGATCATGAATCCGCAAAACTATCTGTCAGGAAATTAGCTTCTCTTGAGAATATTTCGATTTTATGCACGGCTCACACAAAATGCTCTCGTAACTTTAGGTGTGCGATGAACGCATGGCGAGGATAACGAATTATAAAAAGCAACCATTATTTAATTAGGAAAAATATCCGATGAAGTTTTATATATATATATAGTGTATCAACCTTAATAAGGAATTATTCAAGATGGGATATACCGCATCATTTTAGGACAAAATTGCGAAAAATTATGATAAGCAATCGTTAAAAAAAATATGCGAAGACATATGAAGACACAGTTGATATCATTAAACACTACTTGAAACCGGAATATTCTGTTCTTGATTTTGGATGTGGAACGGGAATTATTACAATTGAACTTGCGCAATATGTAAAAAGCATTTTGGCCATCGATATTTCAAAAAACATGATTGAATTTGGAAAAAGCTAAGCTGAACTAAAAAATATTGATAATATTGTATTTGAGGCTAATGATTTATTTGAAAATCGATTTGACAAAATGAAATTCGATATTGTGTTTGCGTTCAACATTCTCGATTTTATTAAAAATATTGATACAGTATTAAATAGACTCTATGATCTATTATTTCCTTCGGGATTATTTTTATCAGTAACTGATTGCCTGGGTAATGAGTATTCGATCTGGTGAAAAATTCCAGTTAGTAGATGGTGTAGTGTGAACTCGCAAATAGACCGAAGACAATTTTTGATAGTGGCAATCCTATCTACGGAGGGATTGGTCATTAGTGGTGATCTCTATTATTGTGAGTCCATTTAGAGAGGGCTGGCCGCCCAAATTCCTCAACCATGGAGTTTGACGCGTAACTTTGCAAAATTGCGATATAGGGTAGCTACATTCGGGATAATAATCATTGTTCAATAAACTCATATACTCAACTGGCTTTATGCGTGGTATCCATACGCAACCCATAGAAGTATAATATTGCATGGAATTTAAATTATCTGTATCGATCAATCGTCTCCCCGCAGATGTTTTTGCATTTTTGAGAGACAAAGACGAGTATCCTCAAGAGAAAGGTTCTCCCGTTTTGACGCTGGAGAAAACCACGCCTGGACCCTGCGGTGTGGGGACTCGCTACCGTGAAGTTGTGCAGATGCTACCGTTCTACCGGGGGGAGATACACTCTGAAATCACACGTTTTGAGCCGCACGAGTATCTTGAAGAAGATTTTAATGGCGCAGGGATGTATGGACATCTAGCCTATCAATTCTTGCCGGAGGGGGAAGGGACAAAATTAATCCAGCTTGAAACGATTCATTATCAAGGACTGCTGCAATACTTTGAACCGCTGATACGGGTGATCCTGGAACGCCAACTACGCAAGCGATTGGAGGACATCAAAGCAGATCTGGAAGGCGGATTCTTTGTGGCGGGTTAATACCCACACTTAAATATATCCATAAAATATATGATTAGTTTAATAACAAAACCCCACCCTATGGATAAGGGTGGGGTTTACAAAATAGAATTTTTTATTGAAGCGGCGTTGTTAACCCAATTCTAAATTTGTCACCATAAAAAATTAAACCCAGCCGCGCAATTGCATGGCTTTAACCACTCGGTCGATAGCGACCATGTAAGCGGCATCACGCATGTAGACTTTTTCTTTCTTGGACATTTCCAACACAGCCTGGAAGGCAGAGGTCATTTTGGTATCCAGTTTTTCAAGAGTTTCTTTCTTGGTCCAGTAGAAGTTGGCGTCGTTCTGAACCGATTCGAAATACGAACAGGTTACTCCGCCGGCATTGCACAGGAAGTCGGGGATATCGAAGATTTTGTGCTTCTGGAAATATTCGTCCGCTTCGGGGGTGCAAGGCCCGTTGGCGCCTTCGGCCACGATTTTAACTTTAGATGAGATCTTCTTGACGCTCTCGGCGTTTACCTGGCCTTCGAGGGCAGCCGGGATGAGCACATCGACTTCTTTGCTGATCCAGGCATCGCCGTCTTCGATGGCGTAGCCGGCTTTTTCGGCTTTGGCTTTATCGATGGTGCCGTATTGGTCGACGATGGAGAGCAGGAAGTGCGGGTCAATTCCGTCGGCTTTACTGTAAGTGTAGGCTTTTTTATCTTTGCGGTCCCAGCAAGACACGCAGACCACTTTTCCGCCCAGCATTTCCACAAAGCCGATGGAGGCATATTGAGCAACATTGCCAAAGCCCTGTAACGCTGCGGTGCATTTCTTGGAATCCATCTTGAGATGTTTCATAGCTTCGCGGACACAGTAGATCACGCCGTAACCGGTAGCTTCAGTTCTCCCTTGTGAGCCGCCACCGCCCAGCGGCTTGCCGGTAAAAACGCCGGGGGTATATTCGCCCACTAATTTGGAATATTCATCCATCATCCAGCCCATCATCTGGGGAGTGGTGCCGACATCCGGCGCGGGGACATCGTTGCGGATGCCGATATTTTTCCACATCACATCTACCCAGCCGCGGCAAAGACGTTCTTTTTCGCCGGTGGAGAGGGTGGAAGGATCTACGATAATGCCGCCTTTACCGCCGCCCAGGGGGATATCGGCGACAGCACATTTCCAGGTCATCCAGGTTGCCAGGGCACGCACGGTGTCGAAGGTCTCGTTGGCGGCAAAGCGAAGGCCGCCTTTGTTTGGCCCGCGGGCATCGTTGTGTTGAACGCGGAAGCCCTGGAAAATACGCAAAGAACCATCATCCATGCGCACCGGAATGCGGAAGGAATACTCGCGCATTGGCCAGCGCAAGAATTCACAGACTTCAGGATTGAGTTTTAATTGCTTGGCGACATGGTCGAATTGCGCCTGAGCCATTTGGAATGCATTTAATTCTGCCATCAAATTTTTCTCCTAAGGGTCAAATAGAAATAAATTTACAAAAATTATGCGGGCATCCCGGTATGGGGCCCGCACATCAAATTGCTTGCGCAATGTGTATGTAACCGACTAAGCTCATTCTAGTATTGATCCTGACTGCCTGAACAGGTTAGTTTAACGTTATCTCAACTCCCTCCAGTCGTCAAGTGACGAAATGTTATATTCGGATAGTGACATTTTTCACATTGAAAAAGAATATTATAAAAGTTGTAGCCGGGATCGGTGATCCCGGCTACAAAGGTGGGATGTCATTTATTAATTGAGTCTTTTAACCGGGTGGAAAGTAACACGGTGACAGCCATTAAAATAATCAACACCACCATCGAGGCAGTCATCGAGCCGGTTTCAGGCGATTTCAGGCTGTCCATGCCCAGGATGAAAATGATACCGGAAATTTGCCCCATCAAGAGCAACAAGCCATTGGAAGTGCCTTCTGGGGCGGGATAGGTGATCTCCGCGGCATACTGGTAGCCAATAGGTCCAGCCGCCAGCAGGAAGAATCCCAATACAAAGGCGGAAACAAGCAGCAAGCCATAGCCGGAAGCATAGGTCACGCCGACCATACCCAATGTGGCGCCGATTAACGACAGAATGATGAATGGGGTGCGTTTGCGGTAACGATCGGAGAGAGTGGGCAGCGTAAGCGCACCCACAATACCGCCCACGATCATCAATCCGCCTACATTACCCGCCTGGGTGATGGAGAAACCGCGAGGGTTAAGGATATTCTCAATCCAGGTGGTTACGGCATTAAAAGCGCCTAAACCTACAAAGAAGATGGTGAGCAAAATCAGAAAATCAACTTGGCGCATCATTTGTTTGAAGCCATCCAATACCAAAGAGCGCTCGTCTTGTCCAGGAGGGCAGGGAGGGGATGGCGGGCGCTCGCGGGCGGTAAAGAAGAAAACCAGCGCGGCGATCAATGCTACAAACCCGTAGACAGTGAGCATGGTCTTGATGCTGGTCGCCAGGGTGAGAATGGGCGTTAATGCCATACCGCCAACGATGCCGATGTACATGGCTAGCGAGCCCAAACCGGCGGCTGTGGCGCGCTCGCGGATAGGGAACCAACGCGCTGCGACGGTGGTCACCGCGTTCAAGATGAAAGGCTGCCCGATGGCGATCCCAATTTGCGCAATGAACACCCAGGTGAAGTTATCGGCGGCTATCCCGCGCAGTAAGCCAAATACACCGGTGAGTGCAGCGCCGATGCCCACCGCCACGCGGATACCGTACGTATCGATGCACCAGGAGGCGGGGAATGAAATGAATAGATATACCACCATGAAGCACATCGATAGCAGCCCAATGCTCAAATCGTCCACAGCGTAGAAACTGGCAGCCGCGCTGGTGATAGGGGCAAAGGTGATCCATGCCAGTTGGTTCATGGCGACCACGAACATGAAGGCAAGCAATACCACCCATCGATAACCGTACACTTTAAAGCTGGTTTCTTCCATTTGATATGTCCTCCGAGAATTATGAAATATCCTTGATATTATGAAAAAAAACAATTCCTGATGGTAAATATATTTTGTTGAAGTTGCACAAAACGTACTATGAAGCCAGGTGCCTGCTCATTCTCCCAATTTCCGGCAGAAAAGGGGGAGTCAGCAGGTCAAAGAGATTATAAAAAAAAAGCGACCGCATTATTTATTCAATTTTTGATACTATAGAATAGCTTATATCAAGTAAATATACATAGCGATTTTGACTAAAATAGATTGTTGAATTCTACACCAGGCGGTAAATGAAGACAAATCAATCCATCTTGCCAGCCAGACTAAAGTAACATATACTGAACAGCGTACCAGGGAAAAATCGATGAGAATAATTAAGCAGGTATTATTGGTTATTGTTGCTACAGCGGGAGTAGCGTATTTACTTACATGGTCTACGGATCATTTTGGATTTCGCAGCCCGGTATTTGCCTTTCTGGCTAACTTACTGATCATAGCCTGGATTGTAATCCTGGGACAAACGATGGTATTCACTTTTCCCCCGCGTTATTTCAGTGTTAAACGCTTCGAGCGGAATGGACGCCTTTATGAAATGCTGGGCATAAAGATATTCAAGAAGCTGGTGGGACGTGGACCACTTTCGATCTTCAGCCCAACCCTGCGTTTTACAGGCAGAAAGTCGGCGTTGTCTTCGTTGGAAAATGAGATGCGCAAAGCCGAAGCCGGCCACCTCACCATCTTTTTAGTCATCCTGTTATTCGCCGGCATGGCAATGGTGCGCGGCTGGTTCGATGCCGCCGGCTGGCTGTTGCTGTTTTCTATCATATTGAACGGCTATCCCATCATGTTACAGCGATATAACCGTATCCAGATTTATCGAATTGTCAATAAAAGGAAGCCAACGAAAAAATCAAAAAAATAATGGATTTCTATTCTCTCCTCACCTCCAACCTTTTCCATTCTTTACATACTGAGAAATGAAAGGGTGCTGGGTGAAGGGAGAGCCGGAAAATTCCTATTCGATGGTAATTTATGTCCTCCCCAATTCCTTTCACGCAACAAAACATCACCCTGGCAGAACAGATGGCAGGCATTCTTACTTTGCCAGAATCTGCCGTTCCCTGCCCGGGCGTTTTGTTATTGCACGGTTTTCTCAGCCATAAAGATGAAGCCGGCGGTTTGTATCGTTTACTGGCTCTCTCGCTGGCAAATCGCGGTGTTGTCTCATTGCGCATCGATTTCCACGGCTGTGGTGAGAGCGACGGCAATACTCAGGAGATGACCATCCATCACCAGGTTCAGGATGCAAAAAATGCCTTCCAATGGCTGGAAGAAAGCGGTTATTGTCACCCTCGCCATATGGGGATAGTCGGGTTCGGCCTGGGCGCGGGGATCGCGATGATCCTGGCTGCCCAAAATCCGAAAAAAATCAAATCTATGGTGCTGCTTTCGCCGGTAGCGAATATGCGCCACGATCTCCAAAAGGAATTCGGTCGCCAGGTTTTTATCCGGGCAGCTCAAACCGGTTTGGCTGAAATCGAAACGGAACGGCATTCGCAACATCTCAGTGCTGCTTTTTTTGATAGCCTGGATGATTATGATTTATCTGAATGCATCCGGTCTTATTCAGGAGCTTTACTGGCGCTGGCTGGCGACCAGGATTATACCGCGGCGAATGCAACCCTGCTAACAGCCTCCTCACCCGCGAAACCAAAAGAGGCGCTTATGCTCACCGGCGCCGACCGTCTGTTTGGTGTGTTGGGAGAGGATCAATCATTAGCTGCTACTGTCGTAGAGCTGACCAGCCTCTGGTTGGTCGAGACACTTTAAGCAAGGAGAGAATTGCGTTATGGATAAAGAAAAAGCCATAGCTGAGACGATCATCGCCATGGAAAAGGCTGCTTTGGAACGTTGGGGGAAGGGTGATCCGTCAGGTTTCCTGGAGATTTCAGCCCCTGAGGTTGTTTATTTTGATCCATATATCGAATTCAGGATTGATGGATTGGCTGCATTAACTGAGCGTTATGAGTCCATTCGCGGCCAGGTTTATTTTGACCGCTTTGAATTACTTAACCCCCATGTGCAACACATCGGTAATGTGGTTATGTTGACTTTCAATTATGTCTCATACACCGGCGAATCTGAAAGTCGTTGGAATTGCACCGAAGTTTACGCGTTAATCGATAGGCAATGGCGTATTATTCAAAGTCACTGGTCAAAAACGCAACCATTCAACGAAAAGTAACATTAGACTTTTAAATCAAAGTTCTCTAAACATCGTCAAGAAAAACCGAATAACTGATACTTTTCCCCCTTAAATATGTATATATATCAGGGAATGAAGCGAGTGTTTGGATGAAAAGGGAAAGGTAGCTGACAATGAATAGGCAAAGATCAATTTTCATTTTTTTATGGCTGGTCTTTTTGACGATAAGTGGATGTCAAGCCCCTCACGTCATTCCTACATCTACTCCCACCGTAACTTCCATTTCAACCTCAAGTCCGACGGCTACGCCTTCACTCGCGCCATCTCCTACCTTAACGAGAACTCCCACCATCACACCCACATCCACACATACGCCTTTTCCTTTATATGAGCCGGGGGTGGAAGTTGTCAGTTTCCCTGTGAGTAATGATATCCATCTAAGCGGCACAATCTACCACGCCGTTACCGACACGATCGTCATTTTCGCTCACATGGGGGGGCTTGACCAAACAACCTGGGCGGATTTTGCCCAAAAAGTTGCCGATAACGGGGTATCTGCTTTTACCTATGACATGCGTTGCCATGGAAAATCGGAATGCTTCGGGCTGGCTACCGACTCGAAAAATTACCAGGATCTTGTGACTATCATGGATATTTTACGGCAGCGGGGATACAAGTATTTTGTTTGTGTGGGAGGCAGCATGGGGGGAGGCGCTTGTATTAACGTTTCTCTTCGTGAGGAGCTGGCCGGGTTGATGCTTATTGCCAGTCCAAAGCAATTTGCCTTTGAGACGAAAACCTTTCCGGAAAACCTTGTTTCCCGGGATATACCGAAGCTATTTATTTATAACGAAAGCGATCATTACAGAGTGATTCGCACTGCTATGCCCGAATTGTATAACCGGGCGCCTGAGCCAAAGAAGCTGGTGATTTTCCCCGGGCAATGGCATGGCACCGAGTTATTTGACAGTCCTTATGCAGAACAGTTTTCCATGACCTTAATGGATTTTCTATTAAGCGTTATCTTGAAGTAAAAACTATATATTAAACCAATCGAGAATTTCCCAGGCATACCCAATGACAATACATTTTCATTAAGGTATATATTGAGTACAATAGGGATGGAATTTCATTACTTGTAACATTTTTGGGATTTCCGGGGCTTCACGTAATCGTTTCATAGCACAATAAGGCAGACAAATTCATAGGAATGTTGTTCGGACGGAATTTTTCGGCGCAAACCTTGCAACACGATAAAATGCGATTTGATATTTTCGTGGATGATATCAGGTCGTGAAAATTATGGATGTGATGAATAATTCTCTTTACCTGGATGATTCTATAAAGGAATTGTTAGATGAATTACCCGCGATGGTCGCCTGGTATAACCTGGATATGCGTCTGGCGTGGGCCAACAAGCGTTTAGTCCACATGTTGGAAAAGCCGCTGGAATACTTGGCGGGAAAAACCTGCCGGGAGATATGGCGCTTGGCTCAAGCAGATATCTCCGATTATCCGGTTGCCAAAGCCAAGCAAAGTAAACAGGTGGAAGAAAAATTAGTTTTATCGGGCGATGGTTGTCAATGGTCAGTACGCGCCTCTCCTGTGTTTGATAAAGAGGGTGAATTAATCGCCATTTCCGAGGTCATTCGGGATATATCCCACACAAAACAAGAAAGTTTTGAAGCTGGTCAAACCGAACAACCATATCTGGCATTTATTGAGGCTGCCAATAACCTGGCTTTGGTGGTGGATGAAGATTATCGCGTTCAATCGGCTTGGGGAAAACGCATTAACGAATACCCCATTAAACCAGGGGATTTCGCAGAAGAAGTATTTAAAAATCTTTATCCCTGCCCTGAAGGCGAAAATATTCGGGTGTATTGTCAGCGAGTGTTTGAAAGCGGCGAATCATTTTCAATAGAGTGTGCGTATGAATTTAATGGCGTATCTCAATCAGATTTATTTTTCATTTTCCCTGTTGTAAGGAAGCATACCCGGGTTGAACAAGTGGGAATTCTTTGCCGGGACATCACGGCGCGAAAAAATGCCCAAATGGCACTACAAGAAAGTGAGAAAACTCTCAAAGATATCATTGAATTCCTTCCAGATGCCACATTCGTGATCGATAGACAGGGAAAGGTGCTTGCCTGGAACCGGGCAATTGAACAGATGACCGGAATTGCGAAAGAAGAAATGCTTGGGCAAGGAGATTATGTTTATGCAGTACCGTTTTATGGCGAAAAGCGTCCGATTTTAATTAACCTGGTTTTCGAAGAAAATTCACCGCTTAAGGACCAATACCCCACGCTTAAACAATATGGAAAGACTCTGGCAGCGGAAGTATTTCTTTCCAAGCTGAACCAGGGAAAAGGCACTCATTTTTGGGTGACCGCTACGCCACTTTATAACCATAAAGGCGAGATTGTTGGTTCAATCGAATCGATTCGTGATATCAGCGAGCATAAAGAAGCTGAAAATCAACTGAAAACCGCGCTGGCTGAAAAAGAAGCTCTGCTGCGAGAGTTATATCACCGCACAAAGAATAATATGCAAATGATCAGTTCTATGCTTTCATTGCAAGCTGATTTTATAAACGACGCACAAATAGTGGGCGTATTCAAGGACATGGGAAACCGCATCCGCTCTATGTCACTGGTTCACCAAAGGCTGTATCAATCCCGCAACCTCTCCAGCATTGATTTGGGGGAATATTTGAATGAATTGATCGGTCTTTTATTACAAAGTTATAATGCACGCCCGGATATGATCGAGATTGCATTAGAGGCAGAACCGGTTACCGTGTTTATCGATACCGCCATTCCATGCGGATTAATCATCAATGAGCTGGTATCTAACAGCCTGAAATACGCTTTCCCCGGTGATCGGACAGGGAAAATAACCATCTCCCTTTCCAAGACTGCAGAAAATGATATCATGCTCGCTGTGTCGGATAACGGCGTCGGTGCGCTTCCCGATTTTGATCCACGCACTCATGGAAAACTCGGTATGCAAATTGTATTGGCTTTAGGGGAACAACAGTTAAGTGGAAAAGTGTCCTTTGAATTGGAACACGGCTTCTCCAGTAAAGTGCGATTTCCATTTCCTTTAGAAAATTCTAAATAACCCGAAATTTCATAATATATATGTCGGAAATTGACATATATCGATTTTACAATCTGAGCATACTTTCCAAGATCGGAGAAATCGATGCCCGGGTCAATCCCATTAATTTGTCCTGATCAGGAAAATGCACTTTAAGGGCTTTCTCCCTTTTAGGATCTACTTTTGAGTAAAAAAAGGAGTGTAAAAAATGTCGTACGAATGTCAATTAATTGATCGTCCGGTACAGCCAGTGGCTTCCATCCGCACCCGAGCGGCGGTGGAAAATCTTCCGCAGGTGCTGGGGCAGGCTTATGGCGCGATAGCCCAATATCTGGGGCAAATCGGTCAATTCCCGGCGGGTGAACCATTTGCCGCCTATTACAACATGGATATGCAGGATCTGGATCTCGAGATTGGCTTTCCTGTTTCTGCCAAAATCCCTGGCAAAGAGACCATCCAACCCGGCGAGATCCCGGGTGGTAAGGCGGTCGTCTGCATGCATGTAGGGCCGTATGATAAAATTGCAGCAGCCTACGAAGCTATGGACGCGTGGATGAAAACCAACCATATCGAACCGACCGGTATATGTTATGAGTTTTACCTCAAAGACCCACAGACAACGCCGCCGGAGGCTTTGGAAACGCGCATTGTGTTTCCGGTAAAATCCTAATGTGATACAAGAACCAGGTATCAGGTAACCAGGCAACAAGGCAATCAGGTATTGAAAGTAATTCCTGATTGCCTTGTTACTAACAACTTTGCTAAGAGAATTTATGAAAATATTTCATCACGAAGGGTACAAATGAAATTCTAGTTTCATATCAGTCGCTATGCCGGATAAAGGATGTACGCATACTTTATAGCAGAAAATTACCTTCATGCATTCCTGCCTTCCTAATAAAAGCTTTTTTTTATCAGGAAATCAGAGATATAGTGTCCAAAAATGAGACAATATTGTTATACCTGATACCGATTATTAATCAATGTCCACCACCGCTACCCGCCTGATCACATTAATCATGCTGCTGCAGCGCCAACCCCGCCAAACCGCAAACGATTTAGCGGAGAAATTGGGTGTTTCGGTGCGCACTTTGCACCGCTATATGTTGATGCTGGACGAAATGGGCATTCCAGTCTATTCCGAGCGCGGCAGGTATGGTGGTTTTTCTCTGGTGCGAGGCTATAAAATGCCCCCATTGATATTTACGCCTGAAGAAGCCACGGCGATTTGTTTGGGCGCCGGTTTGGTGAGCGAAATGTGGGAAGGGCTTTACGATGAAGCCTCCGAGGGGGCAGTTGCAAAAATCGAGAATGTCCTCCCAGATGAGCAGCGTGACGAGGTCGCATGGGCTCGGCGGATTTTAGTCACAACTCAATTGAAACGCCCCGGTTTACAGCCCTATGCCCCCTTTTTAAATACATTGCGAAAAGCCATCCGTCTTCAGAAACGTGTACGTATCACTTACCAGGGCGCCAGCCAGAACGAACCGCTCCAGCGTGAGTTTGACGCGTATGCGCTGGCGTTTCGCCAGGGGTGGTGGTATGTGATCGGGTATTGCCATCTGCGCCAGGATATGCGCTCGTTCCGCATCGACCGTATCCACCAAATATTGCAATTGGACGAAAGTTACCAAATTCCCCCCGAATTCGATCCTCAAAAATACCTGGCGTTCGAAATCCAGAGTCAGGCTCAGGTGCATGTGCGCCTGCATTTAGCGCCGGAGGTGGCGGCATTCGCCTTGAGTACGCCGGCAGCCTGGGAGAAAATCGAACCGCAAGCCGACGGCTCGGTGATTGTGGCTGCTTCGCTGCCGGATATTTACTGGGCGGCTTCCATGACCATGAGTTTTGGTCCGGGGGCGACGGTGCTGGAACCCGATGAACTGCGCCAACTGGTGTACGAGTGGGCGCAGGCGGTGGCTGGACTTTATGAGGCGTGAGGAATGGGGGAAAGGTAATCAGGTAAAAGGGGGATGAGCAATAATGCGACAAGGGAGCTATTGGGCTTTACCCACTTTTCCCTTTTCCTTTCCTCCCTTATAATACTCAATAATCTTTCCGCCTGAGGAGTCCACATGACCATCGCCATAGACAAAACCCGTTGCACCGGCTGCAGCTATTGTGTGGCGGGCTGCCCTGCACACGCGATCACCCTGCAAATCGAAGCCACAGCTTATCCCCATATAAATGAAAATGCCTGCACTCAATGCGGGGACTGCCTGTATCTGTGCCCCAATAATGTCTTCAGCGCACCCGAGATGCAAACGCCGCCCGTTCCGCTGGATACCCGCTACGACGCGGTGGTGATCGGCGCCGGGATTGGCGGTTTGATGACGGCTATCGGCCTGGCGCGGGCGGGTAAAAAAGTGCTGGTATTGGAACAATTAGGCTTCGGCGGCGGGAAATACACTCATTTAGAATACAACGGTTACGCCATCAGCACTGCCGCCTGGACATGCGCCGGTCCTAACAGCCGCATTGGCAAGCTGTGTACCAAACTCGGCGCAGAGATCGAATGGGTTACCATTCACGATGTGAAAGCGCGCGGCGATCATTGGGTGGTCACCCGTGACGGGCGGCGCTTCAATTCACTAGACGAGGCGCAGGAGACCCTGGTGGGCGGCAAGCGCGGCATGGCGCAGGTTTACCGCTGGATTGGCGATATGTTCGACCCGGCGGATAATGTGCCTCCGGAAATGACTGCCCGGCAATATATCGAAAGCTATTTCCCCGGCAATACAGAGTATGTCAATTATGTACAGACTATCATCACCTACTGTTTTGCCTCGCAAACGGTGGATACATTTTCCGGGATAGAGACCAAACGCGCTATCGCCGATTCGATCGGCAACATGGCCGATTGGGGTACAGCCGTGGGTGGAACGGCAGCCATCGTCCGCGGGCTGGAGCGTACTCTTATCCGGCATGGCGGTCAAATTGCGCTGCGCACGAAAGTCAAAGCTATTCGCATTGAAAACGGCAAGGCAAACGGGGTACTTCTGGAGGATGGGCGGGCGGTTTCTGCCGACATTGTGGTGCACAACGGCGGCTTGAACCGCCTCATACAGTTGGCAGGTGAGGAAAATCTGCCCCCGGAATATACCCGGCGCTTGAAAGATGCTGTTCCCGCCAATGTGGCGGCATTGATTTTGGGGACAGATGAACCGTTGCTGGGCGAAGGTCACTCGCTGCTGCACACTATGGGCTGGGAGCGCACGCTGAACTGCTACGCTCCGACTTTCTTCGACCCGACCCTGGCGCCCCCCGGTAAACATGCCCTGGATGTATTTTGGGTAATGCAGCCGCCCTACGATTTACGCCAGGAATTGGATTTGGTGTTGGGACAATTGCGCCAGGTGTTCCCCGGTTTCGATCAGGCTGTGGATATGCAAATGCCGATGTTTTTCACCGGGATGTGGACGGCGGAGATGGCGCACCGCATCGGTCAAAGCGGCGCAGAACGATTGGACCCTCAATCGCCTGTCGAGAATCTGTATCTGGTGGGTTACGATTGCATTGGCTACGGCATGGCTGGCGATATCATCCCGCATGGGGTGGAGCGGGCGTTGTACCTCATCCTGGGCGATCCGCTGTACGCGCCGCAGGATGAAAAGGCGTCTGCCCGGCTGGGAAAGTGGTTGAAGGCAATGGGTTTTCGCGGCTTATCGCTGGCAGCACGGTTAAAGAAATAACCGCTGAGACGCAGAGCGTGCAGAGGAAATAGTCATAAGGGAAGCAGGGAGTCGGGAAATTAAGAGAGGTTTCGCTTCGTTTCGTGAAACACATTTTGTGCAACATGACAAAATCAACTTTTAGGACAGCCTCAGGGACTGAGAGTAGGGTCTTATTAAAAAAAAAACAATTCCAAATCCATATTCGGAGGGCTTTTATCAAAATGTTTAAAAACCTGGTGCTCAATTATTGATAATCTACCACCGTGCAAAGAAGGAATCCGTTGCGCCAAGTTTTGTGGATAATGTTTGGAATTCGTTCATAAGGTGGGGATGAACCGGAATGCCTTGCTCGTTAAAATATTCTACCAGCCAGCATGCGACGAAGCCATGCGCTGACCGATATTAAATTTTGTCCTTCCGCATCCGGAGATACACAAGCCAGAGTCAAAGCCAGACCAAACATACTGAGGTGGTATATCGCCATAAAGGGGGCAAGGTAACCATAATAATCAACGCCAGCCGGAGGGGTCACCCATGTGACAACAGCCAGCAATGCTGACCATATCACCACAATAGGGATGGCTTTCATGGATGTGACGCCAGTGAGAATCAAAAAGATGGGAACGCCAGGCATACCATAGGGTGTCAGGATACAAGCGAGTGCACCCCCAAGTTGCCAATAATGCCATTTCCTGGCAATGACTGCACCAAGAGCAACTAACAACGCCACAGAAAGACCGTATTTTCCTAAAATAGTATGGGTTGCCACTGCCTGCGCCGTGGGTGGGTCATAAAGAACAACGTCCAGCCAGGAGGGGTAAAGCGGGATGAACAGCACTCCATAGAACACAAGTGACAGTGCGAATCCCTTCCAATCCATACGTGTGAGGAGGTAGAGCAAGACGATAAACATTCCACCTTGCGGTTTGACCATCAAAATGCCATACGCTATGACTCGAAATACAAGACCTCGTTTACTTAAATACATGGTATCGCCAGCCATCAAGAAAAGCAGGCCAACGCCGATGACGAACATATCGATACCTCCGGCAGAGATAAGCCAGAGCATCGTATTGGTAGCGAACCAGGCCAGGGCAACCCATGCGCGGTGATAGAAGACAAATGCGAACAGGCAAGCCGCCCCGATGACCAGGAATATTTGAGGGGACAAGAAAAGCATAGGCCAGAGGAATAACACCGCGTGGGGCGGATTATAGAAATCATAGACACGCGTGACATCAGCCCAAGGGTTGACTCCCGATAAAAGTAAGCGCACGCCGCGCTGCATGTTTTCGAAATCGTAGGGGTTCACAAGAAATACGCGTGTAGCAGCGAACATCAGGATAAGACCGAGCGCAAACCCAAACGCGGCGCGTTGGCTGTTTGTCACTTGCATGCAGATACTCCTCGAGGCAGATTCACAAGTTTTTCTTCCGAATTCCCGCTATACCGGATTATCACAAACTATCAAACCTGATTCGATCAAATTAAACTTCCCAATTCCGAAATTATACATCCATCTTAAACCGGATGATCTCCCAATGCGGAAGACATTTATTGTTTTGCGCTAACAACACTTATTTGACCGGACTGGATAAAAACGGGATCATATTCTCCCTGTAATGTTCATTTTCCGACTAACTCTGACGGCTCGTAAGATAACATACCCGTTATACCACCTCCTTCCAAATGGAAGATAACAGCTCGTTTTTTTCGCACATTGAAATGGGCGGTCGCAATCCCATCCACATAAAAACCCATTTCGCCAGCTGTAAACATCGTTTCGGGCGTCAGATCACTGTAATAGGTTGTTAAATCATAGCCACCCGGCTCGATGGCAAATACTTCCGAACCCTCCACAGTTATCCCTTCGAATTCATAGACTTTACCATCTTGATGTCGAGTAAGGATGACCGAATTGATGAAAAAGGGAGAATGATTCTCGATCACCAAAGCTGATATTACAGGATCGGTAATTTCATATGCAGAAGCCTGGTATTTCCCCCCAATTCCAAAAACCGCCAAAAGAGGCGTATCCAGTATATTTTGGAGAGAAAAGAACACAATACAAGCCACAATAATTATGCCCGTAATTACAAGCGGGGTGATTATTGTCGATTTCGTCTTATTGTTCCCACTTCCACGATTGGCAATACCAGCCTCTATCCTGGTTGGAACAACATGATCGATCTTTGGCGCGGGCGACGGTTGCTGTAAATATTCTAAAGTTTCTCTTGCGATATCACTCTCAGGGTTTATCTTCAAACACCATTTTAAAGCCTGGATGCGCTCTGCTGTTGTGGAAAGGGTTTTTACATATAGCATCCAGGCTCTTTCATCTTTTGGATTAGATTTAAGGATCTGTTGTAATATGTTACGCGCGCCGCCATTATCCCCATTCTTCATCATATAGACTGCTTGATTATATTGCTCTTCTGAAACAGCCATCACCTTTTTATCCTCTCATGACCGCTGCCTGACTGCGTGAGGGGGTATTTCCTATTCCCCTTCATCCGACCCATAATTCACTGGCAACAATGGCTTATCATTGACGATCAATTGGAACACATCCGGGCGGGCGTAATGACCCACCACGTCAAAATCATATTTACTTTGTGCAATTTCAGCCATATCCAATTCGGCATACAGAATACTTTCTTCTCCAAAGAGCGGTCCTGCCAGAACCTTGCCCAACGGTGAGATGATCACGCTGCCGCCGCGGCATATCTCCTCCGGCAGGCTGGCTAACTCCTCAATGCCATCCAGGTCTGCGGGGTACATGGACTTGGTGACAAACTGGTTGCAGCCCAGCACGAAGCAGCGCCCCTCCAGGGCAATATGCTGCATGGTGGCCTGCCAGCTTTCCCGCGAATCGGCGGTGGGCGCCAGGTAGATTTCAACCCCTTTGCCATACAACGCCATGCGCGCCAGGGGCATATAGTTCTCCCAGCAGATCAATCCACCGATCTTTCCGATCTCGGTATCCAGCACGGTCAGGGTGCTGCCGTCGCCTTCGCCCCAAATCAACCGCTCAGAGGCGGTCGGTTTGAGTTTACGGTGTTTGCCGATCAGTTTCCCCTCGGGGCTGAAGTACAACACCGTGCAATAGAGCGTCCCTCCGCTGTATCGATTATCGCGTTCAATGACCCCGATTGCCAGGTACACATTGGCTTGAGCTGCGGCTTCTGCCAGCGCCTCCGTAGTCGGGCCAGGTATATCCACCGCGTTCGCCCAGTAAGTCTGCCAGGTGCGCCGCCCTTGATCGCTGCGGCTACCCACCACCGCGCCAAAGGAAAGTCCTCGCGGGTAAGCGGGAATAAAGGCTTCGGGGAAAAGGACCAGCTTTGCGCCTTGCCCTGTAGCTTCACGGATCAAACGGCAGGCTTTATCGACGCTCGCCTCACGGTCGAAAAGAACCGGCGCAGCCTGTACAACGGCGACTTTGATTTTGGGGAAATCTTCGTTTGGTTTCATAGTTTGTCACTTTTTGATTATAAAAATACGGTGAAATTATAAGTTTTCATTATGATAATTAATCTGAGAAAGCACCTAACATTTATGCGTCAACCGCCGCGTCTGACACCGCACAGTATCCTTGTTGAAGTCGTTGCCAGGGGCGCTCGTTGACGATAAGTTGGGTATGCCTTTATTGTACCCGGATTGGCAAGACTTATCGTTTTGGGCATCTGGCTGTCCTATCAGCTAGAGCCGGCGTTAGACGGTGCCAATTACGTTGATTTTAATAATAGTATGCGAGCTTTCTCGATAATATTACATACGTTATCTGGCTCTTCGATGAACTCAAAAACAGGCAGTAGATGATAAGGGGGTAAGGAAGACCGGTCTCGCCATGAAAATTTATCAAATATGATTGTACCCGTTCCGTCTCGATAAACTTTTAGATTGACATCATTAATAGTATTCAACCTTACTTGGCGAATGCTTTGAGATATAAAGTTGGATATGATTACGATACGCTGATTTGTCACCAAATATCTGGTTTTCTGTCGCCTAATAGGATCTACAAGCAGAAGGTAAGCTATATTAAAAAGTGTGACCAGGATAAAGGACATAACAAAATAGAAAAATGTTCCGTTGATTGAACGGATGAATACAGCGATTATGGTGAGGAGAGTCCAGAGACCGAAAGCAGCGATCACTCGGGGATGAAATTTGATTCCTGGATTTGGATTGCCTATCCAAAGGATAGTCTCATCCTTTCCCAGGTTGATGCTTGTTGGAATGAGGTTGGGAAAATTTTTCATAAGAGCTTTATCCTGGTTACTTATTAGTTGGTTGAGCAACAGGAAGGAAATCTATGTTTTTCTACATACAACAGTTAGCAGCGAATTAACCGCTTGATTTCATCCCTTTCCCACAAACCAAAAGCGGTTATAGCTTGATAACCCGGATAATCTTTAAAATCTGGGAACAAATAGCGATAATAACAATTCCAATAACTTACTGTTCTCTGTTTTAAAAGTTTTATAAAACCCGGATTTTCAGACACAAATTGATCAATCATATCAGCTTGTATAACATCAGATTGATCTGCAATAATTTGAATTATTTCCAGAACATATTCACCCAATAATTGAAAGATAAACGGCAATGCCCATAATTCATTTACTTTCAATATTTGACGGATAAATTTCTCACGAATATAGCCATTATGATGCCGGGTATATAAACACCCTAAAATCATTCTCTGTATAGAATTCATTGCAAGAATCGAATAGTTTGATGGTTCTAAACAATAAATTCTACATGGGATATGTAATATTTCATCCTCTATTTGTATCGGACCAATGTCATCGTCAGTTGGTTGTAATTTTGATACAGGCATTTCCTTTAGAACTACATCTACATCAGCCGCAATGGATTTTGGGAAAGCTCCTCGCAAACGAGATGCTGCTTCCAGATGGTCATAAACAGCGTCGGAGAATATTCTCATAGATTTAAATTCTTAGTTCCTTTACTCGTACCGTATGTCATCTACCGCGCCAACCAAACACATACACAGATCATAGGCAATGTTGCGGCTACTTGTTAAATAATCCGTGCTTGTTAGATGTGGACTTCAGGGTAACGTGTTGATATATGGCACACATCTATACCATATAGACCCTTTTCTTGCGCAGAGAAATATAATTTCCCATTACTACTATTAAGTTCAAGGAATATATGTGATGGATCAATAAATGACAATGAGAATTCGTTGTTTATTAAGGGTGCCCACATAAACCAACTTGATGCATCAATAACAACTGCTGGTTCATTGGTGTACCAACTGCTTTGCTTATACCCAATACAATACTGGTATGGTTCACTGGACCACGACACATATAGCTTGCCTTCATATGTAACGAGGCATACTTCACGATCAATTTCATGGATATCACCATTCTCATTCCCTTGAATGAAGGCATAGTCTGATTCAAAAAGTTCGTAGATCACGCGTATGAGTTTCAAAATTACCTCACTTTAAAATATCAATAATTTCACTTTACTTCATATTCGCAATATAAGATATCTAATATATTATTACGCGCAGAATAATCACAGATTATCAAACCTGTTTTCCTCAAACTGCATCTCCCAATTCTAAAATTATACATCAATCATAAACACAGGTTTCTCCTTTGGCGGAGCCCTCACCCAGGCTTAATATACAGCCAGCCCAACTGTGAGACACCATCCGCATTGTGATACCAGTTGCCATGCCGGGGTGAAAAATGCCCGCATTTTTCATGCTTGAAAATAATTTCCTGCTTTATTACCCCCCTATCCTGCGGACATCCCCCCATTTTCTGCGAAAATGGGGGGAATAAGGGGGGCTGGAGGATTGAGGGGACTTATTATCAATCTGCCTAAATTTAATATCGCTTTTTTGTTATTTTTTCCAATAGACAATATCGGGATTCATCTATAAAATACAGTCCATAAACAGCGTATGAGTACCTATTTCTTCTCTATGGCCATGATGATGCGTCTGCGACGGGAGATTGTGACCCGCCTCGGCAGACGCATCACGTCGCCATGATGCGCTTGTACTGACAGGGCTTGTGCCCTGAAACGGCGGACAGCCTCCCGCAAAACCAATTTGCGAGATGCTGCCCGCCGTTTTTTTATCTTTTTGTCGAGGAGCATATAATGACCAACATCTCAGATCGCCCGCTCGGTTTTACCACCCGCCAGTTGCACGCCGGGCAGCAACCCGACCCGGTTACCGGGTCGCTGGTAACACCGTTATACCAAACTACCTCTTATGTCTTCAAAGATACGGCGCACGCCGCCCGCCTGTTTGCCCTTGAAGAACCCGGCAACATCTACACCCGCATTCAAAACCCCACCAGCGATGTCTTTGAACAGCGCATTGCCAGCCTGGAAGGCGGCGTTGGCGCCCTGGCAACCAGCTCCGGGCACGCTGCGCAAACCATCACCTTCCTGGCGCTGTGTCAGGCAGGCGACCATATCGTGGCTGCATCCACTCTGTATGGCGGCACATACACCCAGTTTGCCTACACATTGCCCAGGTTGGGCATTAATGTGACCTTTGTCGATCCGCGCCAACCGGAGTGCTTCCGCAAAGCTATCCAACCTAACACCCGAATTATCTATGGCGAAACACTGGGAAACCCGCGCATCAACGTCTTCCCCTTCGAGCAGGTGGCTGAAATTGCCCGCCAGCACCAAATCCCCCTGGTGATCGATAATACGTTTGCTTCCCCGTATCTATGCCGCCCATGTGAATGGGGTGCAAACATTGTCACGCACTCGACCACCAAATTCATCGGCGGGCACGGCACGTCTATCGGCGGTATGATCGTGGATGGGGGAAACTTCATCTGGAAAGACAACCCTCGCTTTCCCATATTTAACCAGCCCGACGAAAGTTATCACGGTCTGGTTTTCGCCAGCCTGGGGGAAGCGGCTTTTATCACCAAAGCCCGCGTTCAGGTGCAAAGAGACATTGGCGCCTGCCCTTCCCCGGTCAATTCCTGGTTGTTCCTGCAAGGGGTGGAGACGCTTAGCCTGCGTATGGAGCGGCACGTGCAAAATGCACAGGCAGTTGCAGAGTTTTTGGAGAAGCATCCTAAAGTAACCTGGGTGACTTACCCCTGTCTATCATCCCACCCCGACCATCAGGCGGCACAACGTTACCTGCCCAAAGGATGCGGGGCGGTAATGGGCTTCGGCGTTAAAGGCGGTCGGGAAGCCGGACGGCGTTTCATTGAACAGCTGCAGCTCTTCAGTCATCTAGCCAATATCGGCGACGCCAAAAGCCTGGCGATCCACCCTGCCAGCACCACCCACGGTCAACTCACACCCGAACAACAATTGGAAGCCGGGGTTTCCCCTGATTTCATCCGCCTGAGTATCGGTCTGGAAGATATCGAAGATATTTTATGGGATTTAGATCAGGCGTTAGCCTAGGAGGTTCACCATGCCCGTCACCATACCTGAAACCTTACCCGCTTTACAAATACTTCAAAATGAAAATATCTTCCTCATGGGGCAGCAGCGCGCCATGCAACAGGATATTCGTCCCCTGCGCCTGGCGATCCTCAACTTGATGCCGACCAAGATCGCTACCGAAACCCAATTGCTGCGCCTGATCAGCAACACCGCCCTGCAGGTGGATATCACCTTGCTGCACATGGAATCGCACGATTCCAAAAACACGCCCCAGGAGCATTTACTGGCGCATTATAAAACCTTCCCTGAGGTGCGCTCACAGAAGTTCGATGGGCTGATCATCACCGGCGCCCCGGTTGAAAACCTGCCCTTTGAACAGGTGGATTACTGGGATGAGCTAAGCGAGCTGATGCGCTGGCAGGAAACGCACGTCTTTTCGACCTTTTATATTTGCTGGGGGGCGCAGGCAGGGCTATACTTCCATTATGGTATTCCAAAATATCCCCTACCTCACAAGATGTTCGGCGTGTTCCCGCACCGGGTGCTGGTCGAAAACGAACGATTACTAAGGGGCTTTGATGATGTGTTCTATGCCCCCCATTCCCGCCACACCGAAATCCGCGGGGAAGATATTTTACGCGCCCCCGCAGTGGAACTGCTGGTTGAATCGGATGAGGCGGGGGTATACATCGTCGCCTCGCGTGACCGGCGGCATTTCTTCATCACCGGTCACTCCGAATACGACCCGCTCACCCTTAAAGGGGAATACGACCGGGATGTGAATAAGGGGTTGCCCATCGAAATCCCCCACAACTACTACCCCGCCGACGACCCGGCGCAAATACCCGTAGTGCGCTGGCGCAGCCACGCCAACCTGCTCTTCTCCAACTGGCTGAATTATTATGTCTATCAGGTGACGCCGTATGATGTGAAACAGATTCCGGAAGGAGGAACGTTTCGGGAGATTTAGAATAGCTGTTAGCCATCAGTTGTCAGTGATCAGTTTTCATACCTCTCTGACCATGTACTCACTGCGTCTATGCGGCGATCCCTATTCCCTCAATACCCGTAATGCCCGCAAGGTGACCCACTTATTAGGCTGCTTCTTTTCGCCAAATTCAAGCCAGGTTTTGCCGGAATAATCATATTCCAGCAGCCAGCGCCCCTGGTCGTCTTGCTTTTCTCGGATCAGGGTTAATGCATTTTCCAGTCGTGGGTCATTTCTATAACCCAGCGCCGCCAATGCTTCGACGATTTGTAGTAAATCGGTAATATAAAACACCGGAAAACCGAATTTCCACCAGTTCGAACTCGGTTTGGGGGCGTATCCATTGGGATAATTACAGGTAGCAGGGTCTACGCTGAAAAAGAAATCGATGCCCATCCGGATAGCATTTTCGATCAAAGGAGTGCGCCGCTCAGCGGGCAGCCGACCAAATGCCAGCATTACTTTTGCCGCCCCCCAGGCGCAAGGCAATTTATCGTTATAGCCGCAGGCAAAATTCGGCCCACATTTACCGGCGTAATAGCGGCGCGGAGCTTTTTTGTCCTGCATGGGTGCCACGCCTTCCCCGGTAACGCTGCGCGCCATCCATTCAAAAGCCAATTCAAGGCGCGCATCTTCGTATCCCATTTCCAACAAAGCCCAGCATATGTTGCCCTGCAGACAATCCGCCGTGCCGGAAGGCGCGCCAGAGGCAGTCACATACCCGCCGGGCGTCAATCCATGCTCCAGGAAAACCTCGCAGGCTTTTTGAATACGGGCGTCATTCTCAATTCTGGCGCCCAATTGCGCCAGCAGGACCAAAGACCAGACCGTGGAGCGGTACTTGGGGTTGTACCCTGGCCCGGGCGTCACCCAATAACCCGCCTTATCCATAGCGTCCATGACCACGGCAATAGGACCCTCCCGATGGGCAAGCTGGCGGGCTTTGGTGAGTTCGGGGTCATCAAAAGATAAGCCCATCAGATCGCGTAATGCCAGGTACCGCACACCGGGATCAGATGGCTCAAGCAGCCAGTTCAACAAAGGATCATTAGATGAGTTTTGGGGAGACATAGCCTTATCCTATTTCATGAACAAAAACCATATCGCTATTAAATATTATTTGCGCCGTAAATCATACCATTTTATTATATGCATGTTTGTGGAAAGAAGTGAATACAGATTAAATATCCCGTTGGCGTATACGGCCTTTTTAGACCTAATGACATTCGATCTGCCGTGTCTTCCTGATTCTATACCCTCGGGCTTTTATCATACTAATGACAGTTCGTAAACTGTTGGGTGGCTAAAAATGTATAACAATAAAAAAAGCCAGGTAAAACGCCTGGCTTTTTTCTGGTTTATTGATCAACATCAGGAAAACAAGATTTCAGCTGTGCGTTTGAGCATTTTGGTGCCGCGCACCTCCGTTTCGAAAAGCGGTACGATAGAGCGCACCTGACCATCGAATTCTTTCCAGATGGTCTCCATATGCTCTTCCTGCATGGCAACGCGGTTCTTGACAAAATCCGGTGAGTCGTCTTTCACGCTGGATTTATCAATCAACATATTGACGACCACGCCGCCTACAGGGATGTTGAATTCGCTGAACCAGCCTATAAAGCGGGTGATGACGGCAATCGGCAATGCTTCCGGTAGGGTGATGAAAAAGAACGAAGTCAGTTTATCATCCGTCAGCAAGTCCTTGGCGTGGCTCATACGTTCCCGCAGGTTGAGCAGGTAATCCATGAGCGGGTCTTGCTCTTTCTTTTTCTTGCTATAGGAAAGCAAATCTTTCAAACTTGTGGCTTCCTCGCGGCTTTGCACCATTTTATTGACCCACATGGAATACACGCTGGACATGCCCAACAACCGGCGGGCATTAGCAGTAGGTGCCGTATCGAAGATATAGGCTTCATATTCGTCCTGGAACATCAGGTCGATCATATTCTCGAACATGGCTGATTCTTCGAAAGCCGGATTCATAGTGGCAGATTCGACAAATTCATCCGCCTTGGTCTTGATATCGGCGAATTTGAGGAACCAGGCAATCTTCTCACGGATTTCTTTCTTGGATTTCTCGATGGTTTCCTTGGTATCAATTTCGTAAGCCGTCAAGTTGGGAATGCCCTCCACGGGAGTTGGCTTACCAAATACATCCTGCCCGATAAGGCTGCTTAACGAATGCACCGGGTTTGTGGAAGCAAGCAGAGTTTTCTTACCCTGCTGCGCTTCCCAAATCGATGCGGCGCCCGCCATGACGGTTTTACCTACACCGCCTTTGCCGCCGAAGAAGATGTATTTCAATCCTGGATTTTGAGCCATATATTGTCCCATAGGTGTCTCGATCATTGCACACCTCCAAACATGACTTCCGCCATACGCTCGATCATGGGCAATCCCGTAATATCGCGCTCGAATTCGGG
Source organism: Anaerolineales bacterium (assembly GCA_016929095.1). Taxonomy (GTDB): domain Bacteria; phylum Chloroflexota; class Anaerolineae; order Anaerolineales; family UBA4823; genus JAAZNS01. The sequence continues at coordinate 1,545 of JAFGJM010000056.1, read as the reverse complement.
GATACGCGCCAGCACTTCACCCCCAAATACCTGATCGATTTCGGCCAGATACTTTTTCTGCATTTCCATGCGGTTTCGCAGATATTCGGGGATATTCCCACCGCGTAGTTCCTCCGGAATGACGCGGTTGACAATATAACCGGAAAGCGGCACATCGAATTTGGCAAACAAGCCGGCAGCCTTCTTGGTATCCAAAATGATCATTTCTTCCGGAGTAACCACAAAGAAGAAGGCTGTTTTTTGTTTATCGGTGAGTATGCCGGACGAAGTATTGATACGCGTCTTGATATACTGCAGCTCTTTGAGGATCTGGTCTTCTTCGGATTCCTTATCCCGCTGCATCACAGCCGCTACCTGGGCATATTCCTCCATTTCGGTTCGCAAAGCCGTGATCTTATCGATCCACTGGTCGTACACCGAGGCCATGCTCAGGTAGTAGAGGGCATGCCCAAGCGGAACAAGATCGTAGATATAGTAATCATATTTACCGCCCACCACGATATCCACCACTTCATCAAAAATGGCACTTTCTTCCATAGCAGGTTCCGCTGCCGCCGCCTGGATGTAATTTTCGATCTCTTCCGGGATTTCTTCCATCCCATACATATCACGTATCTTTTGGCGGATTTCTTCCTGATATTCGTGGATGCGTTGATCGGCATCGATTTCCTGGGCGTATAGGTTTTGCATGATCTCCACTGCGCCCTTGCCAAAGATATCCCTTTTAAAAATATCGGAAAGGCTGGCTTGCGGGTCTACGGAGAAAACCAGCACTTTATAGCCCTGTTTTGCCAGCCAATAAGCGGCAGCAGCGCTGAAAGTTGTTTTTCCCAAACCACCCTTACCGCCGAACATGATATATCGCCGGTCAGGGTTTTTCTCGAAGACTTCGCGCATAGACATGAGAGGCTCCTAAGCTAATGCATCGGTCAGGTCTTTTTCACGCAGCATGCGCCGTTTCCAGGTGCTCACCTGCGGTACCACATAGGGGAGCAAGCGCAAACTGTAATAGGGCGGCAATATGGGGATACCGAGTAAATCACCCATCGTAATCAGGATAAATAGATGCTCCATGCTGCCGCGGGTTTTTAGGGCATAGCGCGCCATATCGTGACCAGCCATGCCGTATAAAACACTCTTAAATCCATCTAACCAACCGGGTTTCTTTTCTTTTTCGTCTGGCATAATGTTTTAACACTCCTTTTAATGAGAATAAATAATCTCTAACTACCTGATAGTTTTTTTGAACTGTCATTGCGAGTAAGTCCACATCGCTAAGGCGTTCTTCTATCTGAAAAGAACTCAACTCTCTTGTCATTCTGAGCGAAGCGAAGAATCTAATTGATGATCGTGCAGATTCTTCGGTCGCCCTGGCGGGCTTCCTCAGAATGACAGTTCCTTCGGAGCGAGGAACGAGCGAAGCAATCTTGATATCAATAGGTAATTTTCATTTTCCGGAAGATTGCTTCCCTAAAGAGATGCTACGGGATTGTCGCCCTGGAAGGCAACTCGCCATGACAAGCGGTAAACTGTCGGGTAACTAGT
>JAFGJM010000055.1 GCA_016929095.1 Anaerolineales bacterium | reverse complement strand
TTCGTTCACTGTAACCGTGATCGTCTCACAGTCGCTGAGTAAACCATCACTCACGCATACATCGAAGGTGTACGGGCCAGGTCCTTGTGCCTCGGTAGGCGTCCAGGTAAATGCGCCTGACGTGCTATTAATTCCTGCTCCGCCTGGCACCGCACCACTTGCTCCATTGGCTAAACTATAGGTCAAGGTTTGGGCAGGCAGATCAACATCGCTGGCTGAAGCAATGAATGACAATTGAACAAGCTCATTCACCGATTTATTCCCGATGGCAGCCAGCACCGGCGCATCGTTCACCGCCTGAATGGTGACATTCACCGTAATCGTATCCATTCCACCCTTACCATCTGATACCTGTACCACAAAGCTATCCAAGCCATTGTAATTGAGGGTGGGGGTGTAGCCAATCGCTTTAGATGTCCCCGTTCCGGAGGCAGAAGCCACACCATGCGAAGCGGGCGAAGAAATAGTCCAGGTAAGAGTATCGCCGGCATCTTCATCGGTAGCATGCAGGGTCAGGTTAAAGGCAGTCGGTGAGCTATCTTCCGACATAGTAACAGCTTGTGGATCGGTTTCTGTGATCACCGGGGCGTGATTCGCTGCTGCGCCGGTGGTAAAGGACCAGGTAGAACTATTCGTAGAAAGCGCGCCGTCACTGGCTTCTGCATACCATTCATATTCATTTTCGTCTACCAAGCCACTCCAGGTAATCGAGGCATTACTGCCGTTGGAAACGCCGGTTACGGTTCCAATGACCTCAAACGGAGCGCTGCCATCCATGTCGTAAGCCATGGTGAATTGCTCGTAATTACTTTCACTGGTGAGATAAGCATCCACATACGGTGAATAGATTTGAGCATAGATTTCGTCATCCGCAGGTTTGAATGTGAGGATGCGCATATAGCCGGTATTGCCACTACCATTGTAGTCCTGGTAATCCGTGAGCAAGACATGTATAGTTTGCCCGAAATCTCCGGTTTCTGCCCGATAAGCTGAACCATCGCTGCTGGAGTGCATGTGACCGCACACGATCAAGAAAAGATTAGGGTTATCTTTCAAGGCGGTGTAAGTGGCTTCGTTTTGCCAGGAGTTATTGGTATTAAGGATATTATGCTGGGCGACGATACCGCGGCGGTTCGGATTGGCTTTCAGCAATCCATCTGCCCAATCTAACATACCTGAATCGGCATTGTATTGCAGGTTTATGAGAATGAAATCCATCCCGGAAGCGCTGAAGAAAGAATAGTTGTTTTCATTCTCACCTGAAGCATATGGTCCCTGGTAATATCCGTTCCCCGTGAAGCGGTCAGGACCAAAGTAGGTGTTATAGTAACTTGGAGACGAGTAGAGGGGAAGATCGTGATTTCCGGGTAAAACGCTGTTGGGGACGCTGCCTGCATCCAGAATATCCATAGCTGCGTCTGCTCTTTCCCACTCTGCGGTGCTGTTAGCTGTATTGACAATATCGCCGACATGGGTGGCAAAAGCAACATTGAAGTCTGTTTTCTTGGCAACAATATAATCTGTCATTTCATTGAAAATTAACGCACCCGAGGCGCTGCTCACATGGCTCTGTGTATCGGGGATCACGAAAAATGTAAAATCCTCGCCCCCACCACTGCCCACTTCTCTTCCATAGAAAGTGACATTTAAATCATCAAGGTCTGGATCCGAAACTGTGACTTCCAGGGTTGGAGAGGTAGAAATTCCTGTAGCGTCATCCGCTGGTTGCACCAACACCGGCTGGTTGGGGGCATGATTCTCATAAGAAGCCGTTCCAACGACAGCCATATTTTTAGTCGTAGCATCGATACTTTCGTGGCTGATATTTCCGGTAGAGGTTCCTGCATCCGCACGGTAGAAGCGGACATAGATAGGTGTGCTGGCGACCACGCCGCCGGATTGGGTTAAGGTCAGAGTGGAGCCAAACCCGCTGCCGCTGGTGGTGGAAATTTCGAAATCAGCCGGAGCAGTGATGGTAATATCGTGGGTGAGGTTGCTGCCCGAAACCAGATAACTCTGTTCGGCTGAATATACGCCCGGAGAACTGGTGAACTCACTGAGCGTCCCTGAGAATTTGATCCTCGGCGCGGCGGTTTCCTCTTCTTGCAGCACAAATACGGCTGGCCCATAGGCATAATCTCCGCCTTGGCTGGTATTCACCTCAAAGGTAACGGTAAATTCGCCGTCCATTCCGGGTTGGATACCCGTCCAGCGCGCCGCGTACCCATTAACCGCGTTATATCCGGTGATAAAATGGACGGAATATTCACTGTCTACCGTCACGCCCGATGTGCTGGCGTTGGCAGCCGCATCCACACCACCGATGGTGAATTGCGTAATGCGATCCATATATTCGTCATTGTCGCGGTTGGCCGTGGCGGCGAAAGCATACGTTTGCGCCGAATCCAGCCCGGAGAATGTCAATTCGATGCTAGAACTGGTCGAACCCAGGCGTATCCCTCCTACCATATTGACATAATCATGAAAAGTGGTGTAGGCATCGGTTCCCGAGTTGGGTTCAGCTCCGTAGTAATCACTGGTGAGTTGAGAATTGATCGTACCCGAGGTAGCGACGGTTACAGTGGCAGGGGTGTTTTCGCCAGTGTTGTAATCCACTAATACCCCCGATTCATCATCAGTATAACATTCATAGGTGGTGATGTTGGTTGTGGTTTGTCCATCGATGTAGCCGCAATCGTTATAGGCTATCCATCCAGACATGACCACACCGCTTACGGCGACGTTTACGGATGCTGCTCCCGTACTGGTATGGATAATATTCCCGCTGTAAGTATCACCGTCTTCACTATAAAGCCGCACGTAAACAGTGGTAGGTAAAACCGATCCGCCAGATTGAGTTAAGGTAAGACCGGTCATGTAAGCGCTTCCATCAGTTGACAACTGAAAACCATCCGGCGCGGTGATAAGTATATCGTCCGTCAGGTTTGTGCCTGCCACCGTGTATGTTTGCGCATCAGAAGGTACGCCTGGTTCAGTGCTGAAAGGCGATAACGTACCACTGGTAGAAATATACGGACCGCTGGGTACGGTATAAGTAACAGATAAGAGAGGATGGTAGGCTACCGTGGTGTGATCGCTGGAATAAATGGTCACGCCATCATCATCGGTTGGCAGGAAAATCCAGCCGTAGTTAGCGGTGCCATCCGACCAACGCTGCAGACTGGCTGTTACATCAATCGAATACTGTGTACTGGCTTCATCAGCAAGCGCCTCATCAATTAATGTGGCATAGTATTCATCGGTTTGAACACCCGCATCCCCGCCAAAATTATTGTAGGTGGCTGTCGACCCATCCCATGCCACCAGACTCTCGTACACTTCAGCAAGGTCGCCTTCGGCGGTGGATCCTGAACTTAGGTCCGTGGTCATATACGTTAAGGTCGCAGAATTGATGATCGCCCCATTGGGAATGGGTCCACCTTCGGAGGTGAATATTTCATCAAAATGGATAAGTGTAATTTCATCGGTAGTCGTACCGCTGTTATCGTCCCATTCAAGCCCATCTTCAGAACCAAAATTCGAATCTCCCGCAGTCGATCCCCTGATGAATGTGTCATCTGTACCGGAATAACCCGAATCTCCATACTGGAATGTCGCCGTGGCGGTAATGGCTACCGTCCCGCTCACCGCCAGATCTACCTGCGGCGCCGGGCTGCTGGTATGCGTTATATCCCCGCTGAATACGCCGGTAGTGGCGCTATAAAGTCTTACGTAGATAGTAGTTACTTCTACTTCACCCCCTGTTTGGGTTAAGGTTAGACTGGATGCATAGGTGGTCCCATCGGTGGAGAGTTCAAAACCGGTAGGAGCAATGATGCTGATATCCTGGCTTAGAAGTTCGCCCTGCACGGTATATGTCTGTGCGTCCGAGGCAACCCCTGGCGTGGTGGTAAACTCACTCAATGTGCCACTGACGGTTATGGTGGGTTCGGTAGCGGCGATATTATATGTAATATTTAGAGTGGGCGGATCGTAGGTTGAATTTTCAGATGATGCAACGATCCAATAATCGCCATCGGACCCCCCCGAATAATTTTGCATGGTTAAACCATAATTATTTAAAGAGCCATCAATCCAGTCCTGAACCACTGCTACACCGCTGGCATTGAGAGGGATCGTAACGCTTCCAGTTGAGCCAAAAACACTTGCCGCCGCATCCCAAAGATTGGTGTTATAGCGGTCGCTGGAAGTATTGGCTGCGCCTCCGCTACCCCATTCATTAGTTCCGGCGTCATAATAATCCCAGGATGCACCGGTTCCCGTTGCGTCATTATTAGTACCTTCTACCCAGGCACGTCTCATATTGTACAAACTGAATGCATAAGCTGAGCTATCCGTGACATAAAAGGTTAAACTGGCGGCCGTAACTATAGCATCCGAATCGATACCAGAGACATCCCATAAATATAGAGACCCCTGTGGATAAGTGGTGCGAGGGCTTACTTGAAGTGTAGTGGAACCTCCGTAATTTCTTGTTGAATAGGAAGACCGTAACCAAGTATCCGCTGTAGCTGCCAGATTTACGGTTTGGGTGCTCTCAACATCCGCCAAGATGTCGTTATTCAGCACTTTCTGAGCAGAATCAACAGACCTCGTTGAATTGGCGCTGACATTGGAAACGCCAGATAAAATAAGCGCCAGGATAAAAAAGATGGTCAATGACCGGTAATTTTTCATAACAATCACTCCTATTTATTCAATCGAACGATTTCCCAGATGCCGATTAACAATCCATGAATAATGAATAATTATTGATTACCCCCCTAAAAATCGGCGGTTAACAACATCGCATCCAAGCATCTCAAAAAATGATTGCCTAGAACTGTGTATGGGGTATGTAAATATTCGATCAGAGCAATACCAATAAACTGAACGATGTCTTACCCGAATAAATAAATCACTTTACCCAAATACTGATAATATTTTTCTTAAATTTTTTGAGAGCTTTTCGGTAACCTGGCCGTCTCCCCCAAGGAAGACCCGTGGTTTTGCGCCCTCACCTTACGGTGAGTTAACCTTTTCGTAGCTCAATAACTTACGTTATGAAGCATTAAACATTAGCAAAATCATATTAGCAAATTTTATTGAGTTTGTAAATAGGCACAATCGCAAAAACAGCCATTTTAAGGGGTTACTTTTGTACTATTGCTTAATTTTTCGTTAAATATAGGTTAAATTTAAGCATTTTCCTTGTTCGCAATTTCATCAATGCAATATTATTTGCATTATTTCGGTGATAAGAATGAATGAAAGCACTTGCTCAAACAAAATCATAGATGATGTTTCATAAAACTTTTGTGTGTTATTATTGTTCACCCATGATTTTGTGATACCTTTTTGTGATGACGTAATAAGATTTCAATATTCAGAAAAAAACATGCCAGGCGAAATTCATTTGCCTGGCATGTTTTATCGCTTTTTGTTATTGATAAACCATCAATTTATGAGCACTGGTAAAAATACCCGGATGCTGGGTTCTGCTGGGTTGATGGTCACATTGACAAGAATGGTATCTTCGCCACCATAATTATCTTTTACCAACATAACGAAACTATCATCACCAAAGTAACCTGCAACCGGAGCATAACCGATCACTTTGGATAAACCAGGCGTGTCATCCACCGAAGCTGTTCCATGGTTGGCTTGGGTGCTTATGCCCCAGGTAAGGTCGTCTCCGTCAATATCGGTGGCATGTAATGTCAGATCAAAAATATCCGTCATAATGACACCGGTAGTATCGCCTTCAGTAATCACCGGCGCATCATTCACCGCTTCGATGCTTACATTAACAGTGATTGTATCGGTATCCTTCCCATCAGAAACTTCCACATCAAAACTATCGGCGCCGTAATAGTTCGCATTGGGTGTGTACCCGATTATTTTTGTCTCGCCCGTGCCTGAGGCAGTTGCCGTGCCATTTGAAACAGAGGAAGAAATACTCCAGGTAAGCGTATCCTCAACATCCTCATCGCTGGCATGTAATGTTAAATCGAATGCTATGGGGGTACCATCTTCAGACATGACAATAGTCTGCGGGTCGCTCTCTGTGATCACCGGAGCATGGTTCGAGGAATTTATTGTGATCGAACCGCTGATACTGGAGGCAGGAATCTCCATACCGTTCCCATCTGCCAGTTTTATATAATTGAACAGCAAATCAGAAACCCCTGCTTTTTGCGCCTGAAAGTGAATAACAGCCAATACGCCGCTTCCCGAGAATGGTTCGGCTGGATGAAGTTGTGTGAGTGCATATTTTATTTCCCCCGTGGTATTATCCGCGGTGTTATAGATCGTAAAATAGGGCGGGGTAAGAATATCCCCACTTTCAAGGTTGATCCCATATTGGATTTCGTCCGCATCGATAACACTCAATAATTCGGGATCGAAACTCAAGCGCACATCTGCGCCGTAAAGGTTGGATACATCATCTATTCTTATGCTTACCGAGATCGCCTCATCATCCATGATACTTGCTGATGAGGGATCGAGTGTTATCATCGTTGAATCCGACTCGGCCCTGGTAGACATTAAACCAGGTGGTTTCATAATGATTATTATTAAAAAGAAAAGAGCAAATCCTTTAAAAAAGAGAGAATAAAAATTTCTTTTATTAAAAGGATGAATGTGGAAATTATTTCTTAAAATACATTTTGCCGCCATAACTCACCTCAAAATTTTCCTCTCAAGATCAAATTCATCGTTTCCTGAGAAAGGTCATCAATCCAAATCCCGCGATACCGCCTATAAACACAATTCCAATTCCGGTAAATAACAAAGAAAAGCTGGAACGTTTATCCGAGTCTTCTGTCGGTTTTGATGGGGGGTGATTTCCAATACTTTCAATCGCTTGCGTTTCAAGCGGTAGAGATACCGAATCATCTGCATTGAGAGCCGGTTGATTATCGGTCGCTAAGGGAGAAGCCTCCGTTGAGGCTTGTGCGCCTTCAATTGGTTCGGGTGCATCAGTCAAAATCGCGGATGCAGACTGGGTATATGTCATCGCAGGATATGCCGCTCCGCTCGCAGCGGATAATTGGGTGCGGACAGGCGTGGAAGTATGCGTGTTTTTTACTTTTTTAGTTTTGGTGGGCGCGGGGGTACTCGTGGCTGCCTGCGTGGGAGTCATGGATAGCATGGCAGTAATCGTCTGGATCAGGGAGTTTATCGGAGTGCCTCCTATCTGGGTAGGCACAGAAGTATTGGTTGCCTCTGAAACATTCCATACGACTTGAGCAGTACCATTTTCGAAAACTGCCTGGATTTCCACGCCATCCCGGCGCGCCAGTTGGACTTTTTCAAAAGTCAACGGAGAAGATGATGCCACCTTTTTCCCCTTTAAAGTGATCACCACCAATTGACCGCTGCCACTCTTGGGCAAGCTGGGGTTTAATTGCGTCATCACAAAACGCACTGTGCCTGCCTCATTATCTGCCTGGTTTTTGATTTCCAAACCAGCATCAAGGAACATCCCCAAATTCACCTGAATGCCTTCCTGATTGGTATACGAATCGACCACTTCCAGGACATCCGGGTCGAAATTTATCAATAAATCAACGCCATAAAGATCCTGTACATCCACGATTTCAATCACTAATTGAGCAGTCTCCCCAACTTTTACTTCAATAGGATTTGGCTGCATGCGGATCAGGCTGGTTTGCGCCTGCCCGGGTGAAGACAAAGCTGTTGCCAATAACGTTAAAACCATGATGAAGATAGACTTTAAAATGATTCTTCTTTTCATACTACCGCCATATAAACTTCGAAGGCTGCTTGCCGCAAAAATAATTGCGGCAAGCAGATTCTCATTCAAATTTTGCCTCTATGGAATCCAGGGACTGTACTCCAAATCATAATTGGTACCCACCATGACCAGGTCGAGGATATCTACGGCGCCATCGCCATTGACATCCGACCAGCCAGTACCACATGCTGCGCCCGTTCCGTTATAGTCGCCGCCGATGCAAGTAGCATCCCCCAACTCAATTTCGTCGTCATCCGTTGCATCGCCGCCCAGCAGAACCAGGTTTGCCAGGTCTGTTTCGGGGCGGGTTGTGAGTGTTTCACTATTCGCCCAATCGTCAGCGCTGGTCATTGTGGTGGGCAGGTAAAGCCAGGCATCGGCAAAGAGCCAGTAGTCTGTTCCCACCGTCTAAATGTTCGTGCTGACATAAGCAGTGGTGTAACCACCACCGGAACTGCTGGTAGCGTTTGCCAGCAGAGTTGATCCAAGCTTCGCCTGCTGGTCATAAACCGACAGAGTGGCGCCAGCATCATTGGCGCGTCCTTGCAGGTCCACAAATCCGGAAAACTGGGCAATACCACGAACTGTCACTTTACCGTCGTCTGTATCCGTGATATCTCTCTCTGTAATGCTGGGGTCGCCGTAGCCCGCATTATTAACATAGACCTTGGCGCCGCCGGAGGCTCCAGCACTGGCATCTTCGCTCAAATGGGAAATATCGAATAACGCCTCCCATGGACCGTTGCCGGTCAAATCTATACCAGTAGCGGTGAAATTCAAAGTAAGAATGTCCCCTCCATCAGCGCTCCAGGCTGCAGATGTTAAAGTGCAGCGATATGCCAATTCACCCGCGCCTGAAGTTAAAGCGATACATTTTGAAGCCCATGGAGCCGAGAAGGTTTGGCTGTTCAATTGCAGTTTGGTTTCATCGTAGGTCAGTTTGAATGTCACGCCATACAGGTTCACCGCATCGGCTTTGAGTTTCACATCGAAGCTGTCGCTTTCATCGACATTACGCGTCAACGCCTCACAATCCGGGTCTACATCCATGAAGAATTCCACAAAGGTGAAAGGATCGGCATCCACATTGGTGCCAACACCATCGCCATTGGTTCCGGCAGGTCCGGCCAGATCGCCCCAGGCGTTGTATTCAGCGTTGAGCGATGAACCGCCACCATTGGATACCCCATTGCCGCCATTGGCTTTGAACAGGTTACCCTCGATGGTCACGATTCCGGTTGGGGCAGCATCCACCTGCAAGCCGGCATCCGTGTTGGTATGCATCCAGTTGTTCACGATCTTAAGCGATTCAACTGCGCCAGCCACCTGCACGCCATCCGCCCATTCTGTCACTTCTACACCATCCAGGATGAAGTTATCCGCCCCGGCATTGACCAATATACCGGGATCAAGGCTTGCGTTACCATCCAAAGTACCCGGACCCTGGATCGTGATGTTGTCCCCATTAATGGTGAAAGCGGGTGAACCGGATCCCACTGTGGCGCCATTCAAGTTGAAAGTCAAATCATCATTATCAACAACCAGACCGCCAGGATATGTACCACCCTCGAAGGTAATGGTGGCATCAGGTAACGCGCACGCCAGGACAGCATTCATGTCATCGGTTGTTGAGCCGCTGGGAAGGACATAGGCACCTGCCGAGGCAGTAGCAGTCATGTCTTCATTGAGATACCAGGGGTCGTAATCGACATCCCCTTCAACGTTTGTTGGTCCACAGGGGCTTCCCCACCAGTTGGGTGAGGCATCCACAGTCAACCCTGTCACGGTATTGTTTATTCCATATGAGGCATTGTTACTAAGGTTACTGTTATTTATGGAAACACTATAACTGCTCGTACTGGTAGACCCTGTATCTTCAACATACATTCCTGTATCGTGTCCGGTAATTACCTCTCCAGTCAGGTTAACTGTGATATCCCCATCCCCTGCTGTAGTAATGTAGTATCCGTAATCCCCGTTATTTACAACAATATTGTTAGAACCGGTCACCGAAACCGATGATCCTGCCGACATGTCTTCGTCCGCAATGAGAATCCCACCATCAGTATTATCGAATATATTATTTCCGGTTTGGACGAGGACGATATCCACATTTCCGGCATAGCCGTTGAACTCGTTGCCGATATACATACCCCACTGGTTGTCGTAGATCTCATTATTGCTGATGGTTACATATTTCGTAATCTCATCCACCTCAGCCGATGTGAAGCAGTTTTCTACATAGATAGCTGCTAAGTTGCTGTTATCGGAAGCAGCGGGTGTATCGAAGCCATTGAATATATTATCTGAAATTGTCCCGGAGGATTGAGTGCCGAGTTCAATACCATAGCCAAAATCATCTGCCGTCTTATAGAATGTATTCCCTGTGATGGTAGTTTCCACATAATTACCAACATGAAGCGATACACGCCCCATATCCTGAAAGGTATTGTCGCTGACGGTGATGGCTGCACGCGAGGAGTCTGAATAACCCGGGGCGCGAAGCGCAAGGCCTAATTCATAATATCCTCCGCTGGTGTCAGTTACCTGATTATTCTTGAAAACATTCCCCTCTACGCTACCGGTACTGTCGGAGAACAATCCGGCGTAAATATAATTGCCTTTCACCAGATCTAAATCGAAGGTCAGGTTGCTTATGTCGATATCTGTTGAATCAACCACCCGCAGAACAGTCTGGCGAGATGAACCGTAAGTGCCAATATTCCAAGGTAGAGTAGTGGAGGGTTGGACAACCGTTGAACTGGCATCTTCACCAACAAGAGTCAAATCAGAAAAATTGTCGATATTAATCGTTTCATCGAAAATGCCAGCCCCGACTTCGATGACATCACCCGTACTCGCTGCGTCAACAGCAGCCTGGATAGTGCAGAATCCACCGCTGGAGGTTGTGTTGTTAACCGGGTATGTCGATACCCCGCCTTCTGCATTCAGCCAGGGGCAGACGGTAATAACGCCAGTACTTTCCTGGATGATTTGCCCCATCGCCGGTCCTGACGCGCTTCCCCACCAGTTGCCGGCAGCATCCAGGTCCGTTGCAGATTGGTTGACCACTTCACCATTTATTGATGCGCCATTAACTTTTAATGTTCCAGTCGCCGCAGCTCTTATTATTATGGCGCTATGATAGGTTCCCGCGTCCGCAGTAAGACCGTTTTTATCAACTGCAAAGCTTCCGCCGGTAACGGTTAAATTTTGGGTAGTAGAGCCAGCAAAACGGATACCATATGTATCAGATCCAACCGCTTGCGCTTCAACGCTAATATCGGTGTCTGTCATTACCAGGTTGCCACCACCCTGGTGATTAATACCACTCTTGAGATTATAAAATTTACTATTTTCAACAATAATATTATTTACATAACCCTGGATTCCGCCATACAGACCATCTTTAAACGTAGAATTAGTGATGGTCGCATTAGAATTGCCATTGCTTGATCCTGAGTTTAATTTAACACCAATATATCCACTGGTAAATAAGTCATTGCCGTCAAATGAGCAGTTATCGATCTCAATGCCATTGACGCCATATATACTCAGTGTATCTGCTGTGGTTACCTCGAAGTTGAGATTACTGACACTGACATTATCGGGTATAACACTGTCAAGGCTGATTGTAAGAGAACCCTCGATCACCGGCAATGGGTTGCCATCGCCATCGGTTTCACCTTCGAAATCGATCAATTTACCTAATGTCTCAGGATTAACCGTGCCATTTGAGGCAATTTCAACATATCTACCCGCTCCAATGAAGATTGTATCCCCATCACTGGCAGCATCGATAGCAGATTGGATTGAGTAATATTCATATCCATTTATGGTAACCGGCGCCGGCGTTCTAGCTAACGCCCAGGCTGCCTCAGAATCTATCTCCGGGAATTCATCACCTGCGCCTTCTTCAGAGAACCACCCGCCATCCGGTTTTTGATTTTTTACCAGCCAATCTGCACCCTTTCTGGCTGCCATTACAGCATCCTCATCCCCCTGCATCCCCAGCGCCATCACGGCATAGGCGGTGGATTGTACACTCATCTCGACTGGTGTCGTTCCGTAATAATCCCAGGAACCATCAGCTTGTTGCAAATTCAACAATTTCGCTGTTAATTCATCAGCTTTTTCAGGGTTAATATTCAGTTCATAAAAAGCTTCTATTCCTCCTGTTAAGCCGACTAAGTACTCATCTTGAGTATCATCATTGCTATCAAAGTATGTACCATCATCGATGGAAGCATAGATCACAGCAGCAATCTCGCCTGCCTGCCCATCATAACCATCGGATGGGAAACATGCATGCAAGGTTAGAGCTGCTTTAACCCCTGCCTCAAGATCCCAAGGGATAAGCGCATCATAACCACCATTATGCCTGACATCCCTTATGCTTTGCGCCATAGTTGTGGCTGTTCCGTTAGCAGGAGATTCTTGAGTAGCGCCTTTGTATTGAATTGCATTATCCCATCTTGTTTTAGCCAGGTTTGCGATGTCGGCTGCAGTTATGTCGGGGTCTTGAAGAGAGTTAATGGCTGCAAGCAAATCTGGGTTACTATCAGCCGCCTCTGCCAATCCAATAAGGAAGGTGGCATCCGGGAAACTATCAACACCCTTCGTTGATTCGGTATATTTAGTACCATTCCAGGCATACACCGGTGGTGTGTTTACCACATAGGCATAAGCGTTTGCCATTGCAGACTCGTAAGCTGCATCGTTATTAAGTTCGTACCCTTTCAAGATACCAATAGCCGAAATACCAAGCACATTGGTCGAAGATACACTGGCAGGGTCTGTAAGTCTCCAGGCAAAACCGCCATCATCGTTTTGATCGGTAGCTAACTTCGCCGCGGCAAGATTTATGGCAGTCGCCCTGTCATTCACAGTACCGTCAGCTTTCACCATGTCTGCCGGTAATAATGCCAGCATCAATCCTACGATAAGCAGAAAGCTAAATGCTTTAAAGATTTGATTTTTAGCGTACTAAATTATTTTCCTCCTCAAAACAATATAATTAAGCAAAGTACCTTTATGTTTTTATTGTTGTTTTCGCCGGGGAGTAAATTTTCCCGAATGACAAAAATAAAATCATCAGCCATGATTCAATATCGCTTTGAATCACATCAAGTCATAATTCCCTCCTTGTTGGTTATGACCAGATCATTGGCATAAAGAACACCTTTCAATTTGACCTCCTATGTTATTGAAAAGAATTTATATAAAAACTAGACATCCTTATGCCCATAAGTTAGAATTAAAACGACAAGAGACCACCCGGAATCGGCAATGAGGTCGTCCTGCTCTGAGTTTGCCTCTCGATGGTAGCACTCAGGCAATGGGTTCGGTTGTCCTGTCAAAATAACAGGCGCAATACCGGTTGGCAGACCGGCATTGCGCCTAATTATTTAATACATAACACCCACTGTTATCATAATTAATATAATGTTTTTCGTTTTTCAAGAGAGCTTTTCGGGAACCTGGCTGTTTCCCCCATGGAAGACCCGTGGTTTTGCGCCCCCACATCGCTGTGAGTTAACCTTTTCGATGCCCTCAAAGGTTATTTGACTACATTTTTTTAGTCTGTATCATCTTAGCAAATTTTCCCATCTTTGTAAATACCTAAATGTACCCTTTTTGATTAAAAAATCATATTACTTTCTAACCACCGGACACTTTTGATATTCGGTCAATTTGAGAAACTCCTTCGTGATAATCTAGCTTCATTTCGAAAGTGATATCGTATAACAGTCATTGTGAGTAACTCCAAAAAGCATAAACACGTTTCTTTCCGAAAGGGCAATGCCCCAACTGTCATTGTGAGCGAGGAACGAGCGAAGCAATCTTGAGAACAGAGGAGAGATTGCTTCCCTAAAGGGATGCTGCGCGATCGTCGCCTGGCGGGCTCCTCGCAATGACAGTTCCATAGGAGTATTGCCACAATGACAATTCGTAAACTTTCGAGTGGTTAGATTACTTTTATACAACATATTAACCAAAGACTAAATGAAACATTATTTCATAAGGATTTTTCGCATTTTCATTATTCATCAAAGTGTCAAAGGTAAATATGGAATACAATAAATATGCAATATTCCCACCTATCCCGTCTTACTCTACACACAAGGAAAAGTAGGGGTGGTTGGAGAAACACAAAAAAAAATCACCCTCATCGGGTGATTTTCTATATTATGAATATACGGATGGGTTACACCGTGATCTCGTCAATGATTTCCGGCAACTCGTAACCAAAAGTACGCAGTTTTTTCTTGAGATCGGCTAACGATTTCCGTCCAAATCCATCGATGCCCAGCAGTGCCGCCTCGCCAAGCGCCATTTTCTCTAAAGCCTCACCAACATTCGTAATGCCGGCCTTGACCAATGCATCGGTTGCGCGGGTACCCAGTTCCAGTTCTTCAATAGGACGCGCAGGGGAAACCCGTGCCGCTTCACGCGCTTCTTTATCATCCAGGAATTCCTGATGGGCTTTCAGTTTATGATAAAAACGATCCACCTGACCTTCAGTATCGACGATGCGTTGTTCGCCGGTGAAAAAGGGGTGGCATTTTGAACATACATCGGTGCGGATTTCTTTTTGCGTAGAACCGGTCCGCCAGGTGTTGCCACAGGCGCAAATCACCAACGCGTCTTCATAATAAGTTGGATGAATATTTGCTTTCATAATTCAATCATAAGCACAATCAACCGTCAGGCTGTTATGCTTCTCCTTCCTCATGTGGGATAACAGAAACACGTTTGCGATTATCGCGTATGGTCTCATAAACCACAATACCGTCTGCTGTTGCAAAAATCGTATCGTCTCTGCCGACATCAACATTCAAGCCCGGTTTAATACGTGTTCCGTGTTGGCGAACCAGAATATTCCCGGATAATACCGTTTGACCGCCATATACTTTCACACCTAATCGCTGTGATTGACTATCACGACCGTTGCGGCTGGAGCCGCCACCTTTTTTGTGAGCCATTATCTATCTCTCCTATTCAACCACTATTGCATCAATTTTCAACTGGGTGTATTTTTGGCGATGCCCGGTTTTTACGCGAATGCGCTTTTTGGGTTTATACCTGAAAACCATTATTTTTGGACCTTTTACCATTCCCAGCACTGAGGCTTGAACTTTTGCCCCAGCTACCAGCGGTGCGCCGACCGTTATTTTATCATCATCGGCAACCAATAGTACCCTTTCCAGGTCTACCTGGTCGCCAACTTCCGATTGGAAATGATCGACTTCAATAATACCGCCTTCAACAGCTCTAAACTGTTTGCCGCCATCTTCAATAATTGCGTATTTCATTCATCGCTCCAAACTTCACTTCTCCGATCACAACGCGCATAGGATGGAATTCAATGGCGCCCTGCATCGAGGAAGTTGGGAATACAAGATACCGCCCCAGCACCTTCGCCGGGGCAATGCAGGGGAATATTATACCGGGTTCGTTAGACTCTGTCAAATGAAATCTGAACAAAAATGCATGTCAAATAATAAAATTGAAAAGTCATAAACATAGGAATATAGTAATATTTATATCATGACCACATTATGCGCTCAATGCGGATTTAAAAATCCACCCGGTATGCGCTTTTGCGGGAATTGCGGAAACAAGCTAAACGGGTTAACAACATCATCAGATACAGTCGTTCCCCTTACTGAATCGCCAGTCAGCAATATCCCCGAACAATTAGGGGTTGTGATGGGCGCAAATCTCATGGAACGATTCCGTCAAGCTGGATACGAAGCTACAGGCCAGCGCCGCAACGTCACCGTTTTGTTTACCGACCTTTCGGGATACACCGAAGCTACCCGGCAACTGGACAATGAAGTGCTTTACGAGTTGATCCAGGCTCATATCCAATTGCTGGTCAAATTGGTATATAAATACGAAGGAATAGTAGATAAACTCACCGGCGATGGATTGATGGCATTGTTTGGCGCGCCAATCGCCTATGAAAATAATGCCGAAAGAGCCGTTCGAGCCGCGCTGGATATGCAAGCGGAGGTCGACCAATGGTCCCGGCAAGTGAAAAATGCACAGGGCGTTGAATTGAAAATGAGGGTCGGATTGCATTCCGGGTACGTCATTGTAGGCGGGATAGGCACGAATTTGATGATGAATTACACCGCCATTGGCGATACGGTCAATTTGGCTCGCCGCATCGAAGAATCAGCGTCTTCGGGCACCATATTGGTATCAGACGCCGTTTTCCGCTCCACGCGAAATATATTTGAATTTGAAGCGGTTGAGGGATTACACCTCAAAGGGATTTCTCAACCCGTAATAGCCTACAAAGTTAAGGGGTTTAATACCAAACCGGGTCAACGACGGGGAATCGACGGGTTAAAAGCCCCCATGATCGGTCGAGATTCCGAATTAAATTCCCTGAAAAAAGCAGTATCGAACCTGGTAAAAAACAAGCAGGGGCAATTCATACTTCTGACCGGAGAGGCAGGCATCGGTAAAAGCCGTTTGATCAACGAATGGTCATCCCTGCTGAAAAAAGCACCTGTGAACGTTTTAGTTGGCCGAAGCCTCACCTACCGCCGATCGGTTTCCTATTGGGTGTTTTTAGAATTACTGCGTAATTGGGTTGGGATCCATCAATCAACATCCGATGAGATTGCCTCTCAAAAACTAGTCTCACTGGTGAATGAAAAACTTGGCGCCCGGGCAGCGGATACAATACCGTATCTGGAACATTTATTATCGCTGCCGTTTTCCAACCCTGCCACTGCCGACCGCCTACGCCGCCTGGACGCCGGTCAGCTTCGAAAACAAATTTTTCTGGCTGTGCGCGACCTGCTGGTCGCAGAAGCCCGTCTGCAACCTCTGATCATCATCCTTGAAGATTTACACTGGGCTGATGAAGCCTCGCTGGATTTATTAGAATTTCTTTTAGAATCGTTGAAACAAACCCCCTTCCTGGCTCTTGGTATTTCCAGGCCGATTGCCGGTACTGCGGTTGAGAAAATTCAAACCTGGTATCAATTACACCTGGCTGAAAAAACTTCTCAATTGGTATTAAAAAACCTGTCGATAGATCAAAGCCAGGACCTGCTAAACAAGCTTATCGCTATCGAAAATTTCCCCGATAACTTACGCCAAAAAATCATTCAAAATGCCGAAGGTGTTCCTTTATATCTGGAAGAAATTTTACATATGTTGATCGATAAAGGCATCCTGCAATCGGAGGATAATGTTTGGCGGGTGGCTTCCGACGATTATTTGGACGCGTTAGATGTGCCCGATAATGTCCAGGGATTGATCCTGGCACGCTTCGACCGCCTTGATGAATTTTCAAGAAGAGTTTTACAAAATGCAACTGTCATCGGTAACCATTTCACAAAACCATTGCTCAGTTATCTTCTGCAGCCCGTCAATGAAACCAGCCTCGATCAGGCGCTTTCTGAAATGGTGGAAAAAGAATTTATCCAGGTATCGCCAGTTGCCGATCACGAGGAATTTATTTTCCGGCATATGCTCATGTCCGAAGCGATCTATCAGACCATGCTCAAGCGTGAACGCAGCCTGTTGCATGGGAAAGTCGGGGAAGCGCTGGAAAATCTTTTTCCCGATCGCATCTATGAGAATACCGAGTTACTAGCCAGACACTATTCCTGGAGCCCGCAAGCAGAGCGCGCGTTACATTACCTGACCCTGGCAGGAACAAAAGCTGCCGAAGGCTATGTGAATGAACAAGCCCAGGAACATTTTAAATTGGCTTTGGAATTTCTATCCAAAACGACCCCTACAATCGAACAAAAGTTACAAGTTCATATGGGCATGGGTGATCTTTCTCTGCTGGCAGGAGAATATCAAACAGCCCGCCAGTATTATAAAAACGCCCTGGATGAAATCGAACAAAATCCTTACCCCGGTTCGGAAAAAGAAAAAAGCGTGCTTTTACGAAAAATCGCCAGCACATTAGAGCGCCAGGGTGATTATGACCCTGCTTTTACCAACCTTGAAAATGCGAACCGCTATTTGGATGATATTGAAAATCCTCCTATATCGGAAAAAGCCCAAATATTGAACGATATCGGTTGGATCCAATTCCGTAAAGGCGACCTGGATGCCGCGGGAGATTATCTGTTCCAGGCGCTCACCCTGGTAGAAAACCAAGAACAATTAGAAATTACGGCTTCGGTCTATAACAGGTTAGCTGGTGTATATTTTCAAAAAGACCAACTCGATCAGGCTGGATCCTATTTACGTAAAAGTCTGGTACTGAGACAGGAAATCGGGGATATTGGAGGGGTTGCCCGTTCGTTCAACAATTTAGGATTGATGGGATGGAAACGCGGGGATTGGAACAGCGCCCTTGAGAATTTCAAACGCAGCGCAGACCTGCATGCTACATTGGGGGATGTGGAGGGGATGATCGAGGTGCATATCAATCTGGGACTATTATTATTAGATCGCGGAGAGTTGGATGAAGCCCGCCGCAATCTCAGCCAGGCTTTAAGCCGCGCCCGCCAGATTGGTCATTCATACTATGTCGGTTTGATCTCATTAGATTTTGCCCGCCTTTTCCTTTCCAGCGAGGATTGGCAGGCTGCCCTGGAATATAGTCAGCGCAGTTTGGAAACCTTCCGGGAAATCGGCGCTCAAGACCATCTGGTCGACATTTACACTTATAATGGATTGGCATATCTTGGAATGGGCAATCTGGAAGAAGCCAGAAAATGGGGTGAAGACGCGTTAGGGTTATTCCGCCATGTAAGCACCGGGCGTTTACCCGGGCAGGCAGAGGATCATGGACGAGCCATGCGCTTGTTGGGAGAGGTGATGCGCCGGATCGGTAATTTTCCTTATGCCGAAACGTTACTATCGGAAAGCGCAGCCACATTTCAAGCAGTTGGCAATCAACTCGAACAAGGACGATCTCTGGTGGCTATAGCTTATCTGGCAAAAGACAAGGGGAATCCTGCCAGCGCCCGATTGATGATGAATGAAGCCCGGTTGATCTTCCAACAATTAGGCGCTCGAAATGACTTAAAAAAATTAGAAGCCTTGTCGGGTTGAAACAAGGCTTCAATTCTCAATTTAAATTATTTATGATCGTCGCGTTGCCCCAGAGCGGAGCGAAGGATTTTCCATGAAATTAACAGTGTAATGCCATACCTTCGCCACGCTCAGGACCCAACGCGGTGATCATATCATGCACACTCGTTCCCCCGTTATTGATCGATGTTAATGATCTAAGCCAGAAATATTTTTATCGGTAAATAATTACCATATATATTCGTTTTATTCTTCTACCCAGATACCAACTGCGGTAGAGGTTGTCCTGGCGTTTACCAGTTGACCGGACATAAAATTCTCTACGAAATCAGTATTCGCCAATTCGGTTTCTGCCCAGGGTTCACTGCCCGACCAGGCGCCGAACCCGCCACTCCAGGCGCCAAAGCCGCCGCTCCACGCCCCAAAGCCGCCGCTCCAGGCGCCGAACCCGCCGCTCCACGCCCCAAAGCCTCCGCTCCAGGCGCCAAAGCCGCCATCCCAGGCCCAATATCGCCCATCCCAATCATTGAAATCTCCTCGCAAGCGGTATTTTCCTGTGGTTTCATCATAATAGGAAAAGCCTTCATAATGGACTAAACCAGCCAAATCAGCATTTATATCCATTCCCAAATTGGCTTCTCCGGAAATATCAGCCGAAACGGCATCCGGCGCATTCACTCTCCCTGCCCCTTGCTGCCATATACTGTAAAGTGCGTCCGTCGAGGTCATATCAACCCAGGGTAATGCTGTATACATCAACCGATATTTCACTTCATTGGGGGTTAATTCGGGATGTTGGCTGAAAATCAACGCCGAGACTCCCGATACGACCGCCGCTGCTTGCGAAGTTCCCGCCATGGAAAAATAGGTCGATGATACCCAGTTTGCTTGGTGATTTCTAGATACATAAGTTGACGGCAGCATAGTCGATACCATGTGCGCACCCGGCGCTACCAAATCGGGCTTGGCAAATCCATCCAGGGTCGGCCCCGCGGCTGAAAACGGCGTAATATAATCATCATTCCAATCCAGGGGTGTGTAATTATCGGTGAAAGCACCCACGGTAATAGCGTAGGGATTATTTCCCGGTACGCCTATGGTCATGGGTGATGACCCATTATTTCCAGCAGCCACCACCACAACAATCCCATTTGCCCAAGCAGCCGTCACCGCCTGGTTTAGTGGATCGGCATAATAGGGTGTCGTCGCCGTGGAAACCAGCGACAAATTCATCACCCGGATGTTATATTTATCCTTATTCTTTACTACCCAATCGATGCCTTTGATCACCTGCTCGTAAGTGCCATAACCTTGCCTGTTTAAAACCCGGACGCCAACCAGTTTAACGCCCGGGGCAGTCCCATTCCATTCATGATCTTCCCCAATATCTGTGTTGGCTATAATACCAGCCACATGAGAACCATGCCCATTGGGATCAAAGGGAATTCTGGATCGATCAACAAAATCTTTCCAGGCAATGATACGGTTGTTCATACGACCATTTATGCCCTTGAAAAGGCCTTTTATCCAACCAATACCTGTGTCCACCACGGCTACCGTTACTCCGCTCCCGGCATTTCCCTCCTGCCAAACCATATCCGAACCGGTTACATCGGCGTAGTCAGTAGCGGGAGACGATTTCCAATTTTTTCGACCCTGATCATCCCCCGGCTTTTTACCGGTAATTTCTACCAAGCTGTTTTCCGAAACCGATAAAATGCCGTTTTCTGATTTAAGGAGGGATATTGCACCTTGTGGAAGTGTCGCCCCTACACCATTGATGATCTCCAATCGTGACGTAACCGAGCCGCCATACTTTTCTACTAGCGAAACGACATGATCGAGATCACTCCCCCGAATAATATATTGCGCTTGACTACCATTAAATACCAATGAACCAGCAGGTGCGGTGAGAGAAAGCATCAAACCAAAAATGATCACCAATGTGATCTGGCGGATGATGATTAGTTTTTTATTTTTCGCCATACCGAACCTCCTGCACGAACCATTTCTATGTGTAATTTTTAGACGCAGGATTTATATAAAAAAAAACGGGCTTCTGTCAGCCAGGCCCGCTCGAAGTGTGAAAATATAACAGCATGTTTCGCTTCGGCAGCCTGGCAATCATTGCTTTTTAAGCTTTAGACCCATAGCTTTGCGTCTCCGGCTTTCGCCGGGTTTGCCTTTTCGTTCATCAAGAGTATAGCATATTCTTAACCAAAAGTCAACGATTTGTTATTCTTTTTACATTACAACATTATTTGTTGTATTTTGATTATTCTCAATATTGTAATGTTTTCTTTTTTTAGCCAGAGATCGCACCCGATTAAACAGCGATTTTCTTGAATTTTTCTATGCTCCATTAGAATTTTCATAAAAAAAGATTTCCCAATGCATACTTCCTTGTGGTAAACTATGAGCTTAACGGTTTTTTTCAAAATCATAGATAGCGAGTGAGAAAATAACGTGTTCGATGATATACATTGGGGGGATATCAATTTTTCTTGAGAATTGTTTTTTCACACTCTCAAAAAGTTATCTTTAACTAATTATTTCTGGAGGCAAAGTATGACTAGTAAAAAATGGGTCTATGTGTTCAACGAGGTAGACCAGGCAGAAAAAAATGCGGGTGGATCCTGGGAAGGCGTACGCGCCTTATTAGGCGGAAAAGGGGCTGGTTTGGCGGATATGACCCGCGCTGGTGTTCCGGTGCCGCCCGGCTTTACCGTAACTACCGAAGCCTGCAATGCATACCTGGCAGCAGGGAATAAGTTCCCGGAGGGGATGTGGGATCAAGAATTGGCGGCTCTAAAGAAAGTGGAAGAACAAACAGGGAAAAAATTTGGCGATCCTGCGAAACCCTTATTTGTATCTTGCCGCTCTGGCGCCAAATTTTCCATGCCCGGAATGATGGATACCGTCTTGAATATTGGTTTAAATGATATTACCGCACAAGGCTTAATCAAACTCACCAACGACGAACGTTTTGTTTATGATGCGTATCGGCGCTTGATCCAGGGTTTTGGCTCCGTAGTGCTGGGTATCCCCGACGAGGCTTTCGAACATGAACTCGAAGCCTATAAAAAAGGCAAAGGCGTCAAACTTGATACAGAGTTGGAAGCCAATGATTGGAAAGCCCTGACAGAAAAATTTAAAGCGATTGTAAAAAAGCATAAAGGTTTCGATTTTCCCCAGGAACCTGAAGAACAACTGAAATTAGCCACCGAAGCGGTGTTTTTATCCTGGAATGGCAAACGCGCCGTCGATTATCGCAACGCCGCCGGCATTGCCCATGATCTGGGCACCGGTGTCAACATCGTTACCATGGTATTTGGCAACATGGGTTGGTCTTCCGGCACGGGCGTCGCCTTTACGCGTGATCCTGCCACCGGCGAAAGTAAGATGTACGGCGATTACTTACTCAACGCTCAGGGGGAAGATGTGGTGGCTGGTATTCGCAACACTCAAAAGATCGAAAAGTTAAATGAAGAAATGCCGGAAGCCTACAAAGAGTTCCTCGACATCTGTGGTAGGCTTGAAAAACATTATAAAGAAATGC
The DNA here is from genome assembly GCA_016929095.1 of Anaerolineales bacterium. Taxonomy (GTDB): domain Bacteria; phylum Chloroflexota; class Anaerolineae; order Anaerolineales; family UBA4823; genus JAAZNS01. The sequence continues at coordinate 4,281 of JAFGJM010000055.1, read as the reverse complement.
AAGATGTAGAATTTACCATTGAAAATGGTAAACTCTGGATGCTGCAAACGCGTAATGGGAAACGCACCGCCAAAGCCGCGGTAAAAATTGCCGTAGATATGGCGAATGAGGGTTTAATTTCAAAAGAAGAAGCGGTATTGCGGGTCACTCCCGAAAATGTCGATACGCTTCTACACCCCCAATTTGATCATAAAGCCAAAGAATCCGCAAAGGGAGAAGGGCGGCTATATGCCAAAGGCGTGAACGCCTCCCCCGGCGCAGCGGTCGGTCAGGTTTACTTTGATGCTGATACTGCTGAAAAGATGGCTAAAGAAAACCACCAGGATGTGATCATGGTGCGTCCGTTCACCAAGCCGGACGATGTGCATGGTATGCTGGCAGCGAAAGGTATCCTGACCAGCGAGGGCGGCGCCACATCCCACGCGGCGGTAGTTGCCCGCCAATTTGGTGTCCCCTGTATTGTGGGTGCGGCTTCTATTCGGATCAATCTTGAAAAACTGATCATGGAATCAGATGGTAAAGTCGTAGAAGAGGGTGAATGGATTTCTGTCGATGGCACAACCGGCGAAGTATTCCTGGGCAAAATCCCTACCAGCGCTCCCAGTTTGGAAGAACAAACCGATTTACTGGCATTATTAAAATGGGCAGACGAAATTTGCGCCACTCCTGGTATGCGAAAAGGTGAAAACGGCATGCCTTCTACAGGCTTACAGGTATGGACGAATGCCGATTACCCCAAAGATGCTCACCGTGCCCGTTCATTTGGCGCAGTCGGAATCGGCCTTTGCCGCACCGAGCACATGTTCTTTGAGCCAGAACGTCTTCCCATAGTCCAGCGTATGATCCTGGCCGAGACCAGCGAAGACCGCACCACAGCCCTTAATGAATTGCTGCCTTACCAGCGCGCTGACTTTGCAGGTCTGTTTGAGGCCATGGACAATTACCCGGTCATCATCCGCTTGATCGATCCACCTTTGCACGAATTCATGCCTTCCGAAGAAGACCTCCTGGAAGAAGTGGTTACTATGAGAGTGAAAGGCGAAACCAAAGGTCTGGCTGAAAAAGAATCCTTACTTGCCAGCATTAGAGCAATGCATGAAAGCAATCCGATGATGGGTTTGCGCGGTGTTCGCCTGAGCATATATATGCCCGAAATCGTGGAAATGCAAGTACGCGCTATCTTCGAGGCAGCCGCTGATACAACCCTTAAAAGTATTGTAGTGAAACCGGAAGTGATGATCCCGCTCACCGGCACTGTGAAAGAACTCGAATGGATCCAGCCGCGCCTGGAACGTATCGCCAAAACCGTGATGAGTGAAAAGGGTGTTGAATTTACGTACAAATTTGGCACGATGATCGAGATCCCACGCGCCGCAGTCACCGCCGGTGAAATAGCCGGCGTGGCCGAATTCTTCTCATTTGGCACCAACGACTTGACCCAGATGACTTTCGGATACAGCCGCGATGATGCAGAGCGAAATTTCCTCATTAAGTATGTTGCCGAAGGCATTTTACCTAAGAATCCATTCCAAACCCTGGACCGGGAAGGTGTTGGTAAATTGATGCAATTATGCATTCAGGATGGCCGGAAGACCCGACCCACCCTGGAGGTTGGCATTTGCGGCGAACATGGCGGTGACCCGTCATCGATCGAGTTTTGTCACATTGCCGGAAATAATTACGTGAGTTGCTCTCCTTTCCGTGTTCCAATTGCCCGATTGGCTGCCGCACACGCCGCTTTGAAACACAAAGACATGATGTGAGCAAAATTTAAATTGTAAAAATTCCCTGTTTCTCTCTTCGAGGAGAAGAGGGATAAACTTCAGGCGGAAGCTCCCACGAGTTTCCGCCTGATTTTTCCCTTTTGGATATCACAGTTATGTGGAATAAAAATGCCGCTTATTTCCCCACGACTAAATCAGCAAAGCTCCCGCCGTTCAGATAAAGCTTACAAGCTTTATTTCCCGGGAATTGTTTACATGTCGTGATCACTTGCAATCTCACGCGGGCGCCATCACATTTATTATCAGATTTTACATATTCTCCGCCAATATCTACGATGATTGCACCAGAGGAATCAAGTGAAACGCCACCAACACTAAAATTCGAGCGACCAATAGGGTTATATAACTCGCCAAAATATTCCCCGTGATAAGAAAACAATCGCTGTAATGCTATTTTGACATCATATTCAACGTCATTTGTCCGGTAAATTCCGGTGTTTATCGCAATCGGAGTCTCACCGCCACATTTCTTCAGGTTTTTCGATTCTAATTTAAGCACATAAAAATAGATGGCATCATCTCCCGAGGCGGTTGCAGATGGCGTGGGCAAAGCAACTGTATTGGTTGGTTGGGGCGGAATGGTGGGAGGCGGTGTAAAAGTATACGTTGCCGTGGGAGGAATAGGAGTTGGGCTGGGAGGCAAGGGTGTGTCGGTTGGCGGGATAGGTGTATCGGTTGGGATTGGCGTTGGTGTTGCCGCCGGTGCAAAAACCTGGCACCCGGATAAAAACACCATCATTAGACATATACAAATCCTGGTGGATATTTTTATAAATGAAGAATACATCGATCTCTCCTTAAATTTATATCAATTCCCCATTTTACTACCATATAGAAACAAGTGGATTTTAAACATGAGACCAATCAAAAAAAGATATGTGGCAATGCAAAATAAAGCATTACCACATATCCAATTCTTATCAAATGATCAATGATATTTTTTTATCACCCTGCAACGACTTTCAATTTCGCTTCTTTTTTTGCAAATTCCGCACCCTTCTCCAATGCCTGGAAATTGACCGGCAAGAGCCGTCTATGACGCTCGGGCATATGGTTCTCAAGGGCTTTTTCAATTTCTGAAACCGTGAGTACAGGCAGCAAGGTTATCAAGGCGCCAACCGCGACCATGTTCATTAACCGGCGGTTACCGATTTGTTCGGCAATCTCATTGGTGGGCACAAAAACACTGTCAATATCATCCCGTTCTGGGCCGCGATTTACCAGGGATGCGTTGGCAACCAAGACTCCGCCACTCACGATCAATGGCTCATATTTCTCGAGAGAAGGTAAATTCATCACAATAGAAGCTTTAGGGTGACGCACCAAAGGTGAGCCTATCTCTTCATCCGAAATGATCACCGTGCAGTTGGCGGTACCGCCGCGCATCTCAGGCCCATATGAAGGAATCCAGGTTACATTGTATCCGGCATCCATTCCCGCATACGCTAATATTTGTCCAGCGAATAACACTCCTTGCCCCCCAAATCCAGCAATCATAATATCCGTCTGCATTGGTTTTTCCTTTTTTTAGGTTTCATGTCGAGGATCTGATTAAACTTTAATCCCTTCCAAATCTGAGACAACCTTATAATCCCCTAGGGGGAAAACAGGGATCATATGTTCTTCAACCCATTTCAAAGCTTCTAATGGCGTCACTCCCCAATTGGTGGGACAGGTGGACAAAAGCTCAACCAATGAAAAACCCAGGCCACGTTGCTGGGTTTCAAATGCCATACGGATGGCTTTTTTGGCTTTCCGGATATTTGAAGGATTATGCAAACTTCGCCGAACCACATATCCTGCGCCATCCATCTTTGCCAGTAACTCGGCCATTTTCAATGGGAAACCCATTTGTTCAACATCCCGCCCGCCCGGCGAGGAGGTCGTTTTTTGACCGGGTAATGTGGTAGGCGCCATCTGCCCCCCTGTCATGCCATATACCGCATTGTTGATAAAAATTACAGTAATGTTCTCGCCACGTCCGGCAGCATGCATAATTTCTGCCATGCCAATCGAAGCCAGATCACCGTCCCCTTGATAAGTAAATACAATTCGGTCACTAAGCACGCGTTTTATTCCGGTCGCCATGGCTGGCGCCCGTCCATGTGCCGCTTCTACGAAATCACAATTGAAATAATTATAGGCAAATACCGAACAACCGACGGGTGCAACACCAATAGTTTTCTCCCGGACATCCATTTCATCCAACACTTCTGCAATCAGGCGATGTGCCACACCATGTGTGCAGCCTGGACAATAGTGAGTGTGAACCGGTTTTAAGGTTTCAGGTCGTTGGTATACTATTTGATTTGGGATATCGATAGCCATTTAGCGTATCTCCTCAATTCGAACCGCGTAAAATTTCATCAGACCTCGCCAGCCAGCGTCGCCGAGGGTCAGCATCTGAAGGAATATCTTCAACAGCCAAACGTTGAATTTCACTCAGGATTTCATCGGGAAAAGGTGTGATCCCGCCCATCCGTCCATAGAAAGCAAT
>JAFGJM010000007.1 GCA_016929095.1 Anaerolineales bacterium | reverse complement strand
TACGGCAACAACCGCCCCTACGGCAACAACCGCCCCTACGGCAACAACCGCCCCTACGGCAACAACCGCCCCTAAAAAATACGCGTTGCCTGAAATCGTACGTCAATTGAAAACGTTTTCTGCCCGGCGCATTAATCAATTACGCAGAACACCAAACACCCCTGTGTGGCAACGAAATTATTGGGAACACATTATCCGAGACGAAGAAACATATAATAAAATTGTAGAATATATCATTTTCAACCCATATAATTGGCAAAATGATTCACTTTTTGGCGGGAAAAATCATGATCATTTATGAATCCGAAATCGAACAAATCACCCTCGAATTGCTACGCGATGAAAATGGATATGATATTCGCTATGGCCCCGATCTAAACGAAGGGGCAAACCCGGAACGCTCATATAACGAAATTATTCTTACTGCCCGATTGCGTGCAGCTATTGACCGCTTGAATTCACATATACCCGCGCCCGCCCGTGAAGATGCTTATAAGCAGGTATTGCGCACACCAGGGCTGACATTAATTGATAACAACGAGTCCTTTCATAGCCTGCTCACCGAAGGTGTGGATGTCAAATTCAGTGCTGGCGAAGGTAAATCGCGCACCGATAAGGTCTGGCTGGTCGATTTCGAACACCCCGAAAACAACGAATTTCTGGCAGTCAATCAATTTACGGTTATCGAAAATAATAATAACAAACGACCCGATATTGTCCTATTTATTAATGGCTTGCCCCTGGTTGTAATCGAACTCAAAAATCCAACCGATGAAGCAGCGGATATTCAAGCCGCCTATCGCCAGATTCAAACCTATAAACAACTGATCCCCTCGTTGTTTACTACCAATGCCTTTACCGTTATCAGCGATGGTTGGTTCGCTAAAGTGGGTACGATCACCAGCGAATATCCCCGTTTCATGGATTGGAAAAGTATAGACGGTACACATGTTGTGGATTCTAAGGTCGAAGCGGAATTAGAACCGTTGATTAAAGGATTATTCAACAAACAAACCTTGTTGGATGTTATCCGACATTTTATTGTTTTTGAAAAAACCAAAGAAAAAACACTCAAGAAAGTGGCAGCTTACCACCAATATTTTGCGGTCAATAAAGCCATAACCTCCACCATTAGGGCATCTTACGATGAAAAGCATTTTATCGCTGAACACCCCGCAATATATGATTTACCCAGCGTGGATCATCAACCGAAAGGCGATAAACGCGCCGGGGTGGTCTGGCACACCCAGGGCAGCGGTAAGAGCCTCTCGATGGTTTTTTACACTGGAAAACTGGTGCTGGCAGAAGAAATGAACAATCCAACCATTGTGGTGCTCACCGACCGCAACGATCTCGACCAGCAATTATTTGAAACTTTCACGAATTGCAAGCAATTATTACGCCAAACCCCCGTCCAGGCGGCGAACCGCGAAGATCTGAAAAAATTGCTTTCAGTGGCTTCAGGCGGTATTGTCTTCACCACCATTCAAAAATTCTTGCCCGATCCATCCAATAAATCTACCCATGGCTTGTCGGGCAAGTACCCTACCCTCACAGAGAGGCGTAATGTGGTAGTGATTGCCGACGAAGCCCATCGTAGCCAGTATGATTTCATCGATGGATATGCTAAACATATGCGCGACGCATTGCCCAACGCATCCTTCATCGGTTTTACCGGCACGCCTATCGAAAAAGAAGACCGCAACACCAAAGCTGTTTTTGGCAACTACATCGATGTTTATGATATTCAACAGTCAGTGGAAGATGGTGCCACAGTGTGCATCTATTATGAAAGCCGCCTGGCAAAAATCGAACTACCCGCCGAACAGCAACAAATCCTGGATGAGCGTGTTGATGAGGTTACCGAAAGCGATGAAGTCACCGAACGCCAACGCCGTTTCGCTAAATGGGCGGGCAAGGAAGCTGTGGTAGGCAGCGCCAATCGATTGAAACAGGTGGCTGCCGATATTGTGCAACACTTTGAGGCGCGTCTGAGCGCTGCGGATGGTAAAGGCATGATCGTGTGCATGAGCCGCCGCATCTGTGTGGAGTTGCACAAAGAAATCATCAAATTACGACCTGATTGGTATAACTCGGAGGATAATAAAGGCAAAATAAAGATCGTGATGACCGGATCCGCCAGCGATCCTCTCGAATATCAGGAACATATTCGCAATAAAGAACGACGGAAAGCCATCAGTAATCGGCTTAAAGATCCCGCGGATTCACTAAAGCTGTTGATTGTGAGAGATATGTTCCTGACCGGCTTCGATGTTCCGCCGCTACATACCATGTATATCGATAAACCGATGAATGGGCATACCTTGATGCAAGCGATTGCACGGGTGAATCGAGTGTTTGGTGATAAAGAAGGCGGATTGATCGTGGATTACATTGGGATCGCCCAGGATTTAAAGAATGCCATGGCGATCTACACTGCAAATAAGGGCAGGGGTGAAATTGCCTTCGACCAGGAAGAAGCTGTGGCAAAAATGTTGGAACTTTACGAGATCGTAGTGAATATGTTTGCTGGTTTCAATTACCGCAAATATTTTATGCTCGAACCCAAGCATAAACTTGGTTTCATCCTGGATGCTGCCAATTTTATTTCGGAACTAATAGAAGAAAATGGGGACAAGATTATTCGGAATGGAAAAGAAAGATATATAAAAAATGTAATTCTATTGCAGCAAGCCTTCGGGCTGGCTGTACCCCATCCAAAAGCCCTTGAAATACGTGATGATTTAGCTTTCTTCCAAGCCATTAAAGCCCGATTCACCAAATTCGACGACCAAACCAGATATCGAACGAATGAAGAAATCGAAACCGCCATCCGCCAGATAGTCAACGATGCCATCATTTCCAGTGAGGTGATGGATATATTCGATGCCGCGGGAATTAAAAAACCTGATATTTCTATTTTGTCAGATGAATTCCTGGCGGATATCCAGAATATGAAGCATAAAAATTTAGCGCTTGAATTACTAAAGCGACTGCTAAACGATGAGATAAAAACCCGCTCCCAAATGAATTTGGTGCAAGGGCGAAAATTTTCCGAAATGCTGGCTGAGGCAGTGAAAAGATACCAAAGTGGGTTGATCGATTCGGCGCGCATGATCGAAGAACTTATACAACTAGCCAAAGATATTCGCGCTGCTGATCAACGCGGTGAAGAATTAAATTTAAACCCTGATGAATTGGCTTTCTATGATGCGTTGGCAGATAATCCCAATGCTGAAAGTGTTCTGGGGGATCAAACGCTCAAACAAATCGCCCACGAATTGGTAGAAAATGTCCGCAAAAACACATCCATCGACTGGCAATTAAAACAAAGTGTTCAGGCGAAATTGCGAGTTTTGGTAAAAAGAATCTTACGAAAATATAAATACCCCCCGGATGATCCGATTACTAAAGAATATACAGTTTCAGTAACCAAGGTTTTAGATCAGGCTGAATTATTGGCAGATTTTTGGGCAAAGGAAGAATAAAGGAATAATTCCTGCTTTCCTATCTTCCTGCCTCCCTCACACCGGCTTTTCCAACCCGTGGGCTTCCAATAATTCCTTATCATTCATCAATACCGTCGTTTCGCCGTCTGCCACGATGCGCCCCTCGTCCATGATCACCATGCGGGGGAAGAGCTCGTTCACCAGCAGCATATCGTGGGTGGATACCAGCATGGTGAGAGGCAGTTCTCTCAGCAGATTGATCAACGAGCGGCGGGCGCCGGGGTCTAAACCGGCGGTGGGCTCATCCAGTACCAGCACCTCCGGCTGCATGGAGAGCACGGTGGCGATGGCAATGCGTTTCTTCTCCCCCAGGCTCAGGTGATGCGATACCCGGTCGGCGTAGGCGGACATATGCACCGCTTCCAAAGCTTGATCCACTCGTTGTTGCACTTCTTGCGGAGAAAGTCCCTGGTAAAGCGGACCGAAAGCCACGTCGTCGTACACGGTAGGCGAGAACAACTGGTCTTCCGGCGATTGAAAGACCAGCCCCACCATGGCGCGGATCTTGCCCAGGTTGGGTTCTTTGACTTCCAGACCGCACACGCACACCTCCCCCTTGCCGCGTAGAATGCCGTTCAGGTGCAAGATCAGGGTAGATTTACCCGCCCCGTTGGGTCCCACCAGGGCAACCTTTTCACAGGGTTGGATGTGCAGCGAAACATCCTGTAAGGCGGTGTGCCCGTCGGGGTAAGCAAAGGATAAACGGTCGATGTTAATCGAATGATGCATGGTTGATCACAAAATTATGGATAACACTAATAATATGAATAGCAATCCTAAGCCGCCAATAAGCGCAGCCCACTGGGAAGACCCCAAAGGCGGCTGCGGTAAGGTGCGCACGTCGCCGTCGTAACCACGGGAGATCATGGCATTATAGATGCGGTCGCTGCGTTCCAGGGCGCGCAGGAACAGGCTGCCTGCCATACCACCGGTGACATGCGCCCGCCAGGCGAGGCTGCCGCCAGATTTTTTGTCACTCAAACCCGTATCGCCGCTGCGCGCCAGCCTGGCGCGCAGCAGCCTTAATGCTTCGTCTGCCATGACGAATAAATAGCGCCACATCAATCCGAAAATGGCGACTAAAAGGCGCGGAATATGAATGGCGCGCATCGCCATGAGTAAATCCGGGAAACGGGTGGAAGAAGCCAATACAATGGCTGTTTGAATGGATATCCACGATTTTAATGTGATGCTTAATAAACGTTCCACGCCTTGCAGGGAAATTATGAGTTGCCAGTTGCCTATATTGAAACTCGCCAATGGGTCGCCTTGGATGGTAAAGATCACCGGAAATGCTGCCAAAACGAAAGGCAGTGCCAGGGCGGAGCGTTTCAGCACAAAAATGAAGCCCAGCCGGGAAAGAATGACGATCGAAAAAATGATCGCCAGTAAGAAGATATAGACCGGCCATGCCCCGTGAGGAATGATGGCGGTGGTTAATATAAACGCTAAAGAAAGCACGAGCTTGACGCGTGGGTCAAGCTCGTGAATGGGACTATCAATTGCTTTGAACGGATCAAGGAAATGAATATGCATAACCTGAGATTATGTCGTCGAACGACGGCGGGAAAAAGCCACTCCCAAAGCGACACCAAAAACGATCAATGTACCAATTATACCCGCAATGATCGTAGCTACCGCTTCGTTTGAGATGCCCGGCATGACATAATCGGGGATGATGTTATAAAGTGGACCCTGGGCGATATCCAGAAAACCCTTTTGTTCCGCCACCCATTCCAGCCCATCGGGGTGGGACGACGCCAGGGGTGAGATAATTGCCAGGGCGAAGGCGATGACCAGACCTACACCCCAAACCAGGTTGCCTTTTACAGTTTTGGTGGATGTTTTATCCAGCAAGTCTTTACGGGAGGCGTATAAGAATGCCAGGGCGCCAACGGTGATCAAACCTTCGCCAATGCCGATCAATGCATGGATGCCGCCCATAGCGGGGATGGCGATATTGGCAGGCGAGGTGCCGGAAATTGCCAATTCCAGAGCGGCGCATAATGAGGCGATGAAAATCGAAAGCCAGGCAGCCGCAAAGCCACTCGCGAATATCCCCCATTGGCTTTTCCCCAATATTTTTTGCATGGATGTGTATGTGAAATAAGAAACGGCGACGCCCACAACACCCATATTGAATATATTGGCGCCTAAAGCCAGCAGCCCGCCATCTTGAAAGATGAGCGCCTGAATGCTAACCACACAGGTAAGCACCAAAACGCCTGCCCAGGGTCCTAATAGGATGGTGGCAATCGCTGCCCCCATTAAGTGACCGGATGTGCCGCCTGTGACGCTGAAATTGAGCATTTGCCCGGCGAATATGGCGGCTGCCAATACGCCCATCAGGGGAACCTGGCGTTCGTTCAAATCCTGGTTGACGCGGCGGAGTGAATAGCCGATCACCCCAATGGAAACGATCCATAAAAGAATGGAAACGATGACGGATAGAAAGCCGTCGGGTATATGCATGGGTAAGGGTGAGTAAAACATTTTTTCCTCCTATGATTGAAGATTGGATAAATAGAATGGGTTGGATATGAATGGGGACCTAATCAATTTGGATACTTCAAGGATGAAGCGATTTTGGTAGTTCCTCACTTTGATTTTCCTTGGCTCGGCGGCATTTTTCACAAAGCCCAAATAAGATCAAATGGTTGGTGTGAATGGTGAAGTCATATTCTTGGGATATTTTTTCGAAAAAACCTTTCACCTGTTCATGTTCCACGATCAGTATTTTTTTACACCCTTCACACACCAGATGGTGATGCGTATTGGAAACCGCCTCATAGATGGGCATGCCTTCACCCACATCTGCCACTGAAATCAAGCCCTCGTGGGTAAGGTATTCCAGAGAACGATAAACGGTTGACATATTGAGGGACGGCAGGCGTGGTTTTACCGCATCGAAAACCTGGTAAGCTGTCATGTGTTCCTGGGTTGTTTCCAATGTCTCGTAAATAAGAGCGCGGGCAGTCGTCATTCGGCTCATATAAAATAATCTCCTGCAGCAGTTATCTGCAATTGCAATTATATGCAAATTCTAATAAAAGTCAACGAATTTTTAGAAATCGGGGATTTCCTGGCTTTATTCCACATTTAAACTGTTTTCATAAAATATGTGAAACAATACAAGAAAGGCTTATTAACCGCCTGTTTTAGAAATGTATTTTTTTAAATGCGACATTTTTGCGACAAAGTTGCTTCAATTTGACGATAGTATCCCGATATCCTTAAAGACGAACAATACATTGATGCAAATCTTGACAAACCAGTCTGGATGATATACAATTGTTGCAATGATACAATAGTACAATTACACAATGCTACAAATTATTAGAGCGAAACTTTTTTTCGGGAAAATCGTATACAAAATAAATCTATGATAATATCTGATCAAGGTATGCTTCAGCCGATACATGTATCTGATTTTTATATTGAAAAAAATCCGTTTGAGGATGAAATAACAAGGCAGCATTATTAGTAAATAAAATAACAAAAATATTATTAATCCCCCGATTTTTCAGGTTGTCCGATAAGGAGCATGATCATGTCAAAACGTGTGGCGATATTAACCGGCGGCGGAGATGTTCCGGGTTTAAATATGTGTCTCAAAAGTTTAGTTTACAGCGTTATCGATATGGGATTTGAACCGATTGGTGTACGCAAAGGGTGGGAAGGGTTAATGAATTACAATCCTCATGACCCAACCACCTATAGCGAAAATTTCATTGAATTGACCAAAAATATGGTGCGGCCGATAGACCGAACGCCCGGCTCTTTTTTACATTCATCCCGTCTTGAACCCCGCCAGGTTCCTCAAATGAGAATACCGGAATTTTTACATCGCCCCAAAACGGAAACACAGGATTTGACCGAACACATCGTGGACGTGTTTCGTCGGCTCGATTTTAAAGCCATGATCGTGATAGGGGACGACGATACTTTACATTATTCGATGCACCTCAGCCAGCAAGGCTTACCTATGATTGCCATCCCAAAAACGATTCACAATAATATTTATGGCACCGATTATTCATTGGGTTTCAGCACCGGTCTGGCGCGAGGGGTGGCGTTCATTCATGAACTGCGCGCCCTGGCTGGTTCGCGTGAACAAATCATTGTCATTGAAACATTTGCCGCAAAATCAGGGTACAGTACTTTGATCATGGGCTTTCTGGGCGGCTGCGACCGGGTGCTTATTCCGGAAATACCTTATGACCCGGAACGTCTGGCAAAGCTGATCGTTCAAGACCGACGGCAAACACCCGCGAATTATGCGGTTTTATTAGTGTGCGATGGAACCCAGCCGCAAGAAGATAAAATTGAAGAGTACACCAAGATTCTCTCCCAAGCCCCCGGTTTTATGGACAAATCAACCGATTTTATCAAGGAATGGGTATCTTCTTCCTCGCAAGAAACCAATGTAAGCAGCGGGATGGTATTGACCGAATTGCTTTCGAATATCACTCAAGAAGCTGTCTTTTTACAGCAATTAACCTACCTGCTGCGCACCGGATCACCCGACGGGCAGGATCTGTTAGGCGCGGCTAACTTTGCATTGACCGCCGCCCGACTGTTGCGCGATGAAAGCTATGGGCGCATGACGGCTTTTGTGAAAGATCAGATGTGGACGGATGTAGATTTGAGTGTGGTATCGCAGGGTGTAAAAACAGTCGATGTGGATTCCTGGTATGACCAGGAGAACTACAAACCCAAGCTATCCGTGATCTGGTCTCTGGAAAAGTAATTATATATTTTTGTGTGGAGTAATTCTGATGAGTCAGGCGAATGGTAATAACCGTTTAGTAAAATTAATCGATGTGGTGAAGAGCTTTCCGGTGGGGGATAGCGAAGTTACCGTATTAAAAGGGCTTTCTTTAGAGGTAAAAAAAGGTGAGTTCATTTCCATTGTGGGTCCTTCGGGCAATGGAAAATCGACGCTATTGAATATGGTGACCGGCATCGACCGCCCGACAGCCGGTGAGGTGATTGTGATCGGCAAAGAAGTCCATAAGATGAGTGAAAATCAACTGGCAGCCTGGCGCGGTCAACACGTGGGCATCATATTCCAATTTTTCCAGATGCTTCCCTCATTAAGCATCTTGCAAAATGTGATTCTGCCTATGGATTTTGCCAATAAGTACACATCGAAGGAGCGAAGAGAACGCGCCTCGCATTTACTGGAGACAGTAGGGCTGGCAGATCAGGTTCATAAACTCCCCAGCATGGTTTCTGGCGGGCAGCAGCAGCGCGCGGCTATTGCCCGCGCTTTAGCCAATGATCCCGACTTGCTCATAGCCGATGAACCCACCGGCAACCTGGATACACGGTCTGCCAATGATGTTTTCGATTTGTTTTTGGAGCTGGTTGGCCAGGGGAAAACCTTATTGATGGTGACCCACGATAAAGAGTTGGCGCGGCGGGTACCCCGCGTGGTGGAAATTATTGATGGAAAAATCACCCGGGATGAATTTGTGGGCGGCGCAAATTGGGTTGGTTATTGATCGATCATTTAGGATGGATTGAGTCATTATGGGCGTTATAAACTCGAAAATATTACGCGAATTATGGGGGTTTAAAAATCGCACCTTACAAGTGGTGTTGATTATTGGTATTGGCGCCGCAGCGATCGGTATGATTTTAGGCACCCGTAATTTGGTCATCCCCGGGATGCAGGATATGTGGCAGGACTTTCATCCAGCCATGATCAATCTTTATATGTATTCTCCCGTTGATGATAACGACATCGCAATACTCAAAAATGTTGAGGGTGTCTCGGAAATTGAAGGGGTTAACAGCTCGGTGCTAGAATGGCGCTTGAATCCCCAGGATGAATGGAAGCAAGGGGGGATTAATACGCGCACCGATTATTTGAATCAACAAATGAATATACTGGAACTGGTTTCCGGGGAATATCCTCATGACGATGTGGCGGTAGTTGAATTAGGTTCGGATTCCTTCTTTGGCATTCCTACGGATGGCGAAGTATATATTCGGATAAATAATCGCACACGTAAATTAAAAATCGGCGGAATGATCTATAACTCTTTCAGCCAGCCGGCATATTTTGGCGGCACCGCCCAGTTCTATGTGACACAAGAGGAATATGAGCATCTGATGGGAGATAACGATTATTCGCAATTGTACATCAGGGCTGCTCAATATGACGAAGAAGCGATCAAGGAATTGGGAGATCGTTTACAAGCCAGGATCAAAAAAATGGAAAACGATTCATATCGTTTAGTCCTTGACCCAAACAAGCATTTTTTCCAGGACCAATTGGATGGTATTTTCTTACTCTTAGGCGTATTGGGGGCTTTATCCTTGGTTTTGGGTTTATTGTTGGTTTACAACACCGTCAATGCCATCATCGGTCGCCAGGTTGACCAGATCGGCATCATGAAAGCCATTGGCGCCAATACCTGGCAAATCTTTCGCATCTACCTTACCAGTGTCTTTATGTATGGTGTTTTAGCTTTACTGCTGGCTGTACCTTTGGGGGTTATTGGCGCCTGGACGCTTTCCAGCTGGCTGGTGGGAAGTTTTGGGGCGGATTTCGGAACCTTCGATCTTTCCTGGGGATCCGTGTGGGTAATGATTGCGATCACTCTGGCAGCTCCGTTATTGGCTTCATTTATACCCATTATTTCCGGGGTGAGGATTACAGTACGTGAAGCTATCTCGACTTATGGATTGACTACCGATACCGGTTTTATTGAAAAAATGCTTGCCAGAGCAAAACATATATCGCGGATGATTTTACTTACTATCAGTAACGCTTTACGAAATAAAAGACGGGTTGTGATATTGGAACTCTCACTGGTGATCAGTGGATTGATTTTTATGATGGTGGTTATTGTGTATGATTCGGTAGTGTTTACTATAAAAGACGTGATGTTTGCCATTCTAAATGCCGATATAACTCTCCTCTTCAATGATTATGAACGAAATAAACACATCGAAGAAATGACGCTGGGATACCCTGGAGTTAAAGCGGTTGAAATGTGGGGGTTGGCAAATGCCAATATCCGTCCTAAAGGTCAACCCGCAACAGAAGACGATGAATCGATCACCATGTTTGGCGTACCATTGCCTACGAATTTATATGGATACCAAATGCGGCAGGGGCGCTGGCTGCAGCCGGAAGACTCATATGCTATCGTATTGAATCAAAAACTGGCGGAGGAAATTGATGTAAAAATTGGTGATTGGATCACCATTAAATACGAGAATGACAAGGAAAGCGATTGGCAGGTGGTCGGCCTGGTATTCGATCCAATTTTTACCAACGCCGGCAATGTCCCCCGCGAAGTGCTGTTACGCGATTTAAATCAAGTAGGTCGAGGCATTGCGGTCTGGATTCAAACCATCGATCAAAATCCCGAAAAACAAACCGCTCTGGCAAAAGAATTGCGCGATTTTTATAAGAAGAATGGCGTAGAAGTGAGCGCCGTCCGGGGCGTGTTTGGATTCGGAGGCGATGCAACCCATGAAGTGGCATCGGCTTTAATCAAGCAATTTAATTTTCTGATTGTGCTTCTAGCGGTGATGGCGATCATTATTGGATTGGTGGGAAGCATTGCTTTGAGTGGAGCATTGTCACTCAGCGTGATGGAACGGCGTCGAGAAATTGGTGTGATGCGTGCCATTGGCGCCTCATCCTGGACAATTGCCCGGTTATTCATCGGTGAAGGGTTGCTTCTTGGCTGGCTGAGTTGGTTAATTGCATTACCGATAAGCATTCCAGCCGGACGAGGTATGGTAGCGATATTATCAAACGCTTTTGGTTTGGACATTTCGTATCATTACACATTGACCGGGGCAATCATGTGGTTTTTTGTGATCACCATTCTATCGATTATTGCCAGTTGGCTTCCGGCACGCGGCGCTTCGAAAATCAGCGTACGCGAAAGTCTGGCGTACCAATAAACTTAATATGCATTCGACGAAATTACACCCGATTTGTCATAATTTGTTATACTCAATCCCGCTAAAAAAGTGATGTAATAAGGAGAGAAAACATGAAATCAAAAAGAATTATTGTTATCGTGGCTGTTTTAATAATGACCCTGGCTGCCACAGCATGCAGCGGCAATGATAAAGCCAGTGATACGGCTTCTCCTACCGATATCCCTGTGGTAGCAACCGACGTGGATGTGGTAGTGGAAGGCAGGCTTGTACCGCGAGAATCAGAACAATTGTCATTTTTCACCGTTGGTCAGGTGGAAGAAATCCTGGTGGAAGAGGGAGATCAGGTAAAAAAGGGTGATATACTGGCGCGTTTAGGCAACCGAGAAGCCATCGAAGCCGCGATTGCCGGCGCCGAATTAGAATTATTAGCTGCCCAACAAGCCTACGACAGCCTCAATGAAAATGTCGAAGTTGCCCGTTCGGAGGCGGTGAAAGCCGTCGCGGCAGCCAACAAAGCCGTTAGGGATGCTCAATATCAATTAGATAATTTTCTGATCCCTGTGACTCAAGAAGGTCTCACGGCATTGGAAGGCGTGGAATTAATGCAGCAAAAGTTGGATGAAGCGCGCCAGGCTTTTGAACCATATAAATTCGAGTCGTTTTCCGGTTCAGTGCGCAATACCTTTAAAACCAAACTGGATAACGCTCAAAGCGATTACAATGCCGCCGTCCGCCGATTGGAATACGAAACCGCTTTAGCTGATGCAGAAGCTGTATTGGAAAAATCCTTACGGGATTATAAAGAGCTTCAATCTGGCCCCAATCCGGATCAAGAGGCTGCCGCTCAAGCCAGGATTAAAGCCGCTGAGACCAGCTTGGCATCGGCAAAGGCGACCCTGGATGATCTGCAATTAGTTGCCTCGATCGATGGCACAGTGGTTAAACAAGATTTAATCGTTGGTCAGCAGGTGGTTGCCGGTCAGGCTATGATCATAATTGCTGATTTTTCACAGATGTATGCTGAAACAGATGACTTGACCGAAATTGAGGTGGTAAAAGTATCGGTTGGGCAAAATGTTACTGTGGTGCCGGATGCGCTATCAGATCTCGAATTGGTAGGAACGGTTGACCGCATCAGTGATGTATTTGAAGAAAAACGCGGCGATATCACATATACAGCCCGGATATTACTGGATGATGTGGACCCCCGTTTACGCTGGGGCATGACAGTAGTGATTACTTTTAATAAATAATGGAAATCGGTGGTATATTTAATATTGTCTTTGGTGAAAGTAAAAATCAAGAATTTTTTCGGTAGAGAAAAGGGATGAAGAAAATACATCTACTCGTAATTCTTATTGCATCTTTGTTTACAATGGCCGCCGAATCGATGCGAACGGTGAACTTAACGGTCATTAATAAATCCGAGGTGGATATTGGTTTGATGTTGAACAGCCTTACCGATGATGACCGCTGGTATTATTTCACGATCCCCAACGGATACCCCGATGCCCCGCAAGGTGATGAACCCAATTATACCGAGCGAAATTATGAAATCGCCTGGGATGTCTACACCGCTGTGGCGTATTTTATGGAGCCCTACGATCCGGTATATGGTTATTATTATTGTGGGAATAAAATGGTGGGGGCTCGATTAATGGCGACCCACAACGTAAAGTTAGTATATAAGCCGTGCAAGGGGCAAGGGTTTCACCCGGGAAGGTATCGCATTTTACGTATGCATCGCGAAATGAAAAGGATGGCGCGCTAAGTTTTCGAGAGAATAATATGCTGTTTAATGAAAAGACTACCGTTTCCTCAAAGGTAGTCTTTTTTGGTTAGAAATTTTCGGATAAATCCATATCGGAATACAGGGCAGCCACATCCTCTGCATACCCGTTAAATACTAATGTCTTTTGGCGTGTATTCTCTCCAATGCGCCGCTCTTGCGCCTGTGACCAGCGTGGGTGCGAGACATCGGGATTGACATTGGCATAGAACCCATATTCGTCAGGAGCAATCGTGTTCCAAAAGGTTTGGGGCTGTTTTTCAACCAATTCTATTTTTATTATGGATTTTATGCTCTTAAAACCATATTTCCAGGGAACCACCAGGCGGATAGGCGCGCCATCCTGAGGCGGTAAGGCTTTACCATATATTCCGGTGACTAATAAGGTCAGTGGATGCAATGCTTCATCCAAACGTAAACCTTCTGTATATGGCCAGGGGTAGGAGGTATCTCTTAACCCCGGCATTTGAGTGAGATCGTGCAAGGTTTCAAAACGAACGTATTTGGCGTCGGTGAGAGGTTTAACATCTTTCAATAAGGATGCCAGTTCAAAACCCGTCCAGGGGATGACCATAGACCAGGCTTCAACACAGCGCAGTCGGTAAACGCGCTCCTCCAGAGGGTATTTTTGGGTTAAATCATCTATCGTGTATACGCCGGGTTTTTGCACCAACCCGCTGACTTCAACTTCCCAGGGCGATGTTTTAAAATCTTTGGCCAGATCCGCTACCTCGGTTTTGCTCAGCGTGAATTCATAAAAATTATTGAAACTGGTAATCTCTTCATATGAATTGGCAGGGGCTCCCAATTCATCAACCAGGGAGGCTGATAGAGTAGAAGTTGACTCAATATCTGTTTCATATCCCGGATTACAAGCTGCCAGAAATGCGCCCATGGCTATTGCGCCTGCGGATTTCATGAACGAACGCCGATTATAGTAAACAGCTTCCGGTGTAATTCCGGAAGATTTCGGAGTAGTAGAAGAAGAATATGCGTTTCTCATAAAGGTTTTCCTTTGGGGATAACTCATTTTACAAAGAGCAGCGAAATTGGCATCAATGCTGACCATTTACCGATAAATCAAAGGCTATATATCGCAAGCTGATAATTATCGGATAATATGCGACTAATAATATCCGATTAGTATTATAACAGATAATTTATTTGAAATATGAATAACTGGTAACCCCCAACTGATAATAGATCGTCTTGGCGAGTTGAAATACAAACGCAACATTGCTGCCTGATTACCTGATTGCCTGCTTCTTATATTTCTTGCTTTTTATATGGGATATTTTTACCCTTTTCGTTTCAGTGTGGTATTTGTTTTACCACCACCAGCCGGGCGCCGTCGCGCTCCACCCAGAATAATTCGGGTGAATCCGGAGATATTTGTTGATCTTTATTGTGGCGGGTTGAAATGATCGCATAGATTGGCGTATCGCTTTCATCCTCATCCCAATGCTCCAATGAGCGCTGGATTTCTATATCGGGCCGGCAATAATACATTCCCAGGCGCGCTGGTCCCCAGACCATCACCCGGGCGTTGCGTGGTGCGATCTCGTTGATATATTGCGCCGCTTCCCGATAGGATGTAGCCCAATAATCTAATTCGTAATTGCGAAATGCGCCCCTGACGCCCCCAGTCAGACTGTTGTAATAGACATATTGATAAGGATGCAGTCCAATATTCCAATATATCGAGGGCAAAAGGCATAAGAACAAGAGAGCGATGCGGAGAATATCAATTCTAAATAATCGAAAGAGAGTTTTCAGGCAGATACCGCAGAACAAAAATAAAGCGGGCAAAATAAAGGTGAAATGCCGAAAATTATCATACATGGTGGGTTGCACTATAACAACGCCAATCAAAGGGATGAAAAACCATGCGGCAAAGAAAGCAGTCGCTTGCCATTCATGGCGGTGATTTTTTAACCCGGCTAAAGCCAAACCAAGCCCACCGAGAAACAAAAGCAACACCGGTTCGGTTAATTGCAAGGATAACAACACCGGCATGTAGGTGCGTGGCAATTGATTGGCGGGATATTCAATACCGCTGAACATCACCGTAGATTCCCAGGGGAAATTGGCGGCTTTTGTAGCGGTGTTATGGAGCGCTTCCAGAGGTGAAATCCACATACTTGGCCAGGCTAAAATCAGGGCGATTAATGAGACAATCAGCATTGCCAGAGCTGACGGGAATGCCTTGCGCCTGAATTTTAGAGTCAGATAACCCAGCAGTAACAACCAGGCTGCAGGTCCCAGAACGCGGACGGAGGTTGCCATACCGATGAAAACACCGGCAACCCACACGTTAGCATTTTTCAGGAATCTCAATCCATCTTGGATTAGAGGCATTATCTCATTTTTAAATAATTGGCGTAGGGTGCGAGGGAACACAAAAACAGCCAGGATAATGTTAAATAACAGAACCGTTATTCCATACCAACCCACCAGGCGGAGATAGATTTTCACCCCTTTTTGTGCATATAATTCGGCGGGAATATCATGAATATTCTCAGCCATTTGAGTGATCCATTGGCTGATGAGATCAGCAGAATTTCCCTGTGCGGCTTGTGTGATAAAAAACTTGATCACCCATCCCACAACAGGCGTCAGGACAATAGATAAGACCAATACCCCAAACGAAAGCAGTGCTGCCTTGCGGATGATTTTTTTGCGACGGTCATTAATAGTTGACCATTCCTGATTGGCATTGTCGCGGTAAACAGATAATATCTGGCGGGGGTATATGAGAGGTTTATTTCCTACCTGATGTTTGGTAACGGCCTCGATAACCCTCAAACCAAATGCGAGTCCTCCTAAGAAATACATGGTGAAAGGGATATCCTTGGGATTGATAAAGGCATGACCCCAGAGGAGAGGCTGGCTGGCATATAACAAGGTTGTAGCAAAGGATACCCAACGGTCGAAGAACCTCAGGCAGATCATGTAGAAGAAGATCAAAGACAACTGAAAGTACATGAAATTGAAGTAATGCCATGATTCGACGGAATCCCAATTCTTGAATATGGCATTCACCGTATTGGCGCCCATTTTACTGATCGCCAAATATAATTTACCGGAAGGCTCTTTAGCTGCACCCAAATAAGTAGCCAGGCTTCTTTCGGCAACCTGGAAACGGCTGGGCTCGTCCCACGAAAGACCATAATCTTCGATGTAAACCGCCCCGATCACCAGGTTGAAAATCAGCAGCAGAAGCAGGGGGATATTTTGGACATTCAGGATTGTTTTATGCACAGTTCGCATTCCGGGCATTTTGTTCGGCTTGATTGTGGGCGTTCAGGTTTTATCGGATGAATATCTCAGCCAGTGGCTGAGATCGCGCCCCAGGAGGTCTTGTAATTGTAAGATATCTTCCCGGTAAAAATCGGTCAACTCCTGGCGTAATGGGGGAGGAAAGGGCTGCTTTTCCACATCTTTATACACCCACTCTGATAAATTGTGGCGTAAACGCCCGCCGAGAAAGGGGCGCAGATATACCCGCAGGTTCACCGTTCCGGTCCACATGCGTCGCAGCAAGGGATTCCGAATAACCCCGGAGACATTATGCTTATGCGATAAATCGGGATTGAACGTCTCATCCACTTCCAGGAAACGAAATAAATCACGGAATAAGGTCTGGGGGTCGTTTTGTAAATCATCAAATAAGCGGATGAATAACTGAGAGCGGTCAAATAATTGCAAGTAGCGCCGGAGAGCCGCAAAATACAACCCGCTGTTCAAATACTGCAATCCAACCCAATTTTGGCGTAAGCCGTGTTTTTCCTGGGCAATGGCTTCTTCGAAATCTTTGCACGGTTCCAACCCATCCCGCAAATTATGGAGATACGATGAGAAAGCCCGGTCGGCGGGCTGGCGCAGGACGGCGATCAGTTTCGCCTGTGGAATGAATTGGTGAATCAGGGCAGGTGATTTTGGGTGGCATAGATATCTTACCGAAGCCTCCCCAATGGCTTTTTGATCGGTGACATCGATAAATAAATTTTGATATTGTTCCCAATTATCCACCACCCGAAAGCGAAGTTTCTGACTGCCTGGTTCTTGATAGGTCAATTTCTCTCCGGATACCCAAAAGAAACCGGATTCTTTTACCGGGCTCATGAAGATTTCCGGGTGTTGATCCAATACGTAATTCAAAGTGGTTGTGCCACCTTTGGAAGCGCCAATGATCAAGAAATTGGGTATCACCAAATCGTTTCATCCTGGCTGAGGTTGCAGGTTTTTTACCGGTTCCGATAAGGTATAAGGCGGTAAATCGAAATGAGCGGGTAAGATTTTTATATCATAAACCGATTCGTTGGGATCGGATGATATTCGAATGGAAGAAATGATCTTTTGATCATTAAGATCGAAGACGATCAAATCCCCTTTACTGCCCATGATCACATTCCCATCGGGAAGCAGCGTTACGCCGCGTAAAAAGCCATCAGTGACTTTGGTCGTAGAAATAATATGCCCTGAATCATGATTAAATTGAATAACTTCTCCTTTCGTGGTATTCAAGTATATAACAACATCATCATGTATCGGTAAGAGGCTGTGACTGGGGGTATTGATTCTATCAAGCGTAAGACATAAGGATACTTCCCCCTTATCCGCCACGCGGACCACGGCCGATATGCCCTGGGAAGGGCTGACGATCAATTCTGAATGCATTGATTTTCGAAGCTTCAAGGTTTCTCGAACTTTTCGATTGAAAGCTAATATGGTTTGCCAGTATCCGGCGTCATATAACCATTTCTTCACTTTCAATAATGTTGCTGCTTTGCTGTTTAATACTAATCCCATTGAGATTAGCTTATCCCCATTTGCCAGAAAGCAAATGCTGTTTACATGCGCCAGGTTGTATTTTTCATCATCGTTGGTGCGCGGATCGCGGAAATCGATATCACTGTTTGGAATATTGTCGGCATCCATTACTATGGGCGGCAGCCAGCCTAATCCTTTCAACGATATGCCATATTCTCTTAGATAGATAAATTCACGCATATTCCCGGAGTATTCCAAGAACGCACACAGATCATTCCTGGCTGATGTCACCCAAACACCATTATCACTCAGAAGTATGTCGTGAATAGCCGTGCATGAAGGATGGGAGATAATTCCCAGGGCTGTCCAATTTGGGTTAAATCTATATATATATGAAGCATTGGCGATGGCGATTTGTTCATCGTTAATGGCGATGCCGCGGCAGCCGCGTAATCCACCCCGGGGATTATTATCCCATTCCCGATAGGGTGGTTCTATGATGTTGGTGCGGCGTAAGATGCGCTGATTTTCAAAATCGAGTGTGTATAAAAAACCGGAAGGCTCTGAAACCGGGATATGGCGTCGAACAGTAGAAATGATTAATTTTGTCATGAAATTTAATAATTTTACCAATTAAGGTGTACTACCAACGACCTTTTGATATAAGGCTAAATGTTGGTCAATGGCGTTCCCCAGGGAAAAGACTTCTTGCATTTCCTTGCGCCCCATATCTCCACGCTGCTGCCAGAGATCATTCGCTAACAGGGTACGCAAGCCGTGTACAAAATCATTGTCTTTTGCATGATATCCAAAACGTGAGGCAAATTCATCCGGGTTGACCGAACTCAATATGGCGCAGCCGTGAGCGGCAGCCTCAAGAAATGAGTTGGGCAACCCTTCCCGCGCCGATGTGTTCACCATCACCCAGGATTTTCCCAATATGGACGCCAACCCCTCACCCGAAAATTGATCGACAAAGCCCAGGAATTGCAGATTGGATAAATGGGCGTATTTTTTACGCAGATACGCTTCCCAGGCTGCATTACGGCTTTGTCCGGCTACCAAGAATTTTACCTCCGGGAAATAAGACGCCAAATCCAAAAATAATTCCGGGCGTTTACGACGGTCTAACCTTGCCAGGTAACACACCGTGGGCTCGGTTGACTTTTCGATATGGTCGGGTATGGCTACCGGCGTGGGGAGAAACTCCGGAGCGTTTTTCAGACGGTATTTCTTTTTGGTTTTCGGGATCAGGCAATGAGCAGTGGTGAAGCAGGCATCCGCCCGGCGGACGGCGTGTTTTACCAGCCAGTTGTCTTCATACAGCCAGTTCGAGAAAACTTGAAGTGCGTTAAGCGAAGGTAATTTGAATTCGATGATCCAATCCTGCAGATCGCGCGGATCGCGAAAAGTGACCAGATGTTTCCGGTGCGGCATGGCACGTTGTGCCAGATATGTCCCCAGGGAGGGTTCCATGGAATGGTAGATATCGGCGTTAGCTTTTTTATACAAATCGAGCGATGACAGCCATTCTTTTGGGGGGTAACTCAAAACCTGAATACCATCCAAATCTTCGACGGGCTGCTGGTCGGCACGCCGTGGAACAACCGCAATGACATCGATGCCGCGTTTTGCGAGTTCTCTCCCTATGATGCGTGTTGCTCTACCAAACCCGCCATATTTTCCCCATGCAAATATTTCCACGGCAATCAGACAAACCCTCATCCTCTACTCCACATTTTCTTCGACTTTTACCGATGGTTTGTCCATCAGAGTTTGAATAAGATCCAGCAAACCGCCAGATAGGCTGATGAGAACCCCTCTCAAAAACAGCAGGAAAGAATATGCTAATGCTTGTTCTCCGCGTATGCCAAAGGTAGCCATTAAAGCGACCAGACTGGCTTCACGAACACCAAAGCCTCCCGCAACCGCAATGGGAAGCTGAGTTAATAAAACCACCACTGATGAAATCCATATGATGTCTTTGAGCGGCAAGGTAATCCCTATGGATAACGCAAAATAGTAATTAGATACGGCGCTTACCAGTTGTTGACTTATGGCAACCACGATGACTAAAAATAATTGCCAGCCCGAAAAACTGCTGAAGGCAGCTATTGCAAGGAGGATTTTTTCTGTAAACGCGTAAAGAGTTTTCCATCCGGGCTTTTCGATTGTAGATGCAAATTGACGTTTGATCCAGGTCAGAACAGGCTTACTTAGGCGAGTAATGGCAACCCAAAAAACTGTGATGGCGATTAGCACGCTAATTAACAACAACGCATTCAGTTGAAAGGGTTTATTGCTGTTGAGCGCCCAGAAAGCCAATCCCATAGCTATACTCAAAAATGTTTCCAATAATCGGTAAAAGGCAACGCTTGCCAGTGCTTCGGCGGGTTTATTATCTTTTTGGGAAAATTTATACCAGCGGATTCCGGTGGCTGCCAGGGTGCCTTGCATGAATAGAGTGTAAAACTTGATCACCAGATTAATAACCCATACCTGGAGTACACTGAGGGTAAGTCCCTGGTTTTTGATGATTAATTTCAATTCCAGGGCATTAAGATAAGTGGATGGGATTTGAATGATAATGCCGAGTAATAATAAGGGAAGTGATGCGCCGATCATAGCCTGCACCACGCGATGGATGGGAATGACCCAAAATAGCGCGGCAAAGAGGATTACCAGGAAACCGATTTTTACCCTTTGACGGGCGCGGCGTGCAGATATGGATTTATCCAGGATAAACCAGCGAAGTTTCGCCATGATATTCATGCCCGCCTCTGTTGAATAGCTTTTTGATAAAGGGCGATATATTGGCTGGCAATGTTAGGCCAGGAAAAATGGCTATTTACTCTTTCTCGGGCCGCCTCCCCTAGTGAAGTCTGGAGATCGGGTTGATCAATTAAGGACTGTAATGCCAAACGAATCGCCTGGGGATTACGAGGTTCCACTAATAAGGCTGCCTCTCCCACCACTTCGGCGCAACCGGTATCTTTAGTGGTGATGATAGCCAGCCCGGCTGCCATGGCTTCCAGCAACACGATCGGGAAATTTTCCGCTTCAGACGGAAAAACAAAAATACCTGCTTGCTCATAAAGCGCCTGTAATTGGGGGGAGTCGTTTTCCAGCCATTCGTGAAACACAATCGTGGCTGCACTGTGGATGGAACGGGTGATCTCTTTGACCGAATCGAGGTGAGGCCCACTCCCCACAATATCGACTTGAATAGGGGCATCCATGCCTTCTAAAGCCCGGATCAGGTATTGAATCCCTTTTCGCTCAAAGATACGGCTTACTACCAGCACACGATCGGGTTGATGAATATTGGAATTAAAACGTTCGCTATTGAATCCATTGGGGATAACGCTTGCATGTTTACCGGGCAGGTTTTTCTGGATCAAGTGAGAGAGAAATTGACTGGGGGAAGCGATGCCATCTGCTTCCTTGACGATTTTTTGCCAGATGGGTTTCATAAGCACGTGTAATAGTTTAAACCGGTTAGGGTTATATCCGGGGACATCGGAACCATGTGCGGTGATTACATATGGAAGACCGGTCAATTGTTTAATCCGATATGCCAGCACACCATCCGGGAAAATGAAATGGGTGTGGTTAATATCGTAGTGGGATTGGCGGGTAAGTTTCGTTAATAAAGGTTGCGCCTTCCAAATGTAAGAAGCCATTTCGTGAGGGTGACAGATTGAAGCTTTTCTGCGCATGCAGGGAACGCGGTAAATGTCTACCCCATCTAGCTGCTGGTAGCGGGGAAGATTTTGAAACGCCATTGTCACCAAATCTACGTGATTTCCCTGATCCGCCAGTGTTTTCGTTAAACCTGCTACAACTTTTGCGCCGCCGCCGCCTATCGGAGGGTATTCGTAGCACAAAGTCAGGATGCGCATTCGATAGTCCGTCCCAAGTGATTAGTCCTTTGCAGGCTGGATTATATCTGAAAAAAGGGGATAGGTTATTAATAAAACGTATCAAACCAAAAATTATCTACTAAAAAAAATATTGATGAGTCATCCGGAAAGTATTTCCCCACGAAGAATAATGATATCAAGATTGCTTCGCTCGTTCCTCGCTCCTAAGGAACTGTCATTCTGAGGAAGCCCGCCAGGGCGACCGAAGAATCTGCACGATCATAAATTAGATTCTTCGCTTCGCTCAGAATGACAAGAGAGTTGAGTTCCTTTCAGATAGAAGAACGCCTTAGCGATGTGGACTTACTCGCAATGACAGTTCGTAAAAACTTTCAAGTAGTTAGGAAGTAAATTAAGTTTAATTTATGAACTTTCAGATTTTCATCGAACATTTCGAGATGAAATATATGTTTGCACTTGGATTTTTTTCCAGATCGATTATATGAAAATCTGACGGGTCTTTTATAGATCAGTGATGATTCTGGTCAAAGGACGCCTGATTTTTTGATCGAAGAAAATTACCCTCCTTTTTTCCTGGTTTCCATAATAAATACTCATATTATTCATATAAGTCGCTATGCCGGGCAGAAAAAACCCCCGCATTATCCATAGAAGAAAGTAACGTTTCATTGGTGGCTTCGACAAGCTCAGCCACCTATCCGCTGCCTGAGCCTGTCGAAGGCAGCAAAGGTTTACGTTTTTTTTCATACCTGGAAGACAGGGAAAAAATCGAACACCTCCGGGAGAGTAGAGGGTGGAATCGTTCGTGGAATTGTAGTAAAAAATTAAAAATAAAAAAAATAACCCCTATTTGCGATGACAAACCATATTAATAGGTGTATACTCAGGCGCTGGGTGAAGCTTGAAGAAACATGCAAAGTCTCCCCTAAGGAAGAAGGAAATAATCATGACTGAACAATACCCCGATTTGGAACGCATTCTTATCTCAAAAGAAGACATTCAAACCCGAGTTAAAGAAATGGCGGCGCAAATCAATAAGGATTTTGCCAATGTCGAGCGTCTTTATATGATCGGTATATTAAAAGGCGCTTTCATTTTTATGGCAGATCTTACCCGGGAACTTTCTATTCCCCATGTGGTTGATTTCATGGCGCTTTCCAGTTATGGTAAAGCTACCACCATCGGAGAAGTACGTATATTAATGGATTTACGAGAACCCATCGATGGACAGCATGTTATGATCGTTGAAGATATTGTCGATTCGGGGATTACGCTAAAATATCTGCATAAAATCCTTAAAGACCGTAACCCTGCTTCGCTGCATACCTGTGTGTTGGTGCGTAAAAAACGGGATAACGGTGTGTTTCCATTCGATTATGTCGGTTTTGAAATCCCGGATGTTTGGGTGGTGGGTTATGGTCTGGATTACGCCGATCGTTACCGGACATTGCCGTTCGTGGCGGAATTGAAACGCCGGGTTTATAGCCCATAAATATTAACGAGCCAGTTTATATCACGATCTCACTTGACATATCACATAACTCTGAGTAGTATCAAAGAAATTCCCTTAGTTTTCAAAATAGCGATTTCAGTAAGAAGGAGGAGTTTTGTCCAACTTAACGTATGTTGACGAAGAAAACTTTCAGGCAGAGGTGCTGGATAATCCTCTGCCTGTATTAGTTGATTTTACTGCTGTGTGGTGTAGCCCTTGTAAAATGCTCGATCCGGTAGTTTTACAAATAGCTCAAAATTGGGTAAGTAAAATGAAAGTTGTAAAACTTAATATTGATGAAAACATGGACCTGACAACTCGTTATCAGGTAATGGGGGTTCCTACGTTAATGTTGTTCGTCAAAGGAAAACCGGTTGAACGAGTCACCGGTTTCCAACCGCTGGATCGCATTGAAGCGAAATTTCGTGATCACATTGAATAGATGCAGCCCGAGTTTCGTGAACCTAATCCGATAGCGATTCTACAATTTATAACCGATTTGTCTCAAGAAGCCTCTGCGCCAGGCTATGTCTTCTTCGCCTTCGATTCCCAGGGGGGCGTTTCCGTCAATCACGCCTAAAATACCCCTGCCCAGTTCGGTTTCAGCAACGATCACTTCCACCGGGTTCGCTGTGGCGCAAAACACCCGGCACACTTCAGGCACCATTTTTACCTGGTTCAACACATTGATGGGGAAAAATCCATCGCCCAGGAACAGGATAAAGCTATGACCGGCGCCAATCGCCAAAGCATTTTTATGCGCCATCTCTATCAGGGCAGGGTCATTTCCGGTATAGCGCACCAGGCATTTCCCTGAAGCTTCACAAAAAGCCAGACCAAATTTGATGCCCGGCACAGCCATCACCAAGGCTTCATGTATATCTTCCACGGTTTTGATAAAATGTGATTGCCCAAGGATGAAGTTCGTGTCTTCCGGTTTTTCTATTTTAACACTCACCAGATTCATTTTCCAGCCTCCCAATAATTATGAAATATGTACTCATAAACATTGTAATAGCAAGGTTGCGATTTATCAATAATGCGAGCTGTGGTTGTATAATTCGGAAAGTATGTTCGCAGGAGAGTATCCGATGATCCGCTCACTCTACTATTCGCCGGATGAAGGCATTCAAACTGATCTCAAAGTAGCCGAGTTCGCCCATATTTTAAAAAGCAAAAAAGGATTTCTATGGGTAGATTTCGAAGCCACACCCCCTGAAACGGACGAACCAATTCTACGCGAAATTTTTGGCTTCCATCCTTTAGCGGTGGACGATGCGTTGCAAGAATCCCATGTACCTAAATTGGATGATTGGGGGAGTTACTTATATATCGTTTTACATGCGGTTATTTTCGATCACCAAAATGAAGATCATGTGGATACTTTAGAATTGGATATTTTTCTTGGAGATAATTATATTGTTACGCACCACGATCAACGCATTTCAGGGATTGAAAAGGTTTGGGGTAGTTGTCTGCGGGACGATCGTTTTTGGAGAAATGGTCCGGATTATCTTTTATACCGCATCGCCGACGAAGTTGTCGCCAGTTATATGCCGGTGGTTGAAGCGCTGGATGATGAGATCGACCATACAGAAGATCAGGTCTTCGAAAAACCGACCGAGCAAATGCTGGAACGTATATTCACTCTCAAACGCGCCGTATTGCACCTGCGCAGAGTGATCGGTCCGCAAAGAGAGGTGTTGAATAAATTAGCCCGCGATGACTATAAGGTGATTGAGTCGCCGGTTAAAGTCTATTTTCGGGATGTTTACGATCACTTGGTTCGTTTATATGACCTTACCGAGAGTATCCGCGATTTGGTATCCGGGGCATTGGACACCTATCTTTCCGTGATCAATAACCGCATGAACGATATCATGAAAACACTGACCATAATCACCACCTTTTTCATGCCGATTTCCTTTATTACCGGTTTTTTTGGCATGAACTTCTTTCAACCCGTTGCCACTTTACAAAGTTGGACCGGAAAGCTGGCTTTTTTCATCACCATGGTGTTTTTCTTCTCCTTACCTCTTGGTATGCTATTATGGATCCGGCGAAAAGGATGGATATAATTTTTCTGGAGGCATCATGTCACAACAACTCAGTACCAGCGCACAGAGAGTGCAGAACGCACTGCAAACTTTAGGATTATCGGTACAAGTGGTAGAATTGCCCGATTCTGCCCGCACAGCCATCGAAGCAGCTCAAGCCATTGGCTGTCAGGTGGAGCAGATCGTCAAATCACTGGTATTCAAGGCAAAACGCAGCGAACGACCGATTCTGGTCGTTGCCAGTGGGTCCAACCGGGTCAATGAAAAAGTGATCGAAGCAGAGATTTGTGAACCCTTGGGGAAAGCCGATGCCGCGTTTGTACGCCAGCACACCGGATTTGTGATCGGCGGTGTACCGCCCTTGGGTCATAGCGAAGTTTTAGAAACTTTTATCGATGAAGATTTATTTCAATATGAGGAAGTATGGGCGGCTGCCGGGACTCCGCACGCGGTTTTTTGCTTGAAACCGGATGATTTACCCCGTATGACCGGAGGAAAGGTCGTAAAAATTAAATGACGAAAACACCTGGGGTTCTGTTTAATCTGATTCTTGGGCTAAAATCCAAATTATCATTTTATATTTGACAATCCACCCCGCAAACACTCCATCAAGGATTTCTGGCGTAGATGCGTCGATAGATGTTGAAGTTTTCATATACGCCGCGGATATAATTGCGCGTTTCTTCGAATCGGACGATTTCCAGGAATAGATCCGGGTCTCCGCCGGCGATTTCCTGCCACGCCTGGGCATTTCCGGGACCACCGTTATACGCCGCCAGAGCGGCAAAGAAATCATTCCCAAGACGGTCTCGCCATTTGGATAAATAGTTACTGCCTAAAAGGATGCTGACGACCGGGCGATATAAGTCATTATCATCATAGTTTTCCGGCCAGCCCAGGCTGGATGCAATTTCTAAACCGGTAGCGGGTATGATCTGCATTAAACCGCGGGCGCCGGCAGAGGAATATACAAAGCCTTCAAAAGCGCTTTCCTGACGCACGACGCTGAATAAAAAGAGCGGATGAAATTCATACATCTCCGCTGCGGGGATAACAAGGTCGGAGTAATAAATCCCAAAACGCACATGATTGAAATAGGCTGGCGCTGTCAATGAAGTGGCATCATCCAGCCCTGCCAGGTTTAAGGTTTGGCGGGCAGTCAGAATGGCACTGCGATATAGTCCTAAATCATACAGATAATTAGTCAGGCGGTAATTATCCACCGGGCTATCTTGAAAGGCGCCGCGTAGATCTTCAAACTCCGCGCGTGCTTCTTCACATAATCCTAGTTTCCAAAGCTCAGTCCCCCTGGTGAAACGCGGATCATTGCTGAGAGCGGCAGGTGACGAAAGGTCGGTATCAGTGGTCAGGTTAAAGGTGGCGCGCAGCCAATCTTCGGCCTGGCGGCGCTCGGCATCCCAATCGATGACCAGATCGTAGGCATTCGGCGGGGCAAAGGGTTGGCGATTGATCACAATATCACGAGCGCGTTCGCTGTAATAACCGGTCGGGTCAACCGCGCTGCATTGCTCCCAAAGCGCTTGAGCCGCCTGTGTATTTCCCATCGCATTTTGCGTTTTACCCTGCCATAGTAGGGCAGCCGATCGCTCCCGTAGAGTGGCGGCGTTGGCAAGCAATCGTTGAAAAGAGCTATCTGCATTGGCGAAATCCCCCAGGCGGTAGCGTGAAACACCGGCTAATAATAACGCCCGCCAGGATTTTTCATAACCCGGGTACTCTAATGACACACGGTCCCATATCTCGGCAGCTCTTGCCAATTGGGCATCCATTTCTGCCACAACGGCTGCATCGTAAAGAAATTCACCGGCTCGTTCGTGGGTTGGCACGGTGGAAACAAAATCCAACAGCGTTTTAATAGCCTGTTCATAATCCCCCAGATATTGCCACTGGGTATAAGCTTTTTGTTCCCAGGCGTCATCCCAAAACCGGTCTTCAGGAAAATTGATGATAATCTTATCCCATTGGGCAATGGCGTCTTCGTAACCGCCGGTAGCCTGGTATGTCAATCCATTATAATAGCGCGCCGCACCGGGGTCTGTCATATCAGATTGAAGATAACGGTCTAAAGCTGCCAGGGCAACGCCATATTGACCGGCATAGTAATCGACGATACCTCTGTTCAACTCATTAACCGGTTGCCCGTGCTCGACCAATGTGAGTAACGCCGAATAGCTATCGTATGATGTGGGGAAATTATTCACCGCATCCTGGTACGCAGCATAGGCATTTTCCATTTGACCCAGGTTTGTGTATGCCTGTCCCACATATAAATCGATTTGAGCTTTGGTGTAATCGCTGGCGGTGCGGTTGTAAATATCTTGGTACATGGCGATGGCAGTGTCATAATCGCCGGCAATAGCGTGGGTATGGGCGAGTTTAATTTCGATTTCAATATCATCCAGCAAACCGGGTGATTGCAGCGCGGCGCGATAGTCATTTGTAGCACCCACAAAATCGCCGGCAGCTTTCAGTGCATCCCCCCGTAAGTTAAGCGCATAGGCGTCGATTATCCCTGAGTGGTAAGCCATATAATTTAGATAGGCATCTGCTGCTTCGCCGTAGCGCTCCATCGCCATATAGGTTTGTCCCAAACCAAAATAGGCATAGGGAAGATCGGTGGATTGCGGGTAATTTTGAATGAGGCTGGTAAAGGCTTCTTCTGCGGTTTGATAATCGTTACTCTGATAACTGGTTTTACCCATGCCCAGGAGTGCCGCGGTTTGAATTTGCGCATCCTGACTGATTTGAAGTGCATCACCATACTCTCGCCGGGCAATATCCCAATCGCCATTTTCGAGCGCTGTATCACCATTGGCAATACGTGCTGTGGGCGGGATGGTTGGCGTCGGTTCGGGGGTGATAGTTGGCGGAGAGGTTGGTGCAGGCGGTAATATGGCGTCGCCATTACTTTCAGCCGCCGGGGATGTGGGGCTGCCATCAGAGAGCGATCTATTCCCTGGCCAGTTGCACGCCAGCATCGATGCAACCAGAGCACCTATGCAAAGTATGCGTTTAATGTTACCCCGGTTACGGTGTGTTGACTTTTGCCCTGTTGCCATGCTATGCACTATAACCCAGCCAGAGAGGAGTGTCAATATAAGTTGATTTTCTTTGACAAAGCTGTCCGCACGTGTTAAACTCGTTTTGCCTATTCTAAATAGGCAAGGCAACAAGGCAACAAGGCAACAAGGCAGCCAGTGTTTAAAGCAGAAACCTAATACCTAATACCTAATACCTAATACCTAATACCTAATACCT
>JAFGJM010000054.1 GCA_016929095.1 Anaerolineales bacterium | reverse complement strand
TAGAGACTGCCCTTCGTCTATTAACATTCTTTCGTAAGGCAAATCGCTCGTTTCGTTTTCGATGATCACCAGCGAATATCCGGCATACACTTCTCCCGGACTGGTAAGATGATTCAGACGCGCCAATAAAGATACCGGTATCTGATAATAGCGGCTCAAACTTTTTAATGATTCTCCAAATTTAACCGTTCGCGTGGTCAGTTTACCGGTCAGACCCTCCAGCCCAGGGATAATCACGTTCATTCCGATTTTTAGTTGTGCGGGGTCAGAAATATTATTAATCTCAGCCAGTTCGGTCATAGAAACGCCAAACCGTTGCGCGATTCCCCACAAAGAATCCCCCGATTGCACCTCATAATACGGACCTTCAGGCGTCTCCTGCCCAAGCGATATGGAGGACGGGATTGCAAAAATCAGTAACACTAACATGAAGAATGTTTTTTTTATCATAAGTTTGATGAATTCATTTGAACAATATCGCCAATTTTAAAATCCTGCATTCGCTCTGGCGCCATTTCTAAAACAAAACGAGCGGGCATTTGAGGTGAATAAGCCAGCCCCCACCGTTTTGCCAAACATACATCCACAACAATGTTATCACGGTTAATCCAAACCACCGTCAAATCAGTCGCTACAAACATCATATGTATGGTTGTGTCCGAGCGACTATCCCGTGAATATATCAGTAATAAACCTTCTTCATAAGACAGCGGCGAATGGAACATTAACCCTTTCAACCGCCGCCAAAAATTTGCACAAATATCGGCATGCACAGGTATCACGCTGGGTTGACTTTGATTTGTTATTACTACTTGCGGCATAGGGGGCTTGAAACCCATAGGAAAATGAAAAACGCCAATCAACTACTCTGGATAATGAAAAAAATTACTTTCCAAATATTTTATCCACACTATCCAGCAATTCTTGCGGCGTGAATGGTTTGGATATATAGGCTTCCACTTTCGCAATATGTAAACCAAGTACTTTGTCGATGCTCTGCGCTTTTGCCGTAATCACGATCACCGGGATTTTTCGCATGTGTTCATCGGCTTTCATTTGTTGGTATACATCCCATCCATCCACATCTGGCATCATTAAATCTAACAGAACAAGATCGGGCATTTCTTTCTTTACTAAATCCAATCCTTCCCGACCCCCACCGGCTCCTTTAACAGCAAAACCTTTCCGGTTGAGGATCAAAGTGACAAGGTCTACCATTTCTGGTTCATCTTCTATATAAATAACTTGTTTCGTCTTTTCAGTCATTTGATCCTCCTGAAAATATACATTTGAACCATTTTAACAAAGTTTACCACATGAGTGAATTTATGGATAATAAACCGACATATTTTTCAAAATATTTTCCGTAATGCCTGCATTATTTTATAATATCGCGTCCCACACTCATCCATATTTAGCTTTCCTCTTGCCACGCCTCTCAGGCTAGGCTATAATCCATCTTCGTAGTTATACTTTAATGAAAGGTTTTTTATATGATCGATGTAAATGATTTGCGCAAAGGCGTGACCTTTGAACAAGATTCCAATCTCTATAAAGTTCTGGATTATGAACATCATAAACCAGGACGCGGAAAAGCAACCATACGCATTAAAGCACGAAATTTGCGTACAGGTACTAATCTTGAAAAAACATTCAACTCAGGCGATAGGGTTCAGGATGTGCGTTTAGATTATCACAACGTTCAGTATCTTTACTCAGATAGTTCATTATATTATTTTATGGATCTGGATACCTACGATCAACCCGCCATTTCTGCGGATATTTTAGGCGAGACCGTTGACTTTTTAAAAGAAGGTATGGAAGCCAAGCTTACGTTTTATCAAGGCGAAGCATTGGATATTGAACTGCCAACCTCGGTGGATTTATTGGTCACCGAAGCAGGTATTGCAGTCCGTGGAGATACAGCTACCGGTGTAACAAAAAAAGTGACCACTGAAACCGGCTTGAGTGTGCAAGTACCGAACTTTGTAAACGAAGGTGACATAATCCGGGTTGATACACGTTCCGGTACATACATCACCCGTGTTTAGAATATAAGAGAATCCCTATGCGAACTCCGGCGGGAAATGAATGCCCACACTTCTTCGGAGACTATTTTCGCGGCCGTAACCTAGAAGAATGCCGCCTCCTCCGTCAGGCAATTCCGCCAATAACCTGGAAACCATCGCTTTGCGCCACTTGCCCTGTTCCCGGCATATTGTTAGCCAATGCCTGCCCGAATATGGTATTAAAACCCGAATTACACCGTCCTTTTCCATTCCTTAAACAACAAGTGCGGGTAACAGCATTTTGTACGAAAACCAATCAGCTCGTTCCAGAGCCGCATATTGGTTGTGGAGAATGCCATATGCTTCCGCCTGCCTTCACTGGAGATATCCTTGACTACGACCCTTCTGCTGGACCTGGATGATACTTTATTACGCAATGATATCGATGCCTTTATCCCGGCGTATTTAAAAAAACTATCGGGGTTTTTGGCAAATGTTGTAGATCCCCAACTCATGAGCAGCGCCCTGCTTTCAGCCACACAGGCAATGATTGTCAATACCCGCCCTGAATGCACACTCAAAGATATCTTCGATGAAGCGTTCTATCCGGCCATGGGTATTTCGGAGCAACAACTCGCCCAAACTCTAAAGGATTTTTACAATAATATTTTTCCGTCATTAAGGCAATACACCATGCCACTTCCGGCAGCGATCTCCATGGTAGAGCAAGCCTTTGAGCGAGACTATGAGGTAGCTGTAGCCACCAATCCACTCTTTCCGCTTACCGCCATTGAACAACGCCTGGATTGGGCCGGGTTATCCGTCGATAAATACCCTTTTGCACTTGTACCATCTTATGAAACCTTCCACTTTGCCAAACCCAATCCGGTTTATTTTACGGAATTTCTTGGGCAGCTTGGTTGGGAAGAAGACGGTGTTGTCATGGTGGGTGATGACCTGGTCAACGATATCGAGCCATCTTGCCAATTGGGGATTACAGCCATATGGATTGATAACTCCCATAAATCGCAAAGTATAGAACCATCTCCCAATCATAGAATCGGGGACATCGGCCAATTACTTCCCTGGTTGGATTCTGTTCCTCATGAATCGCTTCAACCCGATTACACCTCGCCATTTACTATGCTGGCTGTATTAAAATCTACACCCGCAGTCTTACAAACGCTTTGTGACCGGTTGGATAAATCCCATTGGAACAAACGTGTTTTTCCGGATGAATGGTGTATCACCGAAATCTTATGTCACTTGCGGGATGTGGATACCGAGGTAAATCTACCCCGTATCAAAGCAGTGCTGACACAAAACAATCCATTCTTACCCGGGAAGGATACTGATCCCTGGGCAGATCAACGGGGATACATCGATCAGGATTGCGACCAGGCGTTCAATGGCTTTTTAGAAACACGAAAAACGATTCTTTCCTATTTGGAAAATATGCCCAAAGACATCTGGCAGCGCTCTGCCCGACATGCCATCTTCGGTCCAACCAATTTAAACGAACTTGTAAACATAATTGCAAGCCACGACCGGCTTCATATTCAACAAATCCAAAAGAATCTGAACCAGTACAAGCGATAAACAATGAAACGGTTTATCAACTTCGATTGCTCTTCCTGTTAGAACCTCATTAGAAATACCTGTAAGGAAGCTATTGTCACTACCAAGTGAAGAAAGAGATTGGTATAATATTCTATTGACGATGGAATTCGTCGTATATTATTGGAGGTATAAGTGAATTCATCGCGTAACCGATCTTCGATCATTTACATTTTATTGTTTATAGCCATCATCGCCATGGTGGTAATAAATTTCCAACAGCAAGCAACCAGCAAGGAACCGTTGCCTTTGAATAAAGTGGCTGACGATATCAAGAGCGGCCTTATTCAACGTGTCCTTGTGGAGGATGATAATCAACTCACCGTAATATACTTCAAGGATGGCGCTGAAAGTGTTTCTCACAAAGAACCCGAAACCACGCTGGTAGAACAGCTAGAAAATCTGGGGGTGAACTCAGAACAGCTTTCTTCCGATAAGTTAAAAATCGAAGTCAAACCACCCAATGCCTGGGTGGGAGTGATTTCAATGTTAGGATATGCAGCCCCCTTCATAATTCTAGCCGTGGTTTTTTGGTTTGTATTTCGCCAGGCTCAAGGAAGCAACAATGCAGCCATGTCTTTTGGAAAATCGCGGGCGCGTATGTTCACCGGGGACCAACCTAAAGTCACGTTTGAGGACGTAGCCGGTGTTGAAGAAGCCAAGGAAGAGCTCTATGAGGTCGTTGAATTCTTACGGGAACCCGAGAAATTCATCTCTTTAGGCGCACGCATTCCCAAAGGCGTCCTCCTGGTTGGTCCTCCCGGAACCGGGAAAACATTGCTGGCGAAAGCTGTTTCCGGAGAAGCAGGCGTCCCGTTCTTTTCCATTTCCGGCTCGGAATTTGTAGAAATGTTCGTGGGTGTGGGCGCCAGCCGGGTAAGAGATTTGTTCGATCAAGCCAAACGGCATTCACCATGTATCGTATTCGTGGATGAAATCGATGCTGTTGGTCGTCAGCGCGGCGCCGGCTTAGGCGGCAGTCACGATGAACGCGAACAAACCCTCAACCAGATGCTGGTGGAAATGGACGGCTTTGATACGGATACCAATGTGATCATCGTCGCCGCCACCAACCGACCCGATATCCTCGATCCGGCTTTATTGCGCCCCGGTCGCTTTGACCGGCGGGTAATACTCGACCGACCGGATATGCGCGGCAGGGAAGCTATCTTGAAAGTTCACACCAAGGGAAAACCTCTATCGCCAGATGTCGATTTAGGCGTACTGGCGCGCTCTACTCCAGGATTTGTAGGCGCCGACCTCGAAAACCTGGTCAATGAAAGTGCTATCCTGGCTGCTCGCCGCAATCAAAAAATGATCGGTCAGAGTGAGATGGAAGAAGCCATCGAGCGCGTGATTGCCGGGCCTGAACGCAAAAGCCGTTTGATCAGCAAAGAAGAAAAACGCATCGTGGCATATCACGAAGCCGGTCATGCAATTATTATGAATGCGCTTCCCGAAGCAGACCCGGTACATAAGGTTTCGATCATCGCCCGCGGAATGGCTGGCGGCTATACCCTGGCATTACCGGAAGAAGACCGCACATTAATGCCGCGCAAGAAATTAATTGCCGATATGATCGGATTGTTGGGCGGGCGCGCCGCTGAGGAAATTGTCTTCAACGACATTACCTCCGGTGCATCCAACGATCTGGAACGCGTCACCCGTATGGCAAGATCCATGGTCACACGCCTGGGGATGAGTGAAAGCATGGGGCCGTTGGTTTATGGGCAAAAAGAAGAGCTCATATTCCTGGGCAGGGAAATCTCTGAGCAGCGCGATTATTCCGAAGCCGTAGCCGAGCAAATCGATGACGAAGTGCGCAAGATTGTCAATGATGCTTTTGAAAAAGCCAAATCCCTTCTTATTCAATATCGGGATAAGTTAGATGCCCTGGCTGCCCGCTTACTTGAAGTGGAAACCGTAACCCGCGATGAGTTTGAAGCTATCTTTCCGCCCCCTTATGTGAAAAATGGCGGCACCCCCATGCCGCAAGAAGTTTAATACCGACAACTCAAGATTCTGGTATTTAATAATATACCCTTCCGTTCAAATGAAGATTTTTTGGATGGAAGGGATTTTTATTTTCCTGGTAAATAATATTGAAAATATATTCTATCCATGGATAAATATCTTGAGGTTTATGGATAGTTGATTTTAAAAAACTGATAACTTCCGATTACTCTTTCGGCAATTTGGATAGCAATTTACTGTTCAGCACGTTTAAATCTCTTTCATCGGGATCTGGTACGCACACGATCCCCTGGCTAAATTGACGGCACCACTTATATGTATTTTCTCCCATGAATTGCTTTACCTGTTCAAGAGAAACCGGGTTTTTATACACCACGCTCAGGAATACATGTACAGTGCCGCTTTCAAGATGAGAAAGCATATCTTTTTGTTTTTCTTCGCAATCCGCCGTATTACGGGCGCCATAAACTGTATTGATCAATACATGGTTTTTGGCAGCCAATAGCTGAAGTGTGGATATCTCTTCCACCCGGCCACCGCATTTGAGCGCTGGCATCACATACAACATCTCTTTACCGGATAATAACCTGTTCCATAAACGCGGCGGAAAAGCTTCTTTTGCAGTTTGATCAACTTGGACTATGGTATCAAAATTAAATTTGGGGACATCCCAAATTTGCAGGATCAGTAAACCCATCACGATCAACGGGATTAACTTCTGCTTCAAACGTAAAACTCCGGCTATCGCGCTGAATATTATTGCATATCCAACCGGCCAAAAAAATCGTCCGGTTGAACGGAATCGGTTCCCCAAAAAGCCCACTAATTCCGATAAAAAAGGTGGGTATTCCCACAGCAGAGTCGTACCGGCGTAAATCTTATTCGAAAGCGCAAAGATAGAAAATAACATCAGTAGGATTATGAAATAGCGATGGCATTGCCATATCTGTTTCAGTGAGTTGCGTATGAAATATATCGCTAAAAAGAATAATATGATTACACCAAGGCCAAGATAATTTTGTCCTTCATGCGCCTGCTGTGGAGAAACCGGTAAGAGATTTTCTCCCCACGTTATCAATGATCCCCCAACAAAGGGGGCGTATAAATTCATCGAGAAAACCCCATAGCCGGAATCTTCCGTCGTGAGAACTGAATTGGGGGAAAACCAGAAGGCAAAAAATAGAATGATCAACACAACAAGCGGGTAAAGGCAATCCAACAAAATCGTACCCCAAGAATTTCGTTTACCATACATATCAAAAACGGCAGCCCAATAGACAGGAAGGATCATAGCCGTAAGATAAACATGCATCAAAAACGAAATACCGATGAGTGAAATCCACAAACCATACCAAATTCGAGGCGGTTTTATCCTTTTATTCTTATACTGCATTCCCTTAAAATAAAAACCCAAGGCAATTAATAGAATTCCCTGGGTCATCAAGGTCGTATGCCCAGAGCGCAATACAAAACAGGGGGTTATCACTGCAAAACATGCTGCCAGGATGCCATCGATCAGTCGTTGCCTTCCCATCTGGTGGATTAGAAAAACCGCCCCAACTGCTTGAACCAAGAATGCGAGTAAGTACCAGAGGCGAAAATAATGAAAATCAGGCGGTAGAAATTTGATAAATGGCTTTACGATTAACGCAACGATTGGGATGCTGTCTGTGTTGATGATATTTACCCCCTCGGGATAATTCAGTCGATCGGTCCAAAAAACCGGTAAATGCCAGGGGGTATCGCGAAAAGCATAAAACCCTGAAACATGCTGAGCGCTATCGCCGGTGTAGAATCCAATGTCATCGCTAAGAATATAACTCAGTGGATAGAAATAGCAAAACGCCAAAAAACCGATCAACAGTGCAAATATATAAGAAAATACAATCCGAATGAGGCTTTTGTTCCAAACGATATTGGTTTTATTGCCAAAACTCATGATCATTCCCACGCTCTGATATTCATCTCTGATCTCTATTAATTAGATTGGGTACTATAAGATCAAATTCTATCATTGATAGATAAAAAAAATATTGCAACAAACAATTTCGATCACCGATTTTCAAATATTATCCCCATTTTTGTTGCCATTTAACGAGATGCTTGATAAACTAATTTTCACAGGGACAAAGGTAGACTATGATTGAAAATTCTTTTTACGGAAAAATAACGCTTGTCACAGGCTCCGGTCGAGGCATTGGTAAAGCCATTGCCCTGCATTTTGCTCAATTAGGTGCAGATATTGCCGTTAACTTCTTTCGCAACAGGAAACCGGCTGAGGAAACTGCCGCGGAAATCCGTTCTCTGGGCAGGCAGGCGCTGGTGGTAAAAGCAGATATCGGGACTATTGAAGGCATTAATGCGTTATTTGACCAGGTGGAGCAAAACTTTAACGGTCTAGATTTCTTGATATGCAATGCTGCTTCCGGGTATAACCGCCCGGCTTTAAAACAGAAACCTAAAGGCTGGGATTGGACGATGAACATCAATGCTCGCTCATTGTTATTTTCTACCCAACGTGCTGTACCATTAATGGAAAAACGCGGCGGGGGTGCTATCGTCGCGGTATCCAGCCCTGGATCTCAGCGCGTGCTGCCCGATTATGTGGTCGTAGGCGCAAGTAAAGCAGCCCTGGAATCATTGGTCCGCTACCTGGCTGTAGAATTAGCGAATAAAAAAATCATCGTCAACGCGGTATCGCCAGGTATCGTAATGACCGAAGCCCTTTCCCATTTCCAATCGTTTAAAAGTATCGAAGAAGATTTATCGAAAATTATCGCACAAATACCCGCCGGTAGAATGGCAACACCTCAGGATATTGCCGGTGTGGTTGCGTTCTTATGTGGCCCGGCAGCCAGCATGATACGCGGGCAGGTGATCACGGTTGACGGAGGGCAAACCTTACCTTTCCAAGGCATAACCTTATCTCCCCCCGAATGAGTGTATTATCTGCTGTATCGACCCATGAGCTGCCCCTGTGCCAGCACATGCCCTTGCATGGCTTTTTCTACATCGATTTTCCTGGCGCCGGCTTTTAAATTGAGTGGAGAATCCAGAGCATATAGCTTGAAGTAATAGCGGTGTGTCGAACCTTTGGGCGGGCAAGGTCCGTCGTACCCTGTTTTACGAAAATCGTTAATTCCCTGTATCCCAATCCCGTTCACAATATCAGATTTTGCCACACCCTCTGGTAATCCATTGAGGTTTCCAGCCATCTCGTAAATAACCCAATGTACAAAGATACCCACCGGAGCATCCGGGTCATCCACGATCAAAGCCAGGCTTTTTGTATTCTGAGGGATGCCAGACCAATTCAATGCCGGTGAGAGATTTTCAGCGTCGCAGGTGTATTTTGGGGAGATGGTTCCCCCTTCATTAAACGCGGGACTTGACACTGTAATGGACATTTCACCCTCCTTTACAGATTCTAATGGTGCAGATTGACAGGCGCTAATAACCAAGCTCGCCATTAATATAACTGCTAAAAATGGTTTATTAATCCATACCATGGCTTCTAATAAATAGTTTTTTTGTAGCCTGGTTCATACTCCTATCAATATTGCTCTTGCCGGGGCGCCATCCGCATCCAATATTTTTAAAGGCAAACAGTATAGTGAATAACGACCCTGGCTTACTTTCGACAAATCCAATCCTTCCACAAGCACAACGCCTGCCTTGAGAAAAATTTCATGCGGGATTTGCCCTTGCTTAAATGGTGCAACCGATAAATAATCCATGCCAATCAGCTTGATACCATGATCGACTAAATATTGCGCACCATCAGCGGTGATGCCAACAAAATTTTCGTGAAATCCTTTGTTACTTGAAGACCACAATTGAGAATTGCGGGTTTTTATGATCAAACGGCGCGTTCGAGGTGGGATTTCCGCTTTTTCTAATGCCGCAGCATCAATGAGGTTCGCTTTAAGCATCTCCAGTACATAAACCCGCCCGGTTAATATTTTTAAAGCTAGTTGATCTACCCCTGTTCCATCTGGTAGAAAATGAACTGGCGCATCTACATGCGTGCCGGTATGCAAACCCATACAAATTTTTGAAATATTAGCCGCAGAGTCTTTCCCGATTTCCGCGATTCGTTCCAGTTCCACCTGTGGATCACCTGGCCATACAGGCATTCCGTTTTCTATGGTCACTGAAATATCATAAATTTGCATAACCACCTCCTACGAATAATATGAGTATAGCGAAACAAATTTAAAAAAGCAAATTAAGGAATAGTCATTTTCGCTAATGTGTATTTTTCAAGATTATCAGGATCGATGTCAATTCCCAAACCGGGCGCTTCGGGAACAGTTATCGTACTATCGTTATTTAATGTGAACCATTGTTGGGTAATATCCTCGAAAAAATATCTTTCTGTAGCCGAGATATCCCCGGGCAGGATAAATCCCGGCAAGGATGCCAATGCCAGGTTAGCCGCCCGCCCGACCCCAGTCTCCAACATCCCGCCGCACCACACGGGTACATTTCTCTGTTGACACAGATCATGGATCGCCATCGCCTCGGTAATGCCTCCCACTCTGCCGGGCTTGATATTAATGATTCGACAGGCTCCTAAATCTATAGCTTGCCGGGCATGACGTACGCATAATATGCTTTCATCCAAACAAATCGGTGTTTTGAATTGGGGTTGCAATTGAGCATGGTCGATAATATCATCTTCATTCAACGGTTGTTCGATAAGCAGCAAGTCGAGTTCGTCCAGTGGCTTTAAATCTTTTGCCGATTCAATGTTATAAGCCGAATTCGCATCTACCTGCAAGCGCATATCCGGAAAAGCTTTGCGGACTGCCCGGGTTTCTGCGATATCTCTTTGCGGTTTGATCTTGAGTTTGATCCGTTTATACCCCTGTTTAACATAACCTTCTACAACCTTTACCAGCGCCTGTGGTGACTCTTGAATCCCGACCGAAACGCCCACGTCCACTTTCGAACGTACGCCACCTATCAATGTTTTAAGAGATTTTCCTTCTTGTTTTCCCTTGACATCCCATAAGGCCATTTCGACCGCTGCCTTACACATCAAGTGCCCTTTGATAATGAAGGAGACTTTTGGCTGGAAATCACCGGGCTCTTTGAAGTCTTTCCCTAATATCTCTGGTATTAAAAATTCATTTAAAATATGCCAGGATGTCCCTACCGTCTCGCTGGAATAACTGGGATCGCGCTCAGCGACGCATTCCCCATATCCCTTAATGCCATCTACGGTGACTTCTAATATAATACAATCTCGTTCATCGCTTGCACCGGAGGAGATAGCAAAAGTCGACCGTAAAGGCATGCGAATGTGCCTCAATACAAAAGATTCGATGATCATAAGGTACTCTTTCCGTAACTCAAAACATAATAACTGCGTGAAGGTTCCCCGGGTGAATAAACCAAATCTGTCACCAGGTAGTCTTTTTCAAATAATGCTTCAAAAATATTTCGAGTATGTTCTCTCCAATTTCTCGCCAGAGAGGGATCTTTCTCTTTGAGAGTAAGAAAATCCGATGGGATTTCTACTAACAACAAAGCGGGAAATTGCTGTTCGTCCAGGTCGGATTTATCATTACTTATAATATCGATTATATAGGATAAGTCAGATGATGGACAAGGAAATCCGAGTGAATTTTGCCGGGCAGGGTTGACGACCGTAACTCCGGCAGCCATATAATGATCAAAAGACAATGATTTGCGAGCGGTGCGGCTTAATTTTTCTTTGACACGATTTGTATTCACCCACCAATCCACTTGAAAACGATCCGTCGCCAATCCAAAATTCATGCTATCCTGCAATTCACCAAAAAAATTCCGTAAATAGAGATTACATACCGCCCCCAATTTGTTGATATTTAAATGCGCATTGCGGCTCATCAAAGGATCATAGGTCCAAATAATACGATCCAATCCCTGGTTGCGCACCATCTGCCATTGCGCTCTTTTGAGCCGATATCCCAAACCCTGATTACGATACTCTGGTAACACAGCCAGCATATCCGAGCAATGCATTGGTCGCGGTCCATCCGGGGTAGTATAAAAACCCGGAAATCCGAAAACGAATCCTGCACATTGCTCAACACCTTCTTTTTCGATATATGCCCCGATCAATATCCCGCCATATTTGACAATCGCTACCAATATATGCGCCGGTACTACTTCCGTTTCCGAACCCACCCAAACCCTGCGCTGGATGTCTTCAATTTCTACCATATCTTCGACCAATTCAATATTTT
The DNA here is from genome assembly GCA_016929095.1 of Anaerolineales bacterium. Taxonomy (GTDB): domain Bacteria; phylum Chloroflexota; class Anaerolineae; order Anaerolineales; family UBA4823; genus JAAZNS01. The sequence continues at coordinate 100,023 of JAFGJM010000054.1, read as the reverse complement.
TAATATTAATTTTCATAACTATTCAACTTCTCTGAAGCAGGGTTTTTAACAGAGGTCTGCTCCAATTCACGCCTTTCAAATAATCCAACTGATGCGACATACGTGCCGGAGCCAGGTTGAAACTACGCGGTAAATTATCCAGCGCGCAGGTACGGTTGGCTGCCATGTAATCCAACCAGAACACCGAAACAGGAAGATCGGGTCTGACCGATTCCAGGGTTACGGTTAAACCACGTAAAATGGGTGGGGATATGGGCAATAAAATACGCTTTATGCCGATTGTCACCATAGTGAGATTGAAGATCTGAGTTAGTGATAAAAATTCCGGTCCACCTAATTCATAGATTTCATTACGGGTGGCTTTATTATCCAACGCCCAAACCATAGCTGTCACCAGATCTTCTACCCATAGAGGTTGAAGCAGCGTTTTTCCATCGCCAGGGATGGGAATGATAAATGGGATAGATGACAGCAATGTCGCCAAACCGGTGGTAAAACTATCCTCTTCACCATATACAATGGATGAACGAATGATTGTAAAATCGATCCCGCTCTTGCGTATATCATCTTCAGCGATGGCTTTAGCTTTCAATACCGGGAAAGCGGAGGCGCGGTCGACTCCTAAATGACTTATATAAAAGAATCGGTCTACATTGGCGTCGGCAGCGGCTTGAACTACCGCACGTGTGCCCATGATATCCACCGTCATCAAATTGCCATAAGCCCCCAATCGTTCAGCCCCTGCCAAATGATAAACTGTTTCTATTCCCACCATAGCCGCACGTAATCCTCGCGCATCGCTTAAACTGGTCACCGCTGCTTCGACCGGAACACCAAATGGCATATCCGGTGATTTTTGCGAAGGTCTGATCAGCACTCTTACCGAGTATCCCGACTCAACCAGCGTGCGCACTAAATTTTTACCGATGAAACCCGTTCCACCCGTGACAAGAATCATAAAAATCACCTTCAGTCAATTACTATCAGGTTTCAGGATTATAGCACGCGGGGTATAAATTACCCTTAATCCAAATTATGAGTTGCCAATGCCTGTAACGCCAGCCAATATGAACGCCATCCAAATCCGGCAATCGATCCCTGGCAAACCGGTGCAATCAGAGATGTATGCCGGAATTCTTCCCGCCCAGAAATATTTGATAAATGTACCTCGATCACCGGGATATGAATTGCAGCCACAGCATCCCGCAATGCAACACTGGTATGCGTATAACCCCCGGGATTGAATATCACCCCATCTGCCCAGGTTTGTGCCTCGTGCAAGGCGTCTATCAATCCCCCTTCCGAATTGGATTGGAAGGTTTTTAACTGAATATTCAATTCCACGGCTGCTTTTTCCAGGCAATCATTGATTTCTTCCAGGGTTAATTTGCCATAAACCTCTGGCTCTCTTTTACCCAATAAGTTTATGTTAGGTCCATGAAGCACTAAGAATACAGGCATTTTATCTCCTATGACTCTATCAAATGTGTATTTGATTTGAATTAACCAGTTATCTTTTCACGCGCCTTAACCAGGAACATTTCTTGTTTCGTTTTTCAATCATCGATGACCAACTATTTTATTATTGAACGGATTAGATTAATATCTTCAACCACCACACCTGGTTTGACTTCACCAATTTTCACCGGTAGTGCAAACGTGATTTTGCCGGAAGATTTCTTTTTATCATGCTGCATGGCTGCATAGAATATCTCCCGATCCATATTCGGCGGTAATTTCGTGGGGAGATTTAATCCAATTAAACATTGACGGATCTCTTCTGCGAAATTAGCACTCGCCAAACCTAATATTTCCGCCAGGCGCGCTTCGATGACCATCCCGATCGCAACGGCTTCACCATGCCTTACACGATAAGCCGTGGCTTTTTCGATGGCATGCCCAATGGTGTGCCCGGTATTTAGCACAGCCCGCAGATCACGCTCAAAGGGGTCCTTTTGTATGACGTCGATCTTAACCGCAGCCGAGCGCCGCACGATGGAACACCAATCTTCGCTGAGTGCATCCCATCCTTGAGAACATTGTCCGAAAAGTTCATCATCTCCAATCAATCCGGCTTTAACCACCTCCGCCATTCCGCTGCGTAGCTCATCTTCCGGCAATGTTTGCAAAGTATTGGGATCGGTTATCACCAAACCTGGCGAATGGAATGCGCCCACCAGATTTTTACCCTGTGGAGTATCAATTCCGGTTTTTCCTCCCAGGCTGGAATCAGCCATTGCCAACATCGATGTTGGCGCTACCACCCAGTTAATTCCCCTCAGATAGGTGGCGGCAGCAAAGCCCGCCATGTCTCCCACCACGCCCCCCCCCAGGGCAATCATGGTACTGGAACGCTCCAATTGATTGTCCAGGCAGGCTTTCCATAACATTTCGATGCTATTGATATTTTTATGAGTTTCACCGGCTGGTAATATCACCGAAAATGCTGTGTATCCATTTTGAATTAGTGATTGGATAACCCTATCCATATAAAACCCGGCGACGTTTGTGTCACTGACCACAGCGACCGGACCAGCCAGGCTATGCGCCTGTAATGCATCACCTATAGATAAAAAACTGTTCGACTCGATAATCACATCATAAGGTTTCCCCATACCCGAAACACGGAAACGCCCCAACTGAACTTGAATGTCCCGAACCAATTTTCGAGGGGTGCACCCTTCCGTGAGTATCTGGATTGGGAATGATTCATAATGGTCCCGCCTCTCTTCTAACAATCCTTGTAAGAGGGAGGTCTTTTCCCCATCCAGCAACGGACGACTGCCCTGGTCATCACACATACGCGTCATCAACTCATCGAACGGCGCCAGTAAACATACCACTTTCCCGTGTGCCTCTGCTAATCTGCGATTATCTTCATCCAACAGCGCGCCACCGCCCAAAGCAACCACCTGTTCGGTTCTCTTCAATATCTGCCGGAGCGCTTCTTTCTCCCGCTGCCGAAACCCGCTCTCACCCTCTGCCGCAAAAATATCTGGAATGGACAATCTTGCTTGAGAAGATATCAATTCGTCCAGATCGACAAAATACAAATCCAATGATTTCGCCAGTAATTTACCCAGTGTCGTTTTTCCGGATCCGGGAGGTCCATAAAGAAATATCATGGCTGTTCTCTTTCACTCCAAAAAATATGTGGGGTGTTGTCCATCGGTAAATCGGATAAACCTGCTTTCCGCATTGATTCGAAGCGTGGCAGCATTTCTGTGAGCGAATCTCCGCCTAATTTTTCAATTAATGCCTCTGCCAAAACAAAAGCGACCATGCTTTCCAGAACTGGCACGGCGCGCGGCGTTGGGCAATAATCCGAGCGCTCGTATTGGGTTTTCACTTCTTTTTGACTCGCCAAATCGACCGACGGTTGAGGTTTCAACGTGGTGGCAATTGGTTTCATAGCAACTCTCATCACCAGGGGCTCCCCGTTGGTAATACCCCCCTCTAACCCACCGGCGTGATTCGTTTTTCTAATTAACTGCCCATTATTTAAATAAATACCATCCTGCGCTTGGGTACCCACCATGGAGGCAAGCTTAAAGCCATCTCCAAATTCGACTCCTTTTATAGCTTGAACGCTTAATAACGCCGCACCCATCCGCGCCTCCAACCGGCGGTCCCATTGTGCATAACTGCCCAAACCTGGGGGAACCCCCCGCGCAATGATTTCGATAACGCCCCCTAAAGTATTTTTATCCTGAATAGTCTGCTCGATCAACTGACGCATAGCGGCACTTTCTTCAGAAGATGGACAGCGCACATCGGATGCTTCGGCTAGCGCAATACGCTTCTCGAATGATTCTTCTGTAATATCAGCGGTTACCGCACCGATCGAAACAACATAGCCTCCCACTTGAATTCCGAATTGAGAAAGCAGGTGTTTGCAAACTGCGCCTACCGCCACCCTGGCAGCTGTTTCACGGGCAGAGGCGCGTTCAAGCGCTGGTCGAAGGTCTCTAAATCCAAATTTTACCGTACCAGTTAAATCGGCATGCCCCGGACGCGGGATGGTGAAAGGAGTTACTTCTTTGTTTTTCCATTTTGCATGGTCTAAGTTTTCAATCATCATAGCCAGCGGAGAACCAATCGTCATGCCCGCCATGACACCGGCTAAAATTTTCACGCGGTCTGTTTCGAGCTTCATGCGTGCCCCAGAGCCCAAACCTGCCTGCCGGCGGCTTAACTCGCGGTTGATGATATCTTCCGACAATTCCAAGCCAGCCGGTAACCCCTCCAGGATTGTAACCAATGCGGCGCCATGCGATTCACCGGCGGTTAAAAATCGAAGCGTCATCCTGCACTCCTTTCGAATGATGCCCAAATTTGACTCATATTCCCCAGGGCTTGTTCAATTCTCTCCAGCGGAGATGTGTAGGCTATGCGAACAAACCCCTCTCCGCATGCACCAAATACGGTTCCTGGCGTCACGCTGACATGCGATCTCTCCAACAGCGCTTCACAAAACACCGCCGATGTCCAGCCATCAGGTACCGGACACCATACATACAGCGAAGCTTGAGGTTTACCTGGCTGCAACCCTAATTTGTTCAATCCCGCTATTAATACATCCCGTCTTTTTTGATAGATCTGATTTCGTTCGGCTATCCAGGCTTGCTCCTGGGTCATGGCTGCAGACGCGGCCTCCATGACCGGCAAAAAATGACCGCTATCCACATTGGTTTTCAAACGATATAATGTTTTGATTGTACTTTGGTTTCCCAGGATCGCCCCCACCCGCCATCCCGCCATATTATGAGATTTAGAAAGCGTATTGAATTCGACAGCCGTTTCTTTTGCCCCCGGAACCACCAGGATGCTGGGAGCCTTATATCCATCGAATGTCACCTGGGTGTATGCAGCATCGTGACATACCAATATTCCCCGTTGAGCAGAAAAGCTGATCACTTCTTCAAAGAATTCCTTGCCAACTGAAGCCCCCGTGGGATTATTGGGATAATTCAACCATAAGAGTTTCGCTCGCGAAAGGACATTCTCCGGAATCGCAGAGAAATCGGGCGTGAAGCCTCGTTCCGGCAACAATGGAAAATAATAGGCTTCGCCGCCGGCAAATCGTGTGGCTTGCGTATATGTTAAATATGCCGGGTCGGGGATCAACACGATATCGCCCGAATTAATCAGCGACTGGTGCAGATGGAAAATACCTTCTTTAGAGCCAAGCAAGGGCATAATCTCTCGATCAGCATCGATAAGAACGCCATATTCCCTTCGATACATTTCAGCCCAGGCTTGTCTTAACGCCGAATTTCCCGTATGTGGCTGGTAACCATGCCGGTCTGGCTTGGCTGCCGCTTTCGCCAAAGCCTCTACAATAAAAGGCGCAGGAGGCATATCCGGCGATCCGACATCCAGGCGGATGACATCGACACCTTTGGTTTTTAAAGCAGTTATCCGCTCATCCAAAGAAGCGAAAAATTGAGTGGTCAACGAATCCATTCTTCGAGCAATCATTACTTCTCCTGTATATGTTCTACTGCCTGCCACATAACTTCCCGGGGGGCTTGCATTCCCGTCCAGATTTCAAATGCCAGCGCGGCTTGTTCAACCAACATCCCCACTCCATTAAAGGCGGTTAATCCCGCACGACGGGCTAACCGGATCAATTCGGTTTCCCCAGGTTTATAAACCAGATCATACACAACGGCTTGCATGGGGAAGGCTATTTCCTCAGGCCAGGCTGCTCCCTTAGGCTGAGATGCCATACCTAGCGGGGTCGCATTTACGATCAATTGGATGGATTCGGTAGATACTAATTGCCGGAGTGATTCTATCTCATGCCTCAAAACGAATATCTGTGAGTTGCCCGGCGGAAATTTCGCCAATGAACTTTTACCTATCCACTCCACCACCTGTTGCGCCTGCTCCACACGGCGCGCCATAAGGCATACGCGCCAGCCATTGGAAAGCAATCCCCAGGTAGCGGCTCTGGCTGCCCCGCCAGCGCCCAGGATCAACGCCATCTGATTTTCTCGTTGATCCACACCAACCCGCCTCAGATCATTCATAAATCCTGCAACATCTGTATTTTCTCCCCACAATAAAGCATTCTTTTTATATATCGTATTTACCGCACCTACGGAAAGGGCGGTAGAAGATAATTTATCCAAAAAAGAAGTGATATTTCGTTTATGCGGGATAGTGACATTCACTCCATCCAAATCCCCGTTCTTTATTTTTTTTATAATAATGCTGAGGGGTTTTTCACCTTCGGGTAAATCAACGATGGAAAATAATTTATAGTCACCGGCGATCCCGCAAGCTCGTAAAGCCGCGCCATGCAAGCGTGGTGAAAGACTGTGCTCGATAGGAAAGCCGACCAATCCCAGGTGATATGGCTTACTCACCGTTACCCTCCTCAACGATACTCACATCCGCTCCTAATTTTTTCAAGCACGGTAAAAATTCCGGAAAAGATTCACCGATAAACTCTGCCCCGTCTACCCCCACGGATGCTTCAGCAGCCAAGGCTGCTACAGTTAACGCCATGGCAATACGATGGTCGCCATGCGCCTCCACTATGGCGTCCCCGCGAACCTGACATCCTTGAATAATAAATCCATCTGCCGTTTCTGAAAAATCAACGTCGAGTCGGGTTAATTCTCCCCCCAAGGCAGAGATACGATCAGATTCTTTAAAGCGTAATTCTTTCGCTTCCCGTACAATAGTTTTCCCGTTAGCATAGGCTGCAGCCACCGCAAACACCGGAAATTCATCGATCATACGCACCACCGTAGATCCAGATATTTCGATACCCTTTAATACACTGTGCCTGACGGTGACATCGCCCACTGGTTCAGCGCCCGGGGTGACTCTTTCGGTTATTTGTATATTACCGCCCATTTCAATCAGTACTTCCAACAACCCCGTACGGGTGGGGTTCAATCCCACGTTTTGCAACGCGATGCAAGAACCAGGAACAATCGCTGCCGCGACTATGAAAAACGCCGCTGCTGAAAAATCCCCAGGGATGCTGATGTTTAGGGGGGGTAACAGCTGCCGATGATCGGGGTTGAGGCGTGTAAAATACCATACCCGGTTGTTTTCAGTTTCTGTCCATTTTTCAATCGCTATACCCATTTCTGAAAGCATACACTCGGTATGATCACGTGATGGTCCGGGTTCAACAATGATGCAGGGTGAGTCGGCTGCCAGGGCGGCCAGCAGCAGGCACGATTTCACCTGAGCGCTGGCAACCGGCATCTTGTGTAAAATGCCCCGCAAAGGCAAGTTCGTGCTCGATATAATAATCGGCGCGCAGCCTTTAGTTGCCTCAATAGATACCCCCATTTTCTTCAATGGCTCAACAATCCGTTTCATGGGGCGCTTCCGCAAGCCTGGCGAGCCGTCCAATATTGCCGGGATATTGGCTGCTGAAAGCCCACCCGCTAATAAACGCATGGTAGTGCCGGAATTCCCACAATTTAATGCTTGCAATGAAGCGTGTAACCCTTGCCAGCCATTGCCCGAAATACTCAAGTTTTCGCCTTCCCGCTGCCAGGGGACGCGTAACTGTGTCAGGATGGATAACATGGCATCGGTAACCCCGGCGTTGAGAAAATGCTCGATGCGGCTTTCCCCGTCTCCTAATGCGCCTAGCAATGCCGCCCGATGAGAAATCGATTTGTCGCCGGGGACGATCACCTGCCCATTGAGGGAGTTGCCTGGTCGTATGGATAACCTCATCCTTCGCCTCCCGCATATGTATTTTGTATCCGTGTATTACGCGCCTGCGTGGCTTTCTTTGTATATTCAGCCAGGCCTTGGTCTTCTTCTTCCTGGAGCAGAGACACCATTTTATCCAATTCTGATTGAAATTGGTCGATTGACTTTAGAATATTCTGGCGATTAGTATAAAGAATGTCATTCATCATCGAGCCCGGGGTGCTTGCCAACCGGGTAGTACTTCGCCAACCAGGACCAATCATAGGTTGTACTTCGGGAGATGTGGCGAGGGCTAACGCAGAAGCGAGAATGTAAGGCAAATGGCTGGTTTCCGCCACCCAGCGATCATGAGTCTCGGCATCCAACCAGAGAGCATGAGACCCTAATATACTGGTTAACTGCTCAGCCATTATGACCGCTTTGGGTGAAGTGCGGTAGAGTTTCACAAAAGAAAAAGGCGCACCGTGAAATATCGCAGCCTCCGCATTTTCCAACCCCAATTCTTCTTTCCCGCACATTGGATGTCCGCCAATCGTATCAAACCGCTGCGGAAGCACATCAAAAGCCTGACAAATTTGTGTTTTGGTCGAACCTAAATCGAGGATGACGGGGGCACCGGGGTGCCATTGGGTAATTTTGTAGATCAGCGAGATTATCGTTTTTACCGGTGTAGCCAAAACGATGAGATCGGCATCTCGGACTACTTCTGATGGATCATCGCTTATTTGATCCACGATATTCAACCGGTCAGCCAATTTTCTTGTCTCTTCGTTGATTTCGACCGCGGCAAGTTCCCGACAGCTTCCGCGTAAGCCAAGCGCAAGCGACCCGCCCATCAAACCCAACCCAAAAATTACAACCCGTGCCCCACTAAAAAAATCAGGATCAGACATGGACGCACCCCGTCGATAATCCTGCTTTCGAGGGCGCCACACATCTGCCAATCGCCTGAGCTATCGCGCTAACCTGTGCGATCATCTCAACAAAACGTTCCGGTTTCAGCGATTGCCCGCCGTCCGAAAGTGCCAATTCGGGACTGGGGTGTACCTCCACGATCAATCCATCGGCTCCGGCAGCGATAGCCGCGCGTGCGATCGCAGTGACGAATTCCCAATTCCCGGTGGCGTGGCTGGGGTCTAAGATCACCGGCAAGTGGGTCATGCTTTTCAGCACCGGAATGGCGTTGATATCGGTTGTATTGCGGGTGGTATTCTCGAAGGTGCGGATGCCGCGCTCACATAACATCACCCTGCGGTTGCCATGAGAGAGGATATATTCCGCCGACATCAATAATTCCTCGATGGTTGCCATCATACCCCGTTTTAATAATGCCGGGTGCTGGCTTTCTCCTACGCTGTGTAGCAAAGAATAATTTTGCATATTACGAGCGCCGATTTGCATCACATCGGCGTATTGGCAAACCAGCGGCACCTGCTCAGGGGTCATAACTTCGGTGATCACGGGCAAACCGGTTTCCGCTCGCGCTTCGGCTAATATTTGCAGCCCCTCTTCTCCCAAGCCTTGAAAAGAATAGGGGGAAGTGCGCGGCTTGTAAGCACCGCCTCTGAGTGCATGTGCTCCGGCTTCTTTTACGGCATGCGCTGTTTCCAGCAATTGGGCACGGTTTTCCACCGCACAGGGGCCGGCAATGATCACAATTCCTTGTCCACCAATGTCTACGCCATCCAGAGGAAAAACCGAATCTTGCGGGCTGAATTCGCGGGATGCCAATTTAAAGGGGCGGGTTATTGGCACAATGCGGTCCACACCTGGCATATATAAAAACTGGTCTTTCATCACCGGTCTCCCATCACCAATCGCCCCTATGATGGTACGCTCTTCTCCTTTGGATAGATGTGCTCGTAACCCCATATCTTCCACCCTTTGTACGACTGTGTCTATTTGGCTTTCAATTGCATCGGTTTTCATGATGATCAACATGATTCTCCTCCAAATTTAGCTGATGCGAAATCGGGTCTTAACCTGACTGCATCGCGCAAATAAACGTGTTTGATATCCTTTTGAGTTAATTCGGTATTCCAATGCACCAAAACCCGAATACATTTAAGCAGGCTATCGGGTACTGGAATTTCGCGTGTGCAAAATAAAGGAACCTCGCCCCACCCCATCTGTCTGGCTGCTTGCGCCGGGAATACTGAATTCAAGTCTTCTGTCAATGAAAAAATCACACTGCCAATATCTTCCAGCTGTAGGGAAGGATTTTCTGCCTGTATTGCTGTAAGTAATTCCACCGTGGCTTCCAAGATCAATTCGGGATGATCTGCAACGACTGTTGTCGCACCACGTATTCCACGGACTGCCATAACGCCTCCTCAAACAAAAAAAACGCGAGACCGTTGGTCTCGCGTTTTGGGTTTAGATAGATTATTCTTTGCCCTGTTTAAGCACCGCCAACGGCGTCCGTATCTGGGAGGCCGTAATAATAATAGCGGGCAAAAAAGAAGCAAATTTGAGTATTCATTAACATTGTTCCGTAATTGGGCTGGATTTTACTCACATTAGGTGGATATGTCAAGCGCAAATGTCAACCAAAATGGGGTTTAATAGAAATCCGATTCTATTCGACGTGAAAATCGCGTACCCTTTGACGAACCGATGCGGCGGAATCCAGGTCCAATACTTGTTCCGCTAATTGTCGCGCCTGGGAAGTCGACCATTGCCGAAGGATATATTTGGCATGCGGAATGGCACTCGGCGCCATACTGAATTCGTCTAATCCCAGGCCAAGTAATACAGGTATTGCATCTGGATCGCTTGCCATTTCACCGCACACACCTACCCAAATCCCGGCTGCATGTCCTGAATCGATAACCATTTTTATTTGCCGCAAAACCGCGGGGTGACAGGGGTCGCCTAAATGAGCCACCTTGGGATTATCTCGATCTGCCGCCAGGGTATATTGAGTTAAATCATTGGTACCGATGCTGAAGAAATTCACCTCCCGAACAAATCGATCTGCCATAATCGCTGCAGAAGGGGTTTCCACCATGATGCCTACCTGGATTTTCTCAGCCACTTTATGCCTCGCCTGAACGACTTCTCGATGGGCTTCCATGAGTAAAGCTTTTGCCTTTCTTACTTCCTCCAGCGTGGCGATCATTGGGAACATGATGCGTAGATCATGCCCCTGGCTGGCGCGCCACAGAGCCCGTAATTGCACTTTGAAAAACTCGGGGCGTTCCAGGCACATGCGCACCGCCCGCCATCCCAGGAACGGATTATCTTCTTTACCTAAATTCAAATACGGGATGTCTTTATCTCCGCCGACGTCGATCGTTCTGACCACCACCGGACGTTTTTCCATCACATCCAATACTTGCCGATAAGCCTGTAATTGTTCTTCTTCAGATGGTTCGTATTGCCGCTTCAAGAAGAGAAACTCGGTACGAAACAGACCAATTCCTTCAGCGCCATAAAAAATAGCACTTTCCGCTTCACCAGAATTGCTGACATTGGCGACCACTTCTACACTTATTCCGTCTCTGGTAGCTGCCGGTTCTTGCGCCAATTGGTACTCAATGGCTCCTTTTTTTTCTTCCATATTCTTTCGTTGGGTAAAGGATTGGATCGTCCATTGATCCGGGTTAGCAATGATTTGTCCCGAGGTTCCATCCACCAACATTTGCGTACCATCCGGTAAGGATAGCACAGACTCACCCAATCCTACCACCGCCGGAATGCCATACGCTCTGGCTAAAATTGCCGTATGTGAGGTCGGCCCACCTTCCGCAATGCAAAAAGCCAATACTTTACTTTTATCCAGGCTGGCTGTTTCGGATGGGGTTAAATCTTGAGCAATAATTACACAGGGTTCAGAGATTATAAATAGATGGTCTTTTTCTACGCCTAACAAGGCACTTAACACACGTGAACCGGCGTCAATAATATCTATCGATCTGGCTTGTAAGGTGTCATCCGGTAAGGCGGCCAGTTGTTCCGCAAAGAATTGGATGCCATCCATCCAGGCAGCCTCAGCATTAATCGTTTTCTTCAGCAACCCATCGATGTATTTCATCAGAGATGGATCTTCCAACATCAAGATATGCGCGTCAAAAACTGCGGCTTCATCGGCGTGGTTTTCGACTCGCATTTTGTCTCTCAACGCAGACAGGTCTTTTTGAACCCTGGTTACGGCTTGATCAATGCGCTGGCGTTCCTGCTGCGGATCTTTCCCGGATAATCTTTCAAAATGCAGGTTTTCTTTATGCCAGCGTAATGAAGGACCTTCAGCTAATCCGGGCGCAGCAGCAATCCCCTTCATCTTCCTATTCGATGATATAGCAGTGTGGTTCACTTGGCATCACCCTCTTATAGCAAACCCTCGAAGTCACTGTCGATGATTTGTTTGAGTTTTTCAGCGGCAGCGTTCTCATCCTCGCCACAAATTTCGACCTCCACCTGGTGATCTTTCGAAACCCCCAACATCATCACGCCTAATATACTTTTTGCATCCACAAAATCTTTTCCATTGGTAAGATTGCGGATTTTTATCTCCGATTTATACTTTGCCGCCGATTGAACAAAAATGGCTGCCGGTCTTGCGTGTAATCCCACTTCATTGACAACCACCACCCGAAAACTTTGCATGACAACTCCGTAGTTATTTTAGCGCATATTTCTCTATGAAATTAGCTACGCCGCAAGCATCATTACTGGGCGCGATCAATGGGGCTTGCTTTTTCAATTCGGGATCGGAATTTTCCATCAACGCTCCTACCCCCGCCCATTGGATCAACTCCATATCCGATTCTTGATCACCCAATGCCATGACCTCTTTTTGGTTAATTTGATACTGCCCACATAAAAATTCCACCATATTTTTCTTTCCGGAAGCTGCGGTACGCACATCCACCGTATACGGCGAAGAAAACTCCGAAATTATTCCTTCAATATTGGCATAATTCAATGCTGCCCAGGTCTGCTCCATATCAGCATAGTTATCACTGAAAAACATTATCTTATAGGTTGGCATATCCAAATTCGCCCAATCCAACAGGGGAGAATTGGACACCACCTCATATTCCCTACAAGAGAACCTGTTCATTGTGTCATCAAAATTGTTGATGTATCCATCGTCCACATTCGAATGATGCACGTACATGATTCCCTTATTCATAAAATATGTGGTGACCTTTATATCTTGCACAACTTTATAAATATCAGAAAAAGCAGCTACGGGAAAAGGATTGCTTTTCAACACTTTCCAGTGTTTATCACCATTTCTGTCTAGTATTAAACCACCGGTCATGGTGATCACCGGAGCGTTTAATTCCAGGGCATTATATACATTGATGATGGCATCGATAGGCTTGCCGGTGTTTAGAATAATCCGGATATCTTTGTCTTTAGCAGCATGTATACTTGCCATATTCCCTTCTGGCAAGATTCCCTCACTATCCAATAACGTGCCATCTACATCAATTGAAATCAGTTTTATCATAATATAAGTCGTCTTCTTTCCTTCCACACTTAATAATCTAAGAAGTGAATAATCCGGGAGATATACTCAATATCATCAATGTGATTGCCAATAAAATAAGAAAAATAGCGGTAATCCAAACTAAAATATTAAACCACCGGCTCATTGTAAAATCACCCATCAGGCGACGGTCGTTGATCAGATGAAGCATTACAATCAAAATAATTGGCAGCAGAATCCCATTTAATGTCTGGCTTGCCATCATGGCTTGGATAAGCGACTTAATTGGCAGCAGTATGATCGATGCGCCAAGAACAATGAGCGTTGTGTAAATCACAAAAAATATTTTGGCATCTTTAATATCCCGGCTTAAGCTGGATTCCCAGCCGAAAGCTTCACACACCGAGTAAGAGGTCGATAGGGGTAAAATTGCCGCCGAAAAAATCGAGGCGTTCAATAAGCCAATTGCGAAAAGTGTTTGTGCATATTTCCCTGCCACCGGGCCTAACGCCATCGCCGCGTCCTGCGCTGTTTCGATCGTAATGCCTTTTTCATGCACTGTTGCTGCGCAAGCAATTAGAATAAATCCTGCCACCACAACAGCAAAGATCGATCCCACCACTACATCGATAATCTCATAACGGTAATCTTCGACCTTGATCCCTTTATCGACAATGGATGCCTGTTGATAAAATTGCATCCAGGGAGATATTGTCGTACCGATGATCGTGATAAACATCATCACATAACCGAAACTAAAATCAAAAGATGGTGTAATAACGGCTTTCCCCACCTCCAGCCAATCCGGTTCCGCAAGAATACCAGAAACGATATATGCCAGATATATACTGCTGGCAATTAAAAATATCCGTTCGATAGATTTATAATTTCCTTTGAATACTAACAACCAAACACCCGCGGCTGCCAGGGGCACTGAAATGAATTTGCTGACGCCAAAGATTTCCATGCTGGCTGCCACACCGGCAAATTCACTCACGGTGTTTGCAAGATTTACAATAACTAATAAACTCAATATCAATGTGGTTAAACGCACGCCCAGGCTTTCGCGGATAAGGTCTGCCAGCCCTTTCCCTGTCACGATACCCAGCCGGGCGCTCATCTCCTGCACAATGATCAGAGTGATCAATACCAGAGGCATCATCCATAACAAACTGTATCCATAATTTCCCCCGGCAACCGAATAACTGGTGATACCAGCCGCGTCATTATCCACATTGGCGGTGATGATCCCCGGGCCAACCACTGCCAATAGAAGCGCCAGGCGTGTTCTGTAAGGTTTTAACCGCTTCCAGAATAATCGTATTGCGTTCATGGTAAATATCAGTGGTAGAGACGGGGCAAGCGTTTTTTCCAGGCAGTGGGGATGATCTTATCGATAGCATCGTCTGCGGTCACAATGCCATGCAATACTTTATCGTCATCAACCACTGGGATAGCGACCAGGTCATATTTCGCCACTGACTGTGCGCATTCATCCTGTGAATCCTCCAGATGCACCGTGACCACCCTTTTCACCATGATATCCGATATTTTCGTTTGCGGTTGTGCGATGACCAATTCGCGTAAAGATAAAACGCCAATTAAATGCTCACCGCTATCGAGGACATAAATATAATAATAAACTTCCGCATCTTCCCCTTGCTCACGCAGGATTGCCATTGCCTGTTCCGCGGTGATGTCCGGAGGAATTGTTATATATTCGGTGGTCATGAGTCCTCCGGCTGTATCGACCGGATAAGACAGGAGTTTGCGAACATCTTCCGCTTCTTCATCTTCCATTAATTCCAGCAATTCCTGGCTGCGGTCTTCCGGTAATTCTGCCAGCAGGTCGGCGGCTTCATCGGGCTCCATTTCCTCCAAAACATCAGCTACACGTTCGTCATCCATTCCTTCAAGCAAACTCACCTGAAAATCTGGCTCTACCTCTTCCAAGGTATCCGCTAAAGTCTCAATATCCAATGATTCAATAATATCTCGCCCTTCCTGGCGGGAGAGATCACTTAATATTTCTGCCAGATCAGCAGGGTGTAATTCAGCTAATTTCTCACCTGGAACCTTTAACCGCATCGGTTGATCGCCCGAAAGCAATTCAACATCCTCCCATGAAATGATCCCCGATTCCGTACCCCGTTTTCCCTTGCTTGGCAAACGTTTACTGATGGCGCTTAACCCCAGCCGGCGCAGCAATCCCGAGCTGCTGGTGTCCACATTGGCGATAAAAAAGTCGTTTTCCACGCGGGTGATTTCCAAATCATTTACCCGCACCACGCGTACGCCGTTCGTATCGATTATTTGTTTATCCAGCACATCCCGGATGAGATATAAATCATTTTCACCAGGTTTGTAAGGGCGGATATCTTTCTTCCGTTTGTTCAATGCAATCGCCGGAGCGATCAACGCAACGACATCGTGAATGGAAATATACAAAGACCTGGATCCCTTTTTAGCTTCGATGGCGACAATTTTGGGATGAGAGATATCTCCAATTTGCTGCGCAAAAATCTCGGATAATGAACCAATGACCTCACCATCAAGGTCTGCAATTGGACGACTCATAAGCTGGCTGGCATAAGGCATATTTCACCTTCTCGAGATGATATAACAAACCAAGACGCGATTAAAAATCCCGGTACACGCGAACCGGGGCGCTTCAATGTTAGCACTGAAATGCCCCGGAGTCAATTAATTGGTGTGAGAGTCAATGTATGATATTTCGATTAAACGTTTCCGACCATCGATTACAGAAATTTACCTGGATAAATTAAAAACACAATCCGTTATTCTAATTAAAGATCAAAAAATCAATTTTCTTCGCATGTTTCTAAACGAAATTTCCTTATCATCCTGATCAATCCCAAAAAGCAAATGGAGATCAGAACCAGTATCCATGAATTTATCTCCACATTGCGGGGATTGCCTGAAAAGTTTTGTAAGGTGATGGCGGTGGATTGATTGTACCCTCCTATGCCGGTAATATCTTTATCGATAAAATCACCTGAAAAAGTAACAGTTGCCAGCATAACATTAATATTGGTGGAATTTGCTAAACACGTAGCCCAATCCACACTACCTGTTGAAGTGGTGCTTTTCCACTCGTAGACATAATTTGTTGCAGTTGCTTCACCATAAGTTGAACCAAGGGAATAACTATCGCCCGTTCCTGGCGCCTCAAAGACCATTACCTCATCACTGATAGGTGCGTAATCTATATACAAATCTTCGGTATCGATAAAATCTCCATCATGATTGCAGTCCAATCGGGCTTCCAGGAAATCGTTACCGCTGGTCGTCATCCAGTTATCAAGCTCTACTTTAAAAGCAAATTCTGTGGGAGAGCTACCGTTGGTGGAAACCCAGAAATTTAATATATCATAGGTGTCATCTGCATCATCGGCAGGATCCGAAAGGAAAGCTGTTGTTGACCAATCTCCATCAACAACCCCGTCTGTTGTATCAATGGTAATAAAAGCGGCATATGCTACAGTAACAGACAAGATAACAATTAACATGCCAATAACAGTTGAGAGAAAAAGTTTATTAGATTTCCGATCAACAATTAACATAATTATTAACCTCCATAACATGTATTATCAAATTGCAATGGATATATAAATAAGATGCGGATTTCACCTTGAGTCTTTCTCGAATAATTATATTTTCATCATCAACAGTAACAAAGCTTCAGACTATCACTATCAACGGATTTGCTAGGTGAAAGATAATACATAACTACTAAATTGAAAGTAAATTTTGAATAAATAGAGGCGTATGAACTACACTTGATATAAAACCAAATATTCGTGAACTTTTCCTTATTTTCTCTAATTGGTATAAACGACACAACCGTGTTATTTTATTTTACGGAACCGGGATTAATGCCAATATCGTTGACGGATATTTATCGGTTGCCATCAAGAACCCGCGCTCATCCAGCATAACCAGCCCTTCCCAGTTACGCACTTCCTCATCCAGCATTAAATAGACCGGAGACACATCCAGCAAGTGGATACCTGAGGTTGAGAATTCAAATTTCACCAGGCGTTCGATCTGCTGCTGGTCACTCTGGCTTTGCCCTGTACCGTATTTCTCGCTGATCGGATCGGAGGTTGTCGCCAGATCCACATCCCCCGGAAAGAAATAATTGATCGCCCAAAACTCATTTCCTTCCGCCAGGGCAGTATCCGTCAGGCGATATTCAAGATTATCCATGGGCAGGGTTCCAATTAGATTCAACTCAAAATCAAACACGTGGGCTACGGGACTGGGTACGATTTGTTTGCCAATGACTTCATAGAACGTGATCACTTTATCTTCCAATACCAATATGGATTCGTCCGAATGATTGGCAGATTTAGCCTGCGTTGGGATATCCACAATATTTGTCGTATCCAGCGTAATTGTTGAGAGATCGGGTGCAATTTCCCCCTTTATGATATGCCCCATCATATCTGTTCCTGAACCGGATTCGATGGTCAGGAATACCTGATCTTCATAGAAATCAATCGACTCAAAACCCTGGTAATCTGATATCTTTTCCTCCAAACCTGGTGCGACAAATTCAATAGGTCGGGGCGTCAATGACGCAGGATTGTTATTATCCAGGTAAGCAGCGATCTCGGTTTCGGTTAAATAGAATAGAGTGCCATCTCCATCCTCGGAAAAACGTCCCGGATACTGGGGCAATAACACAAGGTTTTTGCCATACCAGGCAAGTCCTGATAATTCAGCCTGACTTTCTGCTGCCGGACCGTCAATTTGAATTTGTGTAACAGGCTGGACACTCGCTTTTGGTATTGTTTTATTTGCACCGTGTTTCCATGCTAAAAATGCGATGATGAACAGGACAATGACGACCAAAGGAAAAATCACAGTTCGTTTATTCATATTTCTCCCTCAATCCACGTCTACATGAATGATGGTTGAATTTCCACAACCGAAGAACAATTCCATCGAGTTTTCTGCCAGAACTCATTATCACATTGCCGCTGATTTCGCTGGAATATTATATCCTCCTTGATTGCGTTAATAAATTCACTCCAGCTTATTACCCCCTGGCGGTTCATTTAAGCAAACGACTCAGCTATAAAAAGAATCGATAATTTAATACACCCTGACACAAACCCGGGAAGGATATTGTTTATCCTTTATCCTACCGCATTTTTTTCAACCAGGTTACATCAGTCCGATTCAAACTAAGCGGCGTAAGCGATACAAAGCTATGGTCAACAGCCCAGCAGTCGCTGTTTTCATCTGGCGCCGACAAGGGGACAGCCGAAAACCAGATATTGCGTGTCCCCATCGGATCTTGACTTTCGATTACTATACCGTTGTAAGCGCGGATCGATTGATGCGTCCATAGAATTCCCCTCGGTTCTGGGGGAAAATTAACATTCACCAATCTTGGGCGCTCCCCGGTGGAAAGTGTTCGAATAATCTCAATAATATACGGTGTTTGCTTTTCAAAGTTGAGCGTTTCACCATTCGTTACCATACTAAAGGCAATAGCAGGGAAGCCAAGCAATACGGCTTGTTTGGCGGCTGCTACTGTGCCCGAATGCCAGATGTCGTTTCCTAAGTTGCTTCCCAGGTTTATCCCGCTTAGGACCAAATCAACCTTGCCTGAAAAATATAAACCCATTGCCACACAGTCGGCGGGTGTACCGTTCACCCGATACGCGTTCAAACCTCCCAAAGGCATCCGATGGTAATTCAAAGGGCGTTGGATTGTGATGGCATGACCGACTGCCGAATTGTCATTTTCCGATGCAAAAATGACCACCTCACCAAATTGAGAGGCGATCCCTGCCAGGGCAACCAATCCCGGGCTAAAAATACCGTCATCATTACTTACTAAAAACCGCATAATTCTCCCATTTTTACGATTTGAATTTTTCGAATAGAAATTCCATAAATGATAAACATAGCTAATGTTTCAATATTGAGGCGAATTTACTTTGGATTATCTCCCATCCTTTTTTCTTTTGGTGCTATTTTAATAGATGATGATAAACAGCTTGATAATGTGTGATTACCAAGCTGTAAAAGTTCTATTTCTTTGATAAAACTTTCGAATAAATCCATTTATGGTAAACTCACCTCATGCCTGTTGTCACAGCTATTGCCTGTTCAAACATCGCCCTGATCAAATATTGGGGTGATCGGGATACCGATTGGCATATTCCCGCCAATGGCTCCATTTCCATGAATTTAGACGGTCTCTTTACTCTTACTACAGCAATCACCGCGCCTCAATTATCTGGCGATCAAATTATCATAGATGCCAAACCCGCAATAAAAAGCACTCAACAACGAGTCGTCCAATTCCTGGATCGTTTCCGTCAATTGTTCGGGATTTATCATTACTTTAGAGTTGAAAGTACCAATAATTTTCCGTCTGGTACCGGCATCGCTTCTTCCGCATCTGCCTTTGCTGCCTTAAGTCTGGCTGTAACCACTGCCAGCGGAATAAACCTTAGCGAAGCTGAATTATCCCGTCTGGCGCGTTTAGGTTCTGGTTCGGCGTGCCGATCGATCCCGGGGGGATTTGTAGAATGGCAGGCGGGACACGATCATGCGTCTTCGTTTTCCTTCTCTATTGCCCCGCCGGCGCATTGGCCGCTGGTGGATTGCATCGTGATCGTCCAAGAACAAACCAAACAGGTCAGTTCCCTGGAAGGACATGCCTTGGCGGTTACCAGCCCTTTACAAAGCATAAGGATAAGCCATGCCGACCAGCGCCTGAGCGACTGTCGTAAATCCATTATGAGCCGCGATTTTGATCTGCTTGCCAGGATAATCGAGCTGGATTGCCACATGATGCATGCGGTCATGATAACCTCCGATCCGCCCTTGCTATATTGGCAACCTGCCACCCTGGCAGTCATGCAATCCGTCATACAATGGCGAAAGGCGGGGTTGCCTGTATGTTACACAATAGATGCCGGTGCAAATATTCATGTACTTTGTGAAGGTGAATATCAAGATCAGATAACCGAGCGCCTGCGGGAAATACCCGGGGTTATTCACATAATGCATGCCAAACCTGGTGGTTCGGCGTATCTAGAAACCGACAATTAAGCCAACTCATACCCATTTTTAACAATCACAAGATATAATTTATTATGATTAATATAAATTCTCTCGGAATATCATCTTTCTCTAAAGGTGATTTAACCAAACAAGCGGCTATGGATGCATCGATTTCCCAGAAAACCGACGACCATTGGCTTTCACACTTGTTTGTGATAAAAAATTTTATAGGTGATCGATTATGCAACTGATTCAATTCATATTCGGCATTGCCGTATTGATTTTCTTCCATGAAATGGGGCATTTCCTATTTGCCCGTCTGTTTAAAGTAGAAGTTGAAGAGTTTGGTATTGGGTTTCCCCCGCGCATAGCAACCCTTTTCGAGGCGGGAGGCACAACCTTTAGTCTAAACTGGATCCCTTTGGGAGGTTTTGTTCGTATTAAGGGAGAGAATGACCCCGAAATCCCTGGCGGGCTGGCAGCTGCCAGTCCCTGGGTTCGTTTAGTGGTGATTGCGGCGGGGTCACTGACCAATATCCTAATTGGTGTCCTTTTAGCCGGAATTTTGTATTTCAATATTGGCGAACCAATTCCCAATAAAGTAAAAATACTGGAGGTCGCCCCTAATTCACCGGCAGAGACATCCGGCCTGATCGCCGGTGATATTATCATAAAAGTTGCCGGACAATCTCTCGAAAATGTGAACGACTTACATAATTTGATTTATGACCGGCTGGGAGAATCGATAACCATCACCATTGAACGGGGAGATCAGGTCGAAAAGATAACTCTCATCCCACGCGAAAATCCCCCCGAAAATGAAGGGGCTATTGGTATTGTGATGGGTGAAGCCACACAACCGACCACGATTACCCGTGCCTTCTATAAAGGAGCTGTGGCTTCTTATAATTACATTCAGACCTTGCTATTATTACCTGTGCATATCGCTAAGGGAAATATAAGCGCAGAAGAAGCCCGCCCGGTAGGATACAAAGGCATGTATGATATCTATCAACAGACCAGCAATCCACCCTGGTTTTTCATGATGATCTCTTTATCCCTCGGATTATTCAACTTGCTCCCCATCCCGGCTTTGGATGGAGGCAGGTTGTTTCTGATATTACCGGAAATTCTTTTACAGCGCCGCGTTCCCCCTCGCTATGAGAGTATCATCCATATGGTTGGGTTTGCTGTATTGTTGCTCTTGTTGATCTATGTCAATTTACAGGATTTTATTAATCCCATCCAATTACCTAAATAATCAGATTATAAAAAAAATCATGCCAAAGCATAATAAACAAATTCCTTTCGGTGATGTTTTAAAAGCCCTTTTAGATGAAGATACACCGTTTTCCCCTACACTAACCCACCGCTTTTCAGACCTGGAAACCGAAGATATGGATCATCTGAAAAAGGTTTGGGGGAAAGTACCTGTGTGGCGGCGTCAATCACTCATGGTAGATATCGAAGAACTTGGTGAAAGAGACTTTACCCTTTCCTTCGAGAATTTTTGCTTATTTGCGTTAAATGATGACGATCCAAAAATCCGTGAATTTGCCATTCGCTCTTTATGGGATTATGACAATCGGGACGCCATGCGTCAGTTTATTGATATGTTAGAAAACGATCCCGTTATCGAAGTAAAAGCCGCCGCAGCCTTGGGTTTGGGAAAATTTGTTTACCTGGGTGAGATTGAAGAGATTCCCGAAGAAACCTTCAAAGAGATAGAAGATCTCTTATTAAATACTTACAACAATTCCAAATCCTTGATCATCCGCCGTCGAGCGCTCGAAGCATTAGGATTTTCCAGCCGTAAAGAGGTTGCCAAACACATCAATACTGCCATCAATACAGATAGTGTAGAATGGAAATCCACTGCGCTTTTTGCGATGGGTCGATCCGCCGATGAACGCTGGATTCCTCAAATCAATGCCATGCTCACCAATGACAATAATGAAATACGGTATCAAGCCGCTCGTGCCGCAGGAGAATTGGAAGCGAAAGTTTGTACTCCCGAATTAGTGAATTTGTTGGATGATGATGATAAAGAAATATCCTTAGCCGCGATCTGGTCATTATCTCAAATCGGGGGAGAAGGTATCCAGGAGATATTGGAAAAGTATCTCGAAGAAGCCAAAACTGATGATGAAGCCGAATTCTTAGAATCAGCTTTAGATAATCTCGAATTCACCAACAGCACTTCGCTTTTCTCCCTTTTAGATTATTCTGCCGAGGGGGACGATTTGGATGAATGGGAAGATGAACTTTTCGACTTCGATGAAGATGACGAGGATTGAGTTTATTGAATACTCTTTTCTCGATATTTGCCAATAACCTCTTACCCATATTTCTCGCAGCCGCTATCGGTTATTTAGCGGGAAAATTCCTCAAAGTTGATACAAAATCAATTTCTAACTTAGCTCTCTATGCCTTCAGTCCATGCTTGATATTTACAGTATTAACCACCAATTCGCTTTCCAACGACGATATCAGCCGTATCGTTTTATTCACCCTGGTGAGCACCCTACTCTTGGGTTTACTTACCTGGGTTTTGGGTAAACTATTAAATTTCAAGCGCGATATGCTGGCAGCAATTTTGATCATCACCATGTTTAGTAATGCGGGTAATTTCGGATTATCCCTGAATCTGTTTGCATTTGGGGAAAAAGTATTAGCGTATGCCAGCCTCTATTTCGTGGTCAACTTGATTATGATTTATTCTTTAGGAGTCTTTATCGCATCATCGGGGAAGAATGACCTTAAGACGACTGTAATTGGATTAATAAAACTTCCAGCTATCTATGCTGTTATTCTGGCAATCCTTATCAACCTGTCGCAATGGAAAGTACCCGTCCCAATTGAGCGCACGATATCGACTTTAGCCGCTGCCGCCGTCCCATCCTTTATATTGGTTTTAGGGTTACAATTATCAAAAATAAAACTAAAAGGGCATTTATTTCATTTATCTGTGGCAACTATCCTGCGGTTGGTTGTCAGTCCGGCGCTGGCGTTTGCCATGAGTGGATGTTTCGGGCTTACCGGAGCAGCTTACCAGGCAGCGATTACTCAATCGGCAATGCCCACTGCTGTACTGAATACCGTTCTGGCAACAAAATACGATTTGGAACCTTCTTTTGTCACGGAAGCTGTTTTGGCTTCCACCATTCTATGTCCATTGACCCTTACCCCCCTGTTAATGCTATTAGGAGTGTGAGTGATCATCGGATAGTTAATCAAAAGATTTACGAAGAAATCAGGAATAATCCATTGGGGAATTCTGGAAAGCAGACACACTTTATTTATAATTCCCATAATGATCGGGTTTATTGAAAACAGTGTAGGAGAAGTGTATGAACGAAAATAAATCTTCCCGGCTTCACGCCATAATCGAGGGGCATGTGCAGGGTGTTGGCTTTCGCATGTTCGTACAAACCACGGCTGTTTCCCTGGGGTTAACCGGATGGGTGCGAAATTTATGGGATGGGAATGTGGAAGTAACCGCCGAGGGGGGACAAGCAATACTAGATAAATTACTCGTTGCATTAAGACAGGGGCCACGCGGGGCTTATGTCATCAATGTGAAAAGTGAATGGTCGGAAGCGACCAACGAATTTGAGCGTTTCCAGGTGCGTTCTACTGTATGACCCCGACTAAGAGAATGCTAACTGTCTTTGTTTGAGTGATACCCATTTAAATGCGCCAATCACGATGTGATCCAAAATTTCGATATCTAATAATTTACCTGCCTGGATGATGGCGCGTGTGATCGTTACATCATCCGGGCTGGGAGTTGGATCACCGCTGGGGTGGTTGTGAATAATGATCAATGCTGCCGCATTTCGCCGAATGGCTTCCTTGAATAATTCTCCCACTCTTACTTGCGATGAGTTCAATGAACCTTTATACACCGTAATAATATCCATAACCCGATTGCGGGTATCTAACAATATCACGCGCAATTCTTCCTGCTCAAGTACACTCATTTCATGCATCACCAAATCTGCTGCGTCCTCAGGTTGATTGATGGCTTTTTGTTCTTTGCGCTCCTCTTGTTTCATACGATGTCCTATTTCTAAAGCCGCTTTAATTTGAGCTGCTTTCGCCGGACCAACCCCGTGCTGGTTACATACATCGCTAAAACTTGCTCGATGCAACCCCGAAAATCCCCCAAAATCATGTAATAAACGTTGACCTACCTGAACGGCATTTTCCCCGCTCACACCCACGCGCAGCAATATCGCTAAAAGTTCTTCTCCTTTTAAAAGATGCGCCCCCAGGCGAGCAAGCCTTTCACGTGGTCGTTCTGTTTCCATCATATCGGTTATGCGGTAATTACTACGCGGCTGCCCCATTTTCCCTCCAGATGTACATTGTTATCAGTAGCTAGTGAATATTAATAGGTATTCGTTTTCAGTAGTCAGTTGTTAATTATCAGTTCTATCACGGAATGCAATATGTCGGGTTGACAATTCCTACCCATACACGGTATTTTAGCATGAAGACGGTTGGAACACATAGGCATGAATATTGCATAAATTAGAGAGGTGAATTTCTGCATGAATCGCTTCCATGCTATAATTCTCGAAGGAGAAACTTATGAGCTTTGATCCTGCCTCCTTTAAAAATTTTATTCTGATCATGACCGCCTGGGGAGGCGCCTTTATTGCCGCCCTTTGGTTAAGTCTGGTTATCTGGACATATCGGGATATCCGCCGGCGTGCCCGTGACCCATTGGCGCGTATACTGGCTGTGTTAGTGGCTGCCGTGTTATTCTTACCCGGTATTATCGTGTATCTGATCTTACGTCCACCGCGCACACTCGAAGAAGAATATCAAGCATCTCTGGATGAGGAAGCGTTGTTGCAGACCATTGAAGACGCTACACTCTGCCCCGGATGTGGCCGCAAGGTAAAAGAAAACTGGATCGTTTGCCCAAATTGCTACACCAAGTTAAAGAAACCTTGCCATCATTGCGGTAAATTAATGGAACTCCCCTGGAATCTTTGTCCATATTGCGGAACACCCGCCCCCGGCATGCGTCGGGAGGGGTTATCTTTAGACGAAGCGCTGCGTAACGCGCCTCTGGAAGAAGAAAAACAAGAAATTAGCGGATAGATAACGAATGATTAAAATATAAAAACGGCGCAATCTTTCGATGCGCCGTTTTTACTATTATCCAGCTAGCTTATCGACGGATGGCGCCCCATCCGGCATATTTTGCCATATCACCTAATTCGGCTTCGATGCGCATGAGTTGGTTGAATTTTGCAACCCGGTCGGATCGCGCCGGCGCGCCGGTTTTGATCTGACCCATATTCATCGCGACGACTAAGTCAGCAATGGTTGTATCCTCTGTCTCACCGGAACGGTGCGATGTGACTGTTCGCCATCCAGCCCGGTGGCACATTTCTACCGCTTCCAAAGTCTCAGTTAATGTACCAATTTGATTTAATTTTACTAAGAGAGCATTAGCAACTTTATCTTTAATGCCTCGCCGAACTCGTTCCGGATTTGTTACAAGCAGATCGTCTCCTACAATTTGAATCTTGCTTCCCAGTTCGTTGTTTAATAATATCCATCCATCCCAATCGTCTTGTGCTAAGCC
Source organism: Anaerolineales bacterium (assembly GCA_016929095.1). Lineage (GTDB taxonomy): Bacteria > Chloroflexota > Anaerolineae > Anaerolineales > UBA4823 > JAAZNS01. The sequence continues at coordinate 74,236 of JAFGJM010000054.1, read as the reverse complement.
ATCTTCTAAAGAAACAATTGGATATTGATCAACCCACGATTTCCAGAATGCAACCATCTGTTCGCTGGTCAATTTCTTGCCTTCTTTTCTCAGGTTGTACATCTTCGTGTCGGTCTCATAGAATTCCGAAGCTGCCGGATCCAGCGCAATGGCTACTTGCTCGCCGGCTTTATATCCGGCTTTTTCGATGGCAGTCAGGATCACTTCAACCGCTTCGGAATTGGCTTTTAGCGCCGGGGCGTATCCGCCCTCATCGCCTACCAGGGCGGTATACCCATTGGCTTTCAACACCGCTTTAAGATTATGATAAATCTCTGCGCCCCAACGGATTCCCTCAGCAAAATTCGGTGCGCCTAACGGCATGACCATAAATTCTTGAGCATCGGTGGACTGCCAACCGGTGTGCGCTCCGCCATTGAGAATATTCATCATCGGTACAGGTAAAACATGGGCATAAACACCGCCTATGTAACGATACAAGGGTAACCCGACTGAACTTGCCGCGGCTTTCGCCACCGCAAGGCTGACACCCAGCATGGCATTTGCACCCAGGTGAGATTTATTGGGGGTGTCATCCAGGTCGATCATGGCAAAATCGATCGCCCGTTGATCCAACGCATCCCACCCAACCAATAAATCAGCAATTTCCTCATTGACATTGTCAACCGCTTTTAACACGCCTTTTCCCATGAAGCGGTTTTTATCACCATCACGCAGTTCCAGCGCTTCATGCACACCCGTTGACGCGCCAGATGGAACTGCCGCTCTTCCCCATGAACCATCCATTAATAATACTTCTACTTCTACCGTGGGATTCCCGCGAGAATCCAGGATTTCCAATGCGGTAATATCTTCGATAATTGTTTCCATATTTTCACCTCTTACGATTGATTTTTATCAGTAGATATCTATAAAAATAAAATCTCCTGATGTTTTTTATATTGAATTATTAAGTATAATCGATTTCTACCCAATCTTATTTGGCGATTGAAAATTCTCTCACCGCTTTAATAAAACCAACAAACAGCGGATGAGGACGGTTAGGACGAGATAGAAATTCTGGGTGGAATTGGGTTCCCAGCATAAAAGGATGGTCTTTTATTTCTGCAATTTCCACCAATCTGCCATCCGGAGAAATTCCGGAATAGACCATGCCCGCCTTTTCGAGAACCTCCCGGTAATTATTATTGAATTCAAAGCGGTGCCGGTGTCTTTCTTGAATCAGAGTTTGATTGATATATTGAGCGTATGCTTCAGCGGCTTTACTACCTGCTTGCAGTTGGCAGGGGTATAGACCCAAACGCATAGTCCCTCCCATATCCACAATACCGCGTTGGTCGGGCATGAGGTCGATTACCGGATGAGGAGTGGAGCGGTCGAATTCCGACGAGTTGATTTGTTCATCACCTAATATTACCCGGGCAAATTCCACCACCATCAATTGCATTCCCAAACATAAACCCAAAAAAGGAACTTTATTCTCCCGGGCATAGCGTGTGGCAATAATTTTCCCCTCTGTTCCCCGGCTGCCAAAACCTCCCGGCACCAGAATGCCATCCACATTCTTAATGATATCCAGACCTTTTCCCTTTTCCAGGTCTGCTGAATGGATCCATTCGATGTTCAATTCCAATCCCAAATGCAGCGCGGCATGTTTCAGCGCTTCCCGCACACTCATATAAGCATCGTGTAATTCAACATATTTCCCAACCAGGGCGATAGTGATGCTTGGTTTTTCTCTTTTTACCTCCGCTACCAACGCTTCCCATTCATGCCATTCTGGTTTTCTACGGGCTTGCAATCCCATTCTTTCCATCACATAATCGCCTACACCTAATTGTTCTAATATCAAAGGCACTTCATAGAGAATGGGGCAGGTGACCATAGGGATGACAGCCTGGCGATCCACATCACAGAATAATGCAATTTTATCGCGCAGTTCATCTCCGATGGGCTGATCCGAACGGGCGACAATGATATCCGGTGAAATACCAATAGACCGTAATTCACTCACCGAATGCTGGGTTGGTTTAGTTTTCAATTCGCCGGTAGCGCCGATGTAGGGAAGCCAGGTGACGTGAATATACAGACTGTTTTCCCGTCCTACTTCGCGTCGCATCTGGCGTAGCGATTCCAGAAAAGGTAACGATTCAATGTCCCCAACCGTGCCTCCGATTTCTACCAACACAATTTCTGCGCCCGTGGTTTTAGCAACCAGACCAATCCGGCGTTTTATTTCATTCGTAATATGAGGAATAACTTGAATTGTCCCACCCAGGTAATCTCCCCGGCGTTCCTTTCCAATGACATCCGCGTACACCTGCCCTGTGGTAACGTTACAAACCCGATTTAAGCTTTCATCGATAAACCGTTCATAATGCCCCAAATCAAGATCTGTTTCCGCACCGTCATCCAACACAAAAACTTCGCCATGTTGGTATGGACTCATGGTGCCTGGGTCTACATTAATATAGGGATCTAATTTTTGAACGGCGACCTTAAATCCTCTTTCCTTTAACAACCTGCCCAAAGCGGCGGCAGTCACCCCCTTACCGACCGAACTGACCACACCGCCTGTGAAGAAGATATATTTGGTTGTCATTGCTCCTCCAAAAATAATGAAAGATTTCTTCTATGCACCGATATTAAGATGGTATACAAAGGCAATGGGGAGGGCCGTTTGTCGGCGACCTCCCCACCGTTTTTAAAATTCGTGAAAAATGGAATCGGTATCATCCAAGCAATCCAACAATATCATCTGCGGCGCTTTTTAATTCCATAAATAATAAACCAAGTTTGGCATCATCCCGCGCTAATACAGTGAGAACAGCTTCCTCACCAACCGCGGAAAGAAGCACATATCCATTGCTGCCCCGGATATACACCTGAGTCAGAGATCCCCTGCCCAATTCTGTGGCAATGCGTTCACCCAAACTGAGCATGGCTGCCGACATGGCTGAGACACGGTCTTCTTCCACACTCTCCGGCAAAGCCGATGCGATAATCAATCCATCGATAGAAATTATTGCAGAAGCTTCAATTTCCGGCGAGGCAAACTGCATTTCCCGTAGTCTTTTTACAAGTTGATCATTTTTTGATTGGGTCATCAGGTTTCCCCAGAAGAATTCTTTTGCTATTTGGTTTTTTTTGTATTAATGGAGTCTACCATACTTACCAAATTATTACCTAGAAAGATATCATTAAAAAAATCGCTGACACTTATGTTTAACAGTGTGAATTGCGCACAAACTATCCCCCTCTGTAATTTGCTTAAGGATGTATTCTATACTCACCTATTTACCCGCCATAATTCATTTTCTATTGACATATATACCGCCGATGGTAAAATATGGCCTATTATGCCGTATTCTTATGCATTGCCTCGTTATCGTCGTCCGAATCCCTCTTCAATGAGAAGGTTGGGTATTTTTGTATTGATGACCGGATAAAGCAATGTCGTGAAATTTGCGAAAGTTTTCCCAAACAGCCCTCCTTCTCGGAGGGCTGTTTTTTTTTACCTGCACATAATTTAAGAAATGGAGAAAATAACATGCTTACAACAATTTGCCCCGAATGCGCTGCAGAGATTACCCTTGAAGAGCAAACCGAAATAAGCGAGATCATCGTATGTTCCGATTGCGGCGTTGACCTGGAAGTGACCTCGCTCGATCCTGTGACTGTCCAATTGGCGCCTATGGAACAAGAGGATTGGGGAGAGTAACCGTAGAAATATAATTATCATGAACAAACGATTGAAAATTGGCGTTTTATATTCCCATGTCCGTATCGAAGAAAAATGGATCTTTGGCGCTATGGATAAACGCGGCATCGAGTATGACCGCCTGGATAACCGTACTATCCATTTTGACTTAAACAATCCTTCTCAATGGCAGCAATATGATGCCATAATAGAACGCAGCATCGGATATAACAACGGATTATACGCCTTACGGATATTGAATACATTCGATGTGCCAACAGTTAATACTGCCCGGGTGGCTGAGATTTGTGGCGATAAACTCATTACCAGCGCCATCCTTTCCCGCTCGGGTATCCCGCAGCCCCATAACCTGACGGCTTTTACACCTGAGGCTGCTCTGGAAGCCATAGAAACACTCGGTTATCCTGTCGTTCTGAAGCCGGTAGTCGGTTCGTGGGGACGGCTGCTCGCCAAGATCAATGACCGTGATGCCGCTGAAGCCATCCTCGAACATAAAGCCACACTTGGTTCTGTACAACATTCCATTTTCTATATTCAAGAATACATAGAAAAACCAGGCCGGGATATTCGAGCTGTGGTCATAGGAGACCGTTTAATTGCCGCAATGTACCGCAAGTCCGAACACTGGATCACGAATACTGCCCGTGGCGGGCAGGGTGAGTTGTGCCCCGTCACGCCCGAAATCGAAGAGTTAGCTTTGCGTGCAGCGAAAGCTGTCGGCGGAGGGGTGCTGGCGGTCGATCTGGTCGAACACCCCGAGCGTGGGATGATCGTCAATGAGATAAATCACACGATGGAATTTCATGGATTGCAACCAGTGAGTGGTGTTGATATTGCCGGCGAGATTGTTGAATATGTAATAAGTATTGCCAGAAATGGCATTCCATCTTCTTGATTTTTTTGGTTTTATGGCAGGATTCGCGAATTCGGTACTCAGGAAAATACTTCTCACTATTTACTATTCACTATTCACTTAATATTTTTGGAGAAATCATGGCAAATGTTTCGATCATCGGCGGTTCGGGTTATGGTGGGGGAGAATTATTAAGACTTTTACTCGGACATACCCAAGTTATCGTTCAACAAGTGACATCCCGGTCTCATGTCGGCGAGTATGTTTATCAAGTGCATCCCAATTTGCGCAAGCAAACCCAACTCAAATTCTGCGATCCCTCAACTTTGCAACCGGTAGATATTTTATTCCTGGCGCAACCCCATGGACAGGCGCAACATCATATTGAGGCGTGTACAGCTCTGGCGCCTAAAATCATTGACCTGGCAGCAGATTTCCGTTTACGGGATGCAAGTACTTACGAAAAATGGTATGGTCAAAATCATGCCGCACCGGAGTGGTTACGTAAATTCGTTTATGGTTTACCCGAACTCCATCGTGCGGAACTAACTAAAGCGGATTATGTCAGCGGTGTGGGATGTAATGCCACCGCCGCCAACCTGGCGCTTATGCCCCTCGTCAAAGCAGAATTACTCGATCTATCACAACCAATCCTTATCGAAATAAAAGTCGGTTCATCCGAATCAGGCGCTGAAGGCAATCCGGGTTCACATCATGCCGAGCGCGCCAATGTGATCCGTACATTTTCTGCTTTCGGTCATCGCCATACAGCAGAAGTTGTGCAAGAAATGGGTATAAAAGATATCACCTTGACGATGACAGCTGTCGATTTGGTGCGTGGTGCGCTGGCAACGGCTCATGCACAAGTAAAACAGGGTATAAAAATAAAAGACCTTTGGAAAGCTTATCGCGCTGCCGCCAACGAAAACCCCTTCATCCGTGTCGTCAGGGAACAACGCGGTATTTATCGTGTCCCCGAACCAAAAATATTAGCGGGTACAAATTATGCCGACTTGGGTTTTGATCTGGATGAAACAAGCGGACACGTTGTTTCCATGTGCGCAATCGATAACCTCATGAAAGGGGCTGCCGGATCTGCGGTGCAATGTATGAATCTGATGATGGGATGGGAAGAGAAAACAGGATTGGAGTTTGCTGGCCTGCATCCAAATTGAACCGCCATTCGATGAAAATTTTGCATCACAGGAGATTGTATGAAATGAACTTTCAATCCAGTATAGTCGTAAAACTTGGCGGTGCACAGGGTGTGGATTTTTCCGCCATATGCAAAGATGCCGCAGATATATTGAAACATGGTAAACAACTGATTTTTGTGCATGGCGGTTCTGCCGAAGCCAACATACTTGGAGAAGCCTTGGGGACACCCCCGAAAATGATCACTTCACCTTCAGGGTTTACCTCCCGTTACACCGATCGTAAAACCCTGCAGGTTTTTATAATGGCTGTGAACGGTAAAGTGAATTCGCTGTTGACCGAACAATTACAAATGCTGGGGGTCAATGCCCTGGGTTTATGCGGTTTGGATGGCAGACTCATGCAAGCCACACGCAAAGAGGCTATCCAAAGTGTGGAAAATGGTAAACGGAAGATAATCCGCGATGATTACACCGGTAAAATCAACCGGGTTAATAACCAGCTCCTACATTTATTGCTAGATGCGGGGTATCTGCCCGTCATTGCCCCGGTTGCCGTTAGCACTCAGGGGGAGGCTGTAAATGTAGATGCCGACCGCGCGGCAGCCATGGTGGCGTCTGCCCTCAAGTCAGAGACCTTGATCTTGCTCACTGCCGTACCTGGCTTAATGAAGAATTTTCCCGATGAAACCAGTCTCATTCGACAATTATCCTGTACTCAAATTACCAAAGCCATGGAAGCCGCACAGGGGCGCATGAAAAAGAAAGTATTAGGCGCCGAAGAAGCCCTTAATGGCGGTGTGAAACAGGTGATTATTGCTGATGGAAGGTTGCAAAACCCAATCACCAATGCCCTGGCGGGAAATGGCACGGTAATCCAATGAATCCCGGCGAAATCTTCGAAATCGAGGCCCTTCACTCTGCCGGGACTTATGCCAAGCAGCCGCTAGCCATAGTCCGAGGACAAGGCGCTATACTCATCGATGAAGATGGAAAGGAATATCTGGATTGTACCTCAGGGCATGGTGTGGCAAACCTGGGTCATGCCCATCCCAAAATTGCAGAGGCGCTCTTCAAACAGGCATCAACACTGATAACCTTGTTCGAAACCTACCCAAACGATCAACGTGCTAAATTGATAGCAAAAATCACTTCGTTAATAGACGGATTGGATAGAGTTTTTTTATGCAATTCGGGGACGGAGGCGGTAGAAGCTGCGCTAAAATTCAGCCGTTTATCCACGAGGCGCACCCATTTTGTGGCTGCCATGCGCTCATTCCATGGGCGCACATTCGGGTCACTTTCTGCAACTTTCAACAAGAAATATCGCCAGGGGTTTGAACCGCTTGTTCCGGGGTTTGGCCATGTGGCGTATAACAATATCGAGGCTTTAGAAAACGCCGTGTCTGGTGAAACTGCCGCGGTTATCCTGGAATGTGTACAGGGGGAAGGCGGCGTTTATCCCGCATCAGCCGATTACCTGCATGCTGCCCGGCGAATTTGTGATGCGTATGGCGCGCTGCTGATTCTCGATGAGATCCAATCCGGGTTTGGTCGTACTGGCAAGATGTTTGCCTGTCAGAATTATGGTGTGACTCCTGATTTATTGACGTGCGCAAAATCGCTGGCGGGGGGAATACCCATGGGCGCAGTGCTGATTGGCAGAAAGGTAAAAAACCTGACGCCAGGTGTGCATGGTTCTACATTTGGAGGCAATCCGCTTTCATGTGCAGCGGCGAATGCAGCATTATCTGTGATGGAAGAAGAGGATTTACCTGCTCAAGCAGAAGCTAAAGGGAATTATTTAATGGGTAAATTGAAAAAATTGGCTTCCCCGCAGATTCGTGAAGTGCGCGGTCTCGGCTTGATGATCGGCATCGAGATGAAGCAGAAGGCAGCCCCATATCTTATAAAACTACAAGAAAAGCAAATCCTGGCGCTGAACGCAGGGATGACAGTGATCAGGCTGCTTCCGCCATTGGTAATTTCATATGACCAAATCGACCATCTGGTGAGTGTGCTGGCGGAGGTCTTGAATTTTGAAACCGGATAATTTTTCGACGCTGATTGGTTTGGTATCACACTATAGCCCCTCCGGGCAGGAACTTGGAGCAGTGAACTGGCTGGTGGAGCATATGCGGTCCCTGAATTATGACTCGGCGTTTATCGATGATGCCGGTAATGCCGTGGGTATGATGGGCGCCGGGCCCAGGCAAATTATCTTATTAGGCCATATCGATACCGTGCCGGGAGAAATACCGTTAAGCCTAAATGAATCTCACCTGCACGGCAGGGGGGTCGTGGATGCCAAAGGCGCATTGGCTTGTTTTGTGGATGCTGCAGCGCGCTTTGACTCAATCGAAGGATGGCAACTTGTGGTTATCGGCGCCGTAGAAGAAGAGCGTGATTCGGATGGCGCCCGATTTGTCGCCAATCACTATAAGCCTGATTATGCCATTGTTGGCGAACCTAACCATTGGAACAGGATTGCCTTGGGATATAAGGGAAGCGCCAATGTAAATATTCATTTAAAATGTGAAAAAACGCACAGCGCAAGCACTGAACTATCCGCAGCAGAACAAGCTGTCGAAATGTGGATCAAAATCAAAGCGCATGTCGATGCTTTGAATTCGGATAAGCGGAAAGTTTTTGACAAAATATTGCTTAGATTAAATGACATTAATTCAAAATCGAAGCCATTTGAAGAATGGGCCAGTCTCAAGATCAATGCCCGATTGCCTTTGGCGGTGTCTCTCGAACACTGGTTTGATATGCTGCAAAAAATCATTACGGATGAAGAGATGGGAAATATCTCGTTTGAATCCACCGGCTATGCGATACCCGCCTGGCGTTGCGATAAAAATACTCCTCTCGTAAAGGCATTTTTGAAAAGCATCCGTTCTCAAGGGGGTGAGCCTTGCTTTGCCTATAAAACCGGAACGGCCGACTTGAATATCGTCGCTCCGGTCTGGCAATGCCCCATGGTGGTGTATGGCCCTGGAGACTCAACCCTCGACCATACTCCTCATGAAAATCTCGCTTTTGAGGAGTATACCAGGGCATTGAAAGTGCTAACTTCAGTCATATCGACATTGGTTATGCCGAAAAATATCAAAATAAATTAAGGGTTTCATACATGGATGCCGACACCTTGTTTTCCAAAAAGCAGCGTTTTTCTGCACACTTAGGGGGTGTCACTTTTGCTGAACAATAACACAAAGAAGATTTTTTATTGACCATCCTTATTCTCCGTGTTAAACTAAATGTTTGTCATGTCATATATAAACCACGCCCTTGTCTGTTTTCTTGGATTATGTTTGGCATTCTTTTCGCCAGAAGTCTTCCAGGTAAAGCCCACCCCAACCATCATACCCAAAGTGGGCGATATTTCTATTAAGATCAGCGCACCGCTTCCGGGGCAAGCCATTCAAGGGAATGTGTCCGTTCAGGGCGAGACGAACATCGAAGGATTTTCTCACGGAGAGTTGTCTTTCGCATATCTAAACAACCCTACGGATACCTGGTTCTTAATCTCATCATTAGATGCCCCGGCAAAAGGTGAGCTTTCCCGTTGGGATACAACTGCCATCACGGATGGGAATTACCAACTCCGCCTGGTGGTCACCTTAGATAATGGCAGACAATCTACCGTAATTATCCCGGGGCTGAGAGTGAGAAATTACTCGCCCATTGAGACAAATACACCAATGCCTGAATCCGGGTTACCACTCAATCCGCAAGACACATCGTCTACCACCCCGAAAATCAAACGACCTACTCCTACTGCTTTACCCGCCAACCCTCTCGCGTTATCCCAAAGTGATATCCAAAATTATTTTTCGCAAGGCGCTGTAGCCGCTTTGATAGTCGTGATGAGCATTGCCCTGGTTGGTTGGATAAAAAAATCAAAAAGAAATCGTTAATCCATGTAATAGGTGATACCAACACTCATGTCAGATGATCTTCATAACTCTTCCCCAACCCATATGCTGGTTGGTTTAGGCAACCCAGGCCGGCAATATAAAGTGAACCGCCACAACATGGGCTTCCTGGTTCTCGACCAACTTGCCAGGCATTTGGATATATCCTTCTCGCGAGTGGAATCGAAGGCTCTCATATGTAAAACTGAATATAACCATAAACGGTTATTTCTGATCAAACCTCAAACATATATGAATTTATCCGGGCAGGCGGTTTCTACCCTGATTAATTTTTATCACATCCCGATCGACAATTTAATGGTGGTATACGATGACATCGATCTGCCTTATGGGGTCATTCGTTTGCGGTCGGGCGGCAGCTCGGCGGGACACAAGGGAATGCAATCCATCATCGACCGATTAGGCACCCGTGAAATTACCCGCTTGCGCCTGGGTGTAGACCGTCCTACCGGGCGAAAAACTGCCGCCAACTACGTATTGAAAAATCTTTCTAAGGTTGAAATGGAAACATTACCCGAATTACTCGATCGATCCATAAAAGCCATTCTTACCGTTTTGGATAAGGGGCTGGAAACAGCCATGAATCAATTTAACAGTATCAACGAAAATTAAAGCTTATTTAAATTATGTTACTTTCTACACTCATTACCCCTCTGGCGGATTCCATTACCGATTTATTAGCCTCTCTGAAATCAGGGGAAAATATCCGCCCTTTAAGTCTCCGTCGTGCTTCACGGCTGCCAATGTTGGCTGCTCTTCAAGTCTCATTAAACTGTCCGATTTTTTATTTAACCGACCGCTCCGATCGTGCCCTGACCCTGCTCGACGAACTGGCATTATGGCTGCCGAATTATCCTCGCTTGCTTTTCCCTGAGCCCAATCCCCTCTTTTATGAAAATGCACCCTGGAGCGACACAACCCGCCGTGAGCGCCTGCAAACTTTGACGCTATTGTCTTCTTATCATATCCCTGTTGTAGATGAGCCGGCTGTACCACCGGTCATTATTGCGCCAGCCCGGGCGGTTATGGTACGCACCATGCTGCGCCGTGAGTTTCTCAAAGCCACTCGTTCCATAAAAACCGGGCAGACAATCCATCTTGAGGAAACCATCCGTTATTGGGTATCCATCGGGTACGACCCCGTCAATACGGTAATCAACCCAGGACAATTCGCTCGACGTGGGGGAATTCTCGATTTATGGCCGCCGGTATATTCCTTGCCCATCCGGATCGAATTATTTGGCGACGAAATTGAATCGATCCGCTTTTTCGAACCTTCTACACAGCGAACCATTAAATCCAACGACAATCCTCCTCAGGAAAAATACCTGATATCGCCTGCCCGGGAATTTTTACGCGACACCAGCCTTCCGCAAACCGCACAACAAGAGGCTGAAGAATATTCCGAATTTCATATTCCCCTACTTCATCCATCCCCTGCTGGCGTTTTAGATTACCTTCCTTCCAAAACCTTGATACTAATTGATGATTTTCAAGCGGTGCAAGAAACCATCGAAGATATCGAAGAACAATCGGTTAAGCGACGGCAGGATTATCTTCAAGACGGTACTTTAGACAATAATTTCCCTATCCCATATTTAACCCGCGCAGAGATTACTGATTTTCTGCATTCAAAACAGCATTTAGACCTCGGGTATACTACTGATTTTCAGTATGAAGAACTGGTCGAGTCTCCCCTGGCGGGACAATTTTCAGTTTGCCCGCGCTTCGCCGGTATGCTAAAGCCTTTCATGGATCATGTAGTTGAATCTGCCTCCAATGGAGAGCAATTGGTCATCGTTTCGCGCCAAAAATCGCGTTTAGATGAATTATGGCAGGAACGTGCCATACAACCAGATCCGCAAAATCACGATCATCCTGCTGTCAACCAACAAGAACCTTCAACTGATCTAAATGTGCAATTCATCCAGGGCAGCCTAACCGAAGGATGGAAGTTTTCACCCACGTGGGGAAATCCCATACAATTATTGACCGATGGAGAGATCTTTGGCTGGAAACGTCCTGAACCGCGTCAACGCCCTCGTAAAGCCGCCAAAGCTCCTGAAGCGATTTATGCCGACCTTCAAGCCGGTGATTATGTGGTGCATGTCGATCATGGCATCGGGGTTTTCGTCGGACTGGTCAACCGCTCCATCGATGGCTCTGAACGGGAATATTTGTGCATCGAATACGCCGACGAAGCCCAGCTTTTTGTGCCCGTTCACCAGGCAGACCGGCTTTCTGTGTATGTTGGAGCTGATACCCGCCAACCTGCTCTGAGCAGGTTGGGCAGCGCGGAATGGCGCACTGTAAAAAACCACGTTAAAGAAGCTGTGGTGGAAGTAGCTGAAGATTTACTGGAGTTATACGCCAAACGTAATATCATCCAGGGTTATGAGTTTTCTCCCGATAATAACTGGCAGGAAGAATTAGAAGCCAGTTTCCCATACATCGAAACAGAAGATCAGTTGCGTGTATTGGAAGAAGTCAAAGCCGATATGCAATCCACCCGCCCCATGGACCGCCTGATTTGCGGTGATGTAGGATACGGCAAGACCGAAGTAGCTTTACGGGCGGCGTTCAAAGCTGTGATGGATGGAAAGCAAGTGGCGATGTTGGTCCCTACTACAGTGCTTGCTCAACAGCATTATGATACTTTTTGCCAGCGCTTGACGGCTTTTCCGGTGAATGTGGAAATGCTTTCCCGTTTCAGGACACCCGCCGAACAGCGAGTCATCATCGAAAAACTTGAACAAGGCAAAATTGATATCATCATTGGCACGCATCGTTTGCTGTCCTCCGATGTAAAACTAAAAGACCTGGGACTATTGATCATCGATGAGGAGCAGCGTTTTGGTGTGACGCATAAGGAAACCCTAAAACAGATGCGTACTGAGGTGGATGTCCTGACCTTAACCGCTACCCCTATCCCGCGCACTTTGTACCTGGCTTTGACCGGAGTCAGGGATATTTCGACAATAAACACACCCCCTGAAGAACGCCTGCCAATAAGCACCTACGTTGGACCTTACCACCCCTCCCTGGCGCGTCGGGCAGTTATGCGAGAATTGGAACGCGGCGGACAGGTTTTCTTTGTGCATAACCGGGTGCAAACCATCCAGAGTATGCGTTGTCATTTAGAGCAATTGATACCCGAAGCCCGCATCACGGTTGCACATGGACAAATGCCGGAGCATGAGCTCTCGGAACGCATGAAGCAATTTACCCGCGGCGAAGTCGATATCCTGCTAAGCACATCCATTATTGAATCGGGGCTGGATATTCCCAATGCCAATACATTGATCGTGGATCGGGCCGATACCTTTGGTCTGGCTCAGCTTTATCAATTACGCGGGCGGGTAGGACGCGGCGCTCAGCGCGCCTATGCTTATTTCTTCCGCCATACCCGGAAACTTCCCACGCTTGAGGGTCAACAACGCCTGGATACCATTGCCGAGAACGCCGATCTGGGTGCGGGCTTTTCGGTTGCCATGCGTGATCTAGAAATCCGCGGCACCGGTGATATCCTGGGCACCCGCCAGCATGGTCACATCACCGCTATTGGTTTTCATTTGTACACCCGCTTGTTGGCGTCAGCCGTTAAACGCCTGCGTAAAGACAGCCCCATTCCCCTTCCGGATACCCGCTTGATTTCAGAAATTGAAAATGGTATCCCGGTGAATGTGGACTTACCTTTGCAGGTCAGCATTCCCTCAGATTACGTACCCGAAAAGACTATGCGTTTGCGTTTATATCGCCGGTTGGCAGGCGCCCAATCCGTCAGCGAACTCAAAGACTTGGAAGATGAATTCAGCGACCGTTTTGGCAGTTTACCGAAACTGGTTCAGAATCTATTTTTCCAATTAAAGGTTAAAATAATGGGAGAGAGGGCTGGTTTATCTTCCGTGACCAGTGAAAACGGCCAATTGGTATTAAGATATCCGGAGAGTAAATTACCCGACCAATTCCCCGAACTCAATGCCGGTATTCGTGTCGGGAAAACCGCATTATGGCTTTCCCAAAAGAATAACCCGGATTGGGCTGATATTCTCTATGAAACGCTACAATCATTAAGTAAAGAACGCCATGCGTGATATTCCGAGTTCCAAACGGGTATTCGATCTTGCCTTTACCATCCCTTTAATCGTGGTTATTTCCCCGATAATATTGGTTATCGCCGTTTTAATATGGCTGGTCGATGGTCGTCCGATATTGTTCAAACAGACCAGACCAGGTTACCACGGCAGACTGTTTAAAAATTACAAATTCCGCACCATGACCATTCGCCGAGATACCCAGGGCAATTTATTACCCGATGAACAACGCATTACCCGGTTGGGCAATTTCCTGCGCTCCACCAGTCTCGATGAGTTACCTGAATTCTTCAATGTATTGCGAGGCGATATGAGTGTGGTTGGGCCAAGACCATTATTAGTACAATATCTGGATCGCTACAATCCCGAACAAGCTCGTCGTCATGAAGTTTTACCCGGGATTACCGGTTGGGCGCAAGTCAATGGCAGGAATGCCCTTTCATGGGAAGACAAATTTCGTTTAGATGTCTGGTATGTCGATAACTGGTCTATGCGATTAGATGTTAAAATCATAGGTATGACCATCATCCAGGCGTTGAAACGTGAAGGCATCAGTCAGCCCGGACATGCCACTGCAGAGGAATTCATGGGGGATCAGGATCATGGATAATATATCCGTTTATCGCTCGCTTTATCAAATCCGGCTTTTTGAAGAGACAGTTTTAGATAATTTTGCGCGTGGTGTCTTTAGCGGTACCACCCACACTTATATCGGACAGGAAGCGAATGCCGTGGGTGTCCTTTGTCAGCTTGAGGAAAGCGATATTGTATTCAGCAATCATCGCTGTCATGGACATTTTTTAGCCTACGGCGGCGATATGCGCGCACTGTTTGCGGAATTGATGGGCAAAGCAACTGGTTTATGCGCCGGACGAGGCGGTTCCCAGCACTTGCATTGGAAGAACTTTTATTCCAATGGTGTGCAAGGGGGTATTGTTCCCGTCGCTACAGGTATGGCATTTGCAGAGAAATTACTCAATAATTCGAATGTAGTGATCACCTTTTTAGGCGATGGAACACTGGGTGAAGGTATTATATATGAAGCATTCAATATGGCTTCGTTGTGGCATGTGCCTATCCTCTATGTCGTGGAAAACAACCATATTGCCCAAACTACACCGGTTGAAATGACCCTCGCCGGGAACATTCGTGGCCGTTTTAATGCCTTTGGCATCACAGCAACCGAACTGGACACCAGTGACGTGCTGGAAATTATGCCTGTTGCTAAATCGATCACCGCCGATATCCGATCTCAACAAAAACCACAGGCATTGATCCTCAATACTTGCCGTTTTAGTCCCCATTCCAAAGGGGATGATACGCGAAGCGCTGAATTCCTGGCTGAGATCAAATCCACACGCGATCCGATAATGATTCACGGGAAGCGCCTTCCGGAAGAAGCGCGGCACAAAATGGAACAAGAAGTAACCCAAGAAGTGGAAGCTGCCTATCATAAAGCGGTGAACGACCCCTTCCCTTCCCTGGAGGCGTTTGAAGAGTGACATACGCAAGATGATGGCGAATCAATGACCGACACTGTATTATCCTCCCTCAATTCTGCGTTGCACCAGGCGCTGTCTGCCAATGATAAAGTATACCTGTTGGGTGAAGATATCCTCGATCCCTATGGCGGGGCTTTTAAAGTCACGCGCGGATGCTCAACTGCTTTTCCAAATCGTGTTATCGCCTCCCCCATCTCGGAAGCCGGGATGGTCGGCATTGCTACAGGCATGGCATTACGCGGCTTGCGCCCCGTGGTGGAGATCATGTTCGGCGATTTCGTCACCCTGGCTGCCGATCAAATCATCAACCATCTTTCAAAATTCCGCTGGATGTACAACGATCAGGTATGCGTTCCTGTGATCATCCGCACACCAATGGGCGGCCGGCGCGGATATGGTCCAACTCACAGCCAGACTCTGGAAAAATTTTTCCTGGGGACGCCAGGATTACGCATCATGGCGCCCACTTCTTTTGGCGATCCGGGCGGTTTGATATTCGATGCCATCATTAATACGGAAGATCCGGTTTTATTCATCGAGAACAAATTGTTGTATCCATTGCCCCTTAAAAATATGCTGGGCGATCCCGATTTTGACATCATATCGACAATGGACGAAGCGCCATCTTACTATGTTTCAATACATGGTGCCCCATCTGCCAGTATCACCCTGGCAACCTATGGTTACATGGCGGAGTTGGCGCAAAAGGCGATGTACCGGCTGGCTTATGAATATGAGGTCTTCGCGGAATTGATCGTATTGACCCAACTGGCGCCGTTTAACCTATCATCGGTGTTAGAGTCAGCTTCCCACACCGGACGGTTGATCGTGATGGAGGAAGGCAATCTGACCATGGGTTGGGGTGCAGAGGTGATCGCTCGAATAGCAGAAGCATCTGGTTCTAAATCCATCCAAGCCCGACGCCTGGCTGCCAAAGATTACTCTGTTCCGGCTTCTTCACTCTTAGAGACAGCTTTATTCCCTGGTGAACAAGATATTATCCGGGCTGGCTTGCAATTGACTGGCAAACAAAAGGAATAGAACCTCATGGAAAACCAATCCATCTATGCAGTGAAAGTACCCCTGGTTAATCCCAATGAACCGGTTGCCCTATTGGCTTCTCTGCATGTCAGTAACGGTCAAAAAATATCCAAGGGAGATGTGCTTTGCACTTTGGAGACCACTAAATCCGTTCTGGATATGGTCGCAGAGAGGGCGGGATATATCGTCGGATTGACCGTTAATGCGGGTGAAAACGTAGGCGCGGGAAACGACTTATGTTTTATTGCACCTTCTCCCGATGTGAAACCAGAGACATTGGTAAAACCTCCAAAGCAACCCACGAGTGATGCTATCGAAGGGCTTCCCTCGGGCTTACGCATCACCCATCCGGCGCTCAACCTGGCAAAAGAAAACCAGCTCGATTTGACACAATTCCCCATAGGACCTTTGGTGACCGAAGCTGTGGTGCAAGCAGCTATCGTTGAAGCAATTCTGGTTAAAACTAAAGATATGGTCGTACCATCCGACCCTCATGCCGTAATCATTTATGGAAGTGGAGGGCATGGCAAAACACTGGTCGATCTCATACGCCAGACTGATAATTATCGCATCGCCGGCTTCATCGATGATAACCGGCACAAAGGCGAGACGGTAATGGAAATTCCCGTTTTGGGCGGCGTGGAGGTACTCCCCGAACTGGCGTCCCAGGGAATACGCCAGGCGGTTAACGCTGTGGGAGGCATCGGCAATATTCAAAGCCGCATCCAGGTGTTCGAACGTTTATCTTTGGCTGGATTTACATTCCCTATTCTGGTGCACCCCACTGCCTTTGTCGAACCCAGCGCCCGGCTCTCCCCCGGCGTTCAAATATTCGCCCATGCTTATGTGGGCAGTGAAGCGAAGATAGGGATGGGCGTCATCGTGAATACCGGCGCTGTCGTTTCCCACGATTGTCAGATCGCCGATTATGCCAATATCTCGCCCGGCGCTATGCTGGCAGGCGAAGTGACGGTAGGCGAAGCCACATTAATTGGCATGGGCGCTACGATTAATTTGCAGGTAAAAATCGGTAATGGGGTGCGCATCGGCAACGGCGCTACATTGAAAAGTAATGTGCCCGATTCGGGGATCGTGCGGGCGGGAACGGTTTGGCCGGAGAAGTAAAGTTAAAGGTTATCTGTGGTCTATTGCCAGACCGGATTGAAGAATTCCCTCCATTTCTTGTTTTCTGGTTTCCTTATAAATTTTTATCCTGTTTATCCCGAATTCTCTGGAAACACCACTTCCTCTTTCCCGGAAAGGATATCTTCAATGCGATCCACAACAATACTTAAATGTTTAGTTTTGTGCACGAAATCCAAGTCATCGGTGCGTATGGTAAGTACCGGGCAAAGGTCAAATGACCCCAACCAGTCATCATAGAACGAATCCAATAAATTCATATAATTTTCCGAGATGCCCGTTTCCATATTGCGGGCGCGGCGCTGGATACGCTCCATAAGCACCGCAACCGGACATTTAAGATAGATCAGTAAATCGGGTGCCGGTAATTTCGAGACTACCATATCAAACACACGCTTGTAAGATAAATAATCCCGTTCGCTTAGATTTCCCATATGATGCAAAGCGCGTGAGAAGATAAATGCATCTTCATATATACTGCGATCCAGAATAGCCGATTGTGGTGAATTGGCCATATCCAGATGCAACTGCGCCCGGTGCCCCAGGAAGAAAATCTGCAGTTGGAAAGCCCAGGCTTGCATGTCATTATAAAAATCTGCCAGGTATGGATTATCGGCTACCGATTCATAAGCCGTCTTATAACCCAGGCGTTCCCCGATGCGCTCGGTGAGAGAAGTCTTTCCGGCGCCAATATTACCGGCTACAAGGATCAATCGTTTCGTCATAGAAGTTTCTCAAATCAAAAATCAACACTCGCTATACCCGCAAGCATAACACTTACGGCAGCCCTCTTCATTGACAACCGCAGCCTGGCCGCATTCAGGGCACAGGTCGCCAATGCGTTGAGGTTTTTCTTCAGGCAATTCTTCCACCAACGGCATCATTAAGGCATTTTCATCGGTTGGATGGCTGCCGTTATCACTCACCAGATCGTGTACGGGAAAATGCGCTTTCGAAATATCGCTTTCCAGGTAATCGGCGATCACCCGCGCCACGCCATCCGGCAAGGATCGCACCCGGTTGGGGCCAAAGCCCAGCGACCTGCCGCCTCCGATACCCGATAGCTGGCGGTATACCTCGCGTAACCGTTCCCTTGGCGCCACCGGTGATACCAGGCGCAAAATATAGGATATCAAACGCCCAATCGCTTCGGAAACCGCCGCCGTATCCGAGCCGGCTTTGGCTGTGTTAATGAAAATCTCAAATGGCTGCTCATCCCCATTCTGATTGATGGTCACAAATGCTTTACCTAAGGGTGTATCGATATTGTAGGTGTAGCCGTGTAAATAGCGCGGGCGGGGTTTCTTTTTATCCGGCCAAAGCACCATTTGATCCATCGCCCCCGGCATCGCCTTTTGTTTGACGGTAGCATTCGTCTCCAGCACCACTTTATTTCGCGAACCGGTGACATATACCGTGATCCCTTTGCAATTCAATTCCCAGGCCAATTTATATGCCGTTGCAACATCCTCTTCTGTGGCATGAGGCGGAAAATTGATCGTCTTGCTAAGGCTGTTATCTACAAAAGCCTGTAAAGCGCCCTGCATACGGACATGTTCCTCGGCGCTGATATCGCTGGAAACGACAAAGGTATGTCGGATGGCTTCTGGCAGCTCAGAAATTCCCTGGCAGGTACCATTTTCCATGATCGCTGCCAGAATTGAAGCCCGTATTTCACCCTCGATCCCCGCTTCCTCCAAAGCCTGCTCGAAAAGCGGGCTAGCGTAAGTTAATTGCAGGTCTTTGCCATTATCGTTAACGTGCCGCACATATGCCAGGGCAAATACCGGTTCACAACCATAACCTTCACATCCGGCTACCGTGGCGATTGTGCCAGTAGGGGCAATGGTTGTTTGCGCAGCATTGCGAATGCCATATTCCTTGATCCCCCGAATGATTTGCTTCCAGTCAAGCACCGGACGTTTCCAATCCCTGCTATAAGGCGAAATCGGTTTGGGCGGCTGCCAGGTTATATTACGTGAATCGTACAGGCTGCCGCGTATTTCAGGAAACGGACCGCGGACTTTTGCCAGTTCGATGCTGGTTTGCATCGAGTGAAATCGTACGTATTCCATCACCTGCGCGCCGAACTCTTCTCCTTCTTGTGAACTGTAACGTATACCGACATGGTACATTAAATCCCCTAACCCCATAATGCCTAATCCAATGCGGCGGTTGCGCATGGCTGCTTCTCTTAATTGCGGTACCGCAGGGACATACGCATTGGCTTCGATGACATCGTCCAGAAACCGTGTGGAAAGTACCACACTTTGCCGCAATAATTCCCAATCTACACAACCATTCGGCGCGCAATGCTGCGCTAAATTAATAGACCCTAAACAGCAATTTTCATAAGGACCCAGCCATTGTTCGCCGCATGGATTGGTGGCTTCCAATTGGTAAAGATGCGGTACGGGGTTATCGCGATTGGCAGCATCTAAAAATAATAAACCGGGTTCGCCATTATGATGTGATTGTTGAACAATTTTATCGAATAACTCCTGCGCTCGGATAGTTTTATATACCCGGATCGGTATACCGGCTTTTTCCGCTTGTTCGAGTGTACCGTGAAATCCGTGGTACTCTATTGATGTAACATCAGGGAAGCGCAGCTCCCATAAATCATCCCTTTGAACCGATTCCATGAATGCATCGGTAATGCCAACCGAAATATTAAAATTAGTGATGGCGTTTTCATCCGTTTTGCAGGTGACGAATTCTTCGATATCCGGGTGATCGACGCGCAACACAGCCATGTTAGCGCCCCGCCTTGTGCCGCCCTGAGCAATTTCACCGAAAGCCCGATCATATACCCGCAAAAATCCTACCGGACCGGTGGCTTCACCGGCGGAAGATTTAACCAGCGTACCCTTTGGGCGTAACTGCGAAAATGAAAAACCATTCCCGCCACCGGTTTGTTGAATAAGAGCTGCGTCTCTTAAGGTCTGAAATATGCCTGCCGAATCGCGCCCCATATCATCAGTGATGGGCAGAACAAAACAAGCGGCTAATTGACCCAAAGGTGTACCTGCACCCGTGAAAGTAGGCGAATTCGGAAAAAACCGCTTTTCAGTCAATAATTCATAATAACCGCGCGCCAGTTGAATGACATCCTCTTCCCAGGTTTCTTCCACTATGGCAATCTGGTAAGCCACTCGCCAAAACATTTCTTCAACTGTCTCTACGGATTCCCCTTCT
Source organism: Anaerolineales bacterium (assembly GCA_016929095.1). Classification (GTDB taxonomy): domain Bacteria; phylum Chloroflexota; class Anaerolineae; order Anaerolineales; family UBA4823; genus JAAZNS01. The sequence continues at coordinate 53,589 of JAFGJM010000054.1, read as the reverse complement.
TTCCCTCGCCGAACATAACGCCGAAATAATACCTGACGAGCATTATCCGACAATTCTACCGGTGGTAAATCGCCTGGTATAGGAGGCGTGGATAAGAATTCATTCTTAATGATTCGCTCGGCTGTCTCTCGCTTCATGATATTCTCCTAAACCAAATAAACTGCTTGTCATGAATATTCCAAATGTAATTGTGATACTGATTATTTTTTACCGATAATCAACCTTCTAGAAGGCGATCAATTTCCTGACGGATTGCCTGTAGATCATCCAACCCTAAATAGACAATCGCATATCGAATGTAAGCTACCAGGTCTAATTCTTTTAAACCAGCAATGACCATATCGCCTACCACTCTTGATGAAATTTCTGCTTTGCTCATCCCCTGTAATGTTGATTCAATTTCACCCACCAACCGATCAACCTCAACGGCAGGCACCGGACGCTTAGCGCAGGCAATCCAAATGCCATGCAACAATTTTTCACGGTCAAATTCTTCACGTGTGCCGTCTTGTTTTATGATCATTGGCGCTGTTAATATTGGCCGTTCATAGGTGCTAAAACGTTGACCGCAATGTTCACATTGCCGACGGCGACGTATACCTCCCTTTACATCATGGGATGTATCGACAACTCTTGAATCAAAATGTTTACAATAAGGACAACGCATAATAGAACCTATGTTCCACCATAGGTGGCGGTATTATTATTGATATTGCACAAATATGGGAGGTGTTACGACCGAATTCTAGCATAAGTACTCCAGGAATGCAAGCTTTTTATCAAATAATTAAGATTAAAATTTATTGAAGGGTAGCTTAAAGAGAATCTTAAAAATCTATATTTTAAAATATGAATGTGCGGCGTTTCCCTGAAACCAGTATTTTCACGCCGCACATTCATTGTCCTTACCTCTCCATGCGAAGGCAGTCTACGGAAAGGGAACAAGGACGGGTGAGTATAGAACACCGCCAGGGAGGAGGAAGCCTGTGGTCGCTCATACACTCAACAATAAACTTTTTTAGTGGTTGCCAAGGAGTGGCAACCCGACAACATAGTTTGCCTCTCAATGTGCACCTTCTGCAACACAAATCAAAAATGATACGCTTGTATTATGATTACCCTTTGCTAATGATTTCGGTTGCGTAAGAAAGTCGGGATATCCAGGTCTTCTGTATTGAAGGCTCTGGGTTGAAATTCCTTAACCGTCTGATTCAGGTTAAGATTCACCGGAGTGGGTTTGTCTTTGCTGTCATAAACGGGATTTTCGACAACCCGCCGCGGCATACCCGTTCGCTCAAAACCCGTAGCGATAACGGTTATCCGTACCTCATCCTTCATAGCAGGATCAATCACAGCGCCGAAAATCAGGTTGACTTCGGGGTGAGCGGTTTCCTTGATTATGGCGGCTGCCTGGTTCACATCAAACAGGGTCAATTCCGAACCACCGGTCACGTTGAATAAGATACCGCGTGCGCCATCAATGGTGATATCCAGCAGCTCACTGGAAACGGCTGCTTCTGCCGCTATTCGTGCGCCTTCTTCACCTTTACCACTGCCCACCGCCATCAATGCTGCCCCGCCTTCCGACATGATCGTACGCACATCAGCAAAGTCCAGGTTAATGAGGCCAGGGACAGTGATCAATTCCGATATTCCCTGTACACCCTGGCGTAAAACATCATCGGCTTTACGAAACGCCTGCTGCAGGTTGGCGCGTTTATCAACAATTTGTAATAAACGGTCGTTGGGGATAACAATTAAAGTATCGGCTTGTTCTTTTAATTTGGAAATACCCGATTCCGCAGTCTGAATGCGGCGTGTTCCTTCAAAGGTAAAGGGGCGGGTTACGACGCCAATCGTCAAGGCGCCAACTTCCCTGGCGATTTGGGCAACGACTGCTGCCCCGCCCGTACCGGTGCCGCCGCCCATACCGGCAGTGATAAACACCATATCGGAACCTTTGAACACAGAATACAATTCTTCCTGAGATTCTTCGGCTGCTTTCCGCCCAACTTCCGGATCGCCGCCGGAGCCTAATCCACGGGTCAATTTCTCTCCAATACGAACCCGGGTGGTGGCTTTGGACGATAACAGAGCTTGTGCATCGGTGTTTATTGCCATGAATTCAACACCTTGCAATCCTTCTTCTATCATCCGATCGACGGCGTTACACCCGCCGCCGCCCACACCTACGACTTTAATGCGTGCGAAAGACTCAAGCTGGTTTGGTTGGTTCATCGTATTATTCATTGAAAAATCCTCCTCAAAAATATATTCCTTCTTGTACATTGAAGCTTTATCTTTTTATCTCGCCAATCGTGATGCATTCCAATAAAACTAACGCTCAAGGCAACATGCGCTTGAGAAAACTCTTAATACTTTCCCAATTGATCACCGAAGGTCCCTGAACAGAAACTCCGGAACGGCGTCGACCACCCTGGGGAGTAAATTCACTCATTAATATTGCCCATTTCAAAAGGCCAACGCTGGTTGAAAATGCCGGTGAAAATAATTTATCTGTCATGCCAATTAATTGTTCGGGTTGGGCTATACGCACCGGCACCCCTAACACACGGCTTGCCAGAGTGCGGATACTGGGTAAAGCGCTCGAACCACCCGTCAATACCATGCCTGCCGGTAACAATCCGTCATACCCCGAACGCTTTATTTCCTGGAGTACCATGCCAATGATTTCTTCGACGCGGGCTTCGATAATCATCGCCAACTCTTGCCGGCTGACCTGGATCGATTGTTCCTCTCCAAAGGGTCGTACATTAAAGAATTCTTCGCTTTCAACCTCAGATTGGATGGCGTGACCGTGTTGGATTTTTATCTCTTCTGCTTGTGACATGGGCAGTCTTAACCCATGGGCGATATCCGATGTGACATGATTGCCGCCCACGGCTAATACCGAGGTATGCCACACATCACCGTCAATATAGATCGCCATATCTGAAGTACCGCCTCCGATATCACACACCACAACACCCATCTGACGCTCAGTTTCACTTAATACCACTTCTGCAGAAGCCAAAGGGTTGAGTACAAATTGCGAAATTTCTACGCCCGAAGCGCCGACACATTGGCGCAAATTCTCCACCGATGCTGCCGAGGCGGTGATTATATGCGTTTCAACTTCCAGACGATATCCGTGCATCCCTACCGGCATACGGATGCCTTCCTGCCCGTCCACATTAAAACCGCGCTGGATAACATGGATAATTTCACGATTATGAGGAATGGCAACCGCTCGGGCAGCTTCTACCGCTCGCGCTACATCATCCTGATCGATTACCCTGCCGGTCACACCCACCACACCACGGCTGTTAACCGAGGAGACCTGCGATCCTGCCAGACTTACCAAAGCAGATGTAATTTCCAGCCCCGAAGTGTGTTCGGCTTTCTCGATCGAACGAGAAACCGCTTGCGAAGCAGCTGCCAGATCCACAACAACACCTTTGCGAATCCCGGAAGACGGCTCAATGCCCACACCGACAATTCGAATTTGCCCAGGGGTCTCTTCTCTACCTACCAGCGTACAGATTTTAGTCGTTCCTACATCTATCCCTACAACGATTGGCTGTTCCATCTTATCTTTGCTCCAATCGATAATATGGCGCGTGGACGTATTCAACGCTGATCAAGGCTGGGCTGATCCCTTTCCTTTTTAATTTTTTCAAAAGGGTTTTATAAACATTCAATTTCATATCCACATCACGCGCATCACCAAAATAAACCGACCAGCCCTGGTTTTCCTGCCATCCCAACCCATGTTGCGCATCATAAATTAAAGTTGCGCCAGCTGGCACCTGTGCACTCATGGAAAGAATGGCTGAAACCATATCGATTGATAAAAATTGCATCGAAACTTCAGTAATTTCTCCGATTGGAATAGGCGGTGGCGCACTTAAAGCTTCCACCACTACGGATGGCCCTTTTTCCTCCAGCGCCCTCTCCGGAAAAGCAAAACCATTGGCATCTACCAGGGTTGTTTTATCCTCTTGATGCCATTTAAGTAAGGGCAGCCTCTCAACCACATCAACTTGAACCACGTTTGGTAATCCCAGCTTGACCTCTACATCGGAGAATTCCGGAAATGCGCTGGCGATTTTTTGTTCTATCTTGTTTTCATCCAAGGTAAATATGGGTTGATTAGACACATTCATAACTGTATATACATCGCGGGCGCTTAGTCGAGATAAACCCGAGACCTCTACATTGTCCACCTGAAACATGGGCAAAGTCCAAAGATAATATATAGCGACAGACAAAGCTGCGATCAATAATCCCGAGGCTAACCGCCAGCCAAATTGAACACGCGGTAAAGCCGGAATACTCACCTCAGCGCCTGGGGCGTTTAATGCAAAATTGTATCGACGCCGAACCTTTTTTTGGCGCTTTACCGGAGAAGACATACCGATAACATCACCACGTACCATAACCGGCACAGAATTGTTCATCGTTTTATGCTGCAAACGTTTCTTTGTCGTCCGATCCGACTTAAGGGGATTTTTAATCGAACGAGTTCTTCTCTGCGTTGGGCGTGACTTCGTGATGGTTTTTAAAAATCGGTCGGTAATTTCAAGCATAATCAACCTCTATTATCTGCTGTACCGGTATTCATTTTGATCGCGCTCTCTCTTCCTTTCAAGCGCCAGTTCTACCAACCTGTCAACCAACTCTGGATAAGACAAACCACTGGCATCCCACAATTTGGGGTACATGCTAATTCGCGTAAATCCGGGAATGGTGTTAATTTCATTCAAGTAAACTTCGTTTGTGACCTTATCCAGTAAAAAATCTGCCCTTGCCATCCCTGCACAGTCAACCGCCATATATGCTTTAATGGCGATGGATTGGATTTTCTTTACTGTTTCATCAGATATCGGCGCAGGTATTAGCAATTGAGAGCGATCATTATAATATTTCGCCTCATAAGAATAAAATTCGTCAGCCGGGATGATCTCCCCTGGTATAGACGCTTTAGGGTCATCGTTTCCAAGGACGCTGACTTCAATTTCTCTCGCCTCCACGCCGCGTTCGATCAAAATACGGCGATCATATCGCGCCGCGTCCATGATGCCCTCCAACAAATCAGATCGATTATGGCATTTTGTGATTCCCACTGATGAACCTAAATTGACCGGTTTTACGAATAGCGGATAAGGTGCAAAACTTTCGCCGTGTGAAAGAACACCATCCAAGTTTTCTTGAATTTCCCTGCGATTAACTGTAATTGATTCGACCACTGGTACACCCACCGCTCGCATCACATCTTTGAATACCGCTTTATCCATACCCAGGGCTGATCCTAGAACCCCCGCACCGACATAAGCGACAGAAAGCAATTCCAAAAACCCCTGAATTGTACCATCTTCTCCAAAAGTTCCATGCAAAACCGGGAATATGACATCCAAATCACTGATAAATTCAAGCAATTCACCCTTATCTCTGGATTGAACCATATATATGCCGCGCCTGGTGGGGTCAGGGAACATTGCCCCAGAATAGAGCGATTTCCAGGTATTTTTTTCAAAAGCCTCCAATACGCCATCTCCAACCAGCCAGGCACCCTCGTGAGTAATGCCTATTTGTGTGATGGTGTATTTTTCAGGATTTAACGCCGCCAGTATCGAACGCGCCGACATAAGAGAAACTTCGTGTTCTCCCGAACGACCGCCAAATATGACGCCAATCTTTAACTTTTCGATAACTGCCACGAATTTCGCTCCTCTAGTAAATACTCAGCATTGTCAACCATCACGCATCAATCCCATTCACCAATAAGCTGAATTTCTAATTCCAAATCGATGCCAAATTTCTCAGCCACTCTATTTTGGGCTATACAAACAAGTTCATAGATATCCATTGCACTGGCATCTTTTGTATTGATAATGAAATTAGCATGAGTTGGACTGATCTGCGCCCCACCTACCCGGAAGCCTTTTAAACCTGCTTGTTCAATTAACCGACCAGCATAATCACCGGTTGGATTCTTGAACATCGAACCAAGGCTGGCGCCAGATGGTTGGTTCTTTCGGCGATACGCTTTCAAACCCTGAATTCTTTCTTGAATGATATCCGGAGATTCGTTTGTTACCTGCAAATCAGCTCTTAAAACAACTGTTTCACCTCTCATTTTTTTGAGAATGCTCGAACGATAATCAAATTCAAATTGTTGGTTTGACCATGTTGTAATCACGGGCAATATTGATTGCTTGTTCGGGTTACGTTGCAAGATATCTGCCATCACCAGGGAGTTGGCAATGCTACTCCCATAGGCGCCGGCATTACCCACAATAGCGCCTCCCAAAGTGCCCGGAATGCCCATGGCCCATTCCAACCCGGATAAATTCTTTTGGACCGCTTCACGCGCCAAAAGACTTATACTCACCGCTGCATCCGCGTGAACTAACGGGGGATCGCTATTAAGGTCGAAACTGGCAGCACTCAATCCCCGCGCTCGATTCAATACCACAACTTCCCTTATACCGCCATCACTCACCAATACATTCGAACATCCACCAAGGATAATAAAGGGCAGATCAAAATCCCATAAGCGTCGGACGACCTGTGTCAGTTCATCGGCGTTGGAAGTGACGATCAATACATCGGCTTTACCGCCAACCCGAGCAGTCGAATATTTCGCCATCGGCGCGTCAATCTTTACCGCCTGTGCAAATTCACCTCGTAGTGCAGAGATTTCCTGGGGAAAAGATTGGAGAATGTTTAGGCAAGTGTTCAACATTAATACCTTTTCACATTTTTTTGATCTTATCGATGATTTTGACAACAACCTCGCGCGTACAAGGAAACGAATATTCATGGATGTATGTGCCAATTTCAATGACGCCGCTTTCTTCAGATATCCTTTCAGATTGCATTTGCTTAATAGCTTGAGGAATATTCGATTTCGTTTTTGTTCTTTGAAGGTTTGTCATGCGATTTTTCCTTTTATCCTCAATCCTCTGATGACAGTTTGACTGATTTTATTCGCGTCACCAGCAGAAAGGACTAACACAACATCTCCGGGATTTACTTCTTTCAGTAAATAATTACTGGCATCCAGTAAAGTTTCCTGAAACTCTACCCGCGGGTGTTGAATTTGCCTTACCATTTGCGCCATTAAAAAATCCTGTGGCGTTTGCTCGCGGGCAGCAAAAATATCGGTGACAATGACCAGATCGGCATCTGCAAATGCTGTGGAAAATCCGTCCCACAATGCTTGCACCCGAGAGTAAGTATGGGGCTGCCATACAGCAATGATCCGATTTTCCGTGAACCGTCCTCGGGCTGCAGCCAGGGTCACTTTTATTTCCGTGGGATGATGAGCATAATCATCGATGAAGATCACCCCATCGGCTTCGCCCTGAATTTCAAAGCGCCGACCAACGCCTCGATATTGACTGATATATTGGGCAGCCTCACTCACAGGCAAATCAAGGACATCGATTACGGCTAGTGCACCCAAAGCATTCAATGCATTATGCCGTCCTGGAACGGCTAATTGGATTTCTGTGAGTTCTTCTCCATTTTTCAATACTTTATAAGAATAACAACCAACCGAATTCTTGGTGATATTCACACCCTGATAATTCAAAAACCTTTTTTGGTTGATATGATTCAGTCCATAAGTATATGTGGTACATTCTGTCATCATCTCAGTTGCCAACCGCATCGATCCCTCATTTTCACCACAAGCAATTAAAAATCCTTGCGGTTGGATTCCCCGGCAAAAATCCACAAATGCCTGGTAAAAAATATCCGGGCATGGAAAGCAGTCTGGGTGATCGTATTCAACGTTAGTCACCAAAGCCACTTGAGGGTTTATCCCTAAGAACATGTGATCGTATTCATCCGCCTCGATTACAAAAAACACACCTTTGCCGGCACGGGCATTAACACCCAGATTTTCAACACTACCGCCGACAATAAATGATGGATCTAATCCCATGGCAGACAAGATCCACGCCAGCATGCCTGTAGTAGTGGTCTTTCCGTGGGTGCCAGCCACCGCAATGGCTTGCTTGCCTGCTAATAATTGCGGTAGGAATTCTGATCGCTTTATAACCGGTATACCGGCATTCATTGCTGCCTGAACTTCAACATGGTCATCGGGTATGGCTGATGAGCGAATAACGAGCTCGGCGCCTGCGATATTTTCCGGATAATGACCAATCACCACACGCGCCCCTGCCATTTGCAATTCATGGAAAAGGTGTGACATCTGCCGGTCGGAGCCGCTGACGAGATAACCGCTCTCCAACAACACGCGCGCAATGGCAGATAGACCCGTGCCGCCAATTCCGATGAAATGAATAGATTTCTTTTCCATAATTTTCAAATAAAAATGACCAATAGAAAGATAAACGATATCGCTACAGCAAAGTAAATTACCGGTATCCCAAGCCAATGGGGTGCCAGGTATGGAAGTAGACGTAAGGCAGAGGCGCTAAATGCATTTTCGGCATCGGGAGCGATTATATATTTATCAAAAGGATAGCCAGATTGATCCATGAAATACCAAACCGTGCCAACGATCAAAAATCCATTCAAAGCGCCCAGGAATAAACCCAATAACGAATCAGATAATTTTTCACGGATAAATCTTCCGCCGGCAATCTTTTGGATGTTCGGTGTCTGGTACCCGAAGAAAACCAACACGGCCATCACACCGGCGCGCAACCAAAATTCCGGCCCCTCATTGGGTGTCGCCAGGAAATCACGCACCGGGGGAACATATCGTTCCAAAACCGACAAAACAAATATAGAAAGAACAACGCTGGCTGTAACTAATAATTCTTTTGCCCAGCCTCGCATGGCGCCAATCACTGCGAACAACGCTACAAACAACCAGAACGCAAAAGTTAATGTCATCATTTGGAACCTCCCATCGCCATGCGTTCCAATATATCGGCAATTGATTCGGCCGCGTCAGGTTTGGCAAGCCTGCCCATACCTATTCTCATCGCCTCGAGGCGGATTGGGTCATCGAGTAATTGTCGAACGCTGGAAAGTAATTTTTGATTTAAATCGCTATCTTTGATCAATACCGCCGCGCCTCTACTCTCAAGGTAACTGGCATTGATATATTGATAACGCCAGGCAAATGGATATGGAAACAGGATTGCCGGTAGGCCAAAACAAGGGAATTCACCTAATATCGATGCCCCTGCGCGCGATACAACCAGATCGGCAATTGCCAGCGCCGGTCCCATCTCTTCATGAAGGTATGGAAATGCCTTATAGCGATTGGCTAATTCCGAAGAAGTTTTCTCAACCAGTGAATTTTGCGCTTCCACTACCTCATTCCAATCCAATTGACCGCTGATATGTACTACCTGACAAATGTTGAGCAGTTCAGGTAAAGCCGCGAATAAGGCACGATTAATTGAGCGGGCGCCCTTACTGCCCCCAAAAACCAATAGCGTGGGCAATTCAGCGGATAGCCCAAACATACGCAGCGCTTCTTGTTTTTTCGTTTCATTGTGAGCCCAGGAAGATAATCCCGGACGAATGGGATATCCGCAAGTCATGGTTCGGCTTTTGGCAGGAAGATATTGGTTCGTATCATCTACCGTCAAGGCAATTTCATCGGAGAATTTTGCCAGGGTTTTAAGGGCTAAGCCGGGTTCGATATCCGGCACATATAGAAGGCTGGCAGGTCTTTGCGCTTTAGCCATAAAGGTGCGTGATGATAATGCCATGGGGACGGCGACATATCCGCCGGTGAAAAACATAACATCCGGCTGGAAAGATTTCAATATCCGTCGAGAAGCAAGCATACCGCGCCCCACCTGCCAAATATTTCGAGGCAAGTTCTTAATACCAACGCCATGCACGCCTGCAGCAGGCACCGCTTTGTAGGCTAACCCTTTGCGCATTACCAAATCAGCTTCCATACCGCCAATACTCCCAACCCAAAGTACATGCAGCCCTTCTTGATCATGCCTTTGGTTTAAAGCTTCCCACACGGCGAGTGCCGGGTACACGCCGCCGCCTGTTCCGCCAGCGCAAATCAATAACCTCACCGAAAAATCTCCCTTCGTCTTCCTTGGTCTTAGTTGACAAACGCGATATATTTAACAAGATTCCTACCGCACATAATGAAACAAACAAGTTGGAGCCGCCGTAGCTAATAAACGGAAGGGCATTCCCGGCGAAGGGCAGCAAGTTTACCATAACCGCCATATTGATCAATGCTTCCATGACAATCCACAACGATAATCCGGCTGCTAAAAGCGAACCCAATCCGTCCGGAGCACGACGGGCAATGGTTAATCCTCGCCACAAGAACACCATATATAATGCGATCAATATCATGGCTCCAATAACACCGGTTTCTTCACTCACCACAGCAAAAATACTATCGGTTGGCGGCACAGGCAATCCGGTATATTTGGTCAATGCTTTCCCAATACCCACACCAAACCAGCCTCCACTCACCATGGCTTCCATCGACCGCCGGACATGATATGGCGCTTGCATAGGGTCCACCAAGCCGGGCAGGAAACTGTTGATGCGCTGGCTGCCTGTGTCACTCCATAAAACAATCAGTGATCCAACCAACGTTGCTATCACGATCAGGATGAAAATCTGCTTCAAATCACCACCTGCCAGGAAGAATAAAGTGCCTCCCAGGATAAATATGGTGATAAAGGCGCTGATATCCGGTTGGACGATGATTAAACCGCCCACAATACCCATAATGCCAGCCATGGGGATTAACCCAAATTTCACATCTTTGAGAATTTCTCGCTTGGAATATAACCAAACCGAAAGATAAATGACCATTACCAATTTCGCCAGTTCCGACGGCTGAATAGACCCTTCCCACAAGGTTCGCACAGCTCCGTGACGTTCTTCATTGATCACCAATACGGCAAAAAGGGCGAGTATCGTGACACCTAAGGCGGGCAGCGCTAATTTTAGCCACCAACGATAATCAAAAAATGTCAATAAGATCACGGCTATGATGCTTAATCCAAACACCTGCAACTGGCGCATAAATATCCGATTGGCTTCACCGTATAGTAATAAAGAATAATCTGTACTGGCGGAATAAACCATCACCATGCCAAAGATCACCAATGTAATAGTCACCAACAACATAGGTGCATCCAAACCCAGGTAAATATGCTTTCGCTGTGGTTTGGTTGGCAAGGGTTTGGTAGGGTTCATTCCCCGTCTGGTAGCTGCATCACCCATCGGCGAAAACATTCTCCACGCTCCTCAAAATCGCGAAATTCGTCAAAACTTGTACCGCCTGGAGACAACAAAATCACATCACCAGGTTGGGCTAATCTCGCAGCGGTAAACACGGCTTCTTTCAGACCTTGGCACCTTGTAATCGTGATTCGTTTCTCTGAATCGGAATTCATACTTCGCAAGATTTTTTCTGCCGCTTCACCAAATACGATTAAATGTCTTACCCTGTCTTTGACCACTCTAACGAAATCTTGCCAGGGTAAATCCTTATCCCGTCCGCCAGAGAGAAGAATTAATGGCTCATCAAATGAGCGAATGGCTGCTATGGATCTTTCTGGTGCGGTGGCAATCGAATCGTTGTACCAGAACGCCCCTCTCACCGTGCGCACAAATTCCAGACGGTGGGCGACGCCCTTGAAGCCTTCCACACCAATTGGCATACAGGCTTCCGGCAGCCCCGCACCCCAGGCGATTGCACAGGCTGCAATCACATTCATCAAATTGTGTTTGCCTCGTAATCCAACCAACTCTCTTTTCACCAGCAGGTGGATTTTTTCTCCTTTACGTAAATAAACCGAGCCATCCTGTGAAAAGACCCCAATCTCTCCGATCCCCGGATCATCAAAACCAAAGGTTATTAGTTTGCCGCGCACCTTATCCACCTGATTCCAGGCGCCTGGGTCATCTTGTCCGATAATGGCGATATCTTCCCGATTTTGATTTTGCAAAATTCGCACTTTGGCGGCGGTATAAGCTGCCATATTCCCATGACGGTCCAGGTGGTTGGGGGTGATATTAAGAATGGCTGCCACATGAGGTGATTTGGTCATGATTTCCAATTGGAAACTGGATAATTCTAGAACAGCCAAATCGTCTACGGACATATCATCAACATGCGCGATCAAAGGGTTGCCAATATTCCCGCCAACCCAAGCCTTGCGATAGGATGCATTTGGCATATTCACGGCTGCTTCAGCTATGCGACCCACCAGGGTAGTGGTGGTTGTTTTTCCGGCTGAACCGGTGATGCCAACCGTTTTGCATTGCGCTGTTTCCAGGAATATTTGCGAATCATTGGAGAGAAAAATGCCGCGTTTTATACCTTCAGCAACCAAAGGCAAGGTTAATGGAACGCCGCCCGAAATGCAAATAATCTCCGCCCGATTCAACAAACTTAACGGGTGATCGCCACACACCCATTCAACTGTTGTATCCGCTAGCATATCTCGAGCAGAAATCAATTCTGCTTCCGGTTTACGATCGTTTAGGATCACATGCGCGCCGCGCCCTTCGAGAAATCGAGCCAAAGCGATGCCCTGACGAGCTGCGCCAATAACCAAAACTCGTTTGTTATTCCAAAAACCGGATTGACTCGAATTCTTCAAAACGCAAACCTCATCGATCAAACTAATGCCAGCGCTACACCAATCATGGCTGATAATAAACTGATTAACCAAAATCGTTGGACAACCTGTGTTTCGCTCCAACCGGATAATTCAAAATGATGCTGGAGAGGCGCCATTTTAAACACCCGCCTCCCCTCTCCATACTTTCGTTTTGTATACCGAAAATAAGAAACCTGAATAATATCACTTAAGGTAATACTTACCGGAATGATTGCAATGATCGGCAAAAGGATCCATTGCCCGGTCATTAAAGCCACAACAGCCAGTGTCGCTCCCAATGACAATGAACCCGTATCACCCATAAACAATTCCGCCGGGTGCACATTGAACCACAAGAAACCAAAAATGGCGCCTACCAAAGCAAAACAAAACCTTGCCAGGAAGACCTGGTGCTGGAGAAGAGCAATCCCTCCATAGCTGGCGAAAGCCGTCGCTGATATTAAACCCGCCAATCCATCCAGCCCGTCAGTCAAATTGATGGCGTTTGAAAAGCCCACAATAAAAAACATGGCAATCGGAATATAAAAAACACCCAAGCCCACCTTTCCTTTTACGCCAGGCAGATAGAGATCGGGTACATCGAGAAAATACTTCAAGCCCACTGCAGTAATCAATGCAAATGCAATCTGGACAAGAAATTTGGTGCGTGCGCTGAGACCAACACCTTTAGCCTTGCCCTTTATTCCAGCCCAATCGTCAACAGCCCCCAGAAGTGCGTAGATAACCATCACACCCATTGGCAATAAGACCGAGCGTCCCAAAACCGTGAATCCAGCTAACGAGGCAGCGTTCAATAGAATGGTGATCAACAACACCGGCAAAACGATCAAGACCCCGCCCATGGTGGGCGTACCCATTTTTGTAAAATGGCGCTGCGGTCCTTCAATTCGGATCGACTTCCCTAACTTGTAATGACGCAAAACCCGCAATAAGGGCGTACCCCATATTATGGTCAACATGAAGGCAAAACCTGCCAGAGACAGCGTCATCGTTGTCTGACTCATTCTCTTTGCTCCAATGCTGCTACAATCCGATCCATTTGCATGCTATGTGAACCTTTGATCAATACCACATCATTTTCACATAAGCGGTCGGTTAGATATACAACAGCCGCATCGCTGTCATCCAACTCAGTAATCACATCTGCCCTTAAACCTGCCCTCCTGGCTGCCTCAGCGATCATGTGTCCACGTTTGCCAACCGTGATCAATTCGTCCACGATTTCTGCGGCGCGCACACCAACCATTTCATGCCCTTTACGTTCATAAATGCCCAATTCAAGCATATCGCCCAGCACAGCCAGATGCTTCCCATCCAATTCTTCTAACAGATTCAAGGCGGCCAGCGTCGATTCCGGGGATGCATTATAAGTATCATCCAGCAATAAAGCGCCCCGCATACCCCGTACAGCAAATAAACGGAGCTGGGTTTGCTCAGTGCGCAATCCATTGACAATTTCCTGCCAGGTCAATCCCTCAACTAACCCAACAGCCGAAGCGCGCAAAACCGTATGAACGGAATGCCGGCCAATTAAAGGCACCCGCAAATGTAAAGTCTCGTTCCTGAAGTGCAACTGGAATTTAATACCATCCAGCCCCAATCCTTCAACCTGATCTGCCCACAAATCGGCGTTGGAATCCAATCCATAATAAAAAATCCTGGCTTCGGTTAGTTCTGCCATGGCGCGCACCAGAGGATCGTCATAATTTAATATCGCCACACCATCGGGCGCCGCAGGTAATGCCTGGACCAGTTCGGCTTTTCCACGCGCGATATCTATCTGTGTCCCGGCTCTTTCAGCGTGCACTGTTCCGATATTGGTCACCACACCAACTTGAGGCAGCGCCAGATCACATAAAAGGGCAATTTCTCCCGGCACATAAAACCCCATCTCCAAAACTGCGCATTGATGATTTTCTGTCAGGTGTAACAAAGTCAAGGGCAATCCAATTTCGTTATTCAAATTGCCGGGATTCTTATGCGTTCGAAATCTCCGTTTTAAAACTTCCGTTGTCAACTCTTTTGTGGTCGATTTTCCCACACTGCCGGTGATGCCAATCACTCGCAGGGATAGCTTCCTACGCCAAAATGCGGCGATTTTTTGTAATGCCGATAGACTGTCTTCCACCAACAAACACAGCGGCAACTCAAATGACTGATCGATGAGTGAACGCCCAGAAATCCGCAGATCAATCGTTGGAAAAGCCGCCGAAAGGTCTTTTTGAACTAAAGCCAGGCAAGCCCCATTCTTGAAAACTTCGCCGATGAAGTCATGACCATCTACTCGCTCACCGGAAAGAGCGATAAACATAGCCCCGGGAACAACCTCCCGCGAATCGATCACGGCTCCCGTAATACCCTGAGAGGCGTGAAGCGGTCGTTGACCGGTGAGAGCTTCGATTACATCAGCCAGGGTTAGCATAGATTATTGCCCATAAAGTTCATATCTCACATCATCTGGCGGAATATTCATTAAAACCACCAGTTTGTTAACAATCCTGGGGAATATCGGCGCGGCGACTTCAGAACCCCAGATGGACGTGAGTGGTTTTTCCAACCATATATAAACCACAAAGCTGGGATCATCCACCGGTCCCCAACCCACAAACGAAGTATTGGTGACATCGCTGGTATACCCATATGGTGTGGGGATTTCCCCTGTACCGGTCTTCCCCGCTACCCGATAACCTTCCACTAACGCATCGGAGGCTTCTTTCTCTAAGGATTCAGCCAGCATATCTGTTAAAGTGACCGCTGTTTCTTCTGAGAGGGGGATACTTAATACACGCGGCTCCGTATCATATTGGTGACCGTTGCTGATGATCGAGCGTACAATATGCGGGTACATCATCTTGCCTTTATTGGCAATTGCCGAAACCGCGGTAGCCATTTGCAATGGTGTGGTTGAAACGCCTTGTCCAAAAGAATTCGTACCCAATTCTGCGTCGTACCAATCGGTATCTCCGGGGATTTTCAACCGCCCGGCGACTTCGCCAGCTAAATCTACACCTGTAAGGTGTCCAATTCCAAAAGCTTTCATATAGCTGTAAAAATCTTTTGCTCCTACCTGGGTGGCGATCCATGCTAAACACACATTCAACGAGTGTTGCATACAACCAATCATGGTTTGAGGACCCCAAACACCGGAGTTCCAGTTGTAGATTTCTGCCCCACCGACTTCGATTTTTCCGGTATCGATAAATTCGGTTTGTGGTTTCACCACCCCTTTATCCAAAGCCGCCGCCATCGTTAAAACCTTATACACCGAGCCGGGTTCATAGGCTTCGCTTACCCCCCGGTTGAAAGGTGTGCTGTCCCTGAAAATTTCCACATAATTCCAATATTTATTTAAATCCAGACGGGGCGTGGTAGCCATGGCTAAAATCTCACCGGTTTTTGGGTCGAGCACCACAATGGTTGCCGATTTCGCACCCGTCTCATCAAGCGACGCGTCCACAATATCTTCCATAGAGCGTTGAATTTCACGATCAATTGTCAGCACCAGGCTGGTTCCCTCCGGAACAGTGGGTAATTTTTCCACGCGATTGGGATCATTGGGAATCCAAACCGTCACCGGAACCCCTGCGAGTAGATCGTCGTAATTGGCTTCTACACCAAAATACCCTTTTATCTTCCCGGAATCATCGCGCCCCACAAATCCTAAAAGATTGGATGCTAAAGATTTTTCGGGATATATGCGTTGAAGCTTGGGCACCCATGTCAAACCATCCAAACTCGGGGCGTCTTTGCCCGTTATGGCGCCGTAAGTATTTCCGATTTCATCCTTATATTTTTGAAGCCGTTCAAGATCTGCTTTTGATACATAATCATCCAAAACCAGATAAACCAATCCCTGGGGAGGATTCTCAATCGATTTCATGATTTCGGCATAATCCAAACCCAATATCACATTTAATGTAAGAGCAATTGTGTGGGGGTTCTTAACATGTTCCAAATTAACGCCCACTTCATACATGGTTACATTGCCAGCCATTAAATGCCCCCAACGATCGGTGATCTGCCCTCGAGCAGGATAAACCGTATGCCATCCCCCGCTGTATTTATCTTGCTCCTCAACGAATTGTTTTTTACTCTCAGGATCGAGTTGAAAACTCACCAACTTTCCTAAAACTAAAAAACCTAACAAAGAAAAAATGGCGCCTAACAATGTATACCGCCAGACATTTTCGTTGTTCATCGCGCCGTCCCCTTCGTTGATAGAGCCTCAATTTGAATTTTTTGTTTGACCAGGTCAATCAAAGATTGAGAAAAATCGGGCGGCATGGCTATCGTAATGGTTTTAATAGATTTAGGTGGCGGCGCTATGGTCACCGATTGTCTGGGGGTATATCCCGGAACAACCAGATACAAGGCATCCCCTTGTTGTATACGCTGAAAACCTAAATCCTCCGCTTTCTTTTCCATTTCCGCGGCGGAGGTAACAATGCCTAATTGCGTTTGCAAGTCAGCATTTTCCAGTTCATAGGTTTCAATTTCATCTTGCATAAGCAATATTTCTCGTCCACTTGCGGCTGCTCGCACCGTGACGTTCAAATAAATGCTGGTTACCAGCGTTGGAATTAATAAACAAAGCAAAAATACTCCAACGACCTGCATTTGTTTTCGCCATGGAGTTTGCAAATATGCCTGTCTAAATTCTTTGATGTTTTTCATCGTTTCCTCCTGCAGGTGTAATAATATAAATATCAGAAGGTACGATATCTACTCAACAAGCTTGCAAGTGTCATGCCATTAGAACTCAGTAAAGATTAATATTAGATTTTTTGTGCCACACGCAAACGTGCGCTGCGTGAACGTGGGTTGTTTTCTATTTCAGAAGGTTGCGGTTTTACCGGTTGGCGTGTCATCTCTCGTATGGAAGCATGATGCCCACAAATGCAAATCGGTGTATGCGGCGGGCATATGCAATCTCGGCTTTCTTGTCGGAAAAAATGTTTCACAATGCGATCTTCCAACGAGTGGAAAGAGATAACTGCCATGCGCCCTCCAGACTCAAGAACATCAAGTGCTTGAGGAAGCGTTTTCTGAAGGGTTTCTAACTCTTGGTTGACTGCAATACGCAGAGCCTGGAAAGTTCGAGTGGCAGGGTGGATTTTCATACGTCGCCCTCCTGCAACCCCGGCGATGATATGGGCGAGTTCACCGGTGGTGTTGATTGGGCGGCTCCGTACAATCCTTTGGGCAATCTGCCTGGAGCGCTTTTCTTCCCCATATCGGTAGATGATGTCTGCCAGCTCTTGTTCGGAATAATCATTGACGATATCACGTGCCGATAAGGGGTTTTGCGGATCAAAGCGCATGTCTAAAGGAGCATCGCCCATAAACGAAAACCCTCGTTTACCTTCGTCCAGTTGCATTGATGAAACGCCCAGGTCTAGCAAGATTCCATCTACCTTTGGCCAGTTTATTATTGCCAACTGGTTTTTTAGCGAGGCATACGATGCCCTGATAAGGATTGCCCGGTTCCCGAAATCACCTAACCGCTGCTGAGCCAATTCCAATGCGATGGGATCGACATCCAGCCCCAATAATTGCCCATCCGGGCAACTGGATTCCAAAATCCCAAAAGCATGCCCCCCTGCTCCCAGGGTGCAATCGATATATCTTCCGCCACTCCGTGGCTGCAATGCAGTCAATATTTCTTGGTAAAGTACTGGTAAATGCACCAATGGATTAACCAATGGGTATATTGAACTCCGCGAACATTTGCTCGTTCGCCTCTGTATCCTGGATCTTTTCCATCTTTAAGCGCCATTTTTCAGGCGCCCAGATTTCGAAGTAATTCCCTGCGCCTACAAGCATCACATCAGAGACTATACCGGCTTCTTCCCTAAGAAATTGGGGCAGCAATATCCTTCCTGCACTATCCACTTTTTGGATATCTCCTCCGGCAAACAGCCTCCTTCTTAAATCGCGGATTTTTGGATTAGTAAAACTCTGCTCATCGATGCATTTATTGATCGATTCGTATTTTTCTTTTGTCATCACCATTAAATTTTTGTCTAATCCATGAATAATATAGGCGCCATCTGTAAGCAGCTCTCTAAAGCGAGCTGGTATAATTAATCTGTATTTACCATCGAGGGTGTGGTGATATTGACCCAGGAACATATGTTCTACCTCGTTTTTAAAGGGTGAACGCCGGAATTACCGGCGCTCCACTCCCTCCCACTTTATACCACAATTACCCACAGTATATACTATTTTTTTCCGGAATGCAAGCCTTTTCTTAAATTTCTTTTCTGTATCACTTATCTTTTCAATTCAGCTTTGTTTTTCATCTTTTTTTCATACATATATTCTATTTTTCATGTATAATAAAACACCTGCTTTTTGCTTTTTTATAATTGGGTGTTTTTTGTACGTTATGAAGTTAATACTTTTATGATTGAGTGAACACCAATAAATTCATCAATTCTCATTTATTCTTCACTTTTTGGAGTTCACTAAAAACCTGCCGCATTCGTTTTTGTATCTTTTTTGCGGCCTTTTGCTTGATTTGAAATATTTGATCTCAATTAATGATTGTTATAGCGCGTTTTGGTTGCTTCATCTCTCAGAATCTTGCTTCTGTTGAGTAATCATCTAAATACCAGGTTAGTGAATTTTTATTAAACTTACTCGCCTGTACCAATCATCAGATAGGATTATGTTGTGGTATTGATAAAGTCTTCGTATATGTTCGACTTGATATTATTGATACATAAATAAAAGTATTGCCTATCTGTAATTAAGATAACGAGATCAGTTTTAAATTAGCATTTGGCCGTGATCATTTTGGCAGGATCACGGCTGTTTGTTTTAACAGGTATTTTGGATGGCAAAGATAATTACAGCTTTACAAGCGCAAACAAAGAACCAAGATCGGATCAATGTATTCCTGGATGGGCAATTTGCTTTTGGATTATCTCGGATCGTTGCCGCCTGGTTGAAAATCGGACAATCGCTTACCGATGAAAAAATCGAATCGTTAATCGCCGCCGATGAACGCGAAATTGCCTACCAGCGGGCTTTGAGATTTATTGCCATCCGTCAACGTTCTTCATCAGAATTACGGGCGCAGCTTACCAAACATAAAACCCCGCCCGAATTGATCGAAGAAACGATCTCCCGTTTACAAAACAATCATTTAATCAACGACGAGATGTTTGCCCAGGCATGGGTTGAAAACCGTACCGAGTTCAAGCCTCGCAGCCGCCGCGCTCTTTCGATTGAATTACGTCAAAAAGGGGTTTCAGATGAAATCATCGATCAGGCTTTAGAAAATATCGATGATAACAAGCTGGCTCTGAAAACGGCTATGAAGCATGGGCGGAAATTGGCAAACCTGGATTGGATAGAATTTCGTAAAAAAATGCTCGGTCATTTAGCCCGCCGCGGTTTCAACTATGAATTATCATCAACCGCTGTAGCGCAAACATGGGAAGAATTACACGCATTAGAGATTTCGTCATCAGCAATGAATTATATAAAGAGGTAGATTTATGGATATATGGATGTGGGTCATCATTATTATTGTCGCCGTTATCGCTGGAGGAGTGGTTGGGTTTTTCATTAAACAGGCAATTGTTGAAAAAACATTGGAAAAAGAACGCGCCAACGCCGACAGAATTGTTACGGAAGCAACCCAAAAAGCACAAGATATCGAACTGGATGCTAAAAATAAGGCGCTCGAAATGCGCCAGACAGCTGAAGCAGAAGTTGTCCGCCGCAGAAATGAATTCAGCCGGGAAGAAGATCGTTTACAAAAACGCCGTGAAGAGTTGGATATCCGCGCCGACCGTTTGGAAAAGCGTGAACAAGCCATCAATAAACGCCAGAGCGTGATTGATAAACGCGCCAACGATGTGGAAAAATTACATATCCAACAAATGGAGGAACTGCAACGCATCTCTGCTATGAACACCGAAGAAGCGCGGCAGCAATTATTGGATGAAGTGGAAAAGGATACGCGCACCGATATGGCTCGGATTATCCGCCAAATCGAAGCCGAAGCCAAGGAAGAAGGAGACCGTAAAGCACGCGCCATTATCACCACTGCCATTCAGCGCGTTGCCTCCGAGCATGTTTCAGAAATAACGACTTCCGTCGTTCCCCTTCCCTCAGACGAGATGAAAGGGCGCATCATTGGGCGGAACGGTCGAAATATCCATGCCTTCGAACAGGCTGCCGGAGTAGATGTGATCGTAGATGATACGCCTGAAGCAGTCACGATCTCTTGCTTCGACCCGGTACGACGTGAAGTTGCCCGACGGTCATTGGAAAAATTGGTCTTGGACGGCCGTATTCATCCGGCTCATATCGAAAAAATCCTGAAAACCGAGCAAAAAGAAGTCGATCGAGTTATTGTTGAAGCCGGTGAAGAAGCTGCCTTTAATGCCGGCGTCCCTGGTTTACACCCCGAGATCATCAAAGTCCTGGGGCGATTGAAATTCCGCACTTCCTATGGTCAAAATCAATTATCGCATGCGGTCGAAACAGCCAAACTCGCCGCGGTCATTGGCTCCGAATTAGGCGCCGATGTGGAAGTATGTAAAGTCGGGGCATTGTTGCATGACTTGGGCAAAGCCATGGATTATAATGTCGAAGGCACACACGCGCAAATTGGCGCAGAGTTTGTCCGCCGCCTGGGAGTGAACGCCAAAGTCGTCAATGCCATCGCCTCTCACCATCATGAAGTCGACCAGGATACACTCGAAGCCGCCATTATTGAAGCCGCCGATGCAATTTCTGGCGCCCGGCCGGGCGCTCGACGCGAGAGTCTTGAACAATATCTTAAACGGGTGCGCGCCCTGGAAGAGATCGCCGACTCCTACAAAGGGGTCAACCAGAGCTATGCCCTGCAAGCCGGACGCGAAATCCGTATCTTTGTGCAACCCGAAGATATCGACGACCTGGACGCCATTCGCCTGGCGAGGGATATTGCCAAAAAAGTCGAAGAGACCATGCAATATCCCGGGCAGATTAAGGTTACCGTGATCCGGGAAACCCGGGCGGTGGATTACGCGAAATAATCGTTAGCAATTCTCATTGTTTAGATTGGCTGCCCCCTATTCACACCCCGCGGCTCGATTTTACCGTATGCTCACGGGTAAATAGACCCTGGAAGGTTGAGCTCCTGTGCTGGGCAGGGCAGCCAATTCCTGGCCAAAACGGTCATCCGCCTCACCCTCGCCGTCTAGATTGCCCCCCTGATGCCAATATTGCGGCTCATAATCAGCCAGTCCCCCCCAGACATCATCGTAAATCACAACCACAGAACCATCCGCATGGGCTGTAATGCTATCCCCCGGCACGCCAATTGCCAAATCTTCCTTGCCATCTCCGTTATAATCACCCGGCGCCAAAGAGAGACCGAACGTATGATACGCCCCAAGGTCACCCGGGATGCCGGTCCGATCCTGGTGGAAGTATCTCAAACTTGCTCCTGTGAAATTTCCACCCGATATGGTTAGCACATGAACACCACCCGTATCGTTAACTAAGGGATCCCCAAGATTTTCATAGGGTACGCCAACAACCAGGTTATGCGTCCCATAACCGCTGAAATCGACCGCCGCCAGAGTAAACCCAAACTGGTCATAAGCCTCGGCTGTTTCCTCGATGTAGCCACCATCCTGGTACAGGAATACCACGTTATCGTCATTCAGTCCGCCGGATGAACCGAAAAGGATATTGACCGCTCCGGCGTCTTGAATGCTGCCAATATCCTCATCTGGCACCCCTATTGCCAGCGCATCATAGGTCAGCCATTTGAACTTGCCTACGGCTAAGGATTTTCCAAAGTGGTCGTAGGCTTCAGATTCCGCACTACCGCCCCAGTCATACTGCTCCCACTGCTGGTCTCCGATCGCCGAAAGCCCACTCGACGTGCCATATATAACATGCACCACGCCGATATCATCTTTACTGGCAGCCTCCGAATCTTCACCCGGCGCGCCGATCGCCAGGTCATCATAATTGTCACTATCGAAATCCCCGGCAGCCAGGGCATAGCCAAACCAATCATGGTCTTCTACATTATCTGCGATGTCTGCGCTGTTCTGGTGCCAATATTGGTCGGGCAAAACCCCGTTGGGATTCAATCCGGCTGAGGAGCCATAGATCACGTTGACGCTCCCGGCGTTTGTAACCGTTGTGCCATTTTCGAAATCTTCAAGGGGGACGCCAATTGCCAGATCGTCATAAGCATCCCCGTTAAAATTTCCGACCGCCAGGGCATACCCAAAATGATCGCTCACTTCTGCTACATCATTCACGTATGAAGTGTCTTGATTCAGGAATAGATCTCCATCAATAGAAAGACCGCCCAAATTGGAACCATATATCACATGTACGGCGCCTGCACTGACCACTGTACCGATATCTTCATACGGCACCCCAATGGCAATATCGTAGTTGCCATCACCATTGAAATCTCCGCTCGCCAGAGCGCTGCCAAAATCGTCATCGGTTTCCGCTTCGTCTTCAGCCCCATCTACATTTTGATGAAAGATCGCATTTTCCCCGGGACCCAATCCTGAAGGGTAACCATATAACACGTGAATCAAACCCGCATCACTGATTTGAGACATCCCATCCGGGATATCTTCGCACGGGACTCCCACAATCAGATCGGCGAAAGCATTGCCTGTGTATCCCGTTGTTGGAGCCAAGTTTTGAATAGCGTGATGGTTTTCCGCGCTCGCGGTCGACACAACGCCGGTCAATATTAAGAACGATAATATTACTGATGCAGTCCTCAATGGTTTCATTTCTCACCTCCGCCGAATTGAGACTGTCCCAATGATGATAACTTCAATGATCCATAGGAACGGGATCAATAAGCGAGCAACCACCCCTATTTCCACTCATCGATCCACCACCCAGGATATCCCCTCTCAATAATATTATAACATTTTCAGTGCAATGCCAATAATCAGCCCGGAATGATGCGCGGCTGGATCTCCGATCCCACCGCCTGCCAAACGCCAACCCCTTGTGCGGTACTATCCCGAATGTCTCCCTTCATACCCGCTACTGAGCTAGCGTCCTGGCACTCCTGAACAACCAACGCGACATAAGAATCATCCATATCAACGTGGGAACCAGCGAGATCATGGATATCCAAACCCCAGCCTCCCCCACCGTTGGTGGCACAAGCATCAGGACACCCATAATCAAGCCAGTGATGGGAACGCTTTTCTCGAACAACGCGTCTCTCAGCATAGCTATCGAGAAGAGCAGCATAGTGAATCCACCAAGCACATAGCTGATACTAAAGGATGAGCCATTGTACACAGTAAGAAGTGTCTTGCCGGCAGCGAGTGTAGCTGCTTTCTCCATCTCGGTCGTTGCAGCGAAGTACTCATGGCTAAGAGCAATCATACTGAACGTTGCTTCTCGGGAGACAATGTAGAGGGTGATACTGAGGCAACCCAATATGGTGGCAATGAGGCTCAAGGATTTCTCTTTTCGGCTTAGTACAATAAACAATACGAAGTAAATGAAGAGCACAAGAATGTAATCAATTGTCAGTAGCAGGTCGAGGTTAATCAACCCTATCATTACGTTTTCGTGGAAAAGCCGGAAAAAACCGAGCACTGTGCTGGGGGGTGGTGAGACAATGAAAATGATCCCCTGGATTGGGATCAATATGATCACGTAGATCGCTGCGAAAGCTGCAAGGTAGAACAGCGTTTTCCATTGCGGATCGATTGGATTCTCGGTCAGCGAAGCAGGAATGGACGCAGGTTTCATCACTCGTAACTCCTTTCCGTCAACAGTCAATGCATAAATCACGCCACTCGCACACGGGGCACAACCCCGGTCAGCGACAATATCGGTTTGGTAGCCTCAATCTGACGATGCATCTCCCCCACCGTCGAAATCACTATCTTTCTTGAATACTCTATGCACATTCGCCATCGGGCAGATGTTATTGTAGCCGCACTTCGGACACAGCATGAAGAAAGACAAGGGCATATGCAGGAGCAAGAGAACCAGAAGACCGAGAACGACCAGGGGATGCTCCTGCCAGTGCAAACGAAATAGCCAATAGAAGGCAAATACGTAGCTGCCAATCCCGAAGATTCCCAGCAAGGCTAAATTGACTTTGAACGACCAATGACTGAGCCTCTTCTCTGTGTCTTTATACATCAACATCGACAGGAATGGCGCAAAGTATAATTGGCATACACCAGGACAATACCCACCCCGATAGGGACATCCGGCACAGATACTGGCCACGCAGAGGTTGACCCCCACCCACAGCAACAAGAAGATCCCAGCTAAATAGATAGACTCTCTTGCCAGCAGATAAATTGAGCCTATGTAAAAGGTTATCAGAGGCGCAGCAGATATCAAATGCAGTAATCGATCTTTTTTAGACCATTGATAGACATGCTTTTTCTGACTCAAGTTTTCACCTCAGCAGCGTCTTACCAGGCAGCCTAACAGTTTGCTTTCGAGAAGCATGGCGTCGGGAATGTGCATGGACGATGTTCCCAACACTCCCATTATTTCTTATTTTGCTCTTCTTGTCGCAACTTCCGTTTTCGTTCTTGTTGTACCTCCAGTTTCTGCTGATCCTGTTGTTGCTGCTTTCGTTGTTCTTCCTGTTGCTGTTCCAGTATGAGCTGTTCTCCGCGTTGGCGTTTTTGTTTCTGCTCCTGCTGCTGCTCTAGCTGTTTTCTTTCTTCTTGGCGTACTTTTCGATCATGTTCCTGTTGTTTCTCTATCTCCCGCTGCTCTTTTATTCTTTGCTCCATTTCGTCTTGTTGTTTCTGGCTCATCATCTTTTTCCTTATTACCCACAAGAATTATCGAAATTCCAAACATATTATCGGCTTGGAATGAAAGTCTAACCGTCTTTCCCCAATTATCCCACATTGTTATTAGGATTCAGTCATACTGAATTACCTTTTGCAGCCCAACGGTGGCCGCTCTTGCCATGTTGACTCAACGGAATTTCAACAGCGATGCCTCAGGCGAGAACCTTTTCGCAACGTGCCCATTCGGCAACCTTCTTGAAGCCCAGTTCCTGGTAGACGGATTCGTACTGCCGATGCTCATTGACAAGATCAGCGATGACATTGTGAACGCCACAATCGACGCATTTGTCCACCACTCTCGCCAGCATCAGTCTCAGGTTGTGCTCATCGGGTGTATAGATGTAATATACTGCTGCTGTTGATGGCCGCACAGTGTTGGGAGCAGCCATGCACGCGGCAATCAGTCTTCCACCTTCCCGCACACCCAAATGGGTGATGAGGCCTGCTTCATGCCATTCTGCCAGAAGAGAGCGGCACCATTCTGGTGAACGTCTGTACCAACGTGCAGCGATTTAGGCGTATTCACCCAGGTCTGCTTGAGCATCCACTTCCTCAACTGCACCACCAGGAATGTTGAGTCTCCCCCATTCCATCTCGTAGGAGTAGTAGACTTTGCAGCCCCAATCGCTGACGGAGAATCCTGCTCTTTCGGCTAATTGGATGTCGCCAGGGCACATTGTTGTGACTCTACCCACGACTCGGGAAACATTTCTTCTCTTGAGTGTCTCAAATGCCCTTTCAATTAGCCGTTCAGCAGCCTCTTCATGGCCTGGCATCATGCGAGGGAAATCCAGAATCGCCGTGGAGACATCACCGTCCTCTAATGGCATCACCGCAGAGAACATGTAGCCAACCATCTCCCCGCCCAGGAAACAATAGTGCCGGGTTGTGGGGTCGAAATCGGGTTGAGCATGGAGCTGCAGCAGGTCGGTGAGATTGTAGGCATACGGCCAGATCCAGTCCCGTGCAACTTCAAGACCGATTCTGACTTGGTCTTCTTCGAATCCCTTTTGATAGTCTCTAACAACATACTTCTGCATTGATCATCTTCCCTTGGACAGGCTCAAAGCCGTTCAGGAATGCTGCCTAACGCCCTGGTTGAGCGGCTTTTGTATTTTCTGTATTGCGTGGTTATCAGAATGCATTTCATCAAGGCTGCTTTTATCAGGATAGTAACGATCACAATTCCATCACTTCCGCAAAATAAATGCACGCCAAAAAGCAATCACAAAACCGATCATGCCACCAATTATCATCCCTATCCCAGTTAAAGCGGCAAAGTAAAAAATGTAGGCAAATGGGGATTTGACAAACATCCAAACCAATTGATTGATCAGGAGCAATATCCCGCCTTCTACATCATTGGGAATAAGAAATTCGCCGGAACGCGAATTGTAGAAAATCCAAAAACAGAAGATAGCTATGTTTAGCATCCCGCCAACAATCATGACAAGACTTGCAAGAATAAAAAGGCGGTTTTTATGCGCTTCCAATTGGGAAGAGTTATCAACTCGGACCGACTCCAGAAATTGTTCTGCTTCTACCCAATGCCACCCCGTTCGTTGGCAAAGATGCTCGATTATATCGCTGGTTTTACGCTGGCGTTTAAGCTCATCTAATGCAAAGGCTTTGAGGCTTTTTATATCTTCTTGTTTTTCAAGGTGATAGGGTTGATTCATCGCTTTGTTCTTCCGAGCGCTTAACATCTTCCAAAGCGTTCCTTATTCTTGTTTTTGTAGTCGCAATTTATTTTCTCACTTCCAGCGCAAGCAGCCCAACATGGGCATCAAAGGCTGGGCGGTTGCGACCCTGGCGCTGCTTTGCCCGTTATTAATTGTGATAAATCGCGCAGCTTACCCACAGGGCGCTAGCCAAATCAAGTGCAAGCAGGATTGGGCCGCCGCCCAGTGAAACAGTTTTTCGGACCAATAACTTACGTTGAAGTTTCGTTCTTGAAAATCTGACGAATCATGGGGATCAGTTGAGGAATATCTTCAATAGCTGTTTTCCATATAACGCCCAAAATTTACACCAAAGTAATCATGGATTAACTTATCCCGTGTTCCAGCCATTTCCCGCCATGGAACATTGGGATATTTCTCTCTTACTTCTTGTGGAATTTTCTTGGACGCTTCCCCTAAAACTTCTAACGCTCTTATTACCGCAAACACGGTTTTCTCATCTTGTAAAAAATCATCCTCTAACATACCAGCAACGAAGTTTTGAACTTTCTCCGCATACTCAAAAATATCTTGGAGATAATCAATGTAGAGTTGTTCTCGATTCATATCTCCACAGCCTCGTTGAGGACCCTTTTACCGATCGCTGGCTTGAGAGCATCTTTCATAACTAAATCTACTTTAACCCCCAACAAATCCGATAAGCGGTTTTCGATCTCAATATATTTGAACAGACTTGGTAATTCAGAAAACGTTATCAATAGATCTAAATCGCTGGTGGTTTGTTCTTCGCCGCGAACATACGAACCAAACACTTCCAAGGTTTCAATCGAATATTCTTCTTTAAGCTTTGGAAGGTCTTGGCGCAAGTGTTCAAGCAAAGACGAAAGATTTTTCTCTTGATGGGTCATACTGAAATTATACTCTATTGAAATGCTTTCTCAGCAACTCAGCAACGGCAACCCAATGTGGGCATCACATGCCGGGCAGGTTTGACCCTGACACGTATATGCCCGTAACCAAACTGGAAAAATCACGCTTCATACCCTCCGGACAGTAGCCGTTCAGGTGCAAGCTTTGTTAGGCATTTTTACGCTATGCAAGCCTCACTGATTGAAAAAAGCTACTCATCCGTTGCCTGATGAGATTTTACTCTACCTAACGATTGAAGACCAAAAAAAGAACTTGATAGGTTACCAATCCTATGAAGGCTAGAAGAAATGACTTCCATAATGGCAAAGAGTGGGCTGTTCTTATTCCTTTCGTAAATAGGACAAGAAACCAGATAAAGTATATTGCGAATAGGGTTAGCAAGAGTGCCCTCCAGAATGTTGGCGCATTGAGTGCCATTTCATAGGCTTTCAGGTCTATGACACCAATAAAGCCTAAAAACGCATCCGTAAAATCATGAATTAGTGTACTCCACGTAGCAACACTAATTCCAAAGCCAATTACTGTGATTGTATCTTCATATGTACCTTCTCCAGAGAACAGGCGAGATAAAAGATGTACAACACCTGAAGTGGATATCCAGCACAGCAACATGCTGGGAGCTACCAGAAAGATATCATAGTAATAATAATCTTCAATGGGTAATGCAAGCCAGGGCTTGAATGTGGAAGGTGCGCCTCCTCCTTGCCATGCCATGAAATAAAAAAGGGTATATCCAATGGCAGGAATCAAAATAGCAAAGAAACCGAATTTCACACGACGATCATCGAGTAATAATTCTTGGAAAGTTTTTGTTGGCCTTAGAAATAGACCTTTATAAAATGACCAGAATAACCTTCTCTTTTGCGTTGTTTCCATAATGTACTCTCCTTAGAATGATTTGTGATTTTTTTTCTATACGAATAGGATTTATTTTTCTCAACACTAAAAAATAGCTTACCTGACCGGAGATAAAATCCTGCACCCTGCAGGTAAGTTTTATTAGCCGCACCTCACCAAGGCTGTATCGCAGCGACAGCCAGGTTAGGTTTCTGCGGGATTGGGCTGTAAATAAATATCTCTCTATGAAAAATACACTACACTTTCTACGTAGATCGATGAGACTATTGAATTATTGTAAAGTGTTTATCGGATATGTTGGCTGCTTTTTTGAGTGCAATTTTTCTTATTCGTCGGCAGAAGTGCCTGGTACCCACGCCCGGTTGCAATGCTCAAGGTAGCTTTTCTCAGATATGCGAAAAATATCATACTGCCTTAAACCATCTTCCCGTTGTTCGATGATGGCATAGGATACAGGCACTTGCTTTTCCTTGATATCTTGATACATCGATAGGATGCTTTCCAGGTCTTGAGGATCGATGATATAACAAAATAGAGCTTCAAGGCAACCCTGGGCATCCACCCAGAATACTTTCCTTCCATCTACACTTTGATGGAGATCCAACTCTCCGGCAAGCCTGGCCAATTCTGCGGCAAAGTCATCGAATCCTGAGGCAATGATCCGGTTCCATTTGTATTGAAATTGCGGCTCATAGAGGGCAAAAAGATTGTAAACATCTGGTCTCATGATTTTTTCCCTTTGGAACCTCCTGATAGCGAAAAACACCCATTTTATGATCGGATCACAATCTCTTGCAGCCTGACGGTTTGCATTTCCAGCGGGTAGGTAGGAGTAAAATTAAATCAATCTTTGCCCGTAATCAAACGGGACAAATCTCGCTGCTTATCCATCACCAAAGGCGGGGACGGCTGTATGCACTTGTTGGGCTTCGAATATTTATGGTAAATATGCATGACGATAAAAATAATCTGGTTTCATTCGTAGAAAAATAGATTCCGGTTGTAATCTAATTGTAAATTCTTTTACTTCATTTATTCCCTCTACGTGAAACTTATATTTATAAAAGTAAAAGTTAGTTATTAACAATCCGCCCATAGCATTTAACACATTATTAAGATTTGCTTCAGGATACTTTTTATCTCTTTCATGCTTAACATGGTTATAGCATCTCCACCACAAAGGATTTGTGGCGCCTAACCAATTCTTCCAAGGATTAAGAGTAATACTATACCTTGGAATAAAAACTTCCTCGCTAGGAAATTCAGGAATTGCAGGAACAATAATGGCTTTATATTCATCAATATTTTCAACCTTTCTCGGGTTTATAAATTTACATAACTCTTTTATTACAACATCTACCTCGGAAGAAGCTGATAAAAGCAAATGAGTTAATTCTATTGAATAAGTAGAAAAATTTTTTTCACAAAATTCTATATATCTTGAAACATCTTCCAAATCATCGGATAAGGCAATAAAATAATTCCAATGGAGTAATGATTCATCTACTTTTATTGTCATATTTACCCCTTTCAAAACTCAACATTATGTAAAGAAAACATCCATACATATAGCCGTTTTGTTGTTATATTCAGAATTATCCTAAATAATCAATGTCTACTGATACTAATTATATTATCCTTTGATCTCTCATGCAAATTATCAGAGCAAAAAAATAAAATCATACTTAACAATCCCCTAGAATAAAAACGGATTAAACTGCCTTTCCTCCCCCACCGTGGTCTCCGGTCCATGCCCGGATAATAGGCGGGTTTCATCAGGCAGCACCATGATCTGCGTTTTAATGCTTTCCATCAAGGTTTGATAGTCCCCGCCGGGTAAATCCGTGCGCCCGATGCTGCCCTGGAAAATCACATCCCCGCAGAATACAATCGATTCAGTTGCGCAATAAAAAATCACGTGCCCGGGTGTATGACCGGGGGCATGGCGCACTTCGAATTCGTATTCCCCCAAATGTATTTTTTGCCCATGACTGACCCATGTGTCGGGTTGCGGACCGGTGTCCACATGCATGCCGAAAAACGGCGCCCCGCCCTGCGCCTGCCACAAAGGGAAATCATCTTTATGCAGTAGTATCTTGGGCTGCGCTGAAAGCTGAACGCAAATTTCAGCCACCCCTCCCAGGTGATCAAAATGTGCATGGGTGAGCCAAATGGCTTCGATGGACAGATTTTCCTGCTTTGCCGCTTCGATGATTGACAGCCCGTGCCAGGCAGGGTCAACCACCACCGCCGATTTGGAGAGTGAATCGGATAACAAATAACAGTTCGTTTGAACCGGTCCAAGTGTCAGGGTTTTGATATTTAACATGGGATCATTACCTCGGTTGCCTTTTGAATTTTTGGAAAATCATGATAATGAAATCGATATCCAGAGCCAGCCCAATAAAAATGAGAATAACCCCCAAAAAACGCGCCGTATCTCCCCGTAAACCACCCAAACTGACCGCTTCCAGCTCGATGGATTGCCTGGAGATCAACCTGCGCAGGGTTTCACTGCCATCTTTTGCCACATATTGAAAATGCAGCCAAAGAACACCATGATACGCGCCGGCTTCCTGGGGTTGAACGGTGAAATAAACACTCAACGTTCTCTCTGGCTGAAAGGGCACAATCACATCCCCGGTTGGTTCAAACAACATCCCGTCCATTTCTAATCGGGTTTCTGTCAGCAGGTTATGTGTCGAGTATATGGCGGGCAGCGCTGCACCTGGATTTGAACCATCATCTTCACTCTCGGGTGAGGTATTATTTTCATATGCCGATTCATCGGGTGAAATGCTCAGGTGAATAAAATCCGCATCGCCCACTCGAATCTTGCCCGGCATATCCACCACCAACAGATGCGTGGATGATCCGGAATGTTCCCCGGGTGAAACTGTATATTCGATTAGTTGAGTTGTGGCGGACTCTTTTGAAAATTTATTCTCTATGTGGAAGGTCTCGTTCATAGCAGAGAAGAATTGGATTTCTGCCGGGTTGATTTTTAAGGTTTTTATTTGGCGAGAAAAATGCCAATCACCCCAAATGAGCATGAAAATTGCACTCATGATAATAAATACACCGGCAATCCGACGGATGTTGATCAACATTCTGAATATTATACGCTAAACCTAGATGCGGCTTTTACTTCGTTGTTGCGATTTGTCTATTTCAAAATCCATTGAATTTGTGTTATTTACTCTTGGTAATCATGGCAATCCGTGCTAAACTCAAAGGCGTCGCCAGGAATATAAGAGCGACTCCAAAACTTATCCAATTATGACACATTGATCAGGAGGCATGCATGTCGTTTTACCCACCCGAACCATTCCGAATCAAAATGGTAGAACCAATCCGCTTGATTGACCGCCCAGCCCGTCAAATTGCACTCCAAGATGCCGGCTACAATCTGTTCGGGTTACATTCGGACGATGTATTTATCGACTTATTGACAGATTCTGGCACCGGTGCCATGTCGCAAAACCAGTGGTCAGCGATCATGGAAGGGGATGAATCGTATGCAGGTGCACGCTCTTTCTTTCGATTGAAAGAAGCTGTAAATGAGATCTTTGGGTTCAGGTTTTTTGTGCCTACCCATCAGGGGCGCGCCGCCGAAAATATTTTGGCGGCATTACTCGTAAAACCCGGGCAATATATCCCCTCCAACATGCACTTCGATACCACCGACGCCAATATCCGTGCCCGGGGTGGCAGCCCCGCCAACCTGGTTATTGAAGAAGCGTTTGACCCCACCAATAGGCATCCTTTCAAAGGGAATATGGACATTCAAAAGCTGCGCCGTTTCATTACAGAAACGGGTGTTGAGAATATCCCCTTTGGCATGATCACCATCACCAACAACGCCGGCGGTGGTCAGCCCGTTTCCATGGAGAATATTCGTAAAGTATCCGAAACGTATCGGGAATTTGGTATTCCTTTCTTTATCGATGCGTGCCGCTTTGCAGAGAATGCCTATTTCATTAAAATGCGCGAGCCGGGGTATGGTGAGAAATCGACCCTTGAAATTGCTCGAGAAATTTTCTCTTTCGCTGATGGCGCCACCATGAGCGCCAAAAAAGATGCCATTGTGAATATCGGCGGTTTCTTTACCATGAATGATGAGACGCTTTACCAGGCAGCCTGCAACGAGTTGATCTTACGCGAGGGGTTTCCCACCTATGGCGGTCTGGCAGGGCGGGACCTGGATGCCATAGCCGCCGGTTTACGCGAAGGTGTGGATGAAGATTACCTGGCATATCGCCTTGGTCAAACAGCTTACCTGGCAAATCTGCTTTTGGATAACAGGATCCCCATCATCGAACCTCCTGGCGGGCACGCGGTCTATGTTGACGCCGGAAAATTCCTTCCTCACATCCCCCAATCCCAATTCCCAGGTCAGGCTTTATCGGTTGAGTTATACATCGAGGGCGGTATTCGGGCGTGCGAAATCGGTTCGGTCATGTTCGCCTACCCCGATCCGGATACCGGAGATATGATGTTCCCCAAACTAGAATTGGTGCGGCTGGCTATTCCTCGCCGTGTCTATACGCAAAGCCATATGGATTACATTGGCGGAGTTTTCGCAAAAATTGCCAAACAAAAGGAAAAGGTGAAAGGGTATAAATTCATCTACGCCCCACCCATGTTGCGGCACTTCACCGCCCGCTTTGCGCCTATATAAAAAAATAATCACAGGATGGGGGGATAAACAGGATAATAATAATTATCCTGCAAATCCTACCTATCCTGTGCACTCTAAGATCATCTTCTAAATGACTCCCAACTCTTCTGATACTCCTGAAATTGAAGTTTTACACCCGCTCGATTGGGAAGATTATGAGTTACTGGATAGCGGTAATGGACAGAAACTCGAGCGTTATGGTCCTTACCGTTTTAAACGTCCGGCGGTTCAGGCGATATGGAAGCCTGCCTTGGAAGAAAAAGCCTGGCAAAACGTCCATGCGGTGTTTCAGCCAACGGGGCAAGAAAGCGGCGGAGTCTGGAAATTCAACCAACCGTTACGCGAAAATCCGTGGATTATGACCTATAAGCCATTAACATTCCAGGCATACGCCAGCAGGTCACGCCACATGGGTGTATTCCCCGAGCAGGCAGTGCATTGGGATTGGATACAACATATCCTCTCCACAAATAAGAAACCTGCCCATGTGCTCAATTTATTCGGTTATACCGGTCTGGCGACGTTAGCAGCAGCCCATGCCGGCGCGCACGTTACCCATGTAGACGCATCGAAAAAATCCGTTACCCAAGCCCACGCCAATCAGGAATTATCCGGATTAAGCGACCGCCCTATCCGCTGGATTGTGGACGATGCCACGAAATTCCTGCGTCGAGAAATACGCCGCGGTAATCGTTATGAGGGCATTATTTTGGACCCTCCAAAATTTGGACGCGGTCCAAAAGGGGAAGTTTGGGAATTTTTCGATTTATTTGCCAGTCTTTTGAGGGATTGCATCGATGTGCTAAGCGATCGCCCCCTTTTCCTGGTGGTCACAGCCTATGCCATCCAGGCGTCGGCATTAAGCCTGTACTACACCCTGGATCAAGCACTGGCACATAAAGGCGGAACTGTCTCCGCGGGAGAATTGGCGATCCGGGAAAAAAGCGCCGGCAGGTTGTTATCCATGGCAATCTATGCCCGCTGGAACGAATAAGCTTATTTAGCCGCCTCCCATAACGCATCCATCTCTTCCATAGTAAGATCGGCAACTGAACACTTCTTCTCTCTGGCAACAGCCTCGATTTTTGCGAATCGTTGTCTGAAACGCGCATTTGCTTCTCTCAAGGCGCTTTCAGAATCCACTTGCAGCCACCGCGCCAGATTAACCACAGTGAATAATAAATCCCCGATTTCATGCGTCATTTCATCTGCCGTGCCCGCCTGGTTAACTTCAGTTAATTCTTCGTCCACTTTTTTCCAGACATCTTGAATAGCTTTCCAATCGAAACCCACTCGGGCTGCCCGGCGCTGGATTTCTTGCGCCTGGCTGAGCGCCGGCAGCGCCAAAGCGACGCTTGCTAATAAACCGCCTTCCGCTTTACCGTTATCTTCCCGTTCTATGGCTTTCAAGCGTTCCCAATTACGCAGCACACCCTGTGAATCTTCGATGGTGACATCGCCAAAAACATGGGGGTGACGGCCTACAATTTTGGTGTGGACGGTACGCAGCACATCTGCGATGCTAAACTCGCCCTCTTCATAAGCAATTTGAGCATGCAAATAAATCTGCAACAATAAATCGCCCAATTCTTCTCGCAAATCAACGGGATTATTGGCGTCCAGCGCAGATAACACCTCATAAGTTTCTTCAAGTAGGTATGGACGGAGGGATAGATGCGTCTGTTCTTTATCCCAGGGACAGCCTTCCGGAGCTCGCAGATGTGCGACCACTTCCTGAAACGCCTCAAAGGAAGACCGATCGTCAAGCGGCGGCAAATATAGACATGTTAACACCCCGATGCTTTCGCTTCGGTCGATCTCAAATAGCCTGCATTCTTCCACTTTTTGGTTTTGTGTCCCGGCCGCATGCACCAGTTTCACCGGATGTTCATCCGGGTAAACTGTGGTAAGGGTTAATTTCAGATCCGAGGCAGTTTGCTTCGAATAAACCTGAGCAATCAACGCCGGCATATGAGGCGGAAATAATGGCACATGCTTCAACGATACATCCAACGCGTCCACCAAAGCCAATTGCGGAAAAGGGTCTACGCCTATGGCTGTCAATGCCGGTTCGATAAAGCTTAACCCCTCTGCGATACGTACAGAGATGCCTTCTTCTCTGGCGCGGCGCAAAATTGCGGGTGTGGTTGCTTCGGCTACCCAGGGATTTCCGGGTACCGCATACACGACACCTTGAGGTCTTTTGCCTAAGCGAATAATTTCACCTACGATGGCCTCATAAACCTGATCGAAATTTTCACATCGCGTATAGAGTTCATCGAAAGAATGAATGGTTACCCCCGTGGGCAGGTCAGCAACCAATGGATGTTGTACTGTTCGTAAATACACTTCCGGGGAATTTTGCAAAATTTCCCAGGCCTGCCGGGTAAGCAATTCAGGGTTTCCGGGGCCAAGCCCCAAAATGGTGATCTCAGAAGAAGTGGCCTTAGCATCCGTCATAAATGACCTCATATATTTGTTGCTGATCAGGAAAAATAAAGAGACACGGTTCGCTTTTACCCAGGGCATGAAAAACCCAAAGCGAGCTCCGTGTCTCCGTAAATACGCTGTATCTCGACTGAAAACCAGCCTGATGGTTGCGACAGATTAACGTTTGGTATAGGTAGGTGCTTTGCGAGCGCGTTTCAAACCGGGTTTCTTGCGTTCTTTAACCCGAGGGTCTCTCGAAAGGAAACCTCCTTTGCGAAGCGTAGGGCGTAAATCGGGGTTCATCAGCGTCAATGCCCGAGCCAATCCTAATTGGACCGAATCCCGCTGCCCGGTCACGCCACCGCCAGATACCCGTACAGAGATATCAAAACTGGCAAGGTTTTCTCCCGCCGCATCGAGAGGTGCTAACGCGATATCAAAATCGCCCATACGAGAGAAAAATTCCTCACCGGTTTTTTCATTGATAACGACCTGTCCTGACCCAGACATGATTCGTACCCGGGCGGTTGCTTCTTTGCGTCGACCTATTCCTTCATAATACTGTGTACTCATAATTCCAACTCCTACTCAAGCGGCGTGGGGGTCTGAGCCGCGTGAGGATGTTCCATTCCAGGATATACTTTCAACTTTTTAATCAATTGTCGTCCCATCTTGTTATGCGGCAGCATTCCCCACACAGCCGTCGTGATGACGCGCTCAGGATGTCGCTCAAGCTGCTGTCGTAAGCTGATGGATTTCAAGCCGCTGGGATAATTTGAATGGTGATAATATATTTTTTCGTCCAGTTTTTTACCGGTTACCTGGATTTTTGCGGCATTGATAACCACAACAAATTTTCCAAGGTCAACACCAGGGGTAAATTCAGGACAATTTTTGCCTAATAATATACTGGCGATTTTTGTAGCCAATCGTCCCAGGTTTTGGTTGTTGGCATCCACTAACACCCATTCCTGTTTGATATCATCTGCTTTTGGATAATATGTTTTTTCCACGTTTCTGTCTCCAATAACAACCTGAATGTTACATCAGGGTGGATAATTTACTTCAACTAAGACCAATCCTTGAGGAGGCGCCAGCCCCTGTATGGGGTGAACAGGTGGTCTTTCCAAAAGACGCCCCAATTCTTTTGCCTCGTGTTTCCCTTGCCCGATGCCGATAAAAAAGCTCACCATGCGACGTACCATGTGGAACAAAAAAGCATTTGCGCTGATATCAAATACCAGCCATTTCTGATCCATCGCATCCTTCCACCATTGCCAGGAAACCTTCTCAACAAAGCGGATGGTGGTTCCTTTGCTGCCCGGCGGGGTACCAAACGCCGCGAAATCATGCAGCCCTTCGATTAATGTCGCCGCGTATTGCATTTGGGCAATCTCTATCTCAGGCCAAACCCGCCACGCATATCGCTCACGCAATGGGTTACGGATGGATTGGCAAAAAATGTGATACATGTAGCGCCGACAGACCGCCTGGAAACGAGGATGAAAGTCCGGGCAGACCTCCTCAATATTGCACAGGGAAATGTCTACCGGTAAATGAGCATTCATCGCCGCCAGTAAATCCGACGCAGGATGTTGCCAATTCAAATCGAAGGCAATAACCTGACCCAGAGCATGCACCCCGGTATCCGTGCGTCCCGCCGCCAGAATGCTGGATTTACTCCAGCCCAGCTCCCGCAACGCTTTTTCTATGCAACCTTGTATGGTGGGGGTATTCGGATTACGTTGTTTTTGAAATCCATAATACCCGGTGCCATCGTATGCAAGGGTAACTTTGTAACGTGCCATTAAGTCATTTGATCAAGAATCAGATATTATAACGAATGATGAAAAAATATCGCTTCTCTGCTTCCCGTACAAATAAACAACTAACCTTCTACCAATTCCAATAAAACGATCTCAGCAGCATCACCCAGACGAGGGCCTAATTTCACCATTCGGGTATAGCCGCCCGCTCGATTTTCATAACGAGGGGCAATATCGTCAAACAGTTTTTTCACCGTTTCTGCATCGCCCATCCTGGCGGCTGCCAGACGCCGTGCATGAACTGCACTCGAATCGCCGGCGGCAATGCCACGTTTCGCCAGGGTGATCAATCCTTCTGCCTGGCTGCGGATGGCTTCCGCTTTTGCGCGCGTCGTTTGTATACGTTCATAAGTAAATAATTGTTTTATCAAGGTTTTTCGCAAAGCAGTGCGAGGCCCGGTAGCCCGGCCTAATTTGCGTCCTACAATTCGATGTCGCATTTCAACTTACTCCACATTATTATCAATATCGTCTTTGAGGTAGCCTTTTTCGCGCATTTTTTGTCGTAATTCATCAAGGCTTTTCTCCCCAAAATTGCGGATCGACATAACCGCCTCATCACCCTTTTCGAGAAGTTCGATCACCTCTCCAACAGTGGTTATTCCAGTTCGTTTCAGCGAATTGAACACCCGCACAGAGAGATCTAGATTTTCGATGGGGGTTTCGATGATTTCACTGGAGATATGGCTTCCTTCGACGGTTTCTTCTGTCATAACTGCCAATGATTCTTCGCTGATCCCAGCCAGGTTACGCAGATGATCGATCAAAATTTTGGCGCTATTGCTCAGGGCTTCTTCTGGTCCGACTGTTCCATCGGTCCAAATTTCCATTACGAGCCGATCGTAATTTGTGCTTTGCCCAACTCTGGCATAACCCACATTCCAATTGACGCGCTTTATTGGACCATAGATGGCATCGACCGGTAATTCGCCGATGGGTAAATGACCCGTTCGATCATCTGCCGGAGAATACCCTCGCCCGCGTTCCACTGTCATCTCTATCTCAAGATTTGCCTTGTTATCGTCCACGGTAAAAAGATAAAGATCGGGATTGACAATTTCCACTTCGGGCGGCGTAATGATGTCGGCTGCTGTAACGACCCCGCTCCCGTGGACTTCCAAATGCAGACGGGCTGTATCGACATCATGCATCTTCATCCGTAATTGCTTAATTTGCAACATTACTCGAATGACATCCTCACGCACGCCCGGAATATCACTGAATTCATGTTGAACATCAACAATCCGGATGGATGTGATAGCAGCGCCCTCCAATGATGAAAGTAAAACCCGCCGCAGAGCATTACCCATCGTATTGCCATAGCCGCGTTCCAATGGGCTGATGACGAATTTGCCATAATTACGCGCTTCTGCTTCACGCTCAATCTTCGGCGTTACCATATTACTTAAACCAATCACGGTTCACCTCATCCCCTTCGCATAGATCACTTCGATTATCAGTCATTAAATTACTACCCGGTAAATGATATATGTCTGGGTAAAAATAGCCACAAATTAGCGTGAGTAATATTCAACGATCAATTGCTCTTGGAGATTACCATCAATCTCAGAACGTTCGGGCAGTCTGATCACTGTTCCCGCTAATTTGTTAAGGTCACGGCTTAGCCAGGGTAAAACAGTGCTATCTTCAGCCACAGCCGCTAGGTCTTTGAAATATTGCCTCGTTTTCGAACCCTCACGCACCGACACAACATCCCCTGGAGAAAGTAACATAGAAGGGACATCTGTCCGGCGATCATTTACCATGAAATGTCCATGGGTGACTAAAAGGCGGGCTTGAGCGCGGCTTTCAGCATAGCCCAATCGATAAACGACATTATCCAGTCGCGATTCCAAAATCTGTAATAGATTGAAACCCGTTAATCCACGACGTCCAAGAGAAACCTCATAGTACCGGCGAAATTGGCGTTCGAAGATGCTATAAATCCGACGTGCTTTTTGTTTGGCGCGTAACTGTCGGTTGAAATCCGATTCTCGTTTGCGCCTGAATTGAGAGCTTTTCCCGTGTTGTCCGGGAGCGTATGACCGTCGATCAAATGCACACTTTGGTGAAAGGCAACGACTGCCCTTCAAAAATAGCTTTTCGCCTTCGCGCCGGCATAACTTACATACTGGCCCACGATATTTTGCCATACTTCGTACCTGATCCTTCCATAAATAATGAATGATTTATTTTCAAAGAAATTCCAATGTAAAACGTATGTGTTTGATTAAACACGACGCTTCTTGGGCGGACGACAACCATTATGAGGCACAGGTGTTACATCTGACATAGAGATAACTTTTAGCCCCATGGCTTGAACTGCACGGATAGCCGATTCACGACCTGGTCCAGGTCCTTTCACAAACAGTTGCACTTCCTGAATTCCCATCGCCATAGCCGCTTTTATTGCTTGTTCTGCCGCCAAACGAGCGGCAAAGGGTGTGGATTTTCGAGAGCCTTTAAAACCCGCCGAACCTGCACTACCCCATGTGACTGTGTTACCTTCTGAATCGGTTATCGTCACAATCGTATTATTGAACGATGCAAAAATATGCACCTGCCCCGTTGAAAGGGTGCGTTTTACCTTCTTTGCTCCTTTACGTCGCGTCGAACGTACACTTTGAGCCATAACACCTCACTTATTATTTATCCTATCAATTCCAATACAAAACCTGCGTTAATCTGCATATCCGGATAGCCGCCGGGTGGAAGGTCCCCGATCCACATATGCCTGCAAAGCACAGATTATTTCTTCTTTGCGCCACGACGACGACCACGACCCGCCACAGTTTTCTTCGGACCTTTTCGAGTTCTCGAATTGGTTCTTGTTCTCTGCCCGCGAACCGGGAGGTTACGTCGATGTCTTAGGCCGCGATAGCTGCCTATTTCAATAAGCCGCTTAATGTTTAGCTGAACTTCTCGCCGTAAATCGCCCTCAACCTTGTAGGACTGCGAGATAGCCTCGCGTAATTGGGCAACTTCGCTTTCAGTTAAATCTTTTATCCGGGTATCCGGATTGATTTTTGTGGCAGCCAGAATGTCTTTCGATCTGGGTAAGCCAATCCCGTAGATGTAAGTTAAGCCAACTTCTACACGCTTATTGCGAGGTAAGTCAACGCCTTCAATACGTGCCATATCAGATCATCCCTGCCTTTGTTTATGCTTTGGATTCTCACAAATAACGTACAATATACCTTTGCGCTTCACGATTTTGCACTTCGAACAGCGCTTTTTAATCGAAGATGATACTTTCATGAAAATACTCCTTCTTATTACAGCCAAAGTGTTAATTATACCTCTATTAGCTGTCTTCGTCCAGAAATCAAGGTACAGTTAATATCATTGGCCCATTTTGGGTAATCGCCACGCTGTGCTCAAAATGTGCGGTCAGACTACCATCTTTCGAAGAGACAGTCCATTGATCTGCCATGACGCGGGTTTGCGGTGTGCCAACTAAAACCATAGGTTCTAAGGCAATTGCCATGCCTGCTCGCAGCGGTATGCCCCTCCCGGCAGTGCCATAATTTGGCACTTGTGGTCCTTCCCACATCGAGCGACCAATGCCATGCCCGGTGTATTCGCGCGGAACGTGATACCCAAAACTTTCAACATATTGCTGGATCGTCGCGCCCACGTCACCCACACGATACCCCACGCGTAATTTCTCAATGCCAATGTACAACGCTTTTTCGGTGACTTCTAACAATTTCTTTACCTCGTCGGTGATCTCTCCTACCCCCATGCTGTAAGCAGAATCGCCTACGAAGCCATCCAATATTGTTCCACAATCTACCGAAACTATATCGCCGTCTTTAATTTTCCGTTTTCCAGGAATACCATGCACCAGCTCATCATTGATACTGACCGTTACTGTCGCAGGGTATGGATAAGCGCCCGGTACTCCCAAAAAAGCTGGTTTGGCGCCGTGTTCGCGAATGGTCTCGGTTGCCACCTCGTCAACCTCCTGCGTAGTGACGCCCGGTTTGATCATTCGTCGGGTAGCTTCAAGAGCTAATGCATTCACTCTACCCGCTTCCCGCATCGCTTCCAATTCAGCCTGGCTTTTTATTATTATGCCGCGTTCCCAAGCCATGATTATTTAACCTTTTCTAATGCTTTCAACAAATTTGCTGTAACCTGATCGATTGTTTGTTCGCCGTTGATATCGATCAAAATACCCAATTTTTTATAATACTCGATCAAAGGCATCGTTTGTTCCAAATATACCTTAATCCGTCGAGTCACTGTTTCGACTTTATCGTCATCTCTTTGGTAAAGTTCAGATCCATCAAAATCGCACACCCCGGCTCGTTTCGGGGGATTGAATTTTTCATGGAACACATGTCCCTGAGCCCGGCAAGTCCACCGTCCGGTCAGGCGTTCAATGAGTTCATGCTCCGCAACATTAATGTAAGGTACTGCATTCACTTTCCCATCGAATTCGCTCAGTATTTTCGAAAGGGCTTCTGCCTGTGCCGGAGTGCGTGGAAAACCATCCAACAACGCTCCTGATTCACAATCGGTTCTGGATAAGCGTTCTTTGATCATCGCAATAGTCAAATCGTCCGGAACCAATTCGCCTTTCGTGATAAACCGGTTAGCCTCTTTTCCCAGGTCGGTTTGTTTTTTAATGTTCTCTCGAAATATGTCCCCGGAGGATATGTGCGGGATATCCAACGCTTTTGCGACACGTTGGGCTTGTGTGCCCTTTCCCGCGCCCGGAGGGCCTAACAGAACAATAAATATCGGCATTACGCAAACATCCTTCTCAACGGATCAACAAGGTATCGTCGTATCCATGTACTTTCAACTCCGCTTCGATGTTGAAGAAAGTATCCCGAACAACGCCTACCACGATCAACAACCCGGCTGAAGAAACCA
This sequence comes from Anaerolineales bacterium, assembly GCA_016929095.1. Taxonomy (GTDB): domain Bacteria; phylum Chloroflexota; class Anaerolineae; order Anaerolineales; family UBA4823; genus JAAZNS01. The sequence continues at coordinate 10,851 of JAFGJM010000054.1, read as the reverse complement.
GCAGCAAGTTTTGGTTCTTTCCAAAGGGAAATATTAATCCCAACAACCAGGGAAGAATAGCCACTAAACCCAGGAAAAATGCTCCCGGGAAAGTGATACGGCGTAGAACACGAGTAAGATATTTCTGAGTTGGGGCTCCGCGGCTGACACCGGGAATTTGTGCACCGACCTTTTTCAAATTCTCACCATAGTTTTGCTGAGTGAACAGAACATCTGTATAGAAGAAAGTAAAGCCAACCACCATGATGAAATACATGATCCAATATGATGAACTGCCGCCGCCAAACCATTTTTGCATATTTATTGATAATTCAGCAACCCATGCCGTTTGTGAATTCTGGAAAAAACTGGCGATGATTGCCGGAAAGGAGAGCAGCGATTGTGCGAAAATGAGTGGGATCATACCCGCCATATTGACCATCAATGGCAAGGTCCCTTTAACGGGCATCGACATGCGGTTTCCCACTCTTCGCCCAGGGTACATCACCGGAACATTGCGGCGTCCTTGTTGAACGAACACAATGGCAAACACGATGCCAACGGTGATAAGCACCATGGAAAATAAGCTGATCCAACGATATTGTTCATCTGCCAGAATGGTTCGGAAATTGTTGGGAATTTGAGACACAATTCCGGAAAAAATGATCAAGGATAAACCCTGGTTACGGATACCAAACTCGGATATCAATTCACCCAACCAGATGGCAAACATCGTGCCGGCAGTCATACTTATAATAACCGCAATGGAAGGCAATAAGGCATCTCCTGAGAAGCCAAAGTTATTTAAAATTTGTTGCCCGCCAGCATAATTACTGAATAAATTGATTTGCCCAATTGCCTGTAAAGCAGCCATCGGCACTGCCAAAAAATACGTCCACTTTTCCATCCATTTTTGGCCTTCACGTGGATCTTCTTCCATGCGCCTTTGCAATGCAGGAACGATCGGAACAAGCAATTGGAGGATAATCTGTGCAGTAATGTATGGATAAACACCCATCGCCAATACTGAAAAGTGAGATATTGTCCCACCGGAAAGCATATCCAAAATATTCATGACTGTTCCACCAACACCACCACTTGCCATGATATTTGCAATGGCTTCCCGATTCACACCCGGGACGGGAATGTGGGCGGCAAAGCGAAAGATTGCCAACAGCCCTAAGGTGATGAGTAATTTTCGGCGTATATCTTGCGCTGCCCAAAGGTAGCGCCAGGCTGACCGCTGCTTCATTTCTCTGCTCCTTTTGCAAGAAGAAAATAATAGCTCATATCAAACTTTTATGATATCGTTCCTATGCCTCAATAATCGATACGCTGCCACCGGCTGCCTCGATTTTAGCTTTGGCGCCTTTAGTGATCCGATGTACCCTCACTTTAAGCGCCACATCGATTTCACCTCTGCCAAGGATCACCACAGGATTATTGGCTTTACGCAATAACCGCGCTTCAGCTAAAGAATCAGGTGTGATTTCACTTCCGGCTGGAAAAGATACCAATTGATCGAGATTGACCTCGTTATATTCAACTCGGTTAATCGGCGTAAAACCTTTACCACGGATAAAGGGTAAGCGCCGGAAAAACGGCAGATTTCCACCTTGATGATAGAGTCTGGTACCGCCGCCTGCGCGAGCGCCTTGGCCTTTTGTACCTCTGCCTGCAGTTTTACCTTGCCCGGCAGAAATACCTCGCCCTACCCGTTTTTTATTCTTTTTTGCGCCTTCATTCGGCTTTAATTCGTGCAATTTCATGTCAGTACCTACTCTTCCACTGCAACCAAATGAGATACTTTTGCAATCATCCCACGCAATGTTGGTGAATCTATTTGTTCCACAGTTTGATTTATGCGATTTAATCCTAAAGCCCGCACAGTTGCTTTCTGGCGAACAGGATACCCAATCGGACTGCGCACCAGGGTGATACGCAACACTTTTTCGGTATTCTTTTGTTTCTTAGCCATTTTTCTTTCGCTCCCAGAAAGGCGTTACATCTTTGGGGGATTTTCCTCGTCGGGCAGCCTCTTCTTGTGGCGATTTTAATTGCTCAAGCGCATTCATTGTGGCGAAAACCACATTCAAAAGATTGCTGCTGCCCAATGATTTCGTCAATATATCAGAAATCCCGGCCGATTCCAATACGGCGCGCACACCGCCTCCGGCAATAACACCGGTACCGCGTGAGGCGGGTTTCAACAATACCCTTGCTCCGCCTATTGAGCCTATGACCTCATGAGGGATGGTTGTCCCAAAGAGAAAGATTTTTTGCATATTTTTTCGGGCGCGTTCAGAAGCCTTTCGCATAGCATCTGGAACAGCATTCGCTTTGCCAATACCAATGCCTACACTTCCTTTGTTATCTCCGGCTACTACCGTTACTCGAAACGAGAAACGCCGTCCACCTTTGACCACTTTAGCCACTCTGGCAATCTCTACCACACGCTCGTCAAATTCTGGTTCTACGTATTCAATATAATCCGACATTATTCACTCCCGTAAGGAGAAATTATCTAACCTTACTAAAAAACAAGACCGCCTTCGCGTGCGCCATCTGCCAGCGCTTTGACACGACCGATATAGCGATAACCGCCCCGGTCAAAAACGACTTTTTCTATGCCCTTGGCTTTGGCGCGTTCGGCAATGGCTTTGCCAACCAGATGAGCCTGTTCGGCTTTTTTCATCCCGGCAACTTTTGTGCGAAGTTCTCCATCAATGGTAGAAGCTGATGTTAATGTGTTGCCATTCTCATCATCAATGATCTGGGCGTATATTTCCGCCGTACTGCGAAACACATTCAAACGCGGCCGCTCGGGTGTACCTGCAACCTGCTTTCGAACGCGAGCATGCCGGCGTAGGCGTGCCTCTGATCGAGATTTAATTTTACCCATATTTCTACTATACCTTTCCAGCTTTCCCGGCTTTTCGGCGAATTCTCTCCTCAAGGTACTTTATCCCTTTGCCCTTATAAGGCTCGGGGGGGCGTACCTTTCGAATATCTGCTGCCACCTGGCCAACTAATTGCTTGTCAAATCCCGATACTTTAATTTGGCGCGCTTTCGCATCCACTTCAAACGAGATACCTTCGGGGGGCGTCATCGGAACAGGGTGTGAATAACCAACATATAAAACCAGGTTTTTCCCATCCATATCTGCCCGATAACCCACGCCGTTTATCTCTAATACTTTTTCAAAGCCGGTGCTTACACCCACAACCATGTTGTTGATTAAGGCACGCGTCATCCCGTGCAGCGATCGATGCGTGCGTTCATCTGATGGACGTTCGACAACAATTTCTCCATCTTTATTGGAGATGATCATACTTTGCGGGAATGTCCGTTCCATAACGCCTTTAGGACCTTTAACCCGGATGTATGTTCCTTTGATTTCCACGTCCACGCCCTTGGGTATTACCACTGGCATGCGTCCTATCCTCGACACAGTACAACCTCCTCAAAATTGATATGAGATAACAATCTATTCATCTCGATATCACTCGATTACCATATCTTACAAATTACTTCACCGCCAACCCCCAATTGGCGGGCGCGTTGACCGGTCATAACCCCTTTAGGGGTGGAAAGTATTGCTACGCCCATTCCCGATAGAACCCAGGGGATTTCTTTTTTACCAGTATAAACACGACGCCCCGGTCGGCTTATGCGCTGCAATCCGGTAATCACCGATTTTCTTTCTCGGCGTTCACCAACATATTTCAAGCGAACGCGTAGAATTTTTTGATCTACGGATTTTCCATCCGCCACTTCGTACGCCGCTATATAGCCTTCTTCCTTTAGGATTTTGGCAATGGCAATTTTCATTTTTGAACTCGGCATTGCGACCAGTGGATGACCAGCGATCACTGCATTTCGAATGCGAGTCAACATATCTGCAATAGGATCAGTAACACTCATTCTAAGACCTCCACCCAGCTACCAGGAAGATTTCACTACGCCAGGGATTTTTCCTTCGAGCGCCAATTCACGAAAACAAATCCGGCACAACCCGAAGCGGCGTATATAACCACGCGGGCGCCCACAAACCTTACATCGGTTGCGTACCCGGGTGGGATATTTTCGCCGTGATTCTCTAATTACCATACTTTTCTTGGCCATGGTCTATCCTTCCTTCTTGAACGGCATTCCCAGCAGGCGTAATAATTGTCTGCCTTCATCATCCGTTCGTGCTGTTGTCACGATGCTGATCTCCAAGCCTCGTAATTTGTCAATTTTATCGTAGGAGATCTCCGGAAATACCAACTGTTCACGTAAGCCAAGCGTGTAATTACCACGACCGTCAAAAGCATCCGGGCTTACTCCGCGAAAATCTCTCACTCGGGGTAAGGCAACATTCACCAACCGGTCCAGGAAAGACCACATCCGCTCGCCGCGCAAGGATACTTTTACACCGATCGCCCGGCCTTCACGAAGTTTAAAATTAGCAATGCTTTTACGCGCCTTGGTAATGACCGGCTTTTGTCCGGTGATCTGCGTTAGATCTTCCACCGCAGCATCCAATGCTTTTGCGTTATCCAGAGCTTCACCCACTCCGATGTTTACGATGACCTTATTAATACGCGGTACTTGCATCTTGTTGTCTAAATTAAGTGACTTCATCAAGGCAGGAGCAATTTCATTTCTATATCGTTCTTGTAAAATATGACTCATTTTTCAGCTCCCAATCCGCTTAATCTATTGTCGCCTGGCAATGTTTACATATCCGATGAGATACTCCTTCGTCACGTTGGATGCTCACTCGGGTAGTTTCATTACATTTTGGACAAACCAGCATCACATTGGAAATGTGCATCGAACCTTCGAATTCAATAATTCCAGGCGATAAAGTTCGACCTTGAGTTTGAACCTGTTTTTGATGCTTTTTACGCATATTAACACCCTGCACAACAATCCTCGAATCATCCGGCAAGACCTTGATAACCTCTCCACGTTTACCCCGGTCTTCCAGACGACCACTGATGACTTCAACAATATCACCTTTACGAATCTTTACTTTCACAGCTTTCGCTCCTGTTATCGTCTAATAATTCCTATAGCACTTCTGGAGCCAGCGATACGATCTTCATGAATCCTTTTTCACGAAGTTCTCGTGCTACCGGGCCAAAAATGCGGGTACCTTTGGGATTCTTTCCATCAAGATCAAGAATAACGGCTGCATTATCATCAAATCGAATATACGAACCATCATCACGACGCCATTCTTTAGCGCAGCGCACGATCACTGCCCGCACGATTTCGCTCTTTTTAACCGCGCCTTGTGGTGTGGCTGATTTCACAGTTGCAACCACTACATCGCCAACATACCCATACCGGCGGGTTGACCCACCCATGACGTGGATCACCAGCAGTTCACGAGCGCCCGTGTTATCCGCAACTTTCAACCGAGTTTCTTGTTGGATCATTGCTCGCTCTCCACCTGGGATATTTCAGGTGCACCACTGCGGATATCATGTCGAATGATTTCTTCCACAACCCAGCGTTTATTTCGTGAAATCGGCTTGCTCTCCACAATCCGCACCGTGTCCCCAACCTGGCAATCCAAATCATCATGAGCCATGACCTTTTTTCGGCTGCTGACTACTTTTTTATATAAGCGATGGATATATGTACGGTTAATTTCCACTATGACCGTTTTTTCCATTTTATCGCTGGTTACTACTCCGGTTAATCGACGGCGTTTGTTCATGCTTCACCTTCACTAATAGCCGCATTTTCGCGCTCGCGTAATATCGTCATCAACCGGGCAATGTTACGCCGTGTTTGGCGTAAGCGTGTGAAATCGGTAAGACCACCCGTTGCCATTTGAAAACGTAAATTCATATATTCTTCACGCGCATCGTTTAAACGCGACTGAATTTCAGTATCACTTAATTCACGAATTTGTGACGCTTTCATCCTTCGCCTCCTGATACCTCAGCGCGACTGATGATTTTTGTCTTGATTGAAAATTTATATTGCGCAAGGCGCAAGGCTTCGATGCAAACATCATCGGGTAAGCCGCCGCCAATCTCGAACATAATCCTGCCAGGCTTCACTACGGCAACCCAGAACTCTACATTGCCTTTTCCTTTACCCATACGCGTTTCAGCAGGTTTTTGAGTTACCGGTTTATCGGGAAAAACACGTATCCAGACTTTTCCGCGTCGTTTCATCGTGCGCACGATAGCACGGCGAGCCGCTTCTAATTGCCGGGCGGTAACCCAGCCTGGTTCCATCGCTTTCAACCCAAAATCGCCAAAGGTAACTTCTGCCCCGCGATAGGCTTTTCCTTTCATTCTTCCGCGCATTTGCTTGCGCCATTTAACACGCTTTGGCATCAACATAAGTTTTACCTCACTTCATTGTGATCGCCGACCTCGGACCACTATTCACTTACATAAACTCCCGACGTGGCTTCAACTTCTTCTTCCAATTCAGGGATAACTTCGCCTTTATAGATCCAAACTTTGACGCCAATTCGACCATAAGTGGTCAAGGCTTCAGCTTTGGCATAATCAATATCGGCGCGCAGCGTTTGGCGGGGTACCTGCCCTTCACGCATGTTCACCGAACGCGCCATTTCAGCACCACTTAACCGACCAGAGACTTCTAAGCGAATTCCCTGCCCGCCCTGGCGAATACATTGTTGAATAGCTCGCTTCATAGCTCTCTGGTATGAAATACGCCGTTCGAGTTGTTCGGCAATATTATTTGCCACCAACAAGGCGTCCAGATCCGGCATTTTTATCTCTTTTATTTCCAGATCAATTTTCTTACCAACCAGGGTTTCCAGGTCGGCGCGGATTTTCTTTACGTTTTCACCTTTGCGTCCGATTAAAATTCCGGGTTTGGCTGTATGCACAACAACTTTTACTTTACCCGGAAAACGCTCAATTTCAATTCGAGAAACACCCGCCCGGGGCGATTGTTCTCTAACCAGATTGCGGACAGCAAAATCTTGGTGTAACTGGTCGACGTATTCGCCGCCTTCGGCAAACCAACGCCCTTCCCAGGTTTTGTTTATTTTCAATCGAAAACCAATTGGATGTACTTTACGACCCATAATATCTCCTTGGACTACTCCACCTCACGAAGGATCACGGTGATGTGGCTTGAACGCCGTAACCAGGGTTTAAATCGCCCGCGAGCACCAAACTTGCGCCATTTACGCGTCGGCGCTTCATCCGCCATTATTCGGAAAATATACAAATCATCGCGGCTTACACCAAAATTTTCTTCAGCATTGGCCATTGCCGAATTCAACACCTTCAACACCGGCCTGGCTGCACTATTGGGTGTAAATTTTAAAAGGTTTTGGGCTTCAATCACGTGTTTGCCTCGAATCATGTCTGCAACCATGCGTACTTTTTGTGCCGATTGCGGGACAAATTGGGCATTGGCTTGAATATTTGTTTCCATCGCCTACTAGCCTTTCTTTACTTTCTTTTCAGCAAGATGCCCTCGGAATGTGCGTGTTGGTGCAAATTCACCCAGGCGGTGACCCACCATATTCTCTGTGATATATATTGGAACATGCCGTCTGCCGTCATGAACAGCAATGGTATGTCCCACCATTTCAGGGAAAATCATACTGGCGCGACTCCAGGTGCGAATCACCTTTTTCTCTCCACGCTCATTCATGGCATGGATCCTATTGATCAGTTTCGGTTCTACAAATGGTCCCTTTTTCAGCGAACGTCCCATAGTACTTACTCCAACTATTTTCTAACTTCACTACATTTTGACATCGATATCCGATTATTTTAACGTCGTTTCTTGCCACGCCGTCGGACGATGTATTGATCCGTCTTTTTGTTGCGACGAGTTTTTGCACCCAAAGTGGGTTTACCCCACGGGCTTTTCGGACTTGGCATACCGATCGGTTGGCGCCCTTCACCACCCCCATGGGGATGATCACGCGGGCTCATGGCTGAGCCACGCACAGTGGGACGAATACCCATATGACGCTTGCGTCCTGCTTTGCCAAGTTTGATATTACCGTGGTCGATGTTGCCTACCTGACCAATCGTCGCGTAACAGTTTTGTAAAATTAAGCGCACTTCGCCGGAAGGCATGCGTAATTGTGCGTAATCACCTTCTTTTGCAAGCAATTGCGCTGCGCCGCCCGCTGCCCGTACTAATTGACCTCCCCGCCCCACTTTTAATTCCACATTATGAACTAATGTCCCAACGGGGATATTGGATATAGGCAAGCTGTTGCCGGTGCGAATCTCACAATTTGAACCTGAGATCACTGTATCGCCTACTTTTAAATCCAGGGGGGCGATTATGTATCGTTTTTCGCCATCCACGTAATTCAAGAGCGCTAATCGGGCTGTGCGGTTTGGATCATATTCAATGGCAGCGACTACAGCCGGGATATTTCGTTTCTCACGCTTATAATCAACAATGCGGATATATTTTCGGCTTCCTCCGCCGCGATGGCGAACTGTCACTCGCCCATAGCAATTTCGCCCGCCATGTTTTTTAACCGCAGTGATCAATGATTTTTCAGGTTTCACTTTCGTAATTTCATCGAATGTGTAACCGGTCATTCCCCTTTGACCAGGGGTGGTGGGTTTATATTTCTTTACAGCCATTACTTCACCCCTTCAAATATTGCTATGGTATCACCTGGAGCCAGGGTGACTACAGCTTTTTTATACCCGCTGCGGCGGATTTTCACTTGCCGGCTGCGTGCCCGGCGAGTCCGCTTGGCAGGGACAACAATCATGTTTACACGCACGACATTCACTTTAAAAATCGTTTCTACAGCGTCTTTTACCATCCCTTTGGTTGAGTCATTCGTAACCTCAAAAACATATTGATGAAGATCGCTATTCATATAATTCGTTTTTTCCGTAACTATCGGGCGGCGAAGCACATCATAAATCGTCGTCATTTCTATCTCCTGATCTACCCTAAATAAGCCACCAGAACATCCAGTGCCTTCAGGGGAATGACCACTTTATCAAATCCCAATAAATCACGGATATTCAGATAATTTGCATCAAGGATTTTTGCATCAGGTATATTGTTGGTTGTCCTCATCACCATTTCAGTGTTTTCACTTTTTTCCGGGATGAGAATGAGAGCGCTTGATTTGCCAACTAATCGGTCTAATGCTTGCGCCATAATCCGGGTTTTCGGTTCAGATACAACCAATTCATCCAGGACAACAATATCCTTGTCAGCGGCTTTACTGGAAAGTGCAGACCGTAACGCGGCTTGTCGCATTTTCTGCGGCATCTTTTGAGAATAATCGCGTGGTTTGGGTGTATGTACCTTACCGCCGCCGACAAATTGGGCGGACCGTATGGAACCCTGTCGGGCGCGTCCCGTTCCTTTTTGACGCCATGGTTTTCGGCCTCCGCCCGACACTTCGCTGCGACCTTTTGTCTTGTGGGTGCCAAGGCGTGCATTTGCCATCTGACGTACATAAGCTTGATGCATCAAGTCAACCGAGATGGGGGCTTCGAATACGACTCCCGGCAACTCTATCTCGCGGACTTTTTGCCCATCCATATTCAAAACATCAACATTCATGTTTCATAACTCCATTCTGGGGAATAGCCTGCATGTTTCGGGCTATTGCTTCCGCGCTCCTTTAATCACCACAACGCCGCCTTTAGGGCCTGGCACGGCACCTCTCACGCCAAGAAGATTGCGTTCGATATCCACCAGTTCAACTTTTAAGTTTTGAGCTGTAACCCGATCCATCCCCATATGACCTGGACCACGAGCGCCTTTAAAAACTCTACCCGGGGTTGTACCCGAACCTCGCGAGCCGGGAGCACGGTTTCGGTCGGACTGTCCATGGGTTTTCGGTCCACCTCTAAAATGGTACCGTTTCACGCCGCCCTGGAAGCCTTTGCCTTTACTGGTCCCTACAACATCAACATATTCACCCAGAGAAAACACTTCTCCAACGGTGAGTTTTTGCCCTTCACTGACATCAGGGTTCTTTTCGCGAAATTCACGCAAAAAGCGCAACGGGTTCATATTATTGCGCTTAAGATGCCCTAATTGTCCGGAGGTTAACCGTTTGGCTTTGATCTCATCAAAACCCAATTGCACTGCTGAGTACCCGTCTTTTTCGGGGGAGCGTACCTGGGTTACATAACACGGCCCAGCTTCGATGATAGTGACCGGAATTGCCAAACCGGTTTCGTCGAAAATCTGGGTCATGCCGACTTTCTTGCCGATCAGCCCTTTTAACATCTCAATTTTCTCCTTTATCAAAATTAGTTGGGCAAGCTAAACTTACCCATGGGACTGTCAACCAGGGCTTGGTTGCATCATCCCTGTTCGCAATACAGTAAGACAATCTGCCGCGCAACTGATCGAATGGTTATGTCCGCGTACAAGGTTGCTCTTGCATTGCCAGCATAAATGCTTTTATGATTTCAAGTGAGCATGTGTCATGTCTTTAACACGACACGGTTTCACAACTTACTACTCGCTAGATCTTGATTTCTATATCCACGCCAGCTGGAAGGTTCAGCCTCATCAGCATATCGATAGTTTTCGAATCGGGATCAAGAACATCGATCAACCGGTTGTGGGTACGAATTTCAAAGTGCTCGTGTGAATCTTTATCGATAAATGTCGAGCGTCGTATTGTAAACCTTTCGATACGAGTTGGCAAGGGTACGGGACCAATTACTCTTGCACCAGTGCGCTCAGCAGTCTCAACGATCCGTTTGGCTGATTGATCCAAAACGCGATGATCATATGCTTTTAGTCGAATGCGTATTTTTTGCTTAGCCATCATTTTCTTAATCCAATATCTTGGAGATCACGCCGGCGCCAACCGTCAGACCGCCTTCTCTAATAGCAAACTTCGACCCTTGCTCCAAGGCCAC
>JAFGJM010000006.1 GCA_016929095.1 Anaerolineales bacterium | reverse complement strand
ACACGAATGGCCAATGTTCCGTATAGTATGACCACATTAGGGTATTCTTTTGCGTCGTAATAAATCAAACTGGGGACATTGGCGTCTAAGATTCCCATATTCAATGTCGCAATGTTTTTGCCATATGTCATTAAAATCCACAATTCCAGTTTATCGGTAGTTCGATGGCGCACGGTAAACCAGATATCTTTTTGTCCGTCGCCATCAAAATCGAAGTATCCCGAAGCGCGTAAAGTGACGCCAGATTTCCATAAATAATCGGTGATGGTCTGGTATTCGCTTGCCGGTATACGGTCAAGCAACCGCTGAAGAGCCAATGAAGCGTTACACTCTTCGATTTTAATGCAAGCATGGTAGATATCTTCATCGTCCTGGTAAACGGTCAAGAATTCTTTGGCAGGAGCGATATATCGGCTGGCGGGTAGGGAAGGCGATGTGGCAGCTTTCATGAGATATTGGTGGGCAACTTCGGCATCACCCACCAGGGCATGGTAAACACCCAGGCGGAAGCGCCATTCATCGAGTGCATCGAGGGGCGCAGCGCTGCCATCATCCATTTTGGAGGGAGGCCAGTAAGGAAGTAATGTCTCCATGAGTGAAATTGCGGCATCCGGTCCCCAGACATTGGCGGCATGATCGACGATATAGTGACAGAAAGGCATATTTTCTTTGGCAGGTGTTGTATCGATGTTTTGATTTGCCAGGTCAAAATTAACGCCATTCCACTCAAACTGTAAGTTGATGCCTGCTTTGCATAGCGGGAAGACTCTGGCTTGGAACGTTAGATAATTTTTACCAGAGGGTTGAGGCGTCACCAGCCATTGGTTTTGATATTCCATACCAACTTCAAACGGCGTGTATGCCGGATCGAAGAAAAGTTCGGTTGGGGGAGTATCGGTTAATGAAAAGATATGGGGTAATTCAAGCGATTTAAATTTATCGGGGTTGCTTCGATAAATGATGATTTCTGGAATATCGTCACCGGTAAGGTCAGCAGAAAATGCTACAAAATCCGGGATAGGAGAGATGGAAGTTTCGACGACGGGTGTTGTGGTGGGTGAAAGTGACTGGTTATAATCAAAAGCACTATATAAGGAAAATGCCTGGAACGCATTGCTCGTTTCGAGTACGACGATGAATGCGCTGCCATTTCCTTCGACCTCGACCAAATGTGCGCTCAAATAACCGCTAATAGTGGATAACCGGGTGATTCTCAGGGATAGCCGTGGTTCGGTTTTATGAAACCATTGTGCCAATCCCGCTACGTTTGTTTTGCCTTCATTTAGCCCATATGCAATCACCTGCGCAAACCGATCACCAGCCTCTTTATCACCCATGCGCGCCAGGTTATATGCCAGACCCCAGCGCCAGGAAGAAGCCTGTTCTGCTTGGGGGTAGCGTAATAATGCTTCACGTTGGGCAAAAGCAGCATAAGAGAATACCTGGTTGTAATTGCTATAATCACTGCCGCGTTCCGATTCAGCCAATGTGTTCGGGTAATAATTAATCAATTGGATCAATTGATCGGCATCATCGGCTGTCCAATCTCGCAGAAGGTAGTTGGAAGTAGATATCCAGGGCGATACGGGGGTTAGTGTTGGCGGTCCCGTTGGGGTCGGGGTGAGGCTGGGGGATGGCGTTTTGGTCGGTGTTGGCGTAATGGAAGGGGTGAGTGTTGGGCGGGGCGTATTTGTTTGCGTTGGACTGAGGGTGATGGTTGGCGTTTCCGTGAATGTGGGCGTTGGTGCAAGCGTGCGGGTGATGGTAGGCGTGGACGTGGGTGGAGGGGCGAAGACAGTCGGGTAGGCGGCAATAAAGACCAGCAATGTCAGGATGAAAATGATTATGACTGCCAGGCTGGATAGAAGAAATCGATTGAGTGCGTGTGAATCGCGCGTTTCAGGCATGGTTGATCGAATCCCACAAGATTAACGCTTGTTGAATAGCTTGTTTGGGAAGAGGTAACAGCGGCGGACGTACACTCCATAACGGAAAATTGAACCGTTCAAACAACATGGATTTAAGAAACGCTGGCGCCGGAGGATATTGATCCATAACATTCCGATAAGAATCCAACCGAGTTTGGGCTTGTGGATCTACCTTACATTGTTGATGGGCGTCCCAAATGACCCGTAAATCGGAGGCATGTACATTTGCCAGGGCAGTGATACATCCAGACGCCTGATTGTTCAGCGCCAGACTCAATAATCGATCGTTTCCGGTAAATACGATCAGATCTTTTCCAAACCGTTCACCAAGTAACTGGGCATTATCAAGGTCACCAGACGAATCTTTTATCCCTGCAAATTGAATGGGGAAACTATCTTTAAGGCGTGCCAACAAATTGTGGGATAACGATACTCCAGATACAGCAGGGATATGATACCCAAACAAATTGCCGTCTGCGGGCACCGCTTTGCGGATAACCTGGCTGTACCAGAGAAAAAGACCATCGTCGTCCACGTTTTTATAATAATAAGGCGGTAAAACCACCACGCCGTCGAAACCCAGGTCGAATGCGGCATGGGTGAGTGCAATGGTTTCTTCCTGGCTGGGGGTTCCTGTGCCGGCAAATAGGCGGAAATCTGGCAATTCCTGTCGGGCGATGGCAGCGGCACGCAGGCAAGCGATACGTTCGTATGTGGCAAAGGAAGGCCCTTCGCCGGTCGTTCCAAAGAGTAATGCGCCATGGCACCCGCGCTGTGACAGAAATGATAGTAATTGCGGAATGGCGCTTAAATCCAGAGTTAAATCATCGTGCAAGGGGGTTACTGCAGCGGCATATACCCCTTGGAGATGTTGTATGTTTCGCATGTGATGATTATATCAAAGCATTTATGAAGGATATGTTATCCTTTTTGGGGCAACTTTTACACAATTGACTATCCTTGCCCCATCTTATATAAGATGGGATAATACCATAGATATGGCAACCAAAAAACGCTTTTTATTTAGTATAGCTTTTTTCGTAATGGGTGTCATTTGCGTGAGTTGTAAGGTAAGCAGGGTAATTTCCACGGTAACACCAACAGCAACTCCCATAGTCATGCGATTGCCCACGCCTGAACCCACAATAACCCCAAAAGTAATACAGGGCACTATTAGCTTATGGCATTCTTTTGAAGAGGGACAAAGAAATATTCTTTTCCGACAGATAGCTGCATTTCAAAAGGAATACCCTCAGATATTGTTCGATATTCAATATGTGCCCATGTTGGATTTGTTGCCCGCATTTCATGAAGCAATTCAGAAGGGCAGCGGACCTGGTATTCTCATTGCGCCGGCTGAATGGGGACCATCATTATATGATCAGGGGTATGTTTTAGATATTTCCCCCATGGTTGAAGATGCGCTGATCAAATCGTTAAATCCGGCAGCGGTGCAATCGGGCATGTATCACGATGCCTTGATAAGCTTACCGCTGGATATTCAAGGCATCGTGCTTTATCGAAACCAATCCATCGTACGCGTTTCGCCAGTCACCTTTGATGATATGGTATCTCTGGCGCAATCTGCCACCAAGGGTGAAACTGTAGGCGCCTATTTGGAACGAAGTTTTTTCTATTCCGGGGGGCATTTTTATGGTCTGGGAGGGCAAATGATGGATATAAATGGTAAACCCTCCTTCGATGAAAGTAATTATCATTTTGGCATTGCCTGGTTAGATTTATTGAAAGCCTTTGAAAGATTAGGCCCTGTTGAATATAACAATGATCAAGATATTGCACTTTTCCAGGAGGGACGGGTGGGATTGATCATCGATGGTACCTGGAATATGCAGTTACTGGCAGAATCCATTGGCGCGGATAATCTGGCAATAGACCCCTGGCCAAAATACCAGGATGGTCATTTGGCTGGTTATGTTCAATCGGAAAATATATATCTTACTACTCGGGCTCAGGCTGAAAACGCAGAGATATCCTGGTTGTTTATCGAATCAATGTACAACGAGGATGCACAAATATCATTGGCAGATGTGGGATTGATCCCGGCGGGCAGCGGCGCTTCGGAATTTCACCTTACAGACAAGGTGAATGTGTCGCAGCCACTGATTGCCCAGGCGATGAGCGCGCTTGTAGACGGGGCGCCTTATCCGATTATCCCCGAATTTGGCGTTTATGAAACGCCGATGGATATCCTGTTACAATCAGTTCTCTATAAAAATGGCGATTCTCAAAGAGCCTTACAAAATGCTTATGACTCCATTCAGGCGACATTGATCAGTCTTCACCCCACGCTTCAAACAACACCA
The DNA here is from genome assembly GCA_016929095.1 of Anaerolineales bacterium. Lineage (GTDB taxonomy): Bacteria > Chloroflexota > Anaerolineae > Anaerolineales > UBA4823 > JAAZNS01. The sequence goes on along the minus strand of JAFGJM010000006.1, from coordinate 2,736 downwards.
ACTATTCAACCATAGGAGGTCAAATGAGCGTTCCTTCCTGGGTTAAAGATGCGGTTTTTTATCAGATATTTCCCGACCGGTTCGCCAATGGCAATCCTCAAATCGATCCTCCAAATGTGCATGCCTGGGGAGCCCCGCCCGATCTATGGCATTTTCAGGGAGGAGATTTTCAGGGCATCATCGACCGGTTTGACTACTTGTTGGATTTGGGCGTGAATGCGATTTATTTCAATCCGATTTTTTACGCCTGTTCCAATCATCGTTATAACACTTCCGATTATCACAAGATCGATCCCTTATTGGGTACCATGGATGATTTCAAACGATTGTTAAATATCGCTCATTCTCATCAGGTGCGTGTGATCTTAGACGGTGTATTCAATCATTGCGGGCGCGGTTTTTTTGCCTTCAACGACCTGCTGGAAAATGGGCGTTATTCGGCGTATTATGATTGGTTCCACGTAATAAATACACCGATCGATGCATACTCTGACGGCCAGGCGCATGATTACCTTGCCTGGTGGGGGATAAAAAGCCTGCCTAAATTCAACACCAATCACCGCCCGGTACGGAAATATTTATTGGATGTTGTACGCTATTGGATGGAAACCGGAATCGATGGTTGGCGGTTAGACGTGCCCAACGAGATTGACGACGACTCATTTTGGGCAGAATTCAGGCATGTCGTTAAATCGATTAACCCCGAAGCTTACCTGGTGGGAGAGATATGGACGGTCGATCCACGCTGGGTCGGTCCTACTCATTTTGATGGGGTGCTTAATTATCCTTTACGCGATGCGATATTGCGGTTTATCCATGCTGATACCCTGACCAGTGAACAATTTCTTCATAAGTGCAATGACCTGTTTGGTACATATCCTCCGGAAAATGTATCCGCGATGTACCTCACTCTTGGCAGTCATGATACTGAGCGCGTATTAACTAAAATGGACGGAAATATTAACAAAGTGAAATTAGCCTTTGCTTTCATCTTTTCATTAGCAGGCGTACCGGGCATATATTATGGAGATGAAATCGGGTTACCGGGAGGCAAAGACCCGGATTGCCGCCGGGCATTTCCCTGGGATACGGCTCAATGGAATGTGGAATTGCGCGACTGGGTAAAACTGTTGATTGAAAATCGTAAAAAACACCCTGAATTGCGCTCCAGTAATTTTAAGTCTCTATATTTTGATAATGAAAACAAATGCCTTGCGTTCAGTCGCTTTATAAATGAAGAAACAATCGTTGTAGTTATGAATGCCAGTAACAACCAGCAATCTCTAAAGATACCCCTGGATGAGAATAACTGTCTGGTGCAAATGCAGGATATTTTGGGAGGCGGTCAGTATCCCATTTCGGAAGGCGCGTTAAATATATCATTAGCGCCCCTAAGTTGTATGTGGTTAAAGTGAAAATAAAGCCAGGATGTCGCAAAATCGCAAACGGGGGAGTATACTTATGATGATTTTTATTTATTATTGATATGACCGTTGACACTGTTCAAAGTGTTTCAAGATTATGATAATATTAATACAAAAATCATCCAATTTCATTTTTCTAGAAAAAGGAGGCGAACCATGCCCTTAAAGGGATGGATAGAAGTCAATGAGGTATATTGTAAGGGGTGTGAGTTATGTATTCAGGAATGTCCTCAAGATGTATTGGCGTTGAATATGGATGCATTAACGCCTAAAGGATACCATCCTGCATATTTAAAATCAGAGGGGTGTACAGGTTGCGGCGTTTGTGCGATTATATGCCCTGAAGCCGCAATAACTGTCTATCGAGAATCTAAAGAGGGCGTTGCCCCCGCGACGACATAGGAGAATCCAATATGGCGCGTGAATTGCGTGAAGGTAATCGAGCCATGGCAGAAGCTGCCATTTGTGCTGGAGTTCAAGCTTATTTTGGTTATCCCATTACCCCCCAAACAGAATTATTAGAATATATGTCAGAGCGGCTTCCGGCTTTAGGCAGGGCTTTTCTTCAAGCCGAAAGCGAGCTGGCGGCTATCAATATGGTGTATGGCGCCGCATGTACCGGGGCGCGAGTGATGAGTTCATCTTCCAGCCCAGGGGTGAGCTTAATGATGGAAGGGCTTTCTTATATTGCCGGTACAGAATTACCGGTTGTATTGATCGATGTTGTGCGGGGCGGACCCGGTTTAGGGAATATTGCCCCATCCCAAGGCGATTACAATCAAATTGTGCACGGAGGCGGTCACGGCGATTATCACCCGATTGTATTGGCGCCTTCCAGCGTTCAAGAAGCGATCGATTACGTGTACATGGCCTTTGATCTGGCGGAAAAATATCGGTCGATAGTGATCATTATGGTCGATGGCAACATTGGGCAGATGATGGAACCAACCGAAATGCCCCCTATGCGGCCACTAAAAACTGAATATCCCGATTGGGCGGTGCGCGGGGCACAAGGTCGCGAGACAAGACTCTTGACTTCTATTTATATTGACCCTCCCGAAGAAGAGGTGATCAATTTCAAGCTGGCAAAAAGATGGCTGGAAATTGAAGCCAATGAGATCCGGTTCAAAGAATATTTCATGGATGACGCAGAATTTGCGGTCATCGGATTTGGAACTGCGGGAAGGATTTCGCTTTCTGCGGTGCGCACGGCGCGAGCCCAGGGTATAAAAGTGGGGCTTTTCCGACCCATCTCATTAAGCCCCTATCCCTATAAACAGGTCGAAGCGCTGGCTCAAAAAACGAAAAAATT
>JAFGJM010000053.1 GCA_016929095.1 Anaerolineales bacterium | reverse complement strand
CTTGATGAACATCCTGGGCGGGTGGTGGAAATACCTGGTGTCGGATGTCACCCTGGGCAGGCAGGGCAACCAGGAACGCCATGCTTATATCTACGATACACGTAAATTGGCGTTTGGAGGATTAGCGGGGGAGTTATCACCACCCATGACCAAAACCGGGACTACTCTATCGGCGGATTTTGCGTTTTCCCGCTCACCTTATCTGGCGGGATTTCGCGCCGGATGGTTCAAATTCACCATTTGCACCCAGCATCTTTATTATGGTGAATCCAAAGCCGATGATGCACAACGGTTGAAAGAAGCAGAAATGGTGGTGGATCTGATCAAGAAACGCATGAAGTCTCATGACCGATGGGCAAATAACGCCATTTTGTTGGGGGATTTTAATGTGTTCTCGACAGAGGATGATACATTCCTGGCTTTAGAAAAAGGCGATTTCCTGATCCCAACCGGCATACGCGGCAAATATACCAATGCCAGTTTAAATAAACCTTTTGACCAGATCGCTTTTCTGGCGCCGGATGTAGCAAGGCAGATCGCAGTGGCAAATGCGGGTGTGTTCCCGTTTTTTAAATACGTATACCGTGATGAAGACCATATGTATTATCAGCCAGATATGGATGAAAAAAAATACCGGCAATGGCGCACTTATAAAATGTCCGACCATCTACCAGTTTGGGTAGAATTGAACGTTGATTTTGGCGGTGATTATTTAATGCGGAAGTCAAAATCACCCGATGAATAAAATGAGGATTACTCTATGCTATAATCTCCAATATGCCCCAGTAGCTCAAAGGACAGAGCGAGGCTCTCCTAAGGCCGAGGTTGAGGGTTCGACTCCCCCCTGGGGCGCTTATTAATGAATTTTTAATAAATTTCCTCTTGATTTTTTGGCGATATTATATATAATATAAAAGTCAAACGTCTGGGTGCCCCCCTCACCCAGGCGTTTGACGCTTTAATCCGTGTTTTTCACATTATTTATGAAAATTCAACAAAATCCTATCAATATTTTAACAATTTTTCAGCGAATTTATTTTTATTTTTTATGATTATATGGTATTATCATAGGTGCAGATGCTTGGGTGCCCCCCTCACCCAGGCATCTGCATTTAATTAATCTACTCATATCCTATTATAATTACCCTTATCTTACCCGAAGGGAGTTTAGATATGAGTCTGGACCTTGATAAAATACGAACACAATTCCCTGCTTTACGAAGCCCTACTATATTCCTGGATAATCCTGGTGGAACGCAAATCGCACAACCCTCGCTGGATCGTATCTCCCGTTATTTAATCGAGTGCAACGCCAATCACGAAGGCGCATTTGCCACCAGCCGCGTTTCAGACGCTTTATTGCACGAGGCGCACCAGGCAATGGCAGATATGCTAAACGCAGCCCGACCGGAAGAGATCGTGTTTGGCGCCAATATGACCACCCTGACCCTGCATATCAGCCGTTCCATTTCCCGCACCTGGAAACCGGGAGATAAGATCGTGGTCACTAACCTGGACCATGATGCCAATATTACCCCCTGGACTCTTACAGCCGAGGATCGCGGCGTGGATGTTTTACGGGTTGATTTTCATCCGGAAGACGGCACCCTGGATCTCGACAGCCTGCGCAAAGCCCTGGAAGCCCGCCCGCGTTTATTAGCCATAGGATACGCCTCGAATGCTTTGGGCACCATAAACCCCCTTCAAACCATTATTAAGATGGCGCATGATGCTGGGGCATTGGTTTACGTCGATGCGGTGCAATATGCGCCCCACGGACCAATCGATGTGCAGGCGCTGGACTGCGATTTTCTGGTCTGCTCTGCTTATAAATTTTTCGGTCCTCATGCGGGTATATTATATGGAAAATATGACTTATTGGAAAACCTTTTTCCGTATAAAGTGCGCCCTGCCTCAGGGGAACCGCCAGGGAAATTCGAAACCGGCACCCAAAATCATGAGGGGATAGCCGGTGTGCTGGGCACCATAGAATACCTGGAATGGCTGGGACGGACATTTGGCGAACCGCTTTCCGGAGATTCCCCCTGGAAATTTCAGGGACGTCGGCTGCATTTGAAACAAGCCATGCTTGCTATTCAAAACCATGAACACCAGATAAGCCGTCTCTTGCTGGATATCCTTGAAGAGACTCCCGGGGTGACGGTTTACGGGCTGCGAGATCCAAATCGAATGGTTGAACGCGTACCTACTTTTGCCTTTCGGTTGAAAGGGATGCATCCTCGAATGGTCGCTGAAGCGTTGGATGAGTTTAATATCAATGTGTGGGACGGCAATTATTACGCCATAGCGGTTACCGAACGCCTGGGATTGGAAGAGAGCGGCGGGATGGTTCGGGTTGGACCGGTGCATTACAACACACTGGAAGAGATAAGACGATTTGGAGAGGCATTAGCTCAAATCGCACAATCTGTTTGATTGTAAAGGTTTGGTTGGTGAATCGAGACATACCATGCATATCCTGGCAGTGATCAGCGGGGAATATGGGGCACGGCATGTTGATAATATCCGCCAATACGCGCCCTCTAGTTGGCAGATAGAGACCTGGAACGCGCCTCAAACCTTCCCATTGGTGATCGATTATCCGGAGGATTTTCTGCCCTCCGAATTGCCTAAAGCCGACCTGATCCTTTCCTTTGCAGAACATAAAGGCGTGGCAGAATTATTACCCGATATCGCCCGTATGACCGGTGCGCAGGCAGTCATTGCGGCTGTTGATAATGAAGCCTGGCTGCCGCGCGGTCTGGCCAGACAGTTACGTGAGTGGCTGGAAAAGATGGGGGTTGTATGTGTGACACCCAAACCGCTGTGCTCTTTAACCGAACATGATTATGGGGTTACCAGGCGCGAACGCACTTCCTACGATCATCCCCTGATTGCTGAATTTGCCGGTTTTTTTGGTCAACCTGATTTGAAAATTACGGTCGATGACAAAACCCGGACGATTTCAGCCGTTTATGTAAAACGGGATGCCGTATGCGGCTGTGCACGTTATGCCGCGCAGCGTTTGGTTGGGACGCCGGTTGGCGAGGCGGAAGAGAAAGCCGGGTTGCTGCATCACCATTACCCCTGTCTGGCGAGTATGGGTATTGACAGTGATTTTGGGGATACACTGATGCACGTTTCGGGGAATGTGTTGAAGGATAATGTACGCGAACAGGTGAAGCCTTATCTGCAGGATCAGTACATTACGCCGGGGGAGCGGGGTGAGTAATTGAAAAAATCAAGTTGGGATATCGTCGTGTATGCCAGGGAAATATTTGAAATGAACCTCGTTGTTCCATTCTACTCAGAGAATACGACTATTCACAACCCGAGGCGTATTTTCTTACTATGGTCACCTATCGGCGCGTATCATTTTTCGGAGAGATTGTTGATGGAATAATGCAATTGAATCCCATGGGTGATATTGTCCATGATGTGTGGTATGCATTACCCGAGCGGTTTACAAATGGAACAATAGATGAAATGGTCACCATGCCCTACCATTTCCAAGGGATTATTTTTCTTGATGATTCCATAATTCAACCGAAACAAGAAATTTCGCAAGCTATAAAATCAGATCAACAAAATGAGTCGGCTGAGGAATATCGTATCCGTCGTCGAAAAATGACCATACCCAAATTAGTGGAATATTTTCAAATGAATTCAACCAGGCGATTAAAAAAAAATCTAGCCACCCAACAGTTTGCGAATTGTCATTACGAAGGAGCACATTCACTTCGTTCAGTGTAAACTATGCGACTGAAGCAATCTTCTTATTGAACGCCTATTTTTACAGATTCTAGATTGCTTCAGGGCAAAGAACGCCCTTCGCAATGACAGAAAATTAAAAGTGTAAGGTAGCTAGAAATATATTGAATTCTCCCGGCATACCAGTGTGGCAAAAAAATTATTATGAAAACATCATTCGATCGGAGAATGAACTCAAAAAAATCCGTGAATATATTATTACCAATCCTATAAATTGAAACCTGAATGATTATTTAAAATGGCGTAGCGACAAATCATGAATTGTCGCTACGTTTGATGTTATATAATAAATTAACATCAAATCATCACGAATTCTCCCAGCCGAATTGCGCTAGCGCCAATGCTCCCAGTACGCCGGCGCGGCTGCCCAGGGCTGGCGGCTGGATGTACTCATCGATATTCTCCAGAATTTCGGGGGATTGAACATAGCCGTTGAGAGATTGAAGAACATTTTTTCGGATCAGGGGGAAAAGTGATTGCTTTTGCATCACGCCGCCGCCGAGAATAATGCGTTTGGGTGATAGCGTGCAAATATAGTCGCAAAGCGCCAGAGCGATATAGTGGGCTTCTAGTTCCCAGGCAGGGTGATTCTCAGGTAAGGTCTCTGCCGGCTGACCCCAGCGTTTCTGCAAGGCCGGACCGCATGCCAAGCCTTCGAAACAATCGCCATGAAACGGACATATCCCTTCAAAAGGGTCTGTCTGGCGGTCGTGCGGCAAACGGATATGGCCCATCTCGGGATGTACCAAACCATGCAACGGAGCGTTGTTTATAATGCCGCCTCCGCCGATCCCGGTGCCGATGGTCAGGTATATGCATGAATCGACGTTTTGCGCAGCCCCCCAGGTATATTCCGCCAACGCGGCGGCGTTCACATCGGTATCGATGGCTACTGGTACATGTAATGCATTTTGAAGCATGGTCAGAATTCGAGTATTTGCCCAACCCGGTTTGGGTGTGGATGTTATCGAGCCAAAGGTGGGCGATTGTTGGTCAAGATCGAGAGGTCCAAAGCAGCCAATGCCGATAGAAATAAGGTTTCTTCCACTGGCAGCACGCTTAAAGAATTCGACTACTTGAGAAAGCGTCTCGGCAGGGGTGGTGGTTGGAAAACGGCTTTCTTCCTGAACATGTTGAGGATCGGTACCCACCAGGCACACAAATTTAGTTCCCCCGGCTTCGATAGCCCCAAATAACTTCATAATGTTTTTGCCCTTTCTTCTGCTCGGGAAAGCTCTTCAGGCGTATTCACATTCCAAAAAGCCAGTTCCGTTGGATCGTAGCGGTGAATTTCTTCTTTAGAAAGCAGGTGGACATTAACCTGGCTGAACCAGGAGTCGGCGCGCCATTGGTCGGCATCCAGAGCTGCTTTTATCGCCGGAAGGCAAGTTTGCCGTCGGTACACGGCGTGGAACGGTTCCATGCCGTCATCGGGATTGGGGATAGCGGCGTCATATGTGCCCTGAGATAGAATATTTATTTCCGCCGTCAGAAGCTGTGGGCTGGCAAAGGGCATATCACATGCCACAACGGCTACCAGGGGAGATGTTGTCACACTGAGAGCGGTGTATAGCCCGCCCAAGGCGCCTCTGCCGGGCAATAAGTCGCGAACCAAACGGTAACCGAGAAAGCGATAATTTTCCGGCTGGTTGGTGGTAATCAGTATTTCCTCTGCTAAATATGCCAGTCGTTCGATCACGCGCTGGACAAGCGGCATACCCAGGAAAGATACCAGACCTTTATCCTGTCCCATGCGCTTAGATTGTCCACCAGCCTGGATAACGAGGGAGGGCATGAAAAAATTATAACCTATATCCGAATACTTCCTGAGGACTGATAAGGCAGTTATATAGAAAAGGTATCAGGTAACAAGGTATCAGGATGCAATATTCCTGATTACCGAATATCTTGTTGCCTGATTGCCTTTTCACTATTGAGGCAGTGGTAAAATAACCTTAACCATGCCTACAGTTAAAGAATTCCTCGATTCGATGACTGCAGAGGGTGAGTTATACGAAACCTTACCAGACGGTTCAGTACGCTGTTATGCCTGCGGACATCGTTGTTTGATCCGCCCCGGAAGACGGGGGATATGCCAGGTGCGCTTTAACCAAGACGGCAAATTGTACGTGCCCTGGGGGTATGTAGCGGGGTTAAACCCCGATCCCATTGAGAAAAAACCACTTTATCATGTGCTTCCCGGCGCGGAGGCGTTAACTTTTGGCATGTTGGGCTGTGACTTTCATTGCTCGTTTTGCCAGAATGCCCTTTCATCGCAGGTGTTGCGTGATCCGCACTCCGATGAAGCTGTGCGTTGGGCGCGCCGCGCTTCACCGGAACAGATTGTGGATTATGCCCTGCGCAGCCAATCGGAAGTGGTGGCTTCCTCGTACAATGAACCGCTCATCACTTCAGAGTGGGCGGCAGCCATCTTCAAGCTGGCAATTGCCCAGGGGATTAAATGTGTGTACGTCTCCAACGGCAATGTCACACCTGAGGTACTGGAATATTTGCGTCCCTATCTCTCAGCGTATAAGATCGATTTGAAAACCATGCAGGACAAGCAATACCGGCAACTGGGCGGGGTGCTGCAAAATGTGCTGGACGGCATCCGTATGACACACGAGATGGGATTGTGGGTGGAGGTGGTAACCCTGGTCATCCCCGGGTATAACGACAGCACCGATGAATTGATGGACGCCGCCCGCTATATCAAGTCGGTTTCGGCAGATATTCCCTGGCATGTGACGGCTTTTCACCCCGATTACAAGATGACCGAGACTCCTCCAACACCAGCCAATACTATCATTCGGGCGGCGGAGATTGGCATGGAAGCCGGCTTGAATTTCGTCTATGCTGGAAACCTGGTAGGGCGCGTCAAGGAACATGAAAACACTTATTGCCCCCAATGCCGGAATTTGCTGATTGAACGTTACGGATACAGAATCCTGTCTTATCACATCAATGCAGAAGGGAAATGCCCAAAATGCGGTGCGAAGATCCCCGGCATTTGGACGGAAGAGCCTTAAAAGACCAGGGCGGGCAGAAACGGTTTCCCCCGGCGCATGCTGGATTTTTAATATAAAGAGCAAGAAAAAGTAACTGGGTAATCAGAGGGCGGGAAAATGGTAAGAATAATTCGTAAATTACCCGTCCATTTGAGTCCATCCTTTTGTTGACCGAGTCTATGAAAAGCTATTCGCAATAAGTTAGTATATAATATCTGTATAATCAACGGAATAATCAGGGAGTTATGCAATGCATCGTACAAAAATCCTTTTTCTTTACTGCGAATTTACTATGTAACAAAAGATCATTTCATTTATAGTGAGGCGGCATAAACATACTATCCCTCAAAGAAGGAGCCAAACATGAAATATCAGAAATGTTATCAATGCCGTTTGAACAGTATCAGCCACTTGATGATCCTGCTGACACTCTTGCTGTTGAGCTACTTACCCGCCCCGCTGGCTGTTACCGCCGCGCCAATTACCCCCGGTGTTTCACCGGGATGGAACCAGCACATCGAACCCAGCCAAACCCCCGCCGGCTTGAGCGCTGCCGACTGGCTTAGCATCCAGGCGCAAATGGGTTCCGATTCATATCTCAAAGCTTCCAATACGGGGTCTGAAGACTTGTTTGGTCGAAGTGTGGCCGTCTCTGGTGACACGGTGGTGGTAGGGGCTACAGGTGAAGCCAGCAGCGCCACCGGGGTGGACGGCGACCAAACTGACAACTCTGCCAGCGGATCTGGGGCAGCTTACGTCTTTGTACGCAGTAGTGGTGTCTGGAGCCAGCAGGCATACCTGAAGGCTTCCAATACGGGGGCAAATGACTTTTTTGGCGGTAGTGTGGCCATCTCCGGCGACACGGTGGTGGTGGGGGCGATGCATGAAGACAGCAGCGCCACCGGGGTGGACGGCGATCAAACTAATAACTCTGCCGACGCATCCGGGGCAGCTTACGTCTTTGTGCGCAGCAATGGCGACTGGAGCCAGCAGGCATACCTGAAAGCTTCCAAT
>JAFGJM010000052.1 GCA_016929095.1 Anaerolineales bacterium | reverse complement strand
TTTACACTGGCTCCTGTTCATTGACATTTAAAACATTCCTTAAAGAAAGTATGCGATTAATTTACACCATTGACAGAGACGTAAACGTCAAAACTGTCCACAGCAATACCCAGTCAATAAATATATTATTATTTCCAGTAAACGATTTATCCCAAATAGTTGTATTGAATAGAAAAATAAATTTTATTGCTAACGAAAAAACGGCAATAAAAAGAGTAGCGATAAATACATTACTTTTTACAAAGATTCGAGTAAGCCTAATCGAAAATGTGTGAGTAGTTAATTCAACTAATGCTAATAATAAAGCGATAAAAAGAGTACCAAATGTGGTTTCTATTTGTATTAAGGTGGTAATAATTGAAATTGCTTCATTCCTTGTACCCCTAAATATTACGAAATTTCTTGTAAATAACCCAAATAATAAAAATGGTATTATCAAAAACCCCATTATTCTTACTATTTCTATAAATAATCGTTTAATTATTGCTAGAAAATTTGTTATATAAGATTTATATTTATTATTTTTCTGTGTGGTTGCATAAAGCCATTGATTAATAATAAATGATATCGGAAAGAACAATATCGTAAAAATAAATGAGAATTGGGAACTCCAAATCAGAGAAAAACCAATTAATTGAATAAAATCTCCAACAAGGTCGAAATTATAAATACAAATTTTTTGAAATAAAAATTTATAAAACCATCTAAAAAATAAATAAAAACGATTAGGTTTCGATGAAAGGTTATGAATAAGTAATTTGTTAGAAATTAACCAACCTGTTACTAAAAATGATGTTCCTAAAAATAATGAGTTGAAAGAAACCCAATATGATCTGAAATGTATAGACAATATCAGAGAAATAATTTCAATAGTAAAAAAATAAAATACTTTTTTACTTGAAAAATATTTTAGTTGCTTAATAAATTGACGAGGTTTATAAAATAATATAGAAATTATGATTAATAGAATCCAAAATATAGAAATTGAAAATGAGTTATTATTTATCATAATTAATTTATCCCCATAAAAATAATATTTATTATTAAATCGTATTTTTAGTTATTCATTTATTTATACAATTAGGTTTCAATTTTCGCCATTCATCATCATCAGTAGCTATCTCATATGCCCGCCCCAACCGCAATAAATTCGCTTCGGAGAAGTCGGGTCCGATCAATTGAAAGCCGATGGGTAAACCGTCTTTATCGAAACCGCATGGCATGGAAATAGCCGGTACACCGGCATGGTTAGTTGGCACAGTAAGCTGATCGGCGTATTGCATTAAGACCGAATCGCCATAAACATCGCCGATCGGAAATGCTGTGGTGGGAGTGGTAGGGGCAAGCAAGGCATCCAATCGATATTTTCCGTATGGATCGAATATCTCATCGAAATCCCGGCGGATCAGGGTGCGCACGCGTAAAGCACGGTTGTAATACTGCTCGCTATATTGAGCGGCACTCACATACATGCCCATTAGAATGCGCAATTTTGGCTGCACCCCGAATGCCTGCCCGCGTGTCTTGCGGTACATCTCGTGCAAGTCTTCCACAGCGTCTGGGGTGCGGTAGCCATATTTCACACCGTCAAAACGGTGTAGATTGGAAGCCGCTTCGACGCGTGAAATTACGAAATAGGCTGGGATGCCATAGCGGGTATGGGGCATGGGAATATCATCTACCATATCGGCGCCCATTTCTGCCAGTCGCCCGGCGGCGCGCAGTGCTGCTGCTTCAATTTCTGGTAATAAAGGTTCCTGACGCAACTCACCGGTTTCAGGATCAGGGTAGGTAATACGAAAATAATCCGGCGAGATACCGATACGCATGCCCCGGATGCTATTTTCGAGTGTTGAAACATAATGATCAACCGGCAGGTTGGCAGCAGTTGCATCGCGGGGGTCGGCACCGGCGATCACCTGTAACATCAATGCCGCGTCGGTTACATTCCTGGCAAGCGGTCCGGGACAATCCAATGAGGAACCAAACGCGATCAATCCATAGCGTGACACACGTCCGTAGGTGGGTTTCATGCCCACCACTCCGCAGAAGGCTGCCGGTTGACGGATCGAACCAGCGGTATCGGTGCCTAAAGATAAGGCGCCTTCGCCTGCGGCTACTGCGGCGGCACTGCCGCCGGAGGAACCGCCGGTAACCCGGTGGGTATTCCAAGGATTGCGCGGGAAGGGTTTAAAAGCGGAAGATTCGTTGGATGAGCCGTAGGTGAATTCGTCCAAATTTACCTTGCCGAGTAATATGCCGCCAGCCGCTTCCAAGCGCTCGGCAGGCGTAGCGGAGTAGGGAGAAGTGAAATTTGCCAGGATGCGAGAAGCAGCGGTGGATGGCGTCCCTTTGACGCAAAAGATATCTTTGACCGTGAATGGCACCCCTGCCAGAGGGCCTACAACTTCTCCGGCTGCAATGGCGCGGTCGATCGTTTCTGCTTGATGTCTTGCTCGTTCGGTGGTTTGGGTGATGAACGCATGCACTCGGTTAGCTTGAGAGTCGGTGTTTTCATCTTGTTGAACAGTGCCGGGGATGCCATCCACCTGGGAAATGCGCTGCAACGTAGACTCGAGCACTTCCATAGCGGAAATCTCACGACGCCTGATCATCTCTACCAGATTATGGGCAGTTAATTCATAGAGTTCCATGGTTAATCCAGGTCTGTGTGAGGAATATCGGGAACGATAAAATAATTATCATCGGTTTCGGGGGCTTGAGTCAAAATATCTTCCGGCGCGGGATTGGGGAGCCATGCATCGTCTCGTATAGGCGGCGTAATTAATGGAGAATACGGGACGCCATGTGACGTTATTTTTATATCGTCTGATAAGGGAATGGCTTCTAACTCATGAATAGCTTTTAGTTGATTGTTTAACTGGCGGCGTAAATATTGCGCTTCATCTTCATTGAGTTCCAAGGCTGCCAGATGAACCAGGTGCTCGAAGATTTCGGGGGTGATTTCTTCACTCATATCGATGACCTTTATTTTTTTCTCCTATTTCACCCTTATTTTGGGCTTCATTAACGAAGTAATGCTCGTTTGCGAGTATAACTTACTTTTCAATACTGTCAAGAAAGCGACCATACAAGGCATGTAAATCGGTAATTGTGCATGCTATAATGTCGATGGTCTGTTCACATGTGAGGGAAAAATGTCCGCAAATATACTTTTTCATCTGGATGAAGAGCATGAAATGATTCGCCAGACGGCTGGCGACTTCGCCCGTAATGAGATTGCCCCCATCGCAGCGGACTTCGACGAATCGGGTGAATTTCCCTATGAGACGATTAAGAAGATGGGCGAAATGGGATTTATGGGGATTGAAATGCCAGAAGCCTATGGGGGCGCTGGAATGGATACCCTGGCTTATGTTTTAGCATTGGAAGAGATCAGCAAAGTTGACGCCGCGCATGGCGTGATCATGTCGGTTAATAATTCGTTGTATTGCTTCGGCATACTGATATTCGGTACAGAAGAGCAAAAGCAAAAATTCATCCGTCCCGTGGCATCCGGAAAAGCCATCGGCGCCTATTCGCTCACTGAGCCAATGTCAGGTTCCGATGCCGGTACGATGCGAATGCGGGCTGTACGGGATGGCGATCATTATGTCCTTAATGGGCGTAAGTCCTGGGTGACCAGCGCTCCCGTGGCGGATTATGTTGTGGTATTCGCAAAGACCGAACCGGAGAAAAGCCACCGAGGGATCAGCGCTTTCATGATCGAAACCAACCAGCCTGGATTCGTACGCGGGAAGAAAGAACCCAAGCTGGGCATACGGGCTTCTGCAACCAGTGAAATCTTATTCGAAGATTATCATGCGCCTGTAGAAAATCGTTTAGGTGAAGAAGGCGATGGATTTAAAATCGCCATGACGGTGTTGGATGCCGGTCGCATTGGTATTGCTGCTCAGGCGCTGGGTATCGCTGAAGCTGCGTATGAAGCCAGCTTGAATTATGCGATAGAGCGTGAAGCATTTGGTCATAAAATCGGCGAATTCCAGGGTATTTCCTTTAAACTCGCAGACATGAAAACACGCATCGAAGCCTCCCGTTTACTGATTTATCAGGCGGCATTGGCTAAACAACGTTCCAAAACTACCGGTGAACGCTTCACCCTGGAAGCTTCGATGGCCAAGTTATTTGCCTCAGAGACCGCTATGTTTGCTGCACATGAGGCGGTACAAATCCATGCCGGTATTGGATATAGCAAAGAATTACCAGTAGAGCGTTATTTCCGTGACGCAAAAATCACCGAAATTTATGAGGGTACCAGTGAAATTCAACGCCTGGTGATTTCTCGTCTGGAGACGGGGTTACGCTGATAATATGATGGAATAGAGATACATATATCATTTGAGAGTCAATATGTCTTCATCATTGATCATACCTGTTTTATTGATTGTTATTCTAGCCATCTTCACTGATGTGACATTAATGCGGTTGTTAAAACGGGTCGTTAAGAAAAATACCAATCGACAGGACATTGAAAAGGAAGGTGTATTCTTACTGGATACATATTCCCCTGTACTGACCTGGCTGAGTCGTTGGTTTAGATTTTTACCCAAAGGAAGGAAAACACCCCCACACATCGAAACATCTGAAACGCATGAAGTCTCCGAAAATATAGAAATTGCAGACCAAGAAAAACCGTTTATTTCCATTCCGAAAATAACATGGGTGGAGAAACAAGGCGTCTGGCTGGAAATTATGGTCTTGATCCTGGCTGTATGGGTTTATTGCATGAGGATATTAGATCTCGGGACGATGAACATATTGCCTGGATATGAGAGCATGTTATTCCAATCCATTGATTGGCTTTTATATCACGCCCTCAACGATTTTCACCAATTTCCATTGTGGAATCCTTATATCCATACCGGATTGCCTTATATTGCCGACCCGATGCTGCATATTTATAATCCGCTGGTCACAATCCCGGTGCTCCTTATGGGAGTGCGTGATGGCTTTAAAGTAGCTATATTTTTAAGTTTCATTATGGCTGCCATCGGAATGTGGCGCCTGGGTAAGGTGTTTGGCATGGGGAAATTACCCAGATTGTGGATTGCCCTCATGTATGTCTTTGCCGGTCAACCCGCAGCGCGCTTTTTCCAGGGAGAATACCTTTTTGTTTTTGGTTTTGCCTGGATCCCATGGATTGTTGCTAACCTATACCTGTTTACTCGAAAACAGGAAAAGAAATACTTTGGCTTTTCTGCGTTATCCATTGCAGGGCTGTATTTTTGCGGTAATGCCTATTACCCCTTTTTGATGTTTTTTGTAATTGTTATTTTTGTCCTGGTGATCATAACCAGCTTTCAATCGAAAAAGCCATACGTGAAGCTCGATTATAAATTATTGATTTCCATGACTTTAATCGGGTTATTAGCTTTTGGGATGATCGCCATCCATTTTTTCCCTCAATTTGAGTTTTGGCCACGATTAAATAAAGGGGACGACATCCAGGGTTCTCACACGCTGGGTCAGATTTGGCTGGATTACACTTCGAAGGATACATTTCGGCCGGATGCCTACACATTATTACCTGCCCGGGAAGAATATTATGCTTATATTGGCTATTTCCCGTTTGCCGCGCTGGTCTTTCTTCCCCTCGTGTATGAAAAGAAAAATAAGCGTCTGTTTTTATTCTTATGGCTGGTGTTATTATTTGTGTATATTTGGATCGACATCCATCACATGCCATGGCGGGATTTTTTCTATACCACACATATCCTGAGCCAGTTCCGGCATGTCTTGCGTCCATTGATCCTGGGGAGTTTTGCCATTTTCCTCCTGGGAGGAATGGGAATAGATGCTGTTTGGCAAGACCTCGTTTCGTTCGGTAAATCGAAATTTATATTAGGGCAAAAAGATTGGGGCGCTACGGCTGCAATGGCGGGGATGGGATTGTTGGTCGTTTTTATGGCTGCCGGCATTTGGGATGTGTTTAAAACGAATGGGCAATATATTAAAACCAATGAAGATTATGAGACAGCTTACGAAATCATGCATTGGGTGCGGGAAAATGATAAATCTGAATACTACTTCAGACATTACCCATCCAATGCCTGGTTACTTCCGGTGCTTTATTCAAAACTGCGCTATATCGACGCCTGGTATCCTTTTAGCGATATCAGGGAATATGATGGTCAAATAAACCAGCGCACGATCAACGCCAGACCTTTATATATAACACAAGAAATCGATGAGGCTTCACCTAATGATGAGGGGGCGAAGCTTATCAACCATATAGAGGAAACAGCAATATATCACTTGCCGGAAAGTTTACCGATAGCCTTTGGTGTAGAACATGCGATCCTTCAAAATAGCGACGCCGAAGAATTGCAGCGCAGCGACGTAACAACTTTGACTCCCTTTTTCTCAGGAACCAATGCGGTGGAGATCATCGCCCAGGGAGATGTGAACCAGGAATTGGTCTTGCTGGTCACTCATTATCCGGGGTGGAAGTTGACCATCGACGGAAAGCCTGTTGACATTGACAATGTCGGCGGGTATATGGGCACGATGATGCAAAATGGTGTTCATCGATATCGTTTTGAATTTGTCCCCATTCCCTTTTTCATTGGCCTGGTGATAAGTTTATTCTCCCTGGGCGTGGGCTTGTATCTAATTATTACGGATTACCAGTTGAATAGGCGCCGGCTGGTTGAAAAGTGGGGAGAATTTACCGCTGGGTTAGGCGAGTTACGGCATAGACCCTGGATTCCGGAAGCACAAAATCAAGCCATTGTCAAAGGGGTTTATGGTGATGGGGTGTTTCAACCAGACCACCCGGTGAACATAAACAATCATTCTCAGGTGCAACTCTTGGTGGTGGCAGAATCCGAGAATACTACGGTGACGAATCTGGCGTGGCGGCAGTGGAAGCTGGCGACATGGGGTTTAACGCAGGCAGTCGTTCAAGTGCTTTCCATGGCAGGTGTATTATTCATCCTGGCCATGGGTGTTTATGTAGCTACCCGCCTCGTTGGTTTAGATAAATTCCCGATTTATTTTTTCACCGATGAAGCCATACAGACACTTTCTGCAGCGGATCTGGTTCGGGATGGATTTCGTGACCCGGATGGGCAATTGCTCCCCACGTATTTCAAAAACTATACTTACTATAATTTAAGTTTGAGTGTGTATGTTCAAGTTATCCCTTATCTGTTATTCGGAAAATCGATCGTTGTAACGCGCGGTGTATCGGTGCTGATTGGTATTCTGGCGGCATTTTCGATTGCCTGGATGTTGAAGGAAATATTTAAGTTGTCGTTATGGTGGTTAGGGCCGGCATTATTGGCGGTTGTGCCTGCCTGGTTCCTTCATTCACGAACGGCGTTCGAGACGGTTATTTTTGTTTCATTCTACAGTGCATGCCTGTTGAGTTATTTGCTGTATCGGTACCGGTCGCCGAAATATATACACCTGACGCTGCTCATGGCTGGGTTGGCGTTTTATTCGTACAGCCCGGGACAGGTTGTCACCGCGTGCACCGGATTATTATTGCTATTATCCGATTTAGGATACCATTGGAAGAACCGCCGGGTTATACCTGCTGCAATGGTTACAGTTGCACTCATTGCCTTGCCATATATCCGTTTTCGTATGACGTACGGCGATATTGCCACCGAACACTTAAAATTATTGGCTTCGTATTTAACCCAGCCAATACCCATCACCGAAAAACTCCGCTTATACGCCACTCAATATTTTTATGGAATAAGCCCAGGATATTGGTTTATACCTAATCAACACGACCTGGAACGACACTTAATGAAAGATTATGGTTTGATATCCTTGTATTGGCTGCCTTTTATCCTTGCAGGTATTGGGGTTTGCATTTGGAATTTCCGTTCCTCGATGCACCGCATGGTGATTATTGCCATGCTGGCGGCGCCGGCGGGGAGTGCGTTGGTGGAAATAGGCATCACCCGTGCCCTGGTAATGGTCATTCCGGCGACCCTCCTTATGGCATTAGGTCTGGAATATTGTTTGAAATGGATTGGTATTTTTATTGTATGGGTGAAAAACAAATATCAACAAGCCCGCTTTTTAGATAAATGGCGTATTCCGCAGTATATATTACCCATCACACTTTTTGTGATTTTCAGCGTTATAGGCGTGTCTATGACGAGAGATGCGTTGATCAATGGCCCGACATGGTACCGGGATTATGGACTGGGAGGGTTGCAATACGGCGCGCCGCAAATTTTTTATGCCATTAATGATTACCTGGAAGAACATCCCGATGCAAAGATTCATCTTTCACCCAGTTGGGCAAATGGTACAGATATTGTCGCCCGTTTCTTTTTGGAAGAAGATCAACCCGTGGATATGGCCAGCATCGATGGGTATTTGTTCCGGCACCTCTCTCTGGATGATCGGTCTGTGTTCGTGATGATCCCTGAAGAATACGAAAAAACTGTCGCAAGCGAAAAATTCGAAGAAATTATTGTGGAAAAAACCGTCCCTTACCCGGATGGCAGAATCGGGTTTTATTTTGTCAGGGTGAGCTATGTTAAATCCATCGATGAGATATTGACTACAGAGCAAGAAATTCGCCGTCGATTACAAGAGGCGCATGTCCGATGGATGGATCAAGTGGTGAAGGTTCGTTATTCCCCATTGGATATGGGAGATATCACTCTTGTCTTCGATGGCGATGCCGATACATTAGCGCGCACTGAAGAAGCCAATCCGGCAATCTATGAAATAAGTTTTAACAATCCTATCGCGATGGATAGCATAAACCTTATGTTTGGCAGCACTGAGGCTGAGGTTGAGTTGACTTTGTACCTCTCTGACGGCGGCGACCCAGTAACAATTAAAGCCACACTATATGGCACGGTCAGTAAACCTGACGATACGATAAAATTTAGCAAAACCTATACTGTGGAATCCTTCCAATTAAAATTGACCGACACTCGGCAGGGGGAACCGGGCAATGTTCATTTATGGGATATCAGGATTCCCTGAAGCTGATTTACAAGGCTTTTCCTCACATTTTCTAAGCCGAAAGAAAGGCTAAGTAGCGCGGCGTGTGGAAACGCAACATGTTTATCACTTGGAACAATGCCTGGTATTATCTGGTTTGATTCTGCCAATGAGACAGGCAATTAATGGTAAACTCAAACAGATTGAGTAAACACCATAAACGTCCAACAATTGTGACTTTCCTATCTTTTGTTGTATGCCTTATTGCCCTGGTCAATCTGACCAGGATCATTCAGGCTATCAGCCAATGGCCATTTTTAACGGCAGTGTTCACGCATGCGCCCGTATATCAACTGGTTTCTGGATGCGTATGGGTTTTATGCAGTTTGATGCTTTTTTGGAGTATGTGGTTTAGGTGGCGTAAAACGCCACTCTTCATAATGATTAGTAGTATTCTATACTCGGTTTATTTTTGGATCGATCGATTTGTTCTGTCGGCGACTCCTTTTGATAGTAATTGGTTGTTCATTTTGATTATAAACGGGTTAGTTTTGGCAATCATAGGTTGGTCACTTACGCGCAGAAATACCCAAGCTTTTTTTGGAGAAGCGTATGGCACAAGAACCCAAAATCGATGAATTAATGCAAAAGAAAGCCCAGGCGCAATTAGGTGGAGGGGAGGCGCGGATAGAAGCGCAACATCAGCGCGGGCGATTAACGGCGCGTGAGCGCATCGAATTGTTACTCGACAAAGGCTCATTCCGGGAATTGGATAGTTTTGTGCTTCACCGCACAACAGATTTTGGTTTGGATCAACAAAAGTACCTGGGAGATAGTGTGGTGACAGGCTGGGGAACGATATCACAGCGCCTTGTGTATGTCTTTTCACAAGATTTCACTGTATTTGGCGGAAGTCTGGGAGAAGCGCACGCCGAGAAAGTCTGCAAAATCATGGATATGGCGATGAAAAACGGCGCGCCGGTCATTGGATTGAACGATTCGGGCGGGGCACGCATACAAGAAGGCGTTGTATCATTAGGCGGGTATGCCGATATCTTCCTGCGCAACACATTGGCATCCGGAGTTATTCCCCAGATCAGCGTTATCATGGGCCCTTGCGCGGGTGGGGCAGTCTATTCCCCGGCGCTCACCGATTTCATTATCATGGTGCGAAATTCATCTTATATGTTCATCACCGGTCCGGACGTGGTAAAAGCAGTGACCCATGAAGACGTGTCGTTTGAGGCTTTGGGTGGGGCGGATGTCCATTCCGAAATTTCCGGAGTGTCTCATTTGAATGCCGAAAGCGAAGCGGATGCACTTCTATCTGTGCGTAAACTACTGACCTTCCTGCCGCAGAATAATATGGAAGACCCGCCATTTATCTCCAATGGTGATGATCCCTTGCGAATGGAAGAAACGTTGGATACGATCGTCCCCGACGACCCCGGAAAACCATATGACATAAAAGAAGTCATTCGCTTGATCGTGGATGACCGGCAATTTTTTGAAATACAGGAAGCCTATGCAGCCAATATCGTCATCGGGTTTGCCCGCCTGGGAGGTTACAGTATTGGGATCGTAGCCAATCAGCCAGCGGTATTGGCGGGTGTTCTGGATATCAATTCCTCGGAGAAAGCAGCGCGCTTCGTTCGGTTTTGTGATGCATTCAATATCCCGGTGTTGACTTTTGTGGATGTGCCGGGTTTTCTGCCAGGGGTCAGCCAGGAACATGGCGGCATCATCCGCTCTGGTTCAAAATTGTTGTACGCTTTTTGTGAAGCAACCGTGCCCAAGATGACGGTCATTACCCGCAAGGCTTATGGGGGAGCATATGATGTGATGAGTAGCAAGCATATTCGCGGGGATGTCAACCTGGCATGGCCGAGCGCGGAGATCGCCGTAATGGGTCCGGAGGGTGCGGTGAATATCATATTCCGCAAAGATATCAAACAGGCAGAAGATCCGGAAAAGCGGAAAGCTGATCTGGTGGCAGACTATCGCGCCAAATTTGCCAATCCGTATATTGCCGCCTCGCGCGGCTACATCGATGATATTATCCGACCCCGCGAGACACGCCCGCGGTTGATCAATTCCCTGGCGATGCTGTCAAACAAACGGGATTCCAATCCACCTAAAAAGCATGGGTGCATTCCCTTATAATCGATATTCAACACAAAGAATCGAATTTTCATGATGGTGGCGATAAATCATACAGCACAACATCACCTGATAAACGGGCGGAACCTTTTTGTCGAAACTTATGGGCATGCTGATGATCCAGCCCTGTTTTTTTTACATCAGGGATTAGGTTCTACTTATTCATGGAAAGAACAAACGCAGTTTTTCGCCCAGGCTGGTTATTATGTGATCGTATATGACCGATGGGGATATGGAAAATCAGATCCACGTCATTCTGTGATAACATCCGGTTTTGCGGATGATATCGCCGATTTGACTGGTCTGGTAGGGGTATTGAATATCCAAAGGGCGGCCTTGATTGGTCATAGCGACGGTGGAACTCTGACGCTTTACTTTGCCGCTCTCAATCCTGAAATCACAGCCTGTATTGTGATAATTTCTGCCCATATCTATATAGAGCTGAAGATGAAACCAGGGATAATGCAAGTGCGGAAGATGTTTTATGAAAACATCTGGTTTCGGAATGCTTTAGAGCGTTTACATGGCGAAAAAACATCCCGGGTTTTTTCAAATTGGTACGATGGATGGATGAATCCAGTGAATTTGGATTGGGACATGCGCCCGCTTATCCGCCGGATTTCTTGCCCAACCCTGGTCATACAAGGTGATGAGGATGAACACGCCACTCCCCAACACGCCCGAGATATAGCTGAGGCTATTCCGGGCGCTGATTTGTGGATGCCAACAGGCGGCAAGCATTTATTTCCGCAAGTTCAACCGGAAATTTTCAACACCAAAACATTATCGTTTTTAAAAAAGAATTATGTTCCGTAAAGTATTGGTAGCCAATCGGGGAGAAATCGCAGTCCGTATCATACGAGCCTGCCGCGAATTAGGAATCCGCACGGTGGCTGTTTTCTCAGACGCAGACCGCCAATCTTTGCATGTCCGTTACGCCGATGAGGCGTATTGCCTGGGCGCTGCGCCATCTCGTGAGTCTTATTTACGGGCCGATAAGATCATTGAAATCGCGAAAGTATGCCATTGCCAGGCTATCCACCCGGGATACGGATTTCTGGCAGAGCGGGCAGATTTCGCTCTGGCATGTCAGGATGCCGGTCTGAATTTCATTGGGCCAAGACCTTCCGCTATTGCTGCAATGGGAGATAAAGCAGTTGCCAGGGCAACAGTTTCCAGGGCTGGGGTAGCGGTGGTACCGGGGACGGAAGGTGAAGGCGCTTTATCGGACGAAGACCTGTTAGCCCTGGCGCCAAAAATCGGATTTCCGTTGTTGGTGAAAGCGACTGCCGGGGGCGGAGGCAAGGGGATGCGTCAGGTAAATTCTTTGGAAGAAATGCCATCATTATTACAATCTGCCCGCCGCGAAGCGGAATCATCTTTTGGGGATGGTAATGTGTATCTGGAAAAGCTGGTTGATGGTGCCCGGCATATCGAATTTCAAATATTGGCTGACGATCAGGGTAATGTGATCCATCTTGGCGAACGAGAATGCTCGCTACAACGCCGCCACCAAAAGCTGTTGGAAGAATCTCCATCCGCATTTGTGGGTGAGGACGATGCATTACGCCAGGCTATGGGCGCCGTGGCTGTACGGGCGGCTCAGGCTGTGGAGTACATCAACGCCGGTACAATTGAATTTTTAGTGGATCATAAAAAGCAATATTATTTCCTGGAGATGAATACCCGTTTACAGGTAGAGCATCCGGTAACCGAATGGGTGACCGGGGTGGATATTGTGAAAGAACAAATCCATATTGCTCAGGGGAAACCATTGCATTATCACCAAAGAGATGTTTCTCTCAAAGGATGGGCGATTGAATGCCGAATAAATGCCGAAGATCCCTACCAGCATTTCATGCCCTCCATTGGCAAGATTACTCATATGACCTTGCCGTCCGGGCCAGGCGTGCGCGTGGATACCGGTGTTTATCCAGGATGTGAGATTTCACCATTTTATGATTCTTTAATATCGAAATTGATCGTTTGGGGAAAAACCCGTGAAGAAGCCATATTGCGTATGCGTCAGGCGCTGGATGAGTATAAAATTGTTGGGGTGCGCACCAATATTTCTTTTCATCAAAGCCTGTTGCATTCACCTGAATTTATGAGAGGGCAATTTGACACCCATTTTGTAGAGGAAAAATTCAATTTAGATAAAGCCAATGATGGCAAAGATTATCATCCCGAGATAGCGGCGATGATCGCCACATTGGTGACGAATCGTCAGGCTCAGCAAGCCGCACAATTCGTTCAGCAGAAACCACGGAATACCAGCCATTGGAAATGGTTAAACCGCCGGGAGTGGCAACGTCGTTAGGCATGTGGAATATATTATGAAATATGTGACTACACTCCAAGAGCAAGATTACCTGCTGGAAATCATTGATGATGAACACCTTCGAGTTGGGGACCGGGTTTACCAGGTTGATTTTCAAGCGATCGGTGATCAGCAATTTTATTCATTGCTGGTGGATGGTAATTCTTACGAAGCCCAGGTTTTCCCGGCAGATGATGGGTGGCATGTGATCCTGCAGAGCCGGTTGTATTCTGTATGTGTGGAAGATGAACGTGATAAACAACTGAGATTAGCTTCACAGGGCAGCTTAAACCCACATGGCGAATTTCTTCTTAGGGCGCCTATGCCGGGTTTGATCGTTTCTTTACCGGTGTTTTCTGGTGTAAAGGTGCAAAAAGGGGATGTGCTGGCGGTGCTGGAATCCATGAAAATGCAGAATGAACTCAGGTCGCCGCGCACCGGCGTCGTGACGCGGGTAAGGGTGAACGTAGGGGATAATGTGGAACAAAAGCAGGCGCTTCTATCAATTGAATGAATCACAAGGAGAAATGATGTCATCTGGTGAACAAGAACTGGAAGTAAAATATTTAGTCAAAGATTTATCCCCATTTGAAAGCCTGCTCAAACGATCAGGCGCAAAGCTTGAACAACCGCGCACCCACGAAATCAATTTGCGTTTTGATACCCCAGACCAATCACTAACCCGGTCGTATCAGGTGTTACGTTTACGGCAAGACACACAAGCCCGCCTGACTTATAAAGGCCCAGGCGAGATATTGGATGGAGTACGATTACGGCGAGAAATTGAATTCTCGGTCAGTGATTTCAAGTCCGCACAATCTTTTCTGGAAGCACTCGGTTATCAAATTGCCTTTATGTATGAGAAATACCGCGCGGTATACAACCTCGATGATCTTCTGGTCATGTTTGATGAAATGCCCGTCGGTTATTTTTTGGAGTTGGAAGGTCCCAATCCCGATATCATTCAATCCACCAGCCACAAGCTTGGTTTAAAATGGGAGGCTCGCATTTTGGATAGCTATATCGTACTCTTTGATAGAGTGCGTGAGGCTTGTGGGCTAAAATTTCGAGATTTGAATTTTGCAAACTTTGAAGGGTTACACATTACGCCGGAGGCGATGCAAATAGCTTATGCTGAGTCGGAATGAATTTTATAATGCACCCAATTATACTATAGGAAACAAAATGACAATAGATTATTCGTTGGACAACACAACCATCAATCAGATATTAAAGAAAAAATATGCCTGCGATGATGAATGGACGAAAGCATTTCTGATGCGCTGCCAGGTGGGGCACGTGGCTACGCATTGGGATGAGCAGCCGTTTATCACTCCGATTTTATATTGGTATGATCCGGAGAAACACAAGATATATTTTCATTCCGGCTTAAAAGGCCGTTTACGGGCAAATTACGAACGGGATAATAAAGTTTGTTTTGAAGCCTGTGAAATTGGTCGGATACTGCC
>JAFGJM010000051.1 GCA_016929095.1 Anaerolineales bacterium | reverse complement strand
ACACAATCATTCCCCTCCCCTATTTTCGTTCTTTGAAAATGGGCACACAATCATTCCCCTCCCCTATTTTCGTTCTTTGAAAATGGGGGAGGTTGGGAGGGGGCACATTAGGAAAACATAAAAAATCTCCCACCTCTGCAAGGATGCAGTATAATCAGTGGCGCTTGAGGAGGCTTTATGGAAATTACCTGGTACGGACATTCGTGCTTTCGCTTAACTGAACGTAGTATGGCGACCGTTGTCACCGATCCTTACGATCATGAGGCGGCAGGCTACGAACCATTAAAATTAAAAGCGGATATCGTCACAGTGAGCCATGCCGCCCCCGGACATAATTTCACCCAGGCAGTCAAGGGTAAATCTCACACCATTACCGGACCAGGCGAGTTTGAAATTGGCGGCGTGTTTATTACCGGTGTACAAACGAATGGTCACGGAAAGCGCTCGGCAGACGACCCGCGAAACACACTATATGTCTTCGATTATAATGGTGTTACCATTGCACACCTTGGCGACTTGAGGCGCGTTCCTTCACAGACAGAAGTAGAAGCTCTGGGCGCAGTGCATGTTGCGCTTGTTCCGGTGGGTGGCAGCGGCGGTTTAAATGCCGCTAAAGCAGCCGAAGTCGTCAGTTTACTCGAACCAGGCATTGTTATCCCCATGCATTATCACACCCCTGGCTCGCTTATCAAATTAGCGCCTCTCAGCAAATTTCTGAACGAGATGGGATTGGGCAATGTACCGGCACAAGAGTCTTTGAAGGTAAGCAACTCAACCATACCTGATGAGACGCGTGTTGTTGTTTTGTCTATCCAGCGCTCATAAAGCGGAGTTTTCATCATGGCAGTAAAGATGCTATTGACATGGGATTTATTACCCGGAAGAGAACAAGAATATTTTGAATTTGTGGTGCGAGATTTTATCCCCAGCGTCCAAAAAATGGGCATGGAACCCAGTGACGCATGGTTTACTGTTTTTGGAGACCAACCTCAAATCATGGTCGCCTTACAATCCGCCAGCATGGAAAACATGGAAAAAATCCTGAAATCATCGGATTGGAACGCCCTAAAAACCCAATTGCTGGATTACATCGAAGATTTCAACTATAAAATAGTCCCCGCACGTCCCGGTTTTCAACTTTAAAGAGTTTAGTACGTATGCTTTCATTTATCACCAGTAATTTACTTGAGTGGTACTCATGCCACGCCCGTCCGCTGCCCTGGCGGGAAAATCCCACACCTTATAAGGTGTTGGTTTCCGAGGTCATGGCGCAACAAACACAGGTGAATACCATCATCCCCTATTTCGAACGATGGATAGAACGCTTCCCGACCATCACAGACCTGGCAAATGCTTCATTGCAAGACGTGCTCTCAATCTGGGAAGGTCTGGGGTATTACCAGCGAGCGCGACATTTACACCAGGCCGCGCAAAAAATCATGTCGGAATATGGGGGTGAGATACCATCCAATATTAAGGATTTACTCAGTTTACCGGGAATTGGACGTTATTCTGCCGGCGCTATTGCCTCGATTGCTTTTGGTTTAGATGAACCGGCGCTGGATGGTAATATCCGGCGGGTTCTTTCCCGCGTATTCGATATCTCCGAACCAATAAATACAACACGTGTGGAAAAACGCTTACAGCAGCTAGCCGCCGATCACTTACCCACACGTATGGCGGGGACTTATAACCAGGCGCTTATGGAATTAGGCGCCCTGGTTTGTACGCCAAAATCACCCGAATGTGCGCAATGCCCTCTGGCGCAGTTTTGCCAGGCGCGTTTATTAGGCGTGCAGAATGAGCGACCAGTAAAACAGATCCGCAGCACTGTGCCTCATTACACCGTCACTGCTGCAGTGATCAAACAAAAAGATAAAGTACTAATTGCCCAACGCCCTCTTCGAGGATTGTTGGGTGGGATGTGGGAATTTCCGGGAGGAAAGCAGCACGAGAGCGAATCTCTGGATGCTTGTCTGACACGGGAAATTCAAGAGGAATTGGGGGTTACTATCAAAGTTGGTGATTCTCTTGGCGTATACCGCCACGCTTATTCCCATTTTCGCGTTACGCTACACGCATTCATATGCGCTTTAACAAACGGAGACCAGCCACAACCAATTCAGGCAGAAAACATATGCTGGAGTAAAATATCGGAGTTATCTAACTATCCAATGGGTAAGATCGACCGGCAAATCGCAAAAAAATTAATGGAAAACATTCATGATCATCGTTGACGCACACCAAGACCTGGCATGGAATATTGCCACATTCGGTCGAGACTATTCGCGTTCGGTAAGCGAAACAAGAGCTGGTGAGAAAAATAGTATCGCCCCGCTGCATAATGGTGATACACTTATCGGTTACCCGGAATACCAACTGGGAAAAATTGCCATTGTCTTTTCCACCCTCTTTGCCGCGCCGGCAAGAAAGAAAGTGGGAGATTGGGCTAGCCAATGTTATACCGATCCTCGTCATGCAAAGCATATTTACACAAACCAATTAGATATATATAAAAGGATGTGTGAAGAGCATCCCGAGAAATTCCGATTGATAAGTTCAAAGTATCAATTATCCTCATTATTGACGGATTGGAATGATATCGCCAGAACATCTCATCCGGTTGGCCTGGTATTATTAATGGAAGGCGCCGAGGCGATTGCACATCCGGAAGAATTGGCGGAATGGCGGCAGGCTGGCGTACAAATTATCGGTCCGGCATGGGCGGGTACGCGCTTTTGCGGCGGCACCGGCGAACCGGGCCCTATGACAAAAGAAGGCTTTGCATTATTGGAGGCAATGGCAGAATTCGGTTTCACCCTGGATCTCAGCCATATGGATGAAAAAGCTGCCTTGCAAGCTTTGGATGTTTACCCGGGAACCATCATTGCTTCCCATGCTAACGCCAAAGCGTTACTGCCGGGTAGTGAAAGCAATCGTTTTCTCTCAGACCGGCTTATCATGGGATTGCTTGAACGTGATGGATTGATCGGCGTCGTGCCGTATAATAGTTTCCTCAAAAATGGATGGAAACAGGGGGATTCCAGGGCAGAAGTCCCCCTTGAGTACTTAGTAAATCACATCGATTACATCTGCCAAAAAGCTGGTAATGCCGATCAGGCAGGAATTGGCAGTGACTTTGATGGCGGATTTGGAGTGCAGTCTACTCCGGAAGGGATCGATACCGTGGCAGATCTAAGAAAAATCATTCCCTTACTCGCACAAAAAGGTTATACGGAGAAAGATATCACAAAGATCATGGGTGGAAACTGGGTTTCATATCTCGAAAACAATTTGACCGAGGCTGCATGAATAAACCCGGTCGATTGAACGGGGGCACGCATTTTCGTATCAGGTTAGGGTTAGTAACCACCATTTTAGGCTTGGTCATTTTCATTTTAGGTATTAATCCGGGTATATTCATGCTCGACCGCAGCCCGGTAGTCGGTTTTGTTCAGATCGCAGTTTTCCTGGTGGGATTGGCCATGATTTGCATTGGGGGTTATATTGGATTAAATGCCTTGTGGAATGGATCGCAAAAATCGATTCTTGCCGATATTGGCTTACGCATGGTGAGTACCGGATATGTCATTGCCGTAGCTTCCGGTATGGCAGATGTATTTGGCTTTGGCACGCATAATTTTCCACAGATTCCCTATTTTGGTCCTCTGCAAGCCATTGGCGTCATGATCGGAGAGGTGATTATCTCCATCGGATTAGCCATGCTTATTCCGTTTCACAGACTCACAAAAAAACAATAAAAATATTCCGTTTTGTCGAGTACCCGATTGACTGATACCTTTACTTCGGAACTTCAAAGAATAATCCTGTTCACACAATATTAACCAAATACATGACTGTATTCAATCGCCCTGAGCATTTCTTCATTGGATACATATTTGAAATCTTCCAATCCTAAACGCATCATTTCGGCTTGTTCGACACTTTGCAATTTCAATAAGTCCGTTTTTGTTATGATGGGCTTACCGAAATCCTTTATCTTTTGTTCAAATATTTGCAGGATTTTATCGGGATGAGCCACAGGATTTATATTCTCCAGATATTGGGAAATTGCCCTGGCGCAACGTTCGCCGTCCTTTCTGGCTACTCCCACCAGACCTACGCTGGCTTCACGTGACCACCCGGCGACAAAGATGCCGTCAACGGCTTTCCCTGCCAATGGGTTATATGATTCATAAGAAATACCATCGATTGGATATTCCGGGAATGGGTTTTTCACAAATTGATTGCCCTGGGTTGGCAAGCCCAGCTTTTTATCTACCTGATCGCCGATACAAAATACCACTGTATCTACATCCAACAATCGCCTGGTGCCTAATGATCTGGCTTTGGTTTCCCCTTCTTCATCCCGTATCAAATAATTATCTTCTACTTCAAGCCCCAGGAAATTTCCAAATTCATCACCAATGACTCGCGTGGGTGAAGCGAGAAAAATAAATTTTAATTTTGAATTGGATTGGGGAGGATCTGCTTTTGGTAAGGCTGAAAGGATATAATCATGAGCCGCTTGAGGGTCCTGATCGACAGCCAGCATGTGTGGTTTTACCCTTTCGATTTCTGCATCCAACGCTTCAATATCCAGGTGGGCAATGATGTGTTCAATTTCCTTTTTATCGAATTTAACTTCAGCTGGACCACGCCGTGCAACGGGAATGACTTCATCCACTTTTAATTCAGTGATGAGAAAACGGGCGATATCAGACATCACATTCCCTACCCCAATGATGGCTACCTTGCGTCCGATCTCGAATTGTTTTTGGCTGAACGGCGGCAATTTATTGTAATGGTATACCAGGTCTTTGGCATGATATACACCCTGAGTGGTATTTTCTCCGGGTAAGCCCAGCCATTTTGTTCCCTGGGCGCCTGCAGTAATCAGGATCGCCTGGAAAGCCAGCATTTGTATATCAAATAAGTTCAAAGTCCCGCCATCACCGACGGTCACATTCCCATAATACTCGATATTGGGGTGCTCTAATATCTGGCGGAATTGTTTCCGTAAGCCATCTTTCATTTTATATTTTGTGGGATATATTCCGTATTCGGCTAATCCTCCAGGCTTAATATCACGATTGATGATGACAACAAAATTTCCTTGCTCGGCTAATTGACGGGCGGCAAATAACCCGGCTGGTCCCGCTCCAATTACAGCAATCATGTGATTTACTTTTTTAAAATCATCCACTTTTCCCTTCCTTTGGCGTAGTTAGGAAAGCGAGGACAGCTTTCGAATAATAAACTCCTGCCCCACCACAGAGTAACCGTCTAAGGTAGATTATATAATCAATTAAATCTTATTAACAAGTAGAAAAGTACACCGCAAGTATGGATAAAAATCCTATATTTCTCCATCTTCTGCACCTTTTTGTAGTTTTTTGTTGTTGCGAGTATCTTTATAGCACGCGAACACCCTCTATTCCAATAAAGTCCTGCTAAACATCAAATTAAGATCTCGGCTTTTTAAAGATTTAAAACAGGTTAACAAATCGTTGGCAGAAATGGATACATGCACATTTTGATGGTATTATGATATCTTCATACAGAAACAATCCCATTCAGGAGGATTAATGACTGAATTTTT
>JAFGJM010000050.1 GCA_016929095.1 Anaerolineales bacterium | reverse complement strand
TTGTCTTTCAGTAAAGTGCGGATGAAGCTATACTAAAGATTGCGTAAAAAACCCAAAATTAACGTAAAGTTTTTAAAGAAAAATCCGATAACATGTTTTTAGATTTTCATTTCTCAATTTCTGTATACGATGGTTTTTTCAATTCATCGATATAGCGTTGAACGCGCGTGCATAAGACATTTAAATCCAAAGGTTTTACCAAAAAATCACTGACGCCCTCATTGAGGGCTTTTTGAACGACTTCTTTGAAACCCAGAGCGGTAATGACCACGATTTTCGTGCGATCGAATATCCTTTCATTTTTCATTTGCTGAATGACCTGCAATCCGTTCATAAGAGGCAGAAGGATATCCAATATCATGATATCCGGGTGGTCTTTTTTCAAAGAGATCAGCGCGTCTTGCCCGTTCGAGGCGGTAACCAGTTGCATTTTCGATGTTAATTTCCGTTCTAAGACCAGAACGATCAAATCCCGCAAGGCAGGATCGTCTTCAACAAGGAGGATGGTGGGTTTGTTATTCATAATGAGCAATATTATCGGTGGTTACATGGATGGCATTCTAGCTTCATACACAAACATGGCATCGATCAATCTGGATTGCAGCGATTCTAACAAATGTTCCGGAATGTTGAGTATTTGCAAGGTGTGAGGATGGATGACACGACCTTCCAGCTCCATGTTTTGAGTATTGGGGTTGTCGGGAGGCACAAGTGCATTTGCCAGGTTAACAATGGCTGAAATCTTTTGATTCAATTGGCTTTTGCCAGGGGTATGGTGGTATCGAATGGAGTCAACCAGTTCTTCCGGGAATTGCCAATGGGAAGTAATCATTCCGCCAACTTCAGCGTGATCGACACCAAATAAGTGTTTCTCAACTTCCCACATAGATGCGTTATGCCGGTGCATCAAGTTAACCATATCGTTGTAATCGGCAAACACATATTGGTCTAAAACCAATTTACCAATATCGTGTAAAAGACCTGCCACATAAGCTTTTTCGGGATCGGGAAATCTGAGCGTGCCAGCCAGCCAATGTGCTGCGCTGGCAACACTTATCGAATGATTCCATAGTCCTTTATCACCCAGGCGATAACCACTTAACCGCGAAGATAGCGGCCCTGAGGCAACTGTGCTTACAACCAAAGACCTTACTTGCCGAAACCCCAACCTCATCACGGCGTCTTTGATGGAGGCGCAGGATGAGGTATAGCCTAACGCGGCTGAATTTGCTACCCGTAAGGTGTAGGCGGTTAAAGCCTGGTCTAAGGCGATCAACTCGGCTACCAAGCCTGCTGTTGTTTGGGGTTCGTCTAACGCCCGCAATATCCGATTGGTGCTGGTGGGCAAAGGCCGAAGCCGGGTGATACTCCTTAGGATTTCATTCAACCTTCGTGAATTGGCGATGCTGCTATCCGGTTGTGTCATGTGATTATCAATTTGATCCAGCCCTGATAATTAACGAGGCATCGAAGGGAGGTTTACGAAAACATTGGTGGTGAAAGATATCAGGTTTTGAACCATCCAAGAACCCAAAAAAGCTACTACTAACCCAATACCGATAATTTTGGGGATGAAGGTTAACGTGACTTCGTTGATTTGAGTAGCTGCCTGTATCATACTGATCAGGCTGCCAATGAGTAGACTAACCAGCAATATGGGTCCAACGAGAATGACTGCTACAATGATTGCATTTTGTGCGAAACTCAGGATATAGGCTTCTGTCATAGATTGCCTCACATTACTTCAAGAAACTCAGTGACAGCGATTGAGCGATGAGGTACCAGCCATCGACCATCACGAATAATAAGAGTTTGAAAGGCAATGATATCATGGATGGCGGAAGCATCATCATTCCCATTGCCAGTAAAATGGAAGAGACCACTAAATCGATTATCAGGAAGGGCACATAAATCGCAAAGCCCATAATAAAAGCCGAGCGTAATTCACTAATAATGAAAGCCGGCAGCAACACAGTAGTGGGGATATCGTCCAACGCCTCCGGTTGAGCGCTATCACTCATCTTAATAAATAATTCCAGGTCTTTATTCCGCGTTTGTGTAAACATGAATTCACGCACCGGCTGGGCGGCTTTTTCAAAGGCAACGGTCTGGCTGATTTGACCATTTTTAAAGGGTTTAAATGCCTGGTCGTTGATCTCGTTGTAAACCGGAGACATGATGAAAAAGGTCATGATCAGGGAAAGACCAACCAGAACCTGATTGGGCGGAATTTGCGGGGATCCGATCGCCGACCTGAGCAGCGAGAGCACGATCACAATTCTGGTGAAGGATGTGCATAAGACCAAAATGGAAGGGGCAATGGATAGTACGGTTAAAAGAACTAATAATTCAACACCGGAGCTGATTTTTTGTTGATCTCCCCCGGGATCGACGGTGAGAGTTACCCCTGGGGCAGATAGACCAGGATCACTGGCGCAAGCGGATAACATCAGCGAGAGAAGAGCAACCAAAATTATTAGTCTTATGCGAGTTTTATTTTTCATGGATTATCTTTTGCGATTCTCTTTTGCTAGTGTTTATTAAAACTTTGCGCCAATAATGCAGCGAAATTATTTATCGTGTTCGGATTGCCTGGAGCGGTATCGTTCGGGGCAATTATGGTTTCTGGTGTGAGAATTTCGGACGGCAGTTCTGATATGCAACTCACCGATTGATCAGTTGAACCAAGCAGTAAGAGTTTGTCGCCTGCCTGAACCAGATGCAATGCCTGGCGAGGGTTTAAGTATGTCGTTTCAATGACAGAAAGGTATTTCTTATGCTTGCCTTGTTTTGTGCCTTGCCAGCGTTTCAGTAATTGCATGAAAACATAGATCATTAAAATGACGATGCCTAATTTCAATACGACGTTAATAAACATACTCGTGGATGATACGATATCATTTCCGGGAAAATTGGTTGAAGCGGCGCTGCTTTCGCTTGCGCCGATCATGATTCCCAGAACCACCAATGCTATAAGAGCGATCAGACCTATTCCCCATGCCCATTTTGGGATTCTGCCAGACTGGATAATGTTCCGCATCCGCTCGTAGGATTTTCTATCCATTAAGCTTCTCCTAAATCTTGAGCGATGGACACCAATTCGGTAATTCTGACACCAAATTTATCATCAACCACAACTACTTCACCGCGAGCAAGCAATCGATCATTCACCAATATATCCACAGCGTCGCCGGCGATACGGTTTAGTTCGATGACTGCGCCTTTCTGAAGATCTAATACTTGTCTCACTGTCATCTGGGTTGAACCTAATTCCACGGTCAACTGTAAATTGACATCCATCAACATATCCATTGTTGGACCGCTATCTTTTTTATCGCCTGCGGGTGAATACGCAGGTGGTACTGGTGTCTCGACAGGTGGAGATGCTTCGGGACTTGTCTGATTTACAGTTTCTGTTTGGGGGGCAGCTTGATCAGCCATAATACAACCTCATTGGTCAGGGTATTAAATCTTGAGTAGAACGAACTTCTTGCGTAATTTGGGCGGCAAAGCGGTTACCGACCTTGCCTATTTTTGCTGTATAACAAACCCGGTTGGAAATTTGTACCGGTACAT
Organism: Anaerolineales bacterium; assembly: GCA_016929095.1. Lineage (GTDB taxonomy): Bacteria > Chloroflexota > Anaerolineae > Anaerolineales > UBA4823 > JAAZNS01. Next base: position 63,152 of record JAFGJM010000050.1, on the reverse strand, counting down.
CAGAATTGGGTGCTGAATCCAGGGGGATCACATCGCCGGGCTTAAGATTGGCAATAAATCCTAAAGAGACTTTGGTTGATCCAAGAAATACCCTAATTGGTAAATGAACTTCGGTTAATTTATTCGCCACATAATTACGGGAAGTGATATCGGTAAGGCGTTCTTTGCGACCGGCGAAGAAAATGTGCGGTTTTAACACAGTGGCGATGGGTTTTAAAAGATTAAACGGGATGTAAATGTTCATCGCACCGGTTATGCCTTGAAGGGTCATTTCCATGGTGATCAACATCATGCGTTCATTTCCCATCACCATTTGCACCCAATGCTGGTTAATTGTGGAATCTTCCAAGCTGGGTTCGATAGCCACGACTTTACTCCATGAGGCTTTGATATCGTTAAGCATATGTTCAATGAGACCTCTGAGTAAAAACTGGTCAATTTCGGTCAGGTGCCGGGTTTTACTGTTGCCGGAACTCTGACCGCCCAGACGCTGCTCTAGAATCACATAACTGATTTCTGGGCTGATGGTCATCATCATATAACCAGGAAGCGGCGCAAGCGTAATCATGTGGAATAAGGATTCGGACGGTGCATCTTTTAGAAAATCGTGAAAGCGCCCCTGTTCGGTATGCACTACTCTGGGACGTAAATTGGTGCGTACAAACGTGGGTAAAGAACTGGTCAATCTTTCCGCCAAATCTTCGTGAACCAATTCCACCGCCCGCATTTGATCCTTCGAAAAATGTTCTGGAGACCAGAAGTTATAAGGTCTGATTTGTTTCCCCTTTTGCCCAGAATCAGCTTCTTTAGGCTTGGCTGATGGTTTGTCCATCAACTCCGCTAAATTAACGCTGCCTTCAGACTCTGATCCTTCGATCTCAATCGAGCCGGATAACAATGCATCAATTTCAGATTGCGATAACATTTATTAGTCCTCGTCTCGTTTTATTGGTAGAAATGACTTCTGGTTATACCTTATTGAACAACAAACTCAGTAAAGTACACAAAAATAACATTATTCTCTGGCAATTGTTCGTTCACCTGCTCCAAGATTTTTTGCCGCAGGATTTCTTTACCCTCGGCGGTATACACCGATTCATAGGTTTGGCTTGATAGTAAAGTAATAATGATGTCGTTGATAACAGGGAGTTTTAATCCCATCTCTTCATTAAAAGCGGTTTCGTAAGCAGTTTTTTCTTCTTCCGCCATAGAGTAATATTCTGGATCTTGAGGAACAAATTCTAAAACTACGCCAGCTCGCAGGTATTTACGCCCTGTTTGATCGACCAGGTTGATGATTTTGGTGCCGGTGTCGACCATAAACCCTTGACCGCGTTCCAATACCGGGGTGGCGACGATTTCTGGGGCTTCTGCTGCTTGCGCAACAGATGGTTCAAGAGAGGTTTCATCGGATGGAGCGACACCCCCGGCTGCTTGATCGGCAGTAGCGGCATACATCAAATAAAATGGTTTGGGCAGGTTATCTGGTGCGAACATGATATAAGCAATCGCCAGGTTGACGCCCACAACTGTGAGCCCGCCCAGGATCATCAGGATTTTCGGTAATAATTTCAAGATATTTTTCATGGGTTATTATTACTCTCCCGTTTGATTATGGATTGATGTTCAAATTTACATCAATAATATCTGTTGAAACTGAGTAAACAACGATGATTTCGGCGCGGCTATTTAAAGCGCGGTGTTCCGGTGTGTCATTGGCGAAAATGGGTTTAAATTCACCGCGTCCGGCTACAAGAATACGCTGCGGTGCAACGCCTTTTACCATAAGGTATTTTGCGATAATCACTGCCCTGCCGGTGGATAATTCCCAATTAGTGGTATAGCGTTTATCCACGGGGATAGTGTTATCTGTGTAGCCGATAATGCGGACTTCATTATCCAATTGGGTGAGCATGTTGGCGATAGTGTCCAGCACCGGATATGCATCATCCTGCAATTGGGCAGTGCCTGGAACAAAGGTCAGTTTCTCGCTAAGGGAGATTAGCACACCTTCGATGTTGTTTTGAACGCTTACCTCGCCTCCCAGGCCTGATAACGCCAGCATATCGGTAAGCCTACCGGCAACTTCAGTGGATGTGGCAGGTTCTTTGGGGATGCCGGGAATAACTATGGGGGCTGAAGTTTCATTTTCGCCAGATCCGCCGCCGGAATTGATGCCGGCATCCACAACCTTTTCAGGACCGCCGCCGGCAAAAGCTACTTTCAGACTCTCTGCCAATTGTTTGTATTTTTGCACGTCTACCTGTCCCATCGAATACAAAACAACAAACAGAACCATCAGCAGGGTAATAAAGTCTGCGTAGCTGACTAACCACCGTTCTGAACCGCCGCCGCCGTGTCCGCTCATGCTTCTGCCTTAGCTTTCGCTTTCGCAGGGGCGCCTTTGCCGCCGCCTTCTTTACCTTCTTCTTGTCTCATCTTCGGAGGCAAGAAAGCGAATAACTTTTCTTTAACGATGCGTGGATTCTCGCCAGCCTGCAGAGATAGAATGCCTTCCAGCATGAGTCGACGGAAAGCCACTTCTTCATCGCTGTTGTAGCGTAATTTTCCGGCAATAGGCAGCCAAATAATATTGGCGGAAAAAATTCCCCACAAGGTTGCCAGGAAAGCGGCAGAAATCGAATGCCCCAGTGTGGAAGGATCGTCCAATTTCTGCAAAACGCTAATCAAGCCCATAACGGTACCAATAATACCCATAGTAGGACCATACCCGCCAGCCGCGGCAAAGAAATTAATTCCCTGTCCATGGCGTTCTTCCATATGGCGGATATCAATTTCCATGATCGCCCGTACCTGGGATGGGTCCACGCCATCCACAACCATCATCACGCCTTTTTTGAGAAATTCATTAGGGATTTTTTTGCTTTCTTCTTCCAATGCCAGTAATCCCTCACGGCGGGCTTTATCTGCCAGTTGTGAAAGAAGATTGATCGTTTCGGCAGGTGATTCTTTTTCTTTACTGCCCATTATTGCCAGCATCAACCATTTGGGGATCAACCCCAGGGATTTCATGGGATAAGAAATAACCGTTGCCAGTAAGGCGCCGCCAATGGTTAATAGAATGGCTTGCGGGGCTGCAAACAATTCCATCGGAGAACCGCCCTCAACAATTAAAACGATAAATACAAGCGCAATGCCTCCGACTAGACCGATGATGGTTGCTAAATCCATTATTAATCTCCAGAAGTAATTTCTAATTGCGGGTTGTGCACCAAACGTTGATAGGCGACGATCTTATTGATAACCTCTTGCGGCCTCTCTCGAACCACAATTTTCACGTTATTCGTGAGTGTAATTACAGTATCGGGAGTACCTTCTACCGATTGGATTAAGTCGGCGTTCAGGTAAACAATTGTGCCATTAAACCGGGTGATACTGATCATGATCGAATAATCCTGAGGTGCTCCAAGCAATTAAAACGAAATTTGGAAATAAACAATCCGCTTAGAATTTAACACAGAGGAATTTACAAGTGCATAAATTGAATGTGAAGGGTTGGTAAAGATTTCCTAAATAAGCTGTTGGTTTAAGCGACGGGTAATATAACGGTAAATTTCGTCCCAACACCTAATTGGCTGTCTACCAGGATATGGCCCCCATGTTGTTTTATCACCCGATGACATAAAGATAAGCCCAAGCCTGTACCGCGCCCGGGTGCTTTGGTAGTATAGAAGGGTTCAAAGATGCGGTTCAAACGTTCCGGAGGAATGCCTTTGCCGTTGTCGGAAACAATCACGCGTATTTCGCTTCCAAGCAAAGAGCTTGTGACGTGAATTTCGTTGGCAGTATTTTCAAGGGCATCCATCGCATTGGTCAGCAGGTTTAACCATACGCCTTGCAAATGATCGGGGCTGCCAGTAATAGGGGGCAAATCCTCCGAAGGTTCAAACACCAATGAGATAGAGCGCGCCATAAATTCATGATTGAGTAATGAAAGCGCATTCCGTAGAGTATCGTTAACATCTGTCGGTTCGAATACATATTGTTCTTTTCGCGCCAGATCGAGCAGATTCCTCACTACCTGTGCCGCGCGGTAGCCGGCTTTGGCAATGAGATCGACCAATTCGCGCATATCCTCTTCTGGTTGGATCTCGCGTTGTAAGAGCTGTGTATTGGCGATGATAGCGGTTAAAGGGTTGTTGATTTCGTGCGCCAATCCGGCAGCTAATTGACCCACGGCTGCCAATTTTTCGGATTGAGCGATCGTGGCTTCAAGGCGGCGCTTATCCGTGACATCTTCCTCGATTATAATGGCTTGTGTCACCTGGTTGGAGTCATCATATATAGGGTATGTACTGATTTCCCATTCTTCCGGCTCGCCATCTGGCTGCCATTGGCGCTTTGTGCGAAGAGTGTTTTTTCCTCTAAAGAGCGATTCAATGACTTTACATTCCGGGCAGATATCTTCATTATGATACAGTTTCTCGTAGCAACGATGACCCACCAACGCATTTGGTAATTGATCTTGCCTGAAAGCGCGGTCTTTATTGACGGCTACTAAATTATACTTACGGTCTATGATGTAGATTGATAAGGGGATGCTATCAAACAGGGCGCGCAGAATATTGCGAGAGCGCAATAGTTGCCAATGGTTGACTTCCAGATCGGCATTGATCACTTTCAGGTTTTGCACCTGGCGCGTCATGGAGATATTGTGGGATATTAAATTTGCCAGACCGCTTAGTAATTTCTGGTCTTGTTCAGAAAAATCGCTTGCTCTTTTATTGAAAACTGAGAGCACCCCCAATTTTTGTTCTTGGTGCACCAGTAAAGTGCACATCATGGTATGGATAGGTGTATCTGGTGCATTCAACCAATAAATTGGTTTTTTATTTGTGGAAACCTTGATGTTGCTTGGGCTGTCTTGTAACAAGCAATTTTGGATAATTTCATCTTGCTGGAAAATATCCGAGATATCAGACCATTGCGGCGCTTCGTCCCACTGAACTTTTACCACCTGCTCGGCGTTACTATCTTTGATCAGTAAAATTGAGCCGCCTTCGGTGTTAAATATTTTACAGATTTGACCCACCAGCCATTCTTGGGTTTCTTTTAACTCAAGGTTGGTTTGATAGATATTAAGGATTAAAGAAGAGAGGGGGTCTGGCAGCTTTGATGTCGTGTTGTGAACCTGTTGTTGAATGGGAGCTTGCTCACGGATTTGATTTACCGGCATTCATTTTTCCTTACGTTGTACTTTGTTCAAGAAAGTTACCTGTGGTTACTCGGATTCCGGATTAATCGTATATCCATAACCAGGGACAGTCCGTATAAAGCTCGGAGTGGCTGGGTTAATTTCAATTCTTTCGCGCAGGTTTTTAATATGCACTCGTACCAGATCTGGGCTACCGGCATCGGATGGGTAATTCCAAACCTCATCCAATAAGCGGGCAGGGGAAAATATTTGACCCGAATGGCTCATGAGGTGATAAAGCAAGTCAAATTGCACGGGTGTGAGGCGCATTTTCCCTTTATGGGGGGTGTACAGCTCGTATGAGCGCGTATCCAATACGTATTCGCCAACAATTAAACAATAATCCGCTTCGACCGTTTTTGTCTCCTGCGCTAATTTATTGAGAATCTCTTGAACCCGTTGGGGAAGGGATGAATTGACGGTTGGAGCGGCTTCTTGGAGTGCAACCGGTTTGGCAGCAATTTTTGTGCGGCGCAGGATTGCACGAACCCGCAGGATGAGTTCATCGATGTTGAACGGCTTGCTTAAGTAGTCATCGCCGCCAGCGTTAAAGCCAGCGATTTTATCTTCATCTTTGATCTTAGCCGTTAAAAAGAGGATAGGAATATTTTTTAGTAAAGGATCAGCGCGCATTTCACGGCATACAGTATATCCATCCATACCTGGCATGACAACGTCCAGTATGACGATATCCGGTAATAATTTTCGGGCAGTCTTTAATCCTTCTACGCCGCTATTCACCGTGGTGATTTTAAATTCATTGCCTCGTAAACTGCGTTCGATCGTACGAGCCACGATTTCATCATCTTCAATCACCAAGACATTGAATGTGTCCATCAATTGCCTCCTAATAATCTAACTTGATGTTGAAAAATTGTAATTTTGTATTATCGATTAGTGATATCTTGAATGCAATCATTGCCACTGTTTTGATTTATAAATTCTTTAATAAAGCGTGAATAAACCTTTTGAGAGTAAAACCAGGATAATTATTTTGGGAAAGATGTGGAATGAATAAATTTTGTTTTTCCAAACAATAAAAATTATCAGGGCGAATTTTTAAAAGAAGGGCATCTTTGAGGGCAATCATGATATTTTGGGTTATTTTTTGTATGCAAGCAAATCCAATCAATGTTAAGTAATATTTAAAATTCGTTTAAAACTGTCTGCATCATAAAACGCAGTGCGTGAATTCTCCATAAAAATCGCGTAAAGAAAAACATATTATATCCAACAAAGTTGTAAGTTAGGTAAAATAAATATTTATTCTTTAAGAAATGATGGGTGGTAAAATTTAATGTTAAGGACATATAACAATTATAGTATTATTTTGAGGGGTGGCATGTAATTTTGCCTGTTTTATATACATTGGTGCTGCATGATTTGGCAAGATCGTAGCAATATCTGGAATAAGTTCAAAAAACCAATCGAAGTAACCGCCTGGTTATTTATTTTGCTATCCATGGTGATTATTTGGCGTTTGCCGATCATTCTTGAGGCGCGGCGTCAAATCATCATCTTATTATTTTTTATAGCAGCTTACGTATCACTTGTATATTACTGGCTGCATCCTCGTTTCGGCTCAGTATCATGGCTCAATTATTCCATCACCACACTCAACGTATTTTTTGTTGGATGGGCGTATTACCTGTTTGCGCCTTATGGGCTCAACTTGGATATTATTTGGGTGGTTGTGGTGATACTAGCCGGTATCATGTACAATTGGATAGCCACTTTGCTAGCGGTGATTTTATCCAGTATGGCCTACATCCTGGTAATGTATTTCCAAATTGGGTTGAATTATAGTTTCATTTTGCAGAGTGGTTTACATCTGGGGGTTTTTGCTGTTTCAGGTTTTATATCCAACATATTGGCGGAAATTGTCCGCCAGCAAATTCGCGATACCAATCGGCGCAATCGGAGTTTGAGTTTTTTATTGGGGATAAGCCAAACCATCACCACCTCTCTGGATTTGGAAAAAACACTGCCGCTCTTAGCAGAACAGATCGCGCGCGGTATTCCCGCAACCTTCTGCCGTATCAGTCTTCTGGAGAAAGATAATAAATCATTGCGCATATTTGGGGTTTACCCTTTGAGGGCTTTATCCGGTTGGGAGACAGGGTTACAGCAAACATATCCCATCGATCAATTGTATTGGCATAGCCAGGTGGTGGCTAGCGGTCAGACAATGGTTTTGCGTCAGGATGATGTGCTTACAGCCCTGGATGAACAAGAATTAAAAGCATTGTTCTTTAAAGAGATAAAATCCGCGTGTCTGGTGCCATTGATATCCAAAGGTGAAACCTATGGCGTCATTTCGGTCGGAGAAGCGCGCCGTTGGGAACGAGAGTCATTTACGAAAGAGAAATTTGATTTGCTTCAAACACTGGCGGTTCAGGTGGCAATGGTGGTTCAAACCGCACGTTTGCATCAGGCGGTGCAAAAGAAAGCAGAACAATTGGAAGTGCTTAATGAAGCAGCCAGGGCGATTGGCTCAACCATAGAAATGGATGCATTGCTTGAAATGATCTACCAACAAGTCAGCCGCATCATCTCGGCTGACACATACTTTGTGGTGGTGTATCTTCCGGAGGAGAATTGTTTGGATTTGAATGTGGTCATCAATGATGGCGTGCGTTATCCTCCGCAAATCATACCCGCGGATGAGGGCCCCTTCGGCATCGTGGGAAAAACAAAACAGCCATTATTGATAGGCAAGTTATCCGATCATCAGACTTCAGCGGATTCAGATGCGATAAGATTGGGAAATGAACAATCCTATGAATCATGGCTGGGAGTGCCGATGATCGCCGGCGGGGAATTTATGGGAATGATCGTTGTGACCAGCTATCAAGCTAATGTTTTTAACGAGCAAGACCAGGCGTTATTATTAAACATTGCCAATCAGGCGGCCATTGCTGTGGATAATGCAAAACATCACGCCTCGGTGGAAGAGCGGGCGCGATGCGATTCGCTAACCGGGGTTTATAACCACGGGTATTTTATTCAGTGTTTAGAAGATGAGCTCGACATATGCCAGGAAGCGGGGAAATCGTTGTCTTTGATAATGCTCGATATTGACTTATTTAAGGATTACAACGATCACTATGGCCATGTCATCGGCGACGAGGTTTTACGCTTGACCGTTCAAGCGATTACCACTCATATCAAAGCCACTGATAGCGTCGGAAGGTGGGGCGGCGAAGAATTTGGCGTGTTATTATCCGGGGCAACCACAGACCAGGCTTTACAGGTTGCAGAACGAATCCGCCTGACGCTGCTGGAATTACCCCTTAAAACTGAAACCGGCTTACCATTAGTGAAGCCAACGGTGAGCCAGGGTATCGCTACTTTCCCGCTTCATTGTGAAACATCCAACCAATTGGTCATTTGCGCCGACCAGGCACTGTATCAAGCCAAAGACGCCGGGAGAGATCAGATAAAGATTTCTCAGGATAAAGTAAAACAATAGCTCGCCGGAAAAAAACACGGCGAGCTTTTTTTGAGGCGACGACGGGATTTGAACCCGTGATCAGGGTTTTGCAGACCCTTGCCTTCCCACTTGGCCACGTCGCCTTAATCAAAAACGACCGATGCAAACAGCTTGTTGTATGCTATCTGCCATCAGCCGCTTGCTGTTACAGAGCGGGCAACGAGACTCGAACTCGTGACCTTCTCCTTGGCAAGGAGACGTTCTACCAACTGAACTATGCCCGCGTCACCGGCCTAACATCAGACCGAGAGTGCCGAGAGCCAGAATCGGACTGGCGACACCATGATTTTCAGTCATGTGCTCTACCAACTGAGCTATCTCGGCGTGTTGTTCCTTTGAGAAAGAGCGAGAGTTATTTTACCATATGTGAAAGGGTTGTCAAGAAACCCCTGTTTGGTCACTGGTTAACAGCGACTTCCCGATAATTCTGGTCTCCAGTCATTGGTCGCAAGAGATTGTGTAATTCATTACTCCACAGGATCGATGATTTCTTGATCGGATTGCGAAGGCAGAGTGGGGAATAAGGCTTGACCGCAGTGATGGCAAAATTGAGCGCCTTTTGCCGGGCGTTTTCCGCAGTGAGGGCATTTGGTAATTTTGCGCGGCGCAGGCAGGGCTTTGGTCGCTTGTTTTTTGGGTTTGTTTTTTGGTTTTGGCAGGCGTTTGATCAGGTTTTCTGCCAGATTTTTACCGCGGGCAAAGGCTTGAATATACAACTCTTGCATTTGCTTACGGCTGATATGCCTGCCGGTGAGGTACCATTGAAGCACCACATGTCCGACCACATAAGTGCCCGAATATGAAACCGCAGCTTTAGGCACTATACCCCAGGCGGGTACCAGTCCTATCAACTGCCGGGCAACTTGCCGCCACAAAAAACCGCCTCCCAGTACCCCGCTGAATTCTTTCACATAATCTTGCCATTCGAATGAATAACCCAGCACCAGACCAAGTTTATATACCAAAAAAGCCTGCGCTTTGGTGAGTACAAACATATCGGCGACATTCAAAGGGATATCCAATACAGGCACCACTTCGGCGATGCCGGTGCTGACCGCATAGGCGGCATTGGATAGACAGGTATCATTGATCAATTGTTTGGCAATCGGGATGCGGAAAAGGGGGAAATATCTTCCCAGGGAAAGCCATTGGCTGGGGAGTGATTCTATTACACGCCGGCTGAATTGCTCGGAGATGAAATTGGTGTCGGTGATATCGCCTGTGAGGACGTGATGTTTACCCCAGGTGCCCCAGGGTTCCAATATCAGGCTTTGCTCACCGGGGTCTACAATGGCAGAAGAGGGCTGCTCATTGATGACCACCAGCAGGTTTTTATTTTCTTCCACCCAGCGCCGGGCGATGTGCCTTTCTGCTGCAGTATTGGTTTGCGACGCGTTTATCAGCAGGATGATCAGGTCAGCGTTGGCGGTCTTATGTATGGCAGCTTCCGGGTCATCGAGATCAACCAACAAGACAGGGGTCATGGCAACCACGTTGAGGCGCGCTGGATCACGGCGCATTTGATCTGCCAGCGTATGTCTGCCGCTCCCTGCTTTGCCTGCCAGAGCGATTCTCACGCCTTGTTGAGCGTCCAGCCTTAAGGGGCGTAAGTCGATTTCTTTTATATTATTCCAAACGTTGGCGATATCCTTGAAGCCGGCCATGGTTCTTGTATTTTACACTACTTATAGCGAAGTTATCAGGGATCGGTGATCGGTTGTCAGTTCTTGGAATACATTAGCGATGGAAATCATACATCATTTCACATTTTTTCATAAATAAAATAACTACTACACTTTGTCCTTGCTTATTTTTGTCAATAATTTTACCTTCCTCAGTTCCCCCATTTTATAAACGAAAATGGGGAAGGGTAGGGTGGGGGCTTGATCAATTATGAAGAAGAATAAATTAAACCTTTTTAAGGTTAGCGCCCACAGTCCTTAGTTCGTGCTATACTGTGGAAATGTTAAATATGGAAACCTATCAGAGGTTGTCCCAAAAGTTGATTATGTCATATTGCAAGAGGCGGGTTTTACTAAGCCAGGCGAAACATCTCAATTGAGAGTGTGAAGATCCTTCGCTTTGCTCGGGGTGACAGGCTGCTTTGAGGACAGCCCCTCAGGAGAAACGATATGTTGAAAACACAAAAAATGACCAGTGGGAAACGCATGATCGAAAAGATACGCAAAGGCGCATTGAACAAGACCTGGTTATTACTCATCGCAATGGTAATCATTGCCCTGGCGGGGGTAACCGGCACCATAGCCCAAAGCGCTACCATACCGGCTGAGAGTGATGACCCTGTGGGTATCGGCGGGATTGCTGCCTGGAATATTCCGGAGCGGGTAGCGGATAACAACTCGTTTTGGAATATGGGCGCTCGCAGTATGGCGTTGGATACCGACAATCGCATGCATGTGGCTTATGGTGGTGACCATCTATCCCACGGCTGGTTCGATGGTGCATCCTGGCAAACAGAAATTGTAGACTCCTCGCCTTACGTGGGGCAATATACTTCCATGGTTATTAATTCCGATATCAATGGCAACGTTCATTACCATATCAGCTATTATGACATGGTGAACGGAAATTTAAAATATGCCCATAAAATCAGAGGCGGCGCCTGGACAATTCAGATCGTGGATGACGGCCTATCAACCACTATGGCGGCTGCAGGAGAGCCTGTATTTATTGAAACTCAAATCCAGCCGCAGATCGATGTAAACGGAATAAGTGCGATAAACAGCCCTACTGAACCGACTTCAGGCGTGGTGGGGAAATATTCTTCGCTGGCCATTGATTCCGATCTCAACCCTCATATTGCCTATTACGATTCAGATAATCGAAAACTGAAATATGCTTCATATACCGGTTTAGGTTGGACTATCGAGACAGTAAAGGAAATCAGGACTGATTTTAAAGAAGGTAAATACGCAGCCTTGTACATCGATTCCGTTAATCGCCCCCATATGAGTTACCTTGAAGATGACCATGACAACCTGCGATATGTCTATAAAGAAGGGGATAACTGGCGTTTTGCCTATCCCGATACGGGCGGCAATGTGGGCGGTTATACATCGATTTTTGTGGATAGTAAATTCAATGTGCACATTAGCTATTGCCAGGGACCACTGACCAATAATTTTTGTGTTAAATTAAAATACGTCACTGCTAAAGTAGGGCTTGATCTGTCGTCTAAAGAATTCGAGAATTTGACCTGGACTAAAACGGTCGTTGATACGGATTATACCGGCACCTATTCTTCCATCGCTAAAAGCGGCGGCAAAGTAGCCATTGCTTATTACGATTGGAATAACTATAAACTTAAGCTGGCAACATTAAAAGATGGCACCTGGTCGAAGCAAGATTTCGATGATGATTTTGAATTGGACCATGGTTTGTATTGCTCCCTGGCTTTTGATAATGATGGCTACATCCATATAGCCTTTCAAGATCTGGGTAGTGGTTACTACAAGGAACTTTATTGGGATGACGATGAGGATGAGTATCTTGACCGAAACATCGACAGTCAACGGTACGTAGGCCTTCACACTTCGCTGGCATTGGATACCACGGATAAGGCTCATATTAGCTACATGGACGATACGTACGATGACCTGCGATACGCCACCAATAGCAGCGGCGCCTGGGTTACTTCTGTGATTTCTTCCACTGGTAATGTGGGTGATTCTTCCTCCATTGCTTTAGATTCTACGAATAAACCGCATGTCGCATATTATGATCTTGAGGGCGGCGACCTGGAATATGCCACCCTTTCCGGCAGCAACTGGATCACTACGACGGTAGATTATACAAAAAAGGTGAATACCGGGCTGTTTCCGGATATCACGATCAACCCTGCCACAAATCTTCCTTATATCAGTTATTACGACGCCACCAATACCAATTTAATGCTGGCGAATTTCAACGGCACGAGTTGGATCACGTATACAGTAGATGGGTCTGGCGGTGCGGTAGGGAAATATAACTCTATCGATATGGATGCATCCGGGCATATTTACATCAGTTATTTCGATGAAAATTACTACGATGATGATACAAAGCGATTGAAGTTCGCTTATTGGACTGGCAGCAGTTGGATGAAAAGTGTTGTCGATAACACAGAGGATGTGGGTTATTACAGTGCAATTGATGTCGATAACTCGGGAAAGGTGCATATCGCTTACTATGATCAAGCTAACCGGGCGCTAAAGTATGCCTTAGGTGAAATTTCAGGATTAGATTGGGTATGGACAATACAGACGGTGGATGATAACGCCGCGGCAGATTACGATGTGGGTAAATACGCGTCCATAGGTGTGAATAACAATGGTGTTCCGTTTATCAGCTACTACGATGCATTTTCCGGCAACCTGAAACTGGCTAATAAACCCACAGCCAGCGCCGTATGGGTTCTTCAAGTAATTGATGAAGAAGGAGATGTGGGCAAGTACACATCCCTGGATATTGACAGTACAGGTTATCCGCACATTAGTTATTACGACAGCACGCTAGGAGATCTTAAGTATGTTCAGGTGAACAGCGTTGATCCGATTGTGGCTCAATCGTTTTGCCCTATTTATTAGACGATAAGTATAAAATTTTGCAAGACCACATCCCCGTCAGGTTTTCTGGCGGGGATTTTTTCACCCCCCTCAATCCCCCCATTTCAAAAGACAGAAATGGGGGGAGGAAAATGATGAACATTTCAAAATCGGAAATAGGGGGATGAAAAATCCCCCTCCCCCATTTTCGTTCTTTGAAAATGGGGGAGGTTGGGAGGGGGTGAATTATTTTATTATAAACACCTCACCAGCGGTGGCGCCCTGCACTTCCGGGAAATAGAATTCCCAGGCATGGGCGGGCAGTACCCGGTATTCCCCCGGCTGCAAAGACACCAGGGTGTAGGTCAATTCATACGAACCCGCCGGCAGATAATCCACCGCCCAGGCGATATGATCGTCATAGATTTGGGGATCGCTGAAATACCACCACCCCCAGCCGTTTTCAAAGGGATTTTTAGGGTCGTAAAATAATGGAATTTCTATGCCCCCTTGCTGACTGGTTTTAAGGCGGGTATCTAAAATTTCTGCACCAGCGGGAATGTAATCTTCCACCACCAGATAATAGACATCGTTGGGCAGAGTTAAGCTAAGGCGAGCGATGATTTTTTCACCGGGTGTGGTTTCATGCAGTCTCTGGCAATCAAAATTCTTGCAGGCGGTATCTGCCGCGTGGTAGAGACGCTCCAGGATAATGCCCTGGTTTGTTGCCCTGGCATCTTCAACCGGGCGAAATACCTGCAGGTCTGCCCGGTAATATAATACGCCTAAACCTTCCGAACGGCGGATGGTCAGGGCATTTGGCGAATCGGCGTACAAATGCGCCAGGGAAGTTTCGGCGGATACGGGCGCGAGAATATTATCCTGGCTGGTGGCGCCGCTGGCAAAGAGTGCGCCATTCAATAGGGCAGAATACGAGAAATCGCCGTGCAATTCCCCACTCTGACGCATCACCTGTGATAAAGCCATAACCGACCAGGCGGAACTAAACGTAGGTCCCCACGCGCCATTCGTATCCCGGTGAGCAGATAAATAACGCGTGGCTTCGGTTACTAAAGGTGATTTGGGTTGTTGTTTTGCCAGGGTATAAAGGACAATGGCGCTGGTAGCCAGGGTGGATTGCATGTTGTGCCTGCCGGTATGGCTTTCTTCCCAATGCGCCCCGGTTGCCGAGCGGATGGCCGATGTTTCCAGGTCGGAGAGCAAGGTTTGGACTTGTGGATTCCCCGGAGAGGTCGTTTCGATGGATAATGCCAGGAAAGCCTTTGCCCAGGGATCCAGATTATCCCGCACAGCAAATAATTCTTGAACACCAGCCTGATTGCCCGCCCCAGCCAATGTCAGGGCGTAATGTTCAAAAGCCAGGCGATCTAGTAGATAGGGCTCACCCAACATATAAGGGGCGGTCAGGCTGGCCAGTAAATATTCGGTGGCTTTTTGTGTCTTATTCTGATCGATATTTACTCCAGCATCCTGGGCGCGCAGCAAGCCGATCAGAACATAAGAGGTGATATATGGGTCGCTTTCCCCCCCTTGCCACCACGCCCAGCCGCCGTCTTCGTTTTGACGACTATATAGCAGGCTTACCCCATCGTCCAGAGTGCGTTCCAAACGCGCATTGAGTTCGGGTGAATCCAGGTGCAATGCCTGGAAGGTCAGATAGCTTTCCAAATTGGGTAAGAAACGGGAGACAGTCTGCTCGGTGCATTCATAGGGATAATATTCCAGCATGTCTAAAGCTTCATCGATCATGCCTGCCAGAGAAGTCGCCAATTCCACGCGCAAACCGCCGCTTTCGCTTACATTCGAAATATTGCGCGGCAGGCTGATCATCTCCAATCGCTCGGTTGCCTGGTCGAGAACGCCGGAAGTTGCAAAAGTCTGTGGGGCGGTATATGCCAGGACCGGAATGGCGCCGTTTTGCACACGGATACTATCTTGATATGCGCCAGCCTGGGTAGAAAAGGTCAGGGAAACGCTATCGACCTCCTGCACCTTCCCCCACCACGCGACGGAAGTGTGCCCGCTTGCAGGCACCGAGACAGATTGTGTGGATAGAGCGGGGTCATCCAATTGGATACCTTCTGCCTGCACGGCGACATCGGCGGCTAATTCAGCAGTGGTGTTGTTTTGTACCACGGTAGCAAGCCGGACATGGTCGCCGCGGGTGAAAAACCGCTGGATTGCCGGGCGTAGGAGCAGGTCTTTGCTGGTAACGATTTGGGTTTGCGCTTCACCCACGCGGGTATCCGTGGATAAACCGCGCAGGTTCACCTGCCAGGTGGTCAGGTTATCCGGCAGGGAAATGTCTACCTGGGCGATGCCGTCACCGGCGGTCACGATATTGGCCAACCAGAAAGCGGTATCGGGGAAGTTTTCACGCGTGACCGATTGCGCTTCACCGGCGCCTCCGCCGCCGCCAACCCCCGCCGCGAGGATAGTTTGACGCTGCGCATAGGCAGCCAATCCAAGACCGGTGCGCACGCCTAAGGGCTGCTCACCATAGTAAGCATTCAGGATATCCTCGGAATTGGGGTCGGCTAACGCTAAAACCGCCTGGTCGACCACCGCCAGCGAAAATTCACCCTGCACAGGATTTCCAGCCTGGTCTTTGACCTGAATATTGAAGGTCACTTCGTCTCCAGGACCGGCTTTTTGCGGTTCTCCTACAATGGAGACAGATAGCTGCTGCGCTTCCGGGGTGATGGATAGGGTTGCGTATCCCTGGCGGAAATCCGGCTTACCCTGGTCATCGATGCCGATCAAGGTCGCTGATATATAAATATTAGGAGCATCCTCGTCTGCAAGGGGAAAGTCTAAAGTGCTGCCGCCTGCTTCGATGGCGACGATTTGGCGATTCATGACGATGCTGCGTTCCACGGTCACCAGGGCTATCGTATCTGCGGCAAAGGGGTTAGGGATGAAAACTTTGGCGGTATCTCCCGGTTTGTAGGTATCTTTATCTGCAACCAGGTGGATGCGCTGGTTAGGCAGATTTGGCCAAACCGTTTGCCCCGCGCCGCCTATCCATAGGTAAATGGAGGTTTTCGCGCCCTCGCCGGATATTTCGAGTTGATAAACACCAGCTTCGGGTGGTGTGAATGACAGCCTGGCCATTCCCTGGCTATCGACGACGAAATCGGCGCTGCCGGCAGGGGTATATTGAGCGGTATAGCGGGGTTCATCAAATTCACTCATGCCATTTTCATTTTCCACCCACACAACTTTTTGGAAATCGGCTTTTAATTCGTGAGGGCCGGAGGGCGCTTTCTCCCAATCGGCTGTTTGAATAGCAAAGCCAAGCTGTTCCCCGGCTTTGCCAATCCATCGGTCGGGATGGATGCCAATGTAAAAATTTGAGGGGTGCAGAGTTGTAGAACCCCGACCACTGACCGGCAAGCCGCTTTCATCGGTAATAGTGGCTTCCAGGTAATATTTTTGGGTCAACTCCGATTTTTCAGTAGGTAATTCGATGGTCAGGCTGCCATTGGCATCTGTTTGAGCATCCCCCTCCGTCACCAGGTTTCCTAAACCAAAATCCATAAAGAGGTAATTGTAAACTGACAGCCATGTCGCATCTTCGACGCCTACCTGGTATCCGGTTAACACAAACGGTTCGGGACTGGAATAAAGCGCCCAATGAACACGGGTATTCCCTGCGGGGGCATCGAAGAAATAGCGGGCAGAGATATCCGCTTTTACTGTGTTGCCGGATAGGGCATTTTGTTCAGTAAAGTTAACCTGCAGGTTGATTTCGGGTTTCCGATAATTTGCCACCTGGAAGGTTACATCTTTTTCGGTAGCCAGGTCGCAGGTGATGCGGTAAAAACCGGGCGCCGCGTCGGACGGAAGGGTATATTCACCATGGGCTGAACCAAATCCCGATACGGGTAAATTGTGTTTAATTAATTCTTGACCCAATTCGTCGAATACCGTAATGGGTAACTGCCCCTGAGTAGAGGTTAAATCAGGTAAAGTGTAGCGTCCGTTATATGCCTGGCGCAGAATGGTGCGAAAGAACACCGATTGTCCAGGACGATAGATGGGGCGGTCGGTATATATATAACTTTCCAAACGGGGTGGGGCGTAATCGGTGTTGATGTCAAAATCCCAACCGCTCATTCCTGTGTCCCAGTTGGAGAGGGCGATGCTAAAATTATCTTCACCCGGATTCCCGGAAACAGCCAGATATGTGGCATACAGGCTTTGTAGATCGGGAACTGTCCCCTGAAAAATGCCATTTTCATCGGTTTGACCTGAAACCAGGGGATTTTGATTGTCGTCAAAAATGATAATATTGGTTCCTGCCACGGGCGAATTGGTGCGCAGGTCGACAGCCCACACCAGTACATCGGTGGCGCTCAGTTTAAATGTCAGATGGATGTTACTGACGGCCAGGATATAGGGCGGATTTGAAGTTGTTGAAGCGCCTGAATCCAGGCGCATATAATACAAACCGGGAATCAAAGAGGTTTTATCGGGTGATACAAAAGCATCCACCCATTGGCTGGTATTCCGGGGAATATCAAAAGTCTGCGTCCAGGATTGTTGGTCTGCAGAAGAGTAAGTTTGACGAAATTCGTATCCGTTTTCGCTCAACATGGTAAAGAAATCATTCATGGATACGCTGCCGCGGCTGAGGTTGATGGCATCGAGATTTGTGATCATGATGGATAAGCTGGTATCCTGGGAGGTTAAAAACACCTCGGATGATGGCGTCACATTAATAGCAGACGGGAGTGCCTTGGTGCGAAATTCTATCGTGTAAGCACGGATGATTTTGCCTCCCCAGATATCTGCCATATCCGCCGAAAGCGACACGACATATTTTGATTCTGGTTGAAAGTCACCATCAATGAATACTGTAAGTTGGTCTGTACTAAGCCATATTCTCATGTTGGACAGGGCGGGCGTGACTATGATGTATTTCAGGATTTCATCTTCATCTTGAATTGGCGCACTGAAGTTTATTGAAATCGTCTCATAAACAGTTTTTTCGCCTCCCTGTTGGGGGGTGCTATTGGTGATCGATAAAGCCGGAACTGTATGGAAGTGAGATTCCAAAACCGCACCCAGGGGAGACCCGCCTTGAGCTGTTACACCTTCGTTAAGCAGGATGGTATAGGTCTGATTGCGATTAAGCAATGCCGACGTGGTATAGGTCATCACTTTACCGGAGTCGTCCCAGGAGAAATCCCCTTGCACTATCTTTTGACTGGCATTCAGTAATTGAAAACCGTCTTGAACGCTAGCGGTATCCATAGACTGGTTAAAATTCAATACGATTGGGGTATCCACACGTACAAAGGTGGAGTCATTTTCGGGGCTTATGGATAATAATTTTGGGGATGCGGTCGAAAACGACCAAGTTGAGGCCGTTTCTAAAACGCTACCGGCTACACTTTTCAATTCGGAATTCAGAGAAACGGTATAACGCGTGCCGCCTTGCAATGCCGGATCGGGATAAAAAATATAAGTACTGGTATTGAGCCATTCTCCCTGCCCCTCAATATTCGGATCGCTGCCAGAACTGACCGAGAAAGCCACGGGCAGCTCGCCGGGATCAGCGCCTAACGCCACTATTGGTTGATTGAAGGAAGCTACAACCGCCGAAGAGGGATCGATCTCTTCAGCATCCGGTTCGGGTAAGGATTGCGCCAGGGTCAGATACCCCACCGTACGATAATTGATGTTGATGGGTTGGGTAAGGGCTCTTCCATTGGCGGCTTTTGCATCTACACCAACTGTGATATTCACTTCTCTCTCGGGATCAAGCAATCCCTTTGGGGATAAAACCAGGGTGGCGTCATCACTCCAGGATATATCGCTAGTCAATGTCGCTTCACCGGTTAGAGCTGTTTCAACCGTATCCCGTTGCATGGGTTGGTTAAAGAATAGCGTGATAGATTCATCCAGAGACAAAAGTGACCCCGGAGAAGGGTCAATCTCCAACAGGGCTGGCGGCAGTGACTGGGGTGTGGCGGTGGGCAGAGATGGGGTGATTGTCGCTTCGGGCGGCGGGTTTATTGAAAATCGTTGAGAAAAACCGGGGAAAGAACAAGAAACGCTTAATCCCAATAATATGAATAATGCGATGCGCAGGAAAGATTTGAAAGGATTGTGTTCTTGTTTATCCGGAAATACAGGAAAGGATGAGGACATGTGATTTCTCCCAAAAAAACGAACCGCAATCGTCTTATGATGTCTACAACTGGATTATAACTGATATAAAATTGAAAAATAATTTTTTATGGAAGGTAGTCTAAATGACCCCCTCCCCAAATCCCCCATATTGAAAGGCAAAAATGGGGGAGGGGCTATGTGACGGCGTAATAATTATTATTCGCCGGGTAGCCATTGTTCATGAATACAATGCTGGTGTTTTTCAGTTAGTTGTAAAAGCTGATGATTAATCACAAAAGATGCCTTGATATAGCCGGAAAAGCAAGATATTTATTTAAACCATCATAAATACAAATTTTCACCCTGGTATAGCGATTGATGGATAATGCAGATAATTAAACGCGTTATAATCCCCTGCAATTCCTCGGGACACATGGATGAGATGTAATAATTCAGTCATAATAAAAGTTCAGCAGCGTTTTTCGAATATGTGAGATTTTTACCCATCGATTTGTTATACTTACTTATATGAATCATCAATTTCCTACCAGTTACCAAAGGAGAAAGAGTGCAGCCTCACCGCGTTTAGATATTCTGGCAGCACAGATCATGGCGGCGTTATTATGCGGAGCACTCTTATATTTATTTTTTTCACTGGTTGGCGCGGTAGGTTATAGTTTGATCTATTCGGGCAAAATTTACCCGGGTGTGACAGTGGAGGGGATCAACCTGAGCGGTCTGGAAATAGCAGAAGCCAGCGAGCGATTAGCAGAAAGCATATCCTACCCGGCAAACGGGAAGATCGCTTTCCGTTATGACAATAAAGTGTGGACGACAGCGCCGAAAGATGTGGGATTATTTTTAGATGCGGAGGGCAGCGCGGCTTTGGCTTATCAATATGGCAGGCAGGAAGGATTGTTGCGAAAGCCGATTTTACAGGTACGAGCCTTGTTTTTTGGCGCCAACATACCTGCGCAATTCGTTTTCGACGAGCAATCAGCCCGGTATTATTTATCAAATATCGCCGCCCAAATTGATACCCCTGCTGTGGAAGCTTCTTTGGCTGTAAATGGTGTGGAGGTGAATGCGACGCCGGGTCAAATTGGTTATGCATTGGATATTTCGGCAGCAATATCTGATATTTATCCAAGCTTGCAGGCATTGAAAGACGGTGAAGTTGTACTAAGCGTAACTGAATTTCCGCCGGATATCTTGGATGCCAGCGCCCAGGCAGAAAAAGCCCGGCAAATTTTGAGCGCATCGCTGGTTTTACAGATTCCCAAAATGCAAGAGGGCGATCCGGAACCCTGGGTAATAAATCGGGAACAATTAGCACAAATGCTGACTATCTTCAAACAAAATGATGGAACGAGCGCCCAATACCAGGTGGTTATAGAAACAGACGCATTGGAAACCACCCTGGCAGGCATCGCCCCGCAAGTAGAGCGGCAGCCGGAAGACGCCCGCTTCGTCTTCAATGATGAAACCCGGCAATTGGATGTGATACAGGCATCGATTACCGGACGCTCATTAAATATCCCTGAAAGTATAAAGCAAATTAACGAGGGACTGGCTTCAGGGCAGCATCGAATTGACTTAGCGGTTGATATTTCCGAACCTGGCATTCCCGATACGATGACGGCAGAAGAATTAGGTATCACCGAGCTGGTCGGCAGGCAAATTTCGTATTTCTATGGCTCAAGCGCTGAACGTATCCAGAATATCAAAACCGCCTCAGCTCGTTTTCATGGCATATTGGTCGCGCCTCATTCCACTTTTTCCATGGTGGATACCCTGGGCGATGTCAGCCTGGATACAGGCTACGCTGAAGCGCTGATCATCTTTGGCAATCAAACCATCAAGGGGGTCGGCGGCGGTGTATGCCAGGTGAGCACAACGCTGTTCCGAACCGCATTTTTTGCCGGTTATCCGATTGTGGAGAGGTACCCTCACGCATACCGTGTATCTTATTATGAGTACGAAGCCAGCGGAAGCGTCGATGAAAGCATGGCGGGTTTGGATGCCACCGTATTTGCCCCGGTCGTGGATTTTAAGTTCACCAATGATACCCCATACTGGCTGTTGATGGAGACATACGTGAACGCCGCTGCCCGTACACTGACCTGGAAGTTTTATTCCACCTCGGATGGCCGCGAAGTAAACTGGGAGACCAGCGGCTTGACCAATATCGTCGAGCCCGGTGATCCTGTTCTAAAAGAAAATCCGGATCTGGATAAAAATGAAGTCGAACAAGTGGAATGGGAAGTAGCCGGCGCGGATGTTACGGTGAATCGCACGGTATATAAAAATGGGGAAGTATATTTTGAGGATTCATACTATACTCACTATATTCCCTGGCAGGCAGTTTATGAATACGGTCCGGGAACGAATTTGAAGAAGTTAACGAAAAACATTGTCCCGATGCCGTGATATAAATGATGAAGGAAATGATAAATTAGCAGGATTTTCATGGTTTAATTGCTTAAAATAATGGGCGAAACCAAAAGCATAACTAGATTTTTGTAGATGCACCACTTGTTGAATGTGTGATATCCCTGCGCCTAATTCCGGGGAAGGGGTATAGACTTAAAAATTGAAATTATTCAGGAGAGGCATATGGTCAGTCAAGAATTATTAGAGATCTTACGCTGCCCGGCGTGTGTGCGGGAAAAAGAAGGTTTATTAGATTATATTCAGGATGCCTGGCTGGTGTGCCGGGATTGCGGCAGGAAATACCCCATTCGACAGGATATCCCGGTGATGCTTATCGATGAGGGTGACAAGTGGATTAACACTGCGGTGAAAGACTTACCCATCCCCCCGCCGGGTGAATAGTATAGTGATGTATTATATGGATGAAATACAGTCATTACTGGTTGAGTTAACCAGTGAAGACGATCAGCGCGCCGAAGCCGCTATTCCCTATTTAGTTAAGCTTGGGGAACCGGCCATGGAAGCTTTGGTCATTTTATTGGATAATTTTGAAAGCGACAGGCGCTGGTGGGCAACACGTGCACTGTCTGAATTTGAAGATGCAAAGATTCAACCGTATTTGATAAAGATGCTGGGGGACACGGATGTAGAAGTGCGTCAATGTGCGGCTTTGGCTTTGTATAACCATCCGGATGCGCGAGCTATACCAGGATTGATCAACGCGCTATCTTCAGAGAATCCAATATTAATGCACCTGGCTGCCAATACATTGATCGCCATCGGCGAAGCGGCGGTTTTACCTTTATTAGAAGTGGTAAAGACGGCTAAGCAGGCTGCCCGATTAGAAGCCGTGCGCGCCCTGGCGCTGATCGCCGACCCGCGCGCCGCGGTTACTTTGTTGGAAGTGTGTAAAGAAGACTCAGTAATGATGGAATACTGGGCAAATGAAGGCTTTGAACGGATGGGAATGGGTATGGTTTATTTCAAACCGTAATAAAATTCAACCCTTCCATACCCATAACCACCATAAAATCATTATCAACAACCCAAGTCCCAATTTAACGACTACAGAAAGCCCTAAACCGGTTGCCAGGCCGCGCAAAGATTGCCAGGCGGTTTTAATGTCCGAAGTGCGGGCATATTCAAGTAATAAAACACCTAACGGTGCGGCTATAAATCCGCCAATGGGTGGAAAAGCGATGGTACCGATGATACCGGCGGCTAAAGCCACACCAATGGTAAGCCAGGAAGCGCCCCCCTGACGCGCCCCGGCGCCCATTAATACGTTATCGATAACCGTTCCGACCAGCATGAGCAGGGTAATTACCACAAATAAGCCAATACCCAGGGATGAAAAACCGTTTACAATGCCGTATCCCAGGCTTGCCAGCCACATGATGACAATCCCGGGGTAAACCGGCACAACCAATCCAAATAAACCGACCAACATGATGATTTGGATCAACCAAAATATTGTTGTGTTCAACCAATCAGGCATAGTGTCACTTGATCACTTCAATTCCACCCATCCAGGGTTTTAATACCTCCGGTACGGCGATCGATCCGTCAGCCTGCTGGTAATTTTCCAGCACGGCGATTAAGGTGCGCGGCATACCCAGCCCCGAGCCGTTGAGGGTGTGAACAAAACGTAATTTACCGCCATCGGTTGGGCGGTATTTGATATTGGCGCGCCGCGCTTGAAAATCGGTCACATTGGATAGCGAGGAAACTTCCAGCCATTCATTGCAGCCAGGCGCCCAAACTTCGATATCATAGGTCATACTGGAGCCAAAACCCAGGTCGCCGCTGCAAAGCTGCAATACTCGATAGGTGAGTCCTAATTCGGCGCAGGTTTGCTCGGCATCTTGTCTCATCTTTTCCAGCTCATCATTCGAATGTTCGGGTTTGCAAAATTTATACATTTCGACTTTATCGAATTGATGGCCGCGTTTTATGCCGCGTACATCCCTGCCAGCACTCATCTTTTCACGGCGGAAACAAGGCGTGTAGGCGGCATAATGAATAGGCAGGTCAGCTTCATCGATCACATCATTCATATGCAGTCCGGTGAGAGGCACCTCGGCGGTAGGCACCATCCACAAATCTTCTTCGTGATCTTTATACAGATTGTCCTGGAATTTAGGGAGCTGCCCGGCGCCAAACAACGTTTCGCCTTTGACCATGAAGGGGGTGTACTTTTCGGTGTAACCCTGGCGAACGTGCAGGTCGAGCATCCAGGCGATGAGGGCGCGCTGTAAACGAGCTCCGGCGCCGCTTAGCACATAGAAACGGGAGCCGGTGATCTTAACCCCTTGTTCGAAATTGATAATTCCCAAACGGGGACCCAGTTCCCAATGCGGCTGAGGTTCAAAATCGAATTTGGGGATGTCTCCTACTGTGCGCGATACCACATTCTCATTTTCATCTTTTCCATAGGGCACGCGTTCATCAGGTATGTTGGGGATAACTGCCAGTGTGTCATTGAGATCCGTTTCAACCTTGCGTAATTGTTCATCTAACTCCGTTATCTGGTCTCCCACTTTTTTCATGGCATCGATTTTTTCTTGGCGGGCAAGTGGGTCTTTCATTCTACCGATTTCTTTCGATACCGCATTACGTTCGGCTTTCAGTGTTTCTACCTGTTGAATGATTTCCCGTCGTTTCTCATCCAATTGTATGATGAGGTCTACAGGAGAAATTTCCATTTGCCGATCAGATAACGATTTTTTTATCAGTTCTGGCTGTTCCCGAATAATATTTAGATCAATCATAATTGCACCTCCGTGAACGTATGATAAAACGCCCCTCATCCGTGCAGGACGAGGGGGCGCTCGTGGTGCCACCTGCTTTTATCACTCGCCAGGCGAATGACCTCAATTCAGCGCTAACGGGCATACCCGATCTCCTTTACGGTAACCGTTTTCATTAACGTTACCCCTGCAGGAGCAACCTGCCGTTTTTCAGGCAGACGGAGTGGATTTCTTCATCGGGTCATCTCGCCTTGCACCAGCCGGCGATTCTCTGCAAAGCCCGTTGAATACTTGGTTCCGTGCAAGCAATTAATCATATTGGTTGCTGCGATTATACCCAAGGATAAACCCCTGTCAAGCCTCCATATCTTGCTCGCGTAAATGGGGGAACATAATCACCTCGCGAATGTTTGGGCAATCTGTAAACAGCATGGTCAGGCGGTCAATTCCCATGCCAAAGCCGCCATTGGGGGGCATGCCATAACGCATGGCGCGCAGGTAATCTTCGTCCATAGGATGTCGCTCTTCGTCTTCGGCGTCATAATCACGACCCATTTCCAGGAAACGTGCTTCCTGGTCCAAGGGGTCGTTCAGCTCGGTGAAGGCATTGCATAATTCCATACCGGCGATGTACCCTTCGAAACGCTCGACGATAGAAGGATTTTCCGGTTTACTTTTTGCCAGGGGAGAGATATCGCGCGGGTAATTATAGACAAATGTAGGCTGTATCAAGGTGGGTGTGAGGTAATCACCCAGCATATTGTCGATCAATCTGCCGCGCGTCGCCTGGGGCTCTACCGGCAAATCTTTATCCTGCATGGCGGCAGCCAGGCTTTCGGCAGTGGAATAGGCGTCAATATCCACACCGGTCACTTCCAGGATCCCCTGCGCCAATTCCACCCTCCGCCAGGGCGGTTCAAGATTAATTTCCTGCCCCTGGTAGATCAAGGTACGTTTACCCAGCACCTGATCGGCGGTGAAAACCAACATATCTTCGGTGAATTCCATCACCTTTTCATAATCGGCATAAGCCATGTAAAATTCCAATTGTGTGAATTCCGGATTATGGGTGCGATCGACGCCTTCGTTACGAAAATCTCTGCCGATTTCATATACCCTTTCGATGTTTCCCACCAATAAACGTTTGAGATACAACTCAAAAGAAATACGCAAGAACAGGTTTTGTTTTAGCTGGTTATGGAAAGTGGTAAAAGGTCGCGCCGCAGCCCCGCCATAAATGGGTTGTAAAATCGGCGTTTCTACTTCCAGGAAAGCGTTATTATCCAGAAATTCTCGTAAGGCGCGCATAATGGCAGCTCGCTTGCGGAAAATCTCCCGGACATCGGGGTTGATCGCCAGATCGGCATAGCGCTGACGGTAACGCATCTCCGGATCACTCAATGCGGTATGACGGACAATTTTACCGTCCACTTCTTCATCTTTTGCAGCCGGTAACGGGGTGACCGCTTTGGCCAATAAGCGATATTCGTTTACCCGCAGCGTGATCTCGCCGGTTTTGGTGCGGAACAATTCACCACTTGCCTGTATGAAATCACCCAGATCGAATTCCCGGTTGAACAAATTTAAGGCGTCTTCTCCCAGGTCATTGGCTCGTAAAAATAATTGAATTTTCCCATCGCCGTCTTCGATATGTGCAAAGGTGATTTTTCCCATGGCGCGCATGGAGCGAATACGCCCTGCCAGGGTAATAACGCTGCCAGATGCGTTCCCTTCAGATTCTGTTTGCTCAAATAGATGTATTGCGGTTTTGCTGGTGTGAGTGCGATGTGCACGTGTGGGGTAGGGTTCGATACCTTGTTTTCTCAGGCGCGTCAATTTCTCCAGGCGGATTTTCTCTAAATTTGAATAATCGCTTGACATAGATCACTCCAATCGTAATAATAAATGCTGTGTAAAAAACAGGAAAATAGAAATCAGCAAATTATACATAGAATTCATTATCCTATATTATTTCTCATGAGTCTCTTCACTGATCACTATATACCAAAATGCCTGCTCTCTATTCACTGCTCATCGAGCAATGTCATATAAATAATAAAAGCCCCGCGCAAGATTGTATTGCGCGGGGCTTATTGCTGCGCCCCAATATTATTCCACCTTCAATAATTGGACAGTAAATGAACCACCCGGCGCTTCGACGTGGATCTGGTCGCCGGCGCGATGATCCATAAGCGCTCGCCCCAGGGGGGATTCATTGGATACCCGTCCATTTCGCGGATTGGCTTCTGCCGGTCCAACGATGATATATTCTTCCGGTTCGTTATCATCTTCCCGGATGGTCACCCTAGCTCCGATTTGAACCGTTTCTGACTTGCCGGTGCCTTCGATGACGCGTGCATTGGCTAGCAAGATCTCCAATTCCTGAATGCGACCTTCGACGAAAGCCTGCTCGTTTTTCGCGGCTTCATATTCGGCATCTTCAATAAGCTCGCCACCTTCCATCGCTTCGTGCAGGCGATTGGCGACCTCCTGACGTTTGATCGTGCGCAGGTAATCGAGTTCTTCTTGTAACTTCTGAAAGCCCTCTCGGGTTAAAAATGAGGGGGGCATTGCTTCCTCCTCTTTGCCGATTAGAAAAAATCACTCCTCCCGGTGGGTTTGGTTTTACCAGGAGGGTGTTCATCCAAAATACTATGCGGCGGTATGGGAATTAGAAGCTTCCTATCTCGCCGCGCAGGCATTTTAACATAAACACAAATGAAATGCAAGATTCGTTCAGTGAATTGAATGCGAATGCCACAGAGTAATCCCCTGATGAATTTGGAGAAATTGCCGAAAGTCGTTTTCCATTTTTTGGGTATTTTTCCAAAAAGAACTAAGTTGAGAGCGGTGCGCCAACACGCTTCTTATCCAGGCTTGAAATCCACTTTCTGATATTGGATATGTTTCAGCTATCCAATCTTTTTCAATATAATTCGAAATCTCTGCCTGGTTTTTTAATATATAAGGGAAATCTGCATAGAACCAGGTATCCCTTCCAATTTTTGTGATGGCTTGACGGGTTAATTGGTGATCGATGTGATTCCCAATAGCCAGGGGGCAAACCACTTGCGCTTGTGGGGGGATTAACGGTTCGATTTCTTGTGCGAGAATATCCGCGAAAGCAGCTTCATATTCATTCAATTTTCCAAAAAGCGAATCCTGCGAGGGATATAATGGGGCGCCTTGATGATCCACCCGGTATATGCAATCGAGCCAATTTAAATGGTGGTACGAGGCATGGAGTAAACGGCAGGATTGAATATCTTCATTCATACGCATATCGGTTGCCTGCAGACCAGAACCCCATCGGGTGTGTAACTCATCTATTATTGGCGACCGAGGATATTGAACGGGTTTTCCGGCAAAAATTGTCCACAAACTCACTTCATCACCTGTATGAGTTTGCTCCCATATTAAACCGCCGCAGGATAGCGCCGCATCATCGAAATGGGGAGACAGATAAATCCAGTTCATCAGCTATTTTTACCATATTTTATATGACTTGCCACGTTTACAACGAAGTGTTATCATCTATCCATTATAAGGATATGGCATGAATCGTGACCCGAGCTTTACAAGGCGAATACGTCTTACATTGATCAGTATTATTTTAGCTACCTTGCCTTGTTATTGTTTTGGGTCGATCATTGCCAGTCAGCGATTAACTCGCGGGCGGTCGGTAACACTTACGATAACTGTCACGCGCACAGCCAGCAAGACGCCTTCACAAACACCCTGGCTATCGCCTACCGCCACGGCGACTGAATATGGTGCGGATTGGACTGAAACGCCCACAATCACATCCACCGATACACCAACGATTTCAACCACACCTTCGATGACGGCATCGCGCACACCAACGATAACGAAAACAAATACATCTACCATGACCCCCACTATCAGCCCGACGTTTACGCTTACTTTCGAGCCTACGCAAACATACACAATGCTCCCTACAAATACAATCGAGCCTTCAGCTACCCTGGCTCCAAGCGCTACAGAAACACAGCCCATGACTCCTACCAGTACTTCTTCACCGGAAATTGAACCGACGCTCACCGAGACAACAACCTCGGGGAACGTTCCAAATCCTCATTCGATAATATTTTTTCTCCCATAAGTGTGTTGAATAATCATGATTGATATATATCCATTATTAAAAGATTTAATTACGCCGCCAGGCTTATCTGGTTTTGAGTCGCCTGTTCGGCAAGTGATCAAAAATATCTGGTTGCCGCTTTGTGATGAAATCGAAACCAGCCGCCTTGGCAGTCTCCACGCTTTAAAACGTGGAACAGCCCCGCAGCCTCGTCCCAGCTTGTTTCTTTCGGCTCATATGGATGAAATTGGCTTGATGGTGACCGGGATTGTGGATGAGTTTTTGCGTTTTACCACGATTGGCGGCATTGATGGGCGTATCTTGATTGGTCAAACGGTGACCGTTCATGCAAAAACAGACATTGCCGGGGTTATCGTGCCGCCGCCAAGACAACTGCTGCCCCCCGATCTTCAACCCGGTTCATTGCCTATCCAATATATGCTCATCGATACCGGCTTTGACAGACGCCAGGTAAAGCGGCTGGTGAATGTTGGCGACCGTATCAGTTTTGCTCAACCGCCGATAGAAATAGCCGATGATATTCTAATTGGGCATCCACTGGATAACCGGGCTTCGCTGGCAGCGATCACGCTTTGTTTTCAAACATTAAAAAACCGCCAATTGGAATGGGATGTTTGGGCTGCGGCGACTGTGCAGGAGGAAGAAACCCTGGGAGGCGCGATCACATCCGGCTACCAGTTACGGCCTTCGTTGGCGGTAGTTCTTGATGTAACGTTTGGCAGCAGCCCGGGGGTAGCTTCCCATAAATCATTTCCGCTAGGAAAAGGGATTACCTTGGGTTGGGGGCCAACCGTACATCCCACCTTATTCAACGAGTTCAAGCAACTTGGTGAGCGCTTAGAAATTCCCTGTACAATCGAGGTAATGCCAAGACATTCGTCTACTGACGCTGATGGTTTACAGGTGACCAGGGAAGGGATCCCCACCATAAATATTGGCATTCCTTTGCGATATATGCATACACCGGTGGAAATGGTTTCGCTGAAAGATATCGAACGCGCCGGTAGGTTGATGGCAGAATTTGCCACACAATTGGAAATTGATTTCATGCAAAAGATAAAATGGGATGACTAGTAAACAAAATACTTCAAAGGAAAAATATCACATCGCACCTCGGCAAATGCGGCTGCTGGAAAAATTATGTATGGCTTGCGCCGTTTCAGGAGACGAAAGCCAGGTGAGAACGCTGGTTCTCGAACATATACGTCCCATAGCGGATGAGGTGCGTGTGGATGCCATGGGGAATGTATTGGCAACTCGAAAAGGTGAGGGTAAAGATCATTTGCGGGTAATGGTCGCCGCCCATATGGATGAAGTCGGTTTCATGATCACTCACGAAGACGATAAAGAAACCGGGTTCTTTCGATTTGATTTAGTTGGCGGCATCGATGTGAGTGCTTTAGCCGGTAAACCAATTTTGGTAGGTAAGGATCGAATACCCGGGGTGATTGGCGCGAAACCTATTCACTTGAGTACCGTGGAGGAACGAAAGCGCGATTTCACGTTGGAGGACCTGCGCATCGATGTGGGACCAGGGAATAATAAAAAAGTAAAAATTGGCGATCGGGCAACATTTGCCTCTGAATTTATCCGGCAGGGTGATAGTTTACGTACGAAAGCGCTGGATGACCGTTTGGGTGTGGCTGCTTTGATAGAATTGTTAAAAAATGTTCCGGACAATATCGAACTATTGGCGGCATTTACTGTTCAGGAAGAGGTGGGTTTACGGGGAGCGCGGGTGGCTGCCTACACCCTAGATCCACAAGCGGCAATCGTATTGGATTGCACTCCTGCACGCGATTTGCCGGTATGGCAGCCGGATAACCGTCCCAGGCAAGATAACACGATTTACAATACACATTTAGGCGCCGGTCCAGCGATTTATATTGCCGATAGCGCCACTCTATCGGATCCTCGCCTGGTGCAGCATTTGATTAATACCGCACAGGCATTGGATATCCCTTATCAAATCCGCCAGCCTGGCAGAGGCGGTACCGACGCGGGCGCTATTCATGTCCAGAAACACGGCATTCCCACGGTAAGCCTTTCGACCCCTGCAAGATATTTGCATTCGGGAACAACGCTCGTCCGGCTTTCCGATTGGGCTAACACTTGCCGGCTTATTCAGGCGGCGTTGGAACGTATGACGCCGGACATCCTTAAATCAGAGCGATAGCCGGCAATATGCTATCAGCCAACGAAAAATGAGGAAAACGAATGAAGTCACTTATTAAAAAATTAACCTCGGTCACCGGTCCTTCCGGATACGAGAAGAATATCCGCCAGGTAATCCAAGATGAAATTGAGCCTACCGTCAAAAAATCCGGCTGGCAGGCGCGGGTGGATGCGCTGGGAAATCTAATTGTAAGTACTCCCGAACCCAAAGCCGGCGGGTTAAAAATCATGCTGTCTGCCCACATGGATGAAATCGGGTTGATCGTCACGCATGTCGATGAGGATGGATTCGCCCGTTTTACCACGATCGGAGGCGTGCGACCTTTGAATTGTGTGGGCGGGCATGTACGGTTTGTTAATGGAGCGGTTGGCGTGATCGGTCAAGAAGATAGCCACCAGCCAAAGAATGCGCCCGCCATTGACCAGATGTATATTGACCTGGGGATGGCGGACCGTAAAAATTGTCCGGTTAAAGTCGGCGATGTCGCGGCTTTTGAACGCCCCCCGATTGATTTAGGGAAGCGCATGGTTTCGAAAGCGATGGACGACAGGGTTGGTGTTGCGATTTTGATTGAAACCATGCGGCAGATGAAGTCAACGCCTCACCAGGTGTTTTTCGTGTTCAGTGCACAGGAAGAAGTAGGCGTACGCGGCGCCATCACTGCGGCATATGGCATCGACCCGGACATCGGTTTGGCGTTGGATGTGACCAGAACAGGGGATACGCCTAAAGGGATTAAAATGGAGGTCGCTTTGGGCAGAGGACCTGCCATAAAAGTACGCGATTCCGGTATGTTGGCAGACCCGCGCCTTGTCGAGTTGTTAGTGCAAACATCCCATAAAGCAAAAATACCATACCAAATGGAGGTGCTTGAAGCGGGCAGCACCGATGCCCGGGCCATCCAGCTTACCCGAGCCGGGGTACCGGCTGGCTGCCTTTCTATTCCTTGCCGGTATATTCATTCCCCTTCCGAAATGATTGACCTGGATGATGTGACTCATACCGTAAAATTATTACTGGTGCTCTTACAAAATTCAATAGAATTAAAATGAGACAATTTGTTCAAATCTTGATTATTGCAAATATTCTGTTCCTGGCTGGATGTCAGGGCAATCCTCAGGAAGAGGTAACGCCAACAGCTACGGTGATTGCCAGTACACCCACGAAAAGTAGTTATCTAGACCCGACGCCTACATCCAGTACAAAGACTTTACGCATTTGGATGCCACCCCAATTTTCACCCAATTCAGGAAGTCCAAGCGGAGAAATTCTAAAGGAACGGCTGGAAGAATTCACCGCTCGAAGACCGGGTGTGCAGATTGAGATCCGAGAAAAATCTGAAGAAGGGGCTGCCAGTCTAATCAATTCACTGACAACCACCAGCGTAGCTGCCCCTGAAGCTGTACCGGATTTGATCGCTCTCCCGCATTCCCAGCTTCAAGTGGCTGTATTGAAAGGAATGCTTCATCCTTATGACGGGTTGACCGAGGTGATCGACGAGGAAGATTGGTTCGAATATGCTAACCAGCTTGGCCGGCTGCAAAACAGCACATTCGGATTACCTTTTGCAGGCAATGCCATGGTTATGGTTTACCGTTCTTCAATTGAGATTCCCCCGGTTTCGTTTTCTGAATTTCTGACCGGTACCAATTCATTAGCTTACCCTGCCGGTGATACGAAAAATTTATTCCCCACGACACTATATCTGGCAGCCGGTGGGAATATTTATGATGACGAGGGCAAACTCACGATCAGCCCTGAGCCATTATCAACCACGCTCTCGATAATCGATCAATCTTTAGAAAATCATTTAATGTCTTCCTGGGTTGCTCAGATCCAAAGTGATGAACAATGCTGGCAGGCATTAAACGATAATCGAACCAAAATGATCATCACCTGGTCTTTGTCGTATTTCAATAATCTTAGTGGTGAATACTCAGCGACGACGATACCTACCACTAATGGCGCGCCTTTTACGTTGGCGTCCGGGTGGGTATGGGCTTTAGCTAATCCTCATCGCAGCGATCAATCCCTGGCGGTTGAATTGGCAGAATTTTTATCGGATACAGAATTCCAAACAGAATGGACCATGGCAAACGGATATTTACCTACTCGCCGGAGCGCCTTAAATAACTGGGAAGACGAATCATTAAAATTATTATCAAATCGTGTCATCGCATCGGCAAATATTGTCATGGGAACGGATGATATCACACGCCTGAACTCCATTTTTTATAAGGCAGCTTTGACCGTGATACAAGGGGAAAACGATCCGAGCAGCGCTGTAACTGTGGCAATCGACAGCCTTACTCAGCCATAATCATGGTTTGACGGAAAAAGTCCCTGATGTTATCATGCTATTACGTTTTAAATAATGACAGATAATCCTGAAATCCACCCTCTTCCCGGCAATGATATAGAATTCTCGGCAGAAGGGCTGCCAAAAACAAAGCCCATCGTTGAGGAAGAGGTTCCGCAAGATCCATTATATAATCTGTGGGAATTGCTTACTCGCATCGGATTGGCAAATGCCTCATTGCGATTAGCGACTCTTATCATTTTAGGCGTGTTGATTGTGGTTATCATTTGGGTGATGGGTCAATTGTACGTGATCAATCCCATGCAATTTCAAGGGGGTTCTGGATTGGGAATGGCCATCGCCACGGCAACACCGATCCCCGATGTCCCTGTGTTATCTTTGATCAATGCCGGAGAAATCGATCCTGTTGGCATAACCCGGTATGTACAGGCGCATACCACGATACCTTCTCGGCCGCGTTATGATGTGATCACGTATACTGTCCAAACGGGGGATACTCTGTTCGATATTGCAGACCGGTTTGGTTTAAAACCAGAGACGCTATTATGGGGAAATCAACTGGTTTTAGCGGATAATCCGCATAATTTGAGGCCAGGTCAGGAACTCGCCATATTGCCTGTAGACGGCACATATTATCGCTGGCAGGCAGGAGATGGGTTGAACACAGTTGCACGCTTTTTTGGTGTAACGCCGGAAACGATCATCAATTGGCCTGGGAATCAGCTAGACCCAACCCAACTGGGTGATTATGCTCATCCAAATATCGAAGCTGGTCTATGGTTGGTTGTACCGGGTGGTACGCGCGAATTTGTTACCTGGAGCGCCCCAGAAATCCCACTGGATAACCCCGGAGTTGCTAAAGTATTAGGACCAGGTGCCTGCGAGAATGTGGCGATCGGTTCGGTGGGAAACGGCGTGTTTATTTGGCCAGCCAATAACCACTTTTTATCAGGCTACGATTACTCCCCATCCACCAATCATTATGGTATCGATATTGATGGAGAAACCGGCGACCCCATATATGCTGCCGATACGGGGGTGGTGGTGTACTCCGGTTGGAATAACTGGGGATATGGGAATGTGGTGGTAATCAATCACGGGAATAGTTGGCAAACGTTGTATGCCCATCTTAACGCTATTAACGTTGGTTGCGGTCAGAGTGTTATACAGGGGGGTGTTATCGGTGCGATGGGCGAAACGGGAAACGCCTCCGGATCGCATTTACATTTCGAAATGATGTATAAAGGAACGAAAGTAAATCCCTGGAATTACTTGCCGTAATACACGTTACCGAACAAAAAGATATATTGGATGTCGAGAGGGGGATGGTTACAATCCGAGAACAAAAAATGGCACCAGCATTTCATCGCTGCTCATCCCGCCATGCCGGCCGTGCATATAATTATCTTTATCTGCCCACCATAGATATGCATCCTCCTGGGCAACCAAGATATATTCCCCCATACGATCATTTAATTGGGGATGGTGGTTGCCTTCACCAAACAGCCCGGCTTTCACAGCTTGAGAGCTGCTGACCAGGCAAAATTGATCCCCCCAGGTTTGTTGAATATAAGAGCGTACATTTTTCGCCTGCCCGGGACGCACATGGAGAAATGCCAGGCGGTGTTCACCCGTGGGCATGATATGCAATCGCCGGATTAATGATGGGTGATACCTTAACTCAAAGTTTGGATTATTATAGGTGGCAATCTCTCCGTGATCAGCCGTTAGAATTAGTAGAATATTGCCTTTCGATTTTTGTTTCAGAGGTT
Organism: Anaerolineales bacterium; assembly: GCA_016929095.1. Lineage (GTDB taxonomy): Bacteria > Chloroflexota > Anaerolineae > Anaerolineales > UBA4823 > JAAZNS01. Next base: position 28,185 of record JAFGJM010000050.1, on the reverse strand, counting down.
TTAGAAATGATTCTTGAAATGCATGACAAAAATTTTTAAATTCCATATAAACCCGATCATCATCCGGATCGTAATGATGGGAGAAATAATCGATCTCACCCCAATAAACCCAGTTAAACATGCGTTCCTGCGGTTTACTTTCGATTAATTGTAATAAATTCAACCATAAATCCGTTGCCGTGTTGATCGGATCGACTCGGGCATCTTTAAACAACATTTTTGATAAACCAGAGCGGCTGATACTGAAATGTTGAAAGGCGCGGGCTTGAATGTTATATTGAGCTAAATATGTTCCCAGGGTGGGATAGGGGATGAATTCTTCGGGTTTGAAGCCGGCTTTCACCAGGCTGCCCATATCATTTTTATAGGACATGGGTGCGTGTATCACGGAATTAATGACCATTCCGTATTCTTTCATCCACATCTCATAACCTACAATTCCATGTTCGGCAGGGCTTCGTCCGGTCCATAAGCTGGTTAACGCGGAAGAGGTGGTGGTAGGGACTATGGAGGTCAATGGCAATAAACAGCCTTCACCCAACCATTCTTCCCAAACCGGCAATAAACCGTCATGCATCCAACGGCGCAGGCGATGCAAAGATAAACCATCCATCAATATCATGATGACCTGACGGATCTCATTGCCGCGGGTGAGTCGATCGATTATGTTGAGATATTCTTCGTGCAACGCAGGGGCGCCGATGGCGGGAATCCCAAATGCACGGCAAATTGTAGACGGTATGTTTAAAATCGATTTTCCGCCGTAATTAGGATGAATGAGGTCATTTCCCAGCGATAAACCGGGAATTTTATGATTTTCGATATCTGTCAAAAATTGATTTGTGAGATCAGACAACTTTTTCACGCATGTATGAGCTGAGATAATCCATGAGCGCTACCACGATGGCGATAGCCAGCATTTGGGCGGAGGCGGCGCGGTATTGCATGGTATTGATATTTTGAATCAACAAAAAACCAATGCCTCCACCGCCGCCGAAACCAATGATGGTCGACATACGCACATTGATATCCCAACGATACATGGTGAAAGAGATGTATGGCGGAATGATCTGCGGGATGACAGCATAAATAATCATTTGCAGTCGTGTTGCGCCGGTAGCTCTCACGGCTTCCAACGGACCGGGGGAAATACTTTCCACCTGCTCTGAATATAATTTCGCTAAAGCTGCCACGGTGTGCAGAGATAACGCCAGCACCCCGGCAAATGGGCCAATTCCTACCCAAACGACAAAAACGATCACCCAAATTAAGGCTTCGATCGCACGTGTGGCATTCAACAAGGTGCGTGTGATGTAATATATAGCCATCCCTACCGGAATGGCATCTTCTTTTCGCGCCCAAATGGCTAATGCAATACCACACAGCGCGCCAACAACCGCCGGGACATAAAATATTTTTATCGGATCGTTTATCTGATAGAACCAATTAATGATATTTCCCAGAATGATAAAAATTGTGGCGCCCGCTAATCCACTTAATACGATATTTGCAATCAAGCGTAAGGACGGATTAAATCGCAGATATATCCACTTACCGATTTTCGAGAAGAAATTGCTCACCAATGCGCCAACACCCAGGCCGACAATTATGGGTATTATAAGATTGATGATTTCACCCATATTTGATAGAAATGATCCGAGGAAACCAAACGCGCCTAAGGGCGACACAATGTTTGTGCCAGCCGTCATGGTTGATTTTGCGACAAGCATTACCACAAGAATCATGATAATACCTGAAATACCCAGGGCAAAGATGCGCGTGATTCTAATAGAAAGTTTTGGTTTACGTGTTTCCTCTTGAGGCATTGCCCAACGGATTAAATACCATGCGATCACACACAAAATAATAATAGCTAATAATGTCAGCCAAATGTTAGCATAAATGCTCTGGCTTTGTTGACTGAGCCATCTCGCCAGGACAACGCCAAGGCCGATACCAACTGGCCAGCCTATGATTGAAAGCGATAATGAACTAATAGGGCTGGTTATTTCCTTCATGATATTGCGGGCTGCCAAGAAGCTGACTGGTATAGAAAAAATGACTCCCAAAGTAGTGGCTAATAATGCCAGGAAAATAGTCTCAACGATTTTATCCCAGGTATCAATGGCAGTTTGGGTTATTGTTGGGCTGCCAACTCTTTGCAGAGATACAGCATGGACATATTGGACTACGGTTTCGGGTCGAGGGGGGACTTTCGCTGTTACGCTGAAAGCGCCTTTGTCATCAGCTTTAAACGATCCCAAATTCAGATTCACTTCACTGGGGGGTACAAAATACAGTGAACCTTCAGAATTCGGCGTAAAATTATAGCCTTCAATCTGGATTTCAGTGCGCGGATCGGCGCAGGCGGGGGCTAAGACCAGGTAGGGCTGGCTTTTATCGGGCTCAGGTAAAACGGCACCCTCTTCTGTGCAAGGGACATAAATGGGGGCTTTGATGACCGTTTCTTTCTGCTCGTATTCAACAAGGTTAGGCTTGGCTAATGCCCGTAAAACGCGGGTCAGGCTTTCTTGCCGCCTTTCCGAGCTGATCTCTTTGAAACTCACCTGGGTCACCTGAAAGCCGTAAGCATAGACGATCAGGCATAATACTACGATTAACCCCACACGAATAGATTTACCAATAGAGGGTTTTTTATCCATGTTTACCTGCCTTATCCAACCCGTTCGGCGTCTTTTCCATAAATTTCTTTAAAACGGTGGTCATCGATCTCTTGAGGAAGACCGTCAAAAACCAGCTTCCCTTCATTTAAAGCGACGACTCGATGAGCATAACGGTGTACCAGATCCAGGAAGTGTAAACTGCATAATACGGTTACGCCATCTTCTTTATTGATCAATTCCAAGTATTGCATGATACTGTGCGCCAATACCGGATCCAGGCTGGCTACCGGTTCATCTGCCAGGATCATGGCTGGATCTTGCATGAGAGCGCGGGCAATGCCGACGCGTTGTTGCTGACCACCGCTTAACTCATCTGCCCTCTGATGCGCTTTTTCAGCAATGCCAACCCGGTTGAGTTGTTTCATCGCTTTTTCGATATCTTCTTTGGGGAAACGGTTCATAATGCTCCAGGCAGGATTGACATAACCCAATCGCCCCGCTAAAACATTGGTAAGTACGCTGGAACGATGCACCAAATTAAAATGCTGAAAGACCATACCGATTTTCCGTCGAATTTGACGTAAATCTTCTTCAGTTGCGGCGGTGATATCTAAATCATTCCATAAAACTTTACCAGAAGTGGGTTCGATAAGGCGATTGATACAACGCAGCAAGGTGGACTTGCCTGATCCACTCAAACCGATCACAGCCAGGAATTGCCCTTTGGGCACTTCAAAACTCGCGTTATCCAGGGCAAGTACACCGCCCTCATATATTTTTGTCAGGTTTTGTACTTTCAGCATGCGATTTTCCACATTTTATTATATAGAAGCCCCGGACAAATAATTATAAAGTCCGGGGCTTTAGATTTAGATATTTAGATTATTCACCAAGACTCTCAAGGGTAATACCGACGGCTTCCACCATCATCCGAGTAAAATCGTATTCGGGATCAGTGGCGTCCATAATGCCGGTCCAGTTATAGAAGTCCTGGCTACCGATGGTTTCCATCCAACCTTCGGTTTCAGCATATGCGAGCAAGGCTTCTGATATTTGAGCGCGCAGGTCTTCCGGAAATTCAGGGCCAAACGAAAGGGTGTCATTGGGGATTCCGGGGGAGACGAATGCGACGCGCACTTTTTGGACCACATCCGGAGCCTCAGTTCGGATATTGCCGCGGGCGTCCAAAATACGCCAGTCGCCGCACATAAGTTTCTTTTCATCGGCGGTGGGGGCGCACAAATCAAGCACATCATCCGGTACATCCGGGGCATCGCCTTCTTGCCAGGCTGGTTCGCCTTCGGGTTTGAGCGGCGGTGTATAGAATGAAGTGGAGAAATCAACTTCGCCATTGTAGACGGCTTTGACTGATTGTGGGTGACCGCCAGTTTCCACGGATTCACCGGGGGTTACGCCCGCTTCATTCATCATGACCAACGGAACCATATAGCCGGAAGTGGAAGCAGGTTCGGTATAGCCCCATTTTTTACCTTCCAGGTCTTCAACGGTCTGGATTTCGCTATCGCGGGCTACCAGGAATTGCGCCCAGTAAACGGCGCTGCCGTAGCGGACAGCTTTAAAAGCAACATCTACACCGCACAATTGGTTAGCGAAAACGTAACCCAATGCAGGAATAAAGCCCATGGTATCGGCTGGGGAGGCGCACATTTCCTCGATCGTAGCAGGATATGAGCTAGGTACACTGACCACAAATTCCAAACCGGTGGCTTCTTTAAGCGCGGCAGCCATGGCTTCACCACCCGCGACGATGGTAGCAGCTTCCACCGAGGGGACAAAGAGAACTTTGATAGGATGTTCAGCCGAGCCTATAGCCGGTTCCGGTGTTTCGGTGGGGGGTTCCGGCGTATCTGTGGGTGGCACTGCAGTGGGTTCTGGGGGTTTTGTGGGTTCGACAGGTGCTTCCACGGGGGCTTCTGGTGTGGCTGCTGGCGCGCAGGCTGCTAAAACGAATGCCGCAATCATCAGCACAGCCAAAAGGCGTAAGATTGATTTTTTATTCATGGTGTTGCTTCTCCTCTTTTTATTCATATTTATTCATCGATATAGTATGTAACTCTATTTGTAAAAACATATCCGATGCAATTTGATTCTAAAACCACCTCCTTTGAATACTGATGATTTGTAAAAAAATTTTGCCTTCGCTGAAGTTGTATATTGATTTATTTCTTTATGAATTATAAAACACATCTTATTGAGGTTGCTAGAGAATTTGATACTATTCTAACATATCCTGATATTTTAAATCTTAAACGAAGTGGAGACTCACGAAAAAGTAAAGATTTCCCCCTCCCAACCTCCAACCCCCCTCAATCCCCCCAAATTCACAGAATTTGGGGGGACGCAGAAGATCGGCAAAATGGGGGATGGGATATGTGATGCTAAATTTCGGATATATTTGAATCAAAATTCTCAGATCACTACTCACCTCTCACCAAATTACAAATCATTTCAAACTAATGATAAACTATATGGAATTATGATCTTCCTCGTCGAGGTATTTATGGATTTCGTCAAGCGGCATAAGCTTTTGTCCATCTTTCTCCAAATACTTATCATTTCTATCATTTATTTATTTCTTATGGCTGCTTGTCAGGGGCTGCCAGATAAGATAAACGTCACACCAACTCTGAATAACTCACCGGTTACCAAGACGCCTACTCCCCAAAAGAGTGCTACACCCACGCCGCAACCTACCAGCCAATTTCAGGTTGACGCCTCCGAATTAGAGGGGGTATCGATAGAATTCTGGCATACCTGGGGAGGGGATGAAGAAAAAACCATAACGACATTGATCAAAGATTTCAATCGCAGCAATGAATGGGGGATCTCAGTGAGCGGCGTTTACAAAGGGGGCGCGGATGCGATGGGTGATGCTGTCTATAATGCCATTAACACCGGCGGTTTCCCGGAGATCGTCATGGGTTATCCGTCTCAGGCGTCCTATTGGAATAGCGCTCGTAAACTTATCCTGGACCTGGACGATTACCGCACCGATCCGGTATGGGGATTATCCACGGAGGAGGAAGAGGCGTATTTTCCTGTTTTTCAATTATCGGCGGAGACTCCTGACCAATGGGGTTTCCCGGCACAGAGGACCGCGTATTTTCTCATTTACAATAAAACCTGGTCGAAAGCACTGGGGTATAAAACGGCGCCTCAAACTCCAAAAGAGTTCGAAATACAGGCGTGTGAGGCACATAAAGCGAATCTCAACGATGAAGATGATGAAAACGATACCAAAGGAGGCTTGATCATTTCTACAAATTATCCGGCTTCCGTGGGTTGGATTTATGCGTTTGGCGGAGATATGGTTGCAGATGAAAACAAAGGCTACCAGTTTAATACATCCCAGGTCAAAGGGGCATTAACCTTTTTACGCTCGCTGTATGACGATGGTTGCGCCTGGGTCAGTGATAGCCGCCCCCCGGTGGAGGAATTTTCGAAGCGAGAAGGGTTGTTTATTTCCGCCGATCTGGATACATTGAACCTGTTGAATACGTCGATGTTTATTGCCAATAGCCCCGATGAGTGGGAGGTTATTCCCTTCCCATCTTCGGAGAAGCCGGTAATCGAGGTTTATGGGCCAGATTTTTTTATTTTAAAGTCAGAACCCGCTAAACAGCTTGCCAGCTGGCTCTTTATTAAATGGCTGACGTTACCTGAAAACCAGGCCAAACTGATTGCGGTTACCGGGAAATTACCCCTACAAATTGAGGTTCTCGACAGCCTGGATATGGGTGACTTGCCCCAACCGGATTGGCAAGCTGTGGTCGATTTGATGCCTTATGCGAGAGCAGAACCGGCATTGCCCTCCTGGGGTGTGGTGCGTTGGGCGGTGGGAGATGCCACAACGCAGTTATTTCAATGGTATTTCGAAGCCGATCAGATACCGAGTTTGACCAAGCTGCTGCATGAAACAGCTGCCAATTTGCATAAAAATTATCCATAAATTGAATGAGGAAGTCAGGAAGAAAGGAATGAGGATAGGTTGAACTAAAAACTCAAATATAGTGAATAAAATTATCGTTGATGAATTGCTAATACCTAATACCTAATAACTTCTATTGTATATGACTGACTCTACTGTTGTGACGATATATACCGATGGCGGGTGTCACCCCAACCCAGGGGCAGGCGGATGGGCGGCGCTGCTGCGGTTTGGCAAGACGGAGAAAATCCTGACCGGGTCAAATTCGCATACCACCAATAACCAGATGGAATTAACCGCAGCCATCGAGGCGCTGCGGGCGCTCAACTGGCCTTGCCGGGTCGAGTTTTATACTGATTCGGAGTATTTACGGCGCGGCATCACCGAATGGATGCCGACCTGGAAGAAGCGTCAGTGGCGGCGAAAAGACGGCGCACTGGCGAATGTGGAATTATGGAAAGCGCTCGACCAGGTAATCCAAACGCATCAAATTGCCTGGCATTGGGTGAAAGGACATTCCGGAAACAAAGATAACGAACTGGTCGACCGTCTTGCCCGGCAAGCCGCGAAAAAAGCCGGGTGAATTCATCGGATTTTTGGTTATTGAATGGAGGTTGCCATGTCTTCCTATGAAACGATCGTGTGTGAAGTGGTGGATCAGGTGGGGTTGGTGAAACTCAACCGCCCTGAAACGTTGAACGCTCTCAACTTTACATTGCTGCGTGAATTGATGGATGCAGTGCATGCGTTCGATCAAAACACTGCCGTTGGAGCGATAGTCATCACTGGCAGCGATCGGGCTTTTGCCGCCGGTGCCGATATCAAGGAGATGGTGGAAGCTTCGGCGGTGGATATGCTACAGCGTGATCCTATCGGCCAATTCGACCGCCTGATATCGATCAAAAAACCGGTCATTGCGGCGGTATCAGGGTGGTGTTTGGGCGGCGGGTGCGAACTGGCAATGTCGAGCGATATGATCGTGGCTTCGGAAAGCGCCCGGTTCGGGCAGCCGGAAATTACCATCGGCGTCATTCCTGGGGCAGGCGGCACGCAACGGCTAACACGCCGGGTGGGGAAAGCTATCGCCATGGAGATGATTTTGAACAACCGCACGCTCACGGCGGCGGAAGCGCTTCAATTGGGGCTGGTGAATAAAGTATTCCCGGTGGAAAATTACCTGGATGAAGCGATCAAGCTGGCGCAGGAGATCGCTGCTCGTCCTCCGCTTGCAGTACGCCTGGCTAAAGAAGCGGTGAATTTTGCGTTCAATTCTACCCTGACCGATGGCTTGGCAGAAGAAAGGCGGGCGTTCTATTTCCTGTTTTCCACCCAGGACCAAAAAGAAGGAATGAACGCTTTCATTGAGAAAAGAAAACCCGAATGGCGGGGGGAGTGATTAAGAGTGAGTGGAGAGTAGTGAATAGTGAGTTGAGAAGAGGAACACACGCATCGAAAAATGTATGGTCACTTTCAGAGATTTGGTCAGAGCATTCCGCCAGCTTGACATCAATAGTTCGCAACCGGTGATTGTGCACGCCTCGCTCTCGTCTCTAGGAGAGGTGATTGGAGGCGCGAGGACATTACTCGGGGCGCTGCTGTCGGTTTTCCCGTCGGTAGTCATGCCGACGTTTACCTATAAAACGATGATCACACCGGAGGTAGGCCCACCCGACAATGCCATCAATTACGGCAGCGCCAAAGACGCCAACCGCATGGCGGAGTTTTTTCAACCACAGATGCCAGCCGATCGCTTGATGGGTATCCTGGCAGAGACGTTGCGTCAAAACAATCAAGCGGTGCGTTCAAGCCATCCCATTCTTTCCTTCGCCGGTATCGGCGCCGAGGACATTGTGCAATCACAAAGCATCGAAAATCCCCTGGCACCCATCCAGGCGCTGGTCGAGACGAATGGATGGGCAATCTTGATCGGCGTAGACCATACGGTCAATACCAGCATCCATTGGGGGGAAAGGATGAGTGGGAGGATGGCATTTACCCGCTGGGCACTCACCCGGCGGGGGATCGTGGAATGCCCCGGTTTCCCAGGTTGCTCGAATGGGTTTCAAGCTATCGCCCCGCATGTGGAAAAAGCTACCCACCGTGTACAGCTTGTGACAGCAGAGATTAAAGCAGTTTTCCTTCCGGCATTGATCGAGACAGTGCAGGGGTTGATCGCCGAAGATCCCACCGCCCTGTTGTGCGACCGCCAGGATTGCGACCGGTGTGGGGAGGTGAGGGCAACGGTGGGTGAGAGATAAGGGTTTATGCCCGGTGTTTTGAATGAACATTACTTTCAGACGAACGCAGCAGTAACGAAAGCATTGTTTAATTGTTCGTCAAAGGATGTGTCAAAAACATTGAAGCAACTGATAAAATGGGAAAGTGAAAGTCATTATTATTAATGATGTATGTTAATGATATATTTTTCTGAATTTCATCACTTCCACTTTTCCCGAATAATGATAATAATATCGTAAGTGTTAATGGAAAGGATGGTCAGATTTAATCACATGATAATTACTATGGTGCAAAAGGATTTTTAAATAATGTCAAAATTTTCATTAGATGTCTTGAACCGGTGTGTGCATCCATTTATCAATAATAATGATCCCGATGTTGTATTAGGTGCGGTCTTTGGTGAGGATGTCGCATTAACCCGTATCAATGAGGGATTATTGGTTTCTCATATTGACCCCATCGTTGGTGCTGTTAAGAATATTGGCTCATTGGCTGTTCATGTAGCATGCAATGATGTGGCGACCAGTGGAACACCGCCGCGTTGGATTTTACTGTTAGTTTTAGTGCCACAAAAAGAGGATGAAAAACTGCTGACAGAAATTATGTCTGACATTGGGCGAGCAGCAGATGAAATCGGCGTTACCATCATCGGGGGACATACAGGGTATTCCGCAAATTTATCCAGACCTCTGGTTGCCGTAACTGCTTTAGGGACTATATATGACCAGGAGTCGGTTCGCACCAAAGGCGCTCGAGTTTGCGATCATATATTTGTGACGAAAGGGATTGCGCTTGAAGGCACAGCGATTCTGGCGAATGATTTCGCGGACATCGCCCTTCAAGCAGGATTAAATGACCAAGATCTATTAGATGCGAACCAACTCATGGATGGTATCAGTATTGTTCCTGAAGCACTCCTGTTAGCCCGACATGGTGCAACCGCAATGCACGATGTAACACGAGGTGGATTATTGGAAACGCTTTTAGAAATTTCGCAGTTATCAGGTTTAGGAATCTTGGTGCATGCCGAACGTATTCCGATATTGCCTGTTGTATCTCGCTTTTCCAGGGCGTTTCAGTTTGACCCACTTAAGATGCTTTCTTCTGGTACCCTGGTCGCGACAATTCCACCAGAAAAAGTAGAAGAAGCTCAGAAATACCTGAACGAAAAAAGTATCCCCTATGCCGATATTGGTCAGATGGTTGAGGGAAATGATGTGCAGATTGTCCAGGATGGACAGATTACAAAATATCAGGAGATTCATTGCGAAGAAGATGAATTAGCCCGTATGTGGGAGATTTATCGAAAATAATCGAGCATAACCCGAAAGAAAATCAATGTCAATACCAAGGTTCAGCCAGGAATCTAAACCCATTCAACCCGCGCCTGAAGGAATAATCCGGTTCAGTTTGCTGGGTGATGTTCAGATTGTCTGCGACAAACAATCCTATTCGAGTCTTCCCCATCGCACGCATGGGCTCCTGGCAGCCCTTCTTCTATACCCCAAACCACTGCGCCGCGAGTATCTGGCGGGTTTGCTCTTTCCCGATGCGGCCGAACAGTATGGCCGCAGCCGGCTGAGCGACTTATTATGGCTTCTACGCCGTTCGCTGCCCGATTTGCGCCTGGAAACCAATTCTCAGGAGTTATTCCTGCCGCCCAATGCACGTTGGCTGGATGTGGAAGCCTTCCGGGAAGCTGCGGCTGAAGACAATCTGGATGTCTGGCTGGAAGCCATTACCCTATATCGGGGGAACTTGTTGGAGAGGCTTTATGACGATTGGCTGGTTGAAGAGCGGGAATCCCTGTACTTGCAATATGTTCACCTATCTCACCGGGTTTGCAATAAACTGATCCACCAGCAGCGTTACAACCAGGTTCTTCCCATTGCCGAGCGTCTGGTGCAAGCTGAGCCTTATGATGAATCAGCTCTGCGTAACCTTATGAATGTATATCGGGAGTTGGGAAGGCGGGGGGCTGCTCTGGCAGCTTTTGAACGGTTTTTAACTCTATCTACTGACGAGCTTGGTATAGAACCTGAGACAGCCACCCTGACGCTGGCGCAATCTTTACGCATTGATGATGCCATGTCTTTCACATTTGCGTCAAACTTAGCGGAAGAATCTTCATCCGAGGCGCTAATAGACCAGGCGCGCCAGGCGGCAGTCTGCAGCGATGCACCTGCATTGAAATCCCTGGTGGAACAACTCCGCGCTTTATCGCCTCCTATCGTTCCAGAGAAAATGTATCTGATAGAAATCGACCTGGCTTTATGCGCCGAAGAGTACGAGTGTGCGGCTCGATTGTTGGAAAACTGCCAGCCAGATACCGCCCCGCTTTTAGTTCGGCAGGCGCAACTAGCTTTTCACCTGCGCCAGGCGGATGAAGCCCGGGAGAAAGCATCGGAGGCGTTAATCCTGGCGCATGATTCAGGAGATCGTTGGATCGAACTTCATGCCCTGTTGGTCCTCTCTCAGGCGCAGCGTCTGGCTGGGATGGGGGTGCAATCTGCCCGCAGCGCCGAGCAAGCGCTTAAACTGGCGCATACCCTGAACTCTCCGGGGTATATTATTCAGGCACTCAAATCGAAAGGATACACACTCTACCGTCAGGGACGCAGCACCGAAGCGCTTACCATCTTGCAGGAAATGCGTTCATTAGCCTATGAACATGGCCTGCGCACTGCTCTGGCTGAAGCTTTGCGTGGGATTGCCTTAATTTATGGAGACCGCTTTGCCTGTCGCGATGCCATGCTTGCCTATCAGGAAGAGCTGAGTATCTGGCGGGACGTGGGCTCGCGCCGCCGGGAAGTTCAAACCCTTCACAACCTGGCTATCGTTATGGCTCAGCTTGGCAGATTTCCCGAGTGCCTGCGTCTCCTGGAAAACGCGCGCCAGATCTGCGAACAATTATGCGATCCTGTCGAGATGGCTATCAATCAATACAACATCGCCGATTCGTTGATCGATTATGATGAAGCCAATGCATCGCAGGCTATTGCGCTGATCAACCAGGCGTTGGACACTTTCCGGAACCATCAGCAGCCAGCCTGGGAAGCAGCGGCATCCACCACTTTAGGTTGTGCTTTATGGATTCAGGAAAAACACCAGCCGGCGCTGGAAGCATTCCGCCGGGCGCACGACCTGTATGAAAAGATGGGGGAACTGCCTTTTCTATCTGAAATGCTTGCCTACCAGGTTTTGACTCTGCTGGGGTTGGGTCAGGCCGACCAGGCACTGGCAGTAAGCCGCCATGCCATCATATCATTGGTTCAGGGCGAGGGGTTCGAGGAAACAACCCTGGTTATATATTATGCTCATTCTCAGGCTTTGGAAGCCAATGGACAGGTAGAACAAGCGCGGGCTTACCTGGAGCGCGCCTATCAAAGATTGCTATTGGGCGCTGCTCAGTTAGAGGACGAACCAGCCCGCCAGGCATTTTTCACCTATCACCCTATCACCCGCCGGGTGATGGAGAAAATATACGCTTATGGGATTGCCCCTGCGCCTGCTGCAGGCGTGATCACGCGTCAATTATCCGGTTTGCAGGCGAAAAGCACACTCCCTGTTCGGTTGACCCTGGATGCCGGATTGGTTGACGCAGCCATTAAAGCGACTCGAGGCGCGGTTGGCTTACGCCGTGCCCGTTTGATTCGATTGCTCCAGGAAGCCCAAATGCAAGGTGCCCGGCTTACCCAGCTTGAACTGGCACAGATTCTGGATGTCAGCATGCGCACCATCAAACGCGACATGGCTGCATTGCGGCGAGAATAATTGAACCACTCCAAAACTTCATATTTCTTCAAATTGTCCCCTTTCCCGATAAAAAAAGAGCCAAACTGGCGAGAGTTTCACGAGACCTGCATGGTATCCTGAAGAATATAAGGAGTCTAGAAAAACCATGAGAAAACGAAACTTCAAATTACTGTGTATTGCCTTCATTGTAATATTTTCAACCCTGGCTTGCGGGTTATTTGGCAGTAAACAAGCGGCGTCTGTAGAATCCGAAACCGGGTCTGAGCCTGCTGAGGAGAGTTTTGCCGAATCCCCTGAGCAGCTTCCTGCTGCTGAAACGACCTCCGGGTCTGAATCTGAAACGACCACCATCGGCGGACTTACGCCCGGCTGGCATATCTACTCCAACGCCAACTATGTCAACGGTCTGGCGTTGCATGAGAATACCCTGTGGGCTGCCACTTTGGGCGGCGTGGTCGCCTGGGACCTTTCCACGAACCAAACCACTAAATATACCACCCTGGATGGTATGGGTTACCTCGGCGCTTACGATGTGACGGTCTGTTCGATCCCCAAGCTGCGCATTGTTGTGGCTACCGAAAAAGGTCTCAACTTCTTCGACCCGGCAGCCGGCGTTTGGGATACTAATCAAATCACGCCCGAAGAAGGCAATGTCGGCAGCTCTACAATCGCGAAAATCTATTGTGATCAAGCCCATAATCGTTTATTGATTGGTTATGGCGGTCTGGGCATTTACGATTATTCCAATGGCAATTGGCAGCAGTTCACCGAATCGGATGGCCTGGCATGGAACAGCGTTTATGCCCTGGATGTGGTGGGTGATGATATCTGGGTCGGGGGTTACAAAGGCGTTTCAGTGGTCAGCACACAGGGTATACAGGTTTTCAACAGTGATAATGGCCTGCCTGATCAAGATATCAAATCGATTGTAGTCGGCGACGATGGCGTGGTCTGGCTGGGTACCAGCGGTGGATTGGTTCGATATCAGAATGGCTCCTGGAGTCTGTTCAATCGTGACAATGTATCCAATTTTCCTCCGTATTCAATCACTGGACTGGATATTGCTCCGGATGGCACACTGTGGATGGCTACAGTTTTGGGGGAAATCCGCCAGTTCGATCCTGCTTCGCAAACCTGCCTGCAAAGTTTCACTTCTGAAAATCAGGCGCGCGTAACCGATTTGCTGGTAGATTCATCAGGTAATGTATACTATGCCACTTACAATGGCGGTATCCAGGGCTTAACCGGCGGCGAATGGCAGCCTTTATTCATCGAAGATGACCAGCTTGCCAGTAATTTTGTTGAAGATTTCGCTCAGGATCAGGATGGCAATTTGTGGATCGGCACCGACCGCGGCGCACATCGCCTGGATGCCAACCAGGCTGATAAGCTTTGGGAGCTTTTCCAGGCGGGAGAAGGCGGCCCTCCAGCCAGTTGGTTCCAGGGTATTTTCCCGGCTCCGCAGGGTGGACTATGGAATGCCCATGACTCACAGCGCGCCAGCTTCTTCGATGGGAGCGCCTGGCAGCCTTACGCATCTGACCAGGGGATCAATGGGTCGGTCAATGCGATTGCTGCCTCCGACGGCGGTACGGTCTGGTTCGGCACATCTGAAGGCTTGATCATCATGGAAGGCGGTTCCACCAAAACTCTCACGGATGCAGATGGTTTGCCCTCTAAAACCGTGCGCGCCCTGCTTCTGGATGGCGATACACTCTGGGTAGGCACCACCGATGGATTGGCTCGCCTGGTGGGTGGAAATCTCGAAATAGTCCTGGGTCCCGATGCTCCCGGGCTGCCGGACGACAACATCGGCGTGATCGCCAAGCACTCGGACGGTTCGTTACTGCTCGGAACCTCCGAGGGATTGGCTCGTTATGATGGGTCGCAGGCGACCACCATCCTGGAGCCTGAACCCTTGCGCACCATGTTTTTCGGTATGACCACACAAACTGTTTCCGATATCGCAATTGACTCCTCTGGTACGATTTGGGCTACCACCTATGTCGGTCTTTACTACGGCGATGGTCAGACCTGGCAGCGCATCAGCACTGTGGATGGCTTGCCGACCAATAACCTGAACACGGTGCATATTGATCAGTTGGGTACGGTTTGGGTTGGCGGAGGTTATACCGATGGCGGCGGCGGTATTGCGCGCTATGTACCGGGTGGAGAGCTTACTTCTGCAGCCCCAGAACCTGCACCGGATATTCAGGTTACGCAGGCGCCCGAGGCGCCCACAGCGCCTAAAGTCACCGCAGGTGTTGACGGGGTCATTTACGATGAAATCACGGGAATGCCTATGCTTCCCGATGCTGAAGATATCTATGCAGAAAAAGATAATGTGCTTAATTATTGGACGCCATCATTTTTCGAAACCGCGCGTGATTTCTACCTGCGCGAACTGCCGAAGGCTGGCTGGCTGCTGGACCTGAATGAAAATGGAAAGTGTCGTGATAATGACCGTTGTATGGGCTGGCACGGTGGTTACGATGATCCGGAAACCAGCACCTGGTTCTTCATCAAGGGTGAACACGCTTACTTGACTTTGAATTTGATCCAGGAAGGCGTCCGCGTCAATGTGATTTTAGCTATCGATATGGAATACAAGTAATCCGGCTCCCATTTCTTCCATATCGCTGCCTCCCAGAAGCAGATTGTTTTTGGGAGGCATTTTCGTTGCCATTAATTACCCGAACGAGTTATCGCAAAAGTGACGGGGACCTTGACCAGGTGAAAGGTCTTTCTGAAATTGTCCCCCATTTTTTAATCAAAGCGTGTGTCCTGGCGAGAGTTTCACGAGACTTGAATGATATCCTGAAATCAATCTGAGGTAAGCAGGACATTGATAATGACAGATGTACAACCAGAACAGGAACCAAATCCACCCGGCTATTGCAGTTTTGTTCTGCGCTGCTGGACGGGCGATGATGGCCGGGTTCATGCCCGATTGATAGATATACGCACCAACGTGGGGCATGCTGTGGGGAAACTATCCTGCTTGCCTGACCTGGTGCGTCGTTTGGTCATGAATGCCGCTGAAATCGAAGCACTGGCAAATGACTCTCCGCGAATCGATCAAACCTGAATGAACCACCGTTTTGATTACCTGCGCTTTCTTATAACAAGTTAGGGGTGTTTTGCGCTGGGAATAGAGAACACGGCAAGGTTATTTATTTACTCTTTGATCACCGGCAGTTCTATGAAAAATGTGGTGCCTTTGCCCACGGCGCTGTTCGCCCAAATTTTTCCCCCATGGATTTCTACAATCGATTTCGCGATTGATAGCCCCAGTCCACTACCTTGAGGTGGGCCATAGCGCGGGCGGGTGGCTTCTACCCGGAAGAAACGTTCAAAGATATGGGGTAATTGCTCTGGCGTGATGCCAAAGCCGGTATCTTTAATAGATAATAATATTTTGTCGGGGTCGAGTGAAGCACATAAATTCAATTCCACCTTGCCGCCGCGCGAGGTGTATTTGATGGCGTTATCTATCAGGTTGTATACCATGCGCCGTAATTGGTCTTCTACGCCTATCACAGGAAGCAGCCCTTGTTGTACATGGCAAATCAATTCAAGCCCTGCGCGTTCGGCGCGTACCTTCATCGTATCTTTCACATCTTGAAAAATCCCAGCCATGTCCACCAGGGTGCGCTGGCTGGCAGTGAGACCGGCTTCGATACGGGAAAGGTCCAGCATGTCTCCCACCATGCGGCTGAGGCGGTCTACTTCACTCTCCACCTCAGCTAAAAAGCGGTTGGCAACTTCCGGTTCATCCATTGCTCCGGTGCGCAGCGCTTCAATGCGCAGTTTAATCACAGTGAGAGGCGTACGTAATTCATGGCTTGCGTTAGCAACGAAACTGCGTAATTCAGTGACTTGGACTTTCAACCGCTCTGCCATCTGGTTGAATGCCTGCCCCAGGTATGCCATTTCAGGAGATTTTTTTGAGATCTCGACCCGGGCTTCCAGATCGCCATGGGCAATTTGATCTGCCATTTGAGTGATCGCATCGATGGGTATGGTGAGATTTCTGGCGGTGATTAATGACAAACTCCCCACAACAATTGATATCGAACCTACCAGGATAAAGAATAAGATGATCGATGTACGAGCGGCTTGAAGGGGGGAGTACAGGGAATACGCCAGGCGTAAGATACCTAATACCTGTCCATCTTTTTCAATCCGGATTGACTGATAAAGCGTGGTTTGACTTTCAGCATTTTGGCTGGTTTTCTGACTTTTTCCAGACGAACTGGTCAGCGCTTCTTCAAATTCCGGGTCGAATATAGGGGAAGTATCTATGGATGTATTCTGGTAGGAACTGATAATTAGATCACCTTGCGGCGAGAAAATTACCCATTGGAGGTTTGGTTCGTTTGCAAAGACAAGATCCATATGGGCAGCTAATAGCTCTGTATTGCCCGCGTTATGTTGGTAGTCAAGCAAGTCCGATGGCAGCAACTGGCTGGCGATATCTGCCAGGGTGTTTAAATGATTTTGAGTTTGCCAGAAACTGGTGGAGTATAGCGCATAGCCGATAAATATCGAAATGACCAGAATACTCACCATCCAAAATATCAGGTGAGACAGGTTAAAACGAAGGTAAACAGAACCGAAGGAACGCTTCATAACTCAATAAGAAAAACTAAGGAAGCGGCGTGATTATTCGTAAGTATGGTTTTATTGTGATTTCTATTCTAATTCTTCCGGCCCAACGAAGCGGTAGCCATGACCTCTTACGGTTTGGATATATATGGGACTGGCAGGGTCTTCTTCTATTTTCATGCGCAGCCAACGGACATGGACATCTAAAGTGCGGGGATCGCCATACCAGGCATCGCCCCAGACTTGATTGAGCAGATCCTCCCGGCTGAGAGCCTGCCCGGCATGTTTCATAAGGGTTGCCAACAAATCGAATTCCCGCGCCGAAAATGGGATCTCTTTTCCATCGATGATCACCCGGCGGGCAATCACATCCAGACTGATATTACCGATATCAATGGACTTGAATTGAATAGCCTGACGGTCCAATTCGACACGCCGCAGCACAGACCGAATGCGAGCCAGCAATTCACGGAAGGAGAAAGGTTTAGCCAGATAGTCATCGGCACCTACTTCCAGGCCTAAAACCCGGTCGAATTCCTCGCCGCGGGCTGTGAGCATGATTACCGGGATGGAACTTTGCGCTCTCAACCGGCGGCATATCTCCAACCCGCTCATGCCTGGCAGCATGATATCCAGAACCACCAAGTTGGGTTGATATTCCTCGATTGATTGTAAGGCAATCGACCCATCTCCCACAGCTCTGACTTCGAAGCCTTCGCGTTGCAGACTATAGGTTAAGGAATCTATGATTAGCGGTTCATCATCCACGAGCATGATGCGAGTCACGAGTCACCTCCAAGAGTTTTCAACTACAAATTATATCGAAATTCACAAAAATCCTCTACACAATATGACTGGCGAAGGTAAAGATCATGATTAATATAGTACCCCATCAGATTTTAAAAATTGCGCCATGAAACCTGTGCATGGTCGGCGGCAAATGAATGGTTTTCATAGTGAGTTATCCGATTTAGCGCCCGGCAAGCCGGGTAATGTAATGTCTGCTTGCGTTTCTTGAGGTAAATCATTTATTACGGGTGGGGTGCCCAGACCAATATCCACTTTCTCTTCCATGGTGATATGACCGCGTAAAAAAGCGCCTTCTTCCGTAGCAAATGCGGCGGTTACCACATCACCCCATACCCTGCCGCTGGCGCGAATTTCTACCCTTTCGGCGGTGATATCTCCTTTTACCGCGCCGGCAATGATGACCACATTGGCGCGTAAATGTTCACACGTCACTCTGCCGCTTTCACCTACCACCAGCAACCCTCGTAAGCCGATATTACCTTCGAAAGCGCCTTCGATGCGGATACCGCCGCTCCCGTTGAGATCGCCTTTCCAGGTGATGCCAGGACCCAATACGGAGGTCACCCGTTCTGTGGGAGCAGGTTGAGGCATTTCCGGTAGGTTTGCTTCTTCGCGCCGTCGGAACATTTACACTCCTGAAAAAAGTAATGATATCGAAGAGAAAATCCTTAACATTTGATATTGTAACCTGAATTTTAAAAAACGTCTCATTGTTCAGGTCTCTTATTCGCTTTCAATGATTTTCTCATCCAGCATAAACCGCCAGGGGATACTTTTCCAGGGTTCCGGTACCGTGAATAATCCCACCCGCGGACCAACACTCACATGCTTTGCATGGATCATTTCATGGGGAAAGCTGTTTTCGATGAAAATCTCAGCCTCCTCGGCACAAAGATCGATGCCATTCATTTCACCAGTGATATTGAAAGCCTGGCAAATTTTTGCCGGGCCATCTGTCCAACGTTTTGAGGGCTGGCCTTTGCGGCGTTCGGCGATGATTTCCACCCCTTCACAGGGTTGGATGCCGCGCAACAAAACTGCTGCCGGGAAGCCTTCCTGCTCAACAACGAAATTCAACATCCAATGCATGCCATACGTGAAATATACATATGCGTGACCGGATGGTCCGTACATTACACGCGTGCGGGGTGTTAAGCCGGCGCGGGCATGGCAGCCCATATCTTCTTCCCCGCGGTAAGCTTCGGTTTCCACAATATAACCAGCCAGCCGTTTGCCATGCTCGATGCGCACCAGCCGTTTGCCCAACAGTTCCCTTGCGACGGTTACTGTATTGCGTTGAAAAAACATACGGGGAAGACGGGGTTGGGGCGACATGTGGATTACGTTATCTGATATCGGCTGTCAGTTTTCAGTGAATCGTTGATTGGTGAATAGTGAGAAGTTGCCGGGAAGAATATGAATCGAGCGAAAAAAGGTTTTTCATTTATAAACAAAAAAGAGTGATCGTTCTTTGTTATAAGGAATCAGGATATCATTAAAATATGTCTGGTTTTAACTCTACTGAAAGCTTTTTATTATTAATTGTTGTGATTACGCGAATTTGGTTTGGTGGGCAGATCGCGGTTGAAGAGTGGGTCGCGTTCCAATGTCAGGCGAAGCCCTTCCTGTAATCCTACACGCGGCTGATAACCTAATTTTTCCCGCGCTTCGGTCAGATCGGCGCACATACGAGAGACGCCCGGATCGGTCTGCGGATTATAGATCACCTCTGAATGGCTATCCGTGATTTCTTTTACCAGTCGCACCAATTCGCGGACACTTGTTTCAGTACCGCTGCCTATATTTATGATCGAATGACTGATATCGGGGGTTGTGGCTGCGGCGATCATAGCCCTGACGACATCGTCGACGAAGACATAATCGCGGGTTTGAATGCCCTGGTTATGTACCACCAAGGTACCACCACGCACAGCCTGGCGTAAAAAATTTGGAATGACCGGTGGGTGAGAAGGCGGCAGGCGTTGTCCAGGCCCATAGGCATTGAAAACCCTAAGACATACGGTTTCAATACCCCATAGATCGCCAATAGTACGCACATAGTATTCGGCAGCCAATTTCGATACCGCATAAGGGGAATGCGGGTTGGGCGTTTTTTCCACACTTAACGGTTGTTCTTCCTGATCGCCGTACACGGCTCCGGAGGAGATAAAAACCACCCGCCGCACGCCTACATCACGCATGGCTTCCATCAGGCTCACGGTGCCGCCCACATTGACCGCATTATACTCACGCGGGTATAAGATCGATTCGGGCACCGAGACACGCGCTGCCAGGTGGTAAACACAATCCACTTCCTGCAGCAAAGTCCACAGCTTGGGGCGGTCATTGACATCACCTCGTGTGAAAAGCACATCGGGAGAAAGGGCGTTTGGATTACCGGTAGAGAGGTCATCTAAACCACGTGCTTGTTGACCTTCCCGCGCCAGTTGATTGGCTAACGATGCCCCTAAAAAACCGGCTGCGCCGGTGACTAGAAAATTCATAGCAGGTTGGATTATAGCACGACTGCCATAAAAATTTTATAGTATGTTAGTCCCGTGAATTGACATGATTACTATAAGGCAGTATCATCGCCTGCATGTCGGTTTTTCGGAAAACATATTTTTATTACCTGACCTTTGAAGTTTTTATTTTTCTTATTCTTCTGTCTCGGAGTGTCTTACCATTAAGCGATCCCATTGAAAGTGTACGCGCCTTCACTCGAGATATTGAATTTGATTACATCGTCTGGACTCTGGATGCTATCAAGGTCAAATTCGGTCAGGGTGCATTAAATACGGTTCATTATCTGGATGACGATCAGCGGCATGATTTCGTTATCCGGTATATCGCGTTGGTGATCCAAATTCAAAACACCGAAACGAATTTAGAAAATATCTATTCCGACCCTGCCATCGAGAATCCCGGTGCGGTGGCTGTGTCAATAAAGGACGAACTGTCACGTTTGTATCAACAGCGGGATTTATTGGGGCCATTGGCAGAATCAATCATCCAAAACCAGCTTGCCCAGGTTGTATCGGATGTGGGATTGTCGATGATCGGGCAGCCTGTTCCACCTATTCTATACCGCACTACTCCGCTGCCTCTGGCGCTTATTGTTTCCCCTCGAGAGGTGATTCGGCAGGATGCGGATATCTCACTTGTGTCCAACCTCACCATTGACCAGATCATTACCCTCGAAAACACGGTGGATGAGGCGCGAAACGTGTCATCCCTGGTCGAAGAAGTTGGCGGCGTCGGCGTGTACCCCACGATGGTGATGCAAACACGGGACTTGAACTGGTTGGTGGAAGTTGTGGCTCACGAATGGACACATAATTACTTGACGCTGCGCCCTTTGGGATTGAATTACTCAACCAGCCCTGAATTACGCACCATGAATGAAACCACCGCCAATATTGCCGGAAAAGAGATTGGAAAGTTATTGATAGCCCATTATTACCCGGAATTGCTTCCGCCGCCCGTTGAGGATGAACCACTGGTTGAGGAAAGCCAGGTTGAGGAATCCGGAGAACCCCCGGTTTTTAATTTTCAACACGAAATGCATCTTACCCGTTTGATCGTTGACAGATTGCTGGAAGCCGGAAAAATTGAGCAAGCGGAAGAATTCATGGAAAAACGCCGTCAATACTTTTGGGATAATGGATACCATATCCGAAAACTCAACCAGGCATATTTTGCCTTTCATGGGGCATATGCCGATGAAGCGGTAAGCGCGGCTGGTGAAGACCCGGTTGGAGCTGCTGTACGAGCGTTACGCGCCTCCAGCCCAACATTAAAAGATTTCATCAAAACGATATCATGGATGGTCTCATACCAGCAATTACAAGAATTGATGGCAGAAAAATAAACCGATTCTACTGGTAAAATTAGCGGGTATTTTAAGGAATTCAGGATTGATGTTAATGAATAAGCATGTGACAATCATAATTGCATTATTGATCGGGATAATTACCGGCTGCCAGGGTAAAAATCCATCCAACACAGGCGTTTATCAAGATCCGGTAAACATGATCGCACCGGTCAGCTCGCCGACGGCAACTTCCCAGGCCAGCGCTGCCGAAGCAGCTCCCGCTGGGTGCACGGTTATCAGCCCTAACCCGACCCCAGGACCGACCGAAGAATCGATGTTTACTCCTGTGACGGATGATGATTGGTCCATTGGTCTGGAAGATGCGACGGTAACCATCCTTGAATATGGCGATTACCAATGTGAAGGTTGTGCGGGGTTGGCGCCGGTGCTGTTGCAAATCCAGGAGGAATATGCCGAAGATGTCCGACTGGTATACCGGCATTTTCCATTGATCGGCATGCACGATAAAGCTGCCATCACCACTCAGGCAGCAGAAGCCGCCGGATTGCAGGGTAAATTTTGGGAGATGCACAGCTTTCTTTTTGCACAGCAAAAGGAATGGATAGATTTTACTGCGGAGGAATTTAAGGAATGGGTGATCAGCCATGCTGAATCATTGGGTCTGGATAAAGCACAATTCGAAGAAGATATGTTGAGCGATGAATTGGCGGCAATGACTCAAAACGCCTGGGACAAAGGCTATCAGACCGGAATACCTGGCACACCCTTTATTCTCCTCAATAATGAGATTTTCAGTAATAATTTCCCATTGACGGAAGGCAACTTGAGGGCGATCCTCAATTTACATTTATTGGAAAAACGGCAATTCACAACCTGCCCTCCGATGACTATCGATATAAATAAGCGGTATACAGCCTCGATACACACTGAAAAAGGAGATATTATTCTGCAACTATTTCCTAAACAAGCGCCCATTGCGGTTAACAATTTTATATTCTTGGCAAGAAATGGGTGGTATGACAACATCATTTTTCATCGTGTGATTACCGGATTCGGCGCTCAAGCGGGTGATCCAAGCGGCACCGGTTACGGCAGTCCAGGATATGCCTTTATCAATGAGATTTCTTCTGATTTAACTTTTGATAAGCCCGGGGTGCTTGCCATGGCAAATGCCGGACCCGGTACGAATGGCAGCCAATTTTTCATCACATTTGCCGCTGCGCCGCATTTAGATGGGAAATATACCATCTTTGGCGAGGTGATCGATGGTTTGGACGTCGCTGAAAATCTGACCCCGCGTGATACCCAGGAAAATCTTAGCCAATATGGGGATAAGATAATTTCTGTGACGATTGATGAACAATAATGCAAGAATCAACCCCTTCTCCTAAGTACGATTGGTTTTCTATAGTGCAAATGGGGTGTAGTGTACTCGGGGCATTTTTTTTATGGGGGATGGCATTTATCGCTTTATTTTTCGCCCTGGTAAACAAGCTTTCGAATTCCATCGGAAATAGCAATTTTAGTTCTTCCTTTATGCTTGCTTCCGGATTAATCGTATGCGGCTTTTTACTGCTGCCTTCGGCGATATATTCGATCAAAAAAGGCTTTGATCGATCGTTGCCAACTTTCCCAATTTCGATATCCATAAAGACCTTTGCATGGTTAATTATTGCGCTTCCGTTAGTCTTGTGGATCGGACACTGGTTGTCAAATCAAGCCGGTTTTGGATGGGTATTTTTACCGATTTTCCATGTGCTGGCTTTGGGTTTACCAATTCTGTGGGTCATATATCTAGCAATAAACCACTTACCCGTGACTTCACAACAACGGCGCTGGGGATTGTTTTCGACGGGAATGATACTTTCACCCACTTTGATTCTTTTTGCCGAACTTGTGGTGATGGTGATTTTTGTTCTACTGGTTGCATTTTTACTTACCAACGATCCTGAGCTTTTTGAAGCGATGAACCAATTCTCGCAAATTTTTGATCGTAGGAATATCAACCCGGAAGAGGTGTATGAGGGAATCCTTCCCTTTTTATCTCATCCTGGGGCATTTTTCTATATGATAGCATTTACGGCGGTGATCGTGCCGCTCATCGAAGAGACGATTAAGCCGCTCGGCGTATGGTTTTTATTGAATCGCAAACTGTCAGTTTCAGAGGGGTTTATCGCCGGGTTACTGTGCGGAGCAGGGTATGGGTGGATTGAAAATATCGCGCTAACCTATTCCAGCCAGGAATGGTTAGTTACTGTCACCGGACGCATGGGTACATCGTTAATTCACATGGCAACCGCTGGTCTCACCGGGTATGCCTTAGTTAACGCCTGGAATAATAAAAAATATTTACAACTTGGGGGGGCATTCTTATTAGCAGTGCTGGTGCATGGTTTATGGAATGGATTAGCTGTGTCATACGCCTTTGCTTCTCTGCTTAATAAAAACGCGCCAATATTGGTGGAACGCCTGGGTCTGGCAGCGCCTTTAGGATTATTTGTTTTAGCCATTACTACATTTCTTATTATTGTCGGGAGTAACCGCCGTTTGCAAAAACAAGCTGACCATGTGTCTGATGATACTGTTCAGCCTCAGATTCAGGAGTGAATATGGAATTAATCTCTCTATTTATTGACTTATTTTTACATCTGGACGAACATTTAAACACGGTAATCCAGACTTACGGAACCTGGACGTATTTATTGCTGTTTTTAATTATCTTCATGGAGACCGGGTTGGTGGTAACCCCATTTTTACCAGGCGATTCATTGATTTTCGCAGCAGGGACTTTTGCGGGTATGGGAAGCTTGAATATCCATATTTTGTTTTTATTGCTTTGCATAGCAGCCGTCGCCGGAGATACTGCAAATTACTGGATCGGCCATACAATTGGCGAACGAGCATTCAGTGGGAATATCCGTTTCTTAAAAAAGGAATATCTGGAAAAAACGCATAAGTTCTATGAAAAACACGGCGGAAAAACCATCATCCTGGCGCGCTTTATTCCCATTATCCGCACTTTTGCACCCTTTGTGGCCGGGATCGGTGAGATGTCGTATGGGCGATTTATCAGTTTTAACGTGATTGGGGGCATTGCCTGGGTGGCAATATTTTCTTTTGGGGGATATTTCTTTGGCGGGTTAAAAATTGTGCAGGATCATTTTTCTTTGGTGGTCATGGCAATCATCTTCATTTCGGTTCTTCCGGCAATTGTCGAATACCTCAAGGAGCGCTCCGCTGCCAGGCAAAAACCCCAAATGGAATAAATTGCTTATTCACCGATACCAATAACCACCGCAACGGCGTGTGTTACGGTGTGACTTAGACTGATCGACCAATGCGTGATCCCTAATTCTTGGCTGCGCCGGGAGGCGTTCCTGTGCAGAAATAGCACCGGCTGACCGGTGGGGCTGCGTCTTACTTCGATTTCTTGCCAGCTTATCTGTCCGATACCCGTGCCTAACGCTTTGGCTGCCGCCTCTTTTGCAGCAAAGCGGACAGCCAGAGATGGTATATTTCCATGGACATCTGCGACTTCGTCGGGGGTAAAAATCCGATGCAAAAAACGAGCGCCGTGCCTATCGTACACGTTTTTCACGCGTTCGATTTCTATCAGATCAACTCCGGAGACCAGTTTCATGGTTTATCAGACTTTCAAGGCCCTGCCACGGCTATGCCCAAACAATCAGGATTGAAATAGCGGGCAGCCACCTCTTTGACATCATCAATTGTGATTGCTTCGATAATACTAGGGAAATTTTGATAATAATCCAACCCCAGCTTGTATCGTTCAAGATTAATCAAAGCAGAGGCAACCCCAGCATTTGATTCCATTGACAAGGGTAAACGACCGATGAAGTTCGCCTGACTGTCGGATAACTCTTCGGGTGAAACCTTCGTTTCAACAAAGCGTTTAATTTCTTGTGTGATCAAATCGATGGCTTGATCTACATTGGAGGGGTCGACGCCGGCAGAAACAGACCAGGGTCCTGGTCCCAAACCACCACTTAAGTTGCTATGGGCGTAGTAAGCTAATCCGGCTTGTTCGCGCACCGCTTCTCCGATGCGTCCCATCATGCCAAATTGTCCCAAGATATTATTGCCCAGGGCAGCAGCCATGTAATCGGGAGAAAACCGGGAAGGTCCCGCAATGCCCATATAAATATCGGCCTGGGATTTCCCCGCAATTTCCACTTTTTTGGTGTTCGTTTTTGTAAGCGGGGTTATCGGAGGCAGCTCCGGTTCAAAGAGTTGGTCCGGATTGTTCCAATCTCCCAGGAATTCTGCCACTTTATCAATGGCTTTTTGTGGGTCAATAGCGCCCACGATGACTATGACAGAACCTTGAGGCCCATACGCCTGGCGATGACAGGCAATCAGGTCTTCCTGGGTAATGGCTTGAATTGTTTCTACGTAACCATCTTCGGGGTTTCGATAAGGATGATTGGTATAAATCAATTGATCGAGTGTTAAAGAGGCCACCTGAGTCGTATCCTGAGCGCGCATAGCTAACCCGGTTAACAGTTGGGCGCGCAATCTCTCGATGTGTTCCTTAGGAAAGATGGGGTAGCGTAAGGTTTCAGATATGACTGTGAGCAGTAATTCCAGGTCTTCAGATAATGCCTTACCGCCGAAACTGGTTGAATGGGTGGCGCAATCAAAACCCAGGCTGGCGCCATTTGATTCTAATAAGTCATATAACGCCTGAAATGAGTGCTGCCGGGTGCCGCGCATCAGGGCGATTGAGGTGAAATTCGCCAACCCCAATTTCTCTATGGGATCCAACAAACCACCTACCGGGACATACCCACTCACTACGAGTGAAACGCTATTGAAATTCGGTCGGGCTAACACCACAATCCCATTGGGAAGCTCAACACGGGTGATGTCCTCCTCGCCGGGAAGCGTGTAATTACTGATCGGGGGCAGGGATTTCTTCTGATGCCTTTGATTATTTAAACGGGGGTTTATTTTGAGATTGTGCTTCATGGATTTATTCATTGTTTATCCCTGATTGCCATCCCTGGGGAGAATATACGCCTACGATCCGATTTTTGTGAGAGAAGTATTGCGTAGCAACTCTTTGGACATCCTGTGGTGTTACATTCGTCAAATGATTCAGGTAATTGTCGAACCAATCATAACTGGCAAACATCTCTGAAAAACCCAGCCAAAATGCCTGATTAGTGGTGCTTTCGCTGCCATAGGCAAAAAGCGCCCGAGCTTGTTTGACGGCGCGATGTAAATCCTCTTCGGGAGGCGGAGCTTGCTGAAGATTTTCTATCTCCTGATTGATGACTGTCAGCACTTCTTCAACCGTGTGTTGCGGATGCAAAATTCCCATGATGCTATAGAGATACGGATCGATAGTGGCTTGTAAGCCGCCCTGAACGCTGATAGCCAGCTCGCGTTCAACCAGTGCCCGATATAAGCGGGAAGTTTTATTGGATATGCCCCCGCCAAACATATTCAAATTGCTAGGACCGGTCAACAAGCTGTCTAAAACGGTCAGGCAAAAGAAATCGGGATGCGTCGCTTCGGGGACATGGTGATAAATTTGAATGTAAGTTGTTTCCCCGGGTCCTTCCACGGTTATGTTGATTTCCCCCTGTTGGGGAGGTTCAGGACGAAAATGCCGCCGAGGAGTAGCGCCTGCCGGGATGGGTTCATATAATTCCCGGATGCGTTTCAACATGGCGTCGGTGTTAAAATCTCCAGCGATTGCCAGAACAGCGTTATTGGGTGTATAAAAGGATCGATAATGCTGATATAACTGCTCTCTCTGAATAGTTCGGAGATCTGCCAGATCGCCGATCACTTCATGATGATATGGATGCACACGGAAGGCAGAAGCCTGCATGGCTTCTCCAAGAAGGAAGAGAGGCTCGTTTTCACTTCCCTGCCGTTCTGAAATAATCACGGTTCTTTCAGAGTTAATTTCCTCTTCATTATAAAGACTGTTTACCATTCGATCGGCTTCCATACGTAATGATAAATCGATTTTATCGGCCGGCATTACCTCGAAATATGTTGTCCAATCGAGGTATGTCATAGCATTCCAATATCCACCCTCGCGGGAAATCGATTTATCCAAGACGCTGGATGGGAAAGAAGGCGTACCCTTAAATTGCATGTGTTCGACCCAATGAGAAATACCCGTGATCCCTGCAATCTCATCCCTCGATCCAACACGATACCACATCCACTGGCTGATAATTGGAGCTGTATGAATTTCTTTTAATAATACAGTCAATCCATTTGCCAGTTGAGTTTTGGTAAAAAATTCAGTCATTAATCCTCCTGAATGGGATTGTTTCTGTATGAAGATATCATAATACCATCAAAATGTGCATGTATCCATTTCT
>JAFGJM010000049.1 GCA_016929095.1 Anaerolineales bacterium | reverse complement strand
GTCTTCTTCGACCTAATGACATTCGATCTGCCGTGTCTTCCCAATTCTATACCCTTGGCCTTTTATCATACTAATGACAGTTCCTTACGAGCGATGAACGAGCGAAGCAATCTTGAGAACAGAGAAGAGCTTTCTTCCCTAAAGGGATGCTGAGCGATCGTCGCCTGGCGGGCTTCTCGCAATGACGGTTCCATAGGAGTATTGCCACAATAACAATTCGTAAACTGTCGGGTGGCTAGAAATTTTTTACTATTTTCTAATATTATAATACGATAAATTGGAGTATAATTATCATATTAGTAAAGGAATAAATAATATGAATTTAATATACCTTTATCAGGCAAAAAAATTGGAGATGGAACGAGAGTTCGAAAGGAATAAAATCATGAGTACTTTAAAGAACACTAAGCCCTCGGTGAAATCAATGGAAGATTCTCCCTTTGCAAAATCCCTGTTTGGGGATGTGCGCTGGGCATGGATCTGGTTGATTATCCGTGTATACGTGGGTTGGCAATGGCTGGAGGCAGGTTTTGGGAAAATCCAAAATCCAGCCTGGACGGGCAGCAACGCAGGGGCTGCGGTTACCGGCTTTGTGACCAATGCATTATCCAAAACAGGCGGCGAACATCCCGACGTGCAGGGTTGGTATGCCTGGTTCTTACAAAACCTGGTGCTGCCGCAACCGGCTTTTTGGAGCTATCTGGTAGCCTGGGGCGAAGTTCTGGTAGGCATTGCCTTGATCGTCGGCATATTCACAGGTATTGCCGCCTTCTTCGGTAGCTTTATGAACATGAGCTATCTTTTAGCCGGAACTGTGAGTGTAAATCCCGTTTTACTTATGGGCGCCACATTGCTTGTATTGGCTTGGAAGACCGCTGGTTGGTGGGGGTTGGATCGCTGGGCATTACCCATCTTGGGAACGCCATGGAGACCCGGCATTATATTTACAAAACCCGAAGGCGCGCCTACTCCTTCCATCCAACAGCAAAGTCAGGCATAATAATTAAATCTCTCGCATTTACGGACAGCCAATCGATAGGATTTGGCTGTCCGTTTTTAATTATCAGTTATGGCGATTCGGGAATGATTTTCGATGGTTCTATTGGAATTTTATGTCAAAATTGTATGAATACAATTACTATAATTGAGAATATTATGCTACAATAAAATTACTTCGCAAGTGTTCCTGGCGTATTCCAGGATCCCGGCTAATTTCCTAGATGTAAACCCCAACTTAATAGACTTGCTTGATATGGAGGGCGTTATGCAAAAAAAGTTACTAAATATCAATGGAGTCATTAAAACCATCATCGCGGATTCAAAGTCCAGTCTCGCGGATGTGCTGCGCAGGCAGTTATATCTGACAGGGACGAAAGTGTCATGTAATGATGGCCATTGCGGGGCTTGTTCAGTCATCATGGATGGCAAGCTGACGCTTTCATGCGTCACGAAAATGGAACGTGTGCCAGATGGCGCCGAGATCATAACCATCGAGGGGATCGGCACACCCGAAAAAATGCATCCCATTCAATTAGCTATGGTCAAGCATGGCGCCGCACAATGTGGCTACTGCATGCCCGGAGTGATCGTTTCTACGAAAGCATTACTGGATCGAAATCCGAAACCCACCCGTGAAGATGTGCGCGCCTGGTTAACCCAACAACACAATCTTTGCCGCTGTAATGGGTATAAACCAATTGTCGATGGCGTGATGGATGCAGCTAAAGTCTTGCGGGGTGAAATGCCTCGCGAAGAATTAGAATTCACACTTCCCAAAGACGGCAAGATATGGGGAACGAATTATCCTCGCCCCACAGCCGTTGCCAAGGTTACCGGCACACTGGATTATGGTCAAGACCTTGGATTGAAGTTACCACCTGAAACACTGCAACTGGCATTGGTGCAAGCGAAAGTATCGCATGCCAACATCCTTTCTATCGACACCACTGACGCGGAGAAAATGCCCGGAGTGTTCAAAGTGGTTACACACAAGGATGTAAAAGGCAAGAACCGCATCACCGGTTTAATCACCTTCCCCACCAATAAAGGCGACGGGTGGGATAGACCGATCCTGTGCGATACCAAAGTCTACCAATATGGTGACGCCATCGCTATCGTTTGTGCCGATACGATCGAACAGGCAAGGGCGGCAGCCGAGAAAGTAAAGGTAGAGCTGGAAGAACTCCCCGCTTACATGAGTGCGCCGGCTGCCATGGCTGAAGATGCCATTGAAATCCACCCTGGCACTCCCAATATCTATTATGAGCAGAATATCGCTAAAGGACCGGATACCAAGCCGATCATGGAAAAAGCGGACTATGTTGTCCAAGACAACTTCTACCTGCAGCGCCAACCACACCTGACCATCGAGAGCGATATCGGTTTCGCCTATTACGACGATGAAGGCCGCCTGACAATCCATTCGAAATCCATAGGCTTGTATCTGCACCTGTATATGATTGCCCCAGGACTGGGTGTTGAACCAGATAAATTGCGCCTCATCCAAAACCCCGCAGGAGGCACATTTGGTTACAAGTTCAGCCCCACCATGGAAGCCTTACTTGGGGCAGCTTGTATTGCCACACAACGCCCCGTATATCTGGAATATGATTACCAGCAACATATGCAATATACCGGCAAACGCTCGCCATTCTTCATGGACATAAAAATGGCTGCTGATAAAGACGGAAAGCTCCTGGCTATGGAATCTGACTGGTCAGTCGATCATGGTCCGTATTCCGAGTTTGGAGACCTGCTGACCCTGCGTGGCGCGCAATATATGGGCGCTGGTTACAACATCCCCAGCATCCGCGGAAAAGGGCGCACGGTATGTACCAACCATGCCTGGGGTTCCGCATTCCGTGCTTATGGCTCGCCACAGGCCTTCCTGGCATCAGAGAGTCTGGTGGATGAATTGGCTGAAAAAATCGGAATGGATCCCCTGGAATTTCGGTTTCTGAACTGCTACCGACCAGGAAGCACTACCCCCACCGGTCAGGAGCCGGAAGTATATCCCTTCCCAGAAATGTTCGAGAAGCTGCGCCCAATTTACAAAGAAGCGCTGGCAAAAGCCAAACGCGAATCGACTCCTGAGCACAAGAAGGGTGTCGGTATCTCGTTAGGTATCTATGGCTGTGGAATCGACGGTGTAGACAGCGCCGAAGCATGGATCGAACTAAATAAAGACGGCGTTGCGGTTTACACGACCTGGCAGGATCACGGGCAGGGGGCAGATATGGGTGTGCTCGGAACTGCCCATGAGGCTTTGCGCCCTCTGGGAATCAAACCCGAGCAAATCCAACTCAAACTGAACGATACTGCCAATGCCCCCAATGGCGGACCCGCCGGCGGCAGCCGCAGCCAGGTAGTGATTGGCAATGCCATTAAGAATGGCTGCGACCAGCTTATTGAAGCCATGCGCAAACCGGATGGCGCTTTCCGCACTTACGATGAGATGGTTACTGAAAAGTTACCCCTCAAATATGTCGGAAAATGGGCTGCTGCCCAAAACAGCAACTGCGATGAAAATGCCCAGGGTAAACCCTTCGCGGTCTATATGTACGGCGTATTCATGGCAGAAGTGGATGTTAATACCCACAACGGTAAGACAACTGTTGAGGGCATGACCATGATGGCAGACGTCGGTAAGATCAACAATAAACTGGTGGTTGATGGACAAATTTATGGTGGTATAGCCCAGGGTATTGGCCTGGCGTTATCAGAGGATTTCGAGGATATCCAGGCGCACAGCACCATGTTAGGGGCTGGCATTCCGTATGCGGCGGATATTCCCGACAAGATCGATATTCATTATATCGAAAGCCCCCGCCCGCAGGGTCCATTCGGCGCTGCTGGTGTAGGTGAACTCCCGTTGACCTCGCCGCATGTCGCGGTAATCAATGCGATCTATAATGCTACGGGTGTGCGTGTCCGTCATTTGCCAGCCTATCCAGAGAGAGTTTTGGAAGGTTTGAAGGAAGTAAAAGCTAAAATTACACAAGCCTGATACACGAATCAAGGGGAAGGCATTCATTGCCTTCCCCCCTGCTCTTCTGTCAGCCGCTTTACTCCGGCGTGACAATTTTGGCGAATCTCATCCAATTTCTTACAACCCCGGCTATAGGCGCATTACGGGGTGTTTCAATATTGGGCTGTTTTTATAGGTACAGGCAAAAACCTTTAAAATGGGTCTTACCCTCCACATAATCATACACACTATACTGCCGAATATTACTGTTAATGAAAACTGGCTCTAACCCGCAATTGCGTATTACCGAAACATGATTTCTTCCTGTATTAAATAGGAAAAACCGGCATGATGGACCAGCAAGAACTCCGCGAACTTGAAAATCGCTGCATTCAAGAACATGCCCCTTTCTGTACAGCCGCCTGCCCTATCCACGTCGATGTGCGCGGCATGATTGCTGCGATACAGCAGGGTGACTTCGTGGGCGGTTTGAAAATCCTGCGTAAGACAATGCCTTTTCCTGGCATTATCAGTCACATCTGCAATCAACCTTGCCAGTTGGTGTGCAAACGAAGTGAGGCGGGAGACGCGATAGCCATTGCTGATCTAGAAAAAGCCTGCGTTATCTGGGGGAAAGGCGGCGAACCTATCAAAGCTCTGCCCCCAAAACCAAAGCGGGTCGCCGTGGTAGGGGGAGGTTTAAGTGGTTTGACGGTCGCTTACGATTTAGCCCGCAAGGGTTACCGGATTACGATTTTTGAAGAGAAGAATATTTTAGGGGGTAAGCTATGGGATATCCCATTTGAAATCCTTCCCTGGTCTGTAACCGTGAATGACCTGGAAATACTTGAAGAATTAGAAGTAGAAATATTACTTAATACCCCCCTTGGAAAAGTTGAGTCGAATGGGCGCCAGGATCCCTTAGCATTTTTGTGTAAGCGATACGATGCCGTATATTTGGGTATTGGGGCAGATATTCATGAAATTCATGGATTGCTTCTGGATGCGCAAGGTCAAATAAAGATCGACCCGGTCACATATATGACCAATAAGGAAGGTGTATTTGCCGGAGGGGGTATATTGAATATCCATGATCTCGATATTTACGCTCCTCAAGATATAAGCCAATCCGAAATGCCTCCTGATAAACAGGCTCTCATTGAATTTGAAAAACAAATCAGCAGCGCAGTCTCACAACCTCCGTGGAGACCAGCAATCCTGTCAGTAATGGATGGGCGGCGAGCCGCCACTTCTATCGATCGTAGATTACAAAAGGTTTCACTCACTGCAGCGCGCAGTAACGAAGGCGCCTACACCACACGCTTATACACCAGCATGCAGGGCATTACCCCCCTTCCGGTTGTACCGACAACCGACCTCATTCGGGGATATTCTAAAGCCGATGCCATCAAGGAAGCGCAGCGCTGTATATTGTGTGAGTGCATGGAATGTGTAAAAGTCTGTGAATACCTGGAACATTTCAAGGGGTATCCCAAAAAATATATACGTGAGATCTATAATAATCTTTCTATCGTGATGGGGACGCGCTATTCGAATAAGCTGGTGAATTCATGTAGCCTTTGTGGATTATGCGGCGAGATCTGCCCCGAAGATTTGGATATGGGGCGTGTGTGCAAAGAGGCTCGTCAGACCATGGTGCAGCAAAAACGCATGCCGCCCTCTGCACATGATTTTGCCCTTCGTGATATGGCTTTCAGTAATAGTAACAAATTCGCCCTGGCGCGCAACCAGCCAGGCACACAATCCAGCCAGTACGCGTTTTTCCCTGGCTGCCAGCTTTGCGCCTCATCACCTGACTACGTGTATAATATCTATGAATACTTAAGAGAACAAATCCCCCATACCCGTACTCAAGAGGTTGGCTTGATTTTACGTTGTTGCGGTGCGCCAGCTGATTGGGCTGGTCGCCTCGATTTATTCCAGGCAGCGCAGGTTGAATTTATGGATGAATACGAGAGGATGGGTCAGCCAAAACTGGTGCTGGCATGTTCGAGTTGTTACCAGGTGTTTAAAAATAATTTCCCGGATGTGGAAATCATCTCGCTATGGGAGATAATCGACCAGTTTGGATTACCGAATGATCTACCACGTAAATCCAACCAATCAAACACTCCTCTGGCGATCCACGACCCGTGTTCTACTCGTTACGAAAGCCATATCCAGGAAAGCGCCCGTAATATTCTTCAGCGATTGGGATATGCCTTTATCGAACTGCCCTTGAATCGCGAGAAAACCGAATGCTGCTCATATGGAGGGCTGATGTGGCTGGCGAATCCTGAACTGGCGGAAAAAGTCACCCGGCGACGAATTTCCGAAAGCCCTGAGGATTATGTCACGTATTGCGCCATGTGCCGGGATTTTTTCGTCCGTCAAGGCAAACCCACATTGCATCTGTTGGATTTGATCTATGGCGCAAACCCTCAATCCCTGGCACATAAACCAGGCCCGGGTTATTCTCAAAGACACGAGAACCGCATTCACTTAAAGCGAAAAATACTGAAACAAATCTGGGAAGAAGATATGGAAAATGGAATTACTTACGAGAATATCCGCTTGATCATTACGCCAGAAGTTCAGAACCAACTCGAAAACCGCTTGATCCTGATCGAAGATATCCAACAGGTGATTGATTATGCCGAACGCAGCGGTAAAAAGCTGCTGAACAAAAAGACCAACCGTTTCCTGGCATATCATAAACCGGGCGCTGTTACCTATTGGGTGGAATATACACCTGAGGGAAATTCCTATGTGGTTTATAAAGCCTACAGCCACCGCATGGAGATTAGGGAGGGGTCAAATCAATGAGTGAATATATCTCCTCTGACGATTTAGATACCTGGGAGTGCGCAGCCTGCGGGACTTCCCTGGTTATTGGCAAAGTCATGATTTCTTATCTGGGCAGCGCCTATCCGGTCGATCTGCTCAAATGCCCTTCCTGTGGGTTAGTTTTGATCCCCGAAGAACTGGCAATGGGGAAAATGTTAGAAGTCGAAAAATCACTGGAGGATAAATAAAGAAAAATGGATAGTGGGGTCATAAAATTCTACGAGCAGGATGCTTTGCGTAAAGTGTCTGGCGGTAGCATTCATCCGGGTGGATTAGCCTTAACACAGCATGCCATTGAATTATGCGCCCTTCCTAAACACGCCAGAATCCTTGATATCGCCTGCGGAACCGGGGCTTCGGTGCAGTGGCTGAAAGAAAATCATGAATTTCAAGTTACCGGCTTTGACGCCTCAGAGTTAATGCTGCAAACAGGACAACAGCGTTGTTCAGATTTACCACTGGCATGTGGAGAAAGCCATTGCCTGCCTATCGCCAGGGGACAATTGGACGCCATCCTGGTGGAGTGCAGTCTCTCCCTGATGCCTGACCTGGATTGTGTGCTGGCTGAGTTTTCCCGAGTTTTGACCCCCTCCGGCCGATTAATCGTCAGCGATGTATACCTTCGCAATCCCAAAGAGGCAGAGTTGCTGCAAAGCTTGCCGCTTGAAATCTGCTTGAAAGGCGCTAAATCTCAGGTGGCATGGTTGGAACTTCTGCATAGGCGGGGATTTCAAATCCTGGTCTGGGAAGATCATTCACAAAGTTTGAAGCCTTTTATGGCGCAATTCATCTCAGCGAATGGCAGCATTCAGGAATTTTGGTGCAAATCCATGCCGTGTGAAATCAACTTTTTTGATTTGCAGGTTGCCCTTGCCCGCACTAAACCAGGGTACTTTTTACTGATCGCCGGTAAAAACGAATAACCTTGAGTTTATGAATTACTTGTAAAAAGCTTGGATAGAAATTTATAATAAGATAATTTAAATTATATTGACGATACCAGATCAATCAATTCCAATAAAGTAAACAACTTATCACAGATAATTTAAAGCTGAATGATCAACCGCTTCTTTCAAAACTTGCGAGGAAACCATGGAAGTTATCGATCGTCTAAAAGAGTTAAAACAGCAAGGCTTTTTCTGCAGTCAGATTCTATTAATTATGGGGTTAGAATTACAGGGGAGCACCAATCCGGAACTGGTTCGAACCATGAATGGTTTGGTGGGCGGACTGGGTTTTAGCGGCGAAATTTGCGGTGCGCTGACCGGCGGGGCTTGCCTTATGGGGCTTTATGCTGGAAAAGGCACTCCTGAAGAACCCTATAACCTTTGCCTCGATTCCATGATACAGGATCTGGTCCAATGGTTTAAAACAGAATATATTCCAAGGTATAAAGGAATACGTTGTGAAGAGATTTTGGAAGGCAATCCTGAAAACCGGCCTGTTCGCTGCCCAATTTTGGTTTCTGAGACTTTCCAAAAAGTAAAAGAAATGCTGGTTGAAAATGGTTATGATCTTTCCGGGATAGAAGTATGACATCGGAGTCAGAACAAATCTTATCAACCACAGAAAGTGTCTGCCCCGAATGTTTAGCGAAAATACCTGCCCGGCGCGTCGCTGTCAATCATGATATTTATTTAGAGAAAACCTGCCCCGAGCATGGCGTTTTCCGAACCGTGATCTGGCGCGGCGAACCGGCGTTTACCTCCTGGATACGCCCCAAAACCCCTGCTTTTCCAGCCAATCCTTTTACGGCAGTCGACAGAGGCTGCCCCTACGATTGCGGATTATGCCCCGAGCATCGCCAACACACCTGCCATGTGCTGTTGGAAGTTACCCAACGTTGTGACCTGCTCTGTCCGATTTGTTATGCCAGCTCCGGAAAGCAAAACACCCCAGACCCATCGCTGGAAACCATCGCAAAATGGTATCAGCGCATATTGGATTCTGGCGGACCTTTCAATATTCAACTCTCCGGTGGTGAACCTGCTTTACGGGATGATCTGCCGGAAATAATTAGCCTGGGGCGCTCGCAAGGCTTTTCTTTCTTCCAAATCAATACGAACGGCATACGTCTGGCAAATGACCCCGCCTATCTCAAAGCACTCAAAGATGCCGGTCTTTCGACTGTATTCCTACAATTCGACGGCGCCAACGACGAAATTCACCAGAAACTGCGCGGGAAGCCTCTTATGGTTTCAAAACAACGCGCCATCGAAAACTGTGTGGATCTTGATATTGGCGTCATCCTGGTTCCCACGCTCATACCTGGCGTCAATTCACAAGATATTGGCAATATCATCCGATACGCGCTGCAATACGCCCCAACAGTGCGCGGCGTCCACTTCCAACCGGTCAGTTATTTCGGGCGCTATTTTGATTACCATGGAGATGAATCTCGTTTAACCATCCCGGAAATTATCCGCGCCTTGGAAGAACAAACAGACGGTCTCATCCAGATCGAAGCCTTTCGTCCGTCGGGTTGTGAGAATGCCTTATGCTCATTCCACGCCAATTTTGTAATCCTATCAGATAACAAACTTCTTCCCCTTACTCAACATCAAGCTAAAACCTCTTGCTGCTGCCAGCCGGAGGATGGCGCACAAGGCGCGGCGTTATCGCGCAACTTTATCGCCCGCCAATGGATCGCCCCTAAGCCAGATTTACAGCTCCCTATTACCCAAACCCAATCTTTGGGTGAATGGGATACCGTTTTAGAGCGAGCGCGTACGCACTCCTTTTATATTTCAGGAATGGCTTTTCAAGACGCCTGGAATCTCGATCTGGAACGCCTGCGGGATTGCTGCATCCATATCATGAGTCCTGATGGTTACTTGATTCCTTTTTGCGCCTATAACTTAACCAGCCAATCCGGTCGTACTCTTTATCGCAACACACACCAAAAAACAACGTGAAACTCACCCCGCTGGAACCCTGGATACAGAAAAAAATAGGCTCCCAAGTGGGAGGTATCTTGCGATCTGATCTGGAAGCCTATCAGCTCGAACAACTGCGACAAACCATCCAATTCGCCCGCCAAAAAAGCCGCTTCTATTCCGAACACCTGGCGAATGCTCCCCAAGATATTTCTCGATTAGACGACCTTAACCTCTTCCCGTTTACCACTCCGGATAACATCCGCAATGAGGGGCAGCAATTGATATGCGTATCGCAGAGTGATATCCACCGTGTAGTGACCCTGGATACATCCGGTACGACCGGTAAACCAAAGCGCATTTACTTTACCCGAGCTGACCAGGAATTGACCATCGATTTTTTTCACCATGGCATGTCCACCTTCACCAAACCTGGAGACCGTGTGATGATCTTGCTGCCATGCGAAAGACCCGGCAGCGTAGGTGATTTATTGGCAATCGGGTTAACCCGCTTGGGCGCCATTCCGGTGAGGCATGGTCCGCCAATTGATCCATCGGAAGCGTTGTCGGTAATGGAAACCCAACACATCGATGGAATGGTTGGCGTCCCGGCTCACATATTAACCATGGCGCGCCTATGGAACACAGAACATAAAGCTGGCAGGCATACACCACAGCAGGTGTTGCTCTCAACCGATCATTTACCACGAGCTATTAAAAGTGCTCTGGTAAGCATCTGGGAGTGTACCGTATACGATCATTACGGCATGACCGAAATGGGTTTGGGTGGGGGTGTAGAATGCCAAGCGCATCGAGGTTATCATTTACGCGAAGCAGATATGTTTTTCGAAATTATTCATCCTGACACGGGCGAAGCGGTAGCCGAAGGCGCAGAGGGAGAAGTTGTCTTCACCACCCTTACCAGGTCAGGTATGCCGCTGATCCGTTACCGCACCGGAGATATCAGCCGTTTCATACCCGGTCAATGCCCATGCGGGACCAGCCTGCGCGCACTGGAAAGGATTTCGCGGCGTTTGAATGGACAGATATATTTAGCGGAGAATTCTGGAGTGTCTTACCCCATCGGTCAACCCGCCCTATGCATGGCTGACCTGGACGAAGCAATCTTCCCAATCCCACAAGTATTAACATTTTCAGCCAATATAATTAAACAAGAAAATGACACCTACACATCCAAAGACCAGTTGAACATCAGTTTGGTTGTAGTGCCCGATGTCACGATGGATGAAAAGGAAAATATTGCGAATCGGGCGCAAAAGGCGCTCAACGCCGTCTCTGCCATCCAAATTGCTTCGCAATCCGGGATGATGGATATCTGTATCCACATTCAGGAACTCGAAGCAAACAACGCTGGTAGTATGGCGAAAAGGGTTATTGTCGATCGGCGATAAATATACATTTCTGAAATTCAGGGGGAGAAATAAACAGTGCCAGACTCAAAATAAATAAGAAAAATCGATGCTCCGAATGTGCTTAATATTACATTTAGTTACTTCCCGGTTACCTGTTTATATATATTTATGAAGCTGGATTACCTATTAGTATTATTCTTTTTACATTGGTTATCCAACTAAATTTCACCCGGTCGAGGCTTCAATCACTTTTGTTCTTTCGCTATACTCATGAAGTCATCTCTGAATAACCCTGTACTCCGAGTTTCATAATTCACCGCATATCAGGAATGGGTATGAGACGCGGCAAACACATGTCAATCTCCGGATCAGACATGCCACTGAATTTATATTTGCACTGATAAAAAAAATCCCACAAAAGAAAGGAAAACATAGATCAAAAACCAATTTAAATAAAACCGTCCGTTTGATTACGCTTGGTAAAACATTACTCTATCACAAGGAGAAAAAATATGGACTCAAAAAAGAAAGCCTGGGCTGTTTGGGGTGCAACCTACTTGGCCACTATTGCTGTGGCATTGAATCAGTTCAAAGTTGTCCCTTTGATGACTGCACTTATGGAAACCTTCAACATGAATAAAACGACTGCCGGATGGTTGAATTCGGTTTTCACCATCGGTGGTGTTATCCTGGCAATCCCTGCGGCTATGATCATGAAGAAATTTGGTCCGAAAGCCACCGGGTTTTTTGCATTGGCTTCCACATTCACGGGTGTAGTCATCGGCGCCTTATCCAAAAGCGTAACAGGATTGATGATAGGACGCACAATTGAGGGTATCGCATTAGGTTTGATCGCGGTGGTTGCCCCCGCAGTGATCGCAATGTGGTTTAAATCCGAAGAGCGCGGTTTACCGATGGGTTTATGGGGCACATTTGCCGGAATTGCGTTTTTCAGCATTTTAAACTTAGCCGTCCCCATTAGCAGCGCCTTTGGTTTACAAGGTGTCTGGTGGTTCGGAGCGATCCTGGCCGGCACGGCATTGGTTGTCTGGTATTTGGTTGCCGACGTCCCCGAGGCAGTAAAGGCTGCGGCGGCTAGTGCAGCTTCCAAAGAAAAAGGTCCGGCTGTTTCCATGAGCAAAGCCCTTCTTAATCCCTCCAGTTGGGTTGTTTCACTCATGTTTTGTGTAGGGATATTCGGTATGTATGGCTATAAATCTTGGGCGCCCACATACCTGATCGAAACGTTTGCCATTTCACCGGCATCGGCAAACTTTTATACCAGTCTCATTTCATTGGTTGGCATTCCTACCGCGGTCCTGGTGGGATGGGTGTTAGACCATACGCCTAACCGAAAAATGGTTGCCGCAACAGCCTTCTTTTTAAGCAGTATTTTCTTATTCTTCAGTTATCGCTTACCAGGAGTATCTGTGCTCGTACCTTATATGATCGGGCTAGCGGTCGTTATATATTTCATACCCACCTGTTGTTTCACACTGGCGCCCGATACCATGGAAAACCCGGCTTTTGCGGGTTTTGCTATCGGCATAGCGACTTTAGGGCAAAACGTGGGCATGTTAATGGGCTCACCTATTGTCGGGTCAGTGATTGAAAAAAGCGGATGGGGGGCTGCGACCATTCCTCTGGCTGCATCGATGGCTATTGGGTGTCTGGCCAGCCTGGCAGTGAAAACATACCGCACAACACCTAAATCGGTAAAAGCACAAAAGCAAGCCGGTGTTGAGGTGGTTGGTGGACATTAACAACGGTTATAACCTGGCATATGTTCCATCACTTTTTTTACGCATTCACTAGAAAGGAAATTGGAGGATGTTATGACAGTAAAGGTTACCAGAACGGTTTGTACAACTTGTCATGCCCGATGCGGCGCTATCGTGCATTCGGAAGATAACAAAATACTCAAAATTGAGGGGGATCCAAACCAACCCTTTAGCCGCGGCATGTTTTGCGGCAGCGGTTTTTCAGAACGCGAAATCCATGAACACCCCGACCGGATCATCTATCCTATGAAACGCGTGGGTGAACGAGGTTCGGGAAAGTGGGAAAGAATTACTTGGGATGAAGCGCTCGATACAATTACGAAAAAGACCCTCGAAATCAAAGAAAAATACGGTCCGGAAGCCATTGTAACCGGGCAGGGTACCGGGCGTACCTGGAACCACTGGCACTGCCGCATCAATTCCACCATCGGACTTGAAGGCTGGAGCCTGGTGCCGACCCATGTGTGCTTGATGCCGCATATTATCCCGAATGCCTTAACCCTGGGCGTGTTCAGCGCCGGCTCGGGTGATTTTTTCAATGCCAATACCATGGTTCTGTGGGGCACTTCTGCTACCGCATTACGCTCCCGCATCCGCACCGTCCTTGATCGTCAGGGGCAGGGCGCAAAACTGATCGTGATCGATGTGCGTTACACCGATATCGCAAAATCCGCCGATATCTTCCTTCAACCTCGACCCGGAACAGATGGGGCGTTGGCCTTAAGCATTATGCATGTCCTCATCAAAGAAGGTTTATACGATAAGGAATTTGTCGATAAATGGACTTATGGCTTCGATGAATTGGCTGAAAGGGTTAAAACCTGGACGCCCGAAAAAGCTGCTGAAATAACCTGGGTGCCAGCAGAAGATATCGTCGCGACTGCCCGGATGATGGGCCAAAACGGTCCGGTGGCTTTCAATATCAGCCTGGGTGTGGGTTGTATGCATACCAATGCCATTCAAAACGGTCGCGCAGCCGCCTGTATCCAAGGCTTGTTGGGGCACATCGATGTAAAAGGCGGATTACCCATCGCCCTTCAATTCAGCGTCATGCTGGATGACAAAATCACATTATGGGATCCTAAAAAAGATCCCGGTCGACCGGATTTAAAGGTACTGGGTGGAGATGAATATCGGCTATATAAATCTTTTGGTCGCTCCCAATGGCCTAAAGCTGTGTGGCGAGCAGTTATCTCAGGCAAACCTTGGCCGGTAAAAATGATGGTTTTCATCGCCAATGACCCCTTGCTGTGCTACGAAGAAACCAAAACCACCCGTGAAGCATTGCTCTCTAAGAACCTCGAATTCATTGTGGTAAAAGATTTCTTCTTCTCGCCAACGGCAAAACTGGCCGATATGGTGTTGCCATCTTCTGACTGGGCTGAACGCGACACGATTGATGAAGAATTATTCCCGAATACCGTCATTTCCACTGAACGCGCCGTTGATCCCCCCGGCGAATGCTGGGACGATTGGAAATTCTTCCTGGAATGGGGAAAGCGCCTGAATCCCGAACAATGGCCTTGGAAAGATGAGAAAGAAATGGTACTCTGGCGCATGAAAGAACTCATGGGCATGGACATGACCTGGGAAGAATACGTGAAGGGGGCGTATTTCTCGATGGAACCCGGCGGTAAAAAAGAACCAACTTATCAGAAATACGCAAAAGGCATGCTGCGAAAAGATGGTCAGCCTGGTTTTAATACTCGAACCGGCAGGATCGAGTTCCGCTGTGATACATTAGCCCACTTTGGCTACGACCCGGTTCCCGATTATATTGAACCAGCCGAAAGCCCCATCAGCACCCCCGGTGTTTTCAAAGAATATCCCTTTATTCTCACCACCGGTCACCGCCTGTATTCCTTCTTCCACTCTGCCTGGACAAACATACCTGCACAACGGGAACTCTACCCTTACCCCTTTGTCCTGATCAACCCCGCAGATGCCAATCAACTGGGGATCACCAACGGTGAATGGGTTTCTGTCGAATCACCCCGCGGCAAAGTCTCAGCGAAAGCCCATGTCACCCACGAAATCGGTAAAGGCGTTGTGGCGCTGCCTCGCCCTGGTTGGCGGGATGATTGCAAAGAACTCGGTTTGCCAGGTTATGGTTGGGATGGCGCCAATCCAAATGTATTAATCCCTGCAGAGCCTGCAGACCCCTCCTTCGGTTCTTCGCCGATGAAATCCTCGCTTTGCAGAATCGTAAAACAGGAGATCAAATCATGAGTGATAAAAAAGAACCTGTGGGTATGCTTGTAGACCTCGACCGCTGCACCGGTTGCTATAGTTGCCAGACTGCCTGCCGTGAAACCCATCACTAC
This sequence comes from Anaerolineales bacterium, assembly GCA_016929095.1. Taxonomy (GTDB): domain Bacteria; phylum Chloroflexota; class Anaerolineae; order Anaerolineales; family UBA4823; genus JAAZNS01. The sequence continues at coordinate 7,221 of JAFGJM010000049.1, read as the reverse complement.
GGATACGATGAGACATGGATGCAGGTCGTTCGCCGGGATCCCGTTCTGGTGGATGGCAAATTGCGGCTATACCATCTATTGGCGCCCTCCCTGGATAAATGCGCCATTTGCGTCGAAGCCGGGACCGAACCTCTGTGTACCAAAGTCTGCATGGGTAAATGTTTATTTGTCGCGCCGGTTTCGAAGCTTCTCCCGCTTTTAGAAAGTAAAAATGCTCTATTGCTTACCCAAAAGAAAGAAGGGTAATGCAAACGGTGGTTGTTAACTTTGCCGTTACGGAGTAATTGGTAGAAATACAAGATTTTAAAATGGGATGGGTATCTTTCATGAATGGTACCCATTCTATTTTATTCTTCAATGGCTACAGTTCAATTCAGACTCGAAACCACTCTCCCCCGCTTAAAATTTTCATATCAGTTTTTGTACTATATATAATGACCAAAAATTACCCGAAAGTGTCTGGAAGGATAAATTTTATTCCCGTATAATGATTAAAGGTAAAGTATCACTATCTCATTCAATGCCTGTTTGACTAAATGATCGATTATATTGCTACAACAGGTAACGTGTGTTATTCTCAAAGCATTGGAGAAAAACCTATGTTTTTGAATGAAGACACTCATCAAATGATGAATAACTGCAGCGAACTTGATTCAAAAGATAGTGTTCAAGGTAGAAGCAAGTGTGACCTTCAACCAATTATAGATATGTCAGAAAGTCAGAAAATGAAATTAGCGCTGGAACAAAGCAATGCAAAGGTAAATTATCAAAGAAAAAGCTTCGATGCACTTCTCGCAATTGCAGAATCTTTGGGGGATTCACCAACTATCGAAGATTTATTCAAGAATGCGATAAAACCCATTCAAGAGGTCACCGGATTTACGACCATGGCTATGCGCTTATATAATCCGGAAAAACGCAGTTTCCAACTTGTTGCCTATTCGGGTTTAAGCAAAGCGATGGTTGAGGTGTTGCGTGATTTGTCAGAGGATCAACCCTTTTATCTGGAAACGATCAGGAAAAAGCATCCGATTTTTATACCGGTTACACCCCAACATAAACCCTACGCATGGGGGTTTCGACAATTAATATGTGTACCATTTCTTGCCGAAGATACCATATTGGGCACCATGGAGTTAACGACACTAACAGAGTATGACTGGAACGAAGATGAACTACGCTGGTTCAAACTGGTTGGGCGCTATATAGGTATCTTGATCAAACAAATTCAACTCAATGAACAATTAAAAAACATGGCTATTCTACAAGAGCGCTCCCGTATCGCCCAGGAATTACATGATGGCCTGGTGCAAACAGTAGGCGCTATTAATATCTGGTCTCAAGAAGCCAAACTTTCTCTAAAAGAAGGGGAAACAGAAAAAGTCAATGAATCGTTGAATAAAATTGAAATTTCTGCCCAGGATGCATACATCCACTTGCGGGAAGAGATGTTTGGCTTACGGGTAATGTTTAAACCAGGGCAGGATATCATTCCCCTATTAAATAACATTTTGGTGCGCTTTCAGCATATGTGGGGCATTAAGACTCACCTGGTATTAGAATTATGCCACCCGGACAATGCATATATATTGCTTTCACCAGATGTTGAAATTCAATTATTGCGGGTTATCCAGGAGGCATTGACCAACATTCGTCGTCATGCTGGTGCAAAAACAGTATCGGTGAAATTACATGAAACACGAGACGATCTAACAATAATCATCGAAGACAATGGACAGGGCTTTGATGCATCGAAATCAGATGGAGATGGGTTAGGGTTACACATTATGAAGGAACGCGTTAACGAAGTTAGCGGCAAGATTAAAATCTCTTCACAATCTGGAAAAGGGACAAATATAACCATCGAATTACCTAAAAAAACTCAAACCCAAATATTCCAGAAGGGAGCAATGAATGTGGACGATATTAGTGGTTGACGATCATAATCTTTTTCGAGAAGGATTGGTAAAACTGATATCCCACTGGGATGATTTTGCAGTGATCGGTGAGGTAGCCAATGGTCAACAAGCGGTTGAAAAAATCGAAGCTCTGCTTCCCGACCTCGTTCTCATGGACATTAAAATGCCGGTCATGGATGGTTTGGAGGCTACGGAAAAAATAGCGCGCCGAAATCCCTCCACGCGTATTGTGATGCTTACATCTTCCGAAGAGGAAGAAGACCTGTTCAGAGCGATAAAAATCGGCGCTTGCGGATATGTATTAAAAGATATCAAATCTGACCGGCTTCGGGAGTTATTGATCGGCGCTATGCAAGGTGAAGCAGCACTCTCCAGCATGATGGCAACAAAAATCATGAATGAATTTGCCAAGTCTGAATATCCCCACTCGACATCTCAGGATTCAGCATTGGAACCCCTCACCGATAGAGAAACTCAAGTTTTGCAATTGGTTGTTGAAGGCTTGACCAATTACGAAATATCCAAACGTATATTCCTGAGTGAGAATACTGTTAAGAAACATTTGGGTAATATCCTTCAAAAATTACATCTGAATAATCGTGTTGAGGCTGCCGTATTTGCAGTTAAAGAAGGTATTATCAAACCCTGATCAATATAGATATCTGACTTGATTATATAAAGCCCGTTTATTGGGCTTTTTTATTTAATCATGATTACCCACTATAACCATAAAACCGGAAAAAAGAGTCGATGATTGGATAATCAATTTTTACTCGTTTGAGGCTCGAATGTAAATCCTGTTCTTGCTACACTAATACCTAGAATACGGGTTTTCCTTTCCATTCCTTTTTTTATCAAACAGGAGGTAAAAACAAACCATGGATAGTACTTCACAAGATCAAGGAAAAGTCGAGATCAAACGCGTATGTTGTTTTCTCTGCCACGTTCGTTGCGGCTTGCTGGCGACCGTAGAGAATGGACGCGTGGTCAAACTAGAGGGTGATCCAAATAATCCCCACAATAAAGGGTATGTTTGCGATCGTATTAAACAGGATCGATGGAAAGACTGGCAATACAGCCCATACCGGATCAAACGCCCTCGTAAACGCGTCGGAGAACGCGGCTCCGGTCAATGGCAGGAAATCAGTTGGGATCAGGCATTTGACGAAATGGCAGATCGTTTGGCAAAGCTGCGCGATAAATATGGCGCCGAAACACTGGCTTTCACCGAAGGCACCTACCGTACGTACAATTCCCTCCATTACAAATTCACCAATCTGTTTGGCTCGCCAAATACCGGCGGCGCAGGCACCATTTGCTATAGCTCTGACATGTGGCTCGAACCGGTGACCTATGGTGGTTTTGCCAGCGATAAATCAGACTGGCCAAACTCGAACTGTATTGTCTTATGGGGTCGTAATGTGGCTGCGTCAGAGTGTTTGCTTTGGGATTGGGTGCAAACCAACCGGCATGAACGAGGCGCCAAGTTGATCACGGTCGATCCGCGCTTCAGCGAAGCTGCCCGGTGCGCCGATATTCACTTGCAGTTAAAACCCGCCACTGATACCGCCTTGGCATTGGCATGGATCAATGTGATCATCAATGAAAAACTCTATGATGAGGATTTCGTTAAAAATTATTGTATTGGGTTTGATGAATTGAAAACCAGGGCTTCTGAATGGACGCCTGAACGGGCCGCCGAAGTAACCTGGGTGCCAGCAGAGAAGATCATTGCCGCGGCGCGCATGTATGCCACCACCAAACCCGCCTGCCTGCCCTGGGGTCAAAAAGGCAGTGACGCATTAGGGTTCAATTCCGGCGATGCGATTCGCGCCAAAGCAATCCTCAGGTCAATCACAGGCAACATTGATATCGAAGGGGGCGATAAACTTTCCCCACCCTCGAAATTCCCGCCTGCTTTCTTCGAACATGCGGCTTTGCCTCAGGAACAACGTGACAAAATGATCGGCAACGAGCGCTTCCCGGGACTCACCTTTAAAGGTTGGGATGAGATTTCCGTGGCGTTCCCTGGCTTTTATCCCTATAGCAATGCCCCGCTTTTATTCCGTGCTATGGCCACCGGCGATCCATATCCGGTTAAAGCGCTTATCGTGGTAGCCAATAACCCCATGGTATGCTTCTCGAATACGAAAATCGTACATGAGGCGCTAAAGAATCTGGATACATTGATCGTCCACGATTATTTCCCCAATCCTACCACCGCCTTAGCCGATTACGTTCTCCCCGCCGCGACCTGGCTGGAACGACCGGATGTGGCTTACCCCACCATGGATCATGAGGCTGTGACATTTATGGCCAGTGCTCGCGTTCAGCAAAGGTTCGAAGGTGGGCATGATGTCGATTACCGGGATGACTATGAATTCTGGTACGGTCTGGCTTCACGGCTTGGACAGGGTGACAGTTGGTGGGGCCCCAAAGCAGAAGGCATGCTGGACTTTATGGTTTCTCCCATGGGTGTTAACTTCGAAAAATTCTATAGTGACATCAAATACGCCGTGGCTCCCAGCATTTTCCAAAAGTATAAGAAAGAAGGCTGGCATTTCCTGACCCCCTCCGGCAAGGTTGAGTTGTCTTCAACATTATTGAAAAAAATGGGCTACGATCCCCTGCCACAATATTATCCGCCCAAAATCAGCGCTGAATCCCGACCCGATCTTGCAGAAAAATTCCCTTTGATCATGATCACCGGCGCACGCTTCATGCCCTTCTACCATTCAGAACATCGCCAGCCGGGTGCTTTCCGCAATCTGCATCCCGATCCGATCTTCGATATCCACCCCGAAACGGCTATGGATCTTAATATTGCCGATGGCGACTGGTGTTGGATCGAAACACATATGGGACGCATTAAGCAGCGTGCAAAAACCACCACAATTGTCGATCCAAGAGTAGTCTCAGTTCAGCACGACTGGTGGTTCCCCGAAAGAGAAGAGGCGGAGCCCTCCTTGTATGGTCTTTGGCAATCCAGCATCAATACGATCCTGGATGACGATCCGGAAACCCTGGATCAATTAATGGGCTGCTGGCAGCAAACCGGTCTGATGTGCCGAATTTACAAGGTTGAAGATGATAATTGATCTATCGGATCAGCTAATCATTGATTCTTGTAATCAATCAGTAACTCGGAGAAAATAACTATGTGTTTCAGACCGCCAGAGGCGACCAAAAATGAAATGAAGATTTGCCCCAATTGCAGGAAAATCAATGATACTGAGGGTGATGAATGCTTGTATTGTGGCGCTAAATTTAAATCAGAAGTCAATGATTTACCTGCCACACCGCCCCCACCTAAGTCTCCTCTTTCAACGTCGCCTGCAGTAAAACCCGCACTGCCCAAGATTCCCAAACCCCCGGGCGTACCCCAAGGAAAATGAAAGCTGATTTTCATCTGTAAAGGAGGTTTTTATGGTTCGTCCATTATCTGAATTAAAAATGATTAGCCCTGAAAATCTAAAAAAATTAGAAGATCAAGGCATAACAACCCAAGAGCAACTCTTCGAAATGGCTGCTCATACCAATGGCAGACAAGAATTATCAAAAAAAACCGGAATTCCGGAAAACTTACTCCAGGCGTGGGTTATCGAGGCGGATAACCAAACCCTGCTGGGAGGCATGAAGTTCGGTTAGCCGTTTTTGCACCAAAAAAAAATATTTATTGGTACAAGGATATTTGGGAAGCGTAATAAGGCTTCCCAAATATCTGTTTACATCAAAATTTTCAAATGAAAATACGATATAATGAAGCACTTGTGCTTCAAATATTGGTTTTTCACACCGACAAGGGCTGGGTTCACGCTAATTTTTCTGTTTGACTGAAAATCATATATAATATTAAGAATCATGGATTATAATATTTGATGTTTTCTATTGCTGATCTGTTTACCAGATCATAATTTTCAATAAACAATTATCGAGAGTGTTATTAGGTCATTGCCATGGTTTTCTTATTGTTTGGATGGTTTTTCCATAACAAATATACAATAAACGATTTATGGGAATCTCCCATATAATTTACTGCTAATTACCAGGAGTCTCCAATGCAAAAATCAATCAGGCTGGATAATGGAATAGACATTAAAAAAGATGACCACCGCGAAATCTCCATTGGTCAATTGGTTGAAAGTGTGGCAAAAATGACCGGTCTGCGTTGCACACCAGCCATGATCTATAATTACGAAAAATTAGGCTTGCTTCCCGAACCCTCTCGCACCGAAGGAGGTTTCCGTTTATTTCGTATCGAAGATATCAACCTGGTAGCAAATATTAAACGCTGGCAATCTCAAGGATGGTCTTTGGCGCATATCAAAGAAAAATTATTATCCGGAGAAGATGAATTTAAAAATGAGACAGAATTATTAGACCTTCCCATCAACCGGCGCACACGCATCCTCGAGGCTGCCGGTTCGGTTTTTCCCCGAAAAGGATACGCCGGCACAACCCTTCAAGATGTGGCAGAAGAAGCGGGTATATCCAGCTCTGCCATTTACCAGTATTTCCGCAGCAAGGAAGATCTATTCCTGGCATTGGTGGATAACCTTTCATTTGTCGAACTGCTTGGGAATATCAATTTATTGATCAATGAAGAAAAAGAAATCAGTTACGAGGAAGTTCGTAAATCATTGATCGATGTCGGTGAAGCCTTCCTGGATACCCATATGCGCCACGGAGAAATTGTGCGTATGTTCATTGCAGAGGCGCGAGATTTCCCCGAAGTCGGTAAACGCTACTGCATCCGACTTATTGCACCGGTTGAAAAATTATTGAACAATTATCTGGCGCAGCAAATGAAACGGGGAATTTTAAGAAATGTGGATGTACAACTGGCAGTGCATACCTTTTATGGGATATTTTTAAATTTTGTCATCACCCAAAAATTATTATGCGGGGAAGGTATTCTATTCTTCCCCAAGAAGGACCGGGTAAAGAAATTGGTAGATATCTACCTTACCGGGATGTTCAATACAGCATATAAATCAAGCGCTTCACACAAGTAAATTTAAAAATTTCATGGGGGAATATTCATATTTTTACCCTCTTTTGTTATTACCATAATTGCCTTGTTGGTTAACCCATAAGGATAATTATTAATTTAATTTAATTATCTCTACTATCAAATAACTTGACTCTATATTGCTGATATGTTATATTAAGTTTAATTAATTGTTATTCCTGATATATATTATTGTTGCATGGGTCATTTCCTTATCTGTTTGGTTAAATCTTAAAATAATAAGGTTTATTGGAAAGGATTATCGGGTGGACGATTGAGATACCCAATAGC
>JAFGJM010000048.1 GCA_016929095.1 Anaerolineales bacterium | reverse complement strand
TTCTTTTTTGGTTTGAGCAACCTTCAAGAAAGCACACGATGACTTTTTTGTCAACTCCTTTTTACACCACTATATGAGACATTATCGGAAATTTTATTAAATATAAATATATACACAAAGCAGCTGCGATTGGATCAGATTTCATTTGAAATAAATAATGCAAAGAAATCCCTTGCCTATCTAAAGAATCAATAATTGAATCTACATTTGAAGATATATTTTTTATAAATATAAGTCCCTTCAATAAACAAATTATCTCAAATGCTTGAATATTTTGAATTGGATGAAGTCGTGAAAAAATTGATGTGGCAACTTTATCAAATTCAAGCGTTGGATACTGATGATTAATTACATTCACTACATTTAAATATTTAAGTGAAAAATTCCCATCTTTTATTCTGGCAGCTAATATTTCTAATAGTTCATCAGGATTTCCATGATATTTAATAATATTCCAAAATTCCGCATCAGGATCTGATTCGTATAATATTAAACATGTGACGATATAATTTATGCCATTAATTGAAATTGAATATTCATTCTTAAAAAAATCATCGGCAATATGGTTTGATTTAACATTTCGAAGAAATGCAATAATAGCAATAATCCAAGTTGATAAATTACTATCATCAATTTCATCAGGAATTGGAGTTGATAATATTTTATTTATAATCTTAGAAGCAAAATCTTCATTATTATATAACTCGAACATCGATGAAAAGCCATTTGCATAATTTTCATCAAAATTTGGCCATGAAGTAATTGATAATATTGCTTTCCTTAGATTTTCTATAATAATAGTTTTTACTGGATATTCTGCCTTTTCCAATATCCCACTCTTATGAAAGCAGAAAGCTGCATTTGTTAATTTTAATCTTTCTTTATCTTTCCAATCAACAAATGTAATTGTCTCCAACACTTCCCAAAATCCTTTGGGATATTTAAAGAGTTCATCAATTTTAGAAATATCACCCATTCCTAATGCAATTTGCAAATCATCACGAATTAATATCTGCCTGGCTTTAGGAATATCTACTCCGTAAGACATTGCAGCGAAATTCTCTCTAATCTCCTCAATATTTCCGAGAAAATCTACTGATATACGCTTAAATAAATTTCCATTTTTTAATTCTATAATTACGTCAATATCATCTTGGATTAGAAGTACATAATATGCCATATGCTCAAATGGAAAGATATGCTGCCATTGCCTATGTAAAACTCCTAACTGATTGACAAAAAGAATAATATTTCTTGGTGTTGGTGGCGGTTGATTTTTTTTTGTGCGATATTCATCATAAACACGATAAGTTAAATAAAAATCTTCTTGTGAATGTTTAGGCATTGCATTAATTAATTTTTCATTTAAATATGAATGCCAATCAGAAATTAAAAGTGGAGGAACATTAAAACGAATTTGAAAACGTTTGTCTAAAAAGGCATTTGCAACACTCTGCTTAGAAGTTACATCACTTGATTCTCCTTTTCTATCGCCTTGATTAATATCTTTTTCCCAAATTTCTGATAAGCTTTTTCTATCGTAAGGGATGATAACCCAAATTTGCTCATACCATTTACCGAATCGATTAACATCATATTGAAGGAATGTTTGTAAAGTTGATAAAATCGCTCTAGCATCTTCTGAGTTAATTCGATCTAAATTATCTAATATGAATATTAATTTACGATCGTTTTGATTCATTAATGCATCATTCATTAATTCACAAAATATTTGTTCAAATTCTATTGAAGTAGGATCAGGATTTTCAATCGATTGAGTTTGTTCATCTGTGATGATATTTTTAGAAATTAATGCGCTAATAAAAGCATTATTTCGATGTAAGTCTTGATTTAAAACTTTCATTGAATCTCGAAAAATTTTAAAAATGTTTTTAGTAGAAATGATTATTGATAATTTTCTTATCCAGGATGGGATATACAACCATAATTTACGATCTGGTATTTTAAGAAATAACAACAAGCTTAAACGAAGCAAACAATAAGCAGACAACGGTCCGATTGAAAAAATTATTCCCCAAAAAGCATTCCAATCAAATTTCCATTGATTTTGTATCCCATAAATAAAATTAAGAGTAAATTCATCACGAAGAGAATCATTTAATATCGCTATTCCAATGGGAATTAAAAGGATTGATATAGCAAATATAATTCCCCATTTTGTAGAAATCGGTACGGTAGTTTTAGTTGTTGTTTTAATTCTGCGTGATAATTCTTGTTTTCTTATGTCCCATTTATCATTATTTATCCAATTATTTTTATTATTTATTAGAGAGTTAATAATACTTTCTAAAAAAGTTCTTCTTAATGGATCGCCTTCATGAGCCCAAGCATCAAAAAAAATATATTTTATTTTTTCATCCGATCTAAATTTTGAACATAAAAGATTTATTACTGTAGACTTCCCGGAACCATATCCACCTTCAATACCGATAGTAATTCCGCCAATTTTATCCTTAGAGGAAATCATTTCATAGATACAGTCAGCTATATGTTGATGTGCACCAAATTTATCTTCATCACTTGGTTTATCAAATATTAATTTTGTGGGGCACTTAATATCATCTGACATTTCATTCTCCATGAATATTAAACAAAAACTAAAAACCTATTACCAATAAACAGATAGAAAAAATTGTTTATACGAATTTTGGTGATTAACTTAAAATTCCCAATCCACCTATAACACTCTGATTCTAGCACATTTATCGCCAAAACCCTCCTTGCCACTCATTTCTCACAACTCACCTTATACATGATACTTAAACACCTGACACTTCCCCGCCTCCCCCTTGACACCTGTGTGTTATAGACTATGATTTATTTACCTCGATTCTTTGGTAATTCTGGGAATGACAATCAAACTAACCCGACGGCAAGAAACGTTTATTATGAATATGCTGGATCTGTATTACGCCTCCCAGCAGCCATTGCACTATTCCGACCTGGCAGAGAGGCTGGGGGTGAGCCCGTTCACAGCATACGACATGCTGCGCCTGCTGGAAGAAAAGGGTTTTGCCCGCTCAGATTACCGCCTGGCGGACGATAAATCCGGACCGGGGCGCTCGGAGATCGTTTTCCTGCCCACCGAAAAAGCCCACCGTCTGGTAGCAGATTTCGCCGGTGAGGCGAATAATGCTTCCTGGCATCATTTACGGGATAAAGTTTTCCAACGTTTGCGGGAGAGTGACATTTTCGATTCCGACCTGGGACAGGAGGTATTGGGGCGAATTCCCACCGGGGAAACGCAGGCGCTGCAATATTGCCTGGAAGTGATGAGTGTGATTGCTTTGCGGTTGAAGCGTGGTCCCGGTTTGAAATTACTGTTGGATTTCATCCCTAAACTGTTGCCGCAGGTGGATGTCAGCCGTCTGGACGACCTGAGGTTATTTGGAGGTTTTGCTTTGGGGGTTTTGGCACGCGAAAATATTGAAGATGACCGCTGGCGGGAAGAGCTTTATGAACATGTGATCCGCTATTCGACTTTGATCGGCGAGATGACGCCCGAACAGCAATTGATGCTGGCTCAAAGCTTGAACGAATTGTATTTATCCCTGAAATCAGACTCACAAGATTAATCCTGCAATGAACCGTTTGCTGCTCGCCATAAAAGCTGTACGCCAACTTGGTATTCAACCGGTAGGATTATTAACCCTGTATCGCCTGGGACTGGCAAGCGGATATTATCGCTGGATCGAAAAAAGGGTGGATGAAGATTGTCGTCTGGCAGGGAATGTTTTTCACATCGAAAAAATATTCGATTTACCTTCCAGAGAAATGTTGTTGGCATGCCTGAGTAAATCGGAGATCGAGAAATTGCGCAATGAAGCTGATGAGATTGTAAACGGTAAAGTGCGGCTCTTCGGCGGGGAACCGGTCGATTTGCAATTGAAGCCGCTCCCGCCATTGACTCATTGGACAGATTACGAAACCGGTAAAATTTCGGTTAAAGGCGATATAAAAATGATCTGGGAGCCAGCCCGATTTGGTTGGGCATATATACTGGCGCGGGCGTTTTATATCTTTAAGGAGTCTAAGTATGCCGTAGCTTTTTGGCGCTTAACCGCAGGTTTTCTGGAAGCTAACCCCCCATATAAGGGGCCTCATTGGATGTCGGGACAGGAAGTGGCGCTGCGTATGATCGCTCTGACCTATGCTGCGCAGGTGTTTAACTCGGCTGAAATAACAGTTCCCAAACAGATCGCCGCCTTGGGGAAAGTAATTGCCGTGCATGCCCGGCGTATTCCACCAACTCTGATTTATGCGCGTGCCCAGAAAAATAACCACTTACTCTCCGAAGCCACCGGATTGATCACTGCGGCTCACGCTTTGCCTCGTCACCCACAGGCCGAGCGGTGGCTGAAGCTGGGGTGGCACTGGTTTAATCGGGGCTTGGAGATGCAGATCAGCGAGGAGGGTGTTTATATTCAGCACAGCGCGAATTATCAGCGATTAATGCTGCAATTGGCGCTGTGGACTCATTTACTTTCGCAATATCAACAAAAAAGCGGAAAAAATAAGGGGGGAAAGTTTATCGAATTAAGAATATCAAATGAGAATATCAAGCGGTTGCACAGCGCCACGCAATGGCTGCTCGATTTGATGGAGAAAAAAAATGGAGCGGTTCCCAATTTGGGACCCAACGATGGCGCCTATATCCAACCTCTCACGGTTTGCCCATTTGCTGATTATCGCCCGGTACTTCAAACAAGTTCGGCAGTATTTGGAGATAATGCGATATTTGGCAATAAAGCATGGGATGAAATGGGATTGTGGTATGGCGTACGAATTCAGCAAGAAGAACGAAAAAAAGCGGTTAAAAAGATCTCCGAAGAAAGAACGCCGCATATATTGATAAATCCGATCAGTCAATCATGGGGATATTTGCGCATAGCCAATCATTCGAGTCGGCCTGGTCACGCCGACCAATTGCACTTTGACCTGTGGCGACAGGGTATCAATATAGCTCAAGACGCGGGAACGTTCAGTTATAACGACCCATTTCCCTGGGATAATGCCCTGTCCAGGAGTGATGTACATAATACTGTCAGTGTGAATGGTTGTGATCAAATGTTACGCGCAGGTAAGTTTTTATGGCTGGATTGGGCGCAAGCAAAATTGGTGGAATATGAGCGAGGAGAAAATGGTCACTTTACATCAATGACTGCAGAACATGTTGGATATGCACGTTTTGGCATCCTCCACCAGCGGTCAGTTGTCTCTCAGATGGATGGTTCATGGCTTGTCGAGGACAAATTATTACTCGATCCGTCATTTGGATTAGAAAAGCTGGATTACACATTCAGAGTGCATTGGCTATTGTGCAATACCCCCTGGGAATGGGATGAAGATACGCTGACATTGTTTACTAATAAAGGCATTTGTACGGTTCAAATTAACTCTGAAAAGACCATTTCATATTATCAGGTAGTTCGCGGTGGTGAATTGTTAGCGGGAGAGGGGGATATTTCACCTACCTGGGGATGGACATCGCCAACTTACGGAAAGAAAGACCCCGCGATTTCATTATCGGCAATTGTGATCGCAAAACCTCCCGTGAAGATATCAACGTTTATCCGTTTTCATAATTACTAAATTTTCCTGGTAACCCGATTCCCAATTCCCTAAATAAAACCACAATACCCGATATAATATTTACTATATGCATATCCTTCTCATCCACCAGGCTTTTGCTGCGTTAGATGAACCGGGAGGCACTCGCCACCATGAATTGGCGCGCCAATTAGCCGGGCGCGGTCACCGAGTAACCGTGATCACCAGCCCGGTGAGTTACCTGACCGGTAAATCTCATGGCAAGAAGAAGACTGAGGAAAAAGTAAAATTCCATAGTGCATTAGAGGGCGAGGTAGTCATTATTCGTAGTTATGTTTACCCCGCTTTACATCGCAGTTTTATTCACCGCATGATAAATTTTTTTAGCTTTATGGCGTCATCATTCATCGCCGGGATAGGGATAAGACACGTTGATCTGGTATGGGGCACTTCGCCGCCCATATTCCAGGGGATAACTGCCTGGTTGATTGCCCGCTTGAAAGGCATCCCTTTTCTTTTTGAAGTACGTGATCTTTGGCCGGCGTTCGCTGTGGGGGTAGGTGTGCTGCGCAACCGCCGGTTGATCAAGGCTTCAGAATGGTTGGAAATGTTTTTGTATCGGCACGCAGACCGGGTGGTAGTGAATTCGCCGGGATTTATCCCCCATGTGAAAAAACGCGGTGCCCGACATATCGACTGTGTCCCCAATGGCGCTGATACCGAAATGTTTAACCCGCAATCGGATGGCTACGAATTTAAACATACTCATCAATTGGAAGGGAAATTTATTGTTTTGTATGCCGGCGCCCATGGGATGTCGAATAACCTGGATGTAGTATTAGAAGCGGCGAAGGAATTGCAGGACCAATCCAATTTAGTGTTCGTTTTTTTGGGTGACGGGAAAGAGAAAATCAGCCTGGTTCAAAAAGCCGAAGAGATGGCATTACCTAATGTTTGTTTTGTTCCCCCTGTTCCTAAAATTGAAATGCCTGAAGTGTTGGCGGCTGCCAATGCTTGTATTGCCATCTTGAAACCCATTTCCCTGTATGGAACGGTTTATCCCAATAAAGTATTTGACTATATGGCTGCCGGACGCCCGGTACTTCTGGCGATAGACGGTGTTATTCGGGTAGTTGTGGAGACAGCTGGGGCTGGTATCTTTGTACAGCCTGGCGATAGCCAAGCATTGGTAAAAGGCATTCAATATTTATTGGCTGATCCGCGCCGGGGAAAATCGATGGGGCAAAACGGCAGGCTATACGTTCAAGAGCATTTTGATCGAAAAGCGCTGGCGAATCAAATGGCAGGAATTATCGAAGAAATGGGGGAAGGAAAAACAACCGCCTAATAACAATTAATACGATAATCTTATAATACGATTGAAAAAAGGAAAAAACCGTAAATTGGGGGTAAAACAACCGGTTGTATCTTAGAATATATTTATAAAGATTTTTCCCCTTTTTCTGACAACCCCGGAATTTTCCGAAATATCCCATCACTTTCGGGGGTAAATGGATAATAAGCGATCACCGCCTCTCGGTTAAGCGATCCGTAAATATGTGGGAAAATATCCCCTTCAGAGGCTTCCCATTTTAAGGGTACATTTAGTTGTGCGGGATCGATCCACAGGACAAGCAGGTCAGGAGTATTGTGATAAAACGTATTGGCGACCCATAACAATTGTTGAGGTTTTGAGCAGTGGATAAACCCATCAGAATCGATAGATACCGGTTTGTAATCTTGCGTTTCGTTGGCATACCATTCCACAGAAGTGCATATGTGCAAGATGAGTGGTGATTCAAAATTAAATTTCATATGGATCACTTTCCTAATAATTTCATAACTCGGTTTATGATGATTTGAGCGACCTCTTCTTTTGAAAGCAATGGGTGAGCTTCACTTTTTCCGGTTGCATCGATGAGGGTTACCTGGTTGGTATCCACAGCAAAACCCGCCTTGTTTGACGTAATATCATTAGCCACGATAAAATCCAGGTGTTTTTTTACCACTTTTTGATACGCGTTTTCGAACAGGTTTTGACTTTCGGCTGCAAAACCCACCATGACACGCGGATAACCGGTATCGGCTTTTATTTGAGCAACCGAAGCAAGGATATCGCTGGTAAACTCGAATTGGATCTCTGGTTTTCCCTTATCTTTTTTGATTTTTTCAACCGCCTGTTTTTGGGGACGAAAATCTGCCACAGCAGCTGCCATGATGAGGGCATCGCTGCCGGGAACAGTGGAAAGCACAGCCTGATGCATTTCTTCGGCAGTCAGAACGTCTACTCTCAAAGCGCCTAACGGTGTAACCAGACCAGTCGGAGCCGAGATAAGGGTCACACGGGCGCCTTTATCTAATGCCGCTTGCGCCAGCGCATAGCCTTGTTTGCCAGAAGAGCGGTTGGTAAGCGTTCTTACCGGATCCAAGGGTTCTTGTGTACCACCTGCGGTGATAACCAGATGGCAGCCGGATAAATCACCGTTTTGAGAGAGTGTGAGTCTGACCCGGTTGAAAATTTCATTCACTTCTGCCATACGACCCAAGCCAACCATTCCGGATGCCATGCGCCCCTCAACGGGGCCAATGGCATGAACTTTACGCTGTCGGAGAATTTCGAGATTTTGCTGTGTGGCGGGATGACTGTACATACCCCCATCCATGGCGGGCGCAATCATGATTGGGCAACGCGCAGCCAATGCCGTGACGGTCAGAAGGTTGTCTGCCAGACCGTGGGCTATTTTAGCAATCGTATTAGCCGTGCAGGGTGCAATGACCAGTAAATCGGCGCCAATCCCCAGGCCGATATGCTGAATGTGTCCTTCGCCTCCCCACAGGTCAGCCTCAACAAAAGATTTTTGCCCGGTCACTGATTGAAAAGTGAGGGGGGAGATGAATTTTTCCGCACAAGGGGTTAGGATGGTTGGCACAGTTGCGCCAGCTTGTGCGAATTTGGATGCCAGATCGGCTGCTTTATAACAGGCGATTGATCCTGTTACGCCTAGTATTATATGTTTTCCTGTTAAGGGTGTGGTTATTGTCATCTTGCCCTCTCAATATGTATCATTTTTTATGATAATCAGTATATTCTCGAAACCGATTCATTTTATAACCATCCATTGATACTGTACACCAGTATACCAAGATATTCTTTTAATGCTTTCGTGGTATTGGATAAATTTTCCGCGCCGGGCAATAGATAATTCAATTGGGAAGCAATATTTTTCGTAGTGATATTTTCCCAGCCTTTTTGTGTGACGACAAAATCAACCGGCGCCGGGATCACTTGTAAGCCTTGCTTTTCAAACAATTTCACCGAGCGAGGCATATGAAAGGCTGAGGTCACCAGGATGATACGCGAAATCCCTTTTTCTTTCAGAATTTTTGCACTGTAGGCGGCGTCTTCATACGTGTTACGCGACTCGGGCTCCAACCAGATTGCATCTTCGGGTACTCCAAGCATTTTGAGTAGATTTGCCATATCCGTGGCCGGGTTTTCGTCCGAAGATAACCAATCGATGGAACCTCCTGTCAGCAACAGATGATCAGCTTTGCCCTGTTTGAATAACCAATAAGCATAAGTAACCCGGTCACCGGCGCCGCTCATTTCTACCATTTGCCTGGGATATAAAGGAGAATAGGTTCCTCCGCCTAAGACAACGATGACCTCCTCATGTGGGATTTCTGTGGGAGGCAAATAACGCCATTCCAGTGATTTCAATAGCCCCCACGATACCCATCGGTTACTGCTTAGGATCAATAAACCTAAAGCGATAACTAATAACATTCGCTGAAAACGAATTTTCTTGAAAAATATTAATCCTGCAATGATTAGTAAACACGAAAACCCCAATGGATATACCAGGGGTGGGATGAGTTTTGAGAGAAAGATAAACATGGCTTATTTTCCTTGTTGAATAGCTATGAGACGGTCATGACCAGAAAGATCCTGGAATACATTGATGGCCGCGTTTGGGAAAGCATCATGGGAAAGTTTTGTGACCTTATCCGTGATGGTGGATTCGATTTCTAGTAATATCAATCCTCTTTTTGCTAAAAAATGCGGTGAAATTGAAAGTAGCGGTTCGATGAGGTATAGACCGTCCATACCTCCATCTAATGCCAGGGTGGGCTCTTTTTTATAGACATCAAGCCTTGTAAGAGTGGAAGTCGGTATATAAGGCAAATTGGCGCAAATCACCTGCAAAGGACGGTTTATTGGAGGGATGAGATCACATTGAACAATGTGGAGGTGAGAAGTGACGGAATGACGTGCGGCATTTTGTAAAGCTACGTTCACGGCTGCCCAAGAGATATCACTGGAGATAATATGCAAATTGGGGATTTCTGCTGCCAGGGAAATACCGATGCACCCCGAACCGCATCCAATATCGGCGGCAAGGATGTCATCTGCTTTGCTTGCATATTCTTTGAGCCATACCAGGGCTTTTTCCACCATTAATTCGGTTTCGGGTCGAGGAATTAGAACGTCGGGAGTGATTAAATATTCTCGACCATAGAATTCCCAATGACCGAGGATATAAGGAAGCGGTATGCCAAATTCAATTTTCGAAATGGCGTGGTCACATGCTTCTTTTTCACAGGATGTCAATTCGTATTCAGTGTGAGCCAGAATCCAGGTGCGGGTTTTCTTGATTATTTGAGTTAATAAAACCTGCGCATCAAGTTCAGGTGAATCGCTGGCTGGTGAAAATCGCTCCCTCAAATTAATTAACGCCTGTTGAATTGTATACGCCCTCATTTTCAACGGTTGTTTTTTTTTGGACGCCTATAATCCAATGGCTGCCAGACGCTCGGCCTCATCATTGGTGGATAGTTCGTCAATAAACATTTCAATATCTCCCTCCATCACCATGGGAAGGTTATAGGATGAGAGATTGATACGATGGTCGGTGACGCGTGATTGAGGATAATTATAAGTACGGATTTTCTCGGCGCGTTCAGCACTACCTACTTGAGAGCGACGGTCTGCGTCCACTTCTTGCCGCTGCTTTTCGGCTTCGATTTCATAAATGCGAGCTCGCAAGATGCTCATGGCGCGTAGTTTGTTTTGTAATTGTGAGCGTTCATCCTGGCACTGAACCACCATTCCCGTGGGGAGGTGAGTGATGCGTATGGCTGTGGAGTTTTTTTGGACGTTTTGACCACCTGCCCCGGCTGATTTATACACATCGATATGAATATCACTTTCGGGAATGTTGATCTCGACATCATCAACCTCTGCCAATACAGCCACTGTTGCCGTCGAAGTGTGAATACGACCGGATGATTCAGTCACCGGAATACGCTGAACGCGGTGTACACCCGATTCATATTTCAATTTCGAATATGCGCCGCGGCCTTTGATCATGAATACAATTTCCTTATACCCTCCTATTCCGATCTCATTGGTGGAAAGCACTTCGCTGCTCCAGTTTTGCCTCTCGGCATAACGGGTATACATACGGAACAGGTCTGCAGCAAATAAAGCGGCTTCATCACCGCCAGTGCCGGCGCGAATTTCAACAATTACATTGCGGTTGTCCCGCCGGTCTGAGGGGATTAACATACTTTTTAATTGATATTCCAAATTATTGACATCTGGTTCAAGCTCGGCGATCTCGTTTTGTGCAAGTTGTCGCAGGTCTTCATCCTCGTGATTTTCCAGTTCACGGGCTTCTTCCAAACGCCGGATTTTACTTCGATATTCCTGCGCTATCATAACAATAGGCTCAATTTCAGCCCGTTCGATACTTAATTCGGTTGCTTTTTGATAATCGCTGCCAACTTCAACCAGTAAATCATTTAGTTCTTTATATCGTTGTTCAATTCCTGCTATCTTATCTAACATTGGTATTACCTTATCTTGAGTATTAAATATCATATTCAATTGTGCCCCGTGATTATACCATTGGAACTTTTTTTTACATTAGGGCGTCTTTCATTTGAGAAGTGAAGGAATTTATTCTCGTAAAAATACTCATGCTTTTATTGAATGTAATCCAACAATTCCATCTCAGGAGGCTGACATGAAGAGAAACCAATATTTATTCTTGATAGCGCTTTTATTACCATTAGTGCTGGCATTTCCAGAAAGCGCTGCCGCGGATGGCATTATCATTCCTGAGCCTCCCTCGTGTTGGCCAGATGAATGTCCTGTTCCGATATGTCCCGGCCCGTTTGATTGTCCGCCCATTGCGCCTACACGTCAATTAGCCATTCGTTATCATCATGTGGGTGTAAACATCACGGATCAGGTAGCAATTACACATGTGGATCAGGTTTTCTTTAATCCCAATAATTTTCAGGTAGAAGGGACATATATATTTCCACTTCCCAGCGGGGCGGTGGTTACATCGTTTACGATGTGGGTGGATGGGGAACCCGTTAAAGGAGAAATCCTGGAAGCGGAAGCCGCTCGAGAAAAATACGAGGAGATTGTTCGTAATATAAAAGACCCGGCATTGTTGGAATATGTAAATCAGAGTGCTGTTCAGGCGCATATTTTTCCCATCCCGCCAAAAGAAGAGCGCAGGGTCGAATTGGAATACTCTCAGGTTTTATCAGCAGAGAATGAATTGGTGAAATATGTCTACCCTTTAAATACAGAGAAATTTTCACTTTGGCCTTTGGATAGCGTATCAGTCAGTGTAGATATTCAATCTAAAGTGCCATTAAGGGCAGTTTACTCTTCAAGCCATGATGTGGATGTTACCCGAGAGGATGAACATCATATCTCTGTCGGATACGAGGAGCAAAGTGTGATCCCTGATAAAGATTTTGTGTTGTATTATTCGCTGGGGGAAGAACAGGCATTTCACTTAATGACGTTTCGCGATCCTTATGATCAGGTTGATAATGATGGATTTTTCATGCTGTTATTGACGCCGCGACCGGATGCAAAATCCACAACGTTAGCTAAGGATATTATTCTGGTGCTCGATAAATCTGGCAGCATGGAGGGGGAAAAATTCAAACAAGCCCAGGAGGCTTTAAAATACATTCTGGAACACCTGAATCCGGAAGACAGGTTTAATATCATCACCTTTAGCACAGGAATTAAACCCTATGCCCAACAAATGCGCCCGGCATCGGATGCGTATGACGCGCAAGTCTGGGTTGATGGGTTGAGCGCAGAGGGCAGCACAGATATCAATCGAGCATTATTGGAAGCTGCTGTATTGACCAATAATGAACGCCCCACTTATCTCATTTTCTTGACCGATGGATTACCCACCGAAGGTGTGGTGGATAGTCAACAAATTATAAATAATTTTAAAGAAGCAGCTACAAAGAATATACGTCTGTTTGCTTTTGGTGTGGGTTTTGATGTCGATACATACTTATTGGATACACTTGCTCAAGCGCATCATGGCGCCAGCAGTTATGTTCTTCCTGGTGAGAATCTAGAAGAAAGCTTATCATCATTTTATACAAAGATCAGTACACCCGTTCTTACCAATCTTGAATTGGATTTCGGCGAACTGACCGTATACGATATTTACCCATCACCCCTTCCTGATTTGTTTGCGGGATCACAACTAGTCATTGTGGGCCGCTATCGCAAGGGGGGCGCGATCACGGTGACATTAACTGGTCAGGTTGATAAGGAAGTGCAAAAATACACATATCAGGAACAGATATTCAGCCAAAAAAATCAGGGGGATGATGAAACCCTCAACGCGTTACCCCGTTTATGGGCAACCCGGAAAATCGGTTATTTACTCAATAAAATAAGATTAGATGGCAACGACCAGGAAACTATCGATCAGATTGTGCGGTTGAGTATTCGCTATGGTATTGTTACCCCTTATACATCTTATCTGGTAACAGAACCATTACCTTTGGGAGTGGAAGAGCAAGAGCGAATAGCGGGAGAACAATATAATCATCTACAAGCCATGCCCACAGCAGCCGTATCTGGACAGGCAGCAGTACAAAAAGCTGCCGATGAGGGGGCAATGGCGGAGGCAGAAGCGCCGATTTCTCTTTCGAACGAAGCTGCCGATATCGTAAAAATCGTTGGGGCGCGTACATTTGTACTGTCAGATAGTGTATGGACGGATACATCCTTTGAACCTGGGAAAATGGATACGAAAAAAATCGCATTTTTATCAGACGATTATTTTACACTTTCTAAATCGCGATCCGAATTAGCAGATGCTTTTGCATTGGGTGAACGGGTCATTGTCGTGTATGAAGGCGTTGCCTATGAGGTCGTGAGTGCGGGAAGTGATGTCGACACTGTGGAAATTCCCCCCACATATACGCCTTCCCCATCTCAAAATGATGATAAAGATACACCCCAAACTACACCCAATAATACACAAGAAGCAGTATCTATCGCTGAGAGCACACAGCCACTGGGGAAGAGCAGCGGTTTGCCGTGTATCGCAGGGATGCTCCCAATGGCTGTGTTGGGTATTTTTGGATTTGTGAAGTATCGTCGTTCTTTGATGATGTTACAACCTGGTTTTAATACCTTGTCCGTTGCTGCGTGAGCCAGCTGCAATAGTCTCGGGTTGATAAATCGGACGGTCAGAGTCGGAAAACGCGCCGTCCGATTTTGATTGGGGCGAGTAAGCATCTTGACGGTTGTCTCGGTTCAATTTGAAGAGATCGACAACATCTTGTAAGGCATTTGCTAGTTCAGCAAGCGATTGAGCTGAGGCAGTAACTTCTTCAACCTGGGCAGACATTTCTTCAGCAGAAGCAGAAACCTCTTCAATGGCGGCAGAGTTTTCTTCAGAGACTGACGCGATATTCTCGATTGCTTGTGTAACCTCATTGGATGATGCAGCCATTTGTTCTGTTGCAGCCGTGTTTTCTTCAACCACTGCCGAAACAGCATCCATAGATGCAACCAGTTCATCTGATGCCTTCGACATTTGGGCGGCTGCTTTGGCAGATTCTTCAGCCTGTGATAAAACTGCCTGAGCCGCTGACATGATCGCGGATAATGCATCGCCGGCTTCATTGGCGCGTGAAACACCTGACTCAACTTCATGAGCAGATTCTTGCATCGCGGTTACTGCATCCGATACCGTCGCCTGGATGCCTTTAATCAGGGTAGCGATCTCTTTTGTCGCAGAGGATGAACGTTCTGCCAGCTTTCGGACTTCATCGGCGACAACAGCAAACCCTTTACCGTGCTCACCGGCTCTGGCTGCTTCGATGGCAGCATTCAACGCCAACAGGTTGGTTTGAGAGGCGATGTCCTCAATTGTTTCTACAATAACTCCGATTTGTTCCGAGCGTTCGCCCATTTCCTGGACTTTTTGAGCCGAGAAGTCCACTTTCTCTTTAATGGATTGCATTCCTTGAATAGTTTCTTCAACAGTCTTTGCTCCCCGATTGGCTGCTTCGGTGGTGGTTTCAGAATCTTTGGTGACCTGAGAAGAGCTTGCCGAAACTTGTTGTATCGTATCAGAGATTTGGGAAGTGATATTCGATGCCTTGGATATCGCGAAGGACTGTTCTTGAGCCCCTTTGGCGACGCCGTCAATAGCGCGAGACATTTCTTCGACAGATGAAGCCGTACGGGTGACCGATTCAGACTGCTGGGTAGTCCCTTTGGCAACTTGCTGAACAGTGGTCGCAATTTGGTTAGTCGCCAGCCCTGACTGATTGGCAGCTGATGCTAACTGTGAAGATGCAAGGTTAACCGATTCGGCGCTTTCAGCAACTCTAGAGATGGCAGTGCATAAGGCTGCGATCATACTGGCAAATGCGTTACCCAATCGGTCTTGTTCCGAAAGAGGTTGCACCTCGGCAGTCAAATCGTTATTTGCTAATGTTTCAGCGGCAAAAGCCATATCTTTTTGGTAATCGATCATTTGCCTGAATGAATTCGCCAGTTCGCCGATTTCATCTTTGCTGTGGTAGACGATATCTTGATCGACATTTCCCAAAGCTAATAACGATGCAATACCAGACAGATTTTTTATCGGTTTGGATATGCTATTAGCAATAAATAGCGCCAGAATGAATACCAAAATACACGCGCCAATCGTTATACCAATGATAATGTTGCGAATTTTATTAGACGCTTCCAATGCTTCATCAGCGGTTTGTTCTACTAATAATCCCCAACCCGTACCTGATATCGGTTGGTATGCGCCAATTACTTCATAACCACGATAATTATCATATTGCGAAACACCAGAATTACCCGCCAGGGCTTCATTTGCTCCAGATGATTCAACTTTTAATTCAAGTTCGACATGTTCTTTGGCGTATCCTTCTCTTAGCAATTCTTCTGAAAATCGAGAAGGAGTGATGAAAAAACCTTCTTTATTGACTAGATATGCTTCACCGGTATTTCCAATATTGGCGTATTCTAATAGTGTTGAAAAATTAGTGGTTGCCACGGTGAAAATTGCTGCACCTTTAATCTGACCGTTGATCTTTACTGGTGAACCGATAATGAACACGACATTCCCTGTTGCTTTTGAAATCAATGGATCTGTAATAATACTTTCACCATTTTTTATGATGCTTGGTAAATACTCCCGATCAGAAAGATCATAGAAATTTCCATCATATGAAGCGATCGATTTACCATCCATTCCGGTCACAAGCATTGATTCGTATACACCCCATTGTGGGTAGTAATAATCCAGCGCTGCTTTTACCCTGGCTGGTTCTAATGATTGAACATCATCGACTTCAGCAAAAACCTTAGTATTGTCGATACGGGCATCAATCCATTGCTTAAGTGTGTAATTTTGAATAACTGATACTTCTTCCAATTGTGTATAAGTGGCTTCTTGTAATGACTGACGGCTTAACCATGAGGCAATCACTGCACTTATGATTAGAGGAATTAATGCCAATGAGAGATATGTTAGAATGAGTTTGCTATTGATAGAATTGAGAATTCCCCATCCATTTTTCTTGTCTATGGGTAAACCTTTTGGTAATGAATTTGCCATGTTTCGATCCTCCATATTGGGTCTATTATGTTTTATTGAATCAGATATTGTGATATTTTGAACAAGTTAATCGTTAAAAAAAATTGAATTAAATAATTTTCTACTCCCAATCTTGCTATATGTTTTACTCTAATAGCCAAGGTATAGGCGTAAATGGAGAATTAACAAAAACTTTCAAAAAAGACAAGATGTATTTTTTACATTTTCCCTTGCATTAATCCCATAATTATGGTGTATAATGTATCCGGCGTTTGGGGAAAATGCTTTCAAATTTTCATTAACAATTTTTCGGTTAAGATTTTATTATTTGAGCTTATTTGACATTGCCCCAATTCTAAAGAATTAAGAGATTTTTTTGAAAAAATATTAGCAAATTTATTCTCAGATTGAGCGATAAGTTTTTAAAAACTTTTCCTCATCACCCGATTTTTTATTACCTTATAAGCCCATAAATTGCGAACTAAAAAAATCTTCGATGTGAACCTTTGTCATATCTATAAATTCACCCTGTAAATGAGAAGGAAAAATGAGAGTAGTCGAACTTGAAAATACACCATTATTAGATTTGCGTCAAAAAGCAAAAGAATTAAATGTTGAGAATGCCTCTCGCCTTAAAAAAGAAGACTTGATTTTACGTATCAAGCAAGTAGAGGCAGAGCAACAAGGACTTGAGTTAAGAGGCGGAATTTTAGAGATCATGAATGAGGGGATTGGCTTTCTTCGATCAGGGCTTTATCAACCGGGGCCATATGATGTTTATGTTTCTCAATCACAAATTCGGCGTTATAACTTAAAGAATGGCGATCTGGTTCTTGGTCATGTACGCCCCCCCAGAGAATCAGAAAAGCATTACGGTTTGTTGAAAGTAGATAATATTAACGGTCTTGACCCTGAAGAAGCAAAAGGCCGTGTAAATTTTGAATCGCTTATTCCCATATTTCCGGAAACTCGCTTTGACTTAGAAACTGACCGTCATACCCTGGCTACCCGGTTGATCAACCTGGTCACACCTGTTGGACGTGGACAGCGCGGCTTGATCGTTTCGCCCCCCAAAGCTGGTAAAACCACTATACTCAAGCAGATGGCTAATGCGATTTCTACAAAATATCCGAACGTTCATTTGATGGTTGCCCTGATTGGCGAAAGACCGGAAGAAGTGACCGACATGGATCGCTCTGTGGATGCAGAGGTGATTTCCTCTACATTCGATGAGCCGGTCACTTCGCATGTTCGTGTGGCTGAAATGGTATTGGAAAGAGCCAAGCGTTTGGTTGAAGTTGGTAGAGACGTTGTGATTTTGATGGATTCAATCACGCGACTGGCTCGAGCTTATAACCTGGTTGTGACACCTTCGGGACGTACTTTATCCGGCGGTATTGACCCCTCCGCTTTATATCCTCCCAAACGGTTTTTTGGGGCAGCCCGCAATATCGAAGATGGCGGATCGCTCACGATTATTGCCACCTGTTTGATCGATACCGGTTCTCGTATGGATGATGTGGTATACGAAGAGTTTAAAGGGACAGGGAATATGGAATTACACCTTTCCAGACGCTTGCAAGAACGTCGAATATTCCCGGCAATCGATATTGAGCGCTCGTCCACGCGGCGGGAGGAATTGTTGCTTGGGCCAGATATTACGCCAAGAGTTTGGTTAATGCGTCGTATGTATGATCAAATGGTCACAGCGCCACCGCACGGGGCTGGACTCGATCCTTCCACTGCTACCGAAGCGATTTTACAACGGCTTGCCCGTACAGCCAATAACCTGGAATTCTTAGAAACGCTTACAGAGGACGTGTCGTGAGTGAAGACTCTCAAAATGGGGATGAAAATCAAATAAATTCCAAAAAAACATTAAAAAAATTCACTCCAATTCTTCCTTGGATTGGAGTGTTTTTAATTATTTTCTTAATGATGATTTGGGCCATTTATTCATCGAAAGCAAGAGAGCAATCAGCAGACAAAAAAACCGGTAAACCAACGATGGAATTAGCTTCAGCGGTACATAATGTTGATATAGCATTATCTTCGCTAAAACAAAATATTGAGGTTGATTCGATTCACCGTCAATCCAATCTTTATACGATAATCCCAAACCGACCGGATTTAGTGGTAGTTACACATACAGTCTCTTTGGGTGATTCGATATTTGAAATAGCCAATCATTACAATATCAAACCGGAAACAGTACTTTGGGCAAATTATGACCAGTTAAAAGATAATCCGGATATGCTCTCGATGGGAATGGTATTAAAAATTCCACCAGTGGATGGTGTTTATTATCAGATGGTTGAAGGGGACACTATAGAAAACATCGCTGCACAGTTTAATGTTGATCCCCAAAATGTCATCAGTTATGCAGGCAATCAATTCGAATTGACCAATCCGGTGAAAAACTCGGGGGATTGGGTGATGTTTCCGGGAGGGCAGCGTGAATTTCGACAATGGCTTATTCCTGATATTCCACGCGGTAAAGCAGGAGTGTTAAAATCCGTATATGGCAGCGGGGCATGCGAAGGGAACTATGAAGGCGCATACGGCACGGGGTCATTTGTTTGGCCGGCCGGAAACCATGTACTTTCGGGAAATGACTATGCGTCCTGGCATTTAGGAATTGATATTGGCGCTGGGGAAGGCGCAGGTATATTTGCTGCCGATAGCGGGGTGATTGTTTTTTCAGGTTGGGCAACGGGCGGTTATGGAAATATGGTGATGGTTGACCATGGAAATGGTTATCAAACATTGTATGCGCACCTAAGCAAGAGTGCTGTTTCTTGTGGGCAAAGTGTAAGTCAGGGGCAGACCATTGGATATGGAGGCAGCACCGGAAATTCAACCGGCGCTCATTTGCATTTTGAAGTAAGATACCAGGGTGGTTTTATCAATCCCTGGTATGTTCTTCCAGCACCATAAATGTACAATTAAGGAGAAACTTGATATGGCAAAAGATTTGGAACCAAAAACCGATGTAATTGCAGAAACCGATACCTTTATTGCCTGGCGGGCTGATGAACCTGATGGCGAGACGACATATCATCTTGAATTAAATAATGTAACAATTCATTTTTTTCAGGAAGAGTGGGATGAATTTCTTGAATTAGTGAAATTATTGACTGAATAATTGGAGATTATTGGGTAATTTTCTCAACGTAAGGAATTACCCCCTTGCAGGAATCGGTGAATTCACTGGATACTGTTTCCCATGTCAGGGATCCTGAGCTAGCCCAGGATGTATACATGGCATAAGATAAACAGCCAGGCCCGGCGTGGTAATTTGCCACGGTAAACCGCCATAAATCTTCATAGCTGGTAACTGAGCCGGGCATTTCATTGGTAGCGTTATAGACGATTTGAGCAACCTGGTCGCAGCTGGCTTTGATCGTATTGGCAAAAAGAGTAAGACTAAAGTCGACATTGGTAAGATCGATGCCCATCTGGCAATCCTCGCAATCGACTTTTGCCTGCAATGCCAGAGCGCCACGCAATATTGCCTGGTCATTTTCTTCCAGATGAAGATATCCCAGATCGCAAGCCTCTTGTGACAGGATAAGGGGGCAGAATTGGGCGTAAAAATTCGGGTTCCACAATAAGATAGAATCGGTGCCAGCGTCTGTTATCTGACCCAACCCGTATTCATAGGATACCCTGAATATGCCCGGCCAAAATTGGCTTTCTTGGGCAAATAAATTTTTCATCAATTGAGCAGGGACATCTGTATCAATGGCTGTTTGCAAGATCGCAGCATCGAATTGGTTTTGCCAGGATTCAACGGCGGGACGGGCGATCTCCAGACCGCACGCGTCAGCATACCCATTGGGCAATAACCCGCCTGTAGGGCAATCCGAAGCATTCACCACACCTTGTGATATCAAGCGCCCGGCCAGATAATAGTATGCCTGATCAGAAGCCATGAGGGTATTATCATCCGGTGTGGAAAGCCATTGCGGAAGACCTCCGACAGGGGGAAAGGAATTCCAAACCATAGCGCAGCTAACCGGAGGGTCGCCTTGCCATTGTGAACTTAACACATCGACGAACCAGCCTCCGCCTCCAGGTGTATTGGATACTCCGCTATCCACCACACGCACCATGGCGCTAAAATGCTCGCTTGAATCGCCAAAACTGGAATCAGCCCAAAATTCGATGGAAATCCCCTCTAAAGGTGTGGCTTGCAAAGGAATAACGCAGGTTGAACCTTCGCAATCAAAAGGTAAGCCCCCATATAAACCATGAATGGCAGTGATGGTTTCATTGGGGAGAGGTTCTTCTCCCTGAAATAGCAAGGAGGGTAAGGTATCACATCGATTTTCCGGCGGTATGGGAATACATCCATCTAATGCGATATTGACTTTAGCCGGAGGCAGGTCGATGACCACATCTTTTTGTTGGGGTTGGGAGCCAATAAACAGTAAATACACCCCGGTGCAGATGGAGGTATTCGCTATATTTTCATCGGCGATAATTTCTGCACATGGAGGTGTGGCTTCCCAAATGACTTGAATGCTGTCACCACAATTGTTCAAGACATCATCGCTGGTTGGCAGCCCTTCATGATCGACAAAAACACTGCAAAGAACGGAGTTATTTTCCCAACTGCTTAACCACCACTCATATTCGGTATAAGAAACGGTAATCGTTGTTTGCCTATCTGGGTCTTCTGCAGAAGCGTTAATATGGATCGGACCTAAAGATCCCATCAGCAATAAAAATCCGATAAAAAGTCGGGATCCCCTTATTGCCTTCTGCATATGCGATAACAATATCATGTTCAAGGGTGATTGTCAATTGATTTTGTGTTTTTTCTTGCAGGTTTGTTTTTTGTCTTGCCCACTTAAACAGCCCATGATACACTTTATATAAGAATAGTACAGCATCTGTAAGAATGGATTCACTCATAAAAATGCTCAATTGAGGGTAGAAATCGATACCGGAAAAGGAAAAACTTATGCCACCTACCCTATATTTAATTGACGGTCATGCCCTGGCTTATCGCATGTTTTTTGCCCTGACGCGCGGCAATCCAAGTGGATTCACCACTCGCGAGGGTGAACCAACTGCCGGAGTGTTTGGATTTACCAGTGTATTATTGCGGATATTGGAACAAGAAAAACCCGATTATCTGGCAGTTGCTTTTGACACCGGAAAAACGTTCCGGGATGATCTATTTGCAGATTACAAGGGGACACGTGAGAAAATGCCGGATGACCTTCGCTCCCAGATGGGTAGGATAAAACAAATAGTCGATGCATTCAACATTCCCAGATTGGAAATGGAAGGGTATGAAGCCGATGATGTATTAGGTAGCGCGGCGCGCCAGGCTGTTTCCCAAGGATATGGCGTAAAAATTATCACCGGAGATCGAGATTTATTACAATTGGTTGAAGAAAGGATCGCGGTTAATCTTCCGGGGAAAACACTTTCCGATGCTAAGGATTATTTTCCTGAAGATGTAGTTAATTATCTGGGTGTACGCCCGGACCAGGTTGTTGATTATAAGGCGTTAGTGGGTGATGCTTCCGATAATATTCCCGGTGTGATGGGTGTTGGAGAAAAAACCGCCAAATCGCTTCTTGGTTCATACGATACATTAGATGGAATTTATGATCATCTGGATGACTTATCTGAATCAGTGCGTAAAAAATTAATCGCCGGAAGAGAATCGGCTTATTTGAGCCAAAAATTGGCTACGATTATCACCTCATTAAATGTGAATATCGATATGGCGCAAGCCAAAACAGAAAGGTTTGACCCTGAAATCATCGAAGCGATTTTCCGAGAATTAGAGTTCCGCACATTATTGACGCGATTAATCACTATTGAAGAACGATACGGAAAAATAAGGCGGGAAGCAGAACAAATGGATTTATTCTCTGTGATTGATAGCACAGAAAAAGTCTACTCAATAAGAGGAAACAGCCCTCCTCAGGTAACCATTGTTGATACTGAAGCGAAACTCAATAATCTCATCGATAAATTGAACAAATCTGAGTTGCTTTCATTTGATACCGAAACGACTTCCACCGACCAAATGCAGGCTGATCTGGTTGGAATTTCGTTAGCGGTGGATAATGATCAGGCATATTATATACCGGTAGGGCATCACTCTCATGAGGGAAATCAATTACCAATTCCCCAGGTCATCGATGCATTAAGAGTTCCATTAACAAATTCCAAAATAAAAAAAATCGGACACAATGTGAAATATGATTTTGTCATGTTAGCCCGACACGGCTTAAGAGTCTCACCTTTGACTTTTGATAGTATGATCGCCGAATGGCTAATCGAACCATCCTCTCGGAATTTAGGTTTGAAAAACCTGGCCTGGACACGCCTTGACTACAAAATGACCCATATCGAGGACTTAATTGGTAAAGGGAAAAGCCAGATTAGTATGGCAAATGTTCCGATTGAAAAGGCAGCGCTTTATGCAGGCGATGATGCCGGGGTTGTATTGCAATTGATGCCGGTGCTTTTTGCTGAATTGGAAAAATATAAAGCGAAAGAGTTGTTTAATACGATGGAAATGCCATTAGTTACCATTCTGGCGGATATGGAAATGGCAGGGATCGCTCTGGATACCGGGTTCTTAGCAATTTTATCTGATGAGATGAGTGGCAGATTGCAGGAGCTTGAATCAAATATATACCAAACCACTGGCTCCACGTTCAACATTAATTCTCCCCAACAGTTATCAGGCGTATTATTCGATAAGTTAATGATACCTCCACCAGGTCGAACCAAACGCACCAGCACTGGTTTTTACTCAACCTCTGCAGATGTTTTAGAATCATTGCGAGGGAAACATGCGGTGGTGGATCTTGTATTGGAGTACCGTGAATTAGCGAAACTTAAGTCTACCTATTTAGACGCCTTACCATGCCAATTAAATCCTGACTCCGGCAGAGTACACACCTCATATAATCAAACCGGATCTGTCACCGGCAGGCTTGCGTCATCGGATCCCAATTTGCAGAATATCCCAATTCGCACTGATATTGGGCGGCAGGTGCGAAAGGCGTTTGTGGCAGACCCGGGGAAAGTATTATTGTCGGTGGATTATTCTCAGGTGGAACTTCGGATTGTGGCGCACATGGCTCAGGATAAAGCCATGCTGGATGCATTTCGCGCCGGTGAAGATATCCATGCAGCCACTGCGGCAGCAGTATATGGGAAAAAATTGGCACAAGTAAATAAGGAACAACGGCGGCACGCCAAAGCCATCAATTTTGGGTTGATTTATGGCATGAGTCCTTTTGGATTAACCCGAACCACTGAGTTAACATTGGCAGAGGCGGAGGATTTTGTTAAAACTTATTTCAAGCAATTCCCGGGAGTGCAGAGTTATTTAACGGGTATAAAAAATCAAGCAGCCGAAAATGGCTATGTGGAAACCTTGCTTGGGCGTCGGCGCTATTTTCCGGGTTTGAAAACGGAACGCAATCAAAATATTCGTAGTAGAGAAGAACGAGAAGCAATCAATGCTCCTATCCAGGGAACGGCAGCAGATATCATGAAACTCGCTATGTTGAAAATACCACCAGCTATTAAAAAAGCTGGTTTTTCAGCAAATATGATTTTACAGGTTCATGACGAATTGGTATTTGAATGCCCGGTAAACGAACTCACAGAGATGGCCTCATTAGTGCAACAAGAAATGGAAAATGCATATACAATATCTATTCCCCTGAGAACAGAAGCGCGCTTTGGTAAAAATTGGGGGGAATTGAAGACAATCACGGAGAGACCATGAACGAATCTGATAAGCGATTCAGCCAAATATTAGATCAAGCCAGCACAGCAGCCTGGGAACAAAAATGGAACGATGCGGCTGCTTATTACCGGCAAGCGTTGGAATTGTCTCCTGAGAACCCGTTGGTACTTAATAATTTAGGATTGGCGCTTTATGAACTTCAAGCACTCGATGAAGCTTTGGTCTGTTACCAGAAAGCGGCAAAATTAGCCCCGGATGATCCTTTACCCCTTGAGAGGATGAGTCAGATATATGAGGCTTTGGAGCAAAATGATCACGCGGTGATGAATGCTCTGAGAGCGGCGGAATTGAATCTGAAAACTAAAAGTCTAAACCGAGCCATAGAAAATTTGGAATATGTGGTTGCCTTGCAGCCCAGCAATATTAGTGCGCATCTTCGTCTGGCAATGATAAATGAAAAAATGGGGAAAATAGAAGAAGCCATAAATGAAACTTTACTGCTTGCCAGTCTTTATCAGCATACCGGAAATGCGGAGAAGGCAGCCCAGGCTATTCAACACGCTCAAGGATTAGACCCTATACATCCGGAAGTGGTCAGGTATTCAAATTTATATACCGCTTCTAAGAGTTTACCTTTACCCAGTCAGCTTAAAAGCCTGGAATCTCGCAGTAAGGATAAAATTGTTCCACAATTAACTGCCCCCAGTGAAGACGTAACCGATCCCTCTAAGCTAGACCCCATTCAAGCGACATGTAATCTAGCCTTATCATACCTAGCTGAAATGATATTTGATACAGCAGAAACGGAAGCGCAAGAACAAAAATCATCCCGTTGGGGAATACAATCACTGGTGCAAGGGATGGGATTAACCCGTCAGACCGATCCTACGCGCGCATTAATGCATCTTAGCCAGGCTATTGACTTGCATACTCGTTCAGAATTCCGAAATGCTGCCGATGAGTTTGAAAAAGCGATTGAAGCCGGGTTAAGCCATCCTGCCGCATTTTTTGAACTTGGCTGGTTATATCATCAAAACGAACGTTTAGAAAGCGCCGTCAAATATTTACGAATGGCTGCCGGTAATGAAGAATTTGCTTTAGGGGCAAGGTTATTATCCGGACATACCCTTTTTATGATGTCTCGCTATACTGAGGCTTCGAATGATTACCTGGAAGCTTTAAAGTATGCCGATGTTTCCCTTTTGGATAAAATATATCGTGAAGAATTATTACAATCCTATGAACCAATCATCGATAATTTACATCAAGAAGAAGACGATGGGGCTCACAAACAGATCTGTGAGAGTATATCCCGGATGTTGTATAGAAGTGATTGGATCAACTATCTCAATCAAACACGTGTTCAATTAACCGGATCGAAGGATAACCCGGTCGTAGATGCAAGGGTCACTCCCCTGGCGGAAATACTCATGCATGCGGGAACCAATCAGGTAGTAGATTCGATCGCACATATAAACCGGTTGAAAAAGGATGGACTGCTTCGTTCTGCCATGGAAGAAGCTTATTATGTTTTGGAATTTGCCCCTTCTTATATGCCTTTACACGCGATCATGGTGGAAATATTACTGCAACAAGGATTTATCGAAGATGCTATAAGTAAAATGCGAGTTATGGCTAAGTCATATGTATCGCGAGGTGAAACATCGCGAGCGATTGAATATTTCGGGCGCATTGTAGAATTAGCACCGATGGATTTAGAAACCAGGCGAGATTTAATTGAACAATTGAAACGAAACGGGCAAAACATGCGCGCATTGGATGAATATTTAGATTTAGGTGAAATCTACTACAATCTAGCTGAGACAGATGAAGCGCGGCAGGTGTATTCCGAGGCAGTAAAATTAGCCCAATTACCAGGCGGAGAAGATAGCACCAAAATTAAATTGTATAAACGGTTGGCAGATATTTATATGCAAAGCCTCGATTGGCGGCTGGCCCTGAACTGCTTTGAACAAATATTAATGCTCGATCCGGGTGAAGAAGACGCCGCATATAATCTGGCTTCCCTGCAACTTCAAACCGGGCAGGATGCGCAAGCGCTGGTGGCAGTGGATAATTACATTACGCATTTATATAGTCAAAATAATATGGATAATGTGTTTGAATTCTTGAATTCATTGGCGGAAGAATTTCCAACACAACCGGCGCTAAAAATTAAATTGGCACAGGCGTATCAAAAAAATCAACAATACCCCGAAGCTGTTACCCAATATGATGCGGCTGGAGATCTTTACCTGAGCAAGGGAAATCGGGAAGGGGCAATTCAGGCTGTGGAGGCGATACTCAAGCTTAATCCCGAGAAATCCGGTGAATATCAGAAATTATTACTCCAATTGAAGCTACCTCCAAAATCATAGTAAGCTATTACTGAGACAATTATATTAGGTCGACTTTGGTTATCTCACAAGGATAAAACAATAGCCGATGCGTCATCTTAGGCGACATATCTACAGCGCAATTGAGCGCTCGATCTTATATGGTTGTAATGTTTATGGTTGAGATTTCCAGTAATTAAAAAAAGGAATTTATCAATTGAAAATGCAAGTCATATCAGCCACAGACGGTAAGATAAGGTCGGCTCCGGCGCGGCGCAATTCATTTTCTTCTCCAAACCCGGAAAGGACGCCTATCGATTGGGCGCCAGCAGCTTTTGCTGCCAATATGTCCACCGTGGTATCTCCAACCATAAGGCATTCTTCCGCTGCGACGCCCATCTGTATAGACGACCAGATAATTGGATCAGGGTAAGGCTTCGTATGAACTGTTGTTTGTCCTGTGGCAATGCAGTGGAAAAAAGGCATTAATTCAAAATGGCTTATAAATCTCAGTGATTGTCTTTGACCCCTGGCGCTGACAATACATAAAGGATAGCGTGATTGGAAGAAAGTTAAACATTGCATCACACCAGGAATAATCGTCTCATTATGATGTGTTTTCTTGAACAGATTGGTTTCAAGGAAATCAAGGAAGCGGGTAACAGGTTTGTCGACACCCAAACGATCGGGTATTTGGATAAGGAGATTCCCCGGTTCCTCCATTGCCATAACAAAACGGCGAGCTACGTTGGTTGAGTTTTGGTTGGCGAAAAAAAAGCGGAAAGGATTAAGCCATTTCTCGATTTGTTGGACATATTGATCGTCAGTGTTACGTAAGGTGCCGTCTATATCGAAACAAATGGCGCGTATTTTTTCAATATGCAATGTCATACTGAGTCATTGCCTTAAAAAATAGACTAATCCAACCATAGAAAAAGCCCAAAGGCACAAACACATGGAAATTATCAATGTAAGGCATGAGAGTAAGATTTTTTGGAGGGTTGGCGACAAGATAATTTTCCTTTCATCTAGGACATTCCCATGATTTTACCTATCTTTTCCATGAGAAGCAATATCTTCCCCTTGTCCCTTTTTGCGCTTTAAGATAGGATAGTGGGCATTAGAATTTCACTTACCACAAATTATGGATGAAACTGCGCTGATTACTGCCGCGAAACAAGGCGATCTGGATTCGTTCAATCGATTGGTTTTGGTTTACCAGGATATGGTTTATGGTCATGCCTGCCGTATGATGGGGGATGCTCATGAAGCTGATGACGCCACTCAAGAAGCGTTTATTTCTGCATTTCGTCATATTCATCAATATCGAGGTGGCTCTTTTCGTGGCTGGCTGTTAAGGATTGTCACGAACGCCTGTTATGATGAATTGCGTAGAAAAAAACGCCGGTCTACCTTGCCGCTTGAACCGGTGACCGATGATGACGAAAGCAACGATGAGATGCCATGGATGGTGGATCAAGGAGAACGACCAGAAGATGCGGTGCAAAGAAAAGAATTGGGAAACGCCATTCAGCATTGTTTGGATAAGTTATCTCCTGATTTTCGTGTGGTGGTGATATTAGTCGATATCCAGGGGTTGGATTATCAAGAAGCTTCATTTACAATCAATAAACCAATAGGCACAATAAAGAGCCGCCTGGCGCGGGCCCGTTTAAGCATGCGTAATTGTTTACAAAGTTTTAGGGAACTATTACCTTCTTCTTTTCGTCTGATTGAAGAGGGCACGAAATGAAAAAGAAATTAACTTTTCACGATTGGGAGGCGTTATCTGCCTTTTTGGACGGGAGATTATCACTCGCTGATAAGTCCCGTTTGGAAAGCAGACTGACAAAAGAACCCGAACTCCGAGAGGGGTTAGAAGGATTACAGCACACACGCACCCTCTTACGCAATTCACCCAAAATTCGTGCTCCACATAATTTCACATTAACCAGACAAATGGCGGGTATGAAAGAAAAGCAAACGCCAGGTTATATTTATCCTTGGCTAAAATTCAGCACGGTGATTGCCAGTATATTATTTGTCTTTGCGCTTTTGGGTGATTTTTTCGTGAACCAAACGACGCCTATTACACCGCTTCAAGTACATGAAATGGCGCCGGTGGCGCTGCCAAATGAAGAAGCCGTTGCTGAACAAGAAATGTCTGCAGCCTATCCAACTATGCCTCTTGCTGGAACTACACCAATCCCAACCGAGGCTGCTGCAGAGAAATCCTTTGAATTAAGTAATGCGCCAATGGAACCATTACCCTCAACAATGCCTTCTGTGATGGAAATGGAAGCATCTGATGAAACAGAAGAGATGCCTGTATTGTCTGCTCCTTTTACTGAAGAAGAAGATATGCAGCCTCGAGAAGCCGTTACTGCATCGGACATCGAAGGAGAAATGGAAACTGGCGCTAAAATACCCACCTCTGAAATGGAAACCATGGCTGACCAGGCAACACAAACCGAAGAAATCAAGCCTGAAAGTTCGGAAGAAACAATGGCGATGGGTTATGGTGAAGCACCAGAAAGTTATCCACCAAGCAGGGAGATCAATGTTTGGCGAGTGTTGCAGATTGTATTTGGATTGCTGATAATTATTTTTGGAGTAACGGCATTTTTTCTCAGGACCAAGAAAATCATATGATTATCCCAGAAATTAAGTATTGTCCACAGTGCGGTGTTAAATTAGAACAAAAAGAACGATTTGGGCATATGAGACCAACCTGCCCACAATGTGAATGGATTTATTTTCCCGATCCGAAAGTGGCTGCAGCCGTATTGGTAGAAAGGAAAGGTGAAATATTGCTCGTTCGACGCGCGAATAATCCAGGAAAGGGATTGTGGACTCTTCCCGCGGGATTCATCGACGCCGGAGAAGACCCCGCTCGAGCAGCCGAACGGGAATGCATGGAAGAAACCGGGTTACATGTAAGAGTCTCGAAATTAATCGATGTCATTTCTGGATTAGAACACCCGTATGGAGCTCATATATTGATCGTGTATCAAGCGGAAATCATTCAGGGGGATTTGAAGCCTGATGACGATGCGGATCGGGCGGATTTTTTCCCATATAAATCTCTGCCCCCCCTGGCTTTTTCAACAACGTATCAGATGCTGGCGGACGCCGGAAAATTATAAATTTGAGAGTTGTTTTTTAGTACAGCTTCAAGAAATTATGCTAAAATACCACCATTGTTGTCGATTTATTTACATTAAGCTTCTGATGATTTCCATTTTTTATTAACAAATGAATAGGAGAAGAAAAATGACCCTTCGATTGTTAAAACCATTTGCCCTATTTGCCATATGTATTTTAATCGTTGGTATGGCTTGCAGTATGTTTGGCAGTTCCAGCGAGGAAACTGCTGAACCCGCTGTAGAGACAGAAGCTCCAATAACAATGGAGACGGAGGCTCCGGTAAGTGTTGAGACAGAAGCGCCCATGGAAAATTTGGGAGGCGATGTTGTGGGGATTGATAATATCCAAAACGCTGTAATTCAAATCGAATCGCAAGGGACGTTTGCCGATCCTCAATTTGGAGAATATCTGGGAGCGGGACGAGGTTCAGGATTCATCATTGATCCTTCAGGGCTTGCGGTAACCAACAACCATGTGGTAGCTGGAGCCGGATTATTAAAAGTCTGGATTGGCGGTGATCCTAACGTGGAATATAACGCCAGGGTCATTGCTGTTTCCGAATGCTCCGATCTGGCAGTCATCGATATCGAAGGGGACGATTTTCCATATTTATCATGGTATGACGGGTCTATTTCCGTTGGAATGGACATGTACCTGGCAGGTTTTCCATTGGGTGATCCGCAATTTTCATTGACCAAGGGTATTGTTTCCAAAAGCAATGCCAGCGGGGAATCCTCCCGTTCTGCAGTAGATAGTGTGATTGAATATGATGCCACCAGCAATCCGGGTAATTCCGGCGGACCGGTGGTATCCACAGATGGGGAAGTGTTAGCCGTGCATTATATGGCCAATACATCGGCGCGTCAGGCATTCGGAATTTCCAAAAATATCGCCAAGAGTGTGGTCGAAACACTAAAAACTGGTGAAAACGTCGATTCCATTGGTGTTAATGGTGAAGCGGTTTCTAATGAAGACGGCTCTATCAAAGGTGTATGGGTGTATTCGGTAGTACCCGGCTCAGCGGCTGATAAATCGGGAGTCCTTCCGGGAGATATTATCACTCAATTGGGTGATATACCCGTTGCTTCGGATGGCACAATGGCGGAATATTGCACGATTGTACGTAGCCATTCGGAAACAGAAACCATGCCCATTGAAATACTGCGATTGAGCAGCGGCGAGTTACTGGAAGGTCAGTTAAATGGGCGCGAATTGGCGGTCACAAACACTTTTGATGTTTCGGGTTCGACTGAATCCGGCGGAGACGGCCAACAAGGCACGGCGGGGACCGTCCCGGGAACCACATTAAACGCCAACGCCAGCAGTCCCGGAGAATTTTATTACTCCACGGAATTTGACGACGTTTCGGATTGGGAATATTTAGTGGTTCAAGGAAATGAAAATGGGTTTTCTCAAGAAGCAAATAACAGCAAGTTTAGGGTCAAAATTCTAAAGGGAAACACCTGGGTATATTTCTTGAATAAAAACTTCACGTATGAAGATGTTCAATTGGACACTCGCGTGGAAAATTTGGGACAGAATACGAATTATACCGGACTGTTTTGCCGAATGTCTGAAGATGGTTGGTATGAAGCCAATATTCTCAACACTGGTGAATATGCGATTTACTTGTATGATCCCAATAATGGAGGTTTAAAAACATTACATACAGGGGGATCAAATTTGATCAACATGGGTAAAGATGTGAATGAATATACATTTGTTTGCCAGGGTGATGAATTAGTATTAGGGATCAATGGCTATGAAGTGATCAGACTAACAACCAAAATCGGCGGCGCCTGGGCTATCTTACGAGAAGGACAAGCGGGCGTTTTTGTAGCGTCAACCTATGTATTCCCCTTGTTGGTGGAATTCGATTGGTTCACAGCCAGTGTGCCATATTAAAATATGAAAGGCAATTCATGAATTGCCCTTACGGAAGTGAGTAATTTTAAAAAAAGGATTACTGGAAAATGTAATCCTTTTTTTTATTGTGGGGGATTTTTTTGACCCCCTCCCCACCTCCCCCATTTTCATCCTTTGAAAATGGGGGAGGGAAGGGCTGGGTGACGCATTTTCTAAACACGAAAGTGGGGGAGAGGAAACGGGCGATACCGATTTTCAAATAGTGTAAATACGGGGAGTGAAAGGGGGGTGAAATTAAAGTCGATTTTCAAAAAATGAAGATGGGGGAAAGAAAGGCTGGGTAATGCGTTTAAGGAAATAAAAATCAGGGAGGGGAAATATGAAAAAAAAATTCCCCCCATTTCTGGTTTTGAAATGGGGGGATTGAGGGGCGTGATTTTTAGAATAAAGTTGAATTCTTGGTTATCATTCTTACGGTGCGGTGGTAAAACGCGCTTTAAGAGCCTGATAAGTAACATTTTCCCACAAGCGGGTGATATCCTCGCGATAATATTCGTGGGATGACTGGGTCATAATGATCAGTCTACCTTCCATGCAGGATGCAATTGTGCCATGATCGCTTTTACGGTCGGCAATAGTACCGGCAACCAATTCCGCATCCCCGCCGCTGGTGATTTTTAATAAGTCACCTTTATCGGTATCATTTACCCAAAAGTTGGTATAGCGGCGCAGCGAAATGCCCTCATTCGGGTAGGTAAATATTGGATGGTCTGGCTTTAAAGCCCACACCGATAGGTTTGGTACGGTACCCAACGCAACGAACCAATCCCGATATATACCAATACCGCATTTTGCCAGAATAGGGGCGACCTTTCCCTGAGATAAATTATCCAACGCCCAATGCTCGATGATAACTGCCGTGCCACGTTTAAGATGATCCATCAGGTATACGAAAAATTCACCCTGGATCTTTGTACGGGATTCGGAAGCCGCAATGATCAGATCCCATTTGGTAGTGGAAAGGAGATTATCTTTAAACCAGCCCTGGGCGCTGCCAACATCGGTGTAAGACCATTCGCCCAGATCGACTCCCTCCTGAACATAACGGTACCAACCTGTGCCGGACATGTCTTCAAATAATAAAATTTTTGCAGCTTTAATTTTTTCATCCAGTTCTTTTTCTGATAATTGAGGTACATCTTCTGATTCTTCTGTTTCTTCAGAAGAGGGTTCTTCAGTCTGCGCAGGTGGAGGCGGCTCCTGAGTGGGAGGTTCGGCTGTGGGGGGTTCAGCCGTTGGAGGCACTGCCGATAATAAGGCTTGCTGAGCCTGAATGGTCCCTTGCATATCCAGGGCGTCTTTTGTGGATTGCAATAGCAAAGCCTGATTGGTTGCTTCAGCGTTGTTTATGTTTTGCTGAGCATCGACAGTGGCTTTTACGTCCAAGGCGGCCAGGGTCAATTTTGCACTGTCGTTTGAAGACGAAGGAATATCACAACTCATCGTAACAATAAATATAGCAATCAATGCGACGATGAATCCCCATTTTGGGTGGGTGGGTTGGCGATTTCTATTCATTTAAAACTCCTCAACCGATTTTTTTGATTTTTAAAAATTAATGAAACACGATGTCGTTTAAGCAAGTATAGAATACTAATGATAAGAAGTCAATCACTTAATCTCATCTTAATCAATTTCGTTTAAATAAAGGAAATGATTTTTTAGGGTATAGTAAACATAGTTTTGCCATAATCTTGTCATATCTTCTGCATTGTATTGGTGGGTTGTGTATGTTTGGATCAATACCCTGCCTCCCATGCAACTGGTTAAAACTGCGCGTGAATCATTATTCTCCGGCTCTAAACCTATTA
The DNA here is from genome assembly GCA_016929095.1 of Anaerolineales bacterium. Classification (GTDB taxonomy): domain Bacteria; phylum Chloroflexota; class Anaerolineae; order Anaerolineales; family UBA4823; genus JAAZNS01. The sequence goes on along the minus strand of JAFGJM010000048.1, from coordinate 41,187 downwards.
ATAAGACTGCATCTCCTAAAACTTTTCCGCCGTATCTTTTTATTTTTACCAAATCTCCGCCATCGTTCCAAACTCTGGTAGAGTACTTCAGTGCGGAAGTCATTTCGTTGGGTTCATGAAAGATGAGATTATCCGGCTGTAAAAACCGTAATGTCCCTGCGGCGCCGCCCGTCCAATCTTTTTCAAATTCAATTCCGCATTCATCTAACAAGGTTTTACTTTTTCCCTGGAAAATCGCATCCAGATCCCAAAATTCGAGGATGATGGCTGTTCCTTTTGATGCATACTCCATAATATAGTCAAAGTACTCACCTGTGATTCTTCCACCGTATTCAGAAGACATGATGATCAAATCCCAGCCTGAGTCAGACATCAATTGGTCTTTCAACCATCCTTGAGCGCTGCCGACATCGGTATAAGAGTAATTCGCTGAATCAAGGGATTCTTTTACCATCCGCACCATGGGCGGGGTGACGCCGGATACATCCTCAAAAAGGAGGATTTTTGCCGATTTAATTTTGGCATCCATGTCCACGTCGTCCATCTGGATCGTTTCAGTTTCTTCAGGTGTATCAGTTTCGTCTTCCGGTTCTTCGGTAGTCAGGGGTGTTGTTTCCACAGGTTCTTCGGTGGCAAGAGGGGGAGAACTATCTGGTTGTTCTGTAGTTTCCGGTGAAGTTTCTCCAATCTCTTTCGCGGCAGTTTGTTCTCCTTGTTGAGCAAGAGCTGCTTGTTGTGTAGCTAGCAGGCTTTCCTGCTGCGCCAACATGGTTGCCTGCATACTCTGCGCTTCTTGCGTGGCTTGTTGTGCTATAGATGTCGCCTGAAAATTCATTGCAGCCACTGTGCTGTCGAGAGATTGCTGGTAATTATCATTTTCTTGTGAGGATAAAAAAGGCAATGTACATGCCGAAATTAGAATAGCACTCATAAAAATGATGCCTAAAAATAAAATACGATGATCAATCCTATTATTTCGAATTAATAATTGTCGTTGATATTTCATAGATAAATCCTCCGTTCCGTGAAAAAATTATTGGAAAACGTTTAACCGTGTTTATTATTCTTAATGAAGCAAAAACACGATATGTTCCCCTAGTATAGAAGAAGGTAGAGGTTTCGTCAACATGTGTACATTGTGTTATGGTGAAATACTGAAGGAAAAATTTGATTCAGAGATATTTCCAGCCATATCAATCGCTTTCACCAATAATGTGTGATCCCCCATTTTCGCCTCCCAGGAGTAAGCAAAAGGTGATTGGTAGAGTGTGGCAATAGATTTTTCATCGATTAAAATATCCACCTGATCTATGCCTAAATTGTCATTGATATCCAATTGGATGGTTACCTTTGAAGAACCGTTTAGAGTTATTTTCTGTTTATCCTGTGGATAAATGATCGATAAGTCAGGTGGTTGGTTATCTACGGTAACTTGGGAGAATGTATTCTCGATGCGATTTTCATTTTGAATAACGGTTAATTGAATTGCGTATAGGCCATCCAATTGACTTGTGTCCCATTTCATAAGCAAGCCATCGGAAACGGGTTTCATTACGTCTTCACCGATTTGCAGCCATTGGGATGGGTTCACGCCTTTTCCCACTTGCAGTCGGTAATATTGAAATCCATCTCCTTTTGCTGTCCCTTTGATATCGACTTCACCCCCCACATAGGCAAATGTTGTGGGGGAGGTAATCTTCACGTTGCTGTTTGATACATTACCGGGTGAAATGACATCATAAGAAATGGGAGGCACGTCCAACCCGGAAGAAACCGCCCAACTCATTGCTTCGGCAGGAAAATCGATGAATACTTTATTCTCGATAAGATCGGCGGGTGTGAATACGGTCGCTAACAAATCGGTTTCTCTATTCACCTCCAGACTCTGGAAAAGTGTGTCTGCCTCGGTGGGTTCTGTGCCTGCCATGAAAACCTCTTCTACAGAATCGGAGCAGTTCGTGGATGGCAGCATCCCAGACGGGTCACAAACCAGGCGTTTAGTAATGCCAGAAGGTGTTTCCCAACTGGAGGGGGGATATATTTTCGAAGCGAATTGCATGATTGCCCGCCACAGCGAAGATGATACCTCCGGTGATGAAATCTCGGTCGCTTGTGTATTTTTACCTGTCCACACACTCACCACCAATTCCGGCGTATAACCAATCGTCCAAGCGCTGGAATCACTGGAGTAAGTCTTACCTTGTTTTGCGGCTGCCTGGAAACCCACCTCCAGGACATTGGGATGACCGAGTGTTTGCCAGGTGGAGGCTTTATCGCTTAACGCATCGGTCAATAGGTACGCTAATTGCGGGGTGGTGACCGTCTTTTCCTTAAGCTCGTCCGTGTTATCAATCCAGGTATTTCCAAATTCATCTTCCACGGAGAGAACAGCTACCGGTTTAACAGAAATCGTATGATGATTTTCGGTCGAATTTTTATCAATCCACCCCCGTTGATTCCCCTGGTTAGCAATAGCGGCGTAAAATTGGGTGATTTCCAAAAGCGGCGCATTTGAATTTATCAAGATTTCTGATGCAGAATTACTATTTACAGAGTTATCCAATGGAATACCGAATTGTTTTGCAATACTTTTAACATTTTGAACACCAATTTGCTCGATAATTTCCAACGCCGGTGGCATATAGTCATTAACCAATGCAATACGCAAACGCATCGGACCATGATATTCATCGTCTGGATTAGGAAAAGACAGAGGTTCTTGTGGTGGAATATCCCAAACAAGGGAAGCCAGTGTGAAACCCCGGGTTAGGGCGGTCAGGTATACTAACGGCGTCAATATCGTTCCGGTAGAATGTTCTTGCCAGACACTATTGGATGTGAACGCCCCGGGGAACCAATGGAAAGGGTTTTGGCTGTTTACGCTGGTCATGGTTAATATTTCACCATTTTGCGGTTGTACAATCAATACACCGGTATTTATAGCTTGCCCGGTATTTACGTTTTCACCAACCAAAGTGGGGAGGAGATTTGCTGCCAGGCATTCTTCGCCGGTGAATGCCATTGGGATTTCACCCTCACCTCGCAATAGATTTATCTGTGCGTTAATAGCGCATTCGGTTTGCGCTTGCAGGGTATAGTCCAACGTCGTTATTATAATGAAACCTCCACGTTTAACACGCTCCAATAAGTTTTTGTTTTCCAATTGCGAAAGTGTGTAATCAATAAAATCCGGAGCTATCGTTTGGGAGGCAATCAGGGGTTTATCAAAAAGGAAAGTTTCAAGTGCAGCTTTATCGGCTTGTTCTTGAGAAATCCAGCCATTCGCCAGCATGGATTGAATAATGAGATTTCCTCTTTCATGAGCTACAACAGCGGCGTCCCATGGATTGAGTAAAGGCGCTTCAGCCGTGGCTGCCAGAATGGCGGCCTCGGTAAGCGTGAGATTCCCGGCTTCTTTATTGAAATAAGCTTTGGATGCATCTGCGGCGCCAAACGTATAATATCCATAATCGGCGTAATTAATAAACCATTCCAGGATTTTCTCCCGCCCGTAGAGTGAAGTGATTTGGGCGGCTAACAACCGCTCGCGGATAGCCTTTCTTATGCCCGGAGATTCTTGCCAAAGTAAAAAATCGTTGACCAAACGTTGCGCGATGGTAGGATGCTCTTGTGTAAAAAATCCATTTAATGAAAAACCGGCATGGTTCCAAAAACCAGGGTCGCTGGCAGCCACAGTGGTTAATATCAGTATGGGGGGAATGTTTTGAAAATCGAGCAAATCGTTTTGCTTCGAGGCTAGATTGGGATTGGATGTCAGATATATATTTTGACCGATTAGGGAATTATTCAGAGTAGTTAAAAGTTTAGCGCCGCTGCGATCGTATATTCTTGTTGGGGTAAGTAAATGACCGGGTGAGGGGTCTAAAAGTGAACGTAATACCTCAGGGGAGGGTAGATCTTGGGTAATATTAGAATAAGCCCACGCTATGGAAATGCTCAATAAAAACAAAGTGAAGCACAAAACCAGTCCACATGATAATCCCAACCTCATGCCAGAATTACGAGGCGTGAGGCGTCGCTTTCGACGGCGTATTTGAATCGGTTTTTGGGCGCGGGACATAATTTTTTTATTCGATAGAGGTTGTTTTTGATACAGTTGATAGCAAGTCTCGTGCCGACTGCAGCGTTCCCTCACTGATTTCTCCAAACATCAAGGCTAATTCACGGAGTCTTTTCTCGCTTTCCAGGGCTTCGATTTTAGTAATAGTTCTTCCTTCATGGATTAATTTATATACATGGAGGTGCTGGTTACCAAACGCGGCTAATTGGGGCAAATGGGTAATGCATAAAACCTGATGTTTGTTGGAGAGCCGCCAAAGTTTTTGCCCGACAATGTTTCCCACTCGTCCGCCAATACCTTGATCGATCTCATCGAAGATCAAAGTTGGCACAGGATCGGCAGATGCCAGGACGTTTTTCAATGCCAGCATCAATCGGGATGTTTCACCTCCGGAAGCGATTTTCACCAAGGGTTTTAACCCTTCTCCTGGATTGGGGGCAATTAAAAATTCGACTTGCTCAAATCCGGTGCTATCATAGGTCACTTTTCTTCCATCCGATAGCAGAATTCCCTGGGCATCTTCATCGTCTTTAAAATCCACTTTAAAAATTACATTTTCCATGCTCAGTTCGTTCAACTCGTTTTCAATTTGAGCAGCCATCAAGTCGGCGTGTTCACGACGTTTTTTTGAGAGGGCTTCTCCATCTTTCGCAAGTTGAACAAGCAGGTCTTGTTCTTCATCTTCTAATTGCTGAATGAGTTCTCCGGCATGGGTGATCGTTTCTATCTCGTTTTTCGCGGCGGATAAAAATTCCAAAACTGCGGATATGGAAGCGCCATATTTTCTTTTTAGTGTCTGAATTAAGGCGATACGTTCTTCAATTTGCTGCAAACGTTTGGGATTAAATTCGATACTTTCCAGGTAATTACGTAATTGATATGCCGTATCTGAGAGCTGCTCAAATGCTGATTGTGCCTGAACAACGAGATGGTTTTGGCTTTGATCAAGTCGGGTAAGATTATTCAATTCATGCAACACCTGACCGTTCAGATCGGTTATTGAGATCATTTCAGGTGAGCCTTCATCGATCAATTGAAGCACAATATGAGCGCTTTGAGAAAGATTTTCTGCATTGGCTAATCGATTATGTTCTTCGCGCAATCCGGTTTCTTCATCGGTTTGCAAATGAGCTGCTTCGATTTCGTTGATTTGGTATTTCAACAAGTCGATTTTACGGGTAGCATCCTGCTCTTGTTGTCGCAGTTCATTGAGTTTGCGTTTGAGTTCAATGAGTTTTTTATAAGATGTTTTATATTTTTCCAGTTCGGTTTCGGCATTAGCAAATTTATCTAACAATTCAATATGGTGGTTGACCTGGAGTAAAGAAAGGTGTTCTGATTGGCCGTGAATATCCACCAGTTTGATGCCCAATTCTTTAATGAATGAAGCCTGAACCGAGCGTCCATTTACGCGCGAGATACTTCTTCCGTTGGCTCGAATTTCTCGGTTCAATACCAGATATCCAGGATCATCCAACAGGTCTTCCCGTTCCAGAATTGGATGTATAGAGGCTGCCATAGATGGGGAAATTTCAAAACTACCTTCGATAATGGCTTTTTGTGCACCGCTGCGAATGAGTGTGACTTCTGCCCGGCCACCTAACAACGTTTCAACTGCATCAATCAGGATGGATTTCCCCGCGCCAGTCTCACCGGTGAAAGTAATCAACCCCGATTCCAGCTGCAAATCAAGGTTTTCGATAATGGCAAAGTTTTCGATATGTAGTTCAGTTAGCATACATCTATTGTTTGCACTGTTGATTATTTATCCAATTTTAATGCCGGACATCCGATAATAAACGGTAGAAGTCACTGTGAAAGTATACACGCCTTGCCACAATAAATTCCATAAAAGTCCAAAACCACCCTGAGAAAGACCAGAAATGACCATGAATAGATACATAATGAGAATCGGCAAACTTCCCAAAACTGTGGCTAAAGTTGTCAATTGAAAAAGACGTTTTGATCGCCGCCTTTTTGTCAGGGTTCGGATGAGTTCAGCGATTATGACACCCGCTACCGGCGCCAGTAAGATGGTGAAATAACTCATGATGGTAATAATGCGGCTGCCAACATAAGATAATATACTGCTGATCATAAAGGCAATGATGTAGTCGTACCATAACGCCGTTTCAAATTGTTTTTGTTGACCTTTTACACACTCTTTACAACGATATCCGGTAGGCGTAAGCACCGCGCATTTTACACAGATCGGTTTTTCACACTTGTTGCACCTGAGTGATGTTTCAGTTTGTGGGTGATTGACACAATATGTTTTTGGTGGGGAGTCAGTCATCGATTGGCGCCTGTAGATGGGTTTTGATTCATGTGAGGGGTAAGATTGCGATAGAAATATCCTGGGTCCTGAAAACGTACAAATTGAGCACTGTGACCGCTGGCACGTACATTTACGAGGTCGCCACTCTCCATGAACTCCGGGGTTTGACCATCGATGCATACAACAGCCTCGTGACTGGTTTCTACAGTGATGGTGACTGTTGATCCCTCGGAAAGCATGATTGCCCGGTCTATGGAAAGGTGGGGAGCGACAGGAACAAGTAAAATGTTGCGCAGCTCGGGAGGCAAGATAGGACCACCGGCAGCCATAGCATAAGCTGTTGAACCAGTTGCTGTTGATGCAATGAGTGCATCGGCAACGTAGGTGGTGAGATATCGTTCGTCTACGTGTGCTATTAAGTGTACAGGGCGAACTGCCTGCCCTCTGCCTACGACCACTTCATTGAGCACTTCCCATTTTCCGAGAGAATTCCCTTCATGGAAATGTTCTGCACATAGCATCATGCGTTGTTCCAGCCAATAATCGCCTTGAAATAATCGGGGGAAAACATCTTTCCATTGGTTTTGGCGGACTTCCATAAGAAATCCAAAATGACCCAGGTTAATCCCTAATATGGGTATACCGCAAGGGGCACACAGGTGACCAGCACGTAACATCGTACCATCTCCCCCTAGTGCTATCAGCATATCAAATTCACCCGCTTCGATCTGATTGCTAAGACCTTCTTCATATAAAATTGATCTTTTTGTGATGATGCCTTGATTATTTAGATAGGTTTCTATCTTCAAAGCTTCATCGGCAGCTTGTGAAGCCTGTGGGTGTGACACAATGGCGATTTTTGTGGGAGATATTTTTGAATCAATCATTATTTGTTTATTATATTAGCAAGTTGGAAAATCGGTCAAATTCGGTTGGGAAATTTGGAATTGATTTATTGAATTACAGCTTTTGATCGCATTTTAAGCGATATCCACACCGATTGCAACGTCGGACAGCATTATGCGAGCGCTTGATTTGGTGTTGGTTTTCAAGGGAACGCATTTGATTGATGGTTTCGATTAATGATGTTTCTAATTTTTTGGTGTAATTAATTTTATAAGTTTGTGAGTTAATGCTCCGGTTTTTTTTATTTCCGACGGTGTAATGAATAATGCCATGAGGGGGTCTTTGATGATAAGTTTTTTGAATCAGGCAGCAATATGCTGCCAGTTGTAATATGTGAGAAGGCGTTGGGGATGAATTTCCATAACTCGATTTTACTTCAATTGGAATGATCAGATTTCCTTTACGAACAATGTAGTCGGGTTTGCCAGTCAAACCTAATTCAGGGTCGAATAAGGGGGTAACCACAGATTGCCATAGGTGTGTATCGGTGTAAATGATTTTCCCCTTTGGTAATCCCTGGATTTGTAATAGTCGCGATGATCCCCAAATGGCGATAATCGCTAAAATCAGGATCGCTAATGCTAGAATGTCCATTGAAATACGTAAATGAAAAATATCCCTGCAGCGATTATTAGCAAAGCGAATCCAGCGATCCTAAGGGTTTTTAAATAAAACACGGTTCTATTATGCCGGGCATGCCTTTCTATGCCCTGACTCAATTCAATTTGATTATCTGGCACTTCGCCATGGGTTTGATACCACCAGGCGAGCTGGCAAAAATCAAATGTACCGATCTCAGAGGCGCGGATAATTCTCAATGGTCTAAGCGTTGTTCCATTCTTTGCAGGCTTTGTTCAAGATGTTCCTGGCGTAAACTCAATGTCATATCGCCGCGAGTCTTCTCGTTGATATTGCGAACAATATCGGTCAGGCGGCGCAAACCACCGGTGATGGCATCTGGGTAATCCATGGTGACGAGAATGGTATAAATGTCATCCATATAGGAAAGTAACCGTTCGGCTTCCTGGGAATGCCCATGGCGCAGAATATCCAGGCATCGACGTCGCAACTCGCCCACCGTTTCTGCCAGTCCCTTCAAGTAGGTCGCATATTCAAGATGCAGGTCTTCAGGGGTAGGGAAATCGCCGTTTTGGATAAGTGCGATGACAATATTTGCTTCGGCGAATTCTTTTAAGGCATCCTGCGTATAGCCTGCATAATATAGATCGGGATATTCCTCAAGGTCGGTTTTAAGGGAGGAAGCCAACCGATTAGCCGCGATCAATTCATCGTTTGCGGCATCCTCATCCCCTCGATGGATGGAACGGATAGCATTGGCGCAATGCCGGGTGAGTGTTCTGGCTTGAGTCAATGCGCGGTCGCGCGCGGCTGTACGTAAATCAAATGATGTATGGATGCGGTCTGCAATAGTGTCTAATTTTTGTTTCATAATATCTATTCTGGTTTATCGGGTGATTGATTGGGGCGAAATAATTGGTCTGCCAACGAACTCCCACCTGGTACATTTATTTCGCCAAAGGCAGTCTCATATCGAGAGATATTCTCTCCTAAGGCACGGAAAAATAACTTTGCGCCTAAGGGAGACATAATGATACGCGATTGGACGATAGCTTTTTGGTTTCCTGGGAAAAGATGAGCAAAATCGAATACCATTTCTGAAGCGGAATGGGCAATTCTTACCAGGTTAACATATTCAACTGTCAGGTTGGCAGGATATTCCATAGGTGGCAAAGAAGGAGTTGGATTTTGTGGGGGTTTATCTATCATGTCATTTCGTGTCTTTATTTAGAAGGGAATGTTATTATCTTCAACCGGTGTTACATTCTCGCTACCCTGGTAACCGCTTTCCACTTCGCTCCGGCTGGATAAAAATTGGACGACATTGGCTGTTACATCATAAGACGCAGAGACACTTCCATCTTGACGGGTCCATGTTTTTGGGCCTCCTGTCGATTGATCTGGAACAAGGCGTCCTTCAATAAGAACTTTACTGCCCTTGCGTAAATATTGATTGCAATTTTCAGCGATTTTTCCCCAGGTGGATACTCGGAACCATATTGTTTCTTTTACCTGGGTGCCATCCGATCCGGTATATTGCCGATTTGTTGCCACATTGAAATTTGTCACAGCTTGACCATTGGGTGTGTAACGCATTTCTGGATCTCGACCAAGATTTCCAACGATTATGATGGTATGGTACATTTTTTTCCTCCATTTTCGGTGAATGATATGTCGTTGTAGCCGAACGAACGCCGCCCGGGCCGGCTGGAATGTTCACTCAACGGTTTAATGATTAATTGTAAACGATTTCGTATAAATCTATAGAATAAAATGTATATGATTATTGTGTTATATCCGATTCAGGTGAGAAAAAATGAAAATCATTCTTGCCTCTCTCTTTGACTTCGTACATGGCGATGTCGGCTTTTTTCAATAATGTTTCTGCATCTTCGCCATCTTCCGGATATAAAGTGACCCCAACACTCGGTGTGATATTCCAAACATGACCCCCGATGACTATTGGAGCAGATATGGCGATAAATATTTTATTTAAAATTTGGATGATATCTGTTCGTGAGGTAATGTTCTCTAATACAAAAGCAAATTCATCGCCGCCAATACGCGCTACGGTATCACTTTTTCGTAAACATTTCGTGATACGTTGAGCAACTTCGATCAGAAGTTCATCCCCCTTTTCATGACCCAGGGTGTCATTTACCATTTTAAAATTATCCAAATCGAGAAAAATCACAGCAATTATATGTTGGTTTCGTTTAGCCAGTGAGAGGGCGTGATTTAAACGATCATTGAAAAGTGCTCTATTGGGTAAATCAGTGAGCGTATCATGACTGGCAAGGTATTTCAATTGCTCTTCTGCGGCTTTACGTTCAGTGATATCGACGCCTATTGCCCAAAAATTCCATCCAGGAATCGGTAAACGGCTGGAAATATTAGACCAGGAAATGGTTTTTTTCTGCCCATTTTTTCCGGTAAATTCAAGCTCCAATTCACTGAACTCGGTTCCTTGCCTTTGAAGCTCGTTTAAAACGAATTTTCGATACTCGGAATCGGGAAATAAAAGTTCGATCGCTTTTGAATTGTTAATGATTTCACTGGCGCGATATCCTGTGGTAACTTCACAAGCCTGATTCCAGGATGTAATGATATTCTTGTCGTCCATGGCGAACATTAAGACAGGCATACTTTCCAATATCAGGCGTTGACGATTCTCGCTGGCTTTTAATTCATCCTGGGCTTGTTTTTGGGTAGTAATATCTGTAGTCGAGACGAAGACCTTTGCCCATGAATCTTCATAACCTGGCGCCAATGATAAATCCAGACGAACGGTCAGTAATTGACCGGCCAAAGTCCGATTGACGATTTCTTTTACAAAGCGAGTATTGCCTTCCAATAAGTAGAGAATTTCTTCTTTAAAGGATTCGAGCGATTCTTCACCAACAATTGAATCCAGGGAGCCAATCAGTTCTTCTTTCGTTTGGGCGCCATATAGCGAAAGGGCTGCATGGTTAAGATTTATGATCTTGGCTAATCGTGTGCAAAAAGCCACTGCCTCTGGATGTTCATCAAAATATGTCTTCATTTCCGTTATGCCATTTCCCTGAAGGCTCTCAATGAAGGCTTTAATTTCGGAAAAATCTTGTTCCCAGAGAGGAATTGGAACATTTTCAAATAAATTTCGATGTTGTTCTTCACTCTCCCTCAAGGCTTTTTCGGTAAGCGCACGATTAGAAATGTCGTTATATAGCGCATAAATTCCAATCATTTGATTTTCTACCATCACCGGGACGCCATATATTTCGACGTCTATCATTTGGCCGTCTTTGGTGCGGCGCTTTCCAGTAGCGTATAAAGTCTCGCCGTTCAATGCACGCTGTGTATATGATTGCGCCTCAGCGAACACGTCCGGATTGGTTATTAAATCATCTAGATTTGTGTCAACAACTTCATTCTCAGCATAACCAAACAAATATTCAAAAGCCGGGTTACATCCAATAACGCGGTGATGGAGATCAAGAATTACGATTGCCAGTGGAGAATTTTTAACGAGAGCCTCAAAATGAAATTTTTGTTTATCGATTTCTTTGGAGTGAGCGTCAACATCTTTTTCCAAATGCGCACGGATATCTAAAAGCTCAAGGTTATTTTTAATTAGTTCTTGCTCCTTCTCTTTCACCGCTTGATAACTGCGCTTTAGATATCGATCTCCGAATATCACTAATGCCGTAACAACCAGAAAATTGATCAAATGGATTACATTTCCAATTTTGGGGTCGAATGATATTGAAAATGAATCCGGGATAAAAAGTGAAATCGTGAGCAATGAAACAAGGTTCAATATCGCAAAAACCAGGGCTGTTTTTTCACCCAGTAATAACCCAGCAAAAAAAATAACCAGTAAATACGAATCGATGGCGTGCGAGAAATTACCTTTGTAAATGAAGACAATGACAATGGTCATGGAAATCCATTGCCATGTAACCAGAAGACTTCTGGCTATGTGAATAGCGCCTTTCCGAAGCAGCACATAAGACGCGATTAATATAATAATTACACAAAGGATGAAAATAAAGATATGGAATTTTGGTAAAGATTCATAAACCCAAAGCATGATCCCTACGGAAATTCCGTAAATCATAGGGATTAATGATAATGTATTGGCAATTTGAGCAAACCGGGTGAGTTCTGAATCCGAGAATGCTGGAGAATTGAAAATCTGTTTATACCAATCCGACATTTGAGTCACTCAACGAATTTTCGGGTTGTATTGAATTTGTTGAATGAATGTTATCCATGGATAAGGATATATATCGTAAATAGAAATCGGTCACTTTGTCAATATTCGAATAATAACCCCGATAACTCGATGGAAGTAAAATCGCCAGTTGATACATAATTTCATCGGTGATTTCCTGACGTATTTCTTTAGTGACTTTTACCCCCCGGGTATCGATTCGGAAAGGGTAACCGACGATTATATTAAAATTAGTTCGTTGAAGTTTCATTACATTTTGACTAAACGCCTCTCCTCCATAAATTGCTACAGGTAATAACGGCGCACCGCTTTTTAATGCCAGCATTACCACTCCGGATTTCCCGCGTTGTAAATGTCCGGTTCGGCTACGAGTTCCCTCAGGTGCAATAGCGAGAATTTTATTAGCCTGTAAGGCTTCCAGACTTAAACGCATAGCATTTACATCCGCTTCGCCCCGCTGTATGGGAATTGCTCCCCACATATTAAATAAAGGTCTTAACGCTGGGTTATCCCATGTTTCTGTTTTTGCCAATCCGGTCACAGGTCGCGGTAATAAGTGTGTATAAATTAATGGCACATCCAGGAAATTGATATGATTAACCACCAGAATTAATGGGCCTTGATCTGGGATGCGGGAAAGTTGTGAATCATCCACCAGGCACAAAATTCTGATCACTTGTTTTATCGCCGAGTTGACTAAAAAAGGCATGAAATCCATGAGTTACTCCAATTATAGGCCAATTATTTCCAATTGGTTGGGAATGATCTGAGCGGTGATGTGTTTGCCTTCAACGCTGATCGTTTCACCATCAGCATGGGATGGCAGATGGCCTCTGATCGCATTAACGGATACTTCACTGGTTCGCAGGAAACGGATCTCTTTTTGTGTCATCTGCGTACCGCGCATAAAATGGGGAATTAATGAAAAGATGCGCAAGCGGTCGACTTCTCGTGCGATGCACAGGTCAAATTTACCATCATTACTGATTGAATCAGGCGCCATGAGGAAGCCGCCTCCCATCCTTCTGCCATTCATGATGGAAATCATCAATGAAGATATTTCGAATGATTCGCCGTTATCGATCGTGATTTTTACGAAAGGCGCATGGTAGTATAGGAATACTGTTTTTAAAGCCGCTACGATGTATGAGGGGAATCCAGATAAACGTTTCATTTTGACAGCGACAAATCCCACCACAGCGTCAAACCCAATGCCTACACCATTTCCAAAATAGCGACCCTGAGGGTAATCTTCACTGGTTGCTTTGCCGATATCGATCATGCGTCTGTTATTTGCGATCAAAGTTTGGCAGCCTGGTTCAAGACCGGTTGGGATTCCCATTCCAAAAGCAAAATCGTTGCCTCGACCAACACCGATAATGCCCATTGAGCTGCAGTGTCCCAGGGATTCTTTAGCGGCCATTAATCCATTGATTACTTCATTGGCTGTTCCATCTCCTCCAACAGAAACTACGATTTCATACCCCTCAGCTACCGCTTTCTGAGCGAGTTCCGTGGCATGACAGGGGCGTTCGGTTGTTTCCAGATCGATTTCTAATCCTGCATCTAACAGGTTTTTTTGTATGAAAGGAATGGATTTACCGCCTGCCCCTCTCCCGGAAATGGGATTCACGATTATTTTATATCTCATAATGTCTGATTACCCTTCAAGGTGGAATTTGTAACTTATTTGCATTACCGTTAAACCCTTGTGAACACAAAAGTTGCCATGCCAAGGATGATTAAATATACGGAAAAGTAATCCAATCGGTGTCTGGTAAGAAATTTAAGGAGCCAGCGGATTGATAAATAACCTGTAATGCCGGAGGCGATGAAACCGGGAATAAAAACCGGGAGTAATTGATTTAGATTTGGTGCTTGAAGCAGATTTATACTTTCAAGCAATCCCGCTGCCAACATAATTGGGATGGACATTAAGAACGAAAACTTGGCTGCATCTTTTCGATGCAAGTGGCATACCATGCCACCGCACATTGTACTACCTGATCTGGATATCCCAGGAAGCGTTGCCAGGCTTTGAAATAAACCGACGATCAGGGCATCTTTCCAATTTAATTGTTTTAGATCGCGATTTGATTTTCCAATTCGCTCTGCTGCGATTAATAATAGAGCGGTAATGATCAGGAAAACACCTACAGCTTGAGCAGAATTAAATGATGCTTCGATTATATCTTTAAACAATAACCCAAATATTCCAGCTGGGATAGTTGCAATGATAATGAGCCAACCCAGCCGTACATCTTCATCTTGCCAGGATTCTTTATTATTGATACTCTTAACAACCCCGGTAAAAATCCGTACTAAATCAGACCAAAAATAGATAATGACCGCGAACAATGTGGCAATTTGCACCAGAACATCAAAGAGAAATGCATCTTCTGAAGGTATTTGCCAATTTAAAAAAGTAGGCACTAAAACAAGGTGTCCGGAACTGGATATGGGTAAGAATTCGGTCAATCCCTGGATAACCCCAAGGACTATTGATTGCCAGATGGTCATGGTTAATTACCTATGAGAAATAAATTTGATCATAATATGTTCTAAATTTCTAAACCAAACTGCTTTATGGCGAAATCTCTTATCCGATGTTCGATAATTGCTTGTCGAATTTCCCCCATCAAGTGAATGAGAGAATGAACATTATGAATGGACAACAATGTTGCTGCCAACATTTCTTTCGCCATAACCAAGTGACGGATATAAGCCCGGCTGAAATTTTGGCAAGTATAACATGTGCATCCAGGTTCAATGGGTTTGCCATCTCTCGAATATTTGGCGTTTGCCAGATTTAATCTCTCCTGCCAGGTTAATGCTGCGTTATGCCGGGCAAGCCTGGTGGGAAGCACACAATCAAAAATATCCACACCGCGAAGAACAGCGTTGATTATATCGATTGGCGCGCCAACCCCCATCAGATAGCGAGGCTTATTTTTCGGTAAGACCTGGTTCACAGTTTCAATCATGAGATTCATTTCCTCTTTACTTTCCCCGACAGAAAGACCACCAATGGCATACCCGGGGAAATTGAGTGAGGCGATAAATTCAGCCGATTTAGTGCGCAGGTCTGGGAATATTCCACCTTGCACGATCCCAAATAGCGCCTGATCGGAGCGATTTTTTGCGCTCAAACACCGTTCTGCCCAGTCATGGGTACGAGTCATGGCAATTTCGTTATATTGCCGGTCAAAAGGTGAAGCGCATTCATCCAGTGTCATGATGATATCAGCGCCAAGATTCTCCTGGATGGCTATGGATTTTTCTGGAGTCAACAGATGGGCTGACCCGTCGATATGGCTTTTAAACACCACCCCTTGATCGTTGATTTTTCGTATATCGTTCAGAGAATAGACTTGAAATCCCCCGGAATCGGTGAGGATTGGACCATTCCAATGCATGAATTGATGCAGTCCACCCAATTCTGCGATCAAATCGTCTCCTGGTCTGAGATATAAATGGTAAGTATTTGCAAGGATCAATGTGGCGCCGATTATTTCCAATTCGGCAGGCGTCATGGCTTTAACTGTAGCTTGTGTTCCCACCGGGGCAAATACCGGCGTAGAAATATCACCATGTGGTGTATAAAAAACACCTGCTCTGGCATGATTATCTTTGGTGAGAATTTCGAAGGAAAATTGATCAGGCAATGGCGTCAACTTCAATCAAGAATTAGATGTTTGCCGAGGTTGTATTATAACAGGTGTATCGCAGCGTGTTTAAATTCGACCGGTGATATAATTCCTCAACAATCAAATAATATATGCAATTCATTTTTTAGGAGAAATGTCTATGCAAATCATGAATTTACCAGGACCTAAAGCGAAAGCTCTTATCGATCGAGATTCTGGAGTAATCTCACCTTCTTATCCAAGGGGTTATCCTTTTGTTATGGATCATGGAAGGGGCACTGAAGTATGGGATGTGGATGGAAATCGATTTTTGGATTTTGCTGCAGGGATCGCCGTGGTTGCAACAGGGCATAGTCATCCAACAGTCGTAAAAGCAATCAAAGAACAAGCTGATAAGTTCATCCATATATCTTCAGATTTTTACCACACGAAATGGGTCGAATTAGCAGAGAAGATAAATGAGATTGCGCCATTTACTGAAGATGCTGTTTGTTTTATGACGAATTCTGGTACCGAAAGTGTAGAGGCAGCTATAAAATTAGCCCGCTACCACACCAAACGCTCTGAATTCATTGGATTTTTGGGGGCGTTTCATGGAAGAACAATGGGGGCAGTATCTTTTACTGCCAGTAAACCTCATTATCATCGTGGCTTTTATCCCTTAATGAGCGGCGTTCAACATGTTCCTTATCCAGATCCATATAGACCGCTATTAAACGCTAACTCTGGAGAAGATTATGGGGAAGCCATTGTGCGATATATTGAAGAGCAGTTATTTGGCCGTATTGTACCAGCAGATAACGTTGCGGGAATCCTGATTGAACCGATCCAGGGGGAGGGTGGATATATTGTGCCCACGCCAGGATTTTTCAGTGCTTTAAGGAAATTGTGTGATAAATATGGCATTTTATTGATTGCCGATGAAGTACAATCGGGAATGGGGCGCTCAGGAAAATGGTGGTCGATCGAGCATTTCGGCGTTGAACCGGATATTGTTTGTTCAGCGAAAGGGATTGCTTCCGGAATGCCTTTAGGAGCTATGATTGCGCGAAAAAGCGTCATGACCTGGCCAAAAGGTAGTCATGGAAATACATATGGTGGTAATCCAATCTCTTGTGCGGCGGGTTTGGCAACCATCGAATTAATTGAAAATGAATTCTTGAAAAACGCAGAAGAAGTCGGAAATTATACTCTGGATGCCTTAGAAGAAATCATGGTCAGGCATCCAAGCATTGGTGAAGTCCGTGGACGGGGATTGATGATCGGTGTTGAATTCGTAAATGATAAACTAACAAAAGAGCCTGGGGAAGAAGTTCGAGATAAAGTGGTTGATATTGCCTTTGAAAGAGGATTGCTGCTATTAGGGTGTGGAAAAAGCGTCATCCGTATTTCCCCGCCTCTAAGTGTGACACGCCCAGAAGTGGATGAAGCATTAGCGATTTTTGAGGAAGCCATTAGTATAAGCGAAAAGGAGAAGTTGGCGGGTGCTTCCTGATTTCCGCGTTCGTCAACGCGATTATCTTTTAGAGATATCCAGAGCTATAACCCAGGAGCTTAATTTAGATAAGCTCCTGGGTCGGATTCTAATTGTCTCTGCTGAGATGTTGGCTGGGCAGGCAGGCATAATCCTATTGCGTTCATCTCAAAAGGGCTGGACTGTTTCTGCATCCCACGGAATTCCCTCAACATTTTTCCGTTATCTAGACCCACTTCTGGCAGCTATACCAGACAATGAAGACCCGAAGCGCTTTGAGTTGCCTGAAGTCAATCGCGTGTTACAGAAGTTGACCCGGGTGGCCAGCCTGGGATTATTGACCGGGGTTGGCTTACCGCTTATTGCGGGTGAGAAGGTAATCGGTGTTATATTTATATTCAGGAATTATGTAAGCCATTTTTCTTCAAACGATACTGCGTTATTACAAAGCTTTGCCGATCAAGCGGCGATTGCTGTTTACAATGCTCAATTGTACACTCAAATACGGCGTGAAAAACAACGCATGGACGCCTTATTGGATTCTGCAGCAGATGGCATGTTGATCATTAATCCGGATCATGTTATTGAAAGATGCAATCCGGCATTTGCCCGAATGATTAGCGCAGAGGTGGAAAAAATCCGCGGGCAAACCCATGAAGCGGTAATCCAATGGATGCAAAAGAAAGAAGGCGCCACATTGGAGCAGGCGGAAGCAAGCGGGTGGCCGCTCACACCAAATGCAACGTTATATATCGAAGGTGATTTGTTAAGGAAGAACGGTGTTCCGCTACCGGTAGGTATTACATATGCACCATTGATCAATCCCGAAGGCGTGCTGTTGAATATTATCGCCACAGTGAGAGATATCACCCACTTTCGCCAGGCGGAAGAGATAAAGAGTACATTCATTTCCGTGATCAGTCATGAATTGAAAACGCCGGTAGCTTTGATCAAGGGATATGTGAGCACATTGCGGCGTGAAGATGCATCCTGGGATCGAAGTGTTGTCAATGATAGCCTGGAGGTTATCGAGGAAGAGGCAGATCGATTAACAGAATTAATCGAGAATTTATTGGATGCCTCCCGCCTTCAAGCCGGAGCATTATCTATCAGTCTGTCCGATGTTTCTATAAAACATATGGTGGAAAAAATAGTCGATAAATTCAAGACTCAATCATCTAAGCACCATTTTAAAGTTGATTTTCCGGATAATTTTCCGGTTGTCATGGCCGATGAGAGCAGGATAATTCAGGTCATTTCTAATCTTTTATCGAATGCGATAAAATACTCAAAGGAAGGGGGAGAAATTCGCGTGGCCGGTCAAATGCGTCCTGATCAGGTAATTATTTGTGTCAGCGATGAGGGTCCGGGTATTTCGCCTGAAGATATTCCTCATGTATTTGATCGATTCTATCGGTCGAGCGATGCAACTCGAATGACCAAAGGAGCAGGTTTGGGATTATATTTAGCACGAGCTGTGGTTGAGGCACATGGGGGTAGAATATGGGTAGATCCGAAACCCGGAGATGGTGCCAGAATTTGTTTTTCCTTACCGAAAGAGGGTAAGAACCCATGATTTTATTTGGAGAAAGTTATGCCTAAAACAATGATAAATTGCCCCAATTGTAAGAAATCTATTCAAGCAGATATTAATCAATTATTTGATGTTGGCGCTGAACCAGCGATGAAACAGTTATTTTTATCGGGTAATTTTAATATAGCGCAATGTCCCTATTGTGGTTTTCAGGGAAATTTAGCAGCCCCAATTGTATATCACGATCCCGAAAAAGAGTTGTTATTGACTTTTGTACCGCCAGAAGTTGGTTTATCGCGTGATGAGCAAGAACGAGCCCTTGGCGTACTTATTAACCAAGCGGTGAACCGATTACCGCAGGAAAAGCGAAAGGCATATTTATTACGCCCTCAAACGGTATTGACCCTTCAAGGATTAGTAGAGCGCGTATTAGAAGCAGATGGCATTACCAAAGAGATGCTACAGGCGCAACAAAATCGATTGAATCTGATCCAACAATTACTCAAGGCTTCGCCGGATGCCCAAAAAGAAATCGCCGTTAAAGAAGATGAAAAAATTGATGCAGAATTTTTTGGTTTGATTTCCAGATTGGTAGAAACAACCATGGCGGGGGGTGACCAGGAAGGGGCTAAGAGGCTTTCAGAATTACAAAAAAACCTTTTATCGGTAACAACTTTTGGAAAATTATTACAAGAACAAACACAAGAGATCGAAGCAGCGGTCGAGTCTCTAAAAGAAGCGGGTGAGGAAATCACTCGGGAAAAATTACTCGATATTGTCATCCGTGCTCCTAACGATAATCGCCTAAAAGCCTTGGTGAGCCTGGCGCGTCCCGGGATGGATTATGTGTTTTTTCAAACCTTGAGTGAGAAAATCGACCGCGCCCGTGACGATGGCAGAAAACGCCTGATAACTATTCGAGAGCGTTTATTGGAACTCACTGCAGAATATGATAAACAACTCCAGGCTAGAGTAGCGAATGCGCAGAAAATCTTGGATACTATTCTTCAGGCCAGTAACCCAGAAGAAGCTTTGTTGCAAAATATACCAGCCATTGACGATTTCTTTATTCAGGAATTGAATACGCGTTATGACGCCGCGTCAAAGCAAGGGGATATGGAAAAGATCGAAAAATTAAAAAAAGTTGCCGATGTACTTCAACAAATCAGTGCACCCCCGCCTGAATACGAATTCATTGAGCGATTACTTGAAGCGCCAGATGATAACACCCGTAAGAAGCTTTTAGAGGAGAATCGAGATCAGGTGACTCCCGAGTTTCTCAACGTGATGACTACCATCGCCACGCAATCTCAATCCAGCGAAGATAAAGAAATGACAGAAAAAATACAGGCGCTTTATCGTTTAGTGATCAAGTTTTCGATGGAAGAAGGGATGAAGGCAAATTAATCGCTGGGAGGGTTATCCAGACGTAACCCGTGACCACGGACAGTTTCTACATATTGATGGGTGGGATCGATGCTGGCGAGTCGATCTCTGAGGCGGCGGATAAGCGCATCAAGAGCTTGTTCGGATATGGTAGCATCTTGATTGCTTTCCCAAATACCTGCCATTAAATCCAAACGCGATACAACCAGCCCTTGTTGTTCATAAAGCATTTCCAGGAGTTTGAATTGGGCAACCGATAATGGCGGGATAACCTCTTGTTCCTTTATCCAAATCCGGCGAGACTGCTTTTCCAATTTCAGACGACCAATTTGAACCGGCATTAATTCGGCATCCTCCGCAGATAAAGGCAAAGTAGCATCCGAACTCACAAAAATAAACTTTTGTGCAAGGGCGATTTGGATGATATCGCCATCTTGGAGCAGCACCGACTCCTCAATCAACTTGCCGTTGTGGTGGGTACCGTTTTTGCTGCTCATATCTTCGAGCCAAATACCTTGGGGAGTCAGGAAGAATCGTGCATGGATTCGGGAAACCTGGCGTTCTTCAATTACAATATCATTACTTGAGTCTCGGCCGATAAGCATTTCCCCTCTGACTAACCATCGTCTGCCGTTGAGAGGACCTGCTTGTCCGACTAATACGGGAGCATCCTGGTTAATTATTCCCATCTATTTGTCACCGAAGGTATAATATCATAAATCTAAATAAATGACGAATCCAAAACGCCGATTGTGTTTCGTCTACTATAAGAGTTGTTGTATGCCAACACCATTAAAAACCGGTGAGATTCTGAGAAGTCGCTATCGTATATGCCGCATTATCGGGCAGGGAGGTATGGGAAGTATCTACCTGGCTGATGATCTTCGTCTGGAAGGGAGACAATGTGCTGTTAAAGAAGTTGAGCACGATCGCTCCTTGCCGGGGGATTTGTTGAAAGAAGCCAAAGAACAATTTCAACGCGAGGCGGTTGTTCTTGCCCGATTGGATCACCCCAATTTACCCAAAGTGTCAGATTACTTCTCAACGACCGGACGAGATTACCTGGTGATGGATTATGTCCCGGGTAAAGATTTACGAACGAAAATGATGGAAGCGCGCCAACATAACACCTTCCTTTCCGAAGACGAAGTATTGATCTGGGCAGATCAATTAGCTGATGCCCTTGCATATCTTCATCGTCAAGAACCTCCTCTAATTCACCGGGATATAAAGCCGGGTAACTTGAAAATTACCCCTAGCGGATTATTGAAACTGGTGGATTTTGGATTGGTGAAAATTTTGGCTACCGATGAGATGACGGTGACGATCGTTCAAGGTCGGGGAACAGCCCTTTATACTCCCCTAGAGCAATATGGAGGTGATTCTGGGCATACCGATGTGCGCAGTGATATCTATGCCTTTGGAGCTACACTTTATCATTTATTAACCAACCATCCTCCAGTGGAAGCGCGGGAGATTTTCTTGTATCCCGATCATTTGACCCCTCCGACTCAGCTTAATTCAAATATTACTCCAAGGACAGAGCGCGCCATTCTCTGGGCGATGAATCTTCATCCAGAAGATCGGCCTCAAGATATCCAAACATTTCGCCAGGCTCTTGTGGGGGATATCAGTCCAGCTACCCGGCCTCGACCTGTTACTAAACCCACCAGCATGCTCGATGTCATTTCTCAACCCATAGAGACCACTCTCTTGTGGGTATCGGCAGGGTTAGCTTTATTAAGCCTGGTTGCGACGTTACTTCGTTAAAAGCTGCTTCGAATGCGTTTTTGGTACAAATGCCAACCTATGCTGGATAATATTCCGGCTATTGATCCGCTGATGGTGAAAAGTATTACTCCCCAAAAACCCAGATTATTTATTAACGCATTGCTTCCGGGAAATCCAAAAGCTAAATAAATATAAAACAATAAACCGCCGATGATAGATAGAATACCGCTTCTTATTCCCCACACAAATTGATTTAAACTCATCGAAATTCTTAATGTTACCAAACTGGTAATGATTATTAGAATAATTGCGATGAACCAATCGCCTAAACTTGGTCTCTTTATTGACTCGGGTATGGCACCGATGGTTTGAGCAATATCTGTCGGCGTTATCGTTACTGTTGGGGTAGGAGTCTCGGTTGGGGTTTCTGTGGCAGTGGGAGATACGGTTTCCTCGATAATCGGGGGAATTTCAAAAGACAGGACAGTTGATGATTTCGCTGGTTCACTTTCAACCCTGATATCTAATGTACCTGAATTAGATACCTTGATTCTTGAAGTAGCCACACCTCCCACCGTGGTGCCGCTCTGACTTGATGCACCACTGACACCTCCAAAATTCACAATGAATTCAACAGGGGTGCCGTCTGGTACCGAGTGACCGTTGTGGTCCAAGATTACACCAGCTTTTACGTTGATCGTATCACCTACATGGTATAGGGGTGTTACGGGTGCTTCGGGCGTTGTTGTAGTGGTGGGTGAAATGGTTTCTGTTAGCGGTAAGTCCACGTATAATGGAATGATTTGATCAGGGTCGGGGGAGGTAGCAGTAATTAAATCAAAACCGGATCCTACTACGGATACAGGTAAGTCTCCGTTGGGTTGGAGTTCCCTGAAAAGCAGGCGAACCGCTACATCAATAAATGTGGGTGATTTGCTATACAAGCTATAGTAAGCAGATACTTTTGATATATCTGTTGCATCCAGGTAATAAGGTGCATTAAATGCGAAAACTAAAAGTTTTTTTTGTTGGAATATTTGTTGACGCTCTGCCAGGAATCTTTTTAAAGCCAGCGAACTGGGAATATCATTGGAAATATTTAAGGTGGCAAATACAATCCATTGCGCTTGTTTTAATATTTTTTCCGTTTCTTGGGCATTTGGTCCATTATCCAACATTTCTATGATTTGATCGTTGGTCAATGAAGTAAGGTTTGCTGGATTGATCTGTCCACCGGCTTGCGAGCCGTATAACTTGATTACAGATTGTTGCATCGCATCCGCTGCAATAAATGCTTGGGGAGGGCATTGGCTGCATTGCTGGGTAGTTCGAACATCTGTTATGAATACAATGCGGTCTAAGCGAGAAGGCGCATTTGGAATTGTATTATTCAATTCCACCAGGGTGGGGCTGATCAAGGTGGCTGATTCTTTTGCGACATTATAGGTCACATCACCCGATTGTCCTACATTTATCAATCCGCTTTCGGGAGGAACAACTTGTTGGATTGTGAAATCGTCATACATACGATACTTCAATGCCAGGATGCGGAAAACCGATTCATCTACTCTTTCAGCAAATTCAGAATCATCCAGGTATTTTTGTGTAAAAAAGTCAAGTGTACGTGTTGTTGAGGTAAAAGAATCTTCATCCTCGCCGCTTTTTACATCGCCCAGGTAGAGAATATCATTTCCAGCCAGAAAAGCATTAAGCGCCACCCGGCGCGAGTCGTATTCCTGGCTGGTTAGTTCGTAAAAACGGCGAACTGCCTGGGAACCTAAATTATCACAAACGATTAATCCGCTATTAGACCTCCATGTGGATAAAGCCGCCAGGTTCAACAATTGGCTGAATGCCTGCTGGTCGAAGGATATTGGACGGGTGGTTGCACGGATATTTTCCTGAAAGCCCTGATAACGAATGTGCGAAGCCAATAGGGCATCGGTGGTTGCTGCTTTATCCCCCGCCTTCCCGGTTACCGCAAAGAAAGGTTCCAGGTCGAAAGTTTTCAAACGTTCAAATGATTTGCGTACTGTTGCTACTTCTTCTTCAGGAGAACGATCAGAACCGCCATTACCGGGAAAATGTTTGGCAACCACAGCCATTTTATTGTTGCTTCCCTCGTGCACGCCGCTGATATATGCTTTACCCATTTCGCCAACCCAAAAAGGATCTCCCCCAAACAAGCGTGTCCCTAAATCGAGTACGCCTTCTGGTTGAGGGCTCTCCAGTACATCTAAGGCTGGACCTAACAACAAATTAAATCCCAATGAAGATAATTCCCGTCCTTGAACAACGCCAACTTGCCTGGCCAGGTCCAAATTCCAGGTAGCGCCAATTGCCATTTCATCGGGTAAAACTGTTATATTGCTGAGGATTTGGTCATGAGGCGGACCATCTCCTTCTTGTGATATACCAATAAACAGCGGAATGTAATGGAGTTTCTCTGCATCGCTCGCAACTTGACTTTCCAGGCTTTGTTGATATATTGTCCACCCATTCATTTGTAAATTACTGTTTGTGAATAATATATTTGATAGAAAATTCTCACTGGAATAAAAATTGTCATTTGATGCAAGTAAAATGACACCGCCAATGTGATAATTAGTGATCAATTTATAGATTTGTGTATCTAACCCAATTTCTGTACCTGTGAAAGTAACTAAAAATAACTGTCCTACTTTTTCTTTAGGGGATAACTGGTTTAATAGTATTTGCGCCTGTTGTTCTGGTGTGAGAGTTTGGGTATGCTTTTCTGCAAATACGACCGAAGATTGAAGGGTGATCGTTAAGATAAATAATAATAGCAAGAAACAGCGTTTTATTACCCTGATTCTTTTATTCAATGGATGAATCATTTGATTTCGAGAAAAAGATAAGCGGATACACATAATAATAGTCGAGTATTTCTCTTGAATGATTCTAACCTACAATTTGATCAAACACTTCCTTTTGTATATTACCACCCGAAAGAATGAGGACGGCAGGTTTCTTTTCACATTTTTTTGTGAGAATAGCAGCCAATGAAACGGCGGCTGATCCTTCGATTTTTTCCCTGTATCTATTCCACGCAAAAGCTATTGCATGGGTGATTTCACTTTCGCTAACAGTTATGATATCGTCCACATATTTACGTACCATGGGAATAGTAATAGAACCTTCTTCGACTGCTCCCGATAATCCATCTGCCAGGGTAGGGAGGTCCTCTACTCCAATCTGGTTTCCAACTTTATAAATCGCATGCATGAATGACGAGGCTTCGGGCTGCACGCCAACCAGGATCACGTCGGAAGGTTGTGATTGGTTTAGATTATCATTGTTGATGATATTTTCTTTTATAACCGCCCCGATCCCGGAAATTAACCCTCCGCCGCCAACGGGCACGATCCACGTCATGGCTGAAGCCGCGGGCATATCTTCAAGCACTTCAAGAGCTATAGTTCCCTGACCGGCAATTATTTGACCATCGTTATAGGGAGATATCCATGTGGCATGATTCTCTTTCGCGAAAATAATCCCTGCTTTTTCGGCTTCACTATACCCATCTGGAATCAGGATTATATTAACACCCATCGATCGCATGGCTTCCAGCTTCGCCGGAACCGCATGATCGGAAGCAAAAATGGTAACCTGGGCGTTCACCAGATTGGCAGCCATGGCTACGCCTTGACCATGGTTACCGGCAGATGCAGTCACTAACCCTTGTTTTATTTCCCATTCCTGTAAGCTTAGAATTTTATTCAGAGCGCCACGAAGTTTAAATGATCCTGTTTTTTGATGGTTTTCCCATTTCAGAAAGATATTATTTTCTCTGTCGAATGTAAGGGGCGTGGGTTGAATATATGGTTTTATTCGTTTCGCGGCATCCTCAAACCAGGCATTTGGGATCATGATTTATTATTGCCTCGATTTAGGGTTTGTAATGCCAACAATGGATCATCAGAAAAGAATCCATCGACATCAAGCGAAGCCATACGACTCATATCTAGAGGATTATTCACCGTATAAACATGGATACGTTTTCCTCTTCGATGCGCTTCTTCGACTAATTTTACGGAAACATCGCCTAACCAAGGATGCAGCGCATTATATTTAATAAATCGTCCAATCCATGAGCGCGCCCAATAGCCATTTAAACCAGAATCGGCTAATAATCCAACAGGTGTATTGGGTAATAATTTCTGTATGCGGATTAATGCCAGAGGGTTGAATGAAGAAAACATGATGAAATTTTCCAACTCAAATTGGTGAACAAGCGCGGCAACTATTTGGGGTAAATTATCCGTGGGTGTAGATAAGTTTTTAAGTTCGATATTTATAAAAATCTTCTTTCCGCAAACCTCAAAAACCTCTTTCAAACTGGGAATTCGTTCGCCTTCGAAGGATGGTTTGAAATATTTTCCGGCATCAAGGGTTTTTAATTCTTCTAAAGTTAATTGTTTTACGAATTTTGAAATGCCAGTAATGCGGTCTAATTTTTCATCATGAATAACAACAGGTTGATTATCGGCGCAGAGCATCGTATCTAATTCGATGGCATCGGCGCCTTGTTGAATTGCCAGGTTAAAAGATGCCAGAGTGTTTTCGGGAGCATGTGCACTGGAACCACGATGAGCGAAAATAACGGGGCGTGGTAAGCTTGATAGCATGGAAGTCTCGAAAATTGAATAATTAAATTTCTACGAAGTATGACTCGGCGGCGCGGTCTAAAAGGTCTCTCGACATGGTAGGGTCCATTGAGAGAAAGCGTGAGATATCGATAATTTGATCACAAAGATCGCGTGGATGAGAAGCGCGAAGTTTTCTACCGCGTTTAATGTACCATTCCTGAAGCAAGTAGGCCAATCCTTGATCGCTGTAGGTTATCCCTTTGGAGGATGCAACGCGTTTAAAGATCTCTCGGTAATCTTCATAGCTGGGATCACCAATTTCGATTTTATGGCGCAACCGGCGTAAAAATGCTTCGTCCACCAGGTCTTTGGGGGGCAGGTTGGTGGAAAATACGACCATGACATCGAAAGGAACTTCTACTTTTCGTCCGGTATGTAAGGTGAGGTAGTCAATGCGGTTTTCTAAGGGAACAATCCAGCGGTTGAGCAAGTCGCGCGGGCGGACTTGCTGTCTGCCAAAGTCATCGATAAGGAAAATTCCACCATTGGCTTTTACCTGGAATGGCGCCTCATAATATTTATTGGTATCATCGAACACCAAATCCAGACCAGCCATATTTAACTCTCCACCAACGACGATGAATGGTCGCCGAATGCGTACCCAACGTGTATCTCTGCGGGCACCGGAACGAACTGTTCCGGTACCAGCCGAGACATTCTCCTCGCGTGCTAATTGGTGGTTAACCGAATCATACAACTTCACGACCTGTCCGTCGACATATATTGCATAGGGAATATACATATTTTCTTTTAGTATCATATTCCCAACTGAACGGGCAATACTGGTTTTACCATTACCGGGAGGGCC
This sequence comes from Anaerolineales bacterium, assembly GCA_016929095.1. Classification (GTDB taxonomy): domain Bacteria; phylum Chloroflexota; class Anaerolineae; order Anaerolineales; family UBA4823; genus JAAZNS01. The sequence continues at coordinate 13,877 of JAFGJM010000048.1, read as the reverse complement.
ATATAAGAATATCGAAGTCCCGGAATTTACCGCCGGGCCGATCCTTTGAAAGGTACGTTCGTTCAATGTCAATGTCGATAATGCTTGGTGCAGAGATTGGTTCGTAATAATAGTTCTACCCCGGCTTTGTTTTAAAATAGAGTTGTTGTAGGTTTTTAATGGAACGGGGGCTGGTCCTGCATATTGACTTCTCTCCAGGGCTTCTCTGGCGCGCGCTATGCCGGCTCCAGTAATCGCATATTGATATGAGCCTTCACCCAATCCGATTTGTTGAGAAGATTTAACTTCAACAAATTTTTCTCGTTTTAACGCTTCGAGAATTTGGTCAACCACCCCGGCAAAGGGCAGGGTCATTTCTTCGGCTACTTTAAAACCACTGATATAACCCTGAAAGTATAGGATTTTTAATGCAAGGTCTTGTAACCATAAAGGAGATAAACCTGTATCTTCGATTTTATTGATTGGGGGTGGTAAAAACGAACTGCTACCAGATGAGCTAGCCGTTGCAGTAGAAGGCTTTGATCGTACGACAGTCATTATTCCTCCAAAATGGTGAAATCTTTCAAAATTGGATTATAGCACGCAGTAATCACTCCAGGTATAATATATATCATGAGAACAAGCGTAATTATCCCTGTATACAATGAAAAAATGACAATTAATGAAATTGTAAGGCGTGTTCAAGCTACGAACATGATCGATGAAATATTAATTGTCGACGACGGTTCAAAAGATGGAACCCGTGAGATATTGGCTGAGTACGATCATGATGATGTGATCAGGGTCATTTTGCATGAGAAAAATCAAGGCAAAGGAGCTGCTGTTCGGACTGGGATAAAGAATGCGACCGGTGATGTCGTGATCATTCAAGATGCTGATTTGGAATATGATCCTCGCGAGTATCCCAATTTGATGCGCCCGATCAATGAGGGAATTGCCGACGTGGTTTATGGCTCACGGTTTTTAGGCGGTGCAAGACGTCCAATCCTTTTTTGGAATATGGTCGCCAATAAAATTTTAACCCTGGTTACCAATATTCTCTATAATAACATTTTAACGGATATGGAAACCGGCTATAAAGTATTTCGAAGAGAAGTCGTCAGCAATATGACATTGCATGCCAATCATTTTGATTTCGAACCGGAATTTACCGCAAAAATACTCAAGCAAAAGGTGAGAATATACGAAGTCCCGATATCGTTTAATCCTCGGGATTATAGCGAGGGTAAGAAGATAAAAATGATGGATGCCTTCGAAGCCATGTGGGCGTTGTTTAAATATCGTTTTGTGGATTAATTATCCTGTATTGTTTGAAGGTTTAATATCGACAACATTGAGTTGTAATGAGCTTCGCCCATTAAATTCATTGCGCTCGTAAGTATATGCCAGGTCAATTCGGTCTGGCATATTTTCATACCATGTACCCTGGCGAAAGGCGATGGCGTCATAGGTAATCATCCCATCGGTCACTGTCATTTTTAAGTGGGCAGCGTCTTTTCCCACCTGCTTCTTTCGGAGAGGGATCAAATTTCTTGATACAAAAATGGGTTGCTCATTGGAATTACCTGTAGGTTGCATCCAATCCAGATATTGTAAAATGCTGGGTTTCAAATCCTTAAGGGGGATTTCAACATCGATATCCAATTTAGGTCGCAGGTCTTTTGTATTTAATTCTCGCTGGGCTATCGATTGCAAACGATTGACCAGTTCTTCTACCTTCTCATTACGGATGGTAAAACCGGCAGCGGCAGAATGTCCTCCGTGATGTTCCATCAATTCAGCGCAGGCATCCAAAGCTTTCGTGATATCGAATTCTGGGATACTGCGGCAAGAACCGCGGGTATATTCATCACCCTGGAAAGCAACGATAGCCGGACGGTAATATTGTTCACAAAGGCGGGAAGCTGCCAACCCTACTACCCCAGGATTGAAATCTTTATGCGAAGCAAAAAGTAAATATGAATCGTGATCTGGAATGCAGGCGATTTCTTCGGCATCTTTTTGAATTTGACGGGTAATATCTTGGCGTTCTCGATTTTGATCATCAAGAAATTGGGCTAATTCCCCGGTTTCATAGACATCTTTTGAAAGTAATAAGCTTAAGGATGTCATGGCTGTATCCAGCCTGCCAGAGGCATTGAGTCGGGGACCTAATATGAAACCGATATGATATGCATTTATCGTGTCGATGTTCACTCCCGAAGCCATGATTAATGACAATATTCCCTGGTTATGAGGATTGCGTAATTGTTCGATCCCTTTTTTCACCAGAGTGCGATTCTCGCCGGTAAGTGGTACCAGATCCGCTACAGTTCCCAAAGCCACCAGATCGAGATAAAAATTTGGATTTTTTGGGTCGTTTGGGAATTTGATTGGAGGGGGCGACAGCTTATCCGCATAACCTGCCAGGGCGCAAGCTAATTTATAGGCTAATCCCACGCCAGCAAGGTTTTTTTCCGGATAGGTATCATCAGGCTGTTTAGGATTAATGACGGCAAATGCAGAAGGTAATTCATTTAAGGGTGAGTGGTGATCGGTGATGATTAAATCAAGATTTATATCATGTGCATATTCCACTTCAGGTGTAGAACGGATGCCACAATCTACCGTGATTACCAGGCGAATTCCTTTGTCCTTTAAATTTTTTAATGATTCTTTATTTAAACCATAACCTTCATCAAATCGATTGGGGATGAAAGGTTCAACATTTGCTCCCAGCGCAATAAGCATTCTGGTCAGTAAAGCTGTTGCTGTAACGCCATCAACATCATAATCGCCATAAACGGCTATAAGTTCTTTTTTTGATATGGCTTGGTTTATTCGCTCGGTCGCCTTGAGCATGCCCAGCATGTTTTGGGGTTCTGTCCCCTCCGGTTGGGCGGCATCAAGAAATTTTTGGGCGGATTGTTTAGTTTTATACCCGCGATTAAATAAAATTTGTCGTAATACTGGCGCATATTCGTTTAATTCAATATCAGCTTCGGAAGGAATGCGAGGAGCAAATTTCCAACATTTAGGTAATTGAGGCATATTCTATGATCACAGATTTGAATTTATGATTTTGTGGTTGATTCGAAAGATTGGCGTACGAGTGCGAGGGCGCCCATTAAACCAGATTCATCTCCCAAAACGGCGGGCACGATACTTAAGTTTTCAAGGTAATTCGGAGTCATGACATGACTTCTTAAGTAAGCGCGGATTGGTTCGAATAATAATTCCTTGCTTTGGGATACTCCACCGCCCAGAATTATCATGGAGGGATTAAAGATATGCAGGAAGTTAACAATAGCAATACCAATAATTGTGCCCGCTCGGTGGAGAGCATTTAGGGCTAATTCATCGCCTTGTGAAGCAGCCATCGAAATATCCCGGGCAGTAACCGGTTGGGAGGCGGAAAGCACCGATTGGCGTCCTTTTTCCAATTCTTGTTCCACCCACCGTGCGATAGCAGGACCTGACGCCATCGCTTCGAGATGTCCATGACCACCACACCCGCACATTGGTCCATCAGGATCAATAATGATATGACCTATCTCTGTGGCTAATCCTTGTTCACCTAATAATAAGCGATCGTCAATGATGATTCCCCCACCAATACCCGTGCTGATGGTCATATAAATAATATTATGATGGCCTTTACCGGCTCCAAATTTCCATTCTCCCAATGCAGCTAAATTTGCATCATTTCCTGGACAAACAGGGGTTTTGAATTTATCTTGTAGAAGTTCCTTTAAGGGCACCTTTTCCCAACCAGGAATATTTGGGGCAGTTAACACGATCCCTCGGTAAGGATCCACAGGTCCGGCTATGGCAATACCAATCCCCAAAACGTTATCATCGACAGGCCAAATAGAAGCGATGGTTTGAATTAAACGCTCCAGGGGAGTCGATCCCGGCGCTTGTGTGGACATACGATTGAGTTTATAGGGAGTGAGGGAATCCTGCGGGTAGCTTGCCGCGCGTATTTGCGTTCCACCAATATCTACAGCTACAAAACATGACATAAAGTAAGTATAGCATAATCATGCATTTGTAATGAAAAGTTTACACATAATTCCTTAAAATTTTATTATTTGACGAGAGAAACAAAGACTGCTATGATGACCAAACGATGGTAAAGCAGATCATTCCCTGGAATCAACGAATATGGGATTGGATAAAATCAAATTTTCGATGGCTTATCCCTGGAATGGGGGTAAAGCGGTGGTTCTTATTAACCCTGGCCGGTACGACATTGACAGGGGTTGGATTTGCCATATTGATCCTGGAAGTATATCGAACAACACCAGAAACCTGGTGGCTGCCTTTACTCTCTGCCGCTTCATTACGCTTTTTAGCCAGACCTTTGAGGGCAATTATTTTTGGCGGATTAGGATTGGGGATGATTGTAGGGGGGATATTAGGATTAAATCGCAGCTTGATAAAACCATTTGTAAAACCCGGAAAAAAGGTTGTGGAAACCATATCCAATCATCGAAAAAGGGAACGGGGCGCCAGGATTGTCGCAATCGGCGGAGGCCATGGTTTATCAACTTTATTACGAGGTTTAAAGCAATATTCATATAATCTTTCGGCTGTGGTTACAGTTGCCGACGATGGAGGGTCTTCCGGACGTATACGTCGAGAGATGGGGATATTACCTCCCGGGGACATTCGTAATTGTTTGGCGGCATTATCGAATGACGAAGCCTTGCTATCACAATTATTTCAATACCGTTTCCCGGACGGTGAAGGAAAGATGGAAGGCCATTCTTTTGGGAATTTATTTATCAGTGCACTATCCGAGATTACAGGAAGCTTTGAAGAAGCAGTCGCTGAATCAGGACGGGTATTGGGTGTGCAAGGGCAGGTTTTACCATCTACATTGCATGATGTTAAACTGGTTGCCGATATGCTTTTACCCAATTTAGAGTATGAAGTACGGGTTGAAGGGGAGAGCAGTATTCCGGTAATGCCAGGTAAAGTGCGTCATGTTTGGCTTGAGCCAAATTCACCCCCCGGTTTTCCTCAATCTATTCGTGCCATATTGAATGCAGATATGATCGTGATCGGTCCTGGTAGTTTATATACAAGCATATTGCCCAACTTGCTTGTACCCGATGTGGCTGAAGCAATTCGCAGCAGCCGAGGGTTTAAGGTATTTGTCTGTAATCTGGCAACTCAACCAGGTGAGACCGATGGCTATGATTGTGAAGATCACATTATGGCTTTGGAAGAACATGTCGGCAGGGGCATATTTGACCTGGTTGTGGCAAATCAACAATGGCAACCTCCTTTACCGGATACAGTTCAATGGGTTCAAATTGAACCGGGCGCGGAAGACAGGTATCCCATCTATCAAACAAATTTAGTCGATAGGGATTATCCTTGGCGGCATGACTCGATTAAACTGGCACAAATTCTTTTGGAATTACTGCAGGAGCGAACCGGTCCGTTGGGTGAATAAATTGTGAAAACTTGAACTAATTACAGAAAAACCTTGGAATCTTTATCGAAATAGGTTAAAATAATAAGTTGGAAGTAAACCCGGTTTCATCAGAGACCGGGTTTAAAATGCAAATTCATAGCGAAAAATCCGGCGAATTGCCGAAAATATATTTTCTATTTTTCACGGAGGAACATTATGAAAGTAAAAGTTGGTATCAATGGTTTTGGTCGAATTGGTCGACAGGTGTTAAAAGCGATACGAGATTTTCATTCAGATGCATTGGAAGTTGTGGCATTCAATGACATTGGCGATCTTAAAACAATGGCTCATTTACTGAAATACGATTCAAATTATGGTCATTTTGATGGAAAAGTAGAAGTCAAAGAGGATAGTTTGGTTGTAGATGGTAAAGCCATTAAGGCTTTTAAAGAGACCGATCCGGGGAATATCCCATGGAGTGATCTGGGCGTCAGTATCGTAGTGGATGGCACGGGCATTTTCACGATTAAGAAAGATGGTGTAAACAAAAAGGGTAAACAGGTTAAAGGCGCTGAAAATCACATTGTCAAGGGCGGCGCGAAGAAAGTCATTATTACGGCGCCTGCAGAGGGCGAAGATCTCACCATTGTATTAGGCGTCAACGACGATAAGTACGATCCCGCAAATCACCATGTGGTCTCAAATGCGTCTTGTACTACAAACTGCCTAGCGCCAGCTGCGAAAGTTGTTCATGACAACTACAAAATCGTGCGCGGTTTCATGACAACTATCCATGCTTATACAAACGATCAAAAGATTCTAGATTTACCCCATAGCGATCTACGCAGGGCGCGGGCAGCTGCTATGAGCATCATTCCGACAACAACCGGCGCTGCTCGGGCTTTAAAACTGGTTATCCCGGATTTGGCTGGGAAAATTGATGGTTATGCCCTTCGTGTACCAACTTCTACGGTTTCTGTGGTAGACCTGACGGTGGAATTCGAGAAATCAACCACCACTGAAGAGTTGCGAGAGGTTTTCCGAAAGGCTGCAGAAGTTGCCCCTCTTAAAGGCATCCTGCAAGCTGTAGAGGAACCATTGGTAAGTATCGATTTCAAAGGTTGTCCCTTCAGTTCCTCTGTCGATTTAGCTTTCACCCAGGTTCTTGGTAAAGAAACCAGCAATTTTGCTAAGATCGTCACCTGGTATGATAATGAATGGGGCTATGCTGTCCGCACAGCAGACCTGGCTGCCTTGATGGCGAAATCCTTATAAGCAATCGACGAAATGACCTTCGTGTAATTCGTCTGGAGGCAGGCATGTTTAATAAAAAGACCATTGCTGATATTGATTTAAAAGGCAAAAAAGTGCTTGTTCGTGTGGATTACAATGTCCCGATCAAAGAAGGGAAAGTATCGGATGACACACGCATCAAAGCCGCAATGCCAACTGTGAAATATATGTTAGATAAAGGAGCTGCGCTCATTCTTTGCTCACATTTAGGACGCCCAAAAGAAGGACCAGACCCACAGTTTTCAATGAAACCGGTTGCCGAGCATCTAAGCAAATTACTTGGCAAACCAGTTGCTTTTGCAGAAGATTGCATAGGTCCAGTAGCAGAGAAAGCAGCTAAGGAATTAAAACCTGGCGATGTTTTGGTACTGGAAAATACGCGCTTCCATAAAGAAGAGACCAAAAATAACGAAGAAATGTCTCGCCAATTAGCCTCCTTAGCAGAAATGTTTGTTAACGATGCCTTTGGTTCAGCGCATCGGGCGCATTCTTCTACGGAAGGTGTCGCCCATATTCTGCCTGCGGTGGCAGGTTTCTTAATGGAAAAAGAAATCCAGTATTTAGGTGGGGCAATAGCCGATCCAAAGCGCCCGTTTGTTGCCATTTTAGGCGGCGCAAAAATTAGCGACAAGATTGGCGTCATTCGCAATCTCTTAACCAAAGCAGATAGTGTGTTGATCGGTGGTGGAATGGCGAATACTTTCTTTAAAGCGCAAGGGTATCCTGTTGGTGATTCGCTCGTAGAGGATGAGGCGCTTGATACCGCGCGGGAATTACTTCAGGTATCAACAGATAAATTACGCTTGCCGGTTGATGTAGTAATCGCCGATAGCATGGACCCCACGGCTGCTATTAAAACCATGAGCATGGGGCCTGTGCCCGATGGCTGGCGGATTTTAGATGTCGGGCCTGAAACTGTGGCTTCTTTTGCTAAGGTGATTGCTAACGCTGGGACAGTGGTTTGGAACGGTCCCATGGGTGTATTTGAAGACCCGAGATTTAACCAAGGCACTTTTGGATTAGCAAAGGCAGTAGCAGAAAGTAATGCTACCTCGATTATCGGTGGTGGAGATTCGGTTTCCGCGGTGAATAAAGCCGGGCTAGCTGATAAGATCACCCATATTTCGACGGGAGGCGGCGCTTCTCTGGAAATGTTAGAAGGATTAGCCTTACCCGGCGTGGCTGCGTTATTAGATAAATAATTTCTGGTTTTTCCATATACAACTTCCTTCCTTCATCACTATGAATATAAAATAACTATAGTGAGAAGGAAGGAAAGTCTGGAAATTTTGGGAAAAAGGCTTTTATTCCCAAGTTTAGGAATTAGAAACTGAATTATCGGGATGAACATCTAACCAAATCGGTTCATCTAGTGATTGAAAAATAACAAAAATGCTTTCTCCATCTCTAATTCTAAAGCTTATTTTTTGATTATTCTAAAGTTTCAAATAAAATATTTCTTTACCAATCAGCAAATCGTAACTTTTATCATCCATAATAACTTCAGGTATATTCAACTTGTTAATGAGTCAACAATAGATTTGTTTTCATATTATAAGGAAAAGTAAATATGACTACCAAACGAACTCCCTTTATCGCCGGCAATTGGAAGATGTATAAGACGATTGCAGAGGCGCGCCAGCTTGTTTCAGAGATGATCCCTAGCCTTCAAGGTGTGAGTGGTGTTGAAAAAGTACTTTGCCCCCCTTTTCCAGATCTTTTAGCCGTCAAGGCAATTTTAGAGGGGACTGAAATCGGTCTTGGGGCGCAGAATATGCATTGGGAATCCGCTGGTGCATTTACCGGGGAGGTATCTCCGGTTATGCTGGCAGAGCTTTGCCAGTATGTAATTCTAGGTCACTCTGAGCGAAGGGCATACTTTGGGGAAACTGATGAAACTGTGAACAGAAAAGTGAAAGCAGCCATTGCGCATGGATTAATTCCTATCATGTGTATTGGGGAAACATTGCAAGAGAACGAAGCCGGAACGACACAACAGGTTTTAGAGAAGCAGATCATGGGAGGATTGGTAGATGTAACCTTACCAGAAGCAACCCAACCTGGTGAAGTAAACTTCATTGTTGCATATGAACCTGTTTGGGCGATTGGAACGGGAAAAGCAGCCACATCGCAAGGCGCAAATGCTGTAGTGTCTGATATTATCCGTCCCACTTTGGCGAAAATATTTGGGTCTCAAATTGCAGAAGCGGTACGGGTGTTGTATGGCGGCTCCGTAAAGGCTTCGAATGCCTCGGAATTTTTCAAACAATCCGATATCGATGGCGCATTGGTAGGAGGCGCCAGTTTGAAAGTTGAGGAATTCGCGCCTATCGTTCAAGCAGCAGCCGGGTAAGTGGATTTCCTACCTCAATTAACTAATATCAAAAGCTTGATTTGGCTCGTTTTTCTTTTTCCAGTTTTTTTATTTTGCCAATTCCAGTTGCATCAAGAAATTCAATGCCTCTTATTTTTATTTAGCAAGAGGATGGATTTCGTTACTATTTTATTTTCTACGATTTTCTTCCCGGGAATCCTCTTACATGAATTGAGTCATTTTTTTGTTGCGAGATTGTTGGGTGTGAAAACGGGAAAATTTTCCGTATTTCCCAAGCGTCTTGATGCAAATTATTTACAATTGGGTTTTGTTGAAATCGCGAAAACCGATATTTTTCGCGATGCTATTATAGGTGGTGCGCCACTCATTTTCGGAAGTATGATTGTGGCATATATTGGGCTGGTGCATCTTGATTTATCTATGCTATGGTTTTCCATTTGGAACCGGAGTTTACCCGAAAGCTTTTCGTTTGCACAGAAAATATATGCCATTGATGATTTCTGGATCTGGTTTTATTTAATTGTTGTCATTAGCAGCACCATGCTCCCTTCTAAGTCAGACAGAAGAGCCTGGCTGCCGATTTCTTTGTTGGCGATATGTCTCTTTGGGATATGTTGGTTTTTCGGTGGTAGTTCCTGGATCAAATCACAAATTCTGCCATGGATCGGAAAAGCCTGTGAGAGTGTTTCGGCTGTTTTTTTGATCAGTATTGTAGCTTACGTGGTCATCATAATACCTTTGATATTGATCAGGAAAACAATCTTTAGAAGATTTACATAATGAGAAATTTGAAATAAACATTACACCCTAATATCATTTGTTAAGTAATTGTAAAGAGATATATGAAAATTATTGCGATATAATGATTTTTGAGAATGATAAAAATTTGATCGGAAACATTTGTGTAAGATTCTTCGCAGAGGTGCAAAATCCCACGAAGAATATTTTTATTCATATTTCCTTATCGAAGGTGATGATTATTCGTGGAAAAAAATTATCCATCGGCAAATGAAATGTAAAGTTGTGTTTACCAGCTCATGGAAGGAGAAAGATTCGTGGCGACCATGAAAAAGACAAATCATTTGAAAGATGAGAGTGGGGAATTATATGCATTGAAAATACTGGAACCTCTACAGGTATCGATGATCGATGAAGCCTTATATTCGATTGGCGATTTTGGGGAGGTGCGGCTGGTGGTTGAAAAAGGGCGGTTGCGATTCCTGATCACCAATAAAAGCTTTGATGTGTTGAAGTGGCAGCCGGGAAGCCTGGGAAAATAGGAAAAACCATATGCCGAAACAGTGGTATGCATTGCGCAGCAAGCCACGAAAAGAAGAGATAGTCTGGCGGCAATCGGTTAGCCAGGGGTATGATGTTTTTTATCCCCGCTTGAAAGTGCAACCAGTAAATCCTCGATCTAGAAAACTTGTACCCTATTTTCCCGGGTATATGTTTGTGAATTTCGATATTGAATTAACGGGTATGTCGTCATTTCAGTGGATGCCACATGCAGTTGGACTGGTTACATTTGGTGATGAACCGGCAGTTGTTCCGGAACACTTGATTTATGCTATAAAAAATCGGGTGAGCGAAATTGCTAAGTCGGGCGGGGAGTTATTCCATGGATTGAATAAAGGCGATGCGGTTTTCATCGAAGATGGGCCATTTGCCGGGTATGAAGCAATTTTTGATATCCGCATTCCAGGAACTGAGAGGGTGCGGGTATTATTGCAATTGTTGAATGATAGAAGGTTGATACCGGTTGAATTAAAAGCCGGGCAAATCAGGCGGGTTAGGTAGAGAAATCTAAAATTATTTTTTTTTGTCCGCGTATCATGTCGGAAGGGCGGAGCGCGGATAAAGATACAGGAAAAAACATGACAAAAAAAGCACTTATCACAGGAATCACGGGGCAAGACGGATCTTATCTTGCAGAATTATTGCTTTCGAAAGAGTATGAGGTGCATGGCTTGATACGAAGGGCGAGCACTTTTAATACACAACGCATCGATCATCTCTATCGAGATCCGCACAATGGAGAGCAAGTGAAGTTTTATTTGCATTATGGTGATGTTGCCAACACCGGGAACCTCATCGATTTAATTTATAACACACGCCCGGATGAAATTTACCATCTGGCTGCTCAATCGCATGTGCGGGTAAGCTTTGATATGCCGGAGTATACCGGTGATGTGACCGGTTTAGGTGCCATGCGGATATTGGAAGCTATACGAAAAAGCGGTATTCAAGCAAAATATTATCAGGCATCTTCCAGTGAAATGTATGGCAGTGCAATGCCCCCTCAGAGTGAGACAACACCATTTGAGCCGCAAAGTCCCTATGCGGCAGCCAAGCTCTATGCCTATTGGGTGACGCGTAATTATCGGCAAGGGTATCAATTGTTCGCTGCCAATGGAATCCTGTTTAACCATGAATCGCCCAGGCGGGGTGAAACGTTTGTTACCCGCAAGATCACCCGGGCGCTGGCATCGATTGTTGCGGGAAAACAAAAACACCTATACTTGGGAAACCTGGATGCTAAACGAGACTGGGGGTATGCGCCGGATTATGTGGCAGCTATGTGGAAAATGCTCCAACACGATCATGCAGAGGATTTTGTGATTGGCACCGGCGAATCGCATTCGGTGCGGGAATTTTTAGATGAATCGTTTGGATATTTGAATTTGGATTGGAATGAATATGTGCGCATAGACCCGCGTTATTATCGTCCTACGGAGGTAAATCACCTGGAAGCTGATCCCGGAAAAGCCATCCAGCAATTAGGATGGGAACCGCGGGTCTTGTTCAAAGACCTGGTACGCATTATGGTGGATGCTGACCTGGAACTGGTTGGCTTACAATCACCAGGCGAAGGAAAGAAGATCATCGAGCGCCATCATGGGGCATGGCACCGTTGGGAACATCAGGTTATGACGATGTGAGTGGTCGGTGAGAGTATTACACCTGATCAACGATCTATCTGCCGGAGGCGCACAATCGGGGTTATTTTATTTACTGAAAAATTCGCGATGTTTCCCTGCTTTTACCGGTGAGGTATGCGTCATTCATTGTGCGGGGGAGTTTGGTGAAAAACTGCGTGAAGCAGGCGTACATATACATGAATTCGGTTTTCGAAACCGCTATGCACCCTCGATTGCTTTTAGGTTGTATAGATTGATCAAAAACGGTGGATATCATATTGTTCATGTTCATTTATTTCCGGGGTTATACTGGGGAGCTTGTTTGGCCTGGATGTTCCCGGGTTGCAGGTGGGTATACACCGAACACAGTATGTGGAACAAACGCAGGGGGTTACCCTGGGCAAAACGGCTTGAGGAATGGGCTTATCGACAATATGACCGGATCATTGCGATCAGCGAAAGCGCCGCGCAGAGTTTACTCGCCTGGCAGCCCTGGTTGAAGCAGAGAATATCGATTATTCCGAATGGGATCGATCTTTCGGAATTTGAGATTCCTGAAGAAAAAGCCAATCAAAAACGGGTTGAATTGGGGGTGGAGAATGCCACGAAGGTAATTTTGTATGCCGGCAGATTGGTGAAGGAAAAGGGGGCAGATGTTCTTTTACAAACGGCTGCTTTATTGGATGGATCTAACTGGAGAGTTTTTCTTGCCGGCGATGGCGCAGAGATGACAAACCTGAACAATCTTTGTCAACAGTTAGGTTTGGATGGTAAGGTGATCTTTCTTGGAAAGCGATCGGATATCCCGGAATTGATGGCAGCCAGTGATGTGGTGGTGTTGCCTTCCCGGTGGGAGGGTTTGCCACTCACGTTATTGGAAGCAATGGCTGCAAAGAAACCGGTGGTGGCGTGCCAGGTGGGCGGTGTTGCAGAAGTGCTGCGGGACGGTAAGGAAGGGTTTCTCGTGCCGCCAGAAAACCCGGAAGCGATGGCAGAAGCAATTTCGAAGATTTTGCTGGATCCCGACCTGGCTCAATCGATGGCGGAAACGGGTCGGCAAAGGGCTGAGTATTATTCAGCTGCCGATGTCGCTAATCAACTTTATTCCCTTTATGTAAAGTTACTGTAACCGTGTACACAGATTTAGAATCAAGCCCTCCTCAATATCGAGTAATTTGTGGGATTCTGGCCAATCTGGATTTGACGCAGCCGGATGCGCCGGTAATCATCAAACCAGAGACGGCTGCGCTGATGGATGCGTTTTCCGAGGCGGATTGGGAGTTGTTCGCCCGCATGGCGAAGGCGGAGGGGGTGGCGCCATTGATGCACTTCGCATTTTCCCGCTCATCTTACGCTTTGCCAGAGGCAATACGATTAAAACTGCAAATGGCTTATTACGAGACGGCAGCGTTCAACCAGATGATCCTTACGGAGATGGGGCGGGTGGTGCAGGCGTTGAACGAGGCGGACATCCCGGTGATTGTGCTCAAAGGGGCGGTGCTGGCTACCACGATCTACCCCGACCCGGCGCTACGCCCGATGAGCGATTTGGATTTGTTGGTCAAAACGGAGGATCTGGAGCGGGCGAAAGAACTGATTTTGTCGTTGGGATATTATGAGCCAATTCCTGAGATGGCTAAAGGGTTTAATCGGATGATAGGGCACGAGTATAAATTACATAAACTTGCTCAACCTAAGATTTCTGTTGAGTTGCATTGGAGTGTTATCTCTGGAGATTATGACCGCCGAACTCCATCACTTGATTTATTATGGAAAAATCGAAAAACAATTATTTCGCAAAATGAAAATTCTAATCACCTAATAGAAATCTTTTCTCTTTCCCCAGAATATTTATTGTGTTATTTGATTGGTCATTTAATCATTCAACATGGAAAATCTACAGGCAGATTAGTATGGTTAT
>JAFGJM010000047.1 GCA_016929095.1 Anaerolineales bacterium | reverse complement strand
GGAAAAGCATATTTAATAGCATTAGTAACTAACTCATTAACAATCAAGCCACATGGGATAGCTGTATCAATGGTCAATGGGATAGGGGGAACATCCAATTCGAGGTCAATGTTTAATTGCAGGGCGTAAGTGGCGAACAAGAATTCAACCAGGGTCTTTATATAACTGGCAAAGTCGACGCGTCTTAAATCAGCCGATTGGTATAAACTCTCGTGGACAAGCGCCATTGTACGTACACGACTTTTTAGGTCGTTAAAAAGCGGGCTGGCTTGGGGTATATTTGAAGAATCTTCTTGTAAGTCCAATAGCGCAATGATCACATTCAGGTTGTTTTTTACCCGATGGTGAATTTCACGCAGCATGACTTCTTTTTCTGCCAGAGAGGCTTTCAATGCTTCTGTTGCCTGAATACGTTCTTCGATTTCGTGTTGAGCGGTTTCCAATAAGCGTGTATTTTCTATCGCTATGGCTGCCTGATCTGCGAACAGGCTTGCCAGGCGGATCTCTTCTTGAGTATAGGAACTCTTCTTTTTGTAATTCGATATATTTAATACCCCAATTACCTGACCACCCACTTTGAGAGGCACCCCTAAGACGCGGTGTATCGTGGAATCATTGTATGCTTCGGGTTTACCTTCCCAATTGGAATAATTCATGATGAACATCGGTTGACCGTTTTGAGCTATTTTCCCTGAAAGGCCTTCGCCGAATTTCAAACAAGTACCGGTATAGTCACGATTCTGTTTATAGCTTACGACAAGTTCGATCGATTCTTTATCTGGGCAAACCAGATATAAACCCCCGGATGTTTCGTCCATTAATGTTACCGCCCGCATCACGATGAGGGGTAAAAGAGTGGATAAATCCATCCGGGTAGTGATTTCAATAAAAGTGCTGTATAGGGCATCCATTTCTTGTGCGTGTCGCTGGAGCGCTTTCTCAGTGCGAACCCGATCGCTGACATCCCGGCTATACAACGCTAACCGAACGGTTTGTTTATTTTCATTGAAAATCGGATAAATTGTGTTTTTTAGAAATCTTTGTTTATAACTGGTGTTAAAAGTTGCGGGCTCTCCCGAGGATATGACCATATCCATATATTTTTGATGTTCTTTTGCTGCCCTGGATTTTAAGCAGGATAGAAAAGGAACCCCAATTATCATTTCTGCTTTCATATCCAGGCGTTTTATGCCTTCATCGTTGGAGGAAATGATGGTGCTATCCGGATTTAGGAGATAAAATGCCTCGTGTACCGCATTGATCAATGTGCGGGATGTTTCTTCGCTTTGCTTAAGTGCATTTTCGGTATGAACACGTTCAGTCACATCATACCCAATCATCAAATGGGCGGATTTTCCGGAAAATGTAATTGGAACGGTAACTGCTTCAAAATGGATGATAGCGTCATCCAAACCGTGAAGCTGTATGATATACGGCGATTTTTGATAGCTTGTTTTGGGTCTTGGGGATTCTTTTAAAATATGACTAATAAAAGTGGAATCTATCACCGAATCAATTGGCTTACCGATCAGGTCGTCATTGCGAGAGAGCCCCAGCATTTTTATAACCGCCTGGTTGCAAAAAATGAATTTTTCATCTTGAATCACAAAAATCGGTGCGGGTGAACCATCTACCAGGGCACGGTAACGTTGTTCACTTTCCGTTAAGAAAGCAGCAATTTGCTGCCTTTTGCTGATTTCTCTTTCAAGATGTAAGATTGTTTGAGCCAGTTCCTGAGTCCGCTGGGCAATGGTATTCTCTAATTGTTGCCGGTTTTTTATTTGTTTTTGCGCTTGATGTCGATATATTTTGTCGTGGATAAAAATGCAGGGATGGAGACTGAGCAGCTCTAATGAAGCGTTTGTACCATCAAATTTCTGTGGGTAAAGAAATATCGAAGCGCAATGGTATTTGTTTAACAAGGTGATGATATTTTCGACCAACTGTGGAATATTGGAATTTACTACCCCGGGAGGCGTTACATCTGATAATTCTAAAGCTATCCTAAACTCACCTTTACTATTACGCTTTGCCTTTTGATTTTCACCCTCTATAACGGATTGTATAACACCAACCGCATCCGTGTTGTGACGTGTAAGCGAGGAAAGGTCCTCAATTACTAATTGACCGGATGAACATAACTCATCAATTGTATGCTTTCCATTGATAGTTATATTTAGTAATTGTTGCTTTGTTTGGGGATGGATGAAACAAACAACCTCATACCCCTGCTGTATACCCGATCCAATAAACGATTGAAGCACTTTTATTTGCTCGAAAGGGTCTCGGTATAGATACGCAGCATGATCGCCGTTATTTATGTTTTGGAGCTGTGGTAACAATAATGAATCCGAGATTGTTTTCATCATCACATAATCTGTAAATACTTAGAATTATCCAGGCTTATTATAAATGGGCTATCTTATGCTTTCCCTTACAACTATGAGAGGAATGAAAATCAAAAAAGGCGCTTTGATTGATGGTCAAAGTGCCTTTTTGAAGGGCAAGATACACTACGCAAACAAGTATCTTCTTTGCGTAATTTACGTTTATATAGCAAGTGGTTTATCAGGCTTTCAAAATTCTGTGCTTAAAGCCAATCAACTCACAAACAGACCGCTTTTAATTTCAAATAAAGCCTGTTCGATTTCGTCAGCGGTGTTCATGACAATGGCCTCATGACGGGCGATTGGTTCTTCTAAGGGATCGGCTGCCATGAGTAAGAAGCGGATGGCGGTTTCTTCCGTGCGGATGTCGATAGTTTCACCATCGCGGAATTCAGCGCATTTCAAGGCGGTGATTTTTACATCATCATATTTTTGAGGGGCAAATCCCCCGCCTACATAAGCGTAGATGAAAGCTGTCTGGCTTGGGCGAACCGGGCAGGAGAAACTGGTTTCCTGCGGCAGGGCAACATCCAGGATAAGCGGATTAGCCGCTATTTCAGCGATCGGTCCAATTTTGTCCTCATACTCGCCGGCGATGACCTTAACGCGGAACCCCTCCTCGCCGGTAATTTCTGGGATGTCGGCTGCGCGAATTTCTCGATAGACGGGCGGGGTCATTTTCATATTACCCGGCATATTTATCCAAAAATGAAACCCCAACATTTTACCGACCCGCGATCTGGGCATCTCTTCGTGGATGAGACCTCGCCCGCAGGTAATCCATTGCAATTCCCCCTTTCCGATTTTACCGGTATTCCCCTGGCTATCCTTGTGATGCATTTCGCCTTCGATGATATAGGTTATGGTTTCAATGCCGCGATGGGGGTGCATGGGGAAGCCTGCCAGGTAATCATGCGGATCGTTCGAACCGAATTGATCCAGCAACAGGAAAGGGTCCAGATAATCCAGATTGGGGGTGGGCATGCAGCGTTTGAGTTTGACGCCCGCGCCATCGACCACTGCCTGAGGGGTATAGGTGGCGTTAACAATTCTCGGTTTCATTTGGGATCTCTCCTACTATGCCGCTTTAAAAAAGAAAACCATTAAAATTGAAGAATTGCAATAATTATATCGATTAATTGAATATTTTTGGGGTGATCTATAATAAATTCTTAACTTATTTGCCCCCCACCGGTCCCCCTCGCTCCCCCTAAATTTGCAGAATTTTGGGGGAGGCAGGAGAAGGGCAAAAATGGGGGAGGGGTTAAAATCCTCCCCCCATTTCTGGTTTTGAAATAGGGGGACAGAGGGGGGTGTATGTTGTGGAACGAAAATGAGGGGGGTATTTTCCCGGTCGAAAATAAAGGTTTACCTGATCATTGAAAACCAACAACTGAAAACTGAAAACCGACAACTTCTTTCTTCCGGTTAACCCGCGGGTTAAATAAATCCTCCTCCGATTAATCGAATGGACAATTGAATCGCGCGGCGGGGAGAGTTACATTAAGGTTATGTTCTCGCCAGCCAACCTTACCCAGGGGCAGCTGTATCTGGTGTGCGGTTCGCGGCGCTTCACCGGGTTGCGGCTGCGCGACCTGGTGGTGGAATACGCCCTGCGGGGGGCAGTGCGGGTGCTGGTGGGAGGCAATCGCTTCAGCGTACACGAGATTGCCTATGCCCTGGCTGCCCAAACGGGGCGGTATTACGATATCCTGGAGAATAATATCAGCCTGGCGCGCGCCGAGACTTGTTACCAGATGGCTGGGCTTTTGAAGAGCACCCCTGTCTCCGCTACGCCCACCCTGGTGAGCGATTTCCTGTGCCCCTTCTATGAGGAGGGCATGGCGGAAAAAGAGGTGGACGAGCTGCTGTTCGAAAGTTTTGCCGAGCTA
Organism: Anaerolineales bacterium; assembly: GCA_016929095.1. Classification (GTDB taxonomy): domain Bacteria; phylum Chloroflexota; class Anaerolineae; order Anaerolineales; family UBA4823; genus JAAZNS01. The sequence continues at coordinate 31,659 of JAFGJM010000047.1, read as the reverse complement.
CGGCGGTTGAGTAAACACGCGCCGCTGGTGCTCACCGCCAGCGGCGATGAAAAGCGCAAACGGCTACTCCACGCCCTGGAGAAAGCCGTGGATGTGACCGAGCGCGCCGAAACGATCACCCCGGCATCGGTTAGCGACCGCTACGGCGCACCGACGAATGGAGGCAGTATGGGACATACCAAGGTACCCTTTACCATGCAGTATCACCAGGAGCGGCGGCATTTCAGCGAATTCCGCCGGGCGTTGCTGCTGCACGAAGACCAGCTCCTGTTCGACGCGCTGTGGAACCGCTCGGAGTTCCACATTCCGGCGGCGGAAAAAGCCGCTCATCCTCTGCCTATCGGCACCATCCTTTTGAGCATGAACCTGGAACAGGAAAAAGCTATCGCCCGTCTCGAAGAGAAAATCAAGGCGCAGGAGAAAGAAATCCAGCGCCTGCAGGAGGAGAACAAACAAAAAGACCGCCAGATCGTGTACACCAACACCGAGATTGACGGCTTGCAGCGCGAGATGGAACGCAGCCTGAAGCAGGTCCGCGAAGAAATGCTCGAGATGCTCTATCCTGCCTATGCCACATAACCTGAACGGATGGGTGTTGTCGGTTGAAGCGGATGAGGAGGATGGAGTCGTCGTGTGGTTGATTGGGGAAGAGGGCGGGCGCCACCGATTGGTGCAGCCTTTCAAAACGGTGTTCTATATCGAGGCGGAGCCCGAACGCCTGGAAGATGCCTGCAAATTCATATCCGAACAGTTGCCGCCGTGCCCCACAGGCTACACCGTGCGGCAGGAGCTTTACCGCGGCCCGCTGCAGGTATTGCGCGTTGAGGCGCCGAACCCGATTGTCCAACAGAGATTAATCAATCGCCTCAAGGAGCAATTTAACCGTCTGACTTATTACAACGCCAGCATCCCCCTTTCGATCCGTTATTTTGCGGAGAAAGGTGTCTTTGCTATGGCCTATTGCCGGGTGCAGGTGGGGGGAATGCATCGCATCATGGGGATCAAAGCGCAGGATAGCCCCTGGGAATTGGGCTACCAGTTACCGCCTTTGCGCCAGATGACGGTCGAGCCGGATATCGATCCCAGCCACGCGCCGCCCAACTGCCTGAGAGTAACCGCCGGCGATACAGAGCACGAGCTTAGTTTGGATGATAAGCCTGCCCTGCTGGGGCAGTTCCAGGGTCTGTTACAAACTTATGATCCCGACCTTATCCTGGCATATTGGGGGGATAGCTGGCTGTTTCCCAGTTTATTCCAATGGGCGCAGGAGGCGGGCATTGCATTCAACCCCAACCGCGATGTGCACAAAAAACCCATCACCAAGGAAGCGCTTACCTTTCACAGTTATGGCAATATCCATTACCGGGCAAACCAGACCCACCTGATAGGGCGCTGGCATATCGACCCGCACAACGCCGGCATGACGGGGGGGTTCAGCCTGCAGGCAGCTATCGAGCTGGCGCGCGTCACCGGGGTTTCGGTGCAAACGGCAGCCCGCAACAGCCCCGGTTCCGGCTTCACTGCCATGCAGATCCAGGAAGCGCTCAAACGCGGTGTGTTGGTACCGCAGCAAAAACGCCAGACCGAGCGATTTAAATCGGCGATGCAATTGAATCTGGCAGACGCTGGCGGCATGAATTACCGTCCATTGGTGGGGGTGCACCGCCATGTGGCAGAGCTTGACTTCTTTTCGATGTACCCTTCCATCATGATGACCTGGAATATCAGCGGTGAAACGGTGGGAGTAGGGGGCAAATCGGCGCGCCATGTGCCGCAAACCGGCATTCCGATCGCTCAGGATACCCCGGGGCTGGTGGCGACTGTTTTACGCCCGCTGCTTGCCAAGCGCATGCGGGTTAAAAAAGCGCTGGCGGGCATGGATAAGAAAGACCCGCTGTATGATATCTACCGCTCCACCGCCGATGCCTTGAAATGGCTGGGGTATGTTTCATTTGGATACCAGGGCTTCAAGAACAACCTGTTTGGCAATATCCAGGCGCACGAAGCCATCACCGCCATCGGACGTGAGATGCTGGTGACCGCCAAGGAGATAGCCTTCGAAGCTGGCTTCAAAGTACTGGGCGCCAATACCGATAGCCTTTTCGTACAAAAACCCGGGGCGGTGACAGCGCGGGATTTTCAAGACCTGTTGGCGGAGATCGACCGCCGCACCGGGCTGACTATCCAACTGGAAGGGGTGTTCGATTGGCTGATATTTTTACCTTCCAAGTTGAATCCCACCACGGGCGTATCCAACCGCTATTTCGGTAAGTTCGATGATGGTCATTTAAAGGTGAGAGGGCTGGCGCAGCGCCGAACGGATTCGTGTATCTGGATCGCCAGCGCCGAAAAGGAAATTATGGAACTGATCGCCAGGCAACTGGATTTTGAACATCCCATGGATTGCGTGTTTAAATCTATCCAGATCACCCGCAGCCATCTGGATCGGTTATACCGGGAAGGGGTGCCGATCGAAAACCTGGTGGTCAGAAAACGGCTGACACGGGAACCACACTTGTACACCGGTGTATCCGAACCGGCGCAGGCGGCTATTCAATTGGCAGCGGTAGGAAAACAGGTGCACTCCGGGCAGCGGGTGCGATTTATTTACACCCACGGTGGAAAATCAAAAGTGTTGGCATGGGATTTACCGGGAAAGCCGGATTACAAAGCCGTCAACAAGCGCACTTATGCCGGGCTACTGCTCAGGACAGTGTACGAGATGCTGGTAAGTTTTGGGGTAAGCGAGGCGGATTTGCTCAGCCTAGTGCAGGAAAATTCGCGTCAGCTTGAGTTATTTCGAACTTAAGAAAATCAATTCTGGTTTGCAACGACAGGTTATTCTTCTTTAAGGATATCGAGATTTTCTTCCATGATATCCATTTTAAATGCTTCTAACGATAGGTTTAGATCACGTATAAAAATCACCAGTGCACAGATCAAGGCAGCCAAACAACCGATAAACAAGGTGGAAATTAACCAGGCATATTCAAAATGGAATAATGCCGTTAAAAAGAGGGCAATGATCAACACCGCCGCAAATAGAACACTTACAGTCACTAATATGATGGATTGCTGCAATAGTTTTGCTCTTTTGGCTAATATTCTTATTTGACCCATGACAATCTCTTTGTGAACCGCGGGATCATCTCTCAGCTCATGCACTAATATGCGCGAGCGATCGATCACTCTTCCCAGGCGGTTGGTCATACTCAATAAGAGCAAACCAACCCCAGAAATCAATATTACCGGGCCTATGGCCGTTTGCAGTATAGGCACTAATTCTGTCAATGAAAAATCGTTCATTATCCACCTCTGATCGAGACAATTGAGTTATTCCTGGAAATTATATATTAGTATCGAAGGAAGAAATGTCGAAACAATCGAAATAACTTGATTCATGAAGAGAATAAAATAAAAGGTCTAATAACCTATAAAGTAAATTTCTCATAATTTATTTGCGTGTAGCTTTGCGTCCAGGGATTCTTACTTTCGAAAACACCTAAACCGGCATTGGCAGCTAATATCAAGTAGTTATTCGAGCCGGCAGCCACTTTACTCTCTAACTCTGCAGCGATATGATCATGCATCACACAATCAATGGCAACCGGATCGATCGAAAAGAATAAACTGCCAGGCGCTTGATCTCCGAAAGTGGACCAGATTTCAGGCGTATCGTTAAAATCTTTTGCGCCATATATGGCATCCCCTATGGTGAGTACCGTTTTCCCGCCCAGGATTGGACTGGCCATCAAATCGACCAACGGATTGTAATCTGTGCGATAGGCAGATGGTTTGTTCACTACATCCACATGATCGTGCATCCCTGAGGGATTATTTACAGAACCAAAATGGTTTTTAAAACCAAGGGTAACACCGGCAATGGGATGACCGCCTTTCATGATGGGAATGTTGATCAGGTATTTTGTATTGAAAAGCACATCCGAAACTGTTTCCCGGCTTATATGTACACCACTGGGAGGGTTAAATACTACATAGTGGTCTGTTTGTGCCGTAAAGCCAGCGGGTGTATTGCAAATACCCGTGTATGAACCATCATAAAAACTTACCCCTGATAATGCGTTTTGGGTGAATCTGTCCGGTAGGGCGCGGATGGCGTCATATACGCAGACATCTGCCCGGTTAACGCCGATCATTTCCAAGCCACGCACTACGGCATTCACAGGTTGGATTAACGCGTCTATCACACCGCTAGTAGGGGAGCATACATGATTATTATTAAAATTCACTTTAATGGCTATCTTTTCTCCCGGCAGGTAAGAAGGCAGGATTGCCCGCCAGGCATCAGAAAGGGTCGATGCGCCTGTCAAATACATGACACCCTGATCGACCATATCATTAATCTCGCATTGATCGACGTATTCCCAATAAGCAGTTTGACCTTGCCAGGTAGTGGCATGGTTGTTCTGAATATGAATGACTTTACCCTGCATGGATGGTAAAGGTTTATTAACAGATGGGAGATAGTTCAAGTAAGGATAATCTGCATAATTTCCCAATGCATTCAAGGGTGGTTCAATTAAACGCTTGATTGCTCTGGCGCCAAATAGGGCTGTCATTCCTGCCAATACTTTCAACGCATTTCTTCGATTGTATTTCATTTTTCAACCTCATAAGAAAAACACCGATAATAGTTCATCCGATAATCTAAAACGGATTTATTTTACCCGAATAATTATAATTCAACTCTTTGTGATTTCCAAGTATGTATACAAATGATGAATTAGGAAAAAATTTTGATTTATTGCCTATTCTTTATATTTTGATATTTTTATGGGAGAAAGTAATAATGTAATATTACTAACCACCTGACAGTTCCTTAGGAGTGAGGAACGAGCGAAGCAATCTTGATATCAATAATTAATTTTCATTTTATGGAGGATTGCTTCCCTAAAGGGATGCTTCGCGATCGTCGTCCTGGTGGGCTCCTCGCAATGACAAGTCGCAAACTGTCGGGCGAATAGGAATATAACTAATATTAACTTTATGTTTTCGCGGTGATTAATAAGTTCAATTTTCAAGCAATTTCCGACTCTAATGAATTCACTAAACTTTCATATTTTGCGAAAATTCCCTGATCATTCCCCTTTTGCATGAATGTATCATAAGCTTCTATCACATCCGATTGTGCAGTTTCAGGGATTATTTTTTTGGCCTTGGGGTAAAGCTTACTGTCTTCGTCTTGGATGTGCTGCCGGATAAGACTTACAAAACCCAAGGCATTCCTGATGACTTCACTACGTGCATTCTTTTTTCCGGATTGCCAGCGTTCTACAGCACTGTGCAAGCGGCGGATGTATATCTGGCTTTGTTCATGCTCCAACATAGCAATGGATAACGAGCGGTCTTTTTTGGCTAAACCATGTTTGATCATGGCTTCGAATAGTACAGCCTCTTCTGCTTTTTGATGGGTATTTTCAAGAAATTCCTTATTAAATGTGATGATGTCAGAAAATAAGCCGAGTCGGATTTCCTGTCCATTATCAAGCCGTTCAGCCGCGATTTCCAGGCACGTCAGAAACCTATCGATCAGTCGATGGTCTTCCATGAGTGCTTGTATTACTTTCATGTTACGGGTTCCTCCCTGGTGAAAGGGCTTCTTTCGATATTATACGATAAGTATTAACTCTCGATATTGAGATGGTTCCTCGGTGGGTAATGACTGTTTTTTGAGTTAAACATCAATATTTTGAATCGAAAATTGTCATATATTTGAAATGACGATCTCAACGGGTAGTCCAAACATGCTAAATGAAGCCGTACTCAAGATATTATATCCCTGTATCTTCAAAATTTGTTCAATTAAAATCGGACGGCAGTCAATTAAGACAGGAAAATGATCATGAAACCAATCATATATCCTAACAGGAAAAGTGTCGCCTGTTGTTCGAGATAACCCCACCACACACAAGCGACCGGAGGGAATTAGAACGCGCCGGCATTCTGCCAGTATGTTGCGGATCCCATGATCGCTGAATAACTCCAGGGTAAAACTCATCCAGATAACATCGAATTTCCGACAACACAGGGGAAGATGTAACCCATCCGCCTGGACCAGTTGGATTAGATTCGCAAGTGATATCCCGGATGCTTTACGCCTGGCACGGGAAAGCATCCCGGTGGATATATCTAAACCGATGATATTCCCGGATGGAGCAATATATGGCGCCATATGCATTATGTTGGAGCCTGTGCCGCAGCCAATTTCCAGGATAATTTCCCCGGGTTTTAAATCGAGTCGTTGTATGGCGATTTTCGACATTTTCGCTTCGGAATTGAAGGTGAGTAGATCGTACCAACGACTCAGATTGTCATAGTTTTTTTTGGTAGTGTTCATGGGGGATTGTACTTATAGGTTGACGTAAAAAGGAAACGCTCCAGTTGGTTTATCCTGTGTAAAAAACAATGATGTTTATATGGGCAGAAATTCAGAAAAGTTCAAGTTAATGAAAGGTTTGTCTTCCTCAATCGAGATTCTTCGATCGGGCATGAATTTTCCTACCCAGGAATCTTTTTCCTCGGGGTTCCAATATTTGTATACATCAATGTATAAAGAACATTCTAATAATTTCAAAAAAACGGGTATCCGTGAAATCCAGAGATTATCCAGGTGTTTCTCCGAAAGATACCCAGATAGAAAATTATGCATAAAGTTTGCCGCAAAGGATTCTTTATTAGATTTTGAATACACCACGCATAGATCGAGCAGCAAGGTGGCAATATCCATAATATACCAACCATAGGCGCAATCATCGAAATCGAAAATCGTGATTATTTCATTTTGCGTGTCCACGAAAAAATTTGCGAAATGCAAGTCGCAGTGGATGATCCCGAAGTTCTCTGCATCTTTTTGGAAATCAGCCAGTTGAGCAATAATCGCTGCTCGGCGTTGATAGACCAGGTTCAATTCGGCATCATCGAGACAATCGGGATTGAATATATTTGCAGATTGATCCCATTCCGGGTGTTTTATTATGTTTGAAGTTGGCGTATAAGAAGTTGCCAGTTTGTGCATTTTCCCTACTGTTTTTCCAAGCGATTGAAATAACGGATCATTCCATTGGTCAATAGGTAAAGTTTCCGAGAGAACGCCAATTGCTTTCTCGCAAGAAAAAACAAAATATGACTCACTTGAAAAATCGATCACCTCGATCAATTTATTTTCAGTCGATGGTACGGGTCTGGCGACTGAGGCATCATTTTGCGCCAGAAAATTAAGCCACGCCATATTTGCATTAATCGTAGAATGATCGATTTCTGCATCAGGTGTTAGGATACGAAGTACAAGATCTTTTCCGGCGTGATTGTATTGGAAAACAAAATTGGTCAGCCCTCCTTTGAGAGGGGTTAGCTTGTTTCCATTGACGCCATATTTTTGAGCTGCGGCTTGAAGAACAATGTCATCTAGCTTCATCTGTATTTTTCCTCATTACTTATTATCGATTGTGGGTAAGAGGCGCAAAAACCCCGGATAGGGTATTAATGGAATGAGATCGAAATCGATCAATTTGTTTTTAACCATCGGCAGGCTGGAAAGTAAAGCTTTACATTCACTCACGGTATTGCACTCAAAAATCAGCACAGCTTCGGGACGATCTTGGCGAAAATAGATTTCTCGTAGCTCGCCTGATTGAAATAATTCCAAAATCCGAGAGGCTTCGGATATTTTCAACTCATCGGTAAAAGTATTAGTTTTAACATCAGGAAGTTCTTTTTCTATGGCAATGAATTTCATTCCGATTACTCCGAATAATAATGAATATTTGATGATAAAAGCAGAAATAATGAGAAGCGAGAAAATTGATGGATGTATAATGATATCGCTATCTGGTTATTAATGATAGCGATTTTTTTAGGAAAATATCTCATAAACAAAAACGATTTGATTTTCAAATTCTCAAACGATATACGATCGTGGTGATGGATAATCATCAAGATGCTTATTGTTCGATATATCAAATCGATTGATCTGCGATTATTGTAGTCCTACACTGATGTTCACCAACAGCTTCGAGGGTATTTATGGCGATCACTATCCATCAATTCAATCATAAAGAGATCAAATCCGCCAACAACTTATTTATCGCCGCATTTAATTCTCCCGAAGGTCGAAAAGACGATTTAAGGCGTTTATTATCTATACAACCGGATGGCTGGTTTATGGCAATGGATGAAGGAGTACCAGCAGGCATGGTCGGCGCGGTTGATTATGGCATCTTTGCCTGGATAGGGATGATGGCTGTACATCCATCAAAACAGGGACAAGGGATTGGGAGACAATTAATGTCTCATGTACTGGAATGGTTAGGGTCACGGGGAAATTGTGTTGCATTTCTGGATGCTACAGCTATGGGAGAACCGCTTTACCGAGGATTTTCTTTTCATGAAATCGATCGCGTCCTTACATTTATTAAAAACGATGATCCGACACATAAGGGATCGCATCTATACTCCGATGATATTTTTCAACCGATGAAATTGCCTGCAGGGATAAGAATAATGACGGAAGTGGATATTCCTCTCGTCGCCGGGTTTGATACACCCATATTTGGCAGCGATCGCAGCGTAGTTTTACGAGTTTATTTACATGATTATCCACAGCGCGCATTTATTGCATCTTCGCCTTCTGGGAAGATAACCGGGTATCTCCTGGTTCAACCCAGGAAATTAGGTCCCTGGGTGGCTGATTCTGAAGATGTGGCGGGGTGTCTTTTACAGGCTGCCCTTTTATTGGACTTTCCCGAAGGAGCTCCTACGGTTTTAGTACCGGCGGAAAATAAACAAGCAAAAAGTCTCCTGGAAGAAAATGGTTTTCATGTTTATGATTCATTAAGTCATATGCAAAGAGGAGGAACCATATCACCCTCTCGCCGTGAATTTATTTATGGTCAAATCAGTTATGCGCTAGGATAATGAAATGCGTATCTGAGGGATGTTTCAGTCTTGTTTTTCAATAAAAATTGAAACCCTTGATTAAAAATTCTTTATCTGATACACTTTTATTCGTCAGGATGCAATTGGTTCTCGTTGGATGGATGAAAGCAACGGCTCAATGCGTTTACTTGAGCCTTTTTGTTTTGAACGCTCCGTCGGAACATATTTCGCATCATCATTAATTATCCGCTTTTTTATTATTCAAGGAGTCAATCGCAATGACTGATCGGATCGTCGGGACTGTTAAATGGTTCAATAGCAGCAAGGGTTACGGATTTTTAGCTCGTGAGGACGGCGAAGATGTTTTTGTCCATTATTCTGCTATCACAGGAGAAGGCTATCGAACCCTGCAGGAAGGTCAAAAAGTGGAATTCTCTGTTGAAAAAGGTCCAAAAGGATTGCAAGCAACAAATGTTGTTATTATGTAATTAATTTTCATCAAAGGGGATCTGGCGCCTCAAAACGCCAGGTTTATCAATGAGTATGGGTGGGAAGAAATATATTTATACGCCCAGTATTGAAAGAAAAGGGGCAGTACGTTTGTGCTGCCTTTTTTTTATTAAAAGGGGTTTATTCAACAAAGGAAAACATAATTTTCAAGTGGATAGCAAAAACCTTTACCTGTCACCATATTTGGGAAAAGAGTACAAATATCTAGACATGGAGAATAAATATTTTGCGTTCCGTATTTTTCTCCCCTGGATTAATCACGATTTTTATAGTCAATGTCTTTACAACGATTTATTTCTATCCTAGAATCAATCGTGAAAGATTGGGATTTCTTTATTACTAGGTAAACGGGGTATTATAATATTATTATGTTAGGGCACAATATTGACAGCGGTGTTGCACATCACAGTGAGCTTCGACAATTTCCATTATTTTAGTCGAGAGGCGGCTTGATATGGGACTAAGTATCGGAATCATTGGGTTACCGAATGTGGGCAAGAGCAGCCTTTTTAACGCCCTGGCAAAAGAGCAATTAGCACAGGTTGCCAATTATCCATTTTGCACCATTCATCCAAATCATGCCATTGTCCCGGTTCCTGACGATCGGGTAGAACAATTGGCAGATCTCGTTAAAGTAGAAAAGCGTATTCATGCTACGATAGAATTCGTTGATATTGCCGGTTTGGTTAAAGGCGCCAGCCATGGAGAGGGTTTGGGAAATCAATTTCTGGGCAATATCCGTGACACGGCAGCTATCTTGCATATTGTGCGCTGCTTTGAAGATCCGCATGTTATTCATACCAGTGATCATCTGGATCCCCGTGGGGAAATTGAAACCATAAATATCGAATTGATATTAGCCGATATGCAGCAATTGGATAAGAAGGTGGAACGCTTGAGCAGTCAGGTAAAAGGGGATAAGAAATCGATTCCATTGATAGAAATGGCAAAGACATTGTACCGGCACCTGGGAGAAGGGAAGCCAATTTCGCAATTCCCCGATAAGGACGAAGACAGCTTTATTGAATTGGTGAACGAAATGAGATTTTTATCCGCCAAACCGGTGATCTATGTGGCAAATGTTGATGAATCTTCCTTGCAAGAGGGAAGCGTATACTCAACAGAGGTGTATTCCCTGGCTGCGGAGCAAGATGCGCCTGCAATGACAATTTGCGCCCGATTGGAACAAGAATTGGTCGACATGTCTGAGACCGAGCGTAAGGAATATTTACAGCTTGCCGGCGCAGAAGAGACCGGCTTGGAGCAGGTGATCCGTCAAAGTTTCAGCATCCTTTCTCTTATTACATTCCTTACTATGAATGAAGAGGAAGTGCGCGCCTGGATGGTCCCGCAAGGGACACCCGCCCCTAAAGCCGCCGGAACTATACATACTGATTTCGAGCGAGGATTTATCCGCGCAGAAGTGACCCCATTTGAAACATTTATTAAACATAAAAGTTGGAGTGGGGTAAAATCCGCCGGCTTAATGCGCCTGGAAGGAAAAGAGTACATTGTTCATGATGGTGATGTTATTTATTTCAGGTTCAATATATAGTCAATTATGATCAAATAAGAAATCCGAGAGAAACATAAACCAGGGATAATGTTTGTTGATGAGTAGGAAAAGTCAAGCTTAGAGTGAGTCGAATGGGGGGAATTTTTTATTTGTATGAATGCAACAGCGTTCAAATTTAGTTTTGTTACATTGAGTTACATTGAAAGGAAAATTCATGACGCAAAAAAATAGTATTATTGGATCAATTGCCAGGACGGGATTAACATGGATGGGGCGAAAAAGGTTGCCTCAAATTGAAGGGAATATAAAAATCAAGGGTCTTTCGAAATCCGTTGAAATCATTCGAGATCGCTGGGGAATACCTCATATATTCGCTCAAAACGAAGAAGATTTATTTTTCGCCCAGGGATTTGTGCATGCCCAAGATCGTTTATGGCAAATGGAATTAAATCGTCTCACAGGCCGCGGACAATTATCGGAATTATTTGGCGAGATCGCGATAGAAACAGACATTATCGCACGTACCTTTGGGTTCAATCGCCTGGGAGAAATCGATTATAAAAATCTGGAGGGTGATTCCCGTGATGCCGTTTTATCATATACAGCGGGGGTCAATGCTTTTATGAATATTCCTGCACCAAACAAACCCGTGGAATTTAGCCTGCTCAAGCACACCCCACGTCCATGGGAACCTGTTGATACCACATCATTTATGCGTGTGATGAATTGGCAGTTATCTCACGCCTGGTTTAGCGAGATTGTTCGTGCGGAAGTCACTCAGGCGGTTGGCGAAGAACATGCTGCCGAATTAGAGATTCATTATCCACAAGGTAGTCCCACAATCTTACCAAAAGGGATTGAGTTTAATCTACTGGGTGAAAACGGAAAATTGATCCCGCAAAATGGACCATTCTTGAACCGCGGGATGGGAAGTAATAACTGGGTAATTGCAGGTCATAAAACCGATACGGGAATGCCATATCTTTGCAATGATATGCATTTAGCTTTGGGTATGCCGGGAATATGGTATCAAAATCACCTGGTGGGGGGGAGGTATAACATTGTAGGCGTCTCACTGCCGGGTGCTCCGGCGATTATGGTTGGACACAATGATCATATTGCTTGGGGAATTACACTGGCGTTCATCGATTGTGAAGATTTATTTGTAGAGAAATTCGACCCACAAAACCCCAATAAATATTTATACAAAGATGAATGGATCGATGCAGAAGTGATTGATGAGGTCATCCAGATTAAGGGAAAAGATGAACCCCATCATGAAAGGGTCTTGATCACCCGGCATGGTCCGGTGATTTCCGATGTTGTAGGATATTCGGACCAACGCGTGGCGGTTAAATCAAATACATTGCAGCCATGCCCCAGTGTAACGCCGTGGTTGAAATTAGACCAGGCTTGTAATTGGGATGAGTTTGTGGATGCCATGCGATATCTTGATACACCGCAATTAAATATTGTATTTGCTGATATTGAAGGAAATATCGGGTATTGGGTCACAGGTAAAGTACCTGTTCGGGCAAAAGGGAATGGAACCATCCCTGTCCCTGGTTGGACAGGGGAGTATGAATGGGTTGGAGAAGTCCCTTTCGAAGAGATGCCGCATGCTTTCAACCCTGAAAAAGGATATATCGTCACTTGTAATAATAAAATCATCCCGGATGATTATCCCCACTTCCTGGGGAATATCTGGATGAACGGTTTTCGCGCCAGGAATATCGAAGATGTGATAAATAGCCAGGGAATAATTACCCCAGAGATATTTAAAAAATTACACCTGGATTACACCAGTATTCCTGGAAAGCAGTTTGTATCGAAAATCAAAGATATTGTTAGCGATGACCCCTATGTGAAGAGGGCGATGGGATGTCTCAAATCCTGGGATGGAATATTGGACGAAGAAAGTGTTGGCGGGTGTATTTATGAGGTGGCTCGTTATTACATGGCGCGCAATCTGGTACTAAGTGCATTGGGAGAAGACCGCACAGCGCGGTGGATGGGAACAGGTTTTAACCCCGTTTTGTTGCCTGCCACAGAGTATTTGGGGCATGACACAGTGACTTTACTGCGCTTGCTTGACCAGCCCGATTCCTGGTGGATGCAGCAGGTAGGAGGCAAGGAAAAATTTGTCACAGAAAATTTGCACCTGGCTGTAGAATGGTTGATGAAAAAATTTGGAGATAATCAACGCGACTGGCAATGGGGAAAATTGCATACGGCCACCTTTGCCCATGCCATGGGAATCCAAAAACCGCTTGATGAAGTTTTCAACCGTGGTCCATATCCAATTGGCGGCGATACGGATACAACAGCTCAAACCGCCATGCTGCCTAATGACCCGTATGAAAATAAAAGCTGGTCAACATCCTTCAGAGAAATCATCGATCTGAGCGATTTATCTAAATCGGTAACCATTTCGCCTCCGGGACAATCCGGTCAATTGGGCAGCCGGCATTATGACGATTTTATCGAACCCTGGCAAACGGGCAAATATGTGACGATGTTGTGGAGGCGTGAACAAATAGAGAAAGAAGCGGAAGGAAAGTTGATATTGGAAAGTGGTGATTAGTGAGTAATAACAAGTAAACCACAAAAAAAACGGTTTCGAAAAAACGAAGTCAGAATACGGTTTCGAGGCATAAAAACTAAAAATAGCGATTCATAAAAAGAGAATCGCTATTTTTATGGTCACAATCTAAGATGTTATTTTAAGCTGGGCAATGTCATTGCAGGTGTAAGACGATTTTGCCTTTAGACCATAATTCTTCTAACCGGTAATAATCGCGCCGGTCTGGTGAGAAGAGATGCAGAATAACATCCCCAAAATCAACCAGAATCCAGCCATCTTGAGGTTTGCCCTCCATTCTGGCTGGTAGTTGGTAAGTTTGGTGCACTTTTTCAATTGAAGCTTCCGCCAGGGCTTGTAACATACGGTCGCTGGTACCTGAGCATATAATGAAAAAATCAGCAAAAGGCGCCAGTCCACGGATATCTAACAGGAGTATATTTTCTCCTTTTTTTTCTTCGAGTGTATCAATAATATTATGCGATAGTGCTAAAGTATCCAGAATTCACCTCAATGATGGAGTAATAATTCAATTATAAGATAAATTATGCTGGAATGGTTAAAGCTGCCCGATAAAGGCAGGTATATGAAGCGCCGCCTGGGTGTAAATCGCTTTTATACAGATTGATGGTGAGTACTCGGGTTGCGCCTAGAAACCCAACTTTATATTTCGAAAAAACACTAAAAATATTTTGTAAGTCCTGGGGAGAAGCTGCCCGCGCCACCCTGCTCAAGGTCAAATGTGGGTGAAATGGTCGTTCTTCGAGGGGGTAACCCAGGCGCGCCATGGATGTTTCGATGCCGTGCTGCACGGCGGATAATTCTGCTGGCGCTTGAACATTTACCCATATCACCCTTGGTCGGCGGATATTGGGAAATGCGCCTAACTCGCCAACACTGATTTCAAATGGATTATGCCCTGCCACTTCAGCCTGTAAAGTTGTTTTAAGCATTTCCAGATTGGCAGTAGAAACATCCCCCAGGAACTTCAAGGTTAAATGGATATTTTCAACCGGCACCCAGCGTATTGGAATATCCTTTAATTGAGTCTGTAATTCGGTAGATATTTTTGTTAACTTAGCCTGAATTTCACTGGATAAGGCAATGGCGATAAACGAACGAATGACACTTTTCATCATACATCAGGACGTGCAGTTTTGTGTGCAAAACCCTTTATTTTGGATGAAGGGCTTTTTCTATGGTCTCTTTTAATTCGGTATAACTGACGGGTTTGGTCAAATAATCATTCGCCCCTGCATCCAAACAAGCCTGTTTGTCGGAGGGCAGGCTGTTCGATGAAATGATCACGACTGGCGTCCCAATCAGGCGTGGATCACAGCGCATAAAATTTAATACATCCAAACCAGATATTTCTGGCATAACAATATCCAGCAAAACCAGGTCGGGTTTTAAATTGGTCAGCATATTTATGGCTGATTTTCCGTTATAAGTACATTCCACCTGATAGCCACTCAGGCGGGCCATTTCCGCCAGCATTTCGGCGGTGTCCGCTTCGTCTTCCACGATCAGTATTTTTTGTTGCTTGGCTGACATAATAAAAACCGCCTTCGAGAATGTTATTAATACTAAGACGATAGCACAAGATTTAAGATAACGCAAGAGGCATTAACTTGAAATTCTCGATTTTTTCTACTACGTCACACAACAATACTTTTGAGTATTGAGTGTTTATTATTGAGAAGATTTTTCCCGCTTGAATAGTATTCGCCAATAATTCCCGCTCTCGCTGGCTGGGCATATCCCAACCATTTCCCATCCCTCTTCACCGCATTGATTAATGTATTCAAATAATGGATGCATTTTTCGTTGTACCAGTTGATCGTTGATTTGATCGATCTCGGTATTAAAGGCAAGAATATAATGATATTCCCACTGCGCCATGATTGATTTTCCTCATTTTGGTATATGTGAGTCGGAATTATTATCCATATTAGTATAGATAAATTTTGATTATACGTCAATTCCTGGAACGACTAATTTGATTTGAATGTCGGTGAAATTCTAAAAGGCATCAATGGTGTATAATTTTCACCATTGGAAAATTCAGGGTATCGATCAGATTGGAGTTCGGTATCCGACATCATATGTCTATTTATGGGAGTTTTTGCATGTCTCAATCTGGAGAATCTGTGAAACGTCTGGATGCCATTGGGAAAGTGACCGGAAAAACGTTATTCCCCGGCGATATAAATTTGCCCAATCAAACGATGATGAAAATTTTGTTTGCCAACCGTCCTCACGCGATCGTTCGCTCGATAGACACAAGTCAGGCTGAAGCGATCCCAGGCGTAATCGCGGTATTGACAGCGAAAGATGTACCGGTGAACGAATATGGTTTGGGCGTATTCGACCAGCCGGTTTTATGCGGACCGGGATCAAACAAACCCTATGCCGACCGGGTGCGTTTCATCGGCGACCAGGTAGCACTGGTGATTGCCGAGACCGAAGCGATTGCATCCCGGGCACGCGACCTGATCGTGGTGGAATATGAGGAATTACCGGTTGTCACCGATCCGGAGCTTGCCATGAAGCCGGATGCGCTCTTACTTCATCCGGAGCGCGATTCGAATGTTTTTTGCCATCACCGTATTCGCAAAGGGGATATCGAGTCCGGTTTTACCCAGGCAGACGTGATCGTGGAAGGGGAGTATCACACACCCAGCCAGGAACATGCGTACCTAGAGCCAGAAGCCGGATTAGGGTATATCGATGAAGAAGGTCGGGTTACTGTTCAGGTCGCGGGTCAATGGGCGCATGAAGATCAGGAACAAATCGCACATGCCCTTGATCTTCCGCTTGATCGGGTTCGAGTGATCTATCCTGCCATAGGCGGGGCTTTTGGCGGGCGAGAAGATATGTCAGTTCAAATCGTGCTGGCTCTGGCAGCCTTAAAAATGCATGAACAAGGCATTAATCGCCCGGTAAAAATCATCTGGAGTAGAGAAGAATCGATTATCGGGCACCATAAACGTCACCCATTTATAATCCGTACCCGGTGGGGAGCAACGAAAGAAGGAAAAATCACCGCTGTAGAAGTGGAGATGATTGCCGATGGCGGGGGTTATGTGTATACATCTCCGAAAGTGTTGGGTAATGCCACTTTATTATGCAGCGGTGTATATGAAGTACCGAATGTAAAAGTGGATGCTTATGGCGTTTACACGAATAATATCCCTAATGGCGCTTTTCGCGGATTCGGCGGTCCACAGGCAGCGTTTGCTGCGGAAACCCAAATGAACCGCCTGGCAGAAAAACTGAATATGGACGCATTCGAATTGCGTATGAGAAATATATTTAAGGAAGGCTCCATATTATCAGTCGGGACGCCCTTACCGCCGGGAGTTAGCATGCCACAAGTCGTAAAGGCGTGCGCTGAAGCAGGCGGGTGGGTGGAGACAGAACAGGGTTGGAAAGCCGGGTATGACAAAAAGAGCGAAGCGCTGCGCCCCGCTTCAGATTCCATAAAGACCGGGAAGGGTTTTGCCTGCTCCTACAAGAATATCGGCTTTTCTTACGGAGCGCCGGAACATTGCTGGGCGACTGTCGAAATCCACGGCGAGGAAGATATCGATCAAGTAGTGGTTTATCACGCTGGCGCCGATGTCGGGCAGGGCGCCCACACGGTTTTTGCTCAGATGGCAGCAAAAGCGATTGGTGTACCGATTGAGAAAGTGAAATTAGTGGTATCTGATACTGCGGTGACAGACAATTCTGGGAGTACCAGCGCCTCACGACTGACATTTATGGCAGGCAATTCCATCAAGGGCGCCTGTGAAGAAGCTTTAGAAATGTGGAAAGCCGAGGAAAGACCGGCAATCGCCAGTTATAAATATAGATCTCCACGTACTACCCCCTTTGATCCCGAGACCGGATTTTGTGAACCAAACTTTGCATACGGATATGTAGCTCAAGTAGCGAGGGTAGCTGTAGATACCGAAACCGGGCATGTGCGGGTATTGGATGTGATCTCTGCTGATGATGTGGGATATGCCATAAATCCTCAACAAGTGAAGGGCCAAATCGAAGGGGCGGTAGTTCAAGCGACCGGGTATACCATCCTGGAAAATTTCATCCAAAAAGAAGGTTATGTTCAAACCCAACATCTTTCAACCTACCTGATTCCTACGGTGTTGGATGTCCCGGAAAACGTCCAATCCCTTATATTGGAATATCCCGATCCGCGCGGGCCTTGGGGGGCACGCGGCATGGCAGAGATGCCATTTTTACCATACGCTCCTGCCATCATCGCCGCAGTGCATGATGCCATAGGGATATGGTTTCACGAATTTCCGTTAACCCCAGAAAAAATATTGCGCGCCTTGGGAAAGTTACCGGTGAAATAATGATTGTGATCATTCGTGGTGGTGGTGAGACAGGCAGCGGCGTGGCATTACGTCTGCACCGGGCGGGCTTTCGTGTAGCAATTTCTGAACTCGAAAAGCCATTTGCCCTCCGTCGGATGGTTTCCTTTGCCGATGCGATTAATAGCAAGGAGATAACCGTTGAAGGAGTCACCGGTAAAAAGCTGAACGATCCTACCGATTCATTTCGCGTCCTGCAGGTTTTTTCAAAGGGACTTATTCCGGTTATGGTAGATTCTCAGGGCGACGCGATTCAATACCTCCATCCAACAGTCGTGGTGGATGCTCGAATGTTAAATAAAAATGTCGAATTAGATACACGCCGGGTGACATTGCTCATTGGTTTAGGAAGCGGCTTTGAGGTTAATAAAAACTGCCATGCCGTGATTGAAACTCGCTGTGGGCATGGTTTGGGCAGGGTATATTGGCAGGGTAATATTGATTTGGAACCTGATAATCTGGACGATGAATACGATTGCCCTGTTGAGTGTTTGGTGCCCGCGCCAGCCGATGGCATCCTTGAAACTCACTTGTTAATTGGCAGCCGCGTGGAAGCCCAGCAAACAATAGCAAATGTGGGCGGGCAAGCGATCGAATCACCGTTTGCCGGATTACTGCGGGGTTTATTACTAGAAGGCCTGCAGGTTCATAAAGGTCAAATCATTGCTGAGATCGCCCCATATGATGACGCTCGTGTTTGTTCATTGGTATCTGACAGAGCCCTGGCAATTGGCGGAGGGGTGTTGGAAGCGATCTTAACGAAGGCAGAATTACGACCACATTTATGGAAATAATCAATATATGATAAATTTCTGTTCATGAAATTATCAACAGCTTTGCGATTAAATACTTCACCAAGGGTGGCATTCGTTGGCGCCGGGGGAAAGACCAGCGGGATTTTTTTATTAGCGCGGCAGTTGATCGAGGCTGACCGCGGGCCGTCTTCGGTATTCATTTCTACAACCACGCGCATGGGTTTGTTTCAAGCGAAACTAGCCGATCATCACATCATTGTCGAATCCAGGAATAAATTACAAGAGTTAAAAACAGGCTTTCCGCCCGGTTTGGTTTTAGTGACCGGAGCACCGGTGGAAGGAAGGGAAGGCAAAATCACCCGGTTAAATGGTATACCTCCCCACGATATGTTGACCCTGGCAAATATTCATGATATCCCATTGCTCATCGAGGCGGATGGCGCGAAAATGCTGCCGCTTAAAGCGCCGGCGGCGTATGAACCTGTCATCCCCGAATTTTGTGATACCGTGGTGGTACTTGCCGCACTTTCCGGTTTAGGAAAACCATTATCCAAAGAATGGGTACACAGACCTGAGGTTTTTTCTGATTTATCAGGACTAGCGCTGGGGGAAATTATCACTTCTCAGGCGTTATTGCGAGTATTACGGCATCCTCATGGGGGATTAAAAAATATTCCCCCATCTGCACGTCGAATTGTTTTATTCAGCCATTCAGAAACAGATGAATTGGTGTCCATTGCGCTTGGCATAGCGCCAGATCTTCTAAACGATTATCATGCTGTTGTGATCGGTTCTTATGGTCAAACTTTAGCGAGAAATGTCATGGGAGATGAAATCGAATCGATTCCGGAAGATGTACTTTCTCAAACAG
Source organism: Anaerolineales bacterium (assembly GCA_016929095.1). GTDB lineage: Bacteria > Chloroflexota > Anaerolineae > Anaerolineales > UBA4823 > JAAZNS01. Next base: position 12,149 of record JAFGJM010000047.1, on the reverse strand, counting down.
AGGTGAATGAAGGCGTGATTTGTATCCATGAATGCGTAGCTGGGATTATATTAGCCGGGGGTGCATCGCAACGCTATGGTGAACCCAAACAATTGCTTGTTTGGCAAGGTCAGCCGTTGATAAAGCGGGTGGTAGAGACGGCTTTGGGTGCTGGTTTATCGCCTGTCGTGGTGGTTACCGGCGCCGTGGATGAGCCTATTCGAGATGCATTGCGAGAAATGCCGGTGCAGATTGTTCATAATCCCCATTGGGAGGAAGGTCAAAGCACATCGGTAAAAACGGGTTTATCGGCACTGCCTGAAAATACCGGCGCAGGTGTTTTTTTATTGGCAGATCAGCCGCGGGTGACTGTAAATTTGGTGCGTGCTTTGGTAGAATTACACGCATCTACATTGTCACCTATAGTGGCGCCTCAAGTGGCAGGGCAGCGCGCCAACCCGGTGTTGTTCGACCGGTCAGTGTTTCCTGAATTTAAGAACATAACCGGAGATAAAGGCGGCAGGGATCTATTTTCCCGTTACCCGCCAGCATGGGTACCCTGGCATGATGTAAATTTGACCCTGGACATTGATACCCCGGATGACTTCCAGCAGCTGCTTGATGAATAGATGTAGGAAAGGACTGGTTTTCAATGAAATCTTATCGCAAAGAATTATGGTTTGATATTCCTTCCCGGCGGGCTTTTATCAATATTACCCCTCAGATTACGGCTTGTATTTTAGAAAGCGGTATAAAAGAGGGATTCGTATTAGTAAACGCCATGCACATTACTGCTTCTGTATTCATCAATGACGACGAAAGCGGGTTGCATCAGGATTATGACCGTTGGTTGGAGAAATTAGCGCCACATGAACCGATTAATCAATATGAACACAATCGTACCGGAGAGGATAACGCCGACGCGCATATGAAACGTCAGGTGATGGGGAGGGAAGTTGTGGTGGCGGTTACCAAGGGTAAATTGGATTTTGGACCCTGGGAGCAAATTTTCTACGGGGAGTTTGACGGCTATCGCAGAAAACGGGTGTTGGTGAAGATTATTGGGGAGTGAAGGGATGTGTTCATCTGATCTGGTGTCAGGCGTTTTATTGTCAGATTTCCCGTAATAGGTGAACAATCCCTTATCATGCAGTTTTGGGTATGGGGTATAAACGATTAGAAATCTTGTTTTCGTGAATTGGGGGAGAGAGGGGTATTTAAATGAGTTTGAAGTAATTGCTGCGATTTTGCGATGATGGATTGTAAATAACTCCTCGACCAATTCGCGGCTTGAAGATCATTGGGGGAGGGTAGCATTCTAAAAGAAATCTTTGGTTTCAGATTAAAGTTATTGTATGAAATTAATTGCTGGATGACTTGCAGAAATTCAGCCAGCTTTTGACGTTCACGAAAACCCTTTCGCAACCTGATCAGTGGATTTTGTAAGATTGTTTGCGAGAGAACCCCGCTGACGATCGTTAATAAGATTTTCGTTTGTGGCACTTTTTTTAAAATAATCTCCAGACTGGGAGACCAACTGGCAAGCGCTTCCTCTGCACCGGGGAGAACTGCCGGATCGGGATCCAGCCCGCCGCTGGGGAAAATGAGCAGAGTACCCCCCTCTTGGAGATGGCGAATTGAAGCGCGGATGGCGAGCATTCGTTCTTGAATGTTTCGGGTGACGAAGATGATGTGTTGGCGGGTGAAAGGCAAGTGATCGATAAATGGAATCCCTGTGGCAATAATTTTTATATCATCGCGGTGTAAATTGGCGCTGATCGCTAATGTATCCACCGTTCCCGGATGATTGGAGGTGATCAGTAATGGACCTTGCGCAGGGATTTGATCTTCGCCAGCGACAAATGTATCCTGAACAAAACGTGGTAAAACCCACCGTGCCGCTTCACAGAAACCCAGTTCGGCTACCATCTGGTCGAATTTCACCCCCAATTGAGCAAAGCGGTCCGCTGGCAGCCAATACAATGGATTTATGATGCGGCGAATCAGCCCCTCTTTGGGCAGCCCAAAGGCGCTGTTGATTTCATCCATGAGGGTTTGACGGAGAAAGGAAATTGGAACCGTTTGATCCGACATCGGATTATTCTCAAACCATACAACTTCGTTTTATTAATTATACCTAAATCCTGATTATCCTAAAGATGTTGCGATTTTCTCCCTGTTGCATAAGCTTGGGCCAATAGTACATAGTATGTCATGGCGATCATCAATCCAACACATGCCCAAATAAGGGGGATGAAAATAATCAGGATGATCGTCATCGACAGGAACTGCGTAGCAAATGTCATTATTGTGGTTATGGAATACAGTACCAATTGCGCAAGGACAAACCCGGAAAAGTTGGCATGGAAAATTGGCCACCATTCGTTGATTCTGAATGCGCCAATAACCTGATCGGTAGCAACTACATGGCAAATTGCCGGCGATCCAAGAAAGGTGAGTGCCAGGGATAAGATTATTCCCAATCCGAAGAATAATATGAAGAAAAGTAATCCGAATAGTGGAACTAATGGCAGAATTGGTTCGACTGGATCAACAAATGAATGATCCATCCCGGAAAGCATGATGGGCAGCATCGATAAAATCATTCCTCCCTGGGAAAGAAACAACAACAATAATCCGGGAAGACTGAAGAACATCCCGGGTATAGTGAGACGTAAACCATCGATAAATAATTTCCCCCAATTATCCCACTCCGGGAGATAGGGCTCGCCTTTATCGACGATGATATGTTTCATTATGCGATAGAAATATCCCATAATGAAAAAATGCACAGGCGCCAGGATTATCGTATAGATAGCAAGGTACAAAAGGGCAGCAATACCCAGTTTCCGTTTCCATTGCGGGTCGCGGAATGGAAAAGACAAGATATCTTGAAGATGCTCCATTGATATGTATGTTGTCATGGATGTTGTTCCCAGTTTAATATGGATTGGAAATTTATTTTAATCGTTTTTCCGATCACCTGATAGTGCGTGTTTCGATGTAACTTTGGATCACATTTGCTTTATTCACAGAAAAATCTGCAAATTAAGAAAGCTTCTTTTAATTGAATAATTTTCCCCCTGATCTTAATCTTGAATTGTTTGTTCCCGGCTTAAAATGATATTCGAAACATATTTTTTCGGTGGTAATGAAGTGTGCGTGTTGTGTAGCTGCTCGCAATCAAAGAAGACTACTATGGCAGCCGGCTAGTCATTTTTTAAAATAATGGGTAAATATCCTCTATTTGTATCTCCTAAAACTGCAAATAATGATAACTGGTTTATTTGAGCGTTCACAATATTTCCGGATGTATTCACATTGCTACTCGCCACACCCGTATTATCCCATTTTTGCGTGGATGAATTCCATCCGTATAACTCCAGTGTATTTTCAATGATCGGACCAGTACTGGCATAAGCGATGGCAATCGAAATCGATTTGCCGGGTTGCATTTGAGCTGGCTGGTCATTGGATGTATAAACGGCAGATATCTCAAAAGTTTGACCGAGACCTTCACGCTCGCCGGTATTTTCGTCTGTCCAAAGTTGGCGATATGTGATTTCAACCGTATCGGTAAAGGTCCCGTTAGGAACAGTGATTTGGGTATCAAGATCATGGGATGTCAAAGCGCCGCCGGTTGTTGGAATGGTACCCGTGACTACATCCCGGCTGATGCGATAGATAGAAAGCCCTGCATTCAGATCGGCGACATATACATAATTTCCCTGGACAGCCATATTCCAGGCCTGATTGCGCGTGGTCGTGTGAGCCATTAAAGTGGGCGAATAAACATTACTGACATCCAGAAGATAAAGGCCATAATTTTTTTCGGCAGTAAAGGCGAAGCGTTTATCTGCCCCCAAGAATCGGTTACGGTTAGCCACCACGGTGCTCGGATCGCTCACCAGAGGGTAAGTTCCAGTTTGTACCGGGTGAGCCGGATCGGAAACCTGTACAATGCGCAGAAGATGGGCATACCAGTCGGTGAAGTAGGCATAGGGATAATCGACGGCGACATCGGTGAAGTAAATAGACCCTTCTGGTGTAAGTGACCCGCTTGGGACAGGCGAATATGGATCGGTAATATCGATGACTTTCATTCCGGCGACAGAATCTGCCAAGTAAGCATAATTTTCGTGAAGCGCCACCCCGCTGTTCCAAGCGGTGGCGCCACCCCAGTAGCCAATCCATGCCGGGCTGGTTGGTGTATAAATGTCTGAAATTGCCAGGGCGTATTCGGTTGCTGCATACAGGTACCGTCCTCGTACCTCAACCTCACGGATTCCACCCCCGCGGTTTCCTGTTTGTACCATATCAGTTGGATCTGAAATGTCGTAAATAAAAAATCCGTAATCATCACCCACATAGGCATAATTTTTTGAGATATCTATAGATTTTGGATAGCCTGATACCTGAGCGTATCCTATTTGATAAGGGTTGGATCGGTCGGTTACGTCAACAGAGATCAACCCCTGCCACCCGTTGCCGATATATACGGTATTGGCGGCCACAGCTACTGCATGTGCCTCCATTGGCGTACCATAAACGCCATGCAGCGTATATGGTGTGGCAGAAGTGTTGATGACATTGAAGTTCATTGCCCCGCTCACATAGACATAAGGTAATCCTAACGCCAATCGGTGCGCCTCACCGCCTCTTATCCAATAACTATAGGAGTAACTGGGACTGGATGGTGAAGCAACATTGACCGTGCTCATATAAGCGCCACTGGTTAAATAATATTGAGCCAGGTAAATGGTATTGCCTGATTTAGCCATATCGAAAATTTCCAGGTCGGAACTGGTGGTTGTGCCGGTTTCGGAAGGTGAAGCAGGGTTGCTGATGTTCACCACTCGTAAAGTCCAATCCATGCTATTGTCATAACCAGCGGTATAGGCGTAATTTCCATCTACAATAATGCCTAAAATATAATAATTCGTGGCTGTATAGGTGCCTACCCAGGTCGGCGTAGCGGGGGTCGTGATATCCAAAATGTGCAACCCATTGAAACTATAAGCGACATAGGCATGGTTCCCAGCAACAGTGACATCATAAGCACTACCGGTAAGTTTATAGGAACCAATCTCCACCGGTGCATATGGATCGGTTACCTCGATGACACGCATTCCATAGTTGCCGGCGGCTACAAACGCATAGTCCTTTCCACCGGTTGAAATGACCGTGAGTTTTTTTGCATTCCAACTGTTATCTGGGGCAGGGAAGAAACTCATTTTTGCAGGGGAAAGTGGATTAGAGATATTAAAAATGTACATTCCGGTATAACCGGCAGCAGCATATGCATAATTACCCATAATGAAAATGTCTTCTGCCATACCAGTGAAACGTTCGGTTTGTGCGACCGGATGAGGGTGGCTTTTATCGCTGATATCCATCACGACCAGGCGCTCATCGATATTGATAAACGCATAATTTCCTGAAACTGCAACAGTTTTCATTTCTCCTTTTAGATACCCGTAAAGTTCCAGGGCAGGATGGATCGTATCTGAGGTATTCTCGATAGTATTTCCCGCTGGTCGGATTTCTGTTGCCATAGTGTATTGGGGGGTAAACAAACCAATTGCCAACAATACAAGCAAACCAAAATAACCGGGTTTCATCGCCATTCCTTTCTTCGCCCATCTGGCTGTATTAAATTACTAAACAGTATGCTCAATTTCAGTATAGGATATTTTGAGATGAGTGTCAACCAGACCTGGCGCTGGCTACTCTGATTAGGACGCCGATTGGTTATGATAAACAGGTATGGAATGGGTGATTGACTATGGTGAGAAGAATGTTGTCAGGATCGGGTTCACGATTTCGGGTTGTTCATAATGGGGCACGTGGCCTGCATGATCGATTATATGAATAGCAGCGGCGGGTAAAATGGATTTTACCTGTTCCGTAATATTTACCGGGAAAGTTTTATCGTATTTTCCCCAAAATATAAGAGCGGGAATTTGTAAAGAGTGGATCTTCCGGTAAATCGACACCTGATCTTCAATCACACCCTGGCGGATTGTGGAAAGCAGGGCGCGTTTGAAGCCCCGGAATTTCATGGGTTCAAGATATTTTTCCCGGTATTCCGGAAATAAATCGGGTCTGAAAAAATCATCGGTTAATCCATCCACCAGAACATTTTCACCCCAAATATCGAGCAATATTTCACCTAATAGGGGCGCCATAATCAAACTGGCTTTCAAAGATTTAGCTTCTCCAAAGCCTGCCGGGTCGATCAAACACAACCGCCGTACCCTGCCGGGGTTTTGAATCGAGAAGTAAGCTGCAATTGGCCCACCCATCGAAACGCCGGCAATGGCGATTGAGGTTGTAATTTCAAGCTTTTCTAATAGACCGCGCAACTGGCGATTGAAAAGGTCAAGAGAATAGTCTGATGCCGGACGGTCGGAATAACCCCTGCCGTATAAATCGTAGCGTAAAACACGTAATCCGGCATTTGTCAACGCTGTAATGGTGGGGTCCCAGATGTAGTAAGGGACAGAAAAACCATGCACCAATACTACGACTGGACTATCCGATGGTCCTACCAGTTCATAATGTACAAAACCGTCGGGAAGCTCGGTGAACTGTCCCGGCAATCCCATTCTGGTTTTTTCATTGAGGATGTCTGTTTCGCCGCGGAAAGGGTAATTAAAAGGCTTCATATGTATTTTGTATTATAAATGCGTTTCTAAATAAACGGCTTCTTCAGTCAATCCGACTGATTTGTATAAATTGATGGCGATAAAGTTGTCCGGCATGGCAGAAATGGATATTTCCTTGCAATCGTGTTGTTTTGCTATTTCTATGATTGCATACATCAGTGACCTGCCAATACTTTTACCACGATATTCGCTATCGACGACCAGCTCCTGGATCAGGCAAGAATCACCGGCATGGAAAAGGTTGGGTACAAGCGTGTAACAAAGCAAACCGACAATGCGATCTTCCCACTCTGCAAGAAGAGCGCCGCTCCCTGGATGGGATAAAAAATGGGGAACATATGCTTCAGTTATGGGACTCGGATAGTCTTCGCTTTGTGCTAAGGCTTGCATCAGGCGGGTAACAGCCGCTGCATCAGTGGGTAAGGCATCTCTAATTTTCAGTGGCATTTCGGCATTCCTTGAATTCAAAAAAGAAAATCAAAATATACATATAGTTGCTTTTTTTATGGATATAGTTCGGTATTTTTAAAAGGAATAAGCGCCATAATCACCGCTTGTTCATATAGTGCAACCCGGTCGATCACGTCGCCGGTCAGAAGTCCCACCGCCCCATTTTCTTGTTTAGAATTCTGACGACCAAAAACGATATCATCCGCGTCGCCCAGCTCATAACCCTGGTTGATCAACTGAGCTACCTTTTCGGGGAGAAAAAATGTACTGGTGCGCCCTTTGCCCATTTGATTTTGTGAGCAAACAACCACCCAGGCAAAGGAAGAAATTTCATCTTCGATGGGTTCGATACCCCCCTCAATGCCTACCCAAAAATCGGATTGAGGTTCGATGTACGCTGCCTGGCGGGCACGTGTGATTGCGCCTCGATAGGTTTCGTTATCCGACATAGGTTGGCGGGATACACCCGAAGATACCGAAATCCCTCGAATGTCTAAGGGTATTTTAGGAAACATGTGTTGAAAACCCAGTAAAGCAGCCTGGATTTTAACCGGGTTTATAGAAGCAACGATTATATTCATGTGTGATTATTGTGATGATTTACACCAGGTCCTGTTTCAACCTGGAAAACGCATTACCGGAGAGACCTTTTTCTAGCGCTTCTTTTACTTGCTCGGCGCACTCTAATGGGTCATAGTCGGCGCTATCGATTTCGAGGTCATAAATACCATGCGCGTGGACGATCTCAAATTGCTGCCTTGCCAGACCCTGTACCATGTTGCGCTGGCGTTCACGACGATCAAGTTCTTTTACCCGACAATGAACCCCAACGAATAAAACCGGATAATTTTCCAATAATTGGATGCATTCGATTAACCAATCCTGGTTTTGCAAGACATGATCGACGATCAGATTGTGTCCACGTGAAGCAAACATGCATATAGATTGATGGATGGCTGACATGATCCCGGGCATGATTTCGGAAAGAACTTTTTCATTTTCGATGGATGGCTCACTATCTGCAGTTGACATATACTTTTCGGGTAAAACATGGAGAAAGGAATCTATCGAGAAATATAAGTATGGTTCTTCCAGAATTTCCTGTAATTGCCGGGCAATGGCAGCTTTTCCAGAATTTGAAGCGCCATTTAAGAAGATGATCTTTCCTTTGGCCATAACTCATATCCTGCTCAATAAAAATCTATAACTGGGAAGTGCAATGCGGGCAGCGAGTGGCTTTTTCGGGAACGGATGATAAACAGAAGGGGCAGTCTTTGGTAGCAGGTTCAGCCGGGGCTTCTTTGGGTTTTTGCAATCGATTCGCTGTTCGAACGACCAGGAATATTGCCAAGGCTATGATGAGAAAATTTATTATGGTATTTAAAAATAAGCCATAATTGATAGTCGGCGCACCAGCATTTTGCGCTTCTGCCAGGCTTTGATAAGGCATCCCTGATAAGTTGATGAATAAATTGCTAAAATCCACGTTTCCGAGCAGCAACCCAATAGGAGGCATGATGATGTCATTGACGAAGGATGTCACGATATTTCCAAAGGCTGCACCAATTACAACAGCAACAGCCAGATCGAGTACATTGCCGCGCATGATAAAATCTTTGAATTCTTTCAACATGATCATTTCTCCTTTAACTAATAGTTTATAAATGTTACCGGTAGACCTATAGATTTATTTTATTTCATTTTTCGCTTCTGTGGCAAGCATATGATATTCATTAAGATGAATTGACCTGATTTCTTGGATCATAAATTGGGGTTGTATATTTCATTCATGATCTTCAGTTCTTTGGGTTATTTTTCTCATGACGAATGTGAGCCAACGCGAAGGTTCGCGTTTTTGTCCGAAATCCCAACCTTTCCATACAGTCCAGATGGATTCGGGAGTATAACGACCCCGATCATCTCCTTTCGCTCGTACGGTTGCCAGCATTTCTTGAAAACGGTTATCTTGTATGGCGAAATCATATTGGGAAAGCACGTCTAAAACGTGTAGGATATCAAACCATACCAAAGGTGCTTTTAACTTACGAAAATCGGTACCCATATGGAACAGGAAAGGATGCTTTTCGTAGCTGTTTTGCCACATATCTAAAAGGCATTCTACGCCGAAATGGGATGCCTCACTCATATGTCGCTCTGGATAAAGCGCAAGAAGTTTTAACATGATCAGGGTGGCGAAAGGGCAGGGATCTTCTTTTTTACCAGGGCCACGAAATTTTCCCATTTCTTTTGAACCGGCGCAAGGCCAACCATTTTCTCTGACCAAATCTGATAAGTACTGAACAGCATTCAGTACCCGAGAATCATCATGTAATCCTAGTTTAGCCAGAGAGTAGCATAATAAAGGCGTATCGCACAGCAGCCATGAATATTGATCCTTGCCGCTGCCGCCGAAATGGGTTGGAATATTCATCAATGATTGGAAAGATTCCTCAGAAGATTGATGCGCCAGGATGGGAATGATAATGTTTTCCATGCCTGGGTCTTCGATTTTCAACCCAATATCTGCCAGGAAGGTGAGTTTATGGATGGGATGTCCGGCACTTTTGTGGTTTTTCAAAGCTTCCCATGGCCAAACCTGTAAATCGGTTACAATCTGCCGAATGCGAGGGTCTTCTATCATGTGTTTGTGCGTTGCTTTTACTTCAGGGGATTCGTCCGGTTGACGCAGCAAATGCTTACGAGTGTTGAATTCCACCCAAGAATCTCCTTCGAGTAACCATTCATGATCCTTTTGCATCATTTCCTCCCGATATGAGAAATAGAAGCATTATTAAATCAGAAAAGATATAAAAAAATCAGATATCGGTGAAATTACTACAACCCGTGATCACGAGCCGCTTCACGATATTGGCACCATCCACATTTCGGATTGGGTTCGGGTGGAGAAGGCAACTCAAGTAATGTGATCACTTGATCCAGAAATTTCATAAATCCCTGATTATCCTTGGGGCATTCTAACCAGGTTGCATTACCCACATAGGCAAGTTGATCTTTTCCAACCTGATCCATTTCAACAGGTTCGACGCATAACAATCCCAGTCGGTTTATGGGTTGCAAGCTTAATTTCCCTGAAGCCGGGTTTTCCAACGCATAGGCATAGGCATGCAATTGGCGGCTGTAGAATCGGATGTGTTCGGGCTTTGCTTCTGAGGTTTTAAAATCAACCACACCGTAGGAGTGGTCATGGAATTCTAAGACCACATCGAATTTACCCTTGATGAAACACGTGGCAGTATGTCCCGGTAATTGGATTGGCTCAGAAGTAACCCACTTTTCACCAAAGCGTACGATGCCCTCCGGCAGCATCGGTGAAATTTGAGAGGCTGGTTTGCCTTCAAAATGCGCCTTCATCAGCTTGTCTATGCGGTTGAAGATTTTTGGAAAAGCGCCCCAGGGACGGTTGATGCCATGCACGACTTTCAAGTAAAAACAGCGAGGGCATTCATCCCATAGAAATGTTAAATCCGAAGGGCTGAGTTTCCAAGACGATGACATGTTTTCAATCCTTTAAAGGGTGCTCTTCACCATTCCGCCGTCCACAGTGAGCATCAATCCCGTGATATACGAAGCTGCCGGTGAAATCAGAAAGACAGCTACGTTGGCAAATTCCTGGGGAGTGGCCATCCGCCCCAGGGGACTATCTTTCATTTGTTTGGCAATTTCATCTTCGACGGTCGTTTTATTGGTTTTGGCTCTTTGTTCCATTAAATATTGAACTCTTTCGGTATCAGTCCAACCGGGTAAAACCGAGTTGAAACGGATACCTTCCGAACCCAATTCCAAAGCTAAAGTTTTCGTCAATCCGACCGTAGCAGAACGGATACTGTTGGAAAGCACCAGGCCGGGGATGGGCTGCTTAACGGAATAGGAAGTGAGCGTTAATACACTGGCTGTTTTCGATTGGCGTAAATGGGGTAAAGCCGCCCGGATCAAGCGCATGTGCGACATAAAGACCAGCTCAATGGCAGAGAGCCAGGCGTCATCATCAAAACTCTCGAATGCGCCGGCGGGCGGGCCTCCGGAATTGGTCATTAATATATCGAGACCTCCCAGAGTCTTGACAGCTTGCTCCACGATTTTTGTAATATCGGAAGCGTTACTGACATCTCCCGGGGCAGTGAATACTGGGTTACCGGTTTGTTTATGGATCGTATCGGCAGCCCGGGAAGCATTTTCTGCATTACGGCTGTTTAAAGCCACATGACAGCCTTCTTTAGCTAAACCCAGGGCAACAGCATATCCTAACCCGCGGCTGGCGCCGGTGACCAGAGCGCGTTTTCCGTTGAGTTGTAAATCCATGTTATCCTCCGTGAAAAAAAGTAATCAGGTAATAAGGTAATCAGGCAATAAGATAATAAGAAAATTTGGAAGTTTCAAGGTTGTTAGTTAATTTAATTTATTAGCTCGATATGATCATCCACCAATTCCAGATCTTGCCAGTATTTTGCTACCCAGGCAGGGATTACCTGTAAAGCTTGCCGGGTATGGTCATGGTTATTACTGACCAAGGCGCAGGCGATGACTGTATCGCGCCAGCTATCATGGAAATCTATTTCAGCGACGGATACATTAAACTCACGATGTAAGCGACTGATGAGGGGTTTTATTCGGCTGCGCTTCTCCTTGAGGGAGGAACAGCCAGGTAATTTCATGTGGAGGGTTAGTAATCCAATTGACATTATGAGTAAATAAGCTGCTGATTGAAGAATTTCCGGTAAAAATTATCGCTAATCCCACTCCCATTATACATTTCAGTGATATTTTGGAAAAGTAATGAAAAAAAACATTCATATTATACGATTGATTGAGAAATTTTCATTTCATCTGTTTGTATTACATTAACGAGTATGTCTCTTTATATTACGGGTGTAAATATTTCCCTACAAAGGTATCTCGGATATTTTTCATTTTGGCATCGCAACTCAATTCCATTGATTTATTACATCAAAAATCAATGGCATCTTTTTTGTGGATATCGGTATAATACATATCATGGATACTAAGAAAATAATTTTTACTCTTGTAATCGGT